>CAWAZN010000017.1:0-227648 GCA_963786485.1 uncultured Acidobacteriota bacterium
CCAGCGCGCAGGACGCGGCGAGTATTTTCGGTATCCGAGCAATTGTGGGCACGCGGTGGTATAAGGAAACGAGCGACTCATGGCCAGCAAGTCTGACAAAGAATTGATCTATATGCCCAACGGCGGAAATGCTGCGGCGCCCGGCGAGGAGCAGCAGTTGCTGCCGGCGCTGGACGATATGACTCCGCGCGAAATTGTGGCGGAGCTGGACAAATATATCGTCGGACAAACCGCAGCGAAGCGTGCCGTAGCCGTGGCGCTGCGCAATCGCGTGCGACGCCAAAAGCTTCCGCCAGAGATTGCCGAAGATGTTTTGCCCAAAAATATTTTGATGATCGGCCCCACGGGCGTAGGTAAGACGGAAATCGCGCGCCGATTGGCGCGTTTGGCGGGCTGCCCGTTCGTGAAAGTGGAGGCTTCCAAGTACACGGAGGTCGGCTACGTTGGCCGCGACGTGGAGTCCATGGTGCGCGACCTGGTGGAAACCTCCATCGACATGGTGCGCGAAGAAAAACTGGACGACGTTGCCGAGCGCGCCGAACAAGCCGCCGAAGAACGCGTCCTGGATTTGCTGCTGCCACCGGAGCCCCCGCAGGCACCCGCCGCAGTGCACAGCGGCGGCATCAATCTGAACTCCGCGGAAGCCTCCAGCGCAGCCAACGCCGCAGCCGGGGCGCAACGCGAACAATCGCAGCGCACGCGGGAAAAACTGCGCGTACAGTTGCGCGAAGGCAAGCTGGATCAGCGCATGGTTGACATCGAAGTCCGCGAACGCGCCGTGCCTTCCTTCGAGATTATTTCCAATCAAGGCGTCGAAGACATGGACGTCAACATCAAGGACATGCTCTCCGGAATGTTCGGGCAACAGAAAAAGAAACGCAAAATGTCTGTGGCGGATGCCTTTGAATATTTAATCCAGGAAGAAGAAAACAAGCTTCTGGACATGGACCAGGTGACGCGTTCCGCGGTCGAACGCGCCGAACAGATGGGCATCATTTTCATCGACGAAATCGATAAAGTCGCGGGCCGGGAATCCGGTCATGGACCAGACGTTTCGCGCGAAGGCGTGCAGCGCGATATTTTGCCGATCATTGAAGGCACTACGGTGAACACTCGTTACGGCATGATTCGCACCGACCATATTTTATTTATCGCCGCCGGCGCGTTTCACGTGACTAAACCTTCCGACTTGATCCCCGAATTACAAGGCCGGTTGCCGATCCGCGTGGAACTGCAATCGCTCAAGGAAGAAGATTTTGTGCGCATTCTGACTGAGCCGAAAAATGCGCTGGTCAAACAATATATCGCGCTACTGGAAACAGAAGGTGTGAAGCTCACCTTCACCGACGACGCGGTGGAGACTATCGCGCGTTTCGCCACCAGCGTGAACGAGCAAACCGAAAATATCGGAGCGCGGCGTCTGCACACCATCCTCGAAAAAGTGCTGGACGAATTGTCCTTCGAAGCACCGGATCTGAAAAAGAAAACCGTGAAAGATCGATGGTGCCTACGTCACCAAGCAACTGGCCGATATCGTGAAGAATCAGGATTTGAGCCGCTACATCCTTTAAGGAAGCGCCGACATGCCGCCAGCCCAGCCGGGTCGCTTCCGTGGTTTGTTCACCAACGCCGCACTTTGCGGCGCGTTTTTTTCCTTCGCAATTCTTGCTATCGGTTGCGGCGCCCCCGGCGAACCAACTCCTCCTTCGCCTCCGATCCCCGTCCCTGTGACCGATTTGACCGTGCAGCAAAAGGGCGATGCCGCGCAACTGACCTTCACAGTTCCCGCAAAAACCATCACTGGTACGCGATTGACGGAAATTCCCACTTGCGAAGTTTATCGCGGTGAGTTCAAATCCGACGGCTCGCCCGATGCAAAATCGTTTCGCATGGTCTACACGTTTCCGGGTGCGCTGGTTTCCGGAGACATTGTCGATAAACACGCGCAGTTGTTAGTGCCGCTGGCACCGGAAGAAGCCAAGTCTCAACCTGGCTACAAAGCTGCGTATCTGGTGCGCACGCGCGTTTCCGCAAAAAAAGAATCGGCCAATTCGAACATCATCGCGCTGGCGGTTTACCCGGTGCCTGAAGCCATCGGTAGGGTGGAAGCCACGGTCACGGAAAGCGCCATCGAGCTTCGCTGGGCAGCAGTCACGCGCACCTCCGGCGGCGAACCGCTGGCCACTGTCAGCTATCACGTGTATCGCGGCCAGCTGGATCCTTCTGCGGATCAGGCCGCAATCGATGCTGCGGTGAAAGATTTGGCTCACGCCAAATGGAAAACAAAGTTGTCGTTGATCGCTTCCACCGACAACCCCAGCGAGCGAGACACCGACTTCGAATTCAACCAAACGTACATCTATGTCGTGAGGAGCGTAGCTAACGCGGCAAATCCTCTGGAATCCGGAGACTCCACGCCGGTCGCGGTTTCGCCCCGCGATACTTTCCCGCCCGCCGCACCAGTAGGGTTAGTTGCCGCGCAACTAGCTGGCGACACTGCGGGCTCTGCGGTTGTCGATCTCTCGTGGTCCATCAGTCCGGAAAATGATGTGGCCGGTTATCGCGTCTATCGCAGTGAAGCGGATGGCGCGCGCGGCCAGCCTCTGCTTCCTGAGTTGATTCCCACGCCGGCCTTCCGCGATACCACGGTGCAGACTGGTCACAAGTACCGCTATACCGTAACGGCCGTCGACCGCGCGGGAAATGAGAGCGCTGAGAGCACTCCAGTGATCGTCGAAATCGTACCACCATCTTCGTAGCAAAAATATTGTGCTACCGGCTTCTATACATTCTCTCGTGACCCAGTCATCCTGTAAGCTACTGACGTTATGAAATTTTGCCGACTTACTCCATCCGCTGCCGCTTCTGCGCTTTATGGCGTCATTGAAGGTGATGACGTGTTTGAAATTTCCGCTGCTCCCTGGGAGCACTGGAATCGCGGAGCGCGCGCTTGGAAATTAAGCGCAGTGCAATTGCTTGCGCCGGTTGCGCCGCGAAAAATTGTTTGCGTCGGGCGAAATTACGCCGCGCACGCCGCCGAACTCGGCAACGAGGTTCCAAAAGAGCCGCTGATTTTCTTAAAACCGTCCTCCTCCATCATTGGCCCGAACGAACCTGTTCTCTTGCCTTCTTACTCGCAACGCGTCGAGCATGAAGGTGAACTGGCTATGGTCATCGGACACACCTGCTCCGATCTGGGCGACGATGACGATGTTCTGTCTTATGTCCTGGGCTACACCTGTCTGAATGATGTGACCGCGCGCGATTTGCAAAAAAGTGACGTGCAGTTTACACGGGCGAAAGGTTTCGATACGTTTTGCCCCATTGGCCCGCACATCGAAACAGAAATTGTTCCCACCGATGTGCTTGTCGAAACGTACGTAAACGGCGAGCGGCGACAGTCTGGCAGTACGTCACTTATGGCCTATTCCTGCGCGTTCCTGGTGCGCTGGATTTCGCGCATGATGACGCTCGAAGCAGGCGACGTAATTGCCACCGGCACACCCGCCGGCGTGGGCCCGCTGCTTCCCGGCGATTCCGTGGAAGTGCGCATCGCTGGTATTGGCGTGTTGCGCAACCCGGTACACAGCCGCAACGCGTAGTTTCATATCCCCCGCCAGGTTTCGGTAAAATATGCAGCAGTGGGAAGCCGCGCTGTTGCGCCCCGTGAGGCCCGTTGCGCAGATACTTTTACTGTTCGGTGTACGCGACGGTTCGAAAAGATTCCCAACCCATAGCTTTCTTCTGAATGGAGTACGCGCGTTGAATGCACTTCTTGCCGATTGGAAACTGACGCTGGCCATGGTTGGGGGAGTCGCGGCGGCGATTGCCATTGTCGCTTACGCTTTTTTTCGCCCCACCGTGGATATGCTGGAAGCCGAACGCAAACGCCGCTTGCATCTGAACCAGATCGGGCGCATCGCCGAAGGTCAGATCGTGGAGCTGGTGGAGCATCCTCCTGAACCCGAAGCACCGCGCAAAGGTGTTTTTGGCTCCAGTTCGCGGCCGCTGGCGGATAGTCGGCTTCGCCAATTGGTTTCCTACAGCTACGCGATTTCTGGCGTGACGTATCACACCGCGCAAGATATCACCGGCCTCGAAGGCCAGATTCGCTTTGAAAGATTGGTCGCTGGTCAGCCTGCCAGCGTGAAATACGATCCATCCAACCCCACGGATTCGATTCTGGTCGCCGACGATTGGTCCGGATTGCGCTGAGCCCCCGATCGTTGCTTATGGCGCAGTGCTGTCGAATCTTTCCGAACCTACCACACTCATTGGATTCTGATTTCAAGGCACTTGCGCTATGCTTTGGGGCGTTCGCGGCCAGTGGGCGCGCCGCGCATTGTTTCCATGAAAAAGATTCTCGCTTCGATTTTGACCACAATTTTAATCGTGGCCATGACTCTTGCTGCGATGTTCATTCTTCTGCAGGCTACGATTTTCGTGACCGCTATCCGTTCACCGCTGGAGCGTGCCGGCGCCATTGTTGCGGAGTTATTGCTCGGCGTAATTTTGCTGCTTGGCACCGTTTGGATGGCCACGCATCTTGCCGTGCGGATTTTTTCTACTGCAGAGGTGATAGACGATAAAGCGACCTTCCCCACGCGTCGCGATGTTTGAGTTTTGTAGTTTCAAAGGAGTTTCTCTTGCCCGAACCGAAAGCCAGTTCCGCCCCTATTCCCAAGCATCACGACCGCATGGAAGAGCTGCGCCGTATCTCGTCCGAAGCCGAAGCTGGCGGTGGCCCCGAACGACGCGAGCGAGAACACCAAGCCGGGAAACTGACGGCGCGCGAGCGTATTCATTTGCTCCTTGACGAAAATACCTTCGAAGAGCTGGACAAATTCGTGCGGCATCGCTGCACGGACTTTGGGATGGAAGAGCAACGGCCCGCCGGAGACGGGTTTGTGACTGGGTTCGGACGCATCGATGGCCGGCTGGTTTATGTTTTTGCGCAGGATTTTACCGTATTTGGCGGCTCTCTTTCTGAAACCAATGCCCTGAAAATCTGCAAGATTATGGATCTAGCTATGCGTGCCGGGGCGCCGGTGATTGGGCTCAACGATTCGGGTGGCGCGCGGATTCAGGAAGGAGTCGCTTCGCTGGCAGGTTACGCCGACATTTTTCTGCGCAATACACTGGCCAGCGGCGTGATTCCGCAGATCAGCGCGATTATGGGTCCGTGCGCGGGTGGCGCGGTATATTCGCCGGCGATTACTGATTTTATTTTCATGACGCGCGAGACGTCCTACATGTTCGTTACTGGACCGGACGTGATCAAGACGGTGACGCACGAGGAAGTGACCAAGCAGGAACTCGGCGGCGCCATGACCCACAACGAAAAAAGCGGCGTCGCCCATTTTGTTTCGCGGGACGACGCCGATTGCCTGGCCATGATTCGCGAGCTGCTGAGGCTTTCCTGCCGTCTAACAATCTCGAGGATCCGCCGCGCCGTGCCAGTGTAAAAGAGGGCTCACAGCGCAATGAGTCACTGAATTCCATTGTTCCGGACGATCCACAGAAACCGTACGACATGAAAGATGTCATCCACGCCGTGGTGGACGATGGATATTTTTTCGAAGTTCACGAACACTTCGCCAAGAATATCGTGGTTGGTCTTTGCCGCATCGATGGACGGCCGGTTGGTATCGTCGCAAATCAGCCGGCGTTTCTGGCCGGGGTGTTGGATATCAACGCCTCGCTGAAAGGTGCGCGCTTCGTGCGCTTCTGCGATTGCTTTAATATTCCACTGCTAACTTTCGAAGATGTTCCCGGGTTCCTTCCGGGCACGCAGCAGGAATTTGGCGGGATTATTAAACACGGAGCGAAGTTGCTCTTCGCGTTTGCCGAAGCCACCGTGCCGAAGATCACTGTGATCGTTCGCAAAGCCTACGGCGGCGCCTATTGCGTGATGGCTTCCAAGCATATTCGTACGGACGCCAATTTTGCTTGGCCGGGGGCCGAAATCGCCGTGATGGGACCGGAAGGCGCGGTGAACATCGTCTACAAACGCGAGTTGGATAAGACGTCGGAGGAGGACCGTGCGGCGCTGCGCGCAGAAAAAATCACTGAATTTCGTGAGCGCTTTGCCAATCCGTTCGTGGCTGCGGAACGTGGTTATATCGACGCGGTCATTGAGCCGGCGGAGACTCGCGGTAAAGTGATTGCCGCGTTGCGCGCCCTGGAGAACAAGCGCGACACAAACCCTCGCAAAAAGCACGGGAACATACCGCTGTAGCGGCGGGAGAAATTAAGAACATCTTAATAAAGCGCTGCCCTTACGCGGTCCTGTGCGTTTTATCACTCCAGAAAAACGTTCCAAAATCTAAGGAATTTGGAATATCTGACGATAGAGCCCTTGGCAGAGCTCTCGTCGACGCTTTTGCGCACCGGGGGACGCTCGCTAACTTTTTGGACCGTCGAATGCTTGACCGTTAAGAGCAATTGGGGGTCGTCTCTCCCCTCGACCAAGAAATAATCGAAGGAGGCCGCATGGCCGTACCGATTCGACAGTTTTCTCTCGACCACCATTTGTCGGAACGCATGAAGTTCAGCGGATTAGATAAAGATAATCTGAATGACTTGATCAGCATCGTGGTCAGCCTGAAGAATAAATACGGCATCGTGCCGTTTGCCGCCACACCCAAGGGTCATCCCGTTCCCGACGGGCTAACGGCGCGCTACATCCTCGAAGGCACCACGCTCAACAAGCTGATGAATATCTTGCTGGACACCCCGCGCCTGAACATGATCACCGTCTTGCCGCGCGGCATCCCCAACACTACGCAGTTCGAAGTGAACATCAGCCTCGGCGAGTAATCTCGCACGCTGCGAAATTATTGCAACAAGTATTGCTGCAGGAATTCCACCGTCGCGTAGAACTGAAAATCCTGGTTGGGCTTCTTGCGATACCCGTGGCCTTCGTCTTTGGCCATCAGATACCACACTGGCGTGCCTTCTTTCTTCAGCGCCGCCACAATCTGTTCGCTCTCACTTACCGGCACGCGCGGATCATTCTTGCCGGCAATCACCAGCATCGGTTTCTTGATTTTGTCGATATTATTCATCGGCGCGATTTTTTCCAGGAACTCGCGCATCTTGGGATCGCGTTCGTCGCCGTACTCCACACGGCGCAGGTCCCGCCGGTACGCTTCCGTGTGCTCGAGGAATGTCACTAAGTTGGACATGCCCACGATATCCACCGAGCAGCGGATGCGCTTGCTGTAGAAAGTGGAAATGGCCAGCGTCATGTGTCCGCCGTAGCTGCCACCCATCACCGCGATGCGATCGCCATCAAGGTCGGAGCGCGAGCCGATCCAATCGAACAACGCGTCGATATCCTTGTACGTATCTTCCCGCTGGAAGCCGTTATCGAGCAGAGAGAAAGTCTTGCCGTATCCCGTCGAGCCTCGCACGTTGGGATAAATCAGCGCGATGCCCATTTCATTCAACAAATAATTATTGCGGCCCAGGAAATTTGGTGTCGACTGGCCCTCCGGCCCACCGTGGATCATCACCATCACTGGCCGCTTACCCGTAAATTTAGCAGCAGGTTTGTACAAAAACCCCGAAATTATTTTGCCGTCGAAACTCTTCCACTGCACGAGCTCAGCCTGCGGAAAGTCGTCCGTTTTGACCGCGGTTTCGCTGCTCGTCCAGCGTTCCAGTTTCCCTGTATTCACATCGATCGAGTAGCAATCGCCCGGATCGCGCGCATTGTTCATGGAAAATCCCAGATCGTGCCCGTTGTGATGCCACCGAATCGCTCCAACCACGCCCGGCGCGATTTTTGGCAGGATGGATTCTTTTCCGCTGGCGGTGCCCAGCACGTGCAGAACGCTCACGCCGTTTTCATCCGTCACGAACGCGATGCGCGCACCGTCATCCGTCAAATCAAGGGTCTCCACATCCCAAGGGATATTGCTGGTCAGATATTTGTAGCTCTTGGCCGCCAGGTCCACGTACGCCAGCCGATGAAATTCCGATTCCTTATCCGTGGTGACGTAAATTCCCTTACCGTCTTTGCTGAATTGGCCCGTGCCATAAGAGATTTTCTCTTTCGCTATCGCGAGCGAGTGATCGCGGTCTTCTCGCCAGTCGCGGTGTCCACCAGCCACAGATACGATTCGTTGATCGAAATCCCTTCCTGCAGCAGAATATGTTTGTCGTCCGGCGACCAATCGAGCGGCTCCCACCCGCCACCTTCCAGTTGCGTCAGCAGGTGATCGCTCTTCGGGTCCGCGGGATTCATCACCCACAAATCCGTATCCTTGCCGGTTCGCCGTGTGGACATGTACGCGATGCGATCGCCCTTGCTGGACCACGGCCCCAGCAAATTGCGCGCCTTCCCATCTGTCAACAGGGTCACGTCACCGGTTTTTACGTCGTAGCGATACAGCTGATACCACTCGCCCCCGCCAATATCTTTGGAAAACACAATGTAGTCGCCATCGCCGGGATGAAAGCGCGCGGTAGTCACCGCATCCGAAAAAAACGTGAGTTGTTGTCGCGCGCCCTCAGGTGTCTTCACCAGGTGCAACTGCGGCGTATCTCCAAAGCGCGTAGCGATCAGCATTTCTCGCCGCGTCGGATGCCAATCAGCCAGCCCCGCCGCGCGATACGAACCGTAACGACCCGCCGCGTCCGCAATCGTCGCCGGAATTTTCGGAATCCCATCGGCAACCAGGTCATCTGCGGGCGTGATAGCAACGTCCGCTGTCTTCGCTTCCTGCGCCTTCGCAACCAAAACCAACGCCAAGAACAATGCCAAACACCCAACTATTCGCCTGATCATTTGCGCGCTCCCACCCTCGATTTTACCGTTCCTTTATACCCCAAACGATTAGACACGCAAACGGAACGCATTTCTTGGCGCACACCAGACGCGTGCTAATATTTCGCTGCGTCATCATCGACCCATGTTCAAAAAAGTCCTGATCGCCAATCGCGGCGAAATCGCGGTACGTATTCTGCGCGCCTGCCGTGAACTCGGCATTCAATCCGCTGTGGTTTTCAGCGAAGTGGATCGCAAATCCCTTCACGTTCGCTTGGCCGACGAAGCCTACCCCATCGGCCCCGCGCCTTCGCGCGAAAGCTATCTCCGCATCGACAAATTAATGGACGTCGCCCGCCGCGCCGGCTGCGACGCCGTGCATCCCGGCTACGGCTTCCTCGCGGAAAACGCCGCTCTGCCGCAAGCCTGTACCGATGCCGGACTCACCTTTATCGGCCCGTCCGCGGAATCTATGGAGGCGCTCGGCTCCAAAACCGCCGGCCGCCAACTCGCTCGCCGCTCCGACGTTCCCACCGTTCCAGGCACCAACGATCCCATCGAAAAAATCGAAGAAGCGCAAGCCATGGCGCAAAGCATGGGCTATCCCGTTTTGCTCAAAGCGGTGGCTGGCGGCGGCGGCAAAGGCATGCGCGTCGTTACGAAGGATGCCGACTTCACCGCGGCCTTTCGCGACGCCGGCTCGGAAGCCGCAAACGCCTTCGGCGATGACCGCCTCTATCTCGAAAAATATCTCGAAAAACCGCGCCACGTAGAAGTGCAAATCCTCGCCGACGCCCACGGCCGCGTCGTCTCCCTCGGCGAACGCGAATGCTCTGTGCAGCGCCGTCATCAAAAAGTGGTGGAAGAGGCTCCTTCGCCGATCGTCACGCCGGACCTGCGCAAAAAAATGGGCGAAGCTGCCATCCGCCTGGCCCGTGCCGGGCGCTACGTAAACGCCGGCACCGTGGAATTCCTCGTCGACGCCCACTCTAATTTTTATTTCTTGGAAGTGAATACACGCCTGCAGGTAGAACATCCCGTCACCGAGCAAGTCACCGGCCTCGATCTGGTAAAACTGCAAATCGCCATCGCCGCGGGCCACCGCCTGCCCTTCGCATGGGAAACGCTTACTCCTCGCGGTCACGCCATGGAGGTTCGGCTCTACGCTGAAGATCCGGACAACAATTTTTTTCCATCGCCCGGAAAAATCCTTGCGCGTACCGTTCCCAGCGGACCAGGCATTCGCCTCGACGAAGGCATCTACGAAGGCTGGACGGTGCCCAACGATTACGATCCGCTGCTCGGCAAACTAATCGCCTGGGGCAACAGCCGCGAAGAAGCTATCGCCCGGCTGCGTCGCGCGCTGGAGGAATACACCGTAACCGGTATCAAAACAAACGTCGCGCTCTTCCGCCGCATTTTGAACGAACCCGATTTTCTTCGTTCAGAAATACACACGACTTGGCTCGACGAGCTTTTGCGCAGACCGCGTACCGCCGCCAAAAATTTCTCGTCTGATTTCGACATCGCCGCCGTTGCCGCAGCCCTCTGGCACGAAACTCGCACCGAAAAACCTGGCAGCTCACCCTCAGCCACGGAAGAATCGCGCTGGAAGTCCGCGGGCCGCCGCGAACAACTGGACCGCCAGCCATGAAACGCGAAATCTCCCTGTCCAGTTCCAGCGGCAAAGAAACGCGCATCGTGGAATTAATCCGCGACGGCCAGCGTTGGCGCGCCATCGTGGATGGCCAGCCGGTGGAAGCGGACGCCGTGGAAGTCGCGCCGCACACCTACTCCATTCTGCTCGGCGGCAAATCCCACGAATTGCGCGTCAGCCCTTTACCCGACGGCTCGCTAAAAATTCACGCGCCGCAAACCGAATTTCTCGCCCAAGTAATCGATCCGCGCGAGTGGCGCGGCCGCCATGGCGCTGCGGAGGTCGAAGGCCGTCAGCAAATCGCCGCGCCCATGCCCGGGAAAATCGTGCGCATCCTAGTGAAAGCTGGCGACACCGTCGAACTCGGCCAGGGCCTGATCGTCGTCGAAGCCATGAAAATGCAAAACGAAATTCGCTCGCCAAAAAGCGGAGCAGTAGAAAAAATCATCGCGAAAGAGGGCGACGCCGTAAACGCTGGAGATATTCTGCTTTGGGTTGACTAGCTGGAAATCAAAACGGGAAAGTAAGAATATGAATTACGGCTTGGTCGCCGTCGGTGCTGGAACCGCCACCTTGCCATCATCCTGCAGCTTCCCAGACGTCTCAATCACCTGTTGCGCCAGGTAATTCGAAACGCGCGCATCATCCCGCACCGTAGCCAGGTACGCCGAGCGCAACAGCTGCTCCTTGCGGTTTCGCAGCGTGTCGCGAATGGTCTGCTGCACGGAAGGATCCGCCAACCCGCGCAATCCAGGCGATTCGCGGGTGATCAATTTCAAAATCCTCACGCCATCTTTCAACTGAATCGGCGAGCTCACTTGCCCCGGCTTTAATTCCAGCACGATCTTCTTCAATTGCGGGTCCGATTGATTCAATGCCGACTCCGGCACGTAGCCCAAATCGCCGCCCGTCGCCGCCGAATTCATATCTTCGGAATAATCCATGGCCAACTGCGAAAAATCCGCGCCGCTGTTCAGCCGGTCGACCAGCATTTTCACTTTGCGCTGTGCTTCCGCATCGTTGGTGGCGTCGTCATTCTTGCGATTGCGCACCTGCGGCTCTTTGCGCGGGGTCACCACAATCTGCGCCAACCGGAATTGCGGTTCGGCCACATTAAATTGCGCCTTGTTGGAGTTGTAGAAATCCGACACGTCCTGGTCGGTAATGGAAATCTTTGACAGCACTTCGCGATTCAGCAATTTCTGAATCGAAAGCTGACGCCGCAAATCGCGCTTCAGATCGTCCACGGACACACCACGCTCGCGCAGTTGCTTCTGAAACTCGTCTTCCGTGTACGGGCTCTTCAGCTCCGTAAATTTGTCTTCCACTTCGCCGTCGCTGGCTTCCATGTTCAGCTTTTTGGCTTTTTCGATCAAAATTTCGTTATTGATCAGCTCGTCCAGCACGTTGAGCTTCAGCGATAGCGCTTCTTCCTGCGATGGCGCCGGCCCTTCAGGATTCACGCGCGTGCGGTAATACTTCTCCACGTCGTCGCGCTTGATGTCTTTGCCGTTCACCGTGGCCCACGTGTCCGCCGCATGCTGCGACGGTTTGTTGCAGCCCGCAAAACACACCAGCAGCAACGCGCACAGTGGCAGCAGCGCGGTGGCAAATCTCCACCCACGCAGGACACTCAACGAGCGCAATTTCAAAGGGAGGGCGCGCAAGATGAAAAGCTCAGGCAGCTTTCTTGATTTTTCCGGCCTTGATGCAACCCGTGCACACGCGCATCGACTTCGTGTTGCTGCCAGAGGCGGCGCGCACGCGCTTCAGGTTGGGATTCCAGCGCCGGCGGCGCGTATTGTTGGCGTGGCTCACCACGTTTCCGTACTGGGGGCCTTTGCCGCAGAGTTCACACTTCATTGCCATAAGTTGTTCCTGTATCGCTAAAATGGAATGTTTAGAAGCTACTTATTGTAGCAGACTCGCACAGCTTCACAAAGCAGCCTTTCTAGCGCCATTTGCGCCTATTGGCCTATCATTTTCGCCCTTTCGGTCCTCGCACGCGTCCCTTCGCCGGGTTGGTTAGGGTTTGTGGCACAGCCAATCCTGGCTGTGCGCTTTCCCTCGGTGCAAAATCAAATCCACGCCGCGAAGAGTGGTTGATTCGCCGTTACACAGGCATCATGTTGCAATGGATCTGTCTAATGTCAGAGCTTTGATTTTCGATCTGGACGGCACGCTCATCGATTCCGAGCGCGATTTGGTGGACGCCACCAACGCCATGCTGCGGGAACTCGGGCGCCCTGAAAAACCCCCAGCCACAATTTCCAGTTACATCGGCCACGGAGCCGCAAAATTATGCGCCAGCGCTCTTGGCGCCGACGCAACCGCGCAACAGCAAGCCGAAGCCTTGCAGATTTTCCTGCGTCACTACGAAGCCCACAAACTCGTCTACACCCGCGCCTACCCCGGTGTGGCGGAAGCGCTGGAAGGTTTCTCTCAAGCGAACATCCCCATGGCCGTCCTCACCAACAAGCCCACACAAATCAGCATTCAGATCTTGGAAGGGCTAGGCATAGCGCGATATTTTTCCGTGGTTTATGGCGGAGACAGTTTCGCCGCAAAAAAGCCCGATCCAGCAGGCGTCCACAAAATTCTCGAACAGTTTAAAGTTTCTCCGTCCAACACGCTCTTTATCGGCGACTCCGAAGTAGACGTGCAAACCGCCCGCAACGCCGGCACCATCGCCGTCACCGTAAACCACGGCTTCGGCCAGCACGATCGTGCCGCCCATCCCGCCGACTTGTATGTGGATCAATTAAGTGAACTCGTAAGACTAGTCGTCAAGGCTTAACGTCGCGACGGCCTTGCTCCGTTCCGCTTCTCCTTGCGTTCCGGCACAGCGCTTGGCAGACTCAGCGCGTGCTAATTGGCCTCTTTCCTGAGCTGGACGCCGCCGGAGGTGTGCAACGTGCCGGGCGTCACATCGCCGCCGTGATGAAAGAATTTGCTGATAGCCGCGGCATGGAATGCCGTTTCCTCTCCTTGAACGATTCGCGCGAATTGCATCGGATGCACGTGGGCGAGCGCGAATTCGTGTTCACCGGCTCAGAGCGCGCCAAGGCGCGTTTTACCGCCACGGCGGTGCGCGCGGCGCGGCGCCGCGCTAAATTGGTGGTGGCCGGGCACGTAAATTTGGCTCCGGTGGTGCGCGCCATGCACGTAGCCGCGCCGCGCATGAAATCCATCATCTGCAGCCACGGCGTGGAAGTCTGGGAACCTCTGCCTTTGCTGCGCCGCCGCGCGCTGCGCAAAGCCACTCTGATTCTGGCGCCCAGCCAGAGCACCGCCGAGCACGTGGCCAACGTGCAAAAAATTTCGGCGGAGCGCATTCGCGTGCTGCCTTGGGCGCTCGATCCGCAATTTGAAGCCATCGTGGCGCAGCCTCGGGCGCCCCTGCCGGCCAATTTTCCACACGGCCCGGTGATTTTCACGGTCGGCCGCTGGCTGGCCTCCGAACGCTACAAAGGTATGGACACGCTGATCACCGCGTTGCCCCGCCTGATGACTCGCTGGCCCGCGCTGCAGCTGGTCCTGGCCGGAGAAGGCGACGATCGCGCGTGGCTCGAAGATCTGGCGCAAAGAAACGGCGTCACCCTGCATGTCCATTTCGTCAGCAAACTTTCTTACGCGGAACTGGCTTCCTGCTATGCGGCCTGCGATGTGTTTGCGCTGCCCAGCAGTGGCGAGGGTTTCGGGTTGGTCTATCTGGAAGCTATGGCTTTCGGCAAACCGGTGATTGGCGGAGCTCATGGCGGAGCCCCCGAAGTAATTCAGGATGGCTTGACCGGCTACCTGGTGCAGCATGGCGACGCCAGCCAGTTGGCTACCTGCATCGAGACGTTTCTGGCTGATCCCGCCCTGGCGCGTAAAATGGGAGAACGTGGCCGCGAACGCGTCGCCAGCGAATTCCGCTTTAACGTCTTCGCCAAGTCGCTAAAAAAAATCCTTCGCGAACAATGCGAATCCTGAACATTACGGAAACCTACGCTCCTTTTTTTGAATTCGGCGGACCGCCCGTCAAAGTACATGCCCTGGCGCAGCGCCTTGCGAAACTCGGTGGCAATCAAGTTTCCGTGCTTACCGCCGATTGGGGCATTGAGAAACGCTTGCCGTCGCTGTCCACAGAAATCCGCGCGGAGCGGTCTCCCTTCGGCTGGCGGCTCACTGAAGGCTCGGTGCAATCCATCTATTTGCACAGCTGGCTGCGTTATCGCACCCTCACCTGGAATCCCGCCATCAAACGCTATTGCCGGGCGCGCCTGAATAATTTCGATGTCGTGCATATTTTCGGACTGTACGATCTGTTCGGCCCAGCGGTGGCGGACTTCTGCCGCGAAAAACAGCTTCCCTACGTTGTAGAACCGATTGGCATGTTTGTTCCCATCGTGCGCAGTATCTGGCTCAAGCGAATGTACCATCGCATTTTCGGCAAGCAATTATTGGAAGGCGCCGGTGCGGTAGTCGCGACGTCGGAACAGGAAGTTGAAGAACTGAACACCGGCGGAGTGCCACGCGAAAAAATCGTGATGCGCCCGAATGGCGTCACTATTCCAGACGTTTGGCCCGCGCGCGGAACATTTCGCGCACGCCATAAAATTCCGCAGAATGCGAAACTAGTTCTGTTTCTTGGCCGTCTATCTACTAAGAAAAGTCCAGACCTGCTGCTCTCGGCGTTTGCGAAATTACCGGAACAGTTTGACGGGAAACCAGCTCACCTTGTCTTCGCTGGGCCAGACGAAGGTGGGCTGCAGTCCAAACTGGAGCAGATGGCGCGGGAACTGGGCGCGGCTTCCCGCGTGCATTTTTTGGGGGCGATCTTTGACGAGGCGAAATGGTCCGCCTATCTGGATGCGGACGTTTTCGTCCTCCCTTCGCAAAACGAAAACTTCGGAAACACTGCGGCGGAGTCCGTGGCCGCCGGTACCCCGGTTATTGTGACCGAGCAGTGCGGCATCGCACCTTTTTTAAGAAATCGCACGGGAATTGTGATAAAACACGATGTCAGCGAGCTAAGTGAAGCTTTGTCATCTTTGTTGACCGACCAGGTGCTATACGGTCGCTTCGTCGCCGGATGTCCCGAAGTTGCTGCGGAATTAAGCTGGGACCGCCCGGTCCGCCAGATGCAAGACCTCTATGGCAGCTTGATCGCCAAGACATTTCCCGCCAGCACTTCGGCGGGTTTGGAGCCACGGTAATTGTCCACTGACCGCCATCGGCTGTTTCGCTTTACCTGGTGGACCAGCAACGCTTTGCTGGCGGTCTTTTTCGTCTCGCTGATTTATTCCGCCGGGTGGGAATACTCCGTCCGCCAATATTTACGCGGATTTTCTGACGCCGTCGTTCCCGAAACCGCCAGTCCGGAACAAAAGGTGGAATTAATTCTGGAATGGATGCGCAATGGCGCTCCGCGCACCAATGCCGTCAATATCGCAGACCTCTCCGCCCGTGATCCGGAAGACACCCTCAACTATCGTCAGCTGCTTGCCGTTTGCGGAACGGCCACCAATGCGTTTTTGAATCTAGCGCGCAGCGCAGGGTTGGAGGGGCGTCGCCTTTTGCTTCTGGAGCCGGATCGCACCGCCAAACACGTGGTTGCCGAAGTGTTACTGGGCAATCGCTGGGTCATTGTTGATCCCACGTATCGCGTCATCATGCGCGATGCGCGCGGAGAGATGCTCACGCGCCAGGAACTAAAAAACCCGGAAGTTTTTGCGAAGGCCATCAGCGCCATCCCCGGCTATCCAAGTTCATATGACTACACCAGCTACGCGCATGTGCGCATAGCGCGTCTGCCGATGCAAGGGCTGGGGCTGCGCCGCGCGCTGGAATGGGCTTATCCCGGATGGGATGAAGCGTTCGATTGGAGTTTACTGCTGGAGCGCGAATCGTTTTTTGTGCTGGTGCTTTCTGGTATCGCCACCCTGGTCTTTCTGCTGTTGCGGGCGCTTCTGGGATGGTACGCCGACCGGCGCCTAAAAATCCCGCGGTTCCACTTCCGTGAACATCTGATTCGCGCTGCCGCCACTTTTTTTTCGACTCCGGAGATCGAACGCTAGCGTGTGCGGTATTTGCGGTGTCGCCTTCGCCTCTCGCTCGGCGGAAGCCGAATCTCGCGTAAAAACCATGACTGCCGCGATGCGGCATCGCGGCCCCGATAAACAAGGTTTCCTGATCGGCGAACCCCGCGCCTCCGGCTTGGCGCTGGGTATGAGCCGCCTGAGTATTATCGATCTGCCTTCCGGGCATCAACCCATCTGGAACGAAAATCACGATGTTGCCGTGGTTTTCAACGGAGAAATTTATAACTACAAAGAGTTGCGCGGGCGCCTGACGCGCTGCGGCCACAAATTCGGCACGCAATCCGACACTGAAGTTCTGGTACATGCGTGGGAAGAGTGGGGCGAGGATTGCCTCACGGAACTGCGCGGCATGTTCGCCTTCGCGCTGCTGGATCTTCGCCAGCGTTTTGCGATATCGCCCATTTTATTTTTGGCACGAGATCCGCTGGGAATCAAGCCGCTGTACTACACGCAGACCGCAGAGGGTTTTGCCTTCGCTTCGGAAGTGCGCGCGCTGCTGGCCGCGGACAAATCGCTGGGGACGCTTTCGCAAGACGCGTTAACTTCTTATCTGCTGTTCGGCAGCGTCTCAGAACCGGTGACTATGCTCGAAGGAGTTTTCTCTCTTCCGCCCGGCCACCGCATGCTTTTGTATGTTCCGGATCGCCGGCGCACGCCGCGCGCGCGTCCGTGGTGGGATCCCACGCGATCTCCTGCCGCGCGCGATCCGAAGAAAATTTATGACTTGGCCACCGCCGCAAAGCGCCTGCGGCCGCTGCTCGAAGACGCGGTGACTTCCCATCTGGTGGCCGATGTTCCCGTGGGATTATTTCTTTCGAGCGGGCTGGATTCGGGCGCGATCGCGGCGCTGGCGGGAAAAGCGCATCCGGGGATCCGCAGTTTTACACTCACGTTCCCAAACACGGCCTACGACGAAGCGGAGTTGGCGCGGACGGTTTCTGCGCGCTGTGGCACACAGCATAAAGAAGTGCCGCTCGATGGCGACGCGATGCTGGCGCGTCTGGATGAAGCGTTGGGCGCGCTGGATCAGCCGACGATGGACGGTATCAACACGTATTTTGTTTCGTGGGCGGCGCGTGAAGTGGGACTGAAGGTGGCGCTGTCTGGCCTTGGCGGCGACGAACTTTTCGCGGGATACAAAACATTTACGGATGTGCCGCGCATGGCCAATCTGGTGCGCGCGGCGTATTTTGTGCCAGCGGCGCTGCGCGGCGCGCTTTCTCCGCTGATCAAGAGTTTGGCGGGACAAAAAAATTCTCCGGACGCGGCGAAGAAAGCTGTGGCGGCGTGGAGTCAGCCGGATCGTCTGCCGAATCCTTATTTTTATGCGCGCGCACTTTTCCCGCTGGGCACCCTCGAAACTTTGATCGAGCCGCGGTTTCGCCCGAGCACAATCAACGCGGACGGAGTGACGCTCGATCCAACGTGGCTGGGCTGGCTGGAGCGGGCGTCGGATGAATCGCGGAAGATGGAACGGGTGGCTGGAATTTCGTGGTTGGAGATGCGGACGTATATGGCCAGCACGCTTTTGCGGGATACGGATTCGGTGAGCATGGCGCGTTCCCTGGAAGTGCGCGTACCGCTGCTGGATACTCCACTTGTGGAGTTTGTGAATGCGTTGCCGGACGAAGCGCGTCGGTTGCCGGATCAACAAAAAGCGTTGTTGACGGAATCGCTGGGCGATTTGTTGCCGGCAGAAATTCTGGGCCAGCGCAAGCGCACGTTCACGTTGCCGTGGGAGCAGTGGCTGCGTGGTCCGCTGAAAACGCGGTTGGCGGCGAGTTTTGCGGAACCGGCGAGCGGGCTGGCACCGCAGTTGAAGCCCAACGCGCTTACGACTGTGTGGCGCAATTTTCTGGATGGGAAGACGAGTTGGTCGCGTCCGTGGTCGCTGTATGTTTTGAATGAATGGTGTAAGCGGCTTTGATTTGAAAAGTAGGGGTCGTCTGATACCCACCCCTCCCCCTATTTTTGTAAGAGATAGATTCGACTGGGAGTTAGAGGGGATTCTCCGTAAGAGATACATTTTATTGTAGTTAGGCTTGCTGGGGTGGCCGGACGATCTGGTAAGTAGTTAATTTCGCTTGGGTTACAGAGAGCAGAAACAGTGAAGATAACGCAGAGACCGCGAGGGTGCGGAGATTCGCGGATGTAAGTCAAAGACCGCACCCACAGAACCAGTGGATGCGGCACCCTCGAACGGAGGCGACCGTAGGGCGAGTTAGATTGCGGCTATTCGTAGCGGAGGGCGATTAGAGGGTCGACCAGGGTGGCGCGGCGGGCTGGGAGGTAGCAGGCCAGTAGGCCGGTGATTAGCAGGGCTAACGGGGCCAGGACGAAGGAGCCGACGTCGAATGCTGAGACGCCCCAGAGTTGGGATTGCAACAGACGGACGCACAGCGCGGCGGCGATCAGGCCCGCAACGACGCCTCCGCCGACCAGAAATAGGCCTTGGCGCAAGACCAGGTGCAAAATATTTCCGGCTTGGGCACCCAAGGCCATGCGCACGCCTAAGTCGTGGGTTTGCAGGGCTACGGAATAGGCCATGACGCCGAATAGTCCGATCATGGAGAGGCCCAGGCCGATGCCGGCACATACGCTGAAGGAAATGACGCGGAAGCGCGGCTTCACCAATTCGTATTGATCGAGGAAAGCGTCGAGTGTGCCGGCGTGAGCAAGGACCGGGGCGGAGTCCACGTCCGACATGGTTTGGCGAATGGTGTTCAGCAACAAGGTGGGCTCGACGGAGGTACGCACGAGCAAGCTGCGGTCGCCGATTCCGGAGAACGTGTAGGGAATAAAAGCCTGAGGCCGGGTGGGATGCTCTACGCGCCCGTTTCGGAAATCGCTGACGACTCCGACAATTTCGTAATAGGTGTCGTGCGGCGTGACCGGCATCGTCATCAAACTCATTAAATTTGATCTGATGGCCTACGGGATCTTCCTTGCCGAAATATTTTTCGACGAGAGTGCGGTTTACCACGGCCACGCGACTTGCGGAGGCGATATCCGCGGCGGAAAGCAGTCTGCCGTGCAAGAGTTGCAGTCCGAGTGTTTGAAAATAGCCCTCGCTGACAGGTTCGATAGCGGTCATCCAGTTTTCGGCATGCGGTTTGCCCGGGATGGTGACATCACGAGTTCCCTGGGCCGCCTTCCAAAGGTAAACCAATCGAGGTGGCGACGTGGGTCACGCCGGGCAGCGCGGCAATGCGGGCAAGCGCAGTCTCGAAATAGGAGCGCTTGTACTTTCGACCGATTCATAGCGCTGGGCGGGAAAGTGAACTTCGGAAATGAGGATGTTTCTGGTGCTGAATCCATAGTCAAAGTGGGTGACGGCCACGAAGCTGCGAATCATTAATCCCGCAAATACTAGAAGCAGCAGCGAAAGCGCGACTTGTCCGACGACGAGGGCATAGCGGAGGCGATTGCCGCGGTCTGAAGATTTGGCATTGACGCCAGCGCCCTGCAAGTTGTCTCGGACGTCTTTGCCGACGGCGAAAAACGCGGGAGACAATCCGAAAAGCAGGGTGGTGAGAAGAGAAACACCGACGGCAAAGAGCAGGACGGGCATGTTCAAGGAAACGTCGGCTTCACCGGGAATCTGCAAGGGAGCTACGTCACGCATGGCCATGGCGGTGTGCAGGCCGGCGTAGGCCAGGAAACTTCCGGCGGCGCAACCGATGGTGCCCAAAATAAAACTTTCCATCAGCAACTGGCGAATCAAGCGGCCGCGGCTGGCGCCTAGCGCGGCGCGCAGGGCGATTTCTTTGGCACGCGCGCTGTTGTGCACCAGCAAGAGGCTGGCGACGTTGCTGGAAGAGATGAACAGCAGTAGTGCGACGGAGCCGATCAGGACCAGCAGAGTTTTCTTGAAGTCGCCAACGATGGCGTCACTCATCAAGCTCGTGCCCATGCGGAATTTTTCGGGGTACTCCTGTTTGTACTTTACGGACATGGGTTGCGCGATTTGTTGCAGGTCGGCGTTGATCGACTTCCGCACTTACGTGCGGCTTCACAATTCCCGTGGCCAGAAAGCGGCCGGGCTCCCCAGCCATCATGGCCTGGAACGTTGGTTCCGGCCGGTTCCACGCCACTGGAACGTAAAAGTCCGCTCCAAACAATACAAATCTCGGGGGCATCACGCCGATTATGGTGCGCGGTTGTCAGCCGAGCATCATGGTCGTTCCAATGACTCCCTTGTCTTGCTGAAACGCGCTCTTCCAGAAGCCGTAGCTGAGTAGAACTACTTGGCTTGCGTCAGCAGTGGAACTCGTTTGTGCATCCTGTTCGGAGAGTCCGCGCCCAAGATAAGGCCGAACGCCCCAGAAATCCATTCCGTTCGGTGTCAGCACGCAGCCGTGGAGCGATTGGCTGATGCCGTGCGCGGTATAGATCGCTTCCCATCCGGAGTAACCCACGACGTCGTCGAAGCGTGTGACTCTCGTTTCGAAAAGCCGCGACTTCGTCCAGATGATAATAGGAACGATACTCTTCACCGGTCTTAGCGTCGTATGTGATGATGGCGGTCAAGCGGTCCGCGTCGCGATACGGAAAGGGATGCAGGACACCGTTATAAAAAATGCTGAAGACAACGGAAGAGAAGCCGATACCCAAGGCGAGAGCGGCGACGGCAATCAGTGTGAAGCCGTAATTTTTGCGAAGGATGCGGGCACCGAAACTGAAGTCCTGAGCGAGCGTGTCCAGCCAGGGCATGCCCCAACGATCGCGATAATTTTGTTTGGTTTGTTCGACGCCTCCAAGGGTGATTAACGCGGAGCGACGAGCTTCTTCGGGAGACATGCCGGCGCGGAGATTGTCCGCGATGTGCATCTCGAGATGGCTGTTTAATTCGTCAGAAAAATCGCGCTCCATGTTTTGCTTGCGAAACATATTGCGCAGACGTACTGCAGCATGCACGCAGGAAACTCATCGCGCACCATCCTTGACTGGGCCCTTTCCGGTGAGAAACCGCGCCAGAATTTCGGTGGTCTGCGCCCAATCGCGCGCTTCGCGGTGTAGCTGGCGATGGCCTGCGCGCGTCAGTTTATAAAACTTGGCGCGGCGATTGTTGTCTGAGACGCCCCATTCGGAAGCGATGAAGCCTTCTTGTTCGAGTTTGAGCAGCGCGGGATACAGAGTGCCGTAGTTGACGGCGAGTAGATCTCCGCTGGTTTGCTCGATGCGGCGGGCAATGCCGTAGCCGTGCAGGGCGCCGAGGGTTTCGAGAGTTTTGAGAACCATTAGTGCCAAAGTGCCTTGCCAAACGTCTTTCTTCTCGCCCATAAATCTCCTATGGTCAACCCATAGAAATCATAGGCGCGGCCCTATGGTGAAGCAATAGGGCAATTACTGCAGGGAAGATGGGAGTCGTAAAGGCGACAATTCCTCGTGAGAGAACGGGGCCTTAGCGCGGGTGTACTACAACCCGGGTACTGCTCTGGGTGGGTCTGGCGGCCCATTGAGCAAACAGAAGGTCACCCGTAATGTCTGAGGAACGGGTTGGGGGCCGCGCGGGGACAGCGGCTCCGCAAGGGGTCGTGTGCGAGCTACCCAACCCGCCACTTTTAAGTGGCTCATTCCACAGCGAATAAAAACTGGCGAACTCAGGAAGTACCACTAACTACCACTTGGGCCGAGAAGTACCGATTCGAGATTGTCCATTGCCTCTGTGTGATCGTCCCCCATCACGTGCCCGTAGACCTCCACGGTGAACGAGGCGTCAGAATGGCGGAGCTGCCGCTGGGCGACCTTCACCCCGGTCGTCTGGAGGAGCATAGAGGCTAGAGTGTGGCGGAAGGCGTGAAACCCCACCCGGCGTCCCATTCTCGTAATCCCGAGCTTATCCAGAATCGGATGGAAGATCTTCTTGACCACCCGGCCCCGGTTGTACGGACGGCCCAGCTTGTTCGGGAAGAGCAAGTGATGTGTATGCTCCACGAGATGTTTCTGGAGAAGTCGCTTGACGATGGGCGTCATCGGGAGTGAGGTCTCAGACTCTTTCGTCTTGACGGTCTGGACCTTCCCGTTCCACGCGCCCCGGCGAATCCAGATAAGGTTGTTATCGAACTCCAGGTCCTCCACATAGAGGCCGAGGATTTCGTTGGAGCGTAGCCCGGTGAGCGCGAGAACGAGGAAAAACACATACCACTTCGGGCGGCTCTCGAGTTCCCTCAGAATCGCCCTGACCTGTGGAACCGTGAAATGCGCTTTCTTGCCTTCCCCGGGCTTCTTAATCCCAAAATAGATGTCGCCGCGCTTCGCGACAGGGATGTTGTTGTGCCATTTGCGAGCGGCATTCAAGATCGTTTGTAAATCGCCGAACACATTTTCTCGCGTACCCTTCGCGGTCTTTTCGATCATTGCTGTGATGAGTTCCTGGACTTGGCGCACACCCAAATTCGTAATAGGGGTGGCCCCGAGAGCCGGGATCAGGTGGGCGCGGATTACGGACTCCATTCCTTTCAAAGTGGAAGGTTTGAGAGAAGGCGCGGCGAGCCGCCGCCACTCGGGAATGAACTCTGCGAACGTTATACTCCGCTTCGAGTCGCGGATGGGGATATCGGCTTGGTGGTTTGCGGCGTCAAGAAGCGGCTGAGCGGCCTTGAGAATTCCTCGGGGCACGTACGCGTCGTCTTCCAACCGCGATACCCGATCGGAGGCACTGACCGAACCGAGCCGCTTGCTTACCTTCACCCGCAGACGCTCTCCGTTTCTAAGTTCGTCCTGCCAGTAATACAAAACCCACTGGCCGCCGACGATGCGAATGCACCCCTGCTGGAATCTGCGCCTCGGCACAATTCTCCGCCTCAGGTTTTTTCTACTGTCTAGAAGCTGCGAAGGGTACACGTCTCGTTCCGCACGGTTTTGCCGTGAGAACGAAACGCCCGGATGTGGGCTTGTTTCGGGGAACTACCAAGCGGAGGCTTTTCGTGACGCCGGGGCGGTTCCCGGAAGACTTACATCACCATTCCGAATCGCAACGTATCTCCGTCGCTTTAAGTACAGCAGAAGTCAGGGTTTCTGTCTAGCGCAGGAGAAGGTCAAACCAGCCATTAGCGGGTGTCGTGGGCGTTTCGGATCATTTCGGCCTCGCATTAGCCATCCTCGTTGAAATTTTTCGGAGACCTCAACGTCGTCCTTGTTCCTTTGCCGGAGGATCATGTATTCCCTCCAGACGCCGCCTGAAATCTTCGTAAGGGGGGCGGCTCGCCGCTGGGGAACACTTGCGACCGATGGCAACACTTTGCGGACCTTCACTTCATTGCGGCGGATTTCGATAATTCTCCCTACTCACGTCCGGCAGGGCATCTGGCACGGACAGGTCGTCACCACAGAAACGGACGAATCCGACAATTCGGTGCCGATGATGCAGGCGATGACCAAGCTACAGGCGCACATCATCAGCTAGACGCATGAACTTGTGTTCGTGAGTGGCCGGAATCGTCCGTTTAGCCGGAACAAGGTCGTTCAAACGGTCCTTCAACCAGCCTTGGGCAAATTGGGAATCACTTTCTCTGAACCTATTCTGTAAAGTCGCATCAGTCACTTTAGTGCTTATTAATAGACGAAGAACAATCTATTGCTGACAGAAGTGATTCTGGGATTTTTGACCTATGAGTCAGGCCTCTTTGTGGTCCATCGCATTTTCGATTGCTTTCCTGATTGTCTCTATAAGATTCGAAGCACAAGTCGTGCTTATCTTGGTCGATGATTCCAGGTAACTTCTGAGCACTTCCGCCATCAACTCCTCCGGCGAACTAATCCGCGAAAAAAAAGGATTATTCCGACTTTCCAGTAAGAGTGAATGACCAAGATAAGCTAAATCCTCCAAGAAATATGCTCTGCGTTGGTCTAACTCGAGTCCTTTCAGTGTGCGCGCTTCCTCCCAGTCAAAAAGTTCTACGGCGACGTTGAGTTTTTCAACCGATACAAGAGAAAGGTTCCCAAAATCGGGACCACCGTGGCAGATGTGATTGGAATGTAGAAGTCGAAGTAATCCCCCAAGTTGGGCGGCAACTCCAATCCATATCGAGCGGATAATTGAAGGATTGTCAACGACCGTACAATCGGAAGCCGAAATGCCCAAATATACCGCAAGTCTTCTTCCCTTAAGCCTGCACTTGGAATGTAAAGATGACACTCTGTTTCGGTCGGGAAGAGCATACCTTTGAACAGTCCGTTTGCCCTGAAGTCGACCCCAAAAGGCCCAGCAACGATGTTAAAACCAACAGAGTCCCCTTCAAAATTTCCAATATAACGGCCGTACGCGACTGGCAGAATAGAGCCTGATCCAGCATCTCTCGCGAGGCCAAGAATGCTTAATTCGTGCTCCGCAGCTCTTAGCCGCATAGCTCCGCAAGGAGCGTCTTCGATTGGTGGAAGATATGCAACACTCAGGTCGTCCTCGACGGTAATTGCATAAGACCACCATCCTGCATTTATGGCATGCCCACTGGGCAAACGCAGGCCGGCAGTTGCGAGTGAACTATAGGGCTCGCAAGTTGGTCGACTTAGAGGGCCGTAATTAAAGATCATGGCGGTCATCGGGGGTTCCAATAGTGACAAATGATGGCCCTTAAATTTTATGGACCAACCTTCTCTCCAGCCCGCGCCATCGCATTGAACGATTAAAGTTCGTTGACCGGAAAGGTGGAACGGATACTCTTGATTTTGCCACCGAGGTTGGTTCTCCCAATTAAGGCTCTGAGATATGAAAGGGAGCAGTCGCGTCCAGACCTCGCTTGAGCAGCAAATGCATAACGAACTCTTTTCCGACAACAACGAAACGAGCGTTTTGCTCATGATCGGTGGGAGAAAGCGAAAACGCTATCTGGACCGTATGCATACTGCTCTGGTCGTGCTAACAAATCTTCTTGCAAGAATTGCATGCAGGTCTTGACGATTGATTCGATATTTTGCTTCCTAGTCGCCCAGCGCCCGCCTTCAATTTCAATGAACTCGAGGTTTATCGCTTCGGGCGAAGTCCAATGCCTCAGATACACAATAGGTGTCTTCCTGTTCGTAGCAACTCTCGCGTAGTGATTAATGACCCTAACATCGACGCCTAGTAATCTCGTCGGCACTCCTCTCGGATGGCACACATCACCCAAAAAACCAACTGCCATGCCATCATTGAGCGCCTTGAGCAAAGGCCTTAGGGGACTGAATCCCGGTATCTTAACTAATCGGCCATCGGCAAGCTTGATTTCCACGCCTGGTTCAGCCTTGATTCCTCGTAAGCCCAACGAAGTGTAGAGCTGCACTAGTTCGTACGAAGCACCTTCGAACAATAAGGCTTGAGGAACTCGCTCGCGCGCGAGCCAAACAGGTATTGATGTCCAAAATCCGGTCCTCGGAAGAACAATCACGACCCCTCTCCCTGCTCTCACAAGATTGATAAGAGTTTGTGGATTCTTGGCGGCGAACGGTAACTTGTCTATCTGCCGATCAGTGCTCAGTAGTTTGTCGTATAGCGCTTTCCTGAGACATGAATAATCCAAGGCTCGTTCGGCAAAAGTTTCGCCCAGCCCGGGATGTCCCGAAACCACAGTTTGTAGCGTCCGCTCCTGTACGCTCTTCAGTTCGGCAATCTCGTCGAACGACGGCTTTCGATCGCCAATCCAGTCCCTAAGTCGATGCCAGTCGGACTAACCATTTGCCCTTTTGTCGATCAATGCTCCGAGCAGCTCCTGTATTGCGCAGAGACGTAATCTTACCCGGCTTAAGTCGGTATCCAGACCGGTCAACTGAGCTACGGTCAACGCTAGTTTTATCGGCTCGGTCCAACACGGAGCCATGTCAGACGCTGCAATCGCCATCGATATTGCTTCTTCGTACGATCGTTTCGCAGCCTGATACGCGGCTCGCAGGTAGAGAAGCTCGGGAATGCGAGATCGCTCTGCGAGCGACTTGTTCGCAACAGACGCCAGGGCATCTAACTCGTTTAGCTTTAGAGCGCAAATTCCGAAGGCGTAAAGAACCCTCCAATCCATAGGCAATGTGTCGTTTAGCGCAGAATACCTTCTTAGAGCTGCTCTATATTCACCGCAACGGTATAGTTCAATTGCTTCGGCGAGTCGGCGTGATGTCGAGCGACCACCAGAACGAAGAAGAGACACAAACTTGGATCGAAGCAGGACCGAAGATGGATATCGAAAGCTCAACTTATGCAGCTCGTTTGTAGCCGCGAGGCCCGTACTACCTACGCGCGACTTTGGGCAGATATCGCGAACTAGAAAGGAAACCTCCTCTGCGCTTAGATCTCAGCAGGCCCCACGCGACTCGCACATAGCCGTTGGACAATAGCCATCAGCCACAGACTTCGAAATCGCGAAGATTCTCGGGTGGAGTTTCTTTCCTAGAGCGTCGAAAGTATGTAGGCATTGAACATTTACCGAATCGGATCCAGGGTCATAGAAAAAATCCATGTCTAGATCGAGTACGTCTATGTCCGCTATCTGATTCCTCGCCAAATCTACTTTTCCAGGAACCGCTTCGATCGAAAATCCTTCGACTGAAATTGCTTCGTCCCCGGACTGTAGAAACTCAAGCAATGCGATAGGGCACCAATACTTTTGCCGCAAGAGCACTTCGATCATGTGCGCTTTCGCGGCAAATCTAGAGCTGGCAGAAGGGACAACTGAAACCACCTTTTTCACCACGAAGGACTGCTGCGGTGGTCCACACGTTCGTACAGTTGAATGGCCGAGCAAAATTTCCGCAACTAAAACTTCGATCGACCATCGCGCCGACTTCTCGATCAATGTTTGTTTGGATGCGTGCCTGCAGCTGATTCGGAGATACAGACGTGTCAAGGTGTGCGTCGAAAGTCCACACAACCCCGTCCTTCAAACCCATTCTGTGCAACTGAGCAGGCAAGGTGGAGTGAGATTCGTTCAGCAAGACTTCCATCGCTAGCTCACTCCAGCCAAGACTGGTGGCGGATTACGTTACCCGGCATGCGCAGGTCGAAATAAGGGTGTCACCGATCACTTTCTCCACAAGATCCCAGTCGCTCTCCTTACGTTCTTAAAGGCCTTAAGTTGATGTTCAGTTACGTGTACTCTCCTTCCTTGGCTGTACCTTCAAAATCAGCCAGAAGTTGCGATTTGAAGACCGGATCCAGCACTGCTTTCGCAACTAGATGTTTTAACGTCTGAGCCATATAGTTCCTCCTTGTGTTGTGCATTGTCTTGAATCGACTTCATCGTAAATAGCCGCTGCAACAAAGTGATTTGCCTTTGTAATTCACTCCGCGCCAGCAAGCCACGTAAATGCTGTATGGCCTTCTCGGAGGCCATGATTTCAGTACAAACCGAACAAATATCGTGCGGAAAGTAGGATCGCGTGAACACTTCTCTCGGTATAAAGTCAGACGAAAACTCGGCAAGGCGCCTTGGCCCCGAGTTCGCACAGCCTGCACTATCCAGTCGTTGCTGCTTCTGTCCAAGAGATCATCAATTGATGATTGACTAAGCGAACCTAAGTGCAAGGGGTTGTCTTTTTTCGCGTTGAATACCGAACAGCAAGCGATTACATCTCCCTGCCCGTTTATATGCCCATTGCAGGAGCCGCACAAACCCCTTGGAAGCTCAGTTTTCTGACCGTCCGCAACTGAGATCGCGGTTCCTCTTCCGAGCCGAAATAGGGGCTGAGCTTAATGTTTCGAATTTTGCCCGGACGCTAACGTCCGGGATGACCCTTTCGATGAATGCCATGGCCTCGCCAGCCTCGCGGTGATAAGTAGCGCTCACGCACACGGGGATGGAAAGTTGATTAGTGGCTTCTATCGCGTAGCTGTATCGTTCTGCGGACACAAATTTCGAATGGTATTGATCGAGGCTTAGCCACAATCTTAGATTCGGCGGGCTGCCAAAAATCTGCATCAAAATCGTCTTTCGCCTTCAACGCTGGTTGCCCAGTAACCACTGGTGATCACCGATATTATTTTCCCATTCTTTGTCAGGATGTCGATTACGTCTCGCAAAATTTCCAACCTTAAAAACGGTTCGCCACCTGTTATGCAAACGTGGGATAGCTTGGAAGACCTTCCTAACTTCTCGGCCCAGCCCAGTACTGCTTGAAGTTGGGTCTTCACTTTCCGGGGATGAATCAACGATGCAGTGTTCGCAGCGGAGAGGACAGCGTTTGGTCAGAAATAGGCCAATCGAGGCGGAATAAGGCAATTCGTCATCTAGCAGAGTGTACTCGAGCTTCTCCGTCACTGCATCGGTTACACGATCTGCTCCGACTTGCCGGTGGGAGTTTAAGCTATCGAACGGGAGAGACACTAGCGATTTACCTCATCAGTCGCTGTTAATCCTCGGAAACGCAAACTATCTCATGGTTGTTTGTATGTCAATCAATTAATGTGTATCGGACTGGGCCGGGGGCAGAGCCTCGATATGCGCGATGGCCTTGCGAACCTTGATCTCGTTCCGCCTGATGGTGTTAACAGCCTTTTCGCGCTCGCGCCGTTGGGCGGTGAGTTGCGTTAGCTGGGCTTTAAGGGATTTCGGTGATAGACCAGCGACACCATCTCAGAAATAGGCGTAATCTCGAAAGCTCTACGCGAATGAGCAGCGTCGGAACGGAATTTGCGCGCCCTTAAGAAGGGCTTGGGGTTGCCGATCTGGACATCTTTTATTGTTCATTAAAGCGAATGGCAAACCTGCAACAAGTCTTGGTGGCGATTGCCCAGCCGAAGCGAACTCGCTCACAAATACTTGTCGGCTTGTTGTTACTAATGGAGCTCGAATACTCCGACACGATCCTGAATGCACACTCTCATGGCAGTCCCGTTGAAATTGCATTTGATCTTTTGCGCGCTGGGGTTAGAATTCCGCTGAATCCAGTTTAAGAATCGCCAGTGTCCGGTGTTGGAGGTCGAAAAGATGTTCTCAAGACGAGGATTTCTATCAATATTGGGAAGCGCAGGAGCTGCCGGAATGCCGGTTATGGACGGCCCGGCTGCTTCTTTCGCGCAGCCACTTCAGCTCCTAAGCCCCAAAGACGCTTTTGTCCTCAGCGCGCCGGTAAGTTCAGGTAGCCTCGTCAAGACTGGCGACACAATCTTTCAGCTTGATACGGATAACGAAGATCGGTCCCTAGAGCAGATTGCGCTAGCGTTGGCGTTGCTAACGCTCGAGGACACCAGCACGGATTACGGCAATGTGGTCAAGACCCCACCAACCCCGATTGACATCCAAGAGGGAAACAGAGTCGGAATCGCACCGGGGAATAAATACACTTTTCCTAATGCCCACCCCTTGGGGCTTCGTAGCCTGCTCCTGGAAACAACGATGAAGACCGCACAAGCCTATCTTGACTTTGCCGAAGATAAGCAGGCGGCCGCGAAGTTGCAAAACCAGACCGGTGGTCCCGGCCTCGTCGCCGTCTTTTCGCCGACTATGGCGGCACAAGTTAAGGCTGGGGACACGCAAAATGCCGCAGCCGCCGTTACGGCGGCCGCAGAAGTATTCAGGGCGAATATCGCATCAGCACGCTTTCAGCTGGCTGTCGCGCAATTGCAAAAGAAGCAGGAGTTAGTCAGGTCTCAACTCGCTAAGGAGCACGAGCGTATCACTACTGCGAAAGCGCGTCTTAGGATCACTGCACCGGTCGCAGGCAAAATCACGCTGGCGACAACCGCAGGTTGTTTTGTAAAACTAGGCCATGTTTTGGCGGAGATCGCCGTATGAGCCTTTCCGACGAGCAGATTAAGCTCGAGGCTACGCTGGCAGACCCTGGCTTCCAGGCGATGCAGGAGATCAATGAATGGTTCGAGCACAATCGTCAGCTCTCCGAGGAGAGCCCTGTTTCACGAGGCGAAGAGGCCGACAGTGGAGTAACCGAAATATTGGGCGACCTCACAGATCTGTCCCGTTAGCTGCCGGCATTGCTTTGAACGGCATCGAATTCTCTGCGATGGCGGGCACTGGGGTTGCTCTGGCGCTTGCGGCCCTCCCAGCGATCCTAGTAACACATGTGATGCTTGCCCTTCATAGTTCAGAGGCTGATCGGAACAATGCAGAGTATGCCTTCAGCCTCACGAACCCGGAAGGTTGGATGTACTTCTTCTCGCACATTGCGACCTACGGGCGCGCCCCATCCGACACCGAAATGTCGAGTGCCTCACACATTTTCAAGTCCGTCAACGCAGTCAACGATATTTGGGAAGGGAGTGAGATGTTGGCGACCGGCTCCACAGCATTTAGACAGGGTCTTGCCGCTGCTCAAATAGAAAAGGCCGCTTGGTCACTTCATCCTAAGAACACAGGGCATCCCTCCGCTAGGCCCTCTCCACAACCCGGTCCAACCCCCTCGCTCCTACAAGCTAATGCCTCTTCTTCAGGCCTGGAACCCGATCGGAGTTCTGGCGAAGCGGCGGGAGGTTCGGCCCGTTCCGCACAACGACAGACCTTTGGAACACCCTCAAGTTTCGCCTGGGGCGATCCACAGGAGAACCAATATAAATTCTCCAACGGGACTTCCTCCAGAGGAATGAATTCCTTCGGCGATCTTCTTCCCCGCTACGCTGGCGGCACCTCCGAAGTGAATCAACCCATATTTCAGTTTTTTCAGGACGATGGCGAACAGGAAAACACTGTGGTTGGAATGCCGGAAAGTATAAGGTATAAGCCTGACGCGGAGAGTCCACCATTTTACGACGACATAACCCCGTAAACCTCAGCTTGGCGTACGCAAATAGGAATGCCCTGGATTTCTTTTCAGAACTAAATGTCCACCTTTCTGCGCCACAAAAAATGAAGCAGGAAGCGCGCACATTCATTCACGATGGAGTGAACATCGGCTCCTGCCGGTGTTAAGAATGGCAGGCTGTCATGATTCGTCATCCTCGACCCAATCCTTAATTGTCTTGCAAATCCAAGTACACGGGATATTGGGTCCGGCGACTGCCTCTATTCTGTGCGCCGCTGCTTGATCTGGGTTCACGATGACGACCTCGGCAGCTCCGGTATAGGGCTATCTAATATCGACGTCCTTAATACGGCCCGCCCAAGGAGGCGGCAGTGATGGCAAGAAAAACCCTTTCACCACAGGGCGTGCCGTTGTCGCCGGTGGAATTGGTAGCGTCCCAGAAGAATGGAACTGCCCCTCACGGGACCCGCTCATCAGGCCCGCTGGGAAGATCGGTTGGCTCCAGCCCTTTAAACCCAGTCCACCCGGGTTATCCTGTCGGTTGGAGCACCTTCTCTTGAGCGGAACAGAGTTCCTACCGAGCCTTGAAAAGTTAAGACGGGAGCGCATTGACGATTTCAGGTCTCCTCACAAGAATTGGAAGCAGTTGGCTGCAGACGGCTTACTGGATCAGGTCGTCCTCCAACCCGACTCCTTCGTGACGGACAAGGAGTTGAGGGGTGTCAAGCACACCTACCCCGATCACCTGGAGGTCACCACGACGATTGAGCGCGACACCTTGTTCTGGTACCCCGGCAAGAAGGAAGTTGCCGCGCTGTATCTGCAACAACGCATTCCCAAGGCCGCTCAGGATCAGGCTTTGGAGGGATTCAGGGCAATGAATTGGAAGCCACCGACAACACGCAAGGAAACGGCCACTGCGATCGCGAGGCAAGAGGGGAATATCGCGCCGGGAGAGCTTCTATTCGGATACATGGACCGAGGGAGTATAGAGAAGACTAAAACCACACGGGAGCAAGGACCCGCATTCGCCAAGCTGGGGCGAATCCTCACCGAGATGAATAATATCATCTCCCGCACTCTCCCCAAGTGGTATGCCGAGCAGAACAGGGAATTGAAGGATGTCGTGAAGTGGCAGGCTTACAACAGGAAACACGAGGTGCTTCCTGAGTACGGCGGCATCCCCGCAGATTTGCGAATACTGCTGACAGCCTTCTCCACGATAACGGTGCTCAAGAGTTGTCCGGCGTCAATTCACAAAGACGGCGGCAACGCCAGGAAAGACCAAACGAGTTTCACTTGCCTCACGACGGTCCGGGAAGACGACGGTGGGGGCGGCGGCGAGTTCTGCTTCATTGAGTACGGCCTTCGTGTCCCAGTGAAGCCGGGGGACATTCTGATTGGGCAGACTACACGGGAGTGGCACTGTAACCTCAGCCCGGTTCGCGGCACGAAATATTCTATGGTCGCCTATTACCGCCGTAATCTGGCGAATCCGAAGATGTGGGACACACTGCGAAAGAGGAAACAGAAGTGACAGGACCCAATTTAGCGAGCTCATCACATGGTCATCAATGATCCGAAGGGGCAGGTTACTGCCCCTTCAATGCCGCCACTGCTTCTTTATAGCCCAATTTAAGCAGGAACGTGTTCAAGTTCCGGCTCCTGATCCTGTTGAACGAAAGGCAGTGGGTCGTCGTGGTCGCTTACGCTGTGTCGCGCTTCGGTGGCTGGGCAAGTTTCTTGCCGAACGCATCGTCTGCCAATCGCCGCCACCAGTTCGGGCTTATCTGTATAGTTCTGCCTCGATTCCTCCATCGCCTCTACCAGTTGTGCTCGGATGAATATGTTTGTCCGGATACCGCCATGACAATAATTCGGGTGCCCCGATACCCGCGTATCAGCGGCGTCCTTTTTGGCTGCGGGAGCCAAAGGTGTCTACCGTGCAGCTCTGTTGGCACTGAGGCCGTGAGTCTGGTGTAGCACCCGAAACTTTTTGGGCGGCCAATTCAACCTCATGCCACCTTCGCTACGGGTCGAAGATTCTTTTTCCATTCGCTCATTAGCGATATTTATGGATCGCTTGTTAATTGGCTTTCCAACTTTTGCGCTCGGGGTGTGATCACGAAAAGGAGAAAGCAATGAACAAGAAACTTCAAAAGGCCCAGCTTGATGCCGCGCTCGTCAAAGCTCTCGTGGAAGATTCGCATAAGTCTTATCTGCGGCTGGCTCGGGATTTCGGCATCAGCATTAATTACCTAACGGCGATTGTGCAGCGGAATAATCTGTGCCGTAAGCGAGGGCGGGGTTCTCCTGCGTGGAAACTCAGGCCGAAGGCGGTGCAATCATGAAGGCATCCAGACTGGATTGGATGAAATTCTACATATACGATTTCGTGCACTCCGAAGATGTGGAAGCGATGAGCGCAGAGGAAGTCGGACAATACATTCTTCTCATGGCCGCCGCTTGGGTCGGAGGCGGGGACTGCACTCTTCCAAGTGACGAAGGCTATCTCGCACGTAAAGCGCGTGGAACCGTCTCGGCCAAGGTCATGAAACAATTTACGCAGACGACCGAGGGCCGTCTCGTCAATGAGATGCAGCGGGAAATCTGGCACGAGCAGCAAGGAATGTGGAATGCGGCTTCGGAAGCAGGTAAGCGGGGCCGTGCTAAGCAGCTCGGTCGGACCCTCGAAACTGGTACCGGGGGTACTCCGGGGGTGGCCCAGATGTCCTCCAGGGGTGTTCCAGGCGATAAGATGGGATGTGATGTGAATAGAAAAGAACAGAGCAACGTTGCAGCTGCATCTACTACGGAGCAGCAACAGCAGAGCACGACGATTGTTTCGTTTTCAACACCGACACCAACAGCAACTACCACGAAGCAACTCCAATCAGCACCGAAACCCGCTTCCGTCTCCAAAACGGATCCCTCCGATGATATTGATTGGGACATCATTTCCGACGAAGCAAAGCTCGCCCGTATCTTCTACGAAACACTCCCGGAGGAAAACAAAGAAGCCGCCCCGCAGAAGTGGGAACACCTGTGGTCGGAGGATCTGGGTAAGATCCACGACGACTGGTATCTCATTCGCGACGTCATCAATCACGCCGCCCGTAAGAAGGACAAAAGCGGATTCCGCATTTATGTCCGTGCCAAAAGCTTCGTTGAGAACTATGCGAAGTTGAAGGCCGAAACTTTGAAACTCCGGAAGGTGAAAGCCAACGGGCACGCCATGGGAGAACCCGAGGATGACCTGCTCGATACTTCGGCTGCCACTCCCGCCGCCAATTTTCACCTCACTAAGAAGGAACAGGCCGCCAGCGGTAACTGCGCGCATGGAACGAAGTTGAAGGATTGCATGGAGTGCTATATGAGAGCGGCTGCACAATGAAGCAATGAGGACCGAGGATGAATATGCGATAATCCCCGCTTCCGTACGGCCCACAAACTCCGCCGCTCCCCGCTCTACGTAAAACCTCAGGCCGGATCGCACTTGTTAGCAGTTTTGCTCTCTCTGCGATTCTCTCCTGTGACCAGCCACTATCCACTCCTCGCCGGTGTTGTTCCCCGTAGAGGGCCCCTCTGAAACACTCCGAGCCATTTTCAGAGTGCAGAGCAGATCAGTCTAGGCGCGTACGCATGGGCCGATCAGGGCCAGCGACCGTAGCCGAGAGGAATTTGTGGCCGTAGAGTTAGGACGATGATCACCACGGACAATTCCGGCAAGCCGATAGGACTCCTCGCGAATCTGACATCCGACAAAGAAGTCGTCTCCGTAAACGCGACTGACTATGCCACGGTCATCACAACTCGTGACCGGAGAACCGGGGAAGTAAACACCGAAACATTAGTATGGCGCCTCTTCGGGGCAGCGGCGCTCGGTCGGGTTGTCCTTGTCAGCACGATGCCGAACTTCATCGGCATACCTGGAGAGAACTGGAACGCCTCCAGAAATCAGAACGGCTGCATCAGAAGGAAGAGAAGTGGCGTAATGCGAAGCGGTTGATTGAGTTCCCCCCAGAAGAAGATTGTGAGCTCCGTTATTTAGATCGTTGCTGTAAGACTTATCCAAACATCCAAGACGGTTTCTTGAAGTGTTCCGCGACCCAGTTCAAATCAGTAAGCGGGTCGACATAGTCTGCCCGGTGAAAGCCCCACTCCACTATTTTCTGTAACTCTTCCTTGACCGCCTCGGGAACGTCCGGTTGCGTCAATGTGATTTGGAGCGCCGTAGCGAAGTCCCTTATCAATTTGCTCTCCTGCCACGAAAGAGCCAGTTCCTTCAGCGCTTTCGACTTGCGATCATACTCCGCCTGACGCGCAGCTTCCTCGGCTTGGCGTTTCTGTTCCTCCATCCTGCGATGCTCGGCTTCTGCGCGGTTCAGGCGCTCTTGCTTAACTGCTTTGGCGGTTTTTTCACAGGCAAGAAAGATTTCGCCCAAACAACCTTCCAGCTTTCGTCGCTTCCCGTCACTCCAAGAGTGTGACGTATATTGGTATTCGCACGATGAAAGAGTGAAACGCAAGAAGCCGTTTGGAATGATGTCCCACTGAGGCGGTCGCGACCACGAATGCTCTTTCTGGCGAGCACGCTCCTCGGGTGTCGGCTGATGTTCTCTTCGATTTGTCGACTCTGAAATAAAGAACGTTAGCTTCTCATCCAGCACAGTCATTTTGATTTGCGAGTTGTGCGGAGTGGGCCACTCAATTTTGTACCCCGCGTTGTCGGTCGCGGCGAAAAGTGCGTCGAATATCCGCATTACCCGAGGCAGGGCCAATGGCGAGACCTTGACGGGGATCACGGAGCCGGACTTAGCAAGCAGCATTCCTCGCTCATCCAAATTTGATTTCGTGATATTTCGTTCAATCCGACTAACAAAGATATGTGTCGTCGTTCCATTCGTTGCTATCTCTATCAGTGGAATTTGTTCCTTTTCCTCCGGCGTAAGTGCGTTTCGCTTCTTGGGTTCACTTCGAAATATTGTGATGCTCTCCAAACGCGGGTCCGTAATGCCCGGTAATGAGGTTCGCTCCGGTTTTTGACCGAACTGGAGCCGTGCCCAATATCCTCTTCCGGGCAGCGGGATTTCGTGACGACGGCAGAGTTTTGCCAGGCCAACGTCGGAAATTCCAAATTCCTGCGCTAACGTTCGCATCGGAGTGGTCCACGACTTTGCGTAGAGTTCTTTGCGGGGTCAGATCCGTTCTGTCGGTCAGCAAGCGGTCCTCCGATGAATGTCAACACAGCGTCGAGCAGTCTTCAAGGTCTGCCCGGTGCCAGACCCATTTTTCGAAGATTGGTTGCAACGTTTGGGCCTGAACTATATGTTTGTGACATTGACATTGGGACAGCTACGATGCACCATGTCGCCGGGGGTGGTATCGTCAGTGGAATCGATATTTGTAGACTGTTTGGGCAGTTGCTCGCAAAGAAGCGCAAAGAAGCCGAGTTGTCCAAGAGTCGCTCGCCAAAGCAGTGGGTCTCACGAGAACTTCCATCACGAACATTGAGCGCGGTTGACAGCCCGTCAGTCTGCATACTCTTTATCTCATCGCAGAGATTTCGAATCTGGACGTGGTCGAGTTGCTGCCGTCTTTACCGAAGAAGTCAGTCGCTCCCCTATACCGCATGAACAGTTTCAGAGGCTTAGCAGTCGCGACCGGAGAGAGGTGGAGAGGCTGGGTCCAAAAGACTTCGACTGGTTCACCAAAATAGCCAAAGCCACATCCCAAAGAGAGGGAGTAATGTTGGAAATAAGGAAGATCAGGGAGAAGGTAGCGGCTCTGTTGAAGCAAAACCGAGTCCGTAAGCCGCCTGTGCCAGTGGAAAGGATTGCCGCCAAGCTTGGTCTTGATGTCCGTAGCTCTCCACTGGACGGGGATTTATCAGGAGGTATTCGTTCGCAATGAAGGCGAAGTGTATATCGGTGTGAATCCAGCTCCACCACAGGAATCGAGACAGATCACGATCGCGTGGTTTGGGTCACTTCTCGCTCCACAAAGGGATACGGATGCACCGTGGACAGAGATATTCCATGGAGTTGAGGCGACGATGGATCCGTGGAGGGCGGTCAGATCCTCGAGGAAATGGAAGCAAACAGGTTTGGGCGAGAAACTGCTGATGCGGAGACATTTTTTCTCGAAAGCGCCTCGAGGGGCTCAAGCGGTTTGACCAAAGAACTGTCGAACTACTGGCACAGCAGTCCAGCCTGATCCCGCGAGCCATGCGAATAGGGTTTAACAATTTGATTCTTTCCTGCATACTGATTTTGTGAGTTGCTGGTTGTCCCCGTAGGCGCCAAGACACCAATATAGACTGCAAGGTTTTGATGATCCCCGTAGCCGATTCCGCTCGGCTGGATGCCCAAGTGAAACAGCTGTCGTTTGCTCCCGCAGGCGCTCGGGTAGCCCTTACGGCGGGAGCGAGGCCAGGCAGCTTGAACCCCTCTCTACCCATTTCTCAGTACGCGGACGTCGGGCACAGCGACTTAGCAAGCCGGTGCTCCGCCGTTTTGCAGGTATGACAGCTACACCGGAACAGGGTGCATTTCCCAATTGTGCGCTCCGTTGACATTACCATCAAATGTTTTACTAGAGTTCAGAAGTAGGCCAGCGCCAGCTTCCTTGAATGCTGATCGGCTCGCTGGGTCTGGCCGACAGCCAGCAATTCCAGCAATTCCGAAGCCATGCGGAGGACACAAATGGACGCAACATCACGAAGTTGAAGTAACTCCACAAAGCGCAGGGCACCCAACACCAGACTCACGGTTTCATGTCACCTTCGGCTCTCTTGCGTCGCCTCAACAGATTTCACCGGACTACAAAGATGCAACTGTGATTGAGACGGTTCACATTGATGCCATGAACTTTTTTCGGTGTTAAGGATTTTCGGACCGGAATATTCATAAGTTCTTCCTGGAGTTTGAAGGTCGCGTCATCGAGAACACGTCGGAGACGCTGGAACAACTTGTGGGGCCTCATCGCCGCAGTGCGCGTTTCAATTTGATTGAGCGAGTGACTCAAGGCGGTGGTTCGAATTGTGGCCGAAAATTACCCCTCAATTGACCAGTGGGTTGTCTCCGAAGGCGTCCTTCGCCGGACCCTTGATGGCATTCGACCCATAGGTCAATCCGGGAGAGAGGCCGGAGCCTTCTGGCTGGGGAGGCGCGAAGCAATGACGCACATCTGCTCTGTCGTACTTCCACACGGAATCGGAGTGGAGGAGGCGCTGCGTGGCAGATGGGTCGTGTCACCTGAGGTTTTTGGCGCCATCACGAGATGGGCAAAGCCTCGAAGCCTGTCCCTCTTGGCCGTGGCACACGCTCATGTTCGCGGTGTGCCCCCGTTCTCTCATGGAGTGATCGGAACCTCGGCGTACGGGTTCCTGGCATGCTTGCCGTAGTGATCGGCAACGGCGGCGATGATTCCGACCATCTGCAATGGGGTTGGTATGTTTTTGAAGCTGGCGACTACAGGTCACTTTCGTGGCGCATGAGGTCCGATGAGCGAATCAGAATCGACCCAGAATGGCGAGTTTGATTCCTGGACCGCAGATGCGAGTGGTGTCCAGCAACTGAGGGTGTAATGGGGAAAGAGAGATATTCAGCCGCCCTGCGAGGCTCGGGGCGTTAATCACTGGTGACTCTGAGGAGTCCATCGTTCATCTTTTCACCGAGAAGAGGATTTTGGTGCGGCTTGAAGCCTCAATTACTCGAGTTCGCCGACGCCCGTGAGACTTTCCTCTTCGCTGTTAACCAGTGCCTTCGCTTTTGTTCAAATATCAGCGTTTTAGTCGCGGCAGGGCCGGGCGAGCTCACTCGAGCCTGTGATTCGCTCGCGGCGCGAATACACGGGCCTGCTGCCACTGTAGAAGTTGTGGAGAAGCTAACGAGCCCGTAGCTTCGACGCAGTAATAAATGTGGGGAGACAAGTTTTCCAAGATTTGCCGTCGGCGACGATTAATTCGAGCGGATGGGTTGCTCGGGTAGCCACGTCTGGCTCGATGACCCGAGAACTGTGCTGGATACCTGGGACCCCAAACGCCTTGGGCGCATTGTGTGCGCTGCTTCCCTCGGTGTCGGCGCGGCATTCTTCGCCATTCTCGGCAAACCTCTGACGTTGTCCACGGAGACTTGTCTTTTCAACCATGAAGTTGCTCCCCTCGGAGAACTGGAAACGGGACCTCCGTTGCCTGCGTCCCCCCTTTGGCTCGACGCGTTTCTTGTAGGTTGTGGGGCCGTCACGAACGGCTGGGCATACGCGGTGAAACGGCTCCCCATTGTGGGTAGGCTCCAAGCGATTGATAACCAGTCACTTCGTTTAGAGAATATTTGGTCTTATGTGGCGGTTGGCCGCGAATCTGTCGGCAAGCCAAAAACCGCCGTCATGAAGGAACTATTGCGACCAGCCATCGATGTCACGGCGAGGTCAGACCAGTGGGAGTTGTTCAAGATTTGGCTTGATCACGGGCTTGACGTTCCGCCTCTGATTATCGCTGGACTGGATAACGTGACGACGCGGCACTCAGTACAGCGGCTGTGGCCCGAGACTTTGATCGATATGGGCGCAGGTGGTCTGCAAAGTCAGGTAATCGTAAAGCGCAAAAACAACGACGGGCTATGCCTCTTAAGTGCGCTCTCCATTCCGCCCGACGAAAAGGATTGGGCCGAAAACCTCGCCGCAGCGACAGGATTAGATCCCGCGGTCATCGCCAGCGACCCGACGGGAACGATAACTCAGGCTGAGGTTGATGCCGCACCCGATGACAAAAAGGTTGAACTTCAAGGGGCGGTAGGCAAACCGCGTTGCGGACACATTAACCGTCAGAGCCTAGAGATGGAAGGTTACGACCAGGATTTTGCTCCGGCTGTTCCGTTTGTGACTGCTTTCTCTGGTATTAGGGGCGCGGCAGAAAACCATGAAGTGGCTGATGGGGCGCAGATACTCTCACTCTCTGCACTTTCAGCATAGCTTTGAATCAGGCCGTTCCAGAGCACTGGACATGATTTGTAGCCCCGGTTGCGAGTGCCAAGTGTCTTCCGAGTTGAAAAATGATTTTCCGTGTGGGCGATCTAGCACGACAGGAATGGAGAGGGTTAGATGAAAAAAAGGGTTGAATTTGAGGCACACAAGACTGTTAAAAAACCAACGGAGGTTGAGTTCACTACCCGGAAAGGAAAGGCGGTTGACTTTGTCGCTTCCAAGAAAACAAGGGTTCCCGTTCACGTGAGATTCAAGGCCGACGTGAAATAGAGTTTTCGGCGTAGTAGTGAGTTGGAGGAAACATATGAGCGAAGTCTGTCCCAATTGTGGTGTTTTTGAGTGAAATGTTGCTCAGCAAATCGGTGGACGAGTCGTGTTTTCGGCTGCGGGTGCAGCTCTCGGAACCAAGGCACTGAAAAATCCCTTGATCGCCATTGTTTTGGCAATTCTGGGCTACAAGCTCGGCCTATACATGGATCAGCAAATCAGCCAGCGTTGCCCGAAGTGCGGTACGATTCTTAGGGCGACAGGATTCTTGCCATGAACGCACAGCTATTCGAATACACCTGGAAAATCGGAGTCGAATACAGGTCACGCAGGTCTCTGCGGACGAGCCGCGCTCTCACCAAGAATACACTGCTCATTGATCTGTTCGACGGCCATCGCTATGCAGTCCAAATGATATTTCCAGCCGGACCGAAGGACCGAGAATTTGACATCATTCCAGAGACCGCGATTCAGACTTGGCCTGCCGGAACACTCTCCGAAGAGGAGTTGGCTACGCTTCGTGCCAGGGCGAACTACGTGCCAGACGAGTTTTGTGGACCGCACGCCGATGTGGTTTTCTTTTGAGGATACAATGGTGCTGACTTTGCACGAATACATGTGGATTGGCGACGGGCCGCGTCACGACGGAAATCGAAGAGCAATCGCGTTTGACGTGTTCGGCGTACTGGAAGGGCGACAAGCCTGGATTGCGAAGATGGGCCATCGATGGCAAATTCTCAGGGCTGAAAACGGTGTCTGTGGCGAGTGGTCGGGCGAGTACAAGAGCAAGGAAGAGGCCCTCGCGTCTCTAGAAATTTGACCTTGGCTTCAAAGGGAAAGCGTCTAGTTATGGATCCTGTCTATCCAGTAGCCCAAATCAAAAGCGGCCAGGAGAATCAAACCGCAAAGAAAGGCCGCCGCTTAGCAGCGAGTGGGAATGGGTCTAGGATTCAAACCACCGCATAGCAATGTTGGCCTCGTTAAGTAACTGCAATGCACGTTGGAATCCATCACCCCATTGAGGATCGGATAAATCCGGCTTTCGAGCGATCAAGGTGGTGATACCCGATTGAACAATCGCTCTCGCACAATCCATACATGGAAACCAATTCACATACATCATGCAGCCAGCCAACGGCGTTCCGACGCGTGCTGCGAAGTAAATCGCGTTACGCTCCGCGTGTTCCATCCAGAGATATTTTTCAGGCCTTTCGTGCCTGGCCGGAATGTCCTCATCTATCTTCATCGGGAATCCGTTGTAGCCAATTGCTCGTACCTCATTGTCCGGTCCTACGATCACCGCGCCAACTTTGGAAGTTCGATCCTTGCTCCATTCGGCCACGTGCTGAGCAAGCGACATGAACCTGCTATCCCAATCGGCCATCAAATTCCTCCGACCGCTGCCCAGTTGGGGCTGCGATATGCCGTCGTACACGCGCTCGTAGGCAGTCTACATCGTGGCTAGAATTGGTAGGTAGCGGTGATAGGCTAGGCCCGTCGGAAGGGGGCGCGATGCTTCTCAATAGTGATCAAATTCAAAAGAAAAACCTCATTCAAAACGGCTCGCCAGGTTCATACAGAACCGCCAGCTATGATCTTCAAGTCGGCAAGATTATTGACCACGAAGGTGAAGTAGTGGAGACGGTTAAAGTTCCTCCACAAGGCATGGTAAGGGTGATCTCACGTGAGCGATTGATTTTGCCTTCTGATACCGTTGCCAACGCAACGGTCAAAACTGGCTTGTGCGACGATGGCGTACTTGCGATAAATATCGGCCTCGTTGACCCAGGCTACGAGGGATTGGTCTCTAGTACCCTGATAAACTTTGGCAAGGCGGCGTTCCCGGTTAAGACAGGTGATGTCTTTCTGCGGTTGACCTTTCATGAGATTGCAACGACCAAGGCCGCCGTGAGCAAGTCCGGAAAACCGGATGACCAATATCTTCAAGATAAGATTCGCATTGCTTTGAGGATATTTTCAAAGACCTTTCTAGATATAGAGAATACCGCGACTGAAGCTGCCAAAAAAGTTGTTGGGGACTGGAAGACCAAAACATTAGTTTGGGTCTCCAGCATCGCACTCATCTTTACAGCCGCAACGAGTTTGGCGACAACTTTCAACGCAACGACTTCAACGCGGTCATACCTTCGGTCGGAGAACGAGCGAAGAATATCCGATTTCCAAGAGCGCGAGACCCAAACGAAGGCGACACAAGAATTGCAGAGTGAAATTAAGAGTTTGAAAGATCAGGTCAAGACCTTGAACGATGACCTCGCGAAGAGGAACTCTCCGAAGCCAAAGCTCAAGGCTGGAAAAACGTCATGAGGGCCGCTAATGGAAGTATTTGATTCGGTTGATGAACTTTACGTTCATGTCCTCTCCGCTATCCTGTCTAAGGGTAGTTGGGTGCTCCCGAGGGGCGCGAAGACGCTTGAGATTGCCCCATTTGCCGTCGGTCTTTCCAAACCTCGCCGCCGGTGTCTGACCAACTCGGCGAGACGCTGGAGCCTGCCCTTGGCGCTAGGCGAATTTTGTTGGCATGCGAGTGGGTCGCGCGAACTCGCTCCTTTAGAGTATTACGCTCCTCGCTGGCGTGAGTTCTCGGACGATGGTTCCCTGATCAGGGGAAGTTGTTATGGATACAGAATCTTTGGTTCGTACGAAGAAGGGATTAGCCAGTGGGAGAGAGTAAAGGCGATTCTGCGCTCAGACGTCAGTTCTCGCCGCGCAGTTCTGTATTTTGGAGATTCAACAGCTGTTGATCCGCAGGCGAAAGATGTCCCGTGCGTCAACACGATTCAGTTCCTGGTCCGTGACGGCAGACTGGATGCGTTCGTTTCGATGCGAAGTAACGATGTTATGTGGGGTCTGCCCTACGATATTTTCCTTTTCACGATGTTGCAGGAGCTTCTGGCCTGTGAACTTCGAATTCCGCTTGGCAATTACTACCATTCTGTGACGTCAATGCACATCTATGAGACCCACGTGGAAAAAGCAAGAAGAATGCTTGGGGCGACTCTAGCACACGGTTTCGAAATGCCTGAGATGGTGGACCCTAGTCAGCTCCCTGAGTTCTTAAACTCGGAGCATGCCACTAGGATGGGGGGAAGAGTTCACGGGAGTCAGCGAGAAAATATGGGTGCGTATTGGTCTGACCTCCTAAAAGTAGTCGAATGGTATGCGTCGTGGAAACGGCCTGAAGGGATTCCGCCGTCCGATTTTATTGAGACGGGACGATACAGTGTTTTGCTGGAGGGGCTAAACCTGCTCGGCAAGGCCAGCTCTGCCTGACCTATCGCTGGTCATAGTTGTCGGAACCTAGGAATCGTATCAATCGGTCCAGCAAGGCATCGACATCCGCTGTATCACACTCCCACACTTTCAGGACCTTCCACCCGTTGCGACAACCGTGCACCTGGATTACCTTTCGCCGAGTGTTCGGCTTGCAACTGCCGACAAGTTCATGCGGGCTGCATTTTATTGTGGGGAATATTGCAGGGACGACCCGCTGGGCCTCCTCGCACCGTAAGGCCGAAAGGCTCGATCTAACCGAACTAACCACGAACTCATTCCAGAAGGAATTCGTTATGAAGCCAAATAGCGACGTCCCCTCTCGTCGCGAGACCATTGCGTCTAAGTAATTCAACGATGTCAATGGCTGAGATCACCATAATGGGATGTTGGTCTTCCTTTATTTCTTTGTAGGCGTAAACGTCCAAATAGCTTGTCGTTACCAGTATTCCGAATTGGCGGTGTCTCAACCGTGAAATCAGCCGCGACAGCTGCCGGACTCCGACCGACTCCGATTTGCCGTAGCATTTTGCTTCAAGGGCAAAATCCACGAGGATGGAGCCTGGTCCGGTGCCAATCCTGAGTTGTCCGACGGCATCCCGGCCCCCGTCACGAGATGGCCGCGTAACGTCGAGTGAAGCAATCTCAGGCAGGAGCATCCTTGTCACTGCGGCTGCGCACTTCTCGAATTCGGTCGGTCGCTCCTCGAAATAGGAATGAATGGCTTCAATAATTGACAATCCCACCCGCTCTCGCGGCAACTGCTCTAGCTTGGTCCGATACTCAACAGACCGGGATGCTCTTAGGGGGTGACGTTGCCCCGTTTCAACCCATGTGGACCATGCAAATGGAGTATTGTCGGACGATGGGTTTCTGTTCAGCACATCGGCTATCCATTTTCTTGAAACGACAGGGACATCCAGAATCGTAAATCTTGCGCGATAATTCTGGAATCTGTGTCCTTTTGAGTTCTTCCAAACCGCCACCAAATCTTCGGCTGGCCTCAAATCCGTGGTACCTGGAACGGCCAAACCTACGAAAACGACGTCCCTCCACTGGCCTGTATTTGAGAATACAAGTATCGGTGGAACTCTCCGTCTCTCTTCTTTTCCTCCATTAGCGAACTCAAATAACCGCTTCAGCAACTCGTTCCCGTAGCGCGGTGTATCGTGCAAAGCTCGGCCAGGCCGCTTGTTGTCGCCAAAATATGTGAAGACGCCAGTTTCCTCATCTAGCTCGTCAGGCCATTCCGGATCTGCAAGCGTGGTTGTGAGCACAACCATTTCGAGTGCTTCGAGGTTTCCGCGATATCTAAATCCACCCATATTGCTAACCGTGAGAAGCGGCGAAAATGGGTCGTCGCTCGCGTTCCCCGCACGCCCTCCCTGATACACTGCGTCAACACAAAGGTCCGCCGTCGAAAGCGTTTCTTTGGTGAACGTCTGCTGCGAACGATTCATGTCGAGAATTTCCTCAACTACCTTCGCCACACAGCTAACATTCGCACGGTGGCCGAACGATGCTGTATCCGTTATGCAGGCTTGCGGTTGGTCAACGCTCTGACGACGGCCGCCATAACGGGCGGGCAAACAGCGTTACCTATCAGCTTGATTTTGTCTCGTCTCGTTCCGCGCTCGAAGATATGCTCTTCGGGAAATCCCATCGCGCGGCTGAGCTCTGGAACCTGAAGCATTCTAATTTCATGACCATCCCGACACGGCCTGACAAATCCGAATCGGTCCACTGTTGTTATGGTTCGCAGAGGCCTATCGATCTTTTGCCAACCTCCAGCACCGTCTGAACCGTAATATACAATCAGGAAGGGTTGTCGGATGCCCACCACGTCAATGGCTCGCCGGGCGCGATCGAGGGTCGGTTTGGCTCGTCCCCGTTTGCGAAGTGGTGAGTAGCGAAATCCATTATCGGCTTCGATCAAGTGCGCCACAGGAATCTTAGTTCGACGATTCCCTTTTACAATCGGGGGCATACGCCATAGGTCAGCCGTGATGAATAACCTCTTCCTTGATTGCGGCACACCAAAGTCAGCTGCGTTTAGAACCTGAGCACGCGTGTGATATCCCAGCGCCTCAAGTGACCGTAACCAACTTGAAAACCGCCTCCAAGACCGCATGTGGACCACGTTTTCGACAACGATCCATCGCGGCTTAAACACTTTCGCAAACCGAATCACTTCAAAGGCAGTTGACCTGCTTTTCTCGGAGCGAGGAGATGCACCCTTGGCGCACGTATGGCTGGTGCACTCTGGAGATGCGAGAAGGACATCAATGTTTTGTATTTGTCGCTTGATCGACGTAGGTGAGAGTTCTTCACATTTCTTTCGATAAGAATTTCGTCGCGGGAAAGTTGTCGGCATACGTCGTGCTGGCGAGCTCCCACATGTCAACAGCGGCAACTATCTCAACACCAGCTCCCTCCGCGCCACGACTGCTGCCACCCGCACCACAGAACAAATCGAGTCCACGTAGCAAGGATGGCCCCCTTGCTAGAGTACCAGGCTCGGTGACACCAGACCAGGTACGAGCGCATTGATTGTCTATTTTTCTACCATCCTGACATCAGGCCGCGAGGTCTCGCTCAGAACTCCGCTCTTTTGGCGCTGGACCGCAACCAGCGAGCAATCCTGCCAATCAGAATAGTGTAGTCCATCCGATGTCTGCCCCGTAGGGAGCATTCCCACACCGTCAAAATTCTCCATTCCTCCGCCATCAACCTTTTTAGATTTTGCATGTCATTTTTTGAGTTCTTCTTGATCTTGCGCTGCCAGAACTCGGCGTTCGTTTTGGGCCAACGAAACAGCTCGCACTTGTGTCCGTGCCAGAGGCAACCATGAACAAAGATGACCGCACGGTACATAGGAAAGACAAGATCGGGACATCCGGGCAAATGACGCACGTGAATCCGATAGCGGAAACCTAATGCGAACAAGCCTCGACGAATCATGAACTCTGGCTTCGTGTCCTTGCCACGAATCCGAGCCATGCAGTAGCTGCGCTGCTCTCTTGAAAGGACGTCAGCCATAAGTAGGCAACTTGACTATCTAGACATGCGCCGTTTCCCGATCCCACGGAAACTGTTCCCGGGATGTCACAATTTGTAACACAACGGATCGGGTGCAGTCGCAGGGATGTCTCTATAGACGACTTGGGAGACCGCGTTCTTGGCGCAGACCCCACTTGAATCACGAAGTGCAAAGTTCCCGGAACAGGCGCATGCGGCTGCGCGTTCGCGATTTCCCTTGCTTGATTTACTCGCGTTCTCCGATGTTCTTGGCACCGGCACGCTGCGTCTCCCGACTTTCGTCGGTTTGATTGCAAGCATTCTCGAGTCAAGCGAAAAACCCTGCTGTTTTGTCCTTCCCAACTACAAAGACGTCGCACTTGCCGTCAGCACGCTCGTCGCGGTTAGTAGGCTGCGCAGTGAATTTCCCGCGATGCTGCGCGCGCATGCCGCGACTAACTTCAAGGAAGGTGAAGATCATGTCCTCGTGCATCCAAATGGATTTGTGTACAGATACGAGGGCTTTTTCAATCCAACGTTTTTCAAACTAGCAGTACTTGACCGTCGCGACAGTCGGTCACTTCCTGTTTCTGAGATTACGCGATTAGAGAAGACGACCCGTAAGCGCCCCAAAGGGCAATTGAAATCCGACCTCGGGCAATCGCAGCCAACGGTGATGGGTTCCCTTCTCGGATTGAAAACCACAATCAACCGCAACCTGCTTCGAAACTTTGTCCTTGTGCTCGGGGCCCGAAAGCACTTCACTGACGCCCTTGATCGCTGGACGGTGCAGATAGCAACAGAAAGCGGTCCGCTCAGAAGGCCGCTGAAAGACGAAGTATCCTTTGGAAAAGTAGGTGAAGGAGGACATCTTTCTTTCCTTGACGACTACGTCGCAGCAGGTGAGCCCCTCGTAGCAGTAGCTTCCAGGGTCGAGGACTTAGCTGCACATTGTGTTACCGCGCCAAAATTTACTAAGTCCGTGTTGGCCGAGGAAATCGAAGACCTTGCGAGGGATTTGCAGGCATACGATTCGATAAGTGAGACTCAGCATTTAGTCATACTGGCTGACGATTCGCAACGAGAGTCTACGCGCGAGCTCGCTGAGCGTGGCTGCGAGGTGTGGCGTCTCACATCGGACGAAATTCTCCCCGACCTGTCAGAAGACAATAAGAACGCCCCTCTGGGAAAGATCATTGCGAAGGCATCCGCCGCTCGTCACCTCGTCATCTCTGGAATCCCTTGCCAAGAAGAAAATCTAGACCGCGCAGCCACCGAGCTCAGGGCTGCGACGGATGGGATTAAGGCAGAGGAGAGCGGCGTTATTCGTGAACTCTTGTACTCAATATTTCGCACGCTGATGTTCTGCGCGGAATATCTCGGCCAGAATCCAGCCAACTTCGCGACCGTAGCGGATAGGCTCTTGCAACTGACCAAGGTGAACCTAGACCGGGCACGAGTTTGGCTGGTGCCGGAGGTATGCGCGCGTCTTAGCCAAGCGATTGAAGAGATGCACATCGCGGTAGCCAGACTTTCCGCAAATGGGACTACGCCGAAGGGCAATGTGCTGCTGGACAATCTTCGAGCGCAGAGTAATACGAAAAATGGAGTAGCGGTTTTGGTCGCGCGTGGGGATACGAGTCCCGACGAGCTGAGTCAGTGGCTCAATAATTTCGGCGTGCAGGCTGCCGTCTATCCAGTGGGTGCGTTGCCTGAGGACAGGACGTTCGAGCGAATACTAGTCGTCTCATGGCCGAGGTCGGAAAGATTTGACCGGCTGGTGCACCAGTATGCAACGGAGCATCTTGGACTCCTGGCCTATCCCTTTGAAGAACGCTGGTTAGACGGGTACGGCAAGAACTACAAGCGGTCCCTGTCGCTCGGCATTTCGTGGCAACGGAAAATGCAATTACTTGGTCTGCCAGCGTCAGAATCCCCGAATGAAATAGCTGAATCACAAGTCCCAAAACCGGATGACAGCGGCGTCAAATTCAATGTGCCGTCGGAACGCTTCCTCACGCGACGCAAAATCGTTGCGACGGACCAGAACCGGGAACACGACGAAATGATTGATGCAGCCTATGTTGATTTTTCTGGTTCGACCTTTGCCTATCTTACGGAAGGGCACGAATTGCCAGTCTTGAACGCATACGTGTCTGGTGAACAGGTAAGCCCTGGTAAGGTCCCACTGCGGGCCGTGGAAAGCCTGCGAGCTGGAGATTACGTCATGTTTCGCGAATCTGGCGACTCGGACATCATTCGGTTCCTCGCCGAGGATGCCGTCGGCAAAGATGTGTACCAAGGGTTGCGGGCGACAGCAGGTCGTTGGCGGGTGACGCTACGCAAGCTGGGGTCCAGCGCTGAACAAGTCTGGAATCGCTTGCGACCCTATGCGTTCTCGCGCCATCCTCAGACCGTTAAAGGCTGGCTGACTAACGAGAGTAGGATTTGCCCGAAGGACCTTCGCGACTTACGAATTATTGCCAGTGCGGCCCATGACAAAGAGCTTTTCCAGATGTTGCCTGACGTCGTGCGCGCCAGAGACGAAATCATCAGCCTCCATATTCGTGCTGGCTACCGACTCACGGAGCTATTGCTGAAGGAATTGCCAAAGCAAATCAGCTTTCTCGGCCAAGCCGAAACCAAACTAGACCTTGGAGTCGGAAACGTTTGGGTTGTGCGGATTGAAGAGATTGACACCAGTCTCTCGAGCCAGTGGCGGTCACAGGTAAACCGCCTACTGTGGGACGTGGGAGCCGTTTGAGGGATGAACTAATGGCAAAGATGATTCCCCCTCAATACGATAGCAGCACAGCGAGCACCGCCGAAAAGCGGATTTTCCATTTACTTGAGAGTGATCCCGATACCTCCCAGTGGTTTGTTCTTCATTCGCTAGGACTGTCGCGCAGGCCGACAGGGCCGTATGGTGAGATTGACTTTGTGGTCCTCGTGCCCTCAGGTGCCGTGGTTTGCCTGGAGATAAAAGGAGGCCGAATAAGCTGCCAAAACGGTGTTTGGCAGACGGTAGATAGATTCGGCGCGACGAACGAACTGCGAAAGAGTCCCTTCATGCAGGCCCGTGAGGGTATGTTTGCGCTCATTCAAGCGGTCCGCCAACACTTTGGGCCGGAGAGCAACGCAAGCCGTTGCCTCTTTGCCTACGCCGTTTTGTTTCCTGATGTAGAGTCCCCTCCCAAAACACCGGAGTTCGAAGTCTGGGAATCCGTCGGTCGCACTGACCTGCATGCCGCAATTTCAAAAATCATTCTTAGTCTGATAGCTTCCCAACGAAAAAAGGTTGGCGGCCTTCGCTCCCTGAGTTCCCCCGAATCCGTCGTTCGTGATATTCGGCAGTTTCTGCGGCCTGATTTTGAGCGCTTGATGGCCCGCCCGACAATTGTCGGCCAATGCGAGAGTGCGCTGATTTCTCTTACGGAGGACCAGTATTCCGTACTGGACACAATTTCCCACAATTCTAAGTGTCTGGTAGAGGGTGCGGCTGGCACTGGCAAGACGCTCCTCGCACTTGAGTACTCCCGCAGGCAAGCCTCGTCTGGCCGTAGAGTGCTCTTGCTTTGTTTCAATCGGCTCCTTGGTGATTGGTTTGAGTCATGCGTACAGAATCTGAGGCTGCCGACGCTGCGCGCTTCCAGTTATTTCCGCTTCCTTCGCGAACTGATACTGGCCTCGGCATATCGTGAAGAATTTGAATCTGCCGCAAGAGATGTTGCTCAAGACAGGTTGTTCTCGGAGTTGCTTCCGTTTTACGGGCAGCTGAGCGCTGAGCTGTTGGATTCTCAATTCGACGTGGTCGTTGTAGATGAGGCGCAGGACCTGCTAAGCAAACATGCCCTTGAATTGTTTGGCGTGCTGATGAAGGGCGGAGTCGCTGGTGGGAACTGGTATTTCTTCGGAGACTTCACACGTCAGTGTCTTTTTAGGCGTCAGTCCCGAGACGCACATTTGAGCATGCTGAACTCCGCGTGTCAGCACTTTGTCCACGCTCAATTAAAGACGAACTGTCGCAACACACGACGGATAGGTGAGGAAACTGCATTGCTATCGGGATTTTCGTCGCCTCCATACAAGCTCGGACAGATTGATGGCCTAGCGGTGGACTATCGCTACTGGTCCAGCCAAGACCAGCAGCTTGAAAAACTCACAGCGTTGATTGGGCATTTGCTAGACGAGGGCATGAAACCACAAGATATCGTACTGATTTCGGAGCGAAAGCTCGCAGATTCTGTTGTCGGCAAGCTCTCTTGCCGAACCAAAAAGTATGGAGCCGTCTCACCAAGAGAGATACGGAAAGGTACGCCAGCCTCCGACGGAGATCCGTTATTGGGCTTTGCAACCATTCAGGCGTTCAAAGGAATGGAGAGTGCCGTTGTCATCTTTTGCGACGTGGAACAGGTTGAGACTGAGGAACCACAGGCGCTGCTCTACACTGGAATGTCTCGAGCTCGGAGTCTGCTAGTTATGCTTGTGCACGATGGCGTCAAGAACGCGGTCGCAAAGTCAGTCATGCGGAAGCTGAACGAGGAATGGAAACCGTGACGACCACAAAAGTGCGCGAAGAGATCGTGGAGTATTTGCGGAGGGAGCTGGTTGGCCCTGCCCCTGGTTTTCCCGCGATCCAATTAAACCATGAGGAGATGCTGCGCTCACAAGACCCACCTCGGCTGCGTTATAGCCTCGGGATTCTCTTTCCGTTGAAATCCGAGCGGACAAGTCAGCAGGACATCGCCGAGAAAGATATACGAGAGGCAGACACGGATGCCGCTGAAGAGGCTGGCGGGGTGTCCGACACAGACGGCCCCGAACTACCAGACTCGGGAAACGCAGCAGACCAGCAGCCGGAGACAGATTACGACCTCAATCTGGCTAACCAGTATTTGCCAAGTGCAATGGGTGTCAGCGCCTTGGTCAGCATTCCCGGTGGGCGGTTAGTCGCGAAAGTAGAAACTGCGAGATATGAAAAGGCTGAGATAGACGGGTTCGGGCGCGGCAAATCCAAGAACGGGTCAACATCCTGGGCTTGGTTGAGAAAGCCGCTCGTTAGAATCGTGACTTTTGATGCGTCGGAGCTTCTAGGCAAAGCCACGGTGTGCCTAGAAAAGCAAGTAGTGACTGACGTCCCCGATTGCAAACTCATGGTGAGCGTTGTGAGTCGGCCTCACAACGGACACGCCAGCAACAAAGTTCGCCTAGTCACGGTCACTCTCATCAATCGAAATGAATCCGCTAGTACCTCCTCCGATGAACTGTGCTTCTTCCAGTGTCGGCTTGAAGTCTCGGCCGAGGACGACTCCGGTGCCTGCTTCCTTGAATACCCGGACCACAAATACGGAGAAGAACCCGAAGAGCGTTCGCTCAGATTCCTCTACAGGAATAGGAAAGTGTTCGCCGTCGGGCATGGCTGTTCTAGCGATTGGCTTGAAGACAGGCTTGGTCAGTGCACACGGATTTGGACCGAGTCATTGCCAACCTTTGAACTGCGCCCCATAGAGCATGTTGACTTACCAAACCTTTCCTTTTCAATGCGAACGCTTTCTGAAAGTAGTCCCGAAGCAATTGGTTTGTGTGAAGCCCTGGCGAATGCCTACAGCGATTGGATTACGGGGCAGCGGGGAAGAACGGCGCAACCGAGTGAGATTCCGGGAGAGTTTCAAGACGTTGCCAACGCCAATCTTGATCTGTGCGAAAGCTGTTTAGCAAGGATGAGACGGGGAATCCAGCTCCTCCGCGAAGATGATTCAGTTAAGCACGCATTTCGGTTAGCGAACCAAGCCATGTATATGCAGCAAGCTCACTACGAGCTTGCCAGCAGCAAGATTCGCCATTGGCTCTGGAGAGATAAGCAGCTCGAACTGGCGGAGCCCTACACACAACCTGACTACGTTGCCAAGGCCGCGGCGTGGCGTCCGTTTCAGCTCGCCTTCTTGCTCATGAACCTCGAATCTATCGCCCAAGAAGATTCGGAGGAACGCAACATCGTTGACCTAATCTGGTTTCCTACTGGCGGCGGCAAGACGGAAGCCTACCTTGGGCTCTCGGCATTCACGATCTTCCTACGAAGGCTTCGGGACCCTGACGATGCCGGCACGACCGTGCTGATGCGATATACGCTCCGCCTCCTGACCACACAGCAGTTTCAGCGAGCGGCTTCACTCATTTGTGCATGTGACTTCATTCGGCAATCACTTCAAGCAGAACTAGGAAAGCTGCCGATATCAATCGGTCTGTGGGTCGGCGGGAGCGTCACGCCGAACGATTTCCAGGAATCGGTTACTGCCCTCACGCGTCTTCACCAGTCACCGACCGAAAACCAGTTCATTGTATTGGCATGCCCCTGGTGCGGGGCAGAGATGGGTCCCGTGAAAGCGGGAAACAACTGGAAGGTTAAAGGCTACTTGAAAGCAACAAAACCTTCGCGAGTTGTTTTTCGCTGCGAAGACCCAAATTGCCCTTTCAGCAAAGAACCCGGACTTCCGCTCGCCGTCATTGACGAGGCGATTTATGAACAGCCGCCTACATTGGTCATCGGTACGGTGGACAAATTTGCGATGCTCCCCTGGCGTCCCGAGTCGCGGGGGCTTTTCGGTTTAAGACACAACTACAGTCCGCCCGACCTGATTATTCAAGACGAACTCCATTTGATATCCGGCCCACTCGGTTCAATGGTCGCGCACTATGAAACGGCTATAGAGGCCCTTTGCCGGGCAGGAAGCACACACGGCTCTCCGAAAATCATCGCTTCAACAGCGACCATCTCCCGAGCTAACGAACAGATTCACGCGATATACAACGGCAGAAGTGGCTTCTTATTCCCTCCGCAGGGGCTGGAAGTCGGCAATTCGTTTTTCGCCAGGGAAAATCCCGACAAGCCTGGCAGGTGTTACCTTGGCGTTTTTGCCTCCGCACTCCCGTCCCACGTGACGGCGCAAATCCGTGTGATTTCGGCTCTCTTACAGTCGGCCAAATCAATCGGTACCAAAGACCAGGAGCAGTTAGACCCGTTCTGGACGCTGATGGTTTATTTCAACAGCATCCGGGAGCTCGGACACGCTGCGACCTTGATTCGCGCAGATATCCGCGAACATATGAATGCCATGTGGGATAGGCAGGGACTCACGAAGGCAACAGGTGCAGAATCGTTGAAAGAGCGCCGCTTCATCAACCGTGACCTTGAACTGACCAGCAGAGTTCAAAGCAACCAGATTCCGCTGATTCTCGCGGATTTGTTTCGCACGTTGAAGCCCGGTCAGGATTTCAATGTGGTAGACGTCTGTTTGGCAACAAACATGATTCAAGTTGGACTAGATGTGCCCAGGCTCAGTCTCATGACCGTGATCGGTCAACCAAAAACAACCGCCGAATACATTCAGGCGTCCAGTCGCGTAGGACGAAGAGAACCGGGTCTTGTCGTCACCATCTACAATCCCGCCCGACCCCGAGACCGCTCCCACTACGAGCATTTTCGGGCATATCACCAGAGCATTTATAGATTCGTAGAACCGACCAGTGTGACTCCCTTTGCCCGCCCCGTCATCGAGCGAGTACTTCATGCGGTGGCGGTGACGCTGGTCAGGATGCTGGGAGGCGATTCGCTGTCGGTGCGACCCAATGCTCCGCCCCCTGACGACGAACTAATAGGACGCATAAAGTCCATCATCCTGGACCGAGTAACAAGGATTGATGCGCAGCAAGCAGACGCAGTCCTGGACCGCTTCAACTATGTCTTTTCAGAATGGCAAAGGGTTCCCCCGTCGAAGTATGGCAGTTTCGCGGCACCCGACCCTGAGGAACCGCTTATGTATCCAAGCGGCTCGGAGCGCCACCCGCGTTGGAGCATTCGGCCCCTTCCAACGCCTAGTTCAATGAGAAACGTAGACGCGACTTGCGACGCTCAAGTGATTTCAAGCTTCCCCGACCCCGACTAAGGCTGATTTGATGCCAGCACAGAAGCCCATACGCAGAGCGCAGCTAATAACGCCGTTTGGTGTCGGCGCAATGGTGGATTTTCCGAGAGACGAGTCGCAGATGGTTGCCGGTTTGGATGCTTGGCACTGTGCCAAGCAAGCTTGTCCGCCGGAGTTAGTAGTTGAAGAGGAGCGCTTACAAGCGAGACTGAACGTTCGTTCATTTCGTTTGCCAGTTGATCACAAGGACCCAGGCGTCGGAATTAAGAACGCAAATCTTGATATTCCCACAGTCCGCTTTCCCGGTTGGCACTACTGCCACCGTTGCGGAGCCATGGACTTCCTCACATTGTTCAGCAGTTCAAGACGATGCCCTGGCCGACCGTATCCCGGAATGACCTGCTCAACAAAGGGCGAGAGGTCCCGGCCTTTTCTCATACCCGTGCGAATTGTGGCTGCCTGTGAACTCGGACATATTGAGGACTTCCCGTTTATGGAGTGGGTTCATAGAAACAAACCAATAAACCCGGACTGCAAACTACGCTTCTTAGCAGGACGGTCCTCATCACTCCTTACTGGAATCAAGATTTCTTGCGGTTGTGGCGAGCAGAAAACATTGGCGGGCATCTTCGATGACCCACAAAAGGGCGGGGCCTTGCAGCGAATTAGTTACAACTGTAGTTCCAGGCAGCCCTGGCTGGGTAAAACCGGAGCCGAGGGGCAACCTTGTGGCCGCAGCCTCCGAGTGCTCCAGCGCGGAGCATCGAACGTTTACTTTCCGTACGTGGTCAGTTCTATTTACTTGCCGCTGTGGGCTGAGCAAGCGGCACGGAGTATTGTTGAGTCGCTCGAACGGCCCGAAATTTGGGATGCCCTAACCAGCGGACTCGTAGACGGAAAGACGATAGACCCAGTAAGATGCGATGTCGTGGCAAAGATGTGGGGTCTTAACCGCGACGAGTTGCATAGTGTGGCGCAGAAAAAGCTCGATGGGGTCAATGTCCAACCTGTTCTGAGCGAAGAGGACTATCGTCGTCAGGAATATACGGCGCTCCTCGCTCCGCGTGGCGGTCCCGCGACTGACCTTTATGTCGAGCTCGTAAGCTCAAATGAATTGGTAGCGCCGCTCGACCGATATTTTTCCACAATCGCGCTAGTAAAGAAGCTACGCGAAACCCGTGCCCTGGCAGGATTCTCGCGCTTACTTCCTCCCGACCCCGAAGGGACACCGGAGCGAATCCAACCTCTCAAGCTGGACAAGAAAATTGATTGGCTTCCAGCCACCGTGGTCAGAGGCGAAGGAATATTCTTGCAATTAAACGAAGCCTCGCTGAAAGACTGGCTTACTAAGCACGAGAGTAATGAGCGGACTCAACTTCTGTCGCTGAATTTCAATCAGCGCAGGGTAAGCCGAGGCCAGCGACCGAGACGCATCTCGGCTACTTTTGTCCTCCTTCACGCCCTGGCGCACAGCTTAATCAACCAACTAAGCTTTGATTGCGGATATGGCAGTGCGTCGCTCAGAGAAAGGATCTACTGTAACGTGGACGAGAATTCTGACCGCATGTGCGGAATCCTTATTTACACGGCTTCTGGCGACTCGGAAGGCACGATGGGTGGCCTTGTGAGACAGGGCGAGCCGGCAAAATTGCTTCGCACTCTATCTGCCGCGTTGCAAAAGGCTCGTTGGTGTTCGTCCGATCCAATCTGCATCGAGACCGCGGGGCAAGGGACAGACAATTCAAATTTAGCAGCCTGTCACGGCTGTCTATTAATCTCAGAAACCTCGTGTGAAGAGGGCAATCGCCTTCTCGACCGCGCGATGCTTGTGGGAAGGCCCACAGAACCTGAAATGGGATTTTTTTCTTCGATGTTGTAGAAACTATTAACGGCTTTGCATTCACATATCGGGCGTGCCCTTTCGTTTGCGCTTATCCAATTCCCTACAAATGCGCTGGAACTCCGGCTCCTGAGCTTGAATAGCTTTCATCTCATCGCTCTCTATGTACCTGCGCTTTACAATACCGTCCCCGGTCGTCCAGTCTTGTAGGTCGGCTTCTTCAATAGTTAAGCGAGAGGTGATCGTGAAAGCTAACTCGGTTTCGTCCGTAAACCGAACATTGATGAAAAGGAGACCTTCTTCCTCTTCCGACTCAACCCACTTCACGACCTTCCCTCTCACCCCAGGGAACTGACCTCCTCTGTCCTTTTTCACTTCACTGCTTTCATGTGGGCTTCGTACCGGGCGCGGACAGGTTCACCTTCCGACGTCTTCATGAAGGCATCGCGCTTCTTCCAAGTCATCGCAGCAAAGCCGGGACATTCCTTTCCGCCGATTCGGTTGAAGATGACTCGTGTAAACTCCCCAGCCGCTGTACGACGAGCGGCCTTCTGGCGAACATTGATCTTTTTCTTTGCCGTGACTACCTCCAGGGGGAATCTACCGGCTCTCTCTAACTCGTGGGTAGATTCAGGGTGGAGGAACCTATGTCAATCACCGAATCTCTTAAAGCCCAACTGACCGCTCTGGTGGCGCAACGGCGCGAACACGAGAAAGCGGTCGCCGGGATTAAGCGGAATGAACTCAAGGTCCGCAAGGCTCTGGCTTCTGTTGCGGGTTTGCCCGTCCAGTCGTGAACCTGTTCCAAGTCATTCTGAAACTCACGGAGCGTGGAGTAGCCTTCACGCTCCTTTCGTTTGGGGACCTCATTTACGTTGAGTGCGGAAGGATACGCCTATTGCTTCAACCGATTCGGAAAGAGTAGGCGGCTGGATACACCGACCCACTTCTGACGCTGAGTGGGATGATTGGGCCAAGCTCCTGATGGAGTAGAGGCGTCCGAGGGACGAACTCTGAGAGGCTCTCTGCGCCCCGACTCCCCAGTAGGCGGTAGAATGAAGAGCGGCTCTCTAATAGACCGCTCTTCCGAAATCTGAGAAAGTACCGAATCAATCGGTACCTCCTAGAGACCCGAGGGGCGGCGGGTACCGTTTGGGACAAAATAACGGTACTTCTGAAATTACGAAAATCGGCTAAGTTGAGCGATTACAAGCCAATCCGAGTGGTGAGCCGTGTGCGAGCTACCCAACCCGCCAAAATTCCTGGCGATTTCTTCCCTCTGAAATAATGGCAGAAGGTCTGAGCCTCGGCGTAGAGCCGGGGCTTTTGGCTTTTTGGAGGCATTACGTGTGCGGAAGAGTGGCGGCGTGGGCGGCAAAAGGCGTCCGCCTCCCTTCCTTTGTCAGGGTAAACAGAAGGCGGTCGCTACAGAATCTGGGCCGTGACAGTGCGCGAGGCATGCCTCGCCAATACGGGTTTGTGCTTGCATGGTAGATTGGTGGATTGGCGCTGGGTGTCCGCGGATGTTTGGTAAGACATTGTTTTTGTGATGGTTACGGGTAGGGCTGGGTAACGGCGGTGCAAGGCATTGATGACGATTCTGTGTGAGTTGGAGGGATTGGATGAGGAATGAGATTGGAAGAGCGGGCACGGCATGCCGTGCCCCTACTAGGTCGGCTTGGCGGACGTGGGTGGCCTTGGGACTGGTTGTGGTGCTGGAGTCGGGAGCGTCTGGCGAGCCTGCGGTGATGCTCGAGCCTAAGGCGGCATCTGGGTTTGCGCGGTATGTGGAGCTGACGGAGGCGCGGAACGAGCAGGAACTAAAGAGCGGCGCAGGGTTGTGGATCGACGCGTTGGCAGGCGGCGAGCGTGAGGCGGATTATGCGGCCTTGCGGCGCGGCGAGGTGGAGTTGCGGAAGTTGCAGACGCTAGATAGCGGGGCGGAGATCAAGGTACCTGGGGCGCTGGTGCATCACTGGGTGGGCGCGATTTATATTCCGGGAGTTTCAGTGGATGACGTTCTGGCGGTGCTGCAGGATTACGATCGGCAGTCCGTTTACTACGCACCGGACGTGGAACGATCAAAACTGGAATCGCGGGATGGCAATCACTTCAGGGCATTTTTGCGATTTCGCCGGCACAAAGTGATTACCGTGGTTTTGGATACGGAGCACGACATACATTATTTTCGCGATACAGCGGGAATGGCGCACAGCCGGAGCTCAGCGGTGCGGATTGCGCAGGTGGAAAATCCCGGCGGAGCGAATGAGCGGGAAAAAACGCCGGGCGATGACGACGGGTTCATGTGGAAAATGGAAACGTGGTGGCGGATGGAGCAGCGGGATGGCGGGGTGTATGTGCAGAGCGAAGTGGCGTCGTTGACGCGGAGTATTCCGACAGGGCTGGGATGGATGGTGGGACCGTTTGTGACAAGTATTCCTAAGGAGTCGCTGACGTTTACGTTGGAGGCTACGCGGAAGGCGGTTTTGGAGAGGAAGCAGTAAGTTTGCAGCAGATGATAAGAGTTTCAAATGCAGTTCTTTCGGTGCGGAGCCCGGTTTCAGAGGCATCAGCGGGACTTTTTTGGAGTACAAACCCCGTAAGCGTGGTGATCGGGGGGAATAGAACACGCTCGCGGAGTAAACAACTTAAAGAAAAGGCAAAGGATTTATCGCAGAGGTCACAGAGGCACAGAGTGCGCAGAGAAGAACGGAATGGAGTGTAAGGGTTCGAGCGACGGGACAGACGGAGGCGAGTCGGTTTAGATTTTGTGGGCTGAGGTTTTGGCGGCTAGCGCGGAGTTCAGGAATTGCCACATTTGCGCGGCGTTTTTATCCCATGTCCAACTTTGGGCTTTTTGTTCGGCGGCGGTGCCGATGCGCTGGCGCAGAGCTGCGTCTTCGATCAAGGTGGTGATGAGCTGAGCTAGTTCCGAGACGTCCAGCGGATTTTTCTGGACGAAGGCGTCGAGTCCGTCTTCGACGAAAGCGGAGATGCCAGCCTGTGTGGAGGTGATAACCGGGAGGCCGCAGGCCATGGCTTCCGCTGCGGGCATACCGAAGGAGTCCTCAAGGCTGGGGCTGACATAGATGTCGGCGGCGGCGAAGAATTGCAGAACGTCGGACGAGGGCGGCTCCCAGCGGCAGCAGGGCAGGATCTGAAGATTGGCGGCAATTTTTTGAAATGGGGCGGGATCGTCAGCGCCGACGACGAGGAGCCGGAGATTGCGGCGCTGGATTTGCCACATGGCTTGCAGGATGGTGGGGAGTCCCTTTGACGGTCCAATCATTGCCGATGAGAAGGAGAACGATATCGTCTGGGGCGAACTGCAGATTTTGGCGCGTCGACGAGCGGTGGGCTTGGCGGATTTGCGAGGAAAAGACGTCGGTGTCGACCGCGTTCGGGATTATTGATACATCGGTGCGGTGGAAAAATTTGGCGATATCCGATTGGGTGCGCGGAGAGACGGCGGCCAGGGCTACGGATGGATTGGTATAGATGCGGTTTTCGAAAAAGGTGAGAAGCCGGTAGTAAATATTGCGGTGTAGTTTGCGAAGGATGCCAGCGCCGGAGCGATCTTGTTTCGAGAGCAAGCTAAGGCGATGGAATAGAGCGTGGACGATGATGGCGTCGGCATCGGAACAATTTATTCCGGGGGAGAAGACGAGATCGAATTGGCGGCCCGAATTGCGAACCATCTCTCGGCGGACTCGGCGGTTGCGAAAATACCAGACAAGGAATTGCAGAAGATGCGGGCCCAGTAGAGGATTTTATGGGATGCCAAATGATTGCGCCGCGCGGGGCCCGAGAATTTTCTTGCGGGGGGACCACCGGAAGATCAGTGATTTTTTGGGCGAAAAGGTGAATTTCGCAAGGATAATTTTTGGCGAGGCGGACAAGAACTTCGGAGAGAGCGCGTTCGGTGCCGTGAGAACGGTCGAGAAACGGCGAGACGACGGCCAGGCGCAACTTAGAGAGCTCCGAAGCGCCGGGTGTGGGATTGGACCGGAACTTTGGCGGGCTGAGCCATGAGTTTCATGGTGGGCAAGCGATACAAGACGCCGATGAGAAGCCAGAGATAGGCGTTCATGACGAAATTCTGGTAGGTGTTCAGACCGTTGAAGGTGAAAGGGACGAGAACCAGAAAGGCGTACCAGAAAATTATGAAAGCGATGGGAAACAAGATGGAGCCGCGGAGTTTTATGACGATCCGCCACGCGGAAAGGACGATGGAAAAACTCAGAATGATCCAAAGAATCAGGCCGACGATGCCGAGCTCCATAATAATTTCGCCGTAGCCGCTTTCGATGCCGATATTCATGGGCGGAGCGTGCAGGATGCGCGCAACATACTGGGCGCCCAGCGAGGCGGTGCCCAAGCCGTAGCCATAGGGCCAGCGAGGAACGTTGAAGGAATTGACGAAATTATTCCAGGGATAATCGCGGGCGCGGTAGACGAGTTCGCTAGTAGGGCTATCGAGGGATAAGGTTTCGTTGTAAAAGGCGAAGCGATCAAGCAAGGCACCCGGAAAAGTTAGAAATAAGATTACGGCGGCGGCGACGATGCCAAGGACGACGCGCTGCACGGTGCGCACGATGCGCATGGCTTCGCCTTGACGCCAGGGCGCTCCCCAGAAAAAGGCGGCGCTGGTAACGGCGGCATCGAGAATGCCCCATAAGAGAGCGCCACGGGAAGCGCTGAGAGCGATGGCGCCCACGACGATGACTAATACGAGGAAAGTCTGCACGCGGCCACGACGACTGCGCAGAATCAAGTAGCCGGCATAACCGATGGAGAGCAGTAAAGCGAGAGTGAGATAGGCGGAGAAACGGCCGTCACTGACGAACACGGAGGTGGGGCGGTAGACTACGACGCCGGAGATGGGCGCGGTGCGGTAGAGCTGGCTGAGGTCTTTGATGTCTTCGGCGGGATGTTCGGGGTTTAAGAAAGTGTGGCCGAGAATCGCCTGGGCGATGCCTAAGGAACAGATCAGGGCGGCGATGACCAAACTAATTACGAAGAGGCGGCGCAAATCTTTTTCTGTGTCAATGAGGGCGTATCCAATGAACATCAAGGGGATGTAATAAAAATCGAGTTTGAAGCCCATCAATCCGTAAAAAATGCTGCTGGATGCAGGATTGAAGATCTGCATTACGCAGAACCACAGGAAGACGAGAAGTGGAGCGCGAAAAGGCCAGCGGAAGGATTGCACTTTCTTGTCTCGATAGGCGATGAAGAAGGCGATGTAGACGATGCCGACGAGAAAATCTTTGCCAAAATAGATGGCCATGTTGTTGCCGAGATATTTTCTGGCCAAGTCTTCGAAAAGCAGCCAGGTGATGAAGAAATAGAGGCCGTTGCGCCAGTTGTTGAGCATGGCGATGGTGCTGGTGCCGACGACGAGAACCAGAGCGATGTAGGCGAGACCGTTGATGTCGTTGTTGAGGACGTAGTCGGAGAGCTTGTCTGCGGCGTAGATGAAGAAGAGAAGAAAGGCGATCAGGTAGAGAGGGTTGCGCCGGAAATTACCGGTGGCGGCGGAAGTGCGGAGATTGGCGAGGAGCGGAGGCACGGATACTGGATTATGGCCGAGGGGGACGGTTTACGGAAGTAGCGTTCGTGAAATGGATGGGTGTGGTTACTGATGGCGGGCGGGCGATTTGGATTTGGGTTCTGACAGCAGTTGGGCGTAGACGTTTTCGTGGGCGGTGAGCATGCGCTGCATGTCGCAGAATTCGGAGGCGCGCTGACGGGCTTGTTGGCCGAGGGAGGCGCGTAGCGCGGCGTCGTCGAGGAGTCTTGCTAGTTGGGAGGCGAGGGCTGGGGCGTTGCCGGTTTCGAAGGTGAGGCCGGCGGAGCCTAGGACTTCTACGAAGGCGCCGAGATTCGAAGCGACTACGGGGAGACCTCTGAGCATGTTTTCGGCGACGACAAGGCCGAAGACTTCGCCGCCGAGGGAGGGGACGACTACCAGGGAAACGGTGTTGAGGAGAGCGTCGCGCTCGGAGATGGGGAGGCGGCCGGTGAAGCGGGTGATGGAGTCGAGGTGGGCAGTTTTGACGAGCTGTTCGAGAGTTTGGCGCTCGGGGCCGTCGCCGATGATTAGCAGGGCGAAGGGTTTATTTTGGGCGCGGAGGATTTGGGCGGCGTCGATGAGCGTAGCGACGCCTTTGGTGGTTACCAGGCGGCCGAGGAAGGCGATATCGGCGGGGATGTGGTGTTGTGCGTTGGTGCTTGACTGGCGACGGATTGTCAAGGCCGTGGGGGATGGCGACTGCGTGAGGGAGTTGGATGAGTTGGCTGAGCCACTGCGTGGGCGTGATGTTGGCGGCGACGCGGGCGCAGAGGAAGCGGCGGAGGAAAGTGAGGATCCAGAGGCGGAAGGAGGCGAACCAGCCGTTGGTGGAGTTGCAACGGAGGCAGATGGAGTGGTGGCCGGCCATGAAATGTCCGGGGCAGGGGATGGCGGCGGGCTCGATGAGCAGTTGGCCGTTGGGGCAGATGGATTGGAAGCCGTGGTGTTCGACGACGACGGGTTTGCGGGCGAGGAAGCCGAGGATGATGGGCATGATGGCGGTGCCGGCTACGTGGACGATGTCGGCGGCGCGGATTAGGCTCCAGAGTTGAAATAGCGACGGTTGGCGGATTACGGCGTACGGAAACTGTCGATCGTCGAAGTTTGCGGCGGGGGTTTGCGTTACGAGGGTGATGGAGAAACGCTTTTGGCCGTCCGGGGAGATAGAGTCGGCGAGGCCGCGCGCTAAGGATTGCACGAGAGTTTCGACGCCGCCGATGCTGGGGGCGAAAAAGTGGGAGTAGATGAGGAGCTTCATTCGTGGAGCTTGGAGGAGTGTGCGGAAACGTGGTTTGGCGGGCGCGGAGTGGCTTCGTCGGTTTCAGCGTCTCCCACGATGCGGGCCACGGCGGTTTGAATGGCTTCGACGGTGGCGGCGATATTTTGCGTGGGAGACCAGGACTGCATGCGAGCCACGACAACTTGACGCAAACGCTTGAGCTCGGCTTTGCCGGCGTTGCATTTTTTGAGGAGGGTGGCGAGTGCTTCGAGATTGCCGCAGCGATAAATAAATTCGGGCTTTACGGGAGCGATGAGGTCGCGCGCGGCGCCGACGCGATCGCTAGCGATGACGGGGAGGCCGCAGCACATGGCTTCATTGACGACGACGGCGAAGGGTTCGTAGCGGGAGGGCAGGACCATCACGTCGGACGAAGCGTAGACGGCGGGGAGTTGCGACTGATTCAGAAAGCCGAGGAAGCGGACGCGCCGGGCGATGCCAAGTTTGGCGGCGTCATTGGCGAGACGCGAACGAAGCGGGCCATCGCCGGCGATGAGGAGGAGAGCGTTGGACAATCTGGCTTTGGCGAAGGCGCGCAAAAGATCGCGCGGACGCTTCCACGGTTGAAGCTTGGCGCAGAAAAGGATTACGAGATCCTCGGCGCCGACGCCCCAGGAGCGGCGAACCTCTTCGCGATTGACTTCTGAAGCGCGCTGCGTCCACCAATCGTTGTCAACGGAATAGGGCGTGAGGGTGATGCGGGCTTCGGGGATGCCGAGAGACATCATCAATTCTTTGGTGTTGGTGGACGGGACGATGACCTGGTCCGCCAAACCAAAGAGCCAAGGCCATAAAGCTTTCTTGATGGCAACTTTCCATGGTTGCCCGTCTCGCGGAGCGAGGGAAGCGCTATCGGTGCCAAAGAGAAATGCGGCGCCCGAGGCTTTTGCGGCGAAAAGGGCGATCCAAAAGGCGGCGCAGAGGTAGCCGGTGAAGCTGAGGACGGCGTCGAACTGACCTTCGCGAATGAAGCGCCACAGGGTGGGGTGACCGACGCGAGAGAGGTGTAGAGATGAGGTGCCACTGGGAAGGTGGGTCCAGGCATAGCCGTCGAGGAGCGGAACGTCCCATTGGACGGTGGTGGCAAAGTCTTTGTCTGGTGCGGCTTCGGCTCCGCGCAGGCTGCTGTAGACGACATGGAGGTCGATGGAGTCCAACTGAGCCATGCGGCGAAAGATGGGCGCCATGTACTGCACGGGGTGCGAAGCAATGGCCAGAACCCGCAGACGCCGGTTCAGCATGACGGCTTCCGATACGTGGCGGCGAGATGGGGAGTTGGGAGCAATAAGTCTCGCGTCAAACTCTGGCCTAAACCAGCGCTGGTGTGAACCTGGACTGGCGTAAACCTGGACGAAAGGGCCGCAGAACGAGAGTATACCCGGTTTCGCGGGTTGGGCGGCTATGCTAAACTTTAGCCGTTCTGTAGGGGTTTCGCAGTACGCCTGTAGGTCTCCGCACAGCACGCTGGAACCGAGGAATGGCAGTTCTGACCCGGGCTTGCGTGAAATTCCCAATGTAGACCGCTTGCGGTCGTGCATGACAAAGAGGGTTTGGTTATGTCTGGGCATTCAAAGTGGGCCACAATCAAGCACAAGAAGGGCGCTACGGACGCGAAGCGCGGCCGAGTGTTCACGCGAATCATCCGCGAAATCAGCATCGCCTCGCGTATCGGGGGCGGCGATCCGACTTCCAATCCGCGATTGCGGACGGCGATTTTAGCGGCCAAGGGCGCGAACATGCCCAACGACAACGTGGAGCGCGCGATCCTGCGCGGCACGGGTCAGCTGGAAGGCGAGCAGTACGAAGAAGCGACGTTTGAAGGATACGGGCCGGGCGGCGTGGGCATGCTGATTCAAGTGGTGACCACGAATCGCAATCGCGTGGTGGGCGAATTCCGGCACATGATGAGCAAGAACGGCGGGAACCTGGCGGAAGCGGGCGCGGTGGGCTGGATGTTCAGCCGCAAGGGCGAGATCAGCGTGCCGAAGGAAGGCGCGAGTGAAGACAAGATGCTGGACCTGGTTTTGGAAGCGGGCGCGGAAGATATGAAGGACGATGGGTCCAGCTGGTATATCGTGACGCCGCCGGAAGCTTTGGAAAAAGTAAAAGAGACTTTGACGAAGGCGGGGATTACGCCGGAGTCCGCGGAGATTGCGATGGTGCCGCAGAACTACATTAAGTTGACGGGATCACAGGCGACGCAGATGGTGCGGTTGGTGGAAGCGTTTGAAGAGCACGACGACGTGCAGCATGTTTATGCGAATTTTGATATTGATGAGGCGGAGATTCAGGCTGCGGTGGCGAGTTAGGAAACCGTGGTAGATCTGGCAAACTCTCGTCAATCGTACTGCGAGTAATTTGTCGCACATTTTCCCCGAAATGTGAAACCTAATTCCTCCCACCTGCTGTGGAAACCTGAGTTTAATGTATGGTGAACGGACTCGTCAGTCAGCGTTGTGAGTTTCCTTCCTTGCGCTACTCTTCTGCGATTGATGCCTGTATATTCAGAATATGTCCTCGTCCCTTCTTCTCCTCGTTCTTACGCGCACTGACCTGGGCTTCGATCCCAAAAACGTTCTGTATTTTCGTCTCTCTCTTCCTAAGGCGTACAACACGAATGTGGACGTTGCCCGTCAAAAGAAAAACGCGCTCACTCGCCAACTTCTCGACCGTCTTCGGGCTCTGCCCGGCGTCACTGCGGTCTCGGAATCCATGCTCGAGCCGCCATTGCAATCCGACTTCAGTGACACCATCATTCCGGGCAAACCTCACACCGAACGTTGGGAAACGCACGAGGAGGCGTGCAGCTCCGGTTACTTTCAACTACTTGGCATGTCTTTACTGCGCGGCCGTCTTTTTTCGGAAGACGACGAAGCTCGGGCCCGCTACGTAATGGTCGTGAACGAAACCTTCTCCAAACAATATTTTCCGAATGAGGACCCCATCGGCCGCAGGGTGAAACTGGAAGTCCTCGACCGCACTTTCCTCGACGCCCCTCATAACACTTATTTCGAAATCATCGGAGTTGTCCGCGACTTCAAATTACGTGACCTCGACAATCGCTCTTGGCGCTTGTTCCCTCGCGCTTTCATTCCCTATACCGTGCAGGGATTTAGTTGGCGAACCTACATGGCCAGAACGACGATGGACCCCGCTCCTCTTTTGCAGGTCATCAATAGAGAGGTGCAAGGCGTTGATCCCAACATCGCCATGTCGACTTCCGGTACGCTGGAAAGCTCACTAAAGGAATTCTATCGGGGTCCGCAATTTGAACTTTTCACGCTTGCATCATTCGCGGTCACTGGACTGCTCCTGGTTCTCATCGGCATTTCCAGCGTGATGGTGTACACGGTATCGCTTCGCACGCACGAAATTGGTATTCGCATGGCCATAGGCGCGCAATCGACCACAATCCTCGGCATGATTCTGGCTACGGGCTTTCGGCTCATCGCCGCTGGAGTTGCAATTGGCGTTTTGCTCAGCATCGCGTCGACCCGCCTGTTAGGTAGCGAAATCGCTGGAATTTCGGTAACCGACCCATGGACGTTTGCTGTCGTGATTACAGCGGTAATGACTGTAGGCCTCCTAGCCTGCTATCTGCCAGCCCGCCGGGCCAGCCGCACCGATCCCATGATTGCCCTGCGATACGAGTGAAGAGAATTCGCGGGACGAAATGAGAAACTTGCGGCTCGGGGTAGAAAGCGGCCGCATAAATGCGCATAAAGCACTAGCTTTTTCAGAGTAGAGAGCCGGCGAAATAACTCGGTATCTTGGCGTTTCCAACGAAGCGAGCGTCGTGTGGGGGCCTAATGAATCGTCAACTCGTCTTCGCGCTGCTGGTTCTGATTTTTCCATCTTCTTCGCAAGACCGACCGTTTTCGTCGCAGTCATCTCAGCCATCGCAAGCTCCTCAATCGTCGCAGCCATCGCCGTCGCAACCGGCCGCTTTAGATAGCGAGTTCGTCAAGAACTATGCGCGCGCCTGCTGAACCGATGCACATTGTGGGACCGATCAACTTTGTTGGCACGAAGGGGCTCGGCGTTTATCTGATTACTACGCCGGCGGGCCACATTCTGATCGGTGGCGGCATGCCTGGTTCTTCATCCGCGATCGCGGCATCGATTCGCAAGCTGGGGTACAAGCCGGAAGACATCAAGATACTGCTCAGCAATCAGGCGCACTTCGATCACGTAGGAACGATGGTGGATTTGAAGAAACTGAGCGGCGCTTCCATGGAGGCTATGCAGGGAGACGTGGAACTGCTGGCCTCGGGCGGCAGGACCGACTACCTGTTTGGCGCAGATCCGCGTTTCTATTTTCCTGCGGTGCATGTCGACCGCGTGCTGAAGGATGGAGACACCGTGGAACTTGGCGGGGTGAAGCTGACAGCGCGATTGACGCCCGGCCACACTCCAGGATGCGCCACGTTTATCACCACGGTTCAGGACGGCGGACGGTCTTATCAAGTGGTGTTTGCGGACGGGACCAGCGTGAATTCTGGCACGAGGCTGGTTCGCAATCCATCGTATCCGGGAATTCTGGAGGATTTTCGCAAGACGTTCGCGGTGCTTGAGTCTTTGCATCCAGACATTTACCTGGTTTACCACATCGACGATTCCGGTTGGATTGCGAAACGCGAGCGAGCGGCCAAAGAGGGCGCGCAGGCGTTTGTCGATCCGGCTGGATACCGAAGTTTTGTGGCGGATCGTAAGACGAGATTTGAACAATTGGTGGCGGACGAGAAGAAGGCGGTTCATCCGAACTAGCGCTCGCGTTTTTTTATCAGTTCAGCGGGCTGGCCCTTTTAGTTTAGGCGTGGCTGTTCACTTAGCGCGCTCGCCGACGTAGTGGAAGCGGACTAAGTAAATATTTTCGCCCCGGCCGTGCTTCGCGACTTTGAGAAGATCCAAAACGCCGAGGAAGCCAGACTCGCGTGCGAGTTCAGGAGTGATGTCGGGAAAGCCTATCTGATCGATGCGAGTCGACCTGGATCTGGCCTTCGTCCATGCGGTAGCGCGTGCCGACGGTGACGCGAGGGCGCTGCCAAATTCGCACGCTGCAAGTGATTTCGCCGCGGCGTACTCCCTCGGGAAAATACGAAAGGCAGGACCGGCAATATGCAGGGGCTGAGGATGGTCAGTACGCCACCGGCGGAGGCTAGAAGGTAGAGCACCATAGGCATATTTTAGACTCGCGCAACCGCGAAGAGTTACAAGGCCGTTGGCCCATCTCAACGACGAGGCGGCGGCTACAAAGGCTGACAAAGCTGTGGCCTATGGCGCGGCTTCCCTTTAGACTTGGGCAGTGGACGCCACTGGCCCGAACCACGACAATTCTGGAAAGACGATGAGCGCGGGTGGGGCTTGTTTTCGCGTGCTGGGCGTGGACCCGGCAGCGGCAGGACCGACGGGATTCGGCGTGATTGAGAGCGATGGGCGCAATTGCCGGTTGCTGCACTATGGGGCACTACGCGTGGGGAGCAAGCGGCAAAAGGAATCGCTGGGAGCGGCGCTGCAGGATATTCACGAGGAGCTGTGCAAGCTGATCGAGGAGTTTTTGCCGCAGGCCATGGCGGTGGAGGGAATTTTTAGCGCGTTGAACGTGCGGACGGCGCTCCGTTTGGCGGAAGTGCGCGGCGTTGTGTTGCTAGCCGCGGCGCAGAATAATGTAATGGTGCATAGCTACTCGCCGCGAGAGGTGAAAGCTTCGGTGGCGGGCTACGGCAATGCGGACAAGCGGCAGATGCAAGTGATGGTGCAGGCTTTGCTTAAAATGACGGAAACCCCAGAGCCAGCGGACGCGGCGGATGCGTTGGCGGTGGCACTGTGCCACCTGCAGGCGGAGCAAACGCGGGCACGGTTTGCGATGCCGGATGTAAAGACTGCTCCAACGGCAGCGGGCTCGCGCAGTAAGCTCACGACTGCCCGGGCCGCAGGAAATTCGGTGCGTGCAGGCCGCACAACTCCTTTCGATTTGCCGCGCATCGTAACGCAACGATGACCCTCCGCGTGATGCGCTTCGTTTCCTCGGTGACGGCGATATTTTGGCTGGCGATTTTGCCGGCGTACGCCAACGCGCAACGGCCTTCGACTACGCCTTCGTCGAGGACCGCACAGCCCGCGGTAAAGACGACGGCCGCCGCTGGCGACGCGCCGCGCGTCACGTTTCGCCGCTTGTTCAAGTCCAGCACGCCGGAGTTGATCGAAATTACTGTTCCACAAGGATCGGAACCGGCCACGTACGAAATCCGCCAGCTCGACGATGATCCCGGATCAAACCCTTTTGAAATCAGCGACGCGTTGCGAGGCAGGATTTTTTCGCTGGCAGGACAGTTGAACCATTTTCAAGGGCAAGACCTGGATGTACACCGGAAGATCGCGAACCTGGGCGAAAAGACCTTTCGCTGGCAACAGGGCGCCATCGTTTACGAGACGAAGTTCAACTACACACTGAACGCCCCGGCGACGCAGTTGCTGCAGATTTTCGAGGGCCTGGCGAGGCAGCAGGAACATTTGGAGCTGCTGACGCGGCGCATGAAATACGACCGGCTGGGGATCAACGATGCGTTGATGGAGTGCGACGCGGATTTCAGCCGAGGGTTGCTGCCGGAGCCGCAAGCCTTGCTGCCGGTGCTGGATCAGATCGCCGCAGACAGCCACGTGGTGGACATCGCGCGGCAGCGGGCCAGGACGCTGGCGGAACGTATACGACACCCCAAAACCTAAGTCTCCCTTTCCAAATAAGGCCAGTCCGCGCTTGCAGGCCGCAGGCGTACAATTAGGCGCAGGAGTTGTCTGTAATTCCCTTACAAAGCTTCTTGGGATCATTTTTCTAACTTCTCGATTTGGGCAGCTACCCGTTTCTATTGGCGGAATTGCGTTCCGGAGTGGTTATTCCTGCGGCTGCAGTGCGTATGTAAGGTAAGGTCCACGGTTGGCGCAAACCTCCAAAATGGCGCTGGGTGAGGCGATGTCTATCGCCGTGGGCAGCCTGTGGGCGCACAAGCTGCGAAGCGTGCTGACGCTGATAGGCGTGGTGATCGGAGTGGCGGCGGTGATCGCGGTGGTTAGCCTGGTGAATGGCGCCAACCAGTACGTGGCGACGAGGGTTTTCAGACTGGGAGCGGATGTGTTCGGGCTGGCGAAACAGCCTTCGATCGTGACCAATGTTGACGACTTCATGGAATTTCAGAAACGCAAACGAATCACGATTGATGATTTTGAGGCGGTGCGCGAGCTTTGCGAACGATGCAAGGAGGTAGGGGCGGCACTCGGCGGTCGAGTGGAAACGAAGAGCGGGTTGAATTCGCTGAAGGATACGAACCTGCGGGCGTGGACGCCGTCGATGGCGGATTTGTACGACGTGGATCTAACGGCCGGGCGGCATGTGACGGAGGCGGATTTGCGCGGCGCGGCTCCCGTGTGCGTCATTGGAAATGACTTGGTGGAGAATTTGTTGCCCGGAGTGGATCCGGTCGGCAAAGAGTTGCGATGGAACAGTGTGCCGTGCGAGGTGATTGGCGTTGGGAAGAAGGAAGGATCCACGCTGGGAACGTCGCTGGACAACTGGATCATCCTGCCGCTGACGACGTATGTGAAAGATGAAGGTACGCAGCAAGACTCTTTGCGCGTGACGGTGCGCGCGGGTTCGGCTGCCAAAATTCAAGATACCGTCGACGAAGTGCGGCAGATCATGCGCGGGCGGCACCATTTGTCCTACGGAACGAAGGACGATTTCGCGCTGGAGACCAGCGATTCGTTTTTGTCTTTGTGGAAAGACATCAGCGGGAGTTTTTTTCTGGTGACGATTGCGATCGCGTCGATATCGCTGGTGGTGGGCGGAATTGTGATCATGAACATCATGCTAGTGTCCGTGACGGAGCGGACGCGGGAGATTGGCGTGCGTAAGGCGCTGGGGGCGACGGCGGTCCGACATATTGCTGCAGTTTCTGATCGAGTCTTCTACCATTTCCGCGTTTGGCGGTTTGATTGGGGTGATATGCGGCGTGATGGTGGCGAAGATGGTCTCGTGGATTTCGCCGCTGCCGAGCGCGGTGCAGTGGTGGTCGGTGCTGGGCGGATTGCTGGTGGCGCTCAGCGTGGGTTTATTTTTCGGGACGTATCCGGCGTCGAAGGCGGCGAAACTCGATCCGGTGGAAGCGTTACGGTCAGAGTGAGGGCGAGCGTGGGCAGCTATGGGCCATTTTGAAAAAGCGTTGCCGCGAACCGGAATCCTGCCGGCGATAGCGCCTGTACGCGCGCTGATGGGCAAAGAAGCTTCGCTGAAGCTGGGCGAAGAAGTGCTGCTGGCGCTGGATACGCTACGGAAGAATCCTTTGCGTTCGGCGCTAACGATTCTCGGGATCGTGATCGGGATTACCACGGTGATCACGGTGAGTTCGGTGATCAACGGACTGAATGAGAATGTGCTGGGCGGGATTCGGGATTTGGGCTCCGACACGATCATTGCGTATCGCTTTCCATGGGCGTCGCTTTCGCATCCGCCGAGCGAGTGGTTTACGCGTAAGGAATTGCAGATGGAATGGGCGGATGACATCGCCAAGTTGCCGCATGTGCTGGTGGCGTCACCTTCGATGCGCATCTTTCAGCCACAATTCGGATCGGGGACGGAGGATGTGCGGCGCGGATCGTATCGCGCGAAAAATGTGATTCTGCAGGGGAATTCGCCTTCGATCGCGCAGATTTTCGATTTGAAGCTGGAGTACGGGCGGGCATTCAACGATACCGACATGGAGAGACGCGCTCCTGTGGTGCTGCTGGGATTCGATACGGTGCGAACATTATTTCCGGGCGCGGCGAGTGAAGCGGTGGGGCAGGAAGTAACCATCGATGGGCAGTTGTTCACGGTGATCGGGACGATTCAGAAGCAAAGACAGGGAATTTCAGGCGGCACGAATCCGGAGGATAACTCCGCGTACATGCCAGTGACCACGCTGCGCAAGCTGTATCCGAACAAAAAAGATTACGTGATTTTTTTGAAGGCCATCGATCCGAAGTATGTGAATGAGGCGGTGGAAGAGACGCGCGAACTACTTCGACGCAAGCGGCGGCTGGCGAACGACAAGCCGGACGATTTTGCATTGTTCACTTCGGATTATTTCCTGGATCTGTGGAACAAGATCAGCGGGATGATTTTTATTTTGATGTTTGCGGTGGCGTCAGTGGGACTGCTGGTGGGCGGAATCGGCGTGATGAATATCATGCTAGTGAGCGTGACGGAACGGACGAGAGAGATCGGTGTACGCAAAGCGATTGGTGCGAAACGCAGCAACATACTGGCGCAATTTTTAATTGAGGCGGTGACGCTGACGGCGATCGGCGGAGTGGTAGGCGTATTGCTGGGGTCAGGATTGTCTCTATTGATGCGTTATGCGCTGCATATGCCTTCGGTGTTATCGGTCTTCTGGGTGGTGACGGCGCTGAGTATGTGCGCGCTGATTGGCGTGGTGTTTGGCGTGTATCCGGCGTGGACGGCGGCGCGTTTGGATCCGGTGGACGCGTTGCGCTACGAGTAGGCGTCATTGTTTTCTGGTTTTCCTGGCACATTCCAGCATAGACTCCCATCGCGCCTTTCGCAGGGGCGATAACCAACCATGTTTCAGGACGTCTATAACGACACGCGGAGGCGGATATGAAGAAAATCGGCCTGGGGCTCTTGCTTGGTGCAGTGCTCGGAGCAATTGACGGAGCTACATCTTGGTTTACGCCTGAGGTTCGGGCGATGTTGATGCAAATTATTATGGGTTCGGTGATCAAGGATGCGGTGGTCGGGGCTATCTGCGGGATTTTCGCGTTGAAGGTTCGTGGTGTAGGAAGCGGCGTAGTTTTTGGAGCGGTGGTGGGTGGTGCGTTTGCGTTTTTGGTGGCGTACCTGCAGCATGCGCACTACGTGGAGATTATGGTTCCGGGGACGATCGTGGGAATGATTTTGGGGTACGCGACGCAGCAAAGCGGTGCTGCTGCCAGCGTAACGGCTTAGTTTCGCACCACTGCAAACACAATTGGGACTCTACCTCGCCGAAGAAAGCGCAGCTGGTGACATTTCCGCGAGCGCGCGGAGGGCTTCCGTGTACGGGGCGCGCGCTACGCCGCGTTCCGTGATGATTCCGGCGATATAGCGCGAGGGCGTTACGTCAAAGGCCGGGTGGGCAGCGTGGACGTCTGGAGCGATGCGTACGCCTTGGATGTGCGTAACTTCCTGCGCGCTGCGTTCTTCGATCGGAATTTGCTCACCGCTGGCAATGCTCAAATCGAAAGTAGAAATCGGGGCGGCGATATAGAAAGGCACGTTGTTTTCTTTGGCGAGGACGGCGATCTGATACGTGCCGATTTTATTGGCGGTGTCGCCGTTGGCGGCAATGCGGTCTGCGCCGGTCACGATGGCTTTTACTTTTCCGGTTTTCATGAAGTGGCCGACCATGTTGTCGGTGATGAGGGTGAGCGGGATGCCGCCTTTCATCAATTCCCAGGCGGTGAGGCGCGCGCCTTGCAGGTAGGGACGCGTTTCGGGAACCAAGACGTGCAGCTTTTTGCCTTGCTCGAAGGCGACGCGAATCACACCTAGCGCGGTGCCGATTCCCGCGGTGGCCAGCGCTCCGGCGTTGCACTGAGTCATAACTTGTCCATCACGCGGCATGAATTCCGCGCCGAAGCGGCCGATGGCTTCATCGGTGGCGATTTTTTCTGCGTGGATGAGTTGGGCTTCCGCGACCATTTCGCGTTTGATAGTGGCCAAGTCGGATTTTGCGGCTTCGAAGGCGGCAAATTTGTTGGTCATGCGATCCAAAGCCCAAAACAGATCGACTGCGGTGGGCCGCGTCTTGGCGAGGATCTCGCGGATGACGGCGAGTTCCGCACGAAGTTCGGCTACGGATGTGGCGGAGGAATTTTGCACGCCGATGGCTACGCCCATCGCGGCGGCCACACCGATGGCCGGAGCGCCGCGGATGACCATTTCGCGGATGGCTTTGGCGACGTCTTGGTACGTGGTGTAGGTGTAGCTGATTTCTTCGGCGGGCAGACGGCGCTGGTCGAGCATGACCACTCCAGCGGATGTCCACTCTATTGGCTGCGCAACGTACATACGATGTTCACCCTCGCGATGTAAGCGAAATTCCATTTTACAGGGCTACGCGGCCGGACAAAAGTTTAGTGCGCCAATCCTAGTGCGCTCCGGGCGGTGCGTGCTGGAAGCCATGAGTTGCGATGATCGAAGATACTGCGATCAGGGAGTTGTAGCCAAGATGCATGAGAAAACTGGCGAGAACGGTTCCGGTGGCGGCACGCGCAAACGTGAAAATTATGCCGACGAAAGTGAGCATCCCGACGAGGCCGAGATTCCAGCCGAGTTGCGAGCCGTGCATCATGCCGAAGAGAAAACCGGTGATGAGGATGCCGCTGGACGTTCCGAAGCGGACGGCATGGGCGGAGTCCACGCCCAATTTGCCAGCCATTTTTGAGAGTTTGGAAGCGAAGAGAGGGTAGAGGTAGCCGCGGAAGACAGTCTCTTCGACGAGTGGGGCGATGAACACGGCCATGGCCATAAGCAGCATGGCGGCGTGGGGATCTTTGAAGAGTTCCTCAATGGGCGCTTTTTCCACGTTTTTGACCCGCGAGCTGCCGAGAGCGACGAAGATCGCCAGACCGCTTCCAGAGATAAAGAACATCCAGGGCTTGTACATACCCTGGCCGATGGTGGCGGAAATTTTCCGCCAACCGAGCGTTTGCCAAAACGGAGCGCCGCGCAAAACGCCGAGAGTTACATAGAGAAAAAGAAAGACGGCTGCGAACCAAAGAACTTGCGTGGCCACCAGGAAGCCCGGATTGGCGAAGAGACTTTGCAATTGCAGTTGCGATTTATGGGAGTAGGCGGCGATGAGAATGGCTACAAACGTGGGGACGACAAACAGACTCGCTAGACCAGCAAAAATGAAAAGCAGCAAGTGAAACCATGACCAGGAGATACGGAGATCGTCCGGAAGGCGGACGGAAGAGTAGGAAGGCGCGGGACGATCTTGGAAATTGACGGCGGCGTAAGAAATGGGATCGCCGGCCAAAGGCGGAACAACCTGTTGCGGCACTGGTTCGATGGGCTCCTGAGAGCCACTGGGATTTTCCGCAGATTGAGGGACGTCGTGGGGTTGCGGGTCGGTCGGGAAACGGTCATCCATGGGTTCGGTCATTTGGCGCGGCTCGATTTTTTGGGCCAGCCTGCGATTAGCCCTGCGGCGAGCAAGGGCATCATCAATTCATGATGGCCGGTGAGGGCAAACCCGCGCGAAGCCGAGTTGCGGGTGTTTCCGGCGGCGGTCGGGCGTTTTACGACGTTCTGCAACGGGCGATAGTGTTGGATGAAATCGAAGTTGGCGGTAGTTATATTTTTGAGCGGGACACGCTGATTGCGGGCAATGGCTACGGCTTTCAGGAAAATTTCGGGCAGAATCACCGCTGAACCCCAATTGAGATAGGCGCCGCCGTTGTCCATTTTTGCGACGAGCGCACAGAAAAGGCGAAAGTCATGAAGTGAAACTGCGCCCAAGGCGGCACCATCCGCCATGGGATGCATATGCGGAATGTCCGTTCCAATGGCGAGATGGATGGTGATGGGGATTTTGAGCTTGTAAGCCTGGAGAAGTATGGAGGCAGCGGCATTTTGCTGCTGGAGTTTGCGCGTGGCTAGAAATTTTCCGACGGCTTCGCCGTAGCCGATTCCGTTGAAGGTGGCGGTGACGGCGATTTGATTCAGGAAGAGGCCGGTTTCCGTGGCCATGCCGAACTCGCCGCTGGGCAGACTAGCGTCGACATCTTCTGAGGTGGCACCGCTGAGAGCGATTTCAAAATCGTGGACTAAAGCTGCGCCATTCATGGCAACGCCGGAGATGAAGCCGCGACGCATCAAATCGTTAATAACCGGACCTAACCCGACTTTTATTACGTGACCGCCCATGCCCCATAGGATGGCTTTGCGTTTTTGTTTTGCATGGCGGATGGCGGAGCTGACTTCGCGGAGATCATTGGCAGCCAGAATCGTTGGAAGCGAATCCAGGAATTTTGTTAGAGAGGCATTGTTCGCGGAAGGTTTAGCGAAATTTTGAACGCTGACTTTGCTTTTGCGCGAAAGCAAGGGATAGGTTCGCACGGCGCCGAGGGTCGCTGGTTGGATGGGGTAGACGGTCATCGGGTGTAGTTCACTTTATGAAGAAGGAGGCTGTGGCGCAAGTTGGATAAGCTGATCGAATGGCAAGCGTAGCAGCGATGGCTGGGCTCCAGAAGGCGCCCGCCTCGGAAGGCGGCCGCTACAAAGGCCACTGCGCAACTATTTGCCTTGGCCATTATGATTTGGGGAGTGACCGTTCATGTTCAGGACGCGGAGAAGGGCTTGGCCCGTGTGGGATTTTTTGGTGCGGGCTACCAGTTCCGGAGGACCTTGGGCAACGATGCGGCCGCCACCTTCGCCGCCTTCGGGGCCGAGGTCGATGATCCAATCGGCTTGTTTGATGACGTCCAGATGATGCTCGATGATGAGTACAGTGTTGCCCAAAGAAACCAGGCGTTGCAGCACATCGAGAAGTTTGCGGACATCATCGAAGTGGAGACCGGTGGTGGGCTCGTCGAGAATGTACAACGTGCGGCCGGTCTGGCGCTTGGAAAGTTCTCGGGCTAGCTTGATGCGCTGCGCTTCGCCGCCGGAAAGTGTGGTGGCGGATTGCCCGAGAGTGACATAGCCGAGACCTACTTCGACTAACGTGGCGAGTTTTTGCTGGATTTGCGGAATGTTTTCGAGGAGCGGTAGTGCGTCCACGGCCTGAAGATTCAAAATGTCGCTGATGGAATGGCCTTTGTAGCGGACGGCGAGAGTCTCGGAATTGTAGCGTTTACCGCGGCAAACTTCGCACATCACGTAGACGTCTGGAAGAAAATTCATTTCGATGCGGCGAAGACCGTCTCCTTGGCAGGCTTCGCAGCGTCCGCCTTTTACGTTGAAACTGAAGCGTCCAGGTTTATAGCCACGTTCGCGGGATTCGGGAAGCATCGAGAAGAGTTCGCGGATGGGAGCGAAAACGCCCGTGTACGTTGCGGGATTGGAGCGCGGAGTGCGGCCAATGGGCGCCTGATCGATTTCGATCACTTTATCAATATTTTCGACGCCGAGAATTTCGCGGTGAGTGGCTGGAGCTTGCGAAGCGCGATAGAGCTTTTGGGCGAGAGCGCGATACAAAATGTCGTTGACCAAGGTGGACTTGCCGGAACCCGAGACGCCGGTAACAACGGTTAACAATCCCAGCGGCAGGGTAATGTCTACATCACGAAGATTGTTGGCGGAAGCGCCCAGGATTTGAATGGATTTTCCGTTGGGGCTGCGGCGCTTTTCCGGAACGGCGATACGCGATGCGCCACTGAGATATTGTCCGGTCAGCGATGCCGCTGTAGAGGAAATCTCTTCCGGTTTTCCTTGTGCGACTAAGTATCCGCCGGCATTCCCAGCGCCAGGGCCCAAGTCCACGACGAAATCCGCGCGGCGGATGGTGTCTTCATCGTGTTCGACGACTAATACGGTGTTTCCCAGGTTGCGAAGCTGCTCTAGAGATTGCAGCAAGCGATCGTTGTCCCTGGCGTGCAAGCCGATGGATGGCTCGTCCAGCACGTACAACACCCCACGCAAACGCGAGCCGATTTGCGTGGCAAGGCGAATGCGCTGGGCTTCACCGCCGGAGAGTGTGGCGGCCGAACGATCCAGGCTGAGATAGCTAAGTCCGACCGCCAAAAGAAAATCGAGCCGTTCGGCAACTTCTTCCAGAGGGCGACCGGCAATTTCTTTATGACGAGCGCTGAAGTTTCCGATAATTTTATCGACAGCGTTTCTGGCGGTTTGCAGAGAGAGCGCCGTGAAGTCTGCGATAGACCAGCCGCCCAGTTTGACGGCCAGCGATTCCGGACGAAGCCGTTTACCGTGACACGCGATGCACTCCGTGGCAGACATGTATTGCGTCATCCATTCACGGTAAGAATCCGAAGTGGATTCCTCGAAATTGGCCTCAAGAAATTGCAGGACGCCTCTGAAATTGAAACCCTTTTCGGCTTTTGGTTTCTTTTTTATTTCGTCTTTGCCATTCGCCGGCGGATATCCGTACAACAGCATGTTTTGTACTTTGGAAGGGAGCTTATCGAACGGAGTGTCCAGGTCGAATTGATGGGCATAGGCCGCTAGTTCGAGCGTGCGCTTCAAAATCCCGCTTCCAGAGCCAGGACCGAGACCGCCGTCGAACAGCGGTCGCGTCCAATCGGCAATTACTTTTTCGGGAGTGAAATCGAATTTCGAACCCAAGCCGTTGCAGACCGGACACGCGCCATAGGGCGAATTGAAGCTGAAGGAGCGCGGCTCCAGTTGCGGAACGGAAATGCCGCAGTCCGGACACGCGAGTTTTTCGGAGAAAACATGTTCTTTACCACCAACGACAGCCACGGTGACGAGTCCGCTCGCCAGCTTTAGCGCGGTGGCAATGGATTGTTCGAGGCGCGAGGCGATGCCTTGTTTTACCAGAAGGCGATCAACTACTACTTCGATGGTGTGATTTTTTCTTTTATCCAGCGCGGGCGGCACGTCCAGCGGATACAACTCGCCATTGATGCGCACGCGAACGTAGCCATCTTGCGCAAGTTTTTCGAGTTCCTTGCGATACGCGCCTTTGCGGCCGCGCACGATGGGCGCGAGGATCATGATGCGGTCTTCGGGCTGGCAAAGTTCGCTGTGCAGAATAGACTGAACGATCTGTTCGCTGGATTGCCGGGTAATCGCTTTGCCGCAGTTGGGACAATGCGGAACGCCTACCGACGCGTAGACCACACGCAAATAATCGTATATTTCGGTGATGGTACCGACAGTCGAGCGCGGCGATCGCGTAGTGGTTTTCTGCTCGATCGCAATCGCGGGCGAGAGCCCTTCGATGACGTCTACTTCCGGGCGTTCCATTTGGTCGAGAAACTGGCGGGCGTACGCGGAAAGAGATTCCACGTAACGGCGCTGTCCTTCGGCATAGATGGTGTCGAAAGCCAGCGAAGATTTTCCGGAGCCAGAAAGCCCGGTGATCACCGTGAGCGTGTTCCGGGGAATTTCCACGCTGATATTTTTCAGATTATGCTGCCGTGCGCCCCGCACGACCAGTTTAGTGAGGCCCATGGATCCGAAACGCTCCCTCCACAGGAGCTTTGGCGCACAGTAGAGACACTGCGACCAGAATAACTTTCAACAATAGCAGGGTTAAATCGGGCGGGTCAATTTCCGCTGATTCGAGATGGCTGTACAAGCGCGCCTACAGGATTTACCTGATACGTAATTTTTCGGGAGGAAAGCATTTTTTTCGCGGACAAAACTTGGCACAACATTGATAACAAGCAGTTTAGGAATGGCGGATGGGGTGCAACTTAGAACGCAGTGGGGGAGGCGGACCGAGGATCCCTTTAGGGGATTGAGGGCTGGGCCGGTTCGTTTCTCCCCCCTTTTTTATTTTCCTACCTGCAATGATCCACCATAAATGGCAAACAAAGGGCTTAAGTCGCATTCGTGCGGCTTAAGTGCGGTGTCGCTGTTTTATGATTGGTGCGGCTAGATTTTTTTCATCAGACGGCGTGGATTTGAGTGGAAACTGGCGCGATCAATCGTCCGGAAGTGGACACGCGAGTTTGATAGTCAGTCAATGTGAGCGCCAGCATAATTCCCAGCCAGAATACGGCGCAGATGATGATCAAATGCGTGCGCTTGGGACTGTATTTAGCATGCATAAAAAAAAGTACCACCAGAGTGGCCTTGAGTGTGGCGATGACGAGGGCAACGACAATGTTCATCTGGCCAAGATTTACATAAGCCGCCCAAACCGTAGCGGCGGTGCAGACCATCAAGGCCAGGAAGATTCCTACGTACATTTTCGGCGATGCGATATGTTCAGACACGCGGCGGTCTCCTGAATCCTAATTGTGCCGGTCAATCAAATACAAGAGTGGAAACAGATAAATCCAGACGATGTCCACGAAGTGCCAGTACAAACCGGTGACTTCAACCGGAGTGTTGTAACCCGGGCCGTAACGCTGCCTAAGAGATTCAATAATCAGCCACACGAGCAGCCCAGCACCAATGATCATGTGCAGCGCGTGCAATCCGGTCATGCCGAAGTACAGCGAGAAATAAAGCTGCGCATGGGAATTTAACTCCGGATCCTTTGCGAATGCTTCTTCGATCTCTTTCTTTTCGGCCTCGAGTCCGCTGGCCGTCAACCCGCACGCCGAAGGATTGTTGATACAAAATGAGATATCAAAACTGCGGCCGGGTATCAAGTGGTGATCGTATTTCTGTTTGTATTCGATAGCTTTTACGCCGAGAAACGCGCTTCCCAGAATCAGCGTGGCGATGAGAAAGCCGGTGACTAATTTTTTCTTGCCTACTTGAGCGGCCCACACGGACATCGCCATAGTGAGACTACTCATGATGAGAATTACAGTGTTGAGGCCGCCAAGTTTCAAATCAAGCGTGTTGCCGCCCATGCCGAATGCGGCGCCGTAGTCGTGGCGGTTGATCGTGTAGGTCATGAACAATCCGCCGAAGAACAACACTTCGGTCATCAGAAAAATCCACATACCCAGGGTGGAAGTTTCTTTTTGCTGCTCCAGCGTTTCGAATTGTCCGTACAGCTCTCCGGTGCGATGCACGCGGTGCTCCTGTTCTTACAACTGGTTTACCAGGGCGGCTGCGGCCCAAGTTCAAGTTAAATCCGTGCTTGTTGCCGCCCCGACTTTCGGATACGGAGGCCGGGCTAAAGCCCGACACCTACATCAAACCCTAATCGTCGCCGTGTGCGGGCAACAATCCCGGAACACCGGGATGCAAATTTAGATCCGGGCGGTGTTCAAAGTCGTAAGGCTCCCAATCCACGACTGGGGTGACATCAAAATTTTCCGTCGGTGGCGGCGAGGGCGTCTTCCACTCGAGTCCGGTGGAGGGCCAAGGATTCGGGCCGGCAACTTTGCCATATTTCACGGACCAGACCAGATAGAACATCGGCAGCAAATATCCTAGCGCGAGGATCGAGGCACCCGCGGTAGACATGACGTTGAGCGCCTGAAACTCCTCCGGATAGCTGTGGTAGCGGCGCGGCATGCCCAGATAGCCCAGAATAAATTGCGGGAAGAACGTCAGGTTGAAGCCGACGAATAAAACTACGGCGGCAATGCGCGCCAGAAATTCCGGATACATTTTGCCGGTAATCTTCGGCCACCAGAAATGCAGGCCGCCGACGTAACCCATCACCGCGCCACCGACCATGATGTAGTGGAAGTGCGCAACGACGAAGTAAGTGTCGTGCAGGTGAATGTCCAGGCCCAAGCAGGCGAGGAAAAGGCCAGTGAGTCCGCCAATGAGAAAGAGTCCGATGAAACCCATGGCGTAGAGCATGGGCGTGTCGTAAGAGATGGAGCCTTTATATAAGGTGGATGCCCAATTAAACGTCTTGACCGCGGAGGGAATGGCTACGAGGTAGCTCATCAAGGAGAAAGCCAGCGCGGCGTAAACAGACTCGCCAGTGAGAAACATGTGATGCGCCCAGACCAGGAAACCGATCACTGCAATGGCGATACTGGAGCCAGCGATAAAGGAATAACCAAAGATAGGACGCCGAGCGAACGTGGGAATGATTTCGCTGACTACGCCCATGGCCGGGAGAATCATGATGTACACGGCAGGGTGGGAGTAGAACCAGAACAGGTGCTGGAAGAGGATCGGGTCGCCACCGAGCGCGGGATTGAAAAAGCCCAAGTGAAACATGCGTTCGAGGCCGGCGAGCAAAAGAGTGATGGCGATGACCGGGGTGCCAAGGATAAAGATGATGCTGGTGGCGTATTGCGCCCAAACAAAGAGCGGCAGCCGGAACCAGGTCATACCCGGCGCACGCATGGTGTGAATGGTGACTACGAAATTAAGGCCGGTGAGGATGGAAGAGAAACCATTGATGAAAATTCCGATGACGGCAGGCGTGACCGCGGAATTGGAATAGACACTGCTCAGAGGGGTGTAGAAGGTCCAGCCAGTGTCCAGGCCCCCAGTGCTGAAGGAATACAGCACGCAACAGCCGCCAATAATGTAAATGTACCAGCTGAGAAGATTGAGTTTCGGAAACGCCAAATCCTTGGCGCCGACCATGATGGGAACCAGGAAGTTCCCCAACACGGCGGGAATGGAGGGGATCAAGAAAAAGAAAATCATGGCGACGCCGTGCATGGTGAAGAGCTTGTTGTAGGTCTCCGGCGAAACCAGGTAGCCGCCCGGCGTGAGCAAGTGAATGCGAATCAAGCTGGCAAAAATGCCGCCGACAAAAAAGAAAAAGGTGACGGAGAACAGGTAGAGCAGCGCGATGCGTTTATGGTCGGTGGTTAAAAGCCACGATCTAATGCCATAGGAGGCGTTGAGGTAATGCGTCTCCGGCATTTCGTATGGCTGTGGCGGAACTGTCGCACTCATAGCTTATTTCTTTCCCGTGGTCTGTGTAGTCCCGCTTTGCACCACGCCAGCGCCGGTGGCAGGCACTGGTTCAGCTTGGAGGGACTTCACGTACGAAATCAGATCGATCGTTTGTTCTTCGGTAAGTTGTCCTTGGAATGTGGGCATTAACGGCTGATATCCGGCGACAATTTTGGCATTGGGATTCAAAATCGATTCACGAATGTAGCCTTCATCGGCAGTGACTTTGGAACCGTCAGCCAGCTGCACTTGGCCGCCAAAGACGCCGTTCAAGGAAGGCGCGCGGCCTTTGCCGTCGCTGGTGTGGCAGGCGAGACAGGCTTTTTCCGCAAAAAGCTTTTCGCCGGCGAGAACCGGATTGGCGTTCGTGCCCGAACCGCCGGAGAGCCAGGCGGTATATTCATCAGGCTCCATCACGGTGACCCAGCCGCCCATCAACGCGTGGTTCGTGCCGCAATATTGCGAACAGTAAAAATGATACTTGCCGACTTTGGTGGCGCGGAACCACAAAGTATTGTAGTGGCCGGGCACGACGTCCATTTTTACGCGGAATGCTGGAACGGAAAAATCGTGGATAACGTCCTCGCTGGCCATAATCAAGCGCACGTCGCGACCTAATGGCACGTGCAACTCGTTGATCTCTTTCTGGCCGTTCGGTTGTTGCAACTTCCACATCCACTGTTTGCCGATTACGTAGATATCCAAGCGCATCAGTGGGTGGACGGCGAAAATCAACATAAACCACGGCGCCCCAGCCGAACATAGCCAGCGCCAACACCAGGGGGACCACAATCCAGGCAGACTCCAGGCGCATGTCTCCGTGGATGGCTACACCAATTTCATTTTCAGATTTACGGCGGAATTTATACAGAAAGAAAATAATAGCGGCCGTGATCGCGACAGTGAAGAACAGGCTGATGGCGATGATGAAGATCATCAACGCGTCGACGTTCGGCGCGAAGTTGGAGGCCTGCTCCGGATAAAGTGGCAGTTGCGACTGCACGGGTTAGTGCGCTCCTTGTGGCGTTGCGTGATCGCGGCGCCGAAAAACGAGAATGCCCATAACAATTCCGAGAACGGTAAGAATCCCAGCCAAGCGCACAATTTTCAGAATCGATGCGCTGTATGTGGCGGAACTTGGGTCGTACTGGTAGCAAAACAGCAAAACGTGGTCGATGGGCGAGCCGATCTTACCGGCGGAAGCGTCGACGAGACCCAAGCGCATATCGCGCCCGGGATACTCAATGCCATAAAAGTACCGCGAGATGCGCCCGTCGGGAGTCAGCAGCATAATGCCGCTGGCGTGAGAGAAAAGATTGGTGCGGGTATCCAGGTTGTAGCGAAAATTTGCGGCATGCGTTATGGCTGCGATGGATTCTTTGGTACCGGTTAGAAAGTGCCACCCGTCAGCGGTTGCAGGGCGTTGAAAGTGTTCGAGAGCGCTCTTTTTCTTTTCCGCAGCCATGGCGGTATTTTCACGAGGGTCGAAGCTGATGAAGACCACGTCGTAATCTCGTCCCGGATTGAACGAAAGCATTTTCAGCGAGCCGACGACGCCTTGTTCAACCTGATTGCAGAGCATCGGGCATCCGTAATACACGAGCGCCAACACCACGGGTTTGTTGTGACCGAAATATTGGCTGAGCTTTACTGCTGACCAGTCTCGTCCGTAAATGACGTCTCCAAAGGCATTTGCGCATTTAGGACCGGATCAAATCCTACGTTTTGCAAAGCCGGCGGAAGGGTTGCGGAGGTTTGACCGGTATTCGAAGGCACAGCTTGCGCGCGCGCGCCGGTGGCCCCGCCGAGCGCAAGCAGAAAAAGTGCAAATGCCACGAATGTGCGCAACCTAGACATAGAGCTAATTCGCTTTCACCGTCGGCGAAGCCGTCTTCGCCGCTTCCGCAGACTTGGCGGCTGGAGCGGAAGTGCCTCGCACGCCTTTTTCTACGATCAGTTTCATCGCTTCACTGACGGGGATCTGCGCGATACCGGAATTCTGATCGATCCAGCGCAACTGCTCATTCGCCGCAGTGTCCGCTTCTATTTTATCGCGCAAATCCTGTTGTGGGTCGGCATCGTGGCCCGGAACACCCTGCAGCCGGGGTTCGGGCGGATAGGCGCGCGCCATTCGCTGCTGCTCGGTCAATTCCTTGCGCATGGGCAACATCGGGGCGTCGGAATCCGCGACCATTTTCGTGGTGGCGTGCAAAATTACGAGCGCGGCGGCAAAAGCCAGAACGGTGGCGACGGCCAGCGAAAACAGATACCAATAGATGGTGCGGACCTGTACGTCGCGCGCTTCATATGCCACAGTGTCGTGGCGTGGCTCGCCATTCGTTCCATGTCCCGCGTTGTGCAGCTCAGTGCTCATGGCTTGCAATCGCCTCAGCAAGATGCGGGTCGCCCAAAGGAAGCAGCGGCTCGCGTTTCAAATTCCAGGCAAAAAATCCCAGCCAAATACCCAGCAAGGCAATGGGCAGCGCGATGGGAAGAATAATGTCGATACTGCTTGGGAAAGCCAGAGCGCCGCGCATGAATTCAGGCTGGGTCAGCCAGTACAAATCAACCAGACGCATGAAGAGCATCCATATAGCCACCTTCGGCAACAGATTCTGGTTGCGCTTCAAATCCTTGGATAGCAAAAGGAAAAACGGCACAAAGAAGTGGCAGATCAGCACCACAATGGCCACGGCACCCCAACTGCCGTACAGACGAGAGCGGTAGAAGCTGATCTCTTCTGGAAGATTTCCGGACCAGATGATCAACAGTTGCGAGAAAGAAAAGTAGGCCCACAGCATGTTGAAAGCGAAGAGCAGGCCGCCGAATTGCCAAAGGTGTTTTTTGCTCAGAATGCCGGTCAGCGGGCCGTTGTGCGACAGCATCACGACAATGAGGACCATCATGGCCATCGAAGAAATCAGCTGGCCCGCGACAAAAAGAAATCCGTAAATCGTGGAAGCCCAGTGCGGGGTGATGGACATCACCCAATCAATGGCCGCGAAGCTCATGACGAAGACGTACAAAATAATTCCCGGGCCGGCGAAGAACTTCAGTTTGCGGCGAATCTCACGATCTTCACGATGTACATCCTGCTGGCGAGACAAATAATTGAACAGCAGCGCCAGTCCAATCCACACGACGAAATAGAGGATGGCGCGGACGCGGTAGCCGCCCTGGGTAAGCCAGCTCATCTGCATCTTGGAGAGCGGCTCTTCCGTCAGATGTTCCGGCTCCAGCCACGCTCCGTACAGATACTTCATGCCGAAAAGCCAAATCGGAATAAATAGGACGAGAAGCAGCGGCAGCGTGCGAGTGGCGGATTCCAATGGACGCCGGATAATGACGCCCCATTGACCGCTGGTGAGATGCTGCAACATCAGCAATCCCAACGAGCCCAACGCAATACCGAGAACGAGCATATAGCTCATTAAGTAGATTCGGAAAAAGGTGGCCGGATCTTTCGCAAGGAGCAAGGCGGACACCACTAGTGCGATTCCGCCAATCACGAATCCGCCGTTCTGCAGTCGGTTGACGCTGGCCGGCGCCTGATATTCCTGCGCGCTCATTTCGCGGACTCTCCTGAAAGCTTCTGCCGCAATTCCGCCGGCAATTCCGAGGCGCGCGCGTCACGGCTCAGTTGCAGTGCGCGTACGTACGCGACGATGGCCCAACGATCACGCGGCGGAATTTGTGCCGCGTAACCGTACATTTGGCCGAAGCCGTTGCTGATGACATCGTAAAAATATCCGTTCGGCGATTCGCGCAGCCGATCCGTGTGATAACTCGGAGGATGCTTCATGCCACGCAGTGCCACCATGCCGTTGCCGTCACCCTGCAATCCATGGCAAGGAGTGCAAAACGCTCCGTAACGCTCTTTGCCGCGCTCCAGCAACGCCTGATTCACAGGCAGCGGAAACGTATTGGAATCCTTGGCGACCATATACTCGTCGTTGGCCAGCGAACCGCGCGCCACGGTATTCTCAAGCAGAGGACGTTCCGAGCGGCCATCGTGAAAGAAATCCGAAGGCGACAATGGTCTCGCTTTCGGTTGCGTCGCCATGTCTTGGCGCATTTCGTCGCAGCCGGAAATGGCGAACACGCAGGCAACGGCAAGAAGCAGCGTCGCCACGCGCACACCCCGCGTGTTCACTCGGGTGCTATTCATCCTGCACCTCCGTGACGTGTTTGGGATTAAGGCCCTGCAGAAATCTTCGCGGTATCGGCCAGATCAAACTTTGGATCGCGCGCCTCGATGCAAATGAAAAATTTATCGGTCGAGGCACGAAGAAAACGCGGCACGTTGAACACCGGATGATGAGGACGCGGCAGCCCGTTCAGGGCGATCATGCCAATCACTGCGGACAGAGATGCCCCTAGAACCGTGAGTTCGAACGTAACGGGAATGAATGCCGGCCAACTGTTCAGCGGACGGCCCGCAATGTTCATCGGATAGCTGATCACGTTTACCCAATACTCAAAACCGAACCCGCCCAGACCGCCCGCGAGCCCGCCACAAAAGGTGATTAGCGAAACCAGATTGCGCTTCAGTCCCAAAGCTTCGCTCAATCCTTCGACGGGAAACGGCGCATACGCGTCCATGTGCTTGTAGCCGGCGTCGCGCACCTTTTCTGACGCGCGCAAAAGCTCTTCGGGAGTATCAAACTCCGCCATGACGCCGTACAGCTGTGAGTGGTGTTGCTCCATCACTCGTGTTCCTTATGCGAAGTGTGCGTCACCAATTCGCGCATTTCCGCCATGGCGATGGCTGGCAGGGCGCGTACAAAGAGGAAGAGCAGGGTGGTAAATAGTCCGAGCGTGCCGGCAAAGGTAGCGTAGTCCCAGAAGGTGGCCGAGTAACGACCCCAAGCCGAGGGCATAAAGTCCCTCGTGAGGCTGATCACCACGATTACGAAACGCTCCAGCCACATACCGGTGTTAATGATCAAAGAAAGGATGAACAACATCGGGATGTTGCGCCGCACGCGTTGAAACCAAAGCAGTTGTGGAGTGAGGATATTGCAGAGAATCAACGCGTAGTAGTAGGGAGCATACGGACCGTGCAACCGTTGTTCAACGAGGAACAAATCGAATTTGTTGCCGCTGTATCGCGCCATAAAGAATTCAAAAAAATAGCCGTACGCCACGATTAAACCCGTCGCCAACATCACCTTAGCCATGTTTTCGAGGTGGCGCATGGTGATGAAGTCTTGCAGACCGTAGGCGGCGCGAAGGGGAATAGCGATGGTCAGCACCATGGCGAAACCGGAATAGATGGCGCCGGCAACGAAGTAGGGCGGGAAAATCGTGGTATGCCAGCCGGGAACGATGGCCACAGAAAAGTCGAAACTAACCACGGTATGTACCGAGAGCACGAGCGGCGTGGCCAAACCGGCGAGCAGCATGTATGCGGATTGATAGCGGTCCCAATGGCGCGCTGAGCCACGCCAACCCATCGCCAAACCGCCAAAAATATATTTCTGAACAGGGCTCGTGGCCCGGTCGCGCAAGGTAGCCAGATCAGGAATCAAGCCCACAAACCAGAAAAGCAAAGACACCGTGCCATACGTGGACACGGCGAAAACGTCCCAGATCAGGGGACTGCGAAATTGCGGCCAGATTCCCATGGTGCTGGGATACGGGAACATGTAGTAGGCCATCCATGGGCGCCCGGTATGAATCAACGGGAAAAATGCCGGCGCAGGCCACCGCGAACAAGCGTCATCGCTTCCGCGAAACGATTGATGGAGGTCCGCCACTGCTGATTTAGGAGAAAGAGAATCGCTGAGATTAGCGTGCCGGCGTGACCGATACCAATCCACCACACGAAATTAACGATGGCGAAGCCCCAACCAATGGGAATGTTGATGCCCCAGATTCCGACGCCCTTGGCGATCAGCCAGGCAACCGCTACGGTCAGCGTCATCAGCAAGGTGAACGCGAGAGTGAAGCCCTGCGTACCAACCCAGGCCGAAGGGCTGCTTCAGTACGATATCGCCAATTTTTTCTGTCACCGAGTCATAGGTGTGTCCCGGAGCCAGAACGGGCGTCAATCGCCGAATCTCCGGATGGTTGGCGGGCGGCTGCGTGGCGCTCATGCCTTCTCCATCTCCGGGTTAGGATTGCGCACGGCAGCCAGATACGTAGTGCGCGGACGAGCGTTCAACTCGCCAAGAATTGTGTAATTGCGTTGCTGCGCCTTCAATTTCGATACCCGGCTATTCGGATCGTTCTGATCTCCGAAGACGATGGCTTCCGCAGGGCACGCCGATTCGCAAGCGGTCACAATTTCTCCGTCGCGAACTGCGCGGTTCTCTTTGTCCGCCTCGATGCGCGCGAGGCTGATGCGCTGCACGCAATACGTGCACTTTTCCATCACTCCGCGGCTGCGTACGGTAACTTCCGGGTTGCGCAGCAGTTTCAGTTGCGGAGTTTCCCAATCCTGGAAGCGCAGGAAATTGAAGCGGCGCACTTTATACGGGCAGTTGTTCGAGCAATACCGCGTGCCGATGCAGCGGTTGTACACCATGTCGTTCAAACCTTCGGAGCTATGCACCGTGGCGCCGACAGGGCAAACCTGTTCGCACGGCGCGTTTTCGCACTGCTGACAAGGCACCGGCTGGAAAAATGTTTCGGGATTATCGAGCGTGGCGTTGTACAGCGAAGGATCGCCGGGAGCTTCGTTGCCGGTCTCTGTCGCCGAGAGCGAATTCGTGTAGTAGCGATCCACGCGAATCCAGTGCATTTCGCGTCCGCGCATCACCTGATCTTTACCGACCACTGGAATATTATTTTCCGATTGGCAGGCCACCACACAGGCATTGCAGCCGTTACAGCTATTCAAATCGATGGCCATCGACCATGCAGGCTTCCCGGCGTAGGGAAATTCCTCCGGCTTATAAAGTGAGTTCTCGTCCGCCGGCTTTTCGTCGTGTTCGTGCGCGAAATTCGGATTCTTGCGGTACTCCTCGAGAGTGCCGGAAGCCAGAATCTTCCGACCTTCCATATTGAAGTGGTATTGCGTGCAGGCCAGCGGGTAGCTGTCACCGGTGGCTTTCAAAGAGCCCCCGGTAGCGGTAAATAGTGCTTTGGAACTGCGCACCATGTAGGCATCGAAGCCTCTGTTGGTGCCCGTGTAGCCGGCGCGCGTGCGTCCGTATCCAAGCGGCAGAACCACCACACCATCAGCTTGTCCCGGCAGGGTCCATACGGCCGCGGTCACTTTGCTATCCGAAAGCGAAACATCGACCACATTCGAAACTACCTGGCCGTGTTCTCCACCACGCGATGCGATCTTCGGATCAAACTTCAGGTCTTGCGCAGTCTTGGCGCTGACTAGCGCCGCGTTGTCCCAAACCAGTTTCGTGACGGGCTTTCGGCAATTCTTGCAGCCAGCCGTTGTTGGCGAAGCGGCCGTCATAAATCGTAGGGGTCAGGACGGAAAATAAATTCGAGATCGGTCGAGGAAGATTTGGCGGGCGGTAGACTGGCGAGCTAAATTTCGAAGCATTTCCGGCAATCGGGGCTGGAATGCCGAATTTGCGACCAAGCCGTCATTCAGAGTCTTCCGCCAGAATTTCTCAAAATCTCCGCCGGAATTCGCGGCTCTTCAGTCTTTCGCGCAGCGCGTCGTAGTCCGAAATTCCAGGTTTATCGCCGAACGCCGCCAGCACGTCGCGAGCGGAATGCGTGGAATAAAGCGGCGCGATTAGCGGTTGAATTACGCTGAGGGTGCCATCAAATGCCCGCGCGTCTCCCCAAGTTTCGAGGAAATGCGATTCCGCCACATGCCACTGGGTGTACGCCGCGGTTTCATCGAAATGCGTGCTGACTTGAATGGCGTTGGGAACTTTCTTAATCTTGGCAGCGAAATCAAAATCATGCGGCGCGGTGTACACCGGATTGACGCCGATGATCACCAGCGTAGTTACTTTGCCGGCGTCCATATCCGCGCAGAGTTCAGTCAGGGACTGCAGGTGATTTACCGGCTGGGCTTCGACCGATTCAGTCTGATACACAGTGATGCCGGAATTGCCCAAGGCGCCGTTAATCGCGTGTGCCAACGCATGGACTTCCGCACTCTGTTGCTCTCCGGCCACCACCAAAGATTTTCCGCGATTTTTCTGCAGATCCGCTGCCACTGCGTTGAGCCACTTCTCAGCGCCAGCGAGTGGCCCAGGAAGTTGCCCAGAGCCGCCCAGACCCAACTTCGTGGCCAGCGCCCGTGCAAATAGCTCTACGTCTGAGGCGCGCATTGGCAGGCGATGGTCCGCTGTGGCCCCGGTAACCGTCGGTGTCGGCTCGACGACATACAAGCGATTCATTTCGCTGCCGGTGCCAGTGATTTTCCTGCGGCGATAAAAGTCTTTCATGTAGCGAACGTTGCCGGGACCATTCGCCAGGAAATCCGAGTCGAGAGACAGAATAACTTCAGCCTTATCAACGCGATAAACGGAATTAAGGTAGCGCCCAAACGCCAGCTTGGAACCTTCCCGTGCGCCGTCGCTAATCGCCGGCTCCCACTGATGCCACTTGGCAAGCGGGTAGAGCTTCAACAGCGCTTGAATCTGCTCAACCATCAGCGGGGACGTAATCGTCCCCGTCAGGATGCGGAACCCCGCGCCATTGGCCAGCTTGATGGCGGCAGCTTCGGCTTGCGCGCTGTCTACAAATTGCGACCAACTCCGCATATCTCCAATGTTTGTAGTGATTTGCGCTCGGTCGGGGTCGTACAAATTCAGAATTGAAGCTTGCGCGAAGGCGTTCGTGCCGCCCAGGCTCGAAGGGTGATCCGGGTTGCCCTCGATTTTAGTGGGACGGCCCTCGTGGCTCTCAACCAGCAAACCCATCGCGTCAGCGCCAAAAGGCATCACCGTGGCGAAGAACATCGGCTTGCCCAAAACCATGCCCTCAGGCTGCTTCACATAGGGCACGACATTTTCGCGCGGCGGCAGTCCGCATCCGGACAATCCGGCAAACGCCAGCGAGGCGGCCATCAATTTCAGGAAATCGCGGCGATCAACTCCTTCGTCCCATTCGGACGGCGCCTGGCGGGGAAATTCACGCTGCAAGAGTTCTTCAAAGTGCGGATCTTCGGCTAGTTCTTCCAGCGAGCGCCAATATTGTTTGCCGGTCTTGGCTTGCAGCTTGGCACGCACCGTAGCCAAATCGAGAGTGCGCTCGGTGAGCGGAGCTTCGCTCGACTGAGGCGGCATTCGACGCGCCACTCAAAATGCGCAAAGGGCGATCCCATGATCGTGCGCGTGATCATTCTGGCCGTGATCGTGATCGCGCTCGGCGCCATCCTGATGCTGGTGCGTATGCTCATCCATATGTTCGCGTTTACTCATGCCATTATCTGTGACACGTCGAACAGCTCGTCAGGTCGCGCACCGAGCGAATGTTGTACTGCGCCATCAATGCTTTGCCTTTTTCTTCCTGGTCCGGTCCGGGCTTCCAATTCACGTTGAAAACGTCCTTCTGTTCTCGGAGATTTTTCTCCGGATTACGGTGGCAGTCCAGGCACCAGGACATTTGCAAGGTATTGGCTTGAAATACCAGCGGCATTTGATTAATGGCGCCGTGACAGGTGGTGCAACCCACACCCTTGTTCACGTGAATGCTGTGATTGAAATACACGTAATCCGCCAAACGATGCACTTTCACCCACTGAATCGAAGTATCCGTGCTGTAGCTCTCACGCACGGGAGCCAGATAGCCGACGTTGTTGTACAACACTGAATGGCAATTCATGCACGTTCTGGTCGGCGGAATGCCCGCCACAGCAGAAGTTTCCACACCGGTGTGGCAGTAACGGCAATCGATGCCGTCATCTCCCACGTGATGCTTGTGGCTGAATTGAATTGGTTGGTTACGCGTCAGATACTGATTAGTAAAATTAGGGGAACGCACGCCACCAAAAACCACTGTCAGTCCCAAGGTCGCCAGGACGACGACCGCCAGTATGCTCATTCTGGCTGCGGAGTTCGCACTGCGGTGAAAAAGCTGGGGCATATCAGTTGTGCTTTTTTTGCCGCGCGCTTTTCCGAAATTTCCGGGGCTGCGGCCTCCGTGACAGTCAGTCCCTTAGTTATTAGGACCGTCTGTGACGCGCTAGTGTCCAACAAAACTTTCTGGAATGCAACCACACATCAAAAACAAACTCGCGTTTCGTACTCTACGCAACCAAGCACCGTTGCGGCATTTTCAAACGTTTCAAAACGACGCAGGTGCTCCACAAATTTTTCCCAAACTGCGACTGATTCCGTCGCAGTTCTCACCTAATGCACACCGCAACCCGAACCTCAGATGCGCGAGATGCGTGCATGACGACTGTTCGACGCGCGAACTCTCTGCTTCGCCACTTTTTTCTTCTCCGTGGGATTCCAACGTCCGTGCTATCTTTAGTGAACCCTCCGCCTCTCCTTATGTGGCGGAGCCTACCTCGGACGTGCCGCCAAAATCGGCCTCCGACGCTGCTGGGGCGTGGTCCAACTGGTAGGGCACCTCACTGTTAATGAGGCCGGTGAAGGTTCGAATCCTTCCGCCCCAGCCATTTTTCTTTCCGGAAATTTCGCCAGAATTTCTCTGGCCGCTGCGAATAGCCTTCGACGCGTTGACTCAGGCCGCATATCGAACTACACTCGCGCACAATCTCAGCACTTTCCATTTTCCAGGTGAAACCATGAACAACGAGTTGCGCGGCAAAGTTGCCGTGGTTACTGGTGGCACCTCGGGCATCGGCCGAGACACGGCTCTGCTCTTCTCGCAAGCCGGGGCCAAGGTCGTGGTAGCCGGTCGCCGCGAAACGGAGGGACAGGAAATCGTCGGACTCATTCGCAACGCAGGAGGCGAAGCCCTCTTCGTAAAAACGAACGTCGCAAAATCCACCGACGTTCAATCCCTGGTGCAAAAAACCGTCGACAAATTTGGCAGCGTGGATATTGCTTTCAACAACGCAGGTGTCGAGGGCCTGTGGGTGCCAATCGTGGAGCAGATGGAAGAAGATTTTGATCGCGTCATCGATATCAACGTAAAAGGTGTGTGGCTCTGCCTGAAATATCAGATCCAGCAAATGCTCAAGCAAGGAAAAGGCGGCGCTATCGTCAATATGTCTTCGATCGCTGGCCTTATGGGTGGCGCGGGAGCCGCGGCGTATGCCTGTAGCAAACATGCCGTGATTGGTTTAACAAGATCGGCCGCGCTCGAAACGGCGCTGACGGGCATCCGTGTGAATGCCGTTTGTCCAGCGGCCATCGAGACACCAATGGCCGAGCGCGTTTTCGGAGAGCCTGCGGTCCACAAAGCTGTACTTGCGCACCACCCCATGGGCCGTTTTGGTACGCCGCGTGAAGTTTCTGAGGCCGTATTGTGGTTGTGCTCCCCTAAATCCTCGTTCATGACCGGGCACTACATCGTCCTCGATGGCGGCTTTCTTGTCGGGCCAAATCCCGCCGCTTGAGCGATTCGATTTCGTCTGTCACAAATTCGCGGACGCATTTTCCGTTTTAAGAGGTCGGACTACTCGGCTCTTAGCGCTTCGACGGGATCGACACTCGCGGCACGTCGTGCCGGAATAAAACTGGCGGCCAAAGCGGCGATAGACAACACGATGGCCACCGCGGCTAATGTCGCCGGATCCCAGGCGCGCACACCGAAGAGCACCGCTTTCATCCCGCTGGAAGCCGCCACTGCCAGGATGAGTCCCACGCCAACCCCAATAAAAACCAGGTGGCTGGCTTCTTGCAAAACCAGGCGGTACACGGAACTGCGCTGTGCACCAATCGCGATGCGCACGCCAATTTCACGGGTTCGCTGGCTTACGGAATACGCCACCACTCCGTAAAGTCCGACGACTCCCAACAGCAACGCCGTAACCGCGAAGCCACCAATCAATGCCGCCGAGGAACGATGAATGTAAGCGGATGGCGAATCATGAATAATCTGCGTCATCGTCGCCGGACTGATCATCACCAAACCGCGGTCGATTTGATGAATCGTCGAATTGAGCGCCGGAAAAATCGTTCGCTCATCCTGAGAAGTACGCACCACCAAATTGAAATAACGCCCCGGGCTCTGGTTGAACGGGACGTACATCGCGGAATGATTCTCGGAGTCTGGCTGGCCTTCTTTGATGTCTTCCACGACGCCTACAATTTCGATCGGCACCACATCGTGCGTGATATAGGTCAATTGCTTGCCAATGGGATCTTCGCCCGGGAAATATTCTCGGACCATCGTTTGATTGATGATCACCACGTGCGGCTTGGTGCCGTCTTCGTCTTCGTTGAAATGGCGGCCGCGAATTAATTTGGAGCCTAGCGCGTTGAAATAGTCTGGGCTCACGTCACGTTCCGCCACTTCATAATGCTCGCCGTGCCATGGCCGGCCAATGACCCGAAACCACGAAGTATCGCCCCAGCCGTTCACCGGCAAATCGGTGGAGACTCCCAACGGACTTTACGCCCGGAAGCTGCGACACTTCGCTCATCACTTTGCGCGTCAGCGCGATAACGTCCGGATCTTTCGGATACGCCGACTTCGGGGCCGAAACCTGCAGCGTCGCCAAATTTTCCGGTTGCAGTCCAAGGTTAACGTGCAGCAAGAGATACAAACTCTTGCCCAGCAATCCGGCGCTGACCAGCAGCACTACCGCGGTCGCCAATTCGAGCACAACCAATTTCGAGCCCAGCCTTCGCCAAGCGTTTCCTGCCGAGCCGCGGCTGCCCTCCGCCAGTCCCGAGCGCACATCTGGCGCCGAAAGGCGTAGCGTCGGCGTGACGGAAAAGAGCACCGCAGCCAGCGCGGCAAGTCCGGCGGCAAAACCGAGTACTCGAACATTTGGTCCGAGGCCGTGAAGAAAGGGCATCTGCGCCAGCACGTCCACAGGAATGAGGCGGAGCAAAATCTGCATCATCCAGTAGGAACCCAGTAAGCCTATCGCAGTACCGGCCACCACCAGAACCAATCCTTCCGTGACGAACTGCCGCACCAACCGCATGCGTGCTGCGCCCAGCGCATTGCGGATCGCTATTTCTCGTTTGCGGCTTTCCGAACGCACCAAAAGTAAGCTGGCAATATTGACTCCCGGCAATAACCAGCAGCAGCGCTGCGCCCGGCGAGCAGCATCAACAGGATCGGATTAATATTGCCGACGATGGTGCCGGCGAGGTCGGCGACCGCGGCACTTTGTCCGTTGTTGGACGTCGGATAGAGTTGCGCCAACTGTTGCGCAATGGATTTCGCATCCTCGTTGGCCACTTGCAGAGGACACACCGTCCTTCAGTCGCGCCACTCCATAGAGACCGTGGCAACTGCGCCGCAGTTCGCACTCGCTTTCCGCTTGCAACGCTACCCAGAAGTCCGCCGGTTCGGCCGGAGCGAAATGAAAATCGTTCGGCAACACCGCGACGATGGTGGTGGGATGTTCATTGAGAATCACGGTCTGACCAATGACTTCCGGTTTGCCGCCGTAGCGTTTCTGCCATGCGGCATAGCTCAGCATGGCGGTGCGCGGCGCAGACAGCAGATCTTCGCCGGAGTAGAAATCTCGCCCGAGAATCGGCGAGACACCCAGGGTGTGGAAAAAACTGTCTGATATGCGCGCGACATTGGCCGATTCCGCACCTTCAGTTCGGTTGCAGCATCATCGAGTTTTTCTGGTAAACGTCCAGTGAAGCAAACGACTTGTTCATCTTTTTGTAATCGAGATAATCGGGATAAGAAAGATTGCACAGCGGGCACTGCGGAGTGGCTTCGTACACTCCCACCAGCCGCTGGGGATTTTGATAAGGCAGCGGTTTGATCAGCGTGGCGTCCACAAATGCGAAGATCGAAACGCTGGCACAGAGACCGAGCGCCAGCATAAAGACGGCCGTAAAAGCGAAACCGGGATTCTTTCGCAGTTGCCGCAGCGCAAAACGAAAGTCCTGCACTGTGCTTTCAAACCACAAACCCACTACGTCCCGGCTGCGCTCGGAAAGGTGGGTGTCGTTGCCAAATTCGCGCCTGGCGGCGTAGCGAGCGTCCTCTTCGCTCAGGCCTCTGGACTGTAATGTTTGCGCTTTCTGTTCGAGGTGAAACGCCATTTCCTCCTGCAACTCGCGGTCGAAATTCTGACGACCGAAGAAGACTTGCAGCTTTTTAAGCAGCCGGGAGATGGCATTCATGGCGTCCTCTTATACGTCTTGCATCACGCGGCTGATCGCCGCGATCATTTCCTGGAATTTCGAGCGTTCCACGCCCAGTTGTTTGCGCCCCGCCGGCGTCAGCGTGTAGTACCGTGCCCGGCGGTTCGTTTCCGTTTTCTTCCACTCCGCGCGTACCCACCCTTGCAGCAGCAGCCGTTGCAGCGCGGGGTAAAGAGAGCCTTCTTCCACCGTCAGCGCCTCATCCGAGACGGACTTTATCGATAACGCGATACCGTATCCGTGCAGCGGCGCTCGCGTAAGCGTCTTTAGAATCAGCATGTCCAGCGTTCCCGGCATCAAATCGGTTTTTTTGTTCATGGCCCATATATAGACTATCTATGGATAGAACGTCAATGATTTGCCAAATGTTTCATGAAATCGCGGACGATGTAGCTTTGGTAGGGGATTGTTTGGCCTAGGATAGGAAGGACTGGCGACCTGAGCCTTATGGATTCTGGATACGCTCAGCCAAATGCGGCGCAATCGCTCGAAAGTGTTTCAAATTCCACGTGTAAATCACCTGAGCGCCGGACTTGGCGGCGCAAGCGAGCAATAGAGCGTCATAAACTTTGCCACTGGTCAGACCGCGCTCAGCAACGTCCTGAATGACTGTGAAGTACTCGTCCGAATTCAACGCCACAAGGGTCAGGCGGTCGCGAACCTCTTGCATGAAAACCAGTGCCTCATACGGGGAGATTCGCGGCTGCAGCGGAAGCGCTGTGAGGGAACTGTAAAGTTCGGCGAGTGTGTGAAGGGCGCAAATCGAATTTCCCGGGCTGCCGGCTGCGAAACGTTGCAGGCTTTCGTGGTGGTGGGGATGACTCGTTTCGAAGGCCGCAACAAGCACTGAAGTGTCGAAAAACACCGTCACTTGAGGAACTCAAGGGCGCGCTTTTCGCGCTGCTGATCGATGAACTCGACTATGTCGAAGTCTGATGGTAGCTGTCCGTTGTGGACCCAGATGCCCTGCTTCTTGATCATTGTTGGCGTGGGACGTACCGGGCGAAGGGTAATGGCGTCACCCTCCGATTCAATCAATAGGTCATCCCCGGGTGCTAGGCCGAGCTTGTCGCGAATCGGTTTGGGCAGAACCAAGCGTCCCGCCTTGTCGATGGATACGGTCGAAGCCATAAATGGCATTTTATAATGGTAAATGGCATTTGTAAATGGCATTTCGGTAGAGCGGGGACATATCACCACATATCGCCCACCGAGCCGGCCAATAAGGCTGGTGTGCTAGCATTGTCGGTCGTGCCGTAAGCGGGAGCTTGGCTGAATGGCTACAACCATGAAGGCGCTGCGCAAAACTCAAGCAGCGAAGGGTCTTGAGATCGCCAACGTGCCGGTCCCGTCAATCGGCCCGACCGATGTCTTGGTTCGCGTTTCGGCAGCATCCATCTGCGGCACGGACTTGCACATCTACGGGTGGGACCGCTGGTCCCAGGGACGCATCAAGCCGCCAGTCACCCTCGGCCACGAGTTCTGTGGCATCGTCGAGAAAATCGGCGACGAAGTAACCGCCGTCAAGTCTGGAGATTTCGTCAGCGCGGAAATGCACGTGAACTGCGGCCACTGCCATCAGTGCCGCCTAGGCGAAGCGCACATCTGCCAAAACTTGAAAATCATCGGCATCGACCAAGACGGCGCGTTCGCCGATTTCGTAAAAATTCCCGCGTCGAATATCTGGAAGCTGGATCCTGCAATTCCCGAGCGATACGGCGCCATTCTCGATCCGCTCGGCAACGCTGTGCACACTGTTCTCGCGGGTCCCATCGCCGGCCAAACCGTTTTGGTTACCGGTTGTGGCCCTATCGGCCTGATGGCCATAGCCGTGGCCAAAGCCTGCGGAAGCTCTACGGTTTTTGCCACGGAGACTAATCCGCAACGCCGCGCCATGGCTCTACAGATGGGCGCGGACGTCGCCCTCAACCCCGCCACCGAGGATGCCGTAGCAAAAATTCTGGCCCTCACCAATGGCACCGGAGTCGACGCCCTCCTCGAAATGTCCGGCAATCCCACAGCGATCCAACAGGGTTTCTCCGCATTGCGCGCCGGGGGCCGCGCTTCCCTCCTCGGTATCCCCACGGAAAACGTTCCGCTCGATCTGGTGAAAGACGTAATCTTCAAGGGCGCCACCGTCCAGGGCATCTACGGCCGCCGCATGTACGAAACCTGGGTGCAAATGACCGCGCTGCTAAAAGCCGGCCGCCTGAATCTGGAACCGCTCTTTGGAGAAACCAGCGCGCTCGACAATTTCGAAGACGCTTTCGCTAAACTAAACAAGGGCCTAGCCGGAAAAATTTTGCTATACCCGAATGGCCACGGAAAAAACTAACGGTCGCAACGCCCGCAGTCTCGACGTCGCAGTTTTGTAGCGCGGGTCTTCAGACCCGCATCCTTAGCAATCAAGCGAAAGCAAATCAGAGGACATCCATCATGAGCGAAACAGGAACCGCAGCGACCACCGCCGGAAAATCCAATCCCCTGCAATACGTGGCTGACGCCCTCAACGATCTTCGCGCCAAAGGCGTGGCTCCCAAACTTCGCATCCTCGAAGGCGAACAACGCGCCATCTGCACCTTCGACGGCCGCGAAGTCATCAACCTCGCTTCCAACAACTACCTGGGCTTAGCCACGGATAAGCGCCTCAGAAAAGCTTCCATCGACGCCGTAAAGCGCCTAGGCGTAGGCGCCGGAGCCGTCCGCACCATCGCCGGCACCATGCAAATCCACATGGCTCTCGAAGAACAAATCGCCAAATTCAAGAACGTGGAAGCCTGCGTCGTTTTCCAATCCGGCTTCACCGCCAACGCCGGCACCGTCTCTGCCGTCCTCGGCAAGGAAGATCTGATCATTTCCGACGAACTCAACCACGCTTCCATCATCGACGGCGCGCGCCTCTCCAAAGCCACCATCAAGGTCTTCAAGCACAAAGACGTCGCGGACTGCGAACGCATCCTGCAGGAACATGCCAGCTTCCCAGGCAAGAAATTAATCATCACCGATGGCGTTTTCAGTATGGACGGCGACATCGCCCCGCTTCCCGCGCTTTGCGATCTGGCCGAAAAATACAATTGCATCATGATGGTCGACGACGCCCATTCCTCCGGCGTCCTCGGTCGCGGCGGGCGCGGCACCATCGACCACCTGAATTGTCACGGCCGCGTGCACATCCAGGTCGGAACACTTAGCAAAGCGATCGGTTCTATGGGCGGCTACGTCTGCGGCTCGCGCGATCTGATCGACTACCTCTACCTCCGCGCTCGACCCTTCCTCTTTTCTACTTCGCACCCGCCCGCCACTGCCGCCGCGTGCCAAGCCGCCTTTACCCTTCTCGATTCACCCGGACGGCGAAAAACTCGTAAAAAAACTCTGGGCCAACACCAAATTCTTCAAGCGCGAACTGAAAAAGCGCGGCTTCCAGTTCAAGGCCAGCGAAACCCCCATCATCCCCATCCACGTAGGCGATGCGGCGAAAGCCTTTGAGTTCTCCAAAAAGGTCTTCGAAGCCGGTGTCTTCGCCCCCGCCGTCGGCTACCCCACTGTCGCCGAAGGCAAAGCCCGCCTGCGCGCCATCGTCAGCGCCGCCCACAAACGAGACCAACTCCTGAAAGCCGCCGACATCCTCCAGGAAGTCGCCAAGCCCCTCGGCATCATCCAATAATGGTGTCTAGGCGAACCGGTTCGTATGCGGCACTTGTAGGTGCCGGGCTTCAGCTTGCCCTGAGGCACGAAGGGCCCGGCCTCCCGACCCGCAGGGCGCAAATCCGTCCATAGATCTCCTGAGCGCAATTCGCCTCATGTAAATAATCAGTACCAGAACGCCGAATTCCCGTTTTAGTCGCTACAGTAACGCCCGTATAGTATTGATAATAAAGGCGTGTATATTTGGTGGTGGTACTGCTGTAAGGAAAGTGCTGGGACTCCGCCTGTTTACGCTAATATGTAAGGATTGGAATTGTCGACGTTGGGACCTGGCAGGGTGGCAGTAATGAACATCTCGAAATCGATTACAACTCTTTTGACAGCAGCTTTACTGGCCATTTGCCTGGTTGCCCAAGCGCGGGCGGGTCAGACTCCATCGGATAAGTCCTCGGCTTCCACGTCCACGGAAACCGCCAAGTCGCAGGCCCCGGCTGCCGGGGTAGTTTGCCCGCTAAGTGTCGGCACCGCCTTCAACGCCCGCCTGCTGCAAACTCTCGACGCTCACAAAAACAAAGCCGGCGACAAGTTTCGTGCGGAAGTCACTGAGACCGTTCGCTACGGTCGAAGCGTCATCTTCCCCCGCGGCACCATTATTGAAGGCCACGTGGTGCGTCAATCCGTTTCCACCCACGGTGCGGATCGCGCCGCGCTCTTCCTGCAATTCGATAAAGCCATCCTGAAGAATGGCCAGGAGGCGGTGATGAACGCCGGCATCCAGGCGCTCGCCGTAGGACCGACTCCTGCAGCTCCGGTCGAAACGGCCTCCGCAGCCGACGACAATGATTCTGACGCTCCTCCCCGCGCCGACTCAGCGCCGGCTAACGTGTCGAAACTCGACGCCAATCTTAACTCGGACGGTTCCGCCAAAAATGTAGTCGCCGTGTCCCACGCTCCCGAAGATGGTCATGCAGCGATGATTCATCCCCCGGCCGTGGATTTGCCCCTGACGCAAGGCGCATTCACCAAGAGCTGGATTGCTCACCTCGGACAGCAAAGGCGCACTAGGCGCTCCGGACATTCGCCTTTACACCCCGCTGTCCTCCGGCTCCGACGGCACGGTAATGATGTCCACCAAGAAGAATGTGCACCTCGAACGTGGCACGCGCCTCCTGGTGGTCGTCCAACCCCCGCGCGTATCCGACAGCCCCGCGAATTAACTTAAATTATTCTGTTTTTTCAAGAGGCGCCACATCGGCGCCTTTTTTTTGGTAGCACAGACTTCAGTCTGTGTTCCTTTGACTTCCGCCGCGCCGTCGCCGACCGCTCCCGCAAGCAGTGCGCCTCACCCCTGCGCTATACTCAACAATATGCCCGCCGCCCCAAAAAAAATCTTCCTCGTCGACGCCATGGCCCACATCTACCGCGCCTTTTTCGCTCCCATGGTGCGCATGAACGCCCCCAGCGGCCTCCCCACCAAAGTCCCCTTCCTCTTCTCCAACATCCTCCGCCGCCTGATCAAAGATTATTCTCCCGACTACATTGCCATCGTCTTTGACACCAGCGCCCCCACCTTCCGCGACAAGCTCTTCGAAAAATATAAAGAGCACCGCGCACCCATGCCGGACGAGCTCTCGCAGCAAATCCCTTACGTCCGCCGCCTCTGCGAGGCCATGCATCTCCCCATCCTGGAACTTGACGGCTTCGAAGCCGACGATTTGATCGGTGGCCTGGCTCAGCAAGCCGTCAAAGCAGAACCTGGACGTCCTCATCGTCACCAATGATAAAGACATGATGCAGCTCGTCTGCGGCAACGTGCGCGTCCTGCGCACCGGCACCGGCGGCGCCAAGAGCGACGTAATCGTTGACGAAGCCAAAGTTAAAGAACTCTTGGGCGTCACCGCGGAACAAGTCGTCGATTACATGGCGTTGCTCGGCGACAACATCGACAATATTCCCGGCGCCAAAGGCATCGGCGAAAAAGGCGCAGCCGAACTGATTCAGAAATACGGCAACGTGGAAAACGCTCTGGATCACGCCGCTGATGTCCCCAATAAGCGCTACCGCGAAGCGCTTCAGCAGCAACGCGAGCAGGTTGTGATGTCCAAACAACTCGCGAAAATTGCTACCGAAGTTCCCGTCAAACTTGAACTCGAAAAGCTCGCTCGCCGCCCACCCGATCCCGGCGCACTGAGCAATCTCTACCGCGAATTCGGTTTCAATTCCTTGCTTCGTGAATTGGGTAACGAAGCCGTCGCCGCTTCCGCACCCGCAAGCGACGGCCCCGCCATAAAACTCGACTACGTACAGTTCGCCACCGTCGCGGAATTCCGCGACTACCTCGCCAAGCTCCCGCCCAAACAGCCGCTGGCCGTCTGGCTCAACCTGGAAGTAGGTGAACGCGAATCCGAAGGTTTCGGCACCAAAATCGCCGCCATCGAAGTTTCGTCTAAACCCGGTGAAGGCCGCGCCGTGTGGATGGATGCCGATGGCGAAGCGCTGAAAGCTCTACTCCCGCTCCTGCAAGACGCCAAGCGTCCGAAAATCGTCCACGACGCCAAACTTTTCCAGTTACTTGCCGGTCGCGCCGAAAATCTGCAGGACGCCACCCAGGTCTACTCCTACTTGTTGCGCCCCAATACCGGCAATCATAATTTCACCGATGTGGTCATGCGCCAATGGAACGTCATGCTTGGCGGCGGTGCCGGTGAACGCGCCGATTATTTGCAGCGACTCGCCCCGGTGCTTCGCGAAGCCATCCAGCACCAGGAGATTGACCAGCGTCTACAAAGACATCGACCTCCCGCTCACCTATGTTCTCGCGGAGATCGAACGTGTCGGCATCGGCGTGGATCCTAAGGCACTCGCCGTGATGTCCGAGTCCATGGAAAAAGAAATTCGCCGCCTGGAAAAAGAAATCTGGGATCTCGCCGGTGTCGAGTTCAACGTAAATTCCCCCACACAACTCGGCGAAGTGCTCTTCGATAAACTCGGGCTGCAACCCGCCGTAAAACGCGGCCGCGCCAAAGGCCGCTCCACCGCGGTGGAAATCCTTGCGGAACTTTCCGCCAAGCATCCCGTTCCCGCCAAAGTCATCGAATATCGCGAACTCGCCAAATTAAAATCCACCTACGTTGACTCGCTGCCCAAACTGATTCACCCGGAAACCAAGCGCCTGCACACCAGCTTCTCGCAGACCAACGCTTCCACCGGCCGCCTCAGCTCCTCCGATCCCAATCTGCAAAATATTCCCATTCGCACCGAACTTGGCCGCCAAATCCGCGCCGCCTTCGTGGCCGACAAAGGAAAAATTCTCATCTCCGCGGACTATTCCCAGGTGGAACTCCGCATCATGGCCCATTTTTCGCAGGACCCCGTGCTCCTCGACGCCTTCCGCAGCGGCCAGGACATCCATTCCCGCACCGCGCAGGAAGTTTTCGGTGTCGGGCCACTCGGGCAAACTCCCGAACATCGCCGCGCCGCCAAAGCCATCAACTTCGGAATCATTTATGGCCTCTCCGCCTTCGGCCTGGCCCAGCAAATTAACGTTCCGCAAAAAGAAGCCGCGCAATTCATCGCCGCCTATTTCGCGCGCTACCAAGGCGTCAAAACCTATCTCGACAACATACTGGTGGAAACTCGCAAGACGGGAGTAGCCAAAACGCTCTTCGGCAGAATTCGCCCCATCCCCGAAATTACTTCGCCGCAAGTCCAGCTGCGCAATTTCGCTGAACGCACCGCTCTAAATTCTCCCTTGCAAGGTACCGCCGCCGACCTCATCAAGCTGGCCATGATCAAAATCGATCACCGCCTGCGCGAAGAAAAATTCGAAGCCAGAATGATTCTGCAAGTCCACGACGAACTTCTCTTTGAATCTCCTCCAGACGAGCAGGAAGAACTGGAAACTCTGGTCCGCAAGGAAATGGAACAGGTTTACAGACTAGCCGTCCCGCTGGTCGTAGAAATCTGCGCCGGCCCCAACTGGCGCGACCTGGACTAGTCCTCTGCACTTACATCCATTTCAAACCGCACTTCAGCGCTATGTTATTCTGGCGTTCCCGCCACTGAGGAGCCGCCATGCAACATTCCGAACGTTTTCTTAAAATTGCCAACGACGCCAAATCCCGCGTAAAAGAAACCAACGTTGCCGACGTAAAACGCCGCAAAGATGCCGGCGAGAAGTTTTATTTTGTGGATGTGCGCGAAGAAAGTGAATTCGCCGCCGGTCATGCTGCCGGCGCCGTGCACCTGGGCAAAGGCACCATCGAACGAGACATTGAGAAAACTATCCCCGACCCGAACGCCAAAATTATTCTGTACTGCGGAGGCGGTTTCCGTTCCGCGCTGGCCGCCGACAACCTGCAAAAGATGGGTTACACCAACGTGGAATCCATGGACGGCGGATTCCGCGGCTGGGAAGCGGCCGGCCTGCCCATCACCAAAACATAGATCGTACCCGTCGGCTTTTCCGCTGCAACAATTTCGATCCTTCCGGCGTACTACGTTTCAGAACGAAGCATCGCTCCCTGATTTACTGCACGCTGCGATTGGCGTTCGGCTGCAGTTGCCGTTCGACTGCAGTTGGCGTACGCCCGAAGCATGGCTATAATTGGCGCCAACAACCCGCCGACCGCAAGAATCGGAGTTCCCTTTGAATATCGAAACAGCCAGGCCGCGCCTCTCTGAATTGACTTCGCTGCGTTTCTTCGCCGCCCTCCACGTAATGTTTTTCCATGCCTACTCCATGCATGTCATTACTGTGGACGGCTGGCTGCGCCAAATTTCTTACATCGGCTACGTCGGCGTCAGCCTCTTCTTCGTCCTCTCCGGATTCATTCTTGTCTACACCTACGCCGGGTCGCCTATCGTGCGCGCGGGATTCTGGCGCGCACGCTTTGCCCGCGTCTATCCGGCGTATTTATTCTCATTGTTGTTTTGCGCGCCGTTCTTCTTTTACGCCGCCACCCATCTACCAATTCCGTTCTTTGCCTGGGCTAGCCACCACATGAAACTCGCCAGCTTCTTGCCCCTGGTGCTACTGCAGTCTTGGGTGCCGCCGGGTGCTATGTCTTGGAATCCCGTAGCCTGGAGCCTGTCCGTCGAAGCGCTGTTCTATTTCCTGTTTCCATTTCTCCTGCCGCTCCTCGCGAAATTTTCGCGTAGCGCCTTGTTGGTAGTCGCTGCTCTGTGCTGGGCCGCCAGTCTATCCGTCACCGGCTGGTACACGCTCACCAACCCCGATCACTTGACGGTCATTAACCCGGATCAGTTGAATGCTTTCTGGTTGAACGTAATTAAGTTTTTCCCGCCGATGCGTTTGCCCGAATTTATTTTGGGAATGGCCACCGGACTAATTTTTCTAAAATCCCGAACTCCTGCGAATCCTGCAGGCGCCAAGCCAACCTCATCCAGTGAAGCTCTGGCCGTCGGGTTCCCGGCCGCATGTTTGCTCGCCGTCGGCTTGCTGGCTGGCGCCGTCGCGGCAATATTTTCCGCGCAAATTCCCTTCGCCATGCTGCATACCGCTTTGCTGGCTCCCGCATTCGCCGCGATCGTGTACGGCCTGGCGCTGCAACCGAAATGGACTGCTTTCTTGCGCTGGTCTCCGCTCGTTCTGCTCGGCAACGCCAGCTACAGTTTCTACTTGCTGCATTCCAACATCATGGGCATGTATTTTTTTGGTAGCACCGGGCAGCTGACGCATACCAGCTTCGCCGGAGTCGTCGGTGCGTTTGCCCTCGTAACAGCAGCTTCGCTGCTGGTATTTCGTTTCATCGAGGAACCCGCGCGCCGTAAGCTACGTGGCAAGACATTGCGCAAGACTCCGGAAACCCCATCAGAACTCGCCAGCAGCGCGCCCGTGGTCGCGACCTAAATCGTTCGCTACCGTGCCGCGTGACTTGATGAGCCTCACGAGCCCACCGCTTTTCTGGCGCGCCCGAATAGTGCGCTGGCCTCAGGCAACCTAAATAACAAAGCTGCGCCGAAGTACAAGGCGCCATACAGCCCTAAAATCACAACCGCCGCGGGGATCGGCGACCGTCGTCCAAGAACGTAATGCAACGCCCATGCTCCAGCGGCGGCAATGATGGCCGCGCCCCACAATTTCGCGAGAAACGACGCAGGCAGTCCGCTAGGTCCGATACGCCTCACCAGCGCCCGCCGCAACAGTACAAATTCCACCCAACTGGAAATCCCCGCCGAAATCGTAAGCCCCGCGACGCCCCAGCGGGCCTGAATGCCCAGTAAATGTGGTAATGGCAACGCGAAAAGATATCCCAGAATCGTGGTCAGGATGACGCGCAATACCGCGAAGCGCAGCGGCGTCCGCGTATCGCGCAACGCGTAAAATGTGGACGCGTACAGTCGACCAAGCGTGGAAGCCAGCAGCCCAACCGTCGCCCCCGCCAAAATTCCCCACACGTAGATCACGTCGTCTTGCGTGAATCGCCCAGAGCGATAAATCGCCGCGACGATCACATCACCAAGCACCAGAAACGCCACCACCGAGGGCAGAACAAAAAACGCAATTTGCCGCAATCCGGAATTCAAACGCGTCTCGCAACACCACCGCCACTTCGTCTTTTGCGCCAAGCGCCCCAGACATCGCCGGAAGCTCGGCAGCCGACACAGACATTCCAAATAAGCTGACCGGCAATGTGTACAGCGTCTGCGCATACGCCAACGCCGCCACCGCGCCCCCAGGAAGCAAACTGGCCAGCAACGCATCAATGAACGCGCTAATCTGCACCACGCCGCGACTGATAAACACCGGCCCGAAATTTCTTACCACCGTTCGAATATTTGCTCCGCCAAAATTCAGCGTGAAGTGAAATCCGCGCAGCAGACCGAGCACCACCGGAAGTTGCACCGCCACCTGCAGCGCGCTGCCCACCACCGAACCCCACGCCAGAATTTCCGCCAGCGGATATTGCCCGTAGCGCGCGCCAAAGATCCACAGCGTGGCAATCATCGCGGCGTTCCACAGCACCGGCGCAGTGTACGAAAGAAAAAACCGCCGGTGGCTGTTGAGTACTCCCAGGCACCACGCGGAAAACACCAGCAATCCTGCACCCGGAAAAAGTATCCGCACCAGTTGAATGGTGAGCTGCCGCTTTTCTCCGTGAAAACCAGGGGCGATGGCGTCAATCAGAAACGGTGTCGCCAACACGCCCACCAGCACCAGCAAAGAAGTAGTCAGCGCCAGCAACGAAGCCACCGCGCCAGCCACTTTGCGCGCTTCATTCTCGTCTTTGCGCGCCAGCAGTCCGGCATACACCGGAATAAAGCTGGCGGACAGCACCCCTTCCCCAAAAAGATTCTGCAGAAAATTAGGAATGCGAAAGGCCGCTTTGAAAGCGTCAGCCGCGTCCGAATTGCCAAAATAATGCGCAAAAATTCGGTCGCGAATAAGCCCCGCAATGCGGCTAAGAAAAATCCCCGAAGCCACCAAAAAAGCGTGGCGTTTTCCGCTGGCGGGCGCGGTTTCGGAGCTCACAGCGTGCGGTGTGGTTGCGGAGGTGGACTCCATCGGCAGTGAATTCAATCGGCCGCGGCGCAGCGCGCCGCCTTTGAGAATGGTCTATGGCAGTATGCCGTCGTCGGCTGGAGCCGCACATAGAAATATTTCCCACTGTGCCCAGAGTCTCGCAGCGTCGTAAGTACACCCCGGCGCAAATCGAATCGCCAATCGCATCCAGGACGAACTGCAAGCCTTCAGCGGAGATCTCCCTCAGCGCGATGACGTAACTCTAGTTGTCGTGGGCGTAGTCAATCCGGCAGGAGTTCCAAATTGCGCGGCTGCATCATAGCTGCGCGGTGCAGTTTCTCGCCAAAGTTTTCTCGGCCGCCCTACTGTTTCACCTCCTCTACTACTCCAATTTTCTTCAACGCTTCCAAATATTCGGCGACCAATTCTAGCGGAATCGGGCCGTATTCTGCTGACACCGCATCGCAAATTTCTATCACGCGATTTCGGCCATCCACAAAATTCAACACTTCGTATGCATATTCTTCGCCAGAACCCCACAATCCCTCGTAGTTCAAGAGCTTTGGAGTCGCCAGGCCAGATACTTTCGAGTGCTCCGCAAAATAGTCGTAACCGAAAACCGTGAGTGGACCTTTTACATCCGCCTTTCTCCTGTAGGGAAAGCCTCCCAATATGAGTTCCGTTCGCAGACACATGCCGTCGGAATTCCCTTCAACTTTCTGGCCGACCCTGGAAATCGCCGCCCATCGCGACTGCTTAGCATCCGGAGCAAAGCGCAATACGGATTCAACCAGGGGCCGAATCTGCGCAGCCTCGAATCGTTGAATTTCCCCGCCCTCGCAAGGGCCAGTGGTCTGCGCAGCCTTCTGGCGAATTTCTGCGGCGATGCGAAGTGATCCCGTCTGCAACAGTTTATAAATTGCGGGCAAGGTGTCGTCGTTCATACCCGCCAAGAAATAGGCGCTGGCGGCGCCGATGAAGGCGGCGCGTTTTAGTTTTGTGGGGTCGATATTGGCGGCGGTGTCGAAATTGGTGTGGATATAGCGGTCTGGCCAGTCGTTTAGATAGATCGCGGGAATTTTGAACGAGGAATCCTGATAGACCTCGTGATCGCTGCCCATGGAAAACGGCGAGTACTCTGCACGCAGCGGTTCTTTGCCGCCTTCTGGCGCGACCATCGGATATTCCGCGGCTCCAGTGGCTGCAAATTTGTAACTCTGCTTCATTGAGCCACTCGGCGAAGGCCCAGGCCACGTCGTGGACGAAGGACGGCAAACTCATGGGGCCGCGCGTAACGTGAAAGACTGCTTTCGTTTCCGGACCGCCGCCGACCATATCCATGTGAATGACGGCTTTGATCTGCGACACAAAGTGCGGCGGGGAATTCAGCAGCGCCATGGTGCCTTCCACTTCGGGTGGAAAGATAAATCGGATGGTGCGGGCAGGACGCTCTAGTTTTTTCTCGTCGATCAGTTTCTGCAAGGTGCGTGCCACTTCCAGGATCGTGACGCAGCCGCTGGCATTGTCGTTGGCTCCGGGGCGCTGATGATCGAGGTGGCAGGAGAAGGCAATCTCTTCCTCTTTCAATTTCGCATCCGCGCCGGGAATCTTCGCCGTGACCACTTCATAATTTCCTGGATGCTGCCCGGCTTTCACTACGGCATGCAAATTGATCTTTTCTCCGGCCGCCAAGCGCGCCTGCATCGAGCGTGCTGTTTTCAGCGACACCATAAATGCGAAGGTCTTGTTCGGAGAGAATGTTTCGAGATGTCCCCAGCGGATTAGATTTTCATTCTCGCCGGACCACGCCGTCTTCTGATTCTGCGCATAACTGACAATTCCCACAGCGCCATATTTTCCAATCGCCAGATCCTGCACGGCACCAGGCTGAGCCCCCACCAAAACAATTTTCCCTTTTACCTCTTTGCCTGCGTAGTCGCTGTCTTTGGTTCCTTCGCCGACATCCACCAATTCCGCGGTGACATCAGCGGATTCGCTGTCTTCCGCGAGAACGAGTGGTTCCGCTTCATAACTCGCGATGAGCACTTCTTTCTGAATGAAATAGTCACAAGGTACCGAAGCGCTATCCTTCCCCGCCTGTTTCGCTCGTTCCTCTGCGGCCCTGCAATCTGCGGAATATCGATCCTCGTTTCCGACAACTCTCCTTTTTCCGCATCCCAACGGCGGCCGCGAGCGTTGCGTGCCATAAAAAATCTTTCCGTCCGCGGGAAATTGCAAGATATTGACGTCGCTCAGTCCGTAGGCGCGGAGGCGCTCCGCCACCAATTCTGCGGCGGAGTGGAATCCGCTGGAGCCGCGCTGGCGGTGGAAACGGGCGATGCCTTCCAGATTGCGCTTGGCGGCCTCACCGCTCAATTCGTTCGCTAGGGCGGCTACATCTTTCTCTGGCAAGAGTGGTGGTTTTTGCGCGAGCGCTGGCAGGCTGATCGTCAGGATGAAGGTTGCGAGAATTAGTGTTGGTGTTCGCATGTTCCGTGTTCCTTGATCTGCGTTCCGTCGCCTGTGCTTCGTGGTCAATGTTTTGCGCACCGAAAAGAAAGACGGGCACGGCAGCCCTTCGCACCTGCTCAGGGTAAAGCCGTGCCCCTACGACGCCTCGGTGGGTTTTACTACGCGGTCGTAGATCCACAGGAGCAGGGTGGTGGCGACGCCGATGGCGGTGATGGACCACCAGAAAAGTTGCGGGCGGTGCTGCACTTCGCCGAAATGGTGGAGGAGTGCGCCGCCGATGCGGCCGGCAACGAAGGCTCCGATGCCGAGCGGCAGGAATGCGAAACCCATGTAGGTGCCTTGCTGTCCTGCGGGAGCGAGGCGCGAAATATAGTCGTAGTAGCGCGGTTGCTGGGTGAGTTCTCCTAGCGCGATGACTACCAAAGTCGCGTAGGCGGCGTAGACCGTGGGATGGATGGCCAGAATGGCAAAGGCTACCATGGAGATGAGCGTGCCGAGAATTACGGCGCGGAATGCGGCGATTTTCTGCGTGAGCACACTGATGGCGACGGTTAGTGCGATAACGATGACTGGGCCGATGGCTAGCATGCGCTCCGTGTCCGTGTTCGGATTGATGTAATCGTGCACGTAGATGGGAAGAGTGATGAATTCCTGCCAATATACGATCCAATAGCCGGAAAAAATCAGCAAAAAAATCATGAATTTCGGATTGCCGACAACTTTCACGAAATTGCGCAGAGTGTCAGCAATGCTAGCGGTTTTATTTTCCCCGGAACTCCGTGGCTCTCTGAAAAATAGCAGTACACCAAAAAACATTACGAATACGCATGCCGCGGAGACGCGAAAAACGTCTTGCACGTCCATGTGCCGGTGCACGAAGGAAGCCACAAACGGTCCCAGCGCACCGCCAATATTCACCAGCGTGTAGTAAATGGAGTAGCCGATGCTGCGCACGTTGGGTTTGGAGGCGCGCGCGGTAGTGCCAACCACGCAGGGCTTTACGAGCGCGACGCCCACGGCAGGCAGCATCAATACCACAGTGACCAACACGACCAGCGGTACAGCGTTGCGCACGGGCGCGAGCCAGGGCGCGCCGATTGACCCCAAGAGAAAATACGATCCGGCGAGCACCAGGTACGCCAGAGAAAGGGCGCGACGAAAACCCAGGCGATCGGCAACGGCTCCGCCGAAGATGGCGAGGAACCAGACTAGCCCGCCAAAGAGCCCGGCGAGATCCGCGGCGCGCTCGGTGGGAAAACTCAGCGCCTCATGCAGATAGCGGGCCAGCGAAGCGAAGGCAGCGTAGTAGGACAGGCGCTCAAACAATTCGCTGATATTGGCCACCCAGAAGGGCCGCTCAAAGCCCTCGCGGATTTCCTGCAGCCGGGTGCTAAAACTCATCGCGCCTCCCTCTTCGGCGGTGCCCAAGATGCAACGCTAGATGCGAGGCGGGATGATAGCAGAAAGGATGACCGAGAGGGCGGGCTTGGGATGTGTCGTAAGGCAGCGTTTCTTGACGGGAAAGCTGGTTAACGATAATCGGGTGGGGGTATAGGGATTTGCGAATCGTTGTGATTACACAGGGAGTTAAAGTTCTTTGTTTTGATACAGATTCACAAGTGTTCATTCTAGAGGAGTTAGAGGCGCGTTCTGTTGACAAGATGGTTATGGGGAGGAGAGGCCTAGGTGGGGTTGTGGAGCAGGCGGGGCAGATGGCGACTATCACGCGGAAAGATAGCATAAGAATAACGTCTTGTCAAGTGGTATCTTGTTGGTAATTCGAACGGAATGCCAAAGATAGTCGAATCAGGTGTTTGGCAGCGAGAAGAGCCGCCCCCTGCGGGGTGAACAGGGCTCAGAAGCAATCGCCCCTTCGTATCTCAGGGCAAGCCTGCGCTACAGGCGTTGCCATGCGGCGGAAGTTTGGGACGGCAGAATGGACGGGGGACTCAATTCACCAGTTTTTGCAAGGATTCCAGGGCCTGCTTGGCTAGAGAGTAGCGCGGCTCGATTTCCAAGGCTTCCTGGAAGCAGCGCTGGGCACGGCCGTACATTTCTTTGCCGAGATACGCGCGGCCCAGGTTGTAATGCGGGAAATGGCGCGGTTCGTAGCGTTGGGCTTCTACAGCGCGTTCGAGCCAGGGGATGGCTTCGTCGAATCGGTTCAACTCAATCAAGTACGCGCCAATGTCGTTGTAGGGATTGCCAAATTCGGGGTCGAGATCGATGGCCCGACGGCACTCCGCGATGGCCGCGTCGATCTTGCCTTGAAAATGATAGGTCCAGCCCAGAAAGGTATGGGCTTCCGCGGTGGGATGCAGTTCGAGGGAGGACTGATACAGTTCCACAGCACGTTCGTAGTCGCCTTCCATCTGCGCTTGATAGGCATCCTGAAGGACTTCCCATGCACGGGTCAGAGTTTCCTGGCTCATGCATCATAGTTAGCATGCAGGTTGGCAGGCGTCAAAAGTACTAAGGTACAAGTCGTGCGTGGAAGAAACCTGTACGAAGTGCCGGGCTAGCGAAGTACCAACAGACTGATGTGGCAAGAAAGTTGCCAAACTTTTTTGGGAGTCGGTTGACGAGAAACGAGTAAGTGGATATTTCGCGGCTAAACGTCCAAAATAAGGGAGTACACCATCTCGCAGTGCAGGGGAATATTGTGACGCGCAATCGTAAAAGCTCTATCCATTCGGGAAGTACAACAAATATTTCCGCAAAGCCTTTTTTCAAGATGGCGCAGGTTGCAGCAATGGCGGTCGCGGCTCTGGCGATTGCCGGCGCAGTATTCGCACAGGATCCACCAGCCAAAAAAACCGCGCCTGCAGCGGGCGCTAAAGCTTCCGCGGCTTCCGCCGCGCGCGGAAAGGAAATTTTCGACAACAAATGCGGCATTTGCCACTACGCGGATAGCGACGCGAAGAAAATTGGGCCGGGGCTGAAGGGCATCGGCAAGCGGGGGACATTTACGGTGAACAACAATAAGGTGACGGACGAATCCCTGAAGACGTGGATCGAGAACGGCGATTCGTTGATGCCGCCCTTCAAGGAAGTTCTGGAAGCGCCGCAGATTAAGGACGTGGTGGCGTACGTCCGCACGCTGTAGCTTCGAGAATTGATTTCGCGACGATTTTTTGGTGCGACGCAAAGAAAAAGCCCTCGAGGTCTGAATACTCGACCGTCGAGGGCTCGGACTTCGAAAAACAATCGGTTACTTGAGGATCGCGTCCTTGAATGCTTTCGAGGGGCGCAAACGAACCACAGTCTTCGCCTTGATTTTGATAGCCTCGCCCGTTTGCGGGTTGCGGCCCATGCGCGCTTTGCGGTGCGCCTTCACCACGCGGCCGATGCCGGGGATGACGAACTTGCCTGCGCCGCCCTTGGATTCCTTGACCGCCAGCTTGAACAGCTCTTCAAAAAACAAGGCTGCGGTTTTCTTCGGTGAGCCGATCTTCTCGGCCATGTGGGACACAATCTTCGTCTTGCTCAAAGGCTTGGCTGCCATCTAGTATTTTCCCTCCTAATTTACTTTCCACCCCGGCGAGACCGGGGCAAGCCGCGAGCGTACTACCCCATTTTTGCTGCAAAAACACTCGGGCCGCAGGAAACTATAGCGAAGGCGAAAGGCGAACGCAAGTGGCAAACGCGAAAAACGCTGGAAAAATGAGGTTTTTTACAGTGCAGGCTGTGAAAAACCCGGTGAAATAAGGGTTTTTAGAGGATGCGAAAGGGTTCCACGGCGCAAGTGGTATTCTTGCTGGCAAGACAAGCGTCCGTGCCGGCCAACAGAGTCTGTGGTTACAATCTTTCAACGGTTGATTAAGACGATCGAATCGGAGAATCCATGAGCACGATGGTGAACTGGCGGGAACTGGAAGAGCGTATCTCCGCAGCGGTAAAGCTGGCGCGCAGGCCAGTGGCGGTTACTTTTCTGGATGCGGCTCCGGTGAATGTCGAAAAATTCGAAGGCAGCGAACCGTCGAGCTGCAGTTTCTGGCGCTTGGCGGCAGGCGGCAAAACGTTCTACACCCTGCCGCAGGACCATTTTAATTGTGCGGTGGGGGCGTATACGCACAACATCGCGCTTTCGCCGGCGCGCGAGAAGGAAACGGAGCAGACACTGAAGTTCATGTTTGACCTGGGATATGTGAAGCCGGAAGAAGTGCCGGAGATTCCGAGGCTGGCGAAAGCTCCTGCAGCGCTGGTTTATGCGCCGCTGGGAGATACACCCACGGTGCCGGATGTGGTGCTATTTGCGTGCAAGCCCAGCGGGGCGATGCTGCTGAGCGAAGCGGCGAATCGGGCGCAGGTAGCCAGCGGCGCGCCAGCGCTGGGTAGACCGACGTGCATGGCTTTGCCAGCGGCGGCGCAAATGGGCGCGATTTTGAGTTTGGGTTGCATTGGGAACCGCGTTTACACCGGGCTGGGGGAAGACGAAATGTATTTTGTATTGCGCGGCAAGGATGTGGCGGAAGTGGCGGATGCGCTGGCTACGATTACGTCTGCGAATCAGGCTTTGCAGGAATATGCGACGGGGCGACGTGCGGAGTTGGCCAGCGTTTAGATGACGTCTTGGACCGGCCTATCGGTTCGTGCTCGCTTACGTCTTAGTCGGCGGCGCTCTGAGTCATCGCTTTTGCGGACTGCGACCGCTGAGGTTGCGGATTGCACCATGTACGCCGAGCGCGTCATGCCTGCCTGTCGAGCGAGACGATCAATGTATTCAAGTTGACTCTGACGTGTCGTGACGTTAACGCGAACGGTTTTGGATTTTTGGAGCTTCCCAAGATCTGCGCGTACCAAAAATGCCACGGCGTCCTTTCGCGCGGGATCGTCAACCAGATCGTCAATCTTGGAAGGCTTGGGAATTTTGTCCCCGTCTTCAAGCATTCCCGCGATATGAAACGCCAACGCTTCGGGAGCCTTACGGCTGGCCTCATCCAGAGATTTTCCCGCGGTAATACAGCCGGGAAAATCCGGGAAGCTCACGCCGAAGTCGGATTTACGGCCCTTGTGCAGATATGCGATATAGTCCATTTTATCTCAGCCTTATGCTGGCCTGCTTTTCAATGCTTCTGAGCGTCCCAATGGGGATGTCGCGAACCGGGTGGGGAACGGTAACTCTGCCATTCTTTGTTCCATGCTTAAACTGTTTGTGACTTCCCTCATGGGCAACTTCGTACCAGCCGTCCACCCTGAGGCGCTGGATGACCTCGCGGCTGCTCATGGCTCATAATACACACTTTTAACACACTAGTGCCAATTTTGTTCACGGGTGAGGAGTGATGGGCGCTGAGGCAGAGAGGGCCGACGACGCTGGTCGCGGAGCGGAATCAGGGTCTGGCGAAGGGAGCGCCAAAAAAAACGGGCGGAGCGCTTTGCAGCGCACCGCCCGAAATTTTCCAGTCGAAGTGGTTACAGCGGCTGGACGTTCGACGCCTGCAGGCCCTTGGGGCCGCGGACGACTTCGAATTCAACCGCTTGGCCATCGTTCAACGACTTATAGCCATCAGCCACAATCGCGGAGAAATGGACGAATACGTCCTCACCGCTCTGGCGCTGGATGAATCCAAAGCCCTTGCTGGCGTTAAACCACTTCACTGTTCCTTGTTCTTTGCTCACTGCTGTGTCTCTTTTCAAGATTTGAGCTATTTGGTGCTGCGGTACGTCTTGGCCGCCTTTAGGGCGGTGTAAAACAAAAAAGCCGCAAGAGTTACCTTGCGGACCTTTTACGAATTCCAAAGGCGATACAAGAGCAACAAACGCAACAAAACAGTACCACGGTTGGCGATATATAGCAAGGGGAATCGTAAGTTATTGGTGGGTAATGGCTTATTGCTAAATGGTGCCCGGCGTTGGCGAACGCCCACCTGAAAAGGCGCGGGCGAATGCCAGAACATATGGACTTTGGAACAGAAGGCGCCGGTGGGGAGATCGGCGTTCCCAAGCTATCTTTCGGGGAGATCTAGGGCGATGCGGAGGATGCGGCGGGCTAAACCGGCTACGTCGGCGCCTTCCAAATTGGCTAGGACGACGATGCCGACACGGCGTTCGGGAGCTAGCAGGATGAAGGTGCTAGTACCTTGCTGGCCGCCGCTGTGGCCGAAGGTTTTCAGTCCGGAGAGGGTGGAGATTCCCCAACCCAAACCATAGTCCAGAGTCTCGCCGCTGGCGGTTTTGCCGGGAGTCCACATCATCTCTCGGGTGGCGGGTTTGAGGAGCGAGTTGGCGAGGATGGCTGATTCGTAGAGCGCTAGATCGTCCGCGGAGGAGAGCCAGCCGCCGCCAGGGATTTTGTAGCTGGAATCGAGGACGCCGGAGTTCAGGACTGCGCCGTTGGCGGATTTGTTGTACCAGCGGGTGCGGTGCGGGACGATGGCGAAGTAGTCGTCGGTACGCGTGACAGTCATTCCCGCGGGGCGAAAAACATTTTCGGTGACGAAGTCGACGTACTTCTGGCCGCTGGCGCCTTCGAGGACGCAGCCGAGCACGGTGTAGCCGTAGGTGCTGTACTGAAATTTGGTGCCCGGTTTGGCGACCAGGGGATCGTTTTCGAAGATGGTGAGGGATTCTTCCATGGAATTGAAGTGGCGGGCGCTGTCGACGGGGATGTCTCCGACGTTGTCTTTGTTGTAGTGGCGGATGCCGCCGAGGTGATTGAGCAGTTCGCGGGTGGTGATGGGCCACTCTTTTTGCGGGAACGCGGGGCAATATTTTTGGACGGGAACGTCGAGGTCGAGCTTGCCGCGTTCCCAGAGCTGCAGGATGGTGGTGGCGGTGATGGGTTTAGATACCGAGGCCAGACGAAACAGCGTGGCAGGAGTGGCGGGAACAAAATTTTCGAGGTCGGCCATGCCGAATCCGGCGGACCAAGCGGGATGACCGTCGAGAACGATGGCGACGGATAAGCCGGGAACGCTGGAGGCGGCCATGAAATCGGAGGTGGCTTGGTTGATTTTTTGGATAGCTGCGGGAGAAAGAGCGGGAGGTTGCTGCGCGGCGGCGACGGTTGAAAGGAGGAAGGCGACCAGAAGCAGAACGTGATGGGGCGAATGTTTTGGCAAGTGCGGATCTCCCAGCGGAAGAGTGGTTTGGCGTTCCACAGTCTACGCAACAGAACAGAGTCCTGGCGAGATGTTTGCGGAGATTTTCAGCAGGCGGCGTGTGGTGTTTACGTCAACCCCGGCGAGGCGGAAAACATTGACCGGGGTAGCGGCGGGTACTTACCATGGAGAGATGAAGCGTCCGCCGTCCCCCGCCTGTGGAATTCAACGTCACGTCTTGCCGTTGGCCGCCTTGTTGGTTTGCTCGGTAGCCCTGCTGGGTGGATGCGACGACGCGGCGAAGCGGCCCACGCAAGCGCGGATTCCGGCTCATAGCATGACTGCGGGAGATCCTTCACCAGTTCCGAATCGGACGGAGCAAAATGCACCGGCAACGCAATCTTCTTTGGGCGGCGTAGCGCTGCCGCTAACGAATCCCACGCCACGACCGAATATCTCCTTGTTACCGGCGATTCCCGACAGCAAAACATATCTGGCACAGCGGGTGGAAGCGAAATTCGCGTCCGGCGAACAGAATTATAAGGCTGGTCATCTAGAGGCGGCGCGCAAGGATTTTAATGACGCGGTGGACTGGATCCTGGAGAGCGGCTACGACCCCGCGAGCAGTCCACGGCTGAACGAACTGTTTCACCGGTTGGTGGACACGGTTTATTCCTACGAGTTGCAGGCGTTTCGCGCGGGGGATGGATTCAGCGAGCCGCCCGCGGTTCCGGCGGCGATTGATGAAGTGGCGGAGATGACCTTTCCGGTGGACCCGCAGCTGAAGGCGCGCGCGGAAGAGGCGGCCAAGAACATTTCGCACGACCTGCCACTGACGGTGAATGACGAAGTACTTTCGTTTCTGAATTTTTTCCAGACCACGCGCGGGCGGGCCATTGTGGAGACCGGGCTGCGGCGCGCGGGGCGGTATCGCGGAATGATTCAGCGGGTGCTGGCCGAAGAGGGCGTGCCGCAGGATTTGATTTATCTGGCGCAGGCGGAGAGCGCGTTTCAGCCGCTGGCCTTATCGCGAGCGGGAGCGCGGGGAATTTGGCAGTTCGTGGCGTGGCGCGGGAATGAGTATGGATTGAAACATACCTGGTGGGTGGACGACCGGCAGGATCCCGAGAAGGCCACGCGAGCGGCGGCGCATCACTTGCGGGATTTGTATGGCATGTTCGGCGATTGGTATCTGGCCATGGCGGCATACAACTGCGGCCCGGGAAACGTGCAGAAGGCCGTGGAGCGGACGGGGTATGCGGATTTCTGGGAGCTGTACCGGCGCAATGTTTTGCCGAAAGAGACGAAGAACTATGTGCCGATTATTCTGGCGCTTACCTTGATTGCCAAAGATGCGGCGCACTACGGCATCCATGTGGACGCGGATTTGCCGGTGCCGTATGACGTGGTGAAACCGGGGCGGGCGATTGATCTGCGGCTGGTGGCGGAGACTATCGACGTGGACGTGGAGACGCTGCACGGGCTGAATCCTGCGCTGCTGCGGCTGGCGACTCCGGACGATCCGAGTTTTGAATTGCATCTGCCGCCGGGGACGGCAGGCAGGTTTTCTTCGGAGATCGCGGATATTCCTCCGGAGAAGTGGGTAAGCTGGCGGCGGCATCGCGTGGAGCCGGGGGAAACGCTGGTCTCCATCGCGAAAAAGTATAAGGTGACGACGGCGGCGATTACGGAAGCCAATAGCCTCGAACGTGGTGCGGGGCTCGATTCCGGCGAAAAATTGATCATTCCCGCGGCGCAGGCGCAGAAGGAGGCGACTCGCCGGCTGGTCAGTTACCGGGTGCGCAAGGGCGACACGTTTCTGGGGATCGCGGACCGTTTCAGCGTGGAAGCGGACGACTTAAAGAAGTGGAACCGGCTGAAGGCCAACAAGGTGAGCCGGGGCATGGTGTTGCGGATTTATACGCTGGGTGGGGCGCCGGAAGCGGCTCCGCACCGCAGCAGCCATACCACCACGCGCAAGAAGCCGCGGCGTCCAGGAACGGCGGCGGCGCAGGCCAGCGGAAATTCTCCGACGCACAATTAAGACTCGAGTAATGAGCGCGTTACGATTGCTGCGACGTGCCGTTGCGGGGGCGACGCGAAGAGCGGCTCGGCAACCTGTTACGCGAGGGTTATTGAGTCGTTTCGGGCGAGACATGAGAGCCGCCCCGCGCAGTGCTTGACAAGTGCGGCGATTGTGCGATAACTACGCGAAAGGCTTTATTGCGGCCTGGTTCGCGTTCGTGTGGAAAGAACGCGGCGTTTTTGCGGCAAATACGGCACCTAACTCGCCCCTGGGGAGGATGGCATGGATTTCGAGAAGGATAATTTCGAGGACGACAACGAGCTGCCACTTCTCGACGAAGAGGAAGAGCTGGGGGTCGAAGAAGTTGAATTGGGCGACACCGAAGAAGAGGAACTGGGCGGAGCAGAGGAAGAGGCCGAGGAAGCGCCGACGCGGGTGAAGACGACGGTGAAGGATGCCGCCAAGTCCGCGCCGCGGGTTTCGGCGCCGCCGGCGGCGCGTGTGGCGGCTCCGGCTAGCAAAGCCAAGACGGCGGCCAAACCGGCGAAGAGGGCCGCCAAGAAAAAACCGGCAGCGAAAAAGCCAGCGAAGAAAGCCGTCAAGAAATCGGCGAAGAAGCCGGCCAAAAAGAGCGCCAAGAAAAAGCGCCGCTAGCTCAGCAGAAACGACAACTACTTCAGACGCGGCCAAGCCTCGAGAGAGTTCGAGGCTTGGCTTTTTTGTTAGGGAGAAGATTCAGGACGGGAAGCGTTGGATCTGGCAGTAGTTCCCAATTCGCTGAGAGGGTCGTACAAATCGGGAATTTCGTGGGCGAAGGCCGCAACGGCTCTTGCCCTCGGCATTAAGTACCATTAGCATAACGTCCGTATGCTACGGGCAGTGGAGCAGATACGGCGAATGCGGGGCGGAGCCCAGTCGCACCTGATGCGCTGCTCGGATGGCAACTACTACGTCATAAAATTCCAAAACAATCCGCAGCATTGCCGGGTGCTGGTGAACGAATTGCTGGGTACGAGGTTGGCGGCAAGGCTAGGGCTGCCGACGACGCCGGTGGCGGTGGTGGAAGTCTCCGCGGAGTTGATCCGGCTGACGCCGGAATTGTGTGTGGAACTGCCGAGGTCGCGGGTGGCGTGCCAGGCGGGGTTGCAGTTTGGTTCGCGATTTCCGGGCGATCCGCGGCGGCTGGCGCTGCACGATTTTCTGCCGGATGAGCAGTTGCGCGAAGTGGCCAACCTGCACGATTTTGCGGGCATGCTGGTTTTCGATAAATGGACGTGTAACACCAACGGGCGACAGACACTTTTTTATTTGCAGGAAGCGGTGCGCGCGCAGCAGCTGGAGCGGTCTGCGCCACGGGGAGAGACTTGGTCGCGCGCGGGGTTCGCCGCGGCGGGGATTGCCGCAGTTCGGGAAGAGTTTGGGGAGGTGGGCGGAGGGGAGACCACGCCCGCGATGCCGCGATACGAAACGAAGATGATCGATCAGGGTTTCTGCTTCAATGCCGGGGAGTGGACATTCCCGGATGCGCCGTTGCGCGGATTGTATACGCGGAATCGCGTGTATCAGGGAGTGACGGGAATTGAATCGTTTGCGCCGTGGCTGACGCGCCTCGAAAAAGTGTCGGCGGAAAAAGTACTGGATGAATTGGGCAGTGAGATCCCGCCCGAGTGGTATGGCGACGATTACGACGCGTTGCTGCGTTTACTGGAACAGCTGCATCGGCGGTCGGCGCGTGTGCCCGAGTTGATTGTGCAATCGAAGAAATCGAGCCGGCAACCCTTTCCCAATTGGGTGTAGAGCAACGCACTATGGCGAACTCCGAGCAAATCGACAGCGACAAGAATTTCGTATACCACGTGGTGCGCTACAGCCCGAGCCTGGTGCGGGATGAATGGGTCAATATCGGTGTGTTGCTGTTCGATACGAACAGTGCAGCGAAACGATTCCGGCTAATCGAAGAGGCCGAGGAATTCGCGCGGGTGCGCCGGCTGCACCCGCAGGCGGATGAAGAAGTGTTGCGGAAATTTCGCGACGAGCTGGAGAGCCGCTTCGAAGAATTTTTGTTGTCGCCGCCGCTGAAGTCCGACGGACAGGTGAATGAGAATCCGCAGTGGCAAGAGATTCTCGGCAAGTGGGACGACGCACTTTCCAACGTGATTCAATTGGCGTCGCCGAAGGGCTTGGCAGCCAACGATCTGGATGAGGAAATGGAACGGCTGTACGCGGATCACGTGGCCCTGCTGCATCCGCCGACGCGCGTGGGCGCGCCCGGCAGCCGCGCTTCGCTGCGCGGTTATTGCGGACAGGTCTTCCGGCAGGCGCAGCTTTGGGATCGATTGGAAAAATCGGTACGGGTCGCCCCTTATACATTTTCTGGGGATCCGATGCGTATCGATTACAGCTATCGGCGCAATGGGACGCGCGGGTTTGTGCAGACGATCTCGGTGACGCGGGCGCCGGCCGACGCGAAACTTTTGGCGTATACTGCGGAACGGATTGCGGCGCGATCGGAACTCGGGACGGAGTTCGCGGCGGTGACGGATGTTCCGTTGCTGGTGAAGAATGAGCGGCACCAGTTTGTGGGAGATACTTTGCGGTCGGCGGGGATTGAGCCGGTGGCGCTGGAGGGGTTTGCGGTGTGGGTGGCGAAGTTGAAACCGTTGTTGCGGGCGTGAGGGCTGCGAAAAAAATAAAGGATTTAACGCAGAGTTCACAGAGACACAGAGTACGCAGAGAAGAGCGGACTGTGTGCGAGGTGGTGCACGGCTTGCATGAGTAGGGTGAAAATTAAATGGCCTCCCATGTTGCGGGAGGCCATTTTTTTTTTGCGGATGCGGTTTACTAAGGCGAGAGCTAGAGGACCGGCTCGGTCCAGTTTTCCAGGGTTTCTTTTACTTTGTGCAGGAACTGGTGGGCGATGGCGCCGTCCACCACACGGTGGTCGTAGCTGAGCGTGACGTAGCACATGCTGCGGATGGCGATGGAGTCGTTGATGACTACCGGGCGCTTTTCGATGGCGCCGAGGCCGAGGATGCCCACGTTGGGCTGGCTGATTACCGGCAAACCGAAGAGGCCGCCGAACACTCCCGGATTGGTGATAGAAAAAGTGCCTTCCTGGACTTCTTCCGGTTTTAATTTCTTGGTGCGGGCGCGCTCGGCCAGATCGTTCATGGTGCGTTGAATGCCCAAGATGTTTTTTTCATCGGCGTGTTTGACGACCGGGACCAGCAGGCCCCAGTCGAGGGCCACGGCGATGCCGATGTTTACTTCCTTGTGGATGATCACGTTGGTGCCATCAAGCGAGGCATTTAATGTTGGAAACGCCCGCAAGCCGGCGACCGCGGCTTTTACGAAGAAGGGCATGAAGGTGAGCTTGGTCCCGTTGCGCTTTTCAAATTCGTCCTTGGATTTGGCGCGCAGGCTCGCGATTTTGCTCATGTCGATTTCGTCGACGGAGTAGACGTGCGGCGAAACGCGCTTGGAAGCCACCATGTGTTCGCCGATTCGCTGGCGCATGACGCTCATGGGAGAGACTTCGTAGTCGCCGAAATAAAGCTTTTCGCGTGGCACGGCGGTCTCAAACGAGACATGCGCTTGACCACCCGTGGATTGCGGAGGGGGCGGCGGAGGGGCCGAGGGACGGGCCGCGGGGGGAGGCGTCGCGGAGCGCGCTTGAGCTGGGGCTTCGTAGGCTTCCTCGAGTTGTTCTTCCGTCTCCGCTTCGTACCGCGCGCCGTTTGGCGACGTGCCGCCGCCGGAAATGGCGGCTTCCATGTCTTGCTTGCTGATGCGTCCACCGGCGCCGGTGCCGGCCACCGTGCCGAGGTCGATGCCATGTTCCTTGGCCATGCGGCGGACCAGCGGGGAGCTGTGGATACGCGCGCCCTCTTTGGCCGGTTGCGCGGCAGCTTGCGGTGCTGCGGCTTGCGGCGCGGGACGAGCTGGGGCGGGTGCCGGAGTCGCTTGCGCTTTCGGTGCTGCCGAGGCAGCGGCTTTGGGCGCTTCGGCCTTGGGTGCCGGTGCGGGAGCGGCAGCTGCCGCCGAACCAGCGCCGTCGATGACGCCGACCACGGTCTGGATGGGCACCGTCTGGCCTTCGTTGACTTTGATTTCTTTCAGGACGCCGGCAGAGGGTGAAGGGATTTCGGCATCCACTTTGTCCGTGGAAATTTCGAAGAGCGGCTCGTCGCGTTCGACTTTGTCACCGGGCTTTTTGAGCCATTTGGTGATGGTGCCTTCGAAAATACTCTCTCCCATTTGCGGCATTACGATGTCTGTGGCCATGGCGATCTCCTCAAGGTCTCTGAAATTTTAGGAACTAATAGCGCGCCAATTCCTTGGCGGCGGCAAAAATCTTTTTGGCGTTGGGCAGAAAATGTTCTTCGAGCGTAGGGGCGTAGGGCACCGGAGTGTCCAGCGAGGTGACGCGCATCAGTGGGCCGTCGAGGTCGCCGAACGCTTTTTCGCAGAGGATCGCGGCGATTTCGCCGGCGATGCCGCCGGTCTTGGTGTCTTCGTGGACCACCAGGCAGCGGTTGGTTTTTTTTACCGATTCGAGAATGGTTTCTTCATCGAGGGGCTGCAGGGTGCGCAGATCAATCACTTCGGCTTCGATGCCCTCCTGGGCCAGAGCTTCAGCGGCTTCGAGAGAAGTGTGCATCATGGCGGCGTAGGAGATGAGGGTGAGGTGTTTTCCTGCGCGGCGCACGATGGCTTTGCCGAGCGGGACGGTGTAATCCTCCGCCGGCAACACTTCCTTAATGCGGCGGTAGAGAAATTTGTGTTCGAAGAAGAGGACCGGGTTGTTGTCGCGGATGGCGGACTTCAGCAGGCCCTTGGCGTCGTAGGGCGTGGAGGGATAGACCACCTTTAGTCCGGGGGTGTGTACGAAATACATTTCGGGATTGGCGGAATGAAAGGGGCCGCCGTGCACGCCGCCGCCGGATGGGCCGCGCACCACGATGGGCGCGGGAGCGTTCCAGAGATAGTGGCCTTTGGCTACGAAATTGGTGAGTTGGTTGAAACAGCAGGCGATGAAATCGATGAACTGCATCTCGGCGATGGGCCGCAGGCCGAGATAGCTCATGCCACACGCGGCGCCGATGATGGCGCTTTCGCTGATGGGCGTGTCGATGACGCGCTCCCAGCCGAAACGTTCGAGCAAGCCCTCGCTGGTTTTGAAGGCGCCGCCGTAGACGCCGACGTCTTCGCCGAGGAGCACTACCGCGGGATCGCGTTCCATCTCTTCAAAGATGGCTTGTTTGATGGCTTCGAGAAAGGTGACTGGTTCGCCGTGCGTCGCGCTTCCGTTGACGAGCGCGCCGTTCGATGAGGGTTGTTTGGTTTCGGCCATAAATTATCTCCGCGCCTTTCCGGCCGGAGCCTTGGCCGATTTTTTCGCGGCCCGAAGCACTGAAACCTTCTTGCCATTTTTCGCCACGGATTTCCCTGCACCGTTACTTACGACTTTCACGGGAGCACTGGGAGCCAGCTTGGCTTCGTTATCCGCCAGCACTGCGGGCGCAGGGGTGTCGCCGAAATGGATGGGCGCATTTTTGCCGCCGGAGCCTTTGCCTTCGCCGAAGCCTTCCACTTTCCAAACGGCGGCTACACTGGAACGCGGAGGAGTAACTTCCGCTTTATCGCGCTGCCACTTGGCGGCTACTTTGTGGCAATCGTCGCCGGTGCAGTACACGCCCTGCTCCGCCAGTTCGGGCGGGGGCGTGGGTGAGGATTCCGCGAAGTCGCGATCCTTCGCCAGCAAGGCGTCCATCTTGATTTCCATTTCTTTCTTGGTTTTGGCGTCCAGAATTTTTTTGCCGAGCAGGAACTTTTCGTAGAGCTCAATGGGGTCGCGCTGCTTGTAGTGCTCGAACATATCTTTGGGGACGTATTCTGCGGGGTCGTGTTGCGCGTGGCCGCGCATGCGCATCGACTTGGCTTCGATCAGGATGGGGCCTTCGCCGGCGCGGGCGCGGTCCACCGCTTCCTGGGCGGTCTGATAGACGGCCACCACGTCATTACCGTCGACCACATAGCTGGCGATGCCGTAGGCCTTGGCGCGGTCGGCCAAATTTTCGATGGGCACCTGGCGTTTTACGGGAGTGGAGTAGGCCCATTGATTATTTTCGAGAATCAGGACGAAGGGCGCCTTTTGCGTGGCGGCGAAATTCAAACCTTCATGAAATACGCCGGTGGAGCTGCCGCCGTCGCCGATCCAGGTCATGGCCACAATTTTTTGGCCGAGATAGCGGCCGGCCATGGCTACACCGGTCATGACGGGAATCAGGTCGCCGAGCATGGAAATGGGGGAGACGATGTGCAGATTTTCGAGATCGCCGAAATGGCTGGTGCCGTCTTTGCCCAGCGTCGGCGAAGTGTACTTGGCCATGTGCTGCGTGAAAATATCGCGCGGAGGGACGCCTTTGACGAGCAGCGCGCCGATGTTGCGAATCATGGGGGCCAGCCAGTCTTTCTTTTCGAGGGCGTAAGCGGTGCCGACGGAAATGCCTTCCTGCCCAAGGCTGGAGTACAGTCCGCCGACGATTTTATTCTGGCGGAACAGCTTGGTCATGGTGTCTTCGACGGCGCGGTTGAGGCGCATGTAGTAGTACAGGTCGAGATACTGTTGGCGCGTTAAATCCTTGGTCATGCGTCGCTCCGGACGGCTTCCAGTGCCGCGCCGGACGGATCCGGTGTGGCCGCAGTTTGTGGCAGAGAAGCCGGCGCGGACTGTTCCGCACGCTGCAGCTCCTCCAGAAATTGTACTCCCGAGACCGGGCGCATATCGAATGCACCCTGACCATCGAGGCGGGGGCCATAGAGTGCGTCGACGAAATGACGGGAAATGCGATCCGCGACCTCGGCCATGGGAACGGCGCGGCCGAGCAACTTTTCGAGTGAGGTGGCTTTGCGTTCGGCGATACCGCAGGGCACGATCAGCTGGAAATAGCGCAGGTCGGTGGCTACATTGTAGGCAAAGCCGTGAGAGGTGACCCAACGGCTGAGGTGCACGCCGATAGCTGCGAGCTTTTCAGCGGGAACCACTTCAGTTTGTTTCACGTCAGATTGTTCCACCCAGATGCCAGTTTTCCCCGCTTCGCGCATGGCGGTAACGCCAAAGTCCGCCGACGCACGGATCATGGCCTCTTCGATGGTTCGCATGTACCAGCCCACGTCGCGCTTGATGCCTGCCAGATTCACGATAGGGTAGCCGACCAGTTGGCCGGGGCCGTGATAGGTAATGTCTCCGCCGCGATTGGTGTGGTGCAGCTCGACGCCCTTTTGCCGCAAAACATTTTCGCTGGCCAACAGATTTTGTAGGTTGCCGTTGCGGCCCAAAGTAATGGTGTGCGGATGCTCGCACAGCAACAGCGTGTCGGAAATCGCTCCGGCCTTTCGCATGGCGACCACGCGCTGCTGCAGCGCATAGGCCTGCGACCAGCCGATGAATCCGAGGTTTACGATGGAGCAGTAATTCAACGAGCCGCCTTTACGCCTACACAATCTTGAAAACGCTGCTGGCTTGAAACCCTGCTGGCTTGGAACGCTACCGGGATACCTGACAAGCTTTACGCCCCCGGTCCCGACTGATCGAAGCTCAGCGCTATACGTTGATTTGTAAACCGCGCACCGACGCGAAGGCGTCGCCCATGGATTCCCAAACCGTGGGATGGGCGTGAATCATGTTCATCATGTCATCGATGGTGCCTTCGAGATTGAGCACGGTGGCGGCTTCGCCAAGAATTTCCGTAGCCAGCGGGCCGATGATATGGATGCCCAGGACCTCTCCGAATTTTTCGTCGGAGACCACTTTTACGAATCCGCCGTGGTTGCCAAGGATGGTGGCTTTGCTGTTGCCGACGAAGGGGAATTTGCCTATTTTCACTTGGTAGCCGGCGGCGATGGCTTCCTTCTCGGTCAGGCCAATGGAGCCGATCTGCGGTTCGCAATAGGTGGCGTTGGGGATGCGGGTGCGCTTGATGGGATGCGTGGGCTTACCCGCGATGGTGGTCACCGCAATAATGCCCTCCATCATGGCCGCGTGCGCGAGTTGCGGCATGCCCATGACGATATCGCCGATGGCGTACAGGCCCTTTTCGGCCGTCTCCATCGTGGGCCCGACGTTCACAAATCCGCGGTCAACAACCGCTTTCGATTTCTCCAGACCGCAGTTCTCGGTCATCGGCTTGCGGCCGACGGCCAGCAGCAACTTCTCGGCCTGCAGGGTTTGTGCCTTGCCATCTTTATCTTTGAACGTGACGGTGACGCCCTTCGCGTCGTTCTTGACCGACTCCACCTTGCTGCCGGTGAAAATTTGAATATTTTTCTTACGGAAGGTTTTCTCCAGCTCCGCGGATATCTCCGCGTCTTCCACGGGAACCACGCGGTCCAGCGCTTCGAGGATGGTGACCTGCGTTCCGAAGGAGTTGTAGATGGATGCGAATTCGACACCGACCGCTCCCGCACCGACGACGATCAAAGTCTTCGGGATGGCCGGAAGCTCCAGGATCGAGCGGTTGGTCAGAATGTTTTTGTGATCCGGCTCGATACCCGGCAAAGCGCGCGCTTCGGAGCCGCTGACCAGCAGGACGTTGGAAGCCTCGATGATCGATTTCTTGCCGTCCTTCTCGACACTGACTTTCCCGGGCCCTTCGTAACGGCCCCAACCCTGCACAAACTCGACCTTGTTCTTTTTGAATAAGAATTCGATGCCCTTGGCGTGCTTTTTTACGATTTTGTCTTTGCGCCCCAGGACGTTGGCCCAATTAACCTTCAGGCCGCTTACTTCGAACCCCAGCTCCGCGCCATTTTTGAAATGATCGTAAACTTCGGCGTGGTGCAGCAGCACTTTGGTGGGAATACAGCCTACGTGAAGGCAGGTACCGCCGAGATAGGGATCCTTCTCGACTACCACGGTCTTTAAGCCGAGTTCACCGGCGCGAATGGCGGCTACGTAACCGCCCGGTCCACTGCCGATAATCGCTACGTCATACTTGGCCACGCGCAATCTCCTCTCCGGTGGTGCGGCGCACAGTAACCCGCGGCCACATCCGGTCACAAAAAACCTGTGTTCGTGAAAAGCACCCGCCAGCGCGGTAAGTACCCCATCGGCGCTGGATCGAGTCAGGACCAAGTCCACGCCCCCTAGCGCGGACATTAGCCTCACTCCAAATCACGAATTTTAGCAGTGTGCAGCCACCCCCGCAACCGGACCGCCGCGAAACCATCCGATGGGCCGCCAAACGCTGAACTTGACGAAATCACCGAACGTTCAGTTGGCCAAAACGTCGGGTCCTGCGCCGCGAGGGGCGACTCGCGGCCAGGAGAGGCCACATTCCCAAAATGGAACCATTGGCCGTAAAACCGACGCCTCCGGCAAACTTTATATTGATGTTTATTAATACGACACTTGCGCTGAATAAAATATACGTATAGATTCCGTCTCCCATTCGGTTTCAGGAATGCCATAAGGTTTCCTTACCAGAATGGTAAATAGACTATGGAGCTCCCAGCCCATGCTCATGAAATCCGGAGAACGCTGGCATTGTGTCAACGCCAGCTGCCGTTGCGGAGTTTTAGTGGAGTCAGACAGCAACATCGCCGGCGGCAGTCCGCGCTGCGTTTGCGGAGCGCCGCTAAAGCGCAATTACGTTCCGCCGGTGTTCAAATATCTGGATTTCTTGCGAGTAGATGAGCCCGCAAGAGTGACGCAAGCCATGGGAGAGAAGTGATGCGCCTGCACCGCGCGCATCGCATCGGGCGAACACCGGCGCGCTCGTTGACGCCATTGCTGGTGCAAGCTGGCGTCGCAAGCTCGTTAGCAAGCATCATGGCGTTTCTTTCTGTCGGGCTGTTTCTGCTGGGGGCGTGGGTGCTGGTGGAGGTGTTTGATCATCCGTTGCAAGCGCAACCTACGGAGACGATCGGCGCTGCGGTGATGATCACCCTGGCGTCCATCATGTTGTTTCACCTGTTGCTGCCGCGCGCTGCCGCCGGTTCGGGACGGCATCGCCACAAAGCGGCGCTAAGGCACCAGCGCAACGCGCCTCGCCACGCGCCAGTCATCGATGTAACTGCAAATTCCCAGGGGACTACCTTGCCGTTCGCAACGCAGTTCGCGGACCCGCACGTTACGGGCGACTGAAGAGCCGCGCGGCGATTCAAGCGCGGGGGATGGCCGCGAAGTAACGCTCTTCTAAAATGTTGCGGTGGTGCAGTTCGTGCCCGGCGGTGATAAACGCCAGCGCGCGCACGGTGACTTCATTTTTATTCGCGGAGCCGCGGCGCCCCCAGGCTTCTGCGCCCAACGAGCGATACAGCGCCACGGTTGCATCGCGAACGGCGGCGAACTCCTCTGCCAAATTGCGCAACTCGCGGCGGTCCGAGCCGGCTTCGCGCACGTAGTCATCCTGTTCGAATCCGGAGAGGGGCGTTGCGTCCCCTCGCGCGATACGCAGCGCGCGATAGGTGAAAATGCGTTCGCTATCCGCGAGATGGCCGATTATTTCTTTCACGCTCCACTTTCCTGGAGCGTAGCGAAAATTTCCATCGCGTTCACTGCGACCCGCCAGCAAATGCGCCATTTGCAAGCGTTGCGCCTCAAGCGCAGCGACCACGTCCACATCTGGCACCAATGACACGTAGGTTTCGTAAAACGACGCGTATTCATTTGCATCGGGCTTGTGTTTCATCACGGACCGCCCCCTATTGTGGCGCGCAATTATATCGCAGGCAGCCTGTGACCGGCGAAATACGCGACACCATGCAAGTGGCGCAAGGTCATCGCTATTCAGAAAATTGTACGAAAATAGTGTTTAATCAGAGGCACGGAGAACATCGTGATGCGCGTGGCATTTCAGGGCGAACCGGGAGCGTTCAGCGAAGCTGCGGCTATTCAACTGTTGGGGCCGGCGATAACTACGGTTCCTCGCGCAACATTTGATAGCGCGTTTCGCGCGGTTGGCGAAGGGCATGCAGATGCCCTCTTGGCTCCCGTGGAAAATTCGCTGGCTGGGTCGGTGGTTCGTGTTTATGACCTGCTGCTGGATAGCAACCTTGGAATTGTTGCGGAGACGATCCTTCCCATCGAACATCACCTCATCGGCTGTCCCGGCTCGTCTGTTTTGGGTATTCGGTCCGTGGCTTCACATCCCATGGCTCTGGCGCAATGCGAGCAGTTTTTTGTTGCGCATCCAGACCTAAAGCGAATACCTGCGGAGGATACCGCGGGCAGCGTGCGCGAGGTGTTGGCCAAAGATGACAAGAGCGCTGCGGCGATCGCCGGCCGCCGTGCCGCCGAAATATACGGCGGGGTCATCTTGGCTTCCAATATTCAGGATGGCGTCGAGAACTTCACCCGCTTTGTTCTACTTGTGCCGGTAGAGCGAGATAGAGCCGCGCACGCGGGCGAGCCAGATTCTGCGACCGCTTCATCTCCTGGCGTGACGGACATCATGGTTGAACTGCGAGTGCGTCAGGTGGAGCTACAGAGTCCACCCTCGGTGCTGAAAATGTGCCTGGCTCTGCGTCTCGCACACCGGCCCGGCGCTCTCCTCGCCGCGCTCGAGCCTTTCACTCGCCTGGGCATAAACTTACTGAAAATTGAAAGCCGCCCGATTCATGGGCGGCCGTGGGAATACCAGTTTTTTCTGGATGTCGAGACGGAAGACGCCGAACGGCTCAAAGCAGCGTTGGACGAGGTCCAAGGCGCGACCAGCGACCTCCGTATCCTCGGCATGTATGCTGCAGCCCGTAGCTTTTCCGCGAAAAAGTGATCGCTCCAACATCGCGGGCACAGCTTCGTCTTGCCTCAGTTAGGCGGTGTCAGCAATAACTGCAGGCTTCGTCGCCCATGCCGTTGGCGCTGCGCATGTCGTCTTGAATACGGCGGAGACGACGGCCCAGGCGCTCAGCCAGTTGGTGCCGTGCACGCCAGAGGCGCGCCTTCAGAGTGTTTTCGGTGACGCCCAGTTTCTTGGCGGCCTCGCCGGTTGAGTAGCCCTGTACTTCCCGCAGAACAAATGCCGTGCGCAGAAGGGGAGAAAGCTCCTCAAGATTCTCGCTGATAATTTCTCGCAACTCTGTGCTGGCGAATACCTGCTCCGGGTTCGGACCATCATCTGCGAACCGTTCGGAGGCCGGCAATTCGTCTTCGCGCGGAGTTTCATCCAGCGAAACCGCCGGACGCGCTTTGGCACTGCGGCGCCGCATCAAGGCGGCGTTGATGACGATGCGCGTAAGCCAAGTGGAAAATTGCGAGCGCCCTTCGAATCGCTTCAAATTGCGAAACGCGGAGAGCAGGCCATCCTGAAGGGCATCTTCCGCATCCTCGGCGTTCCCCAAAACGCGCAGCGCCGTCTGAAACAGCGGGCGATGGTAACGGCGGAAAAGCGTCTCCATGGCTTCATGATCGCCGCCTTGACCAGCGCGGATCAGATTGTCTTCGTTTACGAGTTTATCTGCGTTTACAACTTTTTCAGCATTTACAAGTACGACTGCTGCGTTCGCTGCCACTACCGCTTGCGTTGCCATCGTCGTTTCCCCCATTCAAATCGTTACGTCCCCAGTAAGAATCGGAAAAATCGTTAGAGATAACCTCAATGCACCGGCTTCAATGAACTGGAACATCGCCTGCCGCCCCTTTGCGTTTTTTCATCAGCAACATCACGGGAATTACGGCGAAAAAAACGATTCCCAGTAATTTGAAATTGTCGAGGAACGCCAGCATCAGGGCCTGGCGCTGGACGGTGCCGTAAATCATTTCGTGAGCCTGGGCCGTCGCGTGATTCACGCTGGAGCCAGCGGTCACGAATCTGGCCTGCATACCATTCATGGAAGAGTGGTATGCGGCGTTGTAGTCGTTGATCTTCTCCATTAGACGCGCCATATGCGACTGCGTATGGCGGTCGAGCAAAGTGGTGACGGTGGCGATGCCTACGCTGGCGCCGATGTTGCGCGCCAGATTGATAATGCCGGTACCCATATTGGTTTTTTCGCGCGGCACGAAAGCAAACGCCGAAACGTTGATGGGAATGAATAAGAACGCCAAGCCGAAGCTTTGCAACATGCGTGCGCGCACGGCGTGACCATAGTCGAGTTGCAGATTCCACCCAGACATTACGAACAAGGCGGAGGCGGAGACCAGGCAGCCGAAGACGATGAGCAAGCGCGTATCGACGCGCGAGACCAAGACGCCGACAACCGGCATCATGCACATGATGACGGCTCCGCCGGGTGAAAGCGCCGCACCGGCGAGCGCTGCGGTGTAACCCATGAGTTGCTGCAGTAACTGCGGAATCAGCACGGTAGTGGAGTACAACACGAAGCCCAAGAAAAACATGGCAATCGTGGCAGCCGCAAAATTGCGATCCTTGAGCATGCGCAAATCCACCACGGGATTTTTCTCGCGCAGTTCCCAGAGAATTCCGCCGATGACACCAACGATAGTCAGCACGGCGAAAGTACGAATGAAATTGGACGAGAACCAGTCATCGCGCTGGCCCTTATCCAAAATGATCTGCATGCTGCCAAGGCCGAGGCTGATCAGTCCGATACCGATATAGTCGATGCGGAAGCCGCGCTTGAGCGATTCGCGCTTCATGTGTGGCGGGTCACTGACGAGCAACGACGTAAGGATCAGCGAGACGATTCCTACCGGCACGTTGATATAAAAAATCCAGCGCCACGAAAAACTGTCGGTGATGTAACCGCCGAGCCACGGGCCGATGGTGGGAGCCACAACTACCGCCAGCCCATATACGGCGAAAGCCATACCGCGTTTTGAAAGCGGAAATGTGTCGTTCAAAATTGCTTGTTCGCTGGGCTGCAAACCACCACCGCCCGCGCCTTGCAGCACACGGAAGAGCACCAGCACTCCCGAGGCTCGGAGCCAAACCGCACAGGAAGGAACTGACGGTAAAAAGTGCGACGCAAGACATGTAAAAACGCTTGCGACCCATAATTCCGGAGAGCCAGCCGGAGAGCGGAAGCACAATCGCGTTCGAAACCAGGTAGGAGGTCAGCACCCAGGTGGACTCGTCCGCGCCCGCGGAAAGATTTCCCGAAATATGCGGCAGGGCGACGTTCGCAATGGAGGTGTCCAGCACTTCCATAAACGTTGCGAGCGTGACGGTGACGGCGATCACCCACGGGTTGATCGAGCCGTCCGGCATGCGCAGCTTCGAAAGTAATCTCTGTCTCACGCTTGCGATTTTCCCCGTGCCCAGCAGCTACCGCCGATCTAGATACTGGTTAAGCTGATGACTTATTCTGTGATGACCGTGGCATCCACGTTCATGCCCGGCCGCAGAATCGCTTTTTCCGGCGGAATCGGATCGAGCACGATCTTCACCGGCACACGTTGCACGACCTTCACGTAATTTCCCGTGGCATTTTCTGGCGGCAACAAACTCAGCACTGCTCCGGTCGCACCTGCGATGGAATCCACATGTCCGCTGAACGTTTTGCCATAGGTGTCGACCTTCACTTCCGCTTTCTGCCCGGCTTTCATACTGCGAAGCTGCGTCTCTTTGAAGTTGGCGGTCACCCAGACGTCTTGCAGCGGGACTACAACCAGCAAACCCTGGCCAATCTGAACAATTTGGCCATTCTCCACTTGCTTGTGCGTCGCTACGCCGTCGACGGGAGCCACCACTTCGGTGTAACTCAGATTGAGCTTGGCTGCTTCGAGAGACGCTCGTGCTTGTTCCACTTTCGCCAGTTTCGAACGCGCATCGGCGGTGCGCATGGTCACCTGGTGGCTGTCTGCCTGGGCGGTCAAAACCGCGGCGCGGGCCTGATCGACACGCGCTTTGTAAGTGTCCACTTGCGCCTTCATCATTTCCACGTTGCGATTCGCTTGCTTCAGCTTTTCCTGATCCGCGCGGAGCGAACTGTCTGTGGCGTCAGCGCTAGCTTTGGCCGCGTCATACTGCTGCTTGGAAATTTCTCCCTTATCGAGTAGCGGCTTGTATCGCGCGACGTCTGCCTTGGCAAATTCAGCATTGGCATGGCTCTTGTCGATGTTGGCTTGTGCGTATGCGAGGTCGGCGGTCTGTGCCTGGTCGTACTGGGTTTGCGCTTGAATCAACTGCGCTTCGGCCGCGAGTAGGGCGGCTTCGGCGCCAGAATTTCCACTAGCCACATCGGATTTTGTGCGCGGCACATCGGCTCCCGCAGAAAGGGCATCGCTCTCGGCGACGTCCAGAGCGGCCTGCGCTTGATCGACTGCCGCCTGGTAGTCGCGCGGATCGATCTTTAACAACACCTGTCCTGCTTTGACGGCCTGATTGTCGTCTATCAAAACCTGTTGCACGCGGCCGGAAATTTTTGCGGCGATCGGGGTGATATGCCCGTCCACCTGCGCGTCATCGGTGCTTTCGCGATTGCGGTAATAAAGAAGTAGTGACGCCACTACGGCGAGAACCACGATCCCGCCACCGATCAGCATCTTGCGCACGCGGGGATTCGCCAATCCCTTGGGCGCCGGAGGTGGCGGCGGCTCCTCGTCCAGGGGAATCCGTGTGGCATTTTCTAGTCCAACTTCGATCTCAATGCTCATCGTTTCCTCACTTCGAGTACAACTTCTCCATCTGCCCAATGGAGCGCGCATAGTCCGCGCGCGCCTGGTTGAACCGGTACAGCGCGGCAATCTGGTTATCGTTTGCCCGCGCCAGCGAATCCTGGGCTTGAATTACTTCAATGTTGTTGGCCACACCGGCGCGAAAGCGATCGCGCGCTTGATCCACTTCCTGATTGGAAAGTTCGATGCCCAGTTTCGCCACACCCACTTCGTTGCGTGCTGAGGTCAAGTTGATGAGCGCCGTCTTAACGTCCAGCGCGATGGAGTTGCGAAGGTCATCCTGCTGTTGCTGCAGAAGTTGGATTTCCAGATCAGCGCGCACTATTTCGGCGTGAATCCGTCCGCCGGTAAATATCGGCATACTTGCCGAGGCCACGTAGGTATAGGTATCCGTCCCGTTGTTCGGGTGCGTTCCGAGATAGTCCCAATTGCCATCGACTCGGAGCGAGGGCAATCGCGAGTCTCGCGCTTCTTTCTTCTGTAATTCCGCGGACTTGATTTGCGACTTCAGTGCTTTCCACTCTTGACGATCGCTCAGCGCGGCTTCGATGCTGGGATCTGTTTCCGGCTGAGGCGTATCAAAAAAGTTGAGGGAGTCTGCGAGTTCGACCACTTGCCGGGGATCGAGGTTCAAAATCCGGCTGAGACCGTACAGAGAACGTTCGCGATCCGCTTGCGCTTCGATCAGCCGCTGCTTTTCATTCTGCAATTCCACGTTGGCGCGCAGGGTGTCGATGCCGGTGCCGACGCCTTCTTTCTGCAAGTCGGCAGCCTGATCGAACAAGGCTTGTGCGAGATCCACGCGCGACTGGGAAGCTTGCACGTCGGCGACGGCGCGCAGCGTTCCGATGTATTGCGAGACGACGAGAAGGATTACTTGCTCGCGTGTCGACAGGCTGTTGGCCTTCGAAGCGTTCACGCCTTCACGAGCCGCTTGGTATCGGCGCCAGAGCGTCAAATCGAAGAGCGGCGCCGCAAAGGAGGGTCCTGCAGAAAAAGTCGGGAACGGGCCAAACGCCTTAGGAATTCCAGGAAAGATGTTTTCGCCGCCAAACTGGGCCTGAATGTTGATGCGTTCCACTTGCTCTTTTACGCCGGCGTCTACTTCCGGCATCAATGCCGCACGCGCTACATTTTTGTCTTGTACGGATTGCGCCGCCTGAATGACGGCGATCTGTGCCGTGGGATTCTGCTTCAACGCCAGCCCGACGGCCTGATCCAGCGTCAGGGAGAGCACTCCCGAGGGCGCGGTGGGATTTAAATCGCTGCGGCCGCGCTGCGCACTGGGCATCGCGTTCTGCGCGTGAACGCTCCAAGCACCGGGAACCAGGGTGAAAAAAATCAGATAAAAAATAATGTGAGACTTCTTGGTTTTCACCGGTTGCTGTTCGTCGCTGCCCGTTTTCTCTCCGCTTTGCTGCCCAACAATTTCTTTCACGATCGCCTGGTTCAAGCAGCCTTCCGCCATCAGATGGCAACCCTGGTGGTGAATCTCTTTCAGTAGTACTTTTCCGGCGGCATCGATATAACTTACGCCGCAAAGATTTATGCTGAACTTGCCGCCAGGGTTAGAAGTGCGCAGGTCCCGCCAGCACTGCTCCAGCGCGCTGACCCACTGACCGGCAAGACGCCCCTCTACGCTTAGAATGAGCTTGCCGCGCTTTTGTTCAGTTGTGATTCTGAGCATACAGATATCTCCAGCTTGCTAGGATTCAGCATGCCGAAGCTCCAACATGCCGGAATGTCAAAGCAATTTAAACGTTTTAAAATCAGATATTTACGTTCAGTAGAGACACCAAGGACCCTAAAGATGACTGCCCATATAACATCATTGTGTAGTGAGAATGGCATAGCGATAGGTGCCATTATAATGGCAGACCGGAACAGCTTCGCTACGTGGTTTGCTATTGCGGGCCGACGCACCGCGATCGATTGAAGCTCAAAATGTCCGCCGCGGAGCAGGGACGCCACTCCTACGAATTCACGGGCCGGAAATTCTTTTGATGTGAAATAGGTCTTATAAGAGGCGTTGAATTTGTCGTAAAGCGCCAAGTCGGTGCAGGAGACCTGGACGTACACCAGGTCATCCATGGTCATTCCGGATGCCGCTAACGTTTCTTTCACGCCGTCCAGTAGGTTCTTGATCTCATCATCGATATTCGGCGGAGCTTGTCCGGTCTTGGCGTCGAGTCCAATGCGTCCAGAGAGGTAGAGGGTATTGCCCACCAGGATCCCGTCGCTGAAAGGAAGCTGCGGATTGCTAGACGGCAGATGAATCGCCTTTCGTGCGGAGCCCTGCGGCGACTGGGAAGAGGCGCCAAAAGCCACGACGCAGGCCGCCATCATCAATACCACAAACGCTACGAATATTCTGCGATTCATAAGTCCTCCACAATTAAATACTTCTTGTGCCATGAATGTGTCGAGTGTACTCGGCACGGCGTCCGTTTCAAAAGGAAATAAAACCGCTTCGAATCAGATACAGTGAGCCGCAGCCGACCACGATCCACAGCAAGACGGCTTGCAGCAGCGGCCTCCACCCTACTTCCCGCAGCGTACCTCGCGATAAGCCCGTGCCGATCAGAAAGAGTGTAGCCGTCAAACCCAAGTGCCCCAGTTTCGATAGCGCGTGAGTGACAGAGGAAAGATTCGGCAGATAGGTGTTGGCCACCGCCGCTAAACAGAAAAACAAGATGAACCAGGGCAGGTGAATCCGTGATTTACTGTGCTTCACCGCAGCTGTCGCCAGCGCCAACGGAACAATCCACAATGCCCGCGCCAACTTAACCGTCGTCCCAATTACCAGCGCCCGCGCTGCCGTACCTACTCGCCGCGCCGACGACAGAACTGGTGTCGTGAATCGCCAGTGCCGCCCAGAGACCAAACTGCGTTTGCGAAAGATGCATTGCGTTGCCGATCGGCGGAAAAATTAACAGCGCTATGGAATTAAGAATGAAGACGGCGCCCAGCGAAACCGCCATTTCTTGTTCGTCGGCTTGCAGGATAGGACCGATGGCTGCAATGGCACTGCCGCCGCATATCGCCGTGCCCGTCGTGATCAAGAATGAAGCATTCCCGCGCACTAACAGCAGTTTGCCCAGCGCCAGTCCCAGAAGAATCGCGAATGAAATGCTGATGGCCGTAAAGAGGAACCCACTTCGGCCCGCTTTCAGCACTTCATGCAGATTCATCCCAAAGCCCAAGCCGACCACGGACGCCTGCAACAGAAATCGCGCCGCGACCCTGCTCTGCCCCGCGTAGGGGTGGACAAAACTGAAACCGAAGAGAATTCCGGCGGTCAGCGCCAATGGCGGGGAGAGCCATCCGCTGAAAGACAAGAGCAAAGCTGCAAAGAAGATTAGTTTTGCGGTGAGCGCCATGCAACGGCCAAAGAGTACCAAGCCTTCGAGCCATCCGCTATCTCTGTGGCGAACTTACTTCGCAGGGCGGAATGCGACATCCGAAGTTTTTTACTGTGGTGATTTGCCTGGCGATGAGTTTGGCGATTGATCCGCCGGTGCGCCGCTTGGCAGGGGTTGAACATAATTCGACGGTTTTTTCGCCGAAACATCCGAAACAATTCGTTCCGCTCGCGCCTTGCTGGTCGCACAAGCCGAATCGTAAATCCGGCATTGCGCCAGCGTCAGCGTACAGCCACAGGTGCAGCCATTTGCATTCAACGCGTGCAACGCGGCCATTTTCTGTTCAGGATTCAGCGAAGCAAGGTCAACACCGGGCAGTTCCGTTGCGTTCTTGGCATTCTTCAGAAATATCTCGCCGGTATCTTCGAACGTTTCGATTCTCGCGGGTATCGCCAAATTCAGAAGCGCACGGGTTTCCAGTTCGTACAGCCGCGGATCGAAGAGCCCGACGTGCTTCTGCACGATTCGGCCCTGCGTATCGATCACGAATACCGTTGGCAGGGCGGATACTCCGCCGTACTGCAGTCGCACATCATTTGTCGCGACCCCCACCGGATAATTCAGCTCGGCGTCAGCCACAAATTTTTTGGCGTCGTCGACGTCGTCGACATCAACGAGCAGGCTCATGATCTGCAGACTGTCTTTGTATTGCTTCTGAAGTTCGATCAGGCCGGGAATCTCCATTCGGCAAGGGCCGCACCAGGTGGCCCAGAAATTCAGCAAAATTACTTTGCCGGTCGCGCCGGCGAGCGTCAGCGGTTTCCCATCCAGAGTTTGCACGTGAATTTCGGGGGCGGCCTCCGGATTCTTTACAAATCGAATCGCCGGTCGCGAATCCTGCGCCTTAACGCAAGTTGCCGCAAGCAAAGCGCCGCAAAGAGCCGCCAGCCGAAAAACTTTCGCCGACTGCCGCATATCTAGGGTTTGGAATAACACACTATTAGGAGAGCACAACGCACAGGCCGTGCCAAGTGCAGGCCGCGCACATATAAACCGCGCTCCCTCAGCCCTTTGCCAATATCTTGACGACGCGCTTGGCCAGATCCTCCGCGTTCACCGGCGCCAGAACCTTCACATCGTTGTCGAAGTAAACGAATACGTCCCGTGCCGGGAGCTTTTTGCCCAACTTATCCAAGGCGCGCTCCGCATCCGCAGGCTCCTCGCCGCGCGCCCAATCTGTAACCCGGCGCGCCCAGTCGGTGAGTGCCTTGTCGTCGTATCCGCTGGCATAGAGCTCTTCGGAACCGTGCAACCGGCAATAGACAAAATCCGAAGTTAGATCCATCAATCGCGGCCATTCCACGGTGTCTGCGCAAACCAGTGCCACATCGTACTTTCGCAATAGCTCGATGAACTCTGGATTCCGGAAACTCTCATGGCGAATTTCGATGGCGTGCCGCACTGGAAAATGCCCCACACCGTCGAGTCCATCTTCATTTCGAATCCGGGTGTCATGTTCCTGCGCCAGCTTCAAAGCCGCGACGCTATCGTGCGGCAGCAACTTAAAAAAATTCTCCAGCAGCTCGAACTGGTATTTAAAGCTAGGAGGGAACTGCCACAAAAATGGTCCAAGTTTTCCCCCCAACAGAAGGACTCCGGAGGCCATGAAATTTGCCAGCGGCGTCTCCACCTCGCGCAGTCTGCGGATGTGTGTTATGAATCGCGGCCCTTTCACCGAAAAAACGAAATCTTCCGGCGTGTCTTCCTTCCACCGCGAGAAACTGGAGGCCCGCTGGATGGAATAGAACGTCCCGTTGATTTCCAACGAGCGAAATTTTCCCGACGCGAACTCCAATTCCTTCTTCTGGGTCAGCTTCTCGGGATAAAACTTCCCGCGCCAGGGTTTATACCGCCATCCCGAAATTCCTATGCGGACCTCTCCGACTTTTCTAGCCACGACGATTCCTCGACCGTTTGAGCATTGCGCCATTCAAAGGTTGCGCCTAGCCGCGAAAAACCCCCGCAGGGCTTACCCGGGCAAGAAAAATGCCACGGGCTTTATACAGTATCAGTTGTATGGACCCGACCTAGCTCGTTTGCGACGATATTGCCGCGGTGCTTACCCTCCGCACAATTGAGGAGCGAAGGGGAAAAGCGTGACACCCCGAGAAATCGGGGTCCTAGGGCTGGGGCGCTTTTCTTCTTCCTCTTCGATCTACTCGGGTCTCAATTCTTTCCACTATTTACGATTCATGAGCGCAAGCGAACAGCTCACGTTTGCTCGGCTTCTTTGTAAATTGACGTCGATCTCGAGGACAAATGCCCAGTAGCCCCGAAGTTGCCCTGAGCAACGGTAAGTTTTTAGGAGCGGCATGGATCGTCTATGGAATCGCGCGCATTCTGTTAGCGCTTTGGTTGATGGCCTTTGAACCCATCGCCAAAGTCATGTTTGGGGCGCTGCTATCGCGCGTCGCTAATCCTTACGCGATGATGGATCACTTTCACATCGTGTACTTCGGCATCGTGGTCATTTCGTTTGTGTGCGGAGCCTTGGGAATTTTGGGGGGATTGGCGCTGTTGACGGGTTCAGCTGTCGGCCGGACTCTGGCTCTGTGGGCCGCATTTCTGTCGCTCCCGGAAATGCCGCTGGGTTTGATGTTAGGCGTGTACACGATCGTCCGGCTGCTGCCGTTTGGCACGGTCTACGCGACCAAAGAACGTTCCGCAGTTTAACGGTGGCCCGATCTAATCTTGTTATGTGGGGTGGGTCTCTGAGAGCGGACTGATTTTGCGTTCGACTGGCAAATTACGCTAGGCCGCCCGGAGCTGCGCTCCCACCTGCCCCGCAAGCGCTGCAACAATCTTGCCCGAATATTCGCTAATCTGCGTTTCGGCGAGCGTTGCCACGTGGCTCTGAAATTTCACGCGCACCAGCAAAGAATATTTGCCCGCCGGAACATTCTTCCCGCGAAACAAATCCGCCGCCTCAATCGAACTAATCTCCGCAATACCCAACGATTGAATCGCCCTGGTGACATCCGAAAAGTGGACTCCTTCCGGCAGCAGTAGCGAAAAATCGCGGTCCACCGCTGGAAAGCGCGGCAAGGGCTCGTACTTCCGGGAGTTCTTCAGTCCGTAATAGGCGCAATAAAACGGTCCAAGGCGCAATTCCGCCAAAAACACATCTTGTCGAATCTTTAGGTGTTCCGCCGCGCGTCGTGCCAGCAATCCAGAGGCTCCCAATTCTTCCTTACCTAAAGAAATATGTCCGCGTTTCCCGGCGTTTAACCAGTTGAATTCGTCTGCAGCAGCATTACTGCCCCAAGAAAATCCACCCGCGAGTTCTCCGATTGCGTCCAGGTCTCCTTTGAGGTCCGCGAACGAAAATTCTCGCCGCGCATCGTACAAACCCTGCTCTCGCGCGTCACCCGTCGCGCCGATCGTCAAAACGCGTGTTTCGATCGACTTATCTCCATCGAGCCGGTAGTGATGTGCGATTTCAAAAAGTCGTGCGTCGCGCTGACTGTGATTCAAATTCCATTCCAACGCTCCAACCATGCTGACAATGCCGGTGGACCGCAACACTCCAGCCTCTTCGGACAGCGGATTGCTCAACCGCGCCGCCGCAATACCGGCAGGCCGGAACAACTCGTCGCGCTCTTCCGCGACATGAGGAATTGTCAAAATTTCGCGATAGCCAAGGCCAATGAGGCGTTCGCGTAAGCGATTTTCTGCTTCAAAGTGCGGCAGTCGGGCGGCGCCGCTTCGCGCGGCAGGCAGGCGCGGCGGAAATTTGTCCAGGCCATGGATTCGCGCGATTTCTTCGATTAAGTCAATCTCGCGTTCCACATCCGCGCGCCAGGATGGCTGCGTGCATTCCCACGCGGCAAGCAATGAGCCAGATGTGCCGCGATGATCATCTACACGTAACGGCGCAAAGCCCAACGAACTTAAGATCGCCTCGATCTCTTTGTCCGAAACGTCCGCGCCCATCACGCGCAACAATTCCGTTCGCGTGACGCGAAGCTTCTTGGCTGCGAATTTTACGGGATATTCGTCGACCGCGGGATCCTCGAGTTTCCCGCCCGCCACCTGCAGAATTAACTCCACGCATCTTCGCGAAGCCACTTCCGCCATCTCTGGATCGGCTCCGCGCCCAAAGCGCATAGAGGCTTCCGTGTGCAGCCGTAAATTTCGCGCCGCGCGCCGAACTGCGACAGGGTTGAACCAGGCGCACTCGATCAGGACATTGCTCGTGGAGAAAGAAATCTCCGTCTCGGCACCGCCCATGATCCCGCCGATACCCACTACGCGCGTTCCATCTCCATCGCAAACTACTGCTACATCGGCACCTAAGGTGCGTTCCACGCCGTCCAGCGTTCGCGTTTTTTCGCCGGACTTGCTTTTTCGCACTACGATTCGGTGGTCTCTGATTTTGTCGTAATCGAATGCGTGCAGCGGATGCCCAAGTTCCAGCATCACGTAATTCGATATATCCACGACATTGTTGATGCTGCTCACGCCGCAAGCTTCCAGGCGGTCTTTCAGCCACTGCGGCGACGGCTGAATCTTTACGCCGCGAATCAAACGCGCTGTAAAACGTCCGCAAAGTTCTGGAGTGTCAATCTTCACCTGCACTGGCACGGAGGTTTTCGCAGCAGCGTCGGCCAGTTTTGGGGCGGTGAACTTGAGTGAAGTCTTAAAAATTGCTGAAGCTTCGCGCGCGATGCCCAAGTGTCCCAGGCAGTCGGGCCGGTTCGACGACACTTCGGCGTCAATCACCGCGCCATTCTTGCCGTTCTCGACACCGCCAATATTCGTGCCGCTGGCTGCCAGCCGTGAGGCCAGCTCGTCCGGCGAAACCGGAATTTCCACGAATTCTTTCAGCCACTTATAGACGACTTTCATCCGCCACTCTTCAACTGCCCAAAATAAATCTTCGTCTCATACTCCATGGCCAGCCGCCCGCCCTGTTGATATGCATCGAAAATTCGTTTTAACTCCGCCATCATCGGAGCGTAGTTTGGCTGGTCTTCCGTTGGCGCATACGAACTGCTGTGCAGGCGGCCGGCCAGCCCATCCCAATCAAAAAGCTGTGTGTAACTGAGGTTGCGCTCAGCGCATGCGACAGAGCCAAAAAAATCTCTCACCTTGCTCTGATTCCGGATACGATGCACGCACTTTTCCGTAATCCGTGCTGTAGCGATTGAGCATGGCTTCATAGTCGCGCGCGAACGGCGTATCCATGCGGCGATGATTCCAAACCAGCACAAGCCATCCGCCCGGTTTCAGAATGCGCACGAATTCGCGGCGCGTGGCGACGGGCTCAAACCAGTGGAATGCCTGTCCGGCGGTTACAAAATTCACGCTGGCATCCGGCAGCGTTGTAGCTTCCGCGGCCCCCGCGACGCTGGTGAAATTTGCGAACTCTCGCAAAAACTCCTCGCCAGCCAGCCGCATTTCCAGATTCGGTTCCACCCCAAACACGCGGTTTCCCTGCTCTAGAAATAGCTCCGCCAGAAATCCGGTCCCCGATCCTACATCCGCGATGACGCAGGATTCGCCCGCGCGCAAGCCGCACTCGTCACGCAGCAAATCAAGAATGGCCGCGGGATATCCCGGACGAAACTTTACGTAGTCCGCCACGCGGTTGGAGAAACGTTCTTTGGCATCCGCAAAGGTCATATTGGCCGGCGCTCCGTTCACGGAAACTGCCGCAGGAAGCGCACATCGTTCTGAAAAAATACCTGGATATCGTCGATGCCGTATTTCAGCATCGCCAGACGATCGATTCCAATTCCAAACGCGAATCCGCTGACGCGCTTCGCATCGTAGTTCACGAAGCCGTACACCGCTGGGTCGACCATTCCTGCACCGAACAATTCGATCCATCCGGCTCCCTTGCACTTGCCGCAGATGCCGCCGCTCGCTGCGGTTCCGCTGCCGCCGCAAAAGGGGCAGGACGCATCGAATTCCACGCTGGGCTCGGTAAATGGAAAATAACTTGGGCGAAAGCGCGTTTTCACTCCCGCGCCGAAAAACTGTTTCACGAAATAATCGATAGTGCCGGTGAAATCGCAAAAGGTAATGTCCGTGTCGACTGCCAATCCTTCAATCTGATGAAACATGAACGAGTGCGTGGCGTCGGGATTGTCGCGGCGGTACACCTTGCCCGGCGCGATCACGCGTACTGGCGGCTGTCGCTTCTCCATCGTGTGAATTTGCACTGGTGAGGTGTGGGTTCGCAGAAGTAGGGGAGTCGCCGCGCCCTTTGGCAGGTCGAGATAAAATGTGTCCATGTCGTCTCGCACCGGGTGGCCTTCCGGAATATTCAACGCCTCGAAATTGTAGTAGGGCGTTTCGATTTCCGGCCCTTCGGCCACGGAAAACCCAATTGAAACGAAAATATCTTCGATCTCTTGCAGCACCTGTCGAATTAAGTGGTGTGAACCAACCGGCCGAACAACACCCGGGAGCGAAAGGTCCACGGCGTCGCGCGCAGCCCCGGCGGATTCGCCGCCGGCTTCAATCGCAAGTCGGCGCTCTTCGATGCGCGCCTCGACATGCCCGCGCAGTTCGTTCAGCGCCGCCCCAACTCCGCGCTTCAATTCCGGAGAAGCCGGCTTCAACCAGTTGTCTGTGATCGCCGCCAGTACGCCGGACTTCCGCCCTAGCCAACCGTCGCGTAAGCTCTTCCACGAAGCCTCATCGCGTGCCCCCGCCAACTCGGCGTCAAATCGCGCCCGCAGTTCCGCAAACAGCGGAGCCAACGCTGCAGCGTCGACGACGCCAAGCTCGGCAAGTTTCTTCACAGTCGAATTTTCAGTGGTGTTCATAACGAAATAAAAATCGAAGGCTCCCGACGCGGAGCCTCCGACTTTATAGCGGCCGCCTTGTCAGGGGGACGCCTGTTTTCAACCGCGCGGCCCTTACAAAGAGACTAAGCCGCTTCCTTCTTGTTTCGCTTCGCCTTAGCCGGCGGAGGAGCTGCTGCTCGCGCCGTCTCAGCCAAAAGCGCGAATCCCGCCGCATCCTTTACCGCAATGTCCGCCAGAACTTTGCGATCCAGGGTAACGCCGGCAGCTTTCAGCCCGTGAATTAGCTGACCATACGTCAACCCATTCAACCGCGCCGCCGCTCCCACGCGCTGAATCCACAGCCTGCGGTATTGCCGCTTTTTCACACGGCGATCGCGAAACGCGTAACGATCCGCGCGATTCGCCGCTTCCTGAGCGGACTGGTACAGCTTGCTCTTTGTTAGGAAAAATCCTTTTGTGCGCTTTAAATACTTTTTGCGCTTCGCACGACGCTTTGTGCCGCGTTTTACGCGAGCCATATGGGTTTTCTCCTTTTAGGTAGAGACAAACAAGATGCGCGCACACGCAAAAACTGCAACGTGTACGGCAACGGGTTTGTCTCAGGTGTGCTGCCACCGCGAAGCGTCCGGCATTGCTGCTGGACTGGCTTATGTGCGGCGAATCGGCCGGCAGGCACCCGTGAAGCGCTGCCTGGCTCGATCATCGTTCCGCCGAGTATTGAAATAAATTTCAAACTGGCAGAAACGATGTTGTGGAGTTGAGGTGCCCTCCACCTTTCCTTCGAAACCGCGTGTGGTCTTCTCGCCGAAGCTGGAGATGTATCACGCGTTTACGACGAAACTCTTTACTGCAAAATTCTCATCCGTACGGCATCATCTGGCGCAAGGTTCGCACGTCGGCCTTGCTGACCAGCGTCAACTTCTTCAGCTTGCGCATACGGCCCGGCTTCTTGGTCCCCAGCAGGTGGCGTTTGCCGGAGTGCATCCGCTTGATCTTTCCGGTCCCGGTAATCTTGAAACGCTTCCGCGCCCCGCGGTGCGTCTTCAGCTTTTTCTTCGGATTCGTAGAATTCCGTGGCATTCCGTTACTTCCTCTCGTTCTTTATGTTTCTTTTGTACAATGTCGGACTTTGGTTCAAAACTACGAAGCGTGACTTGCGCTACCCGCCGCTTGCCCCACCGGCTTCACTGCACCGGCGCCCTTCTTCGGCGCTAGCAACGCCACCAACACATTGCCTTCCATACGCGCCGGCGTTTCGATCAAACAGCTCTCTCCAATTTCGCCCAGCAACCGCGACATCTTCGCGCGGCCAACTTCCTGGTGCGCCATTTCGCGGCCACGATGAAAAATCATCGCGCGAACTTTATGCCCTTCGCCCAGAAACCGCATAATCTGGTTTTTGCGAACCTGGTAATCGTGTTCCGCGGTATTCGGTCGAAACTTCACTTCTTTCAGCTGCGAACCACGGCTGCTCTTCCGCTGCTCGTGCGCTTTTTTATTCGCCTGATAAAGATATTTGCCGTAATCCGTGATCTTGCAAACCGGAGGATCGGCCGTCGGCGAAATCTCCACCAGATCCAAGCCTTTTTCCTTGGCCATGCGAATGGCCTCAAACGGCTGCATCACTCCCAGCTGGCCGCCCTCTTCATCAATAACTCTGACCTCGCGCGCCCGAATCCGTTCATTGATGCGAATCCGGTCGGCCTGTCGAAAATTCCTCTCAGCGATAACTCCCCCTCATGAACAAAAAACAATCATCTAAATTTGTTTGGAAACATGCCTTCCGCCAGCGTCCGGGGACGACACGACCCACCACACCATGTCCACGGGTAAGAATTCCACCGGGGACGGGCTTCAAAGTATAGCATGCCCCGTCCGCCACTCCACAAGCGCCAAAACCGTGGCGGCTGGCTTCCGCGCTCAGCTTAGCGGGCCGAGAAAAGATGCCCCGGCACAAACTTCATCACCAACGCTAAACCCGCTAACAACCCCACAAAATACCCGGTGATACGCGGACTTCCCTGCGGTGGCAGATCGCTGGCAAACACCCGATATAAGGCGCCAGCCCCCACGATCGCGAAACTTATATCCCATACAAGAGCTCCAAGCACTGCGCAGGCTGCCAGCAGCATCACGCGACCCGTCTTATCAAGCGCATTCGCAGCTTGGCCACCGTCGAGCACCCAGATGGGCGTCAGGTTCACAATATTCAGCCACGCGCCGGTTCGCGCCAGCGCCGCCCAGAGTGTACTGCCGGTGGCAAACCACACTAGCGCGCACACCGCCGCACCAAGCAAACCCGCTAAGGGACCCGCTAGACTTACCTCCGCGCGCGTTTGCCGCGTAACGCCTAGCGCCTGCCATCGCACGTACGCGCCAAATCCCGGTAGAAATATGGGCATATCCGCCGGCAAGCCGCGCCTGCGAATATCGATGTAGTGCCCCATTTCATGAACGAGGATCGCCAAGGTGAAGCCGACCGCAAATTTCGCGCCGAATATCTGCCAGTAGATCGCAACGTACGCCAGCAAGCTGAACAAAAATTTAAACTTGAACAGCGCCAGAATAAACGCCTGGCTCTTGGCCAACAGTATGGCGATCGGCGCCAACGGCCCCAGCCGTTTCGCCCACTGATACTTGGGAGTTGCCGGCGCGGCGTTCTTCGCGGAAATTTCCAGTTTGTAGGCGTGCCCACGGATCCACTGCGCCTGGTCCGCATCGTGCGGTAGGAGCGGCAGCGCCGATAACCACGCATCGCGCGCCTGGAGCAATTCACCTTTCTCCTCCAGTGCTTTCGCCGCCGCCGAAATCCGCAATAACTGCTCACTGTGCAGAAGGGTGTGGCATTGCGGACAAACAATTGCGCCAAGACCTAGCGGCGCGCCGCAGTTGTGGCAATTGCGCAGTGGTTCGACGGGGAAAGTGGAGGAACTCACAATGGCAAGGATGCCCTACGTAGCAGACGTTGGCAAAGTGCCAACGGAAGAAGCTCGAAAGGGACCCAAAATTTCCAGCTTGGGCCCAGCTGTCAATCTCCACGCTATCCGAATACCCACAAAAAGAATCACAAGCCCCAGAATTCCATTCACGGGGTTGCTCAAGTCAGTAAACGGCGACGAAATCCCAAAGACCAGGAATCGACCGAATAACGCGGGGTTCATCAGCGCGGAAAGGCTTTTCCCCGCTCCATGAATCGCAATGGGGACTTCAGCCATCGATACAGCGAGGTAGGTAAGCACGACAGCGACAATCTGATACCGCTTCCCGCCGATTCCACCCGAACCCGCCTTCATGGCCTTGCCGATCAGCCAACCAACCGCGAGGGAAACTATGCCGATATAAATGCTGGTGACGATCGTGAAGCCGGCGTAGAGCGCGCAACCGAGGACTGCCGCTCCAATTCCGAATACGATGGCCTTCAGAAATGCCGGTTGCGTGTCGACCGACATCTGTCCACGCACCTGCTGCGTGCAACTCGCGCATGCCGTCATACCGTTGAGTCGGTAGTAGTCGCCGCTCACCGGCTGTTTGCAGGATTTACAGACCTCTCCAGCGGATGAGTATTCGGCAGTGTTGAACTGCGGGGTCGAACCAGTGAAGGACATGGGCGGAAAGTATCACGCCGGGCATTTAGCGAAAAGTAAAATCGTCTGGCAATTACCCTTAGGCGTGAACGCGGTCGCGCACTTCCGCGTGTAGCGTGGCAATCACTTCGGCGACCGGCTTCGGACCAAGATCGCCCTTGGTGCGGTGCCGCAAAGACACCGTGCCCGCTTCGGCCTCTTTCTGTCCGACCACCAACATGTACGGAATCTTCTGTAGTTGCGCGTCGCGGATTTTGGCCGGCAATTTTTCGTTGCGGTCATCCAGATGTACTCGGAAACCTTCCTTCTTCAATTGCTCAGTGATCTGTTTCGCGTACTCGATTACTTTTTCGCTTACCGGGCAAATTTCCACCTGCACCGGCGCTAGCCATAGCGGAAATGCGCCCGCGTAGTGCTCGATCAAAATCCCGAAGAAGCGCTCCACGGAGCCAAGCAGCGCGCGGTGCACCATGAGCGGCTGGTGTTTGGCGCCATCGTCGGCGATATATTCCAGCTTGAAGCGCGCCGGTAAATTGAAATCGAACTGCACGGTGCCCAGCTGCCAGGGCCGGCCAATCGCATCAATGAGTTTGATATCGATTTTTGGTCCGTAAAACGCCGCTTCCCCTTCGATCTTCTTGTAGGGAATATTCATGCGGTTCATGGTGTTGGCCAGCGCTGCGGTGGCTCGCTGCCAGTCTTCGGGCTTCCCCGCGTAATTTTCCGGATGTGTGGCGTCCCAATCGGACAGCTCTACTTCAAATTTCTCAAACCCGAAATTCTTCATCACCGCGAAAGCAAAATCGACGCAAGCTTCCACTTCCGACTCGATCTGCGACTGGGTGCAGAAAATGTGTGCGTCGTCCTGCGTAAAACCGCGTACGCGCAGCAATCCGTGCAGCACTCCGCTGCGCTCGTAGCGATACACGGTGCCCAGCTCCGCCAGGCGCACCGGAAGATCGCGATAGCTGCGCAGCTTGGACTTGTAAATCAAAATGTGCCCAGGGCAGTTCATGGGCTTCAGCTGGTAGTCGGCTTTTTCCACTTCGATGGTGCCGAACATGTTGGCCTTGTAAAAACCAGTGTGTCCGCTGGTCTTCCACAAATCCTGCAGCATGATGTGCGGAGTGAACACCATGTCATATCCGCGTGCTTGCAATTCTTCGCGCAGCCAGTTTTCGACCAGCGTGCGAACCAGCCCGCCCTTCGGATGCCAGAAAATCAGCCCCGGTCCGGCTTGTTCCTGCACGCTAAAGAGGTCCAGCTCTGCGCCGAGTTTGCGATGATCGCGGCGCTTGGCTTCTTCCAGGCGATGCAGATACTCGTCCAGATCTTTCTGATTGTAAAAAGCCGCTGCGTAAATTCTCTGCAGCTGCGGATTGCCTTCCTGGCCCTTCCAGTACGCGCCCGCCACGCTCATGATCTTGAACGCGTTGATTTTTCGGGTGGAAGGAATGTGCGGCCCACGGCAAAAATCGATGAACTTGCCGGTGGTGTAAAACGAAACCAGCAACTCATTGGCTTTCTCGTTCACCAGCTCGTACTTGAACGGCTGGTCGGAGTTCTTGTACATCTCCAGCGCTTCGGGCTTGGGAATGTATTTCCGTTCGTTGGAAAGATTCGCGGAAGACAAATCGTGCATTTTCTTTTCGATCTTTTCCAGATCTTCCGGAGTAAACGGTTGTTCGCGCAGAAATTCGTAAAAGAAACCATTCTCTACCGGGGGACCAATCCCCAATTTCACGTTCGGATAAAGCTCCATCACCGCTGCGGCCATCAGGTGCGCTGCGGAATGGCGAAAAACATACAGCGATTCTGGATCTTTCTCCGTCAGGATCTGCAGCTTGACGTCACGATCCAGCGGGTGCCGCAGATCGATTAACTCGCCCTCTTCTTTGACGCCGCTTTCCAAAACAAAATCCGGCTCTCCGACGAACGGCCCATCCTTGGTGAAGACTTTGGCTACAAGCGCAGCGCTACCCAGCCGAGGCGATATGCCATTGGCGATATCCAGCGGTGTGGTTCCCTTCGGTACATCTTTGACGCTGCCATCCGGCAGTGTGACGTGAATCGTTTCCATCAATCAGCTCACCTGTAGGAGAAAATCAAGCTTATCGACCGCACCACAACCGGTCAAGCCAGCCCGCCGTTGACTGGCCACGTGTTTCCGCGCCATCGCTCCGACCCCGGCGCTTATCACTCTTCATGTAAACTATTCGCGCCTTCCATGAACATTCTCGGTATCAACGCCTATCACGGCAACGCCAGCGCCGCTATCGTGTGCGACGGCCGCCTGATTGCCGCCGTCGAAGAGGAACGTTTTAACCGCGTGAAATATGCCGCCGGATTTCCCGCCGCGGCGATCCGCTATTGCCTTAAAGAAGCCGGACTTACCCCCGCCGAAATTCATCACGTAGCCATCCCGCGCAATCCGTACGCACGTCTTGCGACCAAGCTGTGGTTTGCCATGCGCATGCCAGGCTTCGCTCGCGAGCGCGCCAAGGTGCTCGTAAAATTCACCGGAATTCCTGAAGCGCTTGCTGCCGCTTTCGACCTCGATCCAAAAGATCTTTCTGCGAAATTTCATCGCGTGGAGCATCATCAAGCCCACCTCGCCAGTAGTTACTTCGTCTCTCCGTTCGAGGACTCCGCGTTGCTTTCTGCTGACGGCCTCGGTGACTTCGCCAGCACCATGTGGGGCACCGGCTCCGGCAACAAAATGAAAATTTCCGGCGCGGTGGCGTTTCCGCACTCGCTCGGACTTTTTTACAGCGCGGTGACGCAGTATCTCGGCTTCCTGAAATTCGGCGACGAATACAAGATCATGGGCTTGGCTGCGTACGGCGAGCCCACGCATCTCGACGCCATGCGCGACATCGTCACTTTCGATCCGCGTTCTGACTCGAACGGTTTCCGATTGGCGCTCGACTATTTCACTCACCATCGCTCCGGCCCAGAAATGTCCTGGGCCGAAGCCGATAAAACGCCAACGCTGGGCAAAATGTTTTCGGAGGATATGGGCAAAAAGCTGGGCGGCGCGGCTCGCAGCCCGGAAGCTCCATTAGAGCAACGTCACCGCGATCTCGCGTGTTCCTTGCAGGCGCGACTCGAAGAAGTTTACTTGGGAATGCTGCGAAAACTCGCCGCGCAAACTCACAGCAAGTCTGTGTGTTTGGCCGGAGGAGTAGCCTTCAATTGCGTGGCCAACGGGAAAATTTTTGATTCGACGCCATTTGAAAACGTCTACGTGCATCCCGCAGCAGGCGACGCGGGCCTGGCCGTCGGCGCCGCGTATTACATTTGGCATCAAGTCCTGAACAAGCCGCGATCCTTCGTGATGGACAATGCCTATTGGGGGCCGGGCTACTCTCGACACGAGGTGCACCAAGCCATCGCCGCCAAACAATTGCGTGAGTCCGGGTATCAGGTGGCCGAACCGCCGGAAGAAGAATTAATGAAGCAGACCGCCGCGATTATTGCTGACGGGAAAATTCTCGGATGGTTTCAGGGCCGCGCCGAATGGGGTCCGCGCGCGCTGGGCAATCGCAGCATTGTCGCCGACCCGCGGCGGCCGGAAATGAAAGAGATTTTGAATCGTCGCATCAAGCACCGCGAAATATTTCGTCCTTTTGCCCCTTCCGTGCTTGCGGAAAAAACCGGCGAATGGTTCGAAAAGTCCTACCCGTGCCCGTTCATGACCCTGGCGTATTCCGTCCTGCCGGAAAAGCGCGACAAAATCCCCGCGCCTACACACGTCGACGGCACCGGGCGACTGCAAACCGTGTCTCGCGACGCTAACCCGCGTTACTGGAAATTAATTAAGGCGTTTGAAGAACAAACTGGCGTTCCTGTGGTACTTAATACTTCTTTCAACGACAACGAACCCATCGTCTGCAAACCCGAAGAAGCCATCGACTGCTTCACGCGCACGCAAATGGACGCCTTGGTCCTCGGCGATTTTCTGATTACTCGCAGCGCGAGGGACGCTTCTGCGACCATCACGCCAAATACTTCAACGTCTGCTTGATCAAATCCGCTGTCCCGGCATATGGATCACCCGGGCTATCGAACTCCATCGAACAAAATCCCTTGTAATTAAAATGCTTCATAATCGCGAAGGCGCGCGCAAAATTCACGCGAAACTTCTCGCCCACGGCATTTACTTCCAACCCTTTTACGTGGCAAATGTTGTAGGCCTGCGAAAACATACCGTCCAACGCGTCGTACGCTTGCCGTTCCGGCAAGACCACCAGGCTGTTTGCAAAGTCGGGCAGCGCATGCACCCACGGAGACTTTACCGTGGCTACCAACTTCCCGATGAAGAATGCATCTTCTGTAACCGGGTCGTCGTTCTCTAAATTTACCACCACGTTTTTCGTCGCAGCGTATTCCGCTACGTGGCGCAAACTGTCCGCTGCCCGGGTCATGTCCGGACCGGAATCTTTCGCTGCCGCCACATGCGTGCGCACACTGGGCGATCCAATCGCTACGGCCACGTCGATCCAGCTCTTGCTCTCCGCAATTGCCGCCGCGCGTTCCGCCGCGTCAATCGCGAAAATGCTGTGTTGGCCATCCACGGCAATATTCACCACGGAAACCTGCGCGTTCTCAAATGCGGCTTTCAGTCCCGCCAGATAGCTGGGCTCTTTCGAAATAAAATGCGGACTCCAAGGCTCAATTCTGTGAATGTTGAACTTCGCCACGACGTGGGCCGCAAAATCCTTCAGTTCCATCCGCGTGTGCGACTCGGTCCCGGGAGTGGTTCCTGGATCCATGGGCGCGACGTAATCGCGGAAGGGGTAAGACGCAATCGCGATGCGTTCGCGTGGATCGGTCGGGAACGCGATGTGCGGACCGGTCTCCGCTGCGCTCGGAGTCGGGCTGCCGGGACGAACGAAGGCTGGCAAGATCAGTGCGCCGGTAAATGCAGACGCCGTTTCTGCGAGGAAACGGCGTCGAGTGTAACTGGATGAAGACAGAGATTTTGAACTGGTTGGCATTTTGTCCGCGAATCCTTTTGTCTTTTTTGCCAGAGTACTTCTTCGCGGACTCTAGTTTAGCTTTTGGCCTGGCCTTACGCGCAAGCAAATCGTCGCCAACTTGGTCGACGATTATTTGGCAGCGGCGATGGACGTTTCCTTTTCGATCGGAGCGCCAATCAAATTGCCCCACTCGGTCCACGAGCCATCGTAGTTGCGAACGTCTTTCACGCCCAGCAAGTATTTCAGCACGAACCAGGTGTGCGAGCTGCGTTCGCCGATGCGGCAATAGGCGATAACCGGCTGATCGCCGGTGATGCCTTTTCCGTTGTAAAGCGTCTTCAGCGCGTCTACGGATTTAAAGGTGCCATCTTCGTTCACTGCTTGCGCCCAGGGAATGCTGGCCGCGCCGGGGATATGCCCGCCGCGTTGCGCCGTTTCGGTCATGCCCGGAGGCGCGATAATTTTTCCGCTGAATTCGTCCGGAGAGCGCACGTCCACCAATTGCGCGCCGGACTTCTTTTCCACGGCGGCGAAAATGTCGTCGCGCTTGGCGCGAATCGCAGTGTTAGCAGCTTTTACTTTGTACGTGGTTGCGCTGATGGTGGGTTTGTTCGTGGTTACCGGGCGCTTTTCTTCCAGCCACTTTTTACGGCCGCCGTTGACGATCAAAACTTTGTCGTGCCCGTAGTATTTCAATTGCCAGAACGCCCACGCGGCGAACCAGTTGTTGTTGTCGCCGTAGAGCACGATGGTAGTCTCTGGCGAAATCCCAGCCTTCCCGAGCAAGTCTTCAAACGCTTTGGGATCCGCCAAGTCGCGGCGAATCGCGTCTTGCAATTCGGTTTGCCAGTTCCAGGAAATGGCGCCGTCGATGTGCCCCTGGTCGTACGAAGTGGTATCGACATCCACTTCCACAAGGCGCAAGCCGGGATCTTTGGCGTGCTGCGAAATCCATTCGGTGGTGACGAGTACTTCTGGGTGCGCGTAATCAGACATGATGTTTTCCTTCCTTCTTGAACGATGAAAGAGAGTAGCGCAGCGCGATGGCTAAATCACCCTCTTTTTAATCGGGATTCGAATGCGCCCAGCTTGCTTCTCGGGTTTCCCACTTAGCCTTTTCCCTTCAGCAATTTACGGTTAGACGTGGCTGTTCGGATTACGTCGCTATCTCCAACTTGCCGTTCTTACTCTCCCATTCGATGCGCACGAGCCAGTCAAAGTGCATACCCTGACTCTGCAGCCACGCCTCTAAAATTTCCTTCGAGTCCGCGCGAAATTCAGCGAACATCTTGCCTTCGAGCATGTTGACCAACACGCGTTCGGCGTGGGCGGGCCCGCCCTGTTGCATCCGCTCTGCGAGATTTTCTGCGCCTTGGCGGGTGAGGCAAGCCAAGGTGTGTTGTGTGAAATAGCGCGGCATTGGAGTTCCTCGTACGAACTGGCAGTCTAACAAGGCTGCGCGCGATTTTGAAATCGCGCAGGTCGTAATTATTTTCTGCCGGCGTTGATGGTGGTGGCGAGGCTTTACAAGAATCGTGCGCCTGAGTTGCTGTACGGTGAGGCAGTTTCTGCACAAGCACATTTTTTGCGACACGGAGATGGTGCGGGTTTTGCACGGGTACACTGAGCTCTGACGGGAGTGACGGAGGGAACCATGGAACTGACGCGAGAGTTTCCGATGCGAGTTCGCGCTGCGCGATTTTTTGTAGCAATTGCTACGATCCTGGCACTCGGCATGGTGGTTAGTGACGGGCAAGCCATGCCGCCGCATACTTCCACCCTGGCCGGCGTGGTGGTGGCGGCGGACGGGAAGCCGGTGGCCAATGCGAGCGTGACGTATCAAACCGGCGGAGGGGATGCGCCGCACGTCATACGCACCGATGCCAAGGGCCATTTTTCGGTAGGCAAGCTACGCGCGGATAGTTATGACTTGCGCGCGACTACGAAGGGGATGTATTCGGAATGGGCTAGGAATGTGAGTGTGCGGCCGGGTCAGACGAAGACGATCACATTACGCCTGACCATCGCGGCTCCTGCTCCTGTGGCGGTGCCTCCGAAATCTTAGTTGCATCTCAAGTTGGTTCGTACGAAGTCAAAGGAACGCAGACCCCCTCCAGGGGGCAAGCTGAAGTCTGCGCTACTTAGGCGGCGCGATTCGGAGGATTTCTGCTGGTAACAATCGATGAGGATCTGAAGAAGAAGTGTCCACGCGCGGCGCTAGGGTGTGTTTGGGCTGGCGTAACGGCGAGTGCGGCTTCAGCGGAACTGATTGGGGAGATGGACGCGGCGGTGGCGAAGATTTTGGCGCTGCCGGAGCCGAAGGTGGTGCTCGAAGGGCCCGCTGTTTTAGCCACGCGGCGCGGGTATAAGGCGCTGGGGAAAGATCCGGCGCGGTATCGCGGGTCGGCGGAAGCGTTGTTGCGGCGGATGGTTTCCGGAAAAGGATTACCGCAAATCAATGCGGTGGTGGATGTGATCAATCTGGTTTCGGTGGAGAGCCGTTTGCCTATCGGATTGTATGACCTGGCACAGGTGCGCGGGGACGTGGTGTTTCGCGCGGGGCGGGCGGGGGAAACGTATAAGGGCATTGGGAAATACGATTTAAATCTGGAAAGTTTGCCACTGTTTGCGGATGCGGAGGGGCCGCATGGGAGCGCGACTAGCGATTCGGAACGGACTATGGTGACGATGGAGACGAAAGAGGTCTTGGCGATATTGGTTTCGTTTGGTGGGACGGAAGGATTAGCGGGATGGATGGAAAGGTTGAAGGGATTATTCGAGAAATATGTGAGTGGAAGAGACGTTCGGATGGAAATGGTAAGTTAGCCAGCCCCTAGGGCAAGAGAAAAAGTCAAAGACCGCACCCACAGAACCAGTGGATGCGGCACCCTTGAATGGGAAGTTGACGTGGGCGAAAAAGCTGGTTAACGGGAGACGGGTTCGGCGATCTGGTGATCGGCCTGTTGGGATACGCGGCGAGCAAAAAAACCGCGAGCGGCCAGGAGTTCTGCGTTCAGCAGTGCGGCACCGGCGGCGCCGCGGACCAGGTTGTGCGAGAGCAGCGTCAATTTCACATCCAAAATAGGGCAGGGGCGAATGCGGCCTACTACGGCAGCCATACCGTTGCCGGCGTTCACGTCGCGGCGCGGTTGCGGCCTGGCCTCGTCGTCGAGGACCACTACCGGATGGCGAATAGCGGTGGGCAGCGCAGCCAGGGCGGCATCTACTTCGAAGGTACGCAGGGCTTCGCGAACTTCTCCCAAGCTAGCTACTTTTTTCAAGGAGAGGCTGACGGATTCCAGGTGGCCTTCGATCACCGGAACGCGGTTGCAGTGCGCGCTAAGGCTTAGTCCGGCGTCGATAAACCGCTGGCCATTCCACTTACCCAGAAGTTTTTGCGGCTCAGTTTCCATTTTTTCTTCTTCGCCGCTAATAAAGGGGACGACGTTCCCTTGAATGTCCATGGAGGCTACGCCGGGATAGCCTGCGCCGGAGACGGCCTGCATGGTGACTACGAAGATTTTTTCCAGGCCGAAAGCGTCAGCCAGCGGCTTGAGCGCAAGTACTAAACCAGCGGTGGAACAGTTGGGGTTGGTAACGATGAATCCGGTGGTGTAGCCGCGATTTTTCTGCTGAAGAGGGATGGCATCGAGGTGCGCAGCGTTGACTTCGGGAATCAACAAGGGAACATCCGCGGCCATGCGGTGATTTTTGGAATTGCTGACCACCGGATACCCGGCACGCGCGAATTCTTCCTCGGCAGGTCCGGCAACGGATGAATCCAGCGCGGAAAATACAAAATCGCAATCGAGCGAGGGAGCTAGTGTCTTAACGGTGAGGTCGGCTGCGCCTTTGGGAATTGGGGTATTTAGATGCCAGCGAACGACGTCCGCATAACGGCGAGTCGCTGAGCGTTCGGAGGCGGCTACTTCGGTGAGCTCAAACCACGGGTGATTGGCGAGCATGCTGACCAATCGCTGGCCGACCATGCCGGTAGCGCCGAGGACGCCGGCTTTGAATTTCTTTCCTCCCGCGGGGAATGGGCGGAATTGCTGGCCTTCGCTGGAGTTGGCGCTCATGACTTGCCCCCGCTTACGGCGGGAGAAAGATCGGCACGAGGGCCGATGCGAGTCCCGCGGCCATTGGGGTTGAAAGTGTTGCGCACCCAGACGACCATTTCGGTTTGTGCAGCGAGCGGGAGAACGCTGGCGTGCAAAACTTTCGCGCCGCTTTTCGCCAAGGCGTGCGCGTCGTCATAACTCATTTCGTGCAACAACTGCGCTTCCTGATTTTCGCGCGGGTTGGCAGTGTAGATCCCGTCTACGTCGGTCCAGATGATGAGTTCGTCGGCATCAACAACATGAGCAATGATGGCGCCGGAAAAATCAGAACTGTTGCGGCCGAGCGTGGTGATGCGGCCATCAGGAGTGGCGCCGATAAAGCCGGTGACCACGGGCACGACGGCGTCTTCGAGCAAGCGGGAGCAGAACATCGCGGCCACGCTCGCGAGTTTCGAGCAGATCGGGGCGCGCGTCGCGAAAGGTTTCGCAGGTGCGGACGAACTCCGACGAAGTAACGGGCACGCTGACCACGCCGGATTTTTCCAGTGCGGCGGCGAGGAGCCGAGCGCTGAAACGCTCGCCGTAAGAGGCCAGGCGATCCAACAGTTCGGGATGTCCGGTGACGGTGCTCTTTACGGCGACGTCGTGAAGCAGATCCTGAGCGAGCGAAAGCATTTCGCGGCGCACGCGCAGATCGTCGGCTTCGGCGAGTTGCAGATCGCGCAGCACGGCAAGATGCGTAGCGATCACGCTTTCGGCTTCGTGCTTGGCGGCCGCGAGCTTGCCGTTTTCAAGAGCGGTGCCGATCGCGAGCAAGTGATCCGTGACGCCCTTCATCGCCGAAACGATGACGACCACGCTCGACGCGCAGGTAGCGGCGCGAACAATCTGCGAGGCGTGCAACATGCGCTCGGCACCCAGAACGGAGGTGCCGCCAAATTTGAAGGCTACGACATCGCGAGGCACGCGCGATTCGGTCGAAATATCCGCAACAGTCGTGATGATACGAAACCGGCTGGCTTTAGCAGGTTCGTTTACTTCATCGGCTTGTACGTTCTCAGACGTCATGACAGCTCCAGATTAAGCCGCGGGGAGAGCGCCTTCGGAGGTGGGAGAGACTAAAAGACCCACCGCCTGGGGTCGCTTCTGGCGGTGGGATGGAAACTTTTTTAAGCTGCTAGTTTCTCCACGCACCCGAAGCGAAGGTAGTCGACTTAATAGTCGACGTCGTAATCGACGTAGTAGTCGTCGAGGACGTGGCCATTCGCGAGGTGTGGAGAGACATCATTACAGGGGAGAAGGTAGCACAAGGGAACTTCGGAGGGAAGTGAAAATTGCGTAAACGGAGGGCTGAGTTGCTCGAACGGTAACAGCGGGAGTTTAGGCTGAGAGTGGGAATTTCGTTTTGGTACTGAAGGGTAAGTTACAGATAAAAAATGACTTGTCTTCGCAACGTCATGGTGCAGCCGTAAAGAGCAGGCTGGAGCAGGTTAGGCCGGATTCGGCTTTTTGGAGTTCAGAGACGTCGATGGAGAGGACGGGAAACCCCGCAGCTTCGATGCGGCTTTTGGTATCAGGAAATGAGGCGGGGAGCATGATTTGGTGATCGATGGCCAAGGCGTTGGCGGCGTGGGGTTCGTTGGGGGAGACGTCGATCCACGTGTATCCGGCGAAAGAGTCGTTTTGGAACCAGAGGCGATTGGCCAAGAGGGTGCCATTTCCCAAAGAGGTAACGGCGGATTTGAGGTGAAGGCAACCGGTTACCGAGACAGGAATTACTTCGTAATCGTACGGGGTTAAGAGGGCCACAAGCTGACGGATGCCTTCTTCGTTGGTACGGCGCGAGAGTCCGGCGTAGATTCGTTTGCCGATGCGAAGCAGATCGCCGCCCTCCATGATGGCCGGCGGGGTGATGTAAGCGAGCTTGCGGTAGGGGGCCAAGGCGCGGGCAAGCGATGCGGCCTCGGGGCGGCGAGAAGGGGTGCCCAGGGGCATGATTACGGCCAGTTCGTCTACGACCAGGGCAGGGTCTTCTACGAACATGGAGTCTGGCAGATCCGGCTCAGCAGGCAGAGAGATCACTTTGACGCCGAGCTGCTCCAGGGCTTTTTCGTAATTGCGATGCTGCTGTTGGGCTACGGCAAGGTCGATTGGTTGGCGATCGATAAAGGAGAGTTCGCAATGTACAAATGCCGGGCTGACGGCGCGGGTGATGGCAGTGAGCATGGAGGGTCAGTTTACGCTAGGTTCTCGAGAGAAGCAGGGTGCTACCTAAGGCTAGGCGACTGCGCAGAGGTCTGATAAACTAAGGCTTGCTCGACCACACCTGACTCACCATTTGAACAGGCGGGCCTGACTAGGCGCCTGACAATAAGGAGAACCGTCCGGGCTGCTGGTTGTTACGGCAGCTATTTTTGTATCTAGACGCTACGCACATTTATGACTCAAGATATTCGAAACATTGCAATTATCGCGCACGTGGACCATGGGAAGACGACCCTGGTGGACGCCATGCTGCGGCAAAGCGGGATTTTTCGGGCCAACGAAGCGCTGGTAGAACGCGTAATGGACTCCAACGATTTGGAGCGGGAACGCGGGATCACGATTTTGGCCAAAAATACGGCTCTTTTTTTCCACGATACCAAGATCAACATTGTGGATACCCCGGGCCACAGCGATTTTGGCGGAGAGGTGGAGCGGGCCCTGCGCATGGTGGACGGCGTGGTGGTGCTGGTGGATGCCAGCGAAGGCCCCCTGCCGCAGACGCGCTACGTGTTGCAGAAGGCGCTGGCGGCCAAGCTGCCTCCGGTGATTGTGTTGAACAAGATCGACCGCGTCGACGCGCGCGCCAAAGAAGTTTTGGACGAAATCTACGACTTGTTTATCGACCTGGACGCTACGGAAGATCAGCTGGATTTTCCAGTGGTGTACACGAATGCACGCGATGGCGTGGCGTACAAGCAGATTGGCGACGATTCCAAGGATTTGCTGCCGCTGTTTGAGGCGATCGTAAAATCGATTCCGAAACCCGCCGGAGATCCTGAAGGCGTGCTGCAGATTCAGGTGATGAATCTGGATTACAGCGAATTTCTGGGACGCATCGCCATTGGGCGCGTGTTCAACGGAACGCTAAAGCGCGGGCAAGAAGTGGGCATCAGCCGGCTGGATGGCAAGATCACCACCACAAAAATCACGAAACTTTATACGTTTCGCGGACTCGAACGCGATGAAGCCGAGAGCGTACCGGCGGGCGACCTGGTGGCCATTGCCGGCGTGGAAGGGATTCAGATCGGCGAGAGCTTGATCGATACCGCGAACCCGATGCCGCTGGAACCGTTGATCATCGACGAGCCGACGCTGGCCATGATCTTTACGGTGAACAGCAGTCCGTTGAGCGGCAAAGAAGGCAGCTTTCTAACTTCGCGCGATTTGCGCGACCGGCTGGCGCGAGAGCTACTGACCAACGTTTCGATTCGCGTGGAAGATACGGACACGCCAGAATCGTTCCGAGTATTGGGCCGCGGAGAATTGCAGCTGGCGATTTTGATCGAGACCATGCGGCGTGAAGGGTTTGAGTTAATGGTGGGCAAGCCGGAAATTGTTACGCGCACAGAGAAGGGGCAGAAGCTGGAGCCGCTCGAGCGCCTGGTGATTGACGTGCCGGAAAATTTCATTGGGATCATCATGGAGACGGTGGGCAGCCGGCGCGGCGAAATGTCCAAGATGAGCAATCACGGTTCTGGCCGCGTGCGCATGGATTTCAAGATTCCTTCGCGCGGGTTAATTGGTTTGCGAAGCCAGCTGCTGACGGATACGCGTGGAACGGCGCTGATTCACTCGATTTTTGAAGGGTGGATGGATTACTCTGGGGAGATGGCGTTGCGTCCTACGGGGGCGCTGGTGGCGGACCGCAGCGGGCCTTCGACTGCGTTTGCGCTGTGGAACATTCAGGAGCGCGGCGAACTTTTTATCGGGCCGGCGATCGAAGTGTATGAAGGCATGATCGTGGGAGAAAACTCGCGCGAACAGGACATGGATGTGAACGTCTGCAAAGAAAAGAAGCAGACCAACATGCGATCTTCCAGCGCGGACGAAGCCATCCGACTAATTCCGCACCGCGAACTGAGCCTGGAGCAAGCGATTGAGTTCATCGCCGATGATGAGTTCGTGGAAATTACGCCGAAATCGATTCGCTTAAGGAAAAAAGTGTTGCAGGCGAATCGGCGGCCGCGGCGTTGGCAAGAGATTCGCGCCAGTCAGGCGCAGTAGCAAAGTCGCGCCGGGTCGCTCTTTGTCCCGCCAACAGCACCTAACAAGAGTGCTAGAACATCGGCTGGTGGCGGGCGCGGCGGCGTGCAACCGTCGCCGATTTGGCGGGGTTAGACCAGTTGTACAGGCTTCCCGCAGCAGAAACGTCGTGGTATATACGGTGTCACGATAAGTGCCGCCGCTGGAAGCAATGGACTTACCCGGACATTTCCGATAGTCTCCGGGATTCGCATTGCGTGAATAGGGAGCGTTTAGTGAAGACTCTAGAACAGAGCAGCGCCGCAGCGGCATACCCAACGGTCTCCGCTAACGCCACGCATCCGACGATCGTTGCGACGGCGACCGCTCTGCCTGAAAACAAGATGACGCGTGCGGACATGCGTTACTACCTGGGGCGCGTCTTTGATATTCCTGAGCGCCGCCTAGAAGCCATGATGGCCATCGTGGACAATGCCCAGGTCGACCAGCGGCACGCAATTTTCCCCATCGACTACACCATCGAAGCGCGGCCGCTATCCAAGACCAACGAGGAATATATTGAGCACGCCATTCGGCTGGGCCGGCAAGCAGCGGAAGAAGCGCTGCGACGCGCCAAGCTGACCCCCCAGGATATCGACCTGATCATCACAGTTTCGTGTACCGGATTCATGATTCCGTCGCTGGACGCGCACCTGATCGAGTTGATGGGCTTTCGTGCCAACATTCGGCGCATGCCATTTACCGAACTCGGTTGCGCTGCTGGCGCCATGGCTATCGCGCGCGGCGCGGATTTCCTGAAGGCGTATCCCGGCGGCAATGTGCTGGTGTTGGCTGTGGAGCTGCCGTCGCTTACGTTCCAACGCAAAGACATTTCGCAAGCGAATTTGATCTCGTCCATTTTGTTTGGTGACGGTGCGTCTGCGGTGGTACTCACCGGCAAAGAAATGCGCGGGCCGAGGATTCTGGTTTCGGAAACGTATACGTTCCCGGATTCCTTGGGAGCCATGGGCTTCGACCTGAAAGATTCCGGATTTCACATTTTGCTCGATAAGGGCGTGCCGGAAATGATCGGCAAACGGATTAAGGAATTGGTGCACGGGTTCCTGGAGCGTCAGGGCCTGAAACAGGAAGACATTAAGGGATGGATCCTGCATCCCGGTGGCGCTCGGCTGCTGGGCAACGTGGAAGAAGCGCTCGGCCTCAAAAAATGTGAGACGCAACCTTCCTGGGACATTTTGGGCAGTGTCGGCAATCTGTCGAGCGCCACTATTCTTTTTATTCTTCAGGAGTGGCTCGATAAGCGGCCGCTAAAACCAGGCGATTACGCGGTAATGGCGGCGTTCGGCCCGGGCTTCAGCGCGGAATTTATTCTGCTGCAATGGACATAAGTGTTATCGCCTATTTAGGATTGCTGGTAGCGGTCGCTGCGTTGCGATTGCTGGAACTGCGTATATCCAAGCAGCACCAAAAAGAAATGCTGGGGCGCGGTGCCGCGCGCGTCGAAGAACCACGGTTTCGCTGGATGGTTCTTTTGCATACCGCGGTGCTGATCGGTTCCGCCGTCGAAGTGGTTTTCCTTCATCGTCCCTTCCTTCCCGTGCTGGGCACCATCATGTTGATTATTTTTCTGGCCGCCAACGTGGTGCGCTGGTGGGTGATTCGCACACTGGGCGAGCACTGGAATGTACAAGTAGTTGATTCGACGCGTCTGGGCGTCGTCACATCTGGTCCTTTCCGCTTTGTACGGCATCCTAACTATGCGGCGGTCTTCGCGGAGATGATCGCCCTGCCACTGATCCATACCGCGTGGATCACGGCGATTGTTGGAACGGTGGCGCATGCAATCGTATTAAAAATGCGTTTGTCCACCGAGGAACGGGTGCTGTTTGCCAATCCCGACTATCGCGCCGCGATGTCCGGCAAGCCTCGCTTTTTGCCGGGCCTGTTTTAAAATCGACTTAATCGCACCCCTCCTCCCGGGTTTTTCTGGCCAGATACGAGCTTGCTTCGCAGATTTAGAAAGCGGGTGTCATGCGTAGAACGATCAGCGGCGCGATAGCCTTGGTTCTGCTGCTTCGGCGCGCCGTATGTAGTGTCCCAGGCTTCTGCGGCCAAAGAAGGCCGCAAGCTCAGCAAGGCTGATGCGAAAAAAGCTGCGGCTATGCCCAAACTTGGACCGGCATTCGAGACCGACCCCGAGTTGATGGATGGATTCCGCGCTCTCTACGAACAGAATTTCATCGACGCTCGCGCCAAATTCACGGCCTGGAGCGCGGCGCACCCAGAGGAAGCCTTTGGCCAAGTCTCTCTCGCTGCCGGTTATCTGTTTGACGAATTCAATCGCCACGGAGTTCTCACCAGCGAATTTTTCATCAACGACGAGAAGTTTCTTCACGGCATCGAAGGGCGAAGCCGATCCCGGCCGCATGCAGGGCTTCCACGAAGCCATCGACAAGGCCCGAGTCCTGGCCAACAACCGGCTCAAAGCCGCTCCCGGTGATCCCAATGCGCTCTTTGCTATGACCATGGCTGCCGGAATGGAATCGAACGACTTCGTCATCGTGGAAAAAAGGCATATTGACGGTTTGAAACGGATGAAGGAAGCCAACGATTGGGCCAAGCAGCTTTTGACCATTCATCCGGAAGTGACCGATGTGTACGTGGCTCCGGGTTCCGCCAATTACATCATCGGCTGCCTATCCGGAACGGCGCGTTTCTTCCTGTGGTTTGGTGGGATCAAGGGCGACAAGAAACTCGGAATCGATGAAGTGGAAAAAACCGCCGACGGTGGCCGTTATCTGAAGGGTTTCGCGCAAATTCTGCTGGCGCTTTCCCTGCGCCGCGAGAAAGCAGAATGCCCACGCGGAAGTAGTGCTTAAAGCGTTGACCGAGGAATATCCGAAGAGCCCGCTCTTCGCCGCCGAATACGCCAAAGTCCGCGGCCTGCCAGTCCCCGCGCAACTAAATCCCTAATCGCTCAAGCTATAGTTGATCAGTGCGGCACTCACTGGTTTTGTGGGTGCGGTCTTTGACTTTTCAATCTCCCCAAAATTTCTAAGCACTCTGCTATATGCTAGCGTGCGCAAAAACACGGAGGTGGTCTGTGTTTGAAAAAAACATGTTGAAGGGCCGTGCCATGTTCGTCACGGGCGGCGGCACAGGATTGGGCCGCTCGATGGCGCTGCATCTGGCATCGCTGGGAGCGAAAATTTTCATCGCCGGACGTCGCGAGGATCCGCTCAAGCAAGTTTGTGAGGAGATTCGTACTGCCGACGGGGAAGCCGGCTACGCGACGTGCGATGTGCGCGATTACGCCGCAGTCGAAGCTGCTGCGGGCAAGGCTTACGAGCAGTTCGGACACATCGACACGCTGATAAACAATGCCGCCGGAAATTTCATGGCGAAGACGGAAACGCTGTCGGCCAACGCGTTCAACACCGTGGTGGGTATCGTGCTGAACGGATCCTTTCACTGCACACAAGCTTTCGGCAAACGCTGGATCGCGGAAAAGAATCCGGGGAACATTTTAAACATTGTTACCACCTATGCGGCGGCAAATGCGGGCTCGGCGTTCGTGGTGCCTTCGGCCTGCGCCAAAGCCGGCGTTTTGGCAATGACAACCTCGCTGGCGGTGGAGTGGGCAAAATATCACATTCGCATCAACGCCATTGCTCCGGGACCGTTTCCCACCGAGGGTGCGTGGTCGCGCTTGATGCCTTCAAAACAATTCGAAGAGCATGCCCGCGAGAAAAGCCCGATGAAACGCTTTGGGCGCCACGAAGAACTAACCAATCTAGCAGCTTTTTTGCTGAGTGACCTTTCGCCATACATCAACGGCGAATGCGTGGTGATTGATGGCGCGCAGTGGCTGCGCGGCGCAGGAGAGTTCAATGACCTGTTGATGTTGCCGGACTCCGCCTGGGAACAGATGGCGGCGGCGCGAACCAAGAAGTCGTAAGAGAGAGCGGCTAGTTACTGCGTCTATTCTGGAAGAGCTCTCTTGCGCAGCTCCACTCGCAAACTGACAACGCCGACGGATTTTCCATCTGATTCGGCGGTCACTGAAACTTCCGGCAGTTCCTTTTTCACCGGATCATTTGTCGCCTTGCCAGCAGGCGTCTCGGGAGTGGCTGGCAAGTTGATTTCAATCCGTGTAGCGGCTGTCTGCCGGGCACCGACCGTGAAGTCGCCTGTCCCAGAGGTTATGGTCCATCCTGCCGGGAGGTTCGCAGCCAAAGAGACTTTTTGCGGAGTAGCGGTTGAGTTGCGAACCCACAATGGAATCACCAGCACCGTCCCATACTGCAACGCAATTTCCGGCGGCTCCGGATGAGGGAGTTTCAGCCCGTGCGCACGCCGGAACGACGCGTAGAAACTCCACGTTCCAGCTAATTCCACCGAAACACCTTCCGCAACGTTCGGCTCCGCAATGCGCTGCACTGGCACGAAAGGAATTTCACTAGAGGTGACGCCTTCAAAAATGTCGCCGGTGACCGTTCCGCCGACTAAGCTCTTACCGCGCACAAAGTGCTGGGCATCACCCCATTCCGCGCTGACCTGCTTCTCGAGTTCCGCTTCGGTCATTTTACCGAGCGCGTCGATATACCCTTTGGCTTGCGTCTGGTGCATCAGAAAAGAGTTCATGGCCATGCGCCAGTACGGCAATTTTGTGGATTTCGATATTTCTTTTACAGGGTAATCAGGACCCAGGCCGCGAAAAATATCTTCACGGGTCGCGTCCGGAAAGTAATAAATTTTCTTGGTTTGCCAAGGCCGCAAGTTTTCCAGAAAGGTTTCCAAGCGACGCGTTGGACCGGCGACCTGCTCCGGAAAGACGGTGGGATCGCCCGCCAGATCGAATGCTTCAGTGGCCAGCACTCCGGCGGCTTGATGATCGCCGTGGTCTTCGCCGATAAAGGTGCCCGGTAGAAAAGTGAGAATTACTTCCGGACGAGTCAGGCGAATCAAGCGCACCAGTTCTTCGAGGCACTCACCGTGTCCCCAATTCGCCAGCGATTGCAGAACGTTTTGCGAGGCGGTGTCTTTGCCGCGCAGAAACCAGACGTTGGTGATTCCAAGGTAGGCGTTAGCCTTCCGCGCTTCAATCTGGCGAACTTCGCCCAAGGCCGAAGCCTGTTCGGAGCCCACTTCATTTCCGCCGTTACCGCCGCTGGTTCCGTAAACGACCGCAACACGCTTTCCCTCGTCTATCGCTCGCGCCAGATAGGGCGTGGCCGCACCTTCATCGTCAGGATGCGCGACAACCACCAAAATGTCCGCCTTATAACGATCGTCAGGCTGCGCGAGCGCCTTCTGCGACCACGCACACGTCGCTAGGAGCAGCTGCAAAAGCATAAACGCTAAAGATTTAGCCATCGGTGGACAGTGCAGTTTACACGGGCCGCGTCGGAGAACAAAATTTGGGAGTGATGATTTCGGATTTGTAATACCACGCCGCATATCGATAAAAATTTTGCCGTACAATTTCCATTGGTATACGATTTTTATGATCGATACCTAGAATCGAGGTATCATGCAATCAGTTAAGGTTTCTCCAAAATTCCAAGTGGTAATACCGAAAAAGGTTCGGGAGTTAATGAGATTGAAGGCGGGCGAAGAGTTACGTGTAATCTTTCTCGAAGATTCGATCCGATTGATCCGACCGCGGTCAGTCGAACAGTTGGTGGGCATTGCGAAGGGCATGAAGTGGAAAGATTCTTACCGTGATCGAGCGGAACGCTACTGAATTTGTGTCTCATTGATTCGTCTGGCTGGCTCGAATGCCTCACGGACGACAGCAAAGCGGCACTGTTTCTGCCATACTTTTCGAGCGATCCTCGCCGTGTACTAATTTCTCCGATAATAATTTACGAGGTAAGAAAGATCTTGCTTTCGAGGCACGGCGCGAAAGCCGCAGACGATTTTTTTCTCTGGCTGAGCAATACGAGTCAATTGAAATAGATCGCAGCCTCGCCCAAAGTGCGGTTTCCTTGAGCCTTCTACACCGGTTGCCGATGGCGGACGCGTTCATCTACGCAAGTGCTCGCTCCAGGGGCGCGCAACTGATCACTTCGGATGCACATTTCAAGGACCTGCCGGAGTGACTCTGGTGTGACTGGACGGCATTCGGACTGAGTAACGAGGAACCCCACAACGTGCTAAAATTTACGGTGCATTAGGCCCGTAGCTCAGTTGGTTAGAGCGCTACCTTGACACGGTAGAGGTCTGGAGTTCGAGTCTCCACGGGCCTACCATATCTTTCAGCAAGTTAAAGCCAAAAGAACAAAAGCCGAAAGCGCTCCAACGGGGCGCAACGGCAGCGCTATCAGTCGACACGCGACGGACATCGGAACGATGCGCATCAGTCGTTCCTGAACATCGTCGCTTCGATCCACCGCAGCCGTCCGGAGCCTTCGGAATGAACCTTCGTAGAGTGAAGCGGAAGCTGCGCAGAAACCGTCCAGGAATCCCGCATTTTCCAACGAATAACGGTGAGTAGGGGGCCGGCTGCCATAGACAGCCGCGGCGAAGCGCGTCGTCACCATAAGAGCTTCAAGCCAAACTGAACTTGGCGAGAGCTCGTGGCCGTCGAGGTGATCACCCCCGCGGTGGGCGACGGGCCGCCAGTCGCTGCAGCAAAGACGACCGGGTTCGGTGTGTTCAGATTTGTGTGGTTGAAAAGATTGAATATCTCGGCGCGAAACTGCAGGCCCAACCGTTCCGAAAGGGCGAATTTCTTCGCAGCGGATACATCGGTCTCGATCAACGACGGTCCAGGCAGCGTATTGCGCCCGACGTTTCCGTATGTTCCCGGAAGTGGCTGGATAAACGCGTTTGGATTGAAATATTGGTTCGTGCCGCCGGTTATCACAGTTCCCGTAAAGTTTGGGTTGATCGAGGGCCGTACAGGATTGCGTGTGTCACCGTCGTTCGACGGGTTGTACGACAACTGTGGCGTGAACGGCAGACCCGAGAGCAGCGTTTCGATTCCGCTGACTTGCCAGTTACCAAGAATCCTTGCGACCCAGGCATTGCCTTCGCCGGGTCGACGGCCGAATGGCAGGTCATACGTTGCGTTTATAACTCCGGCGTGGCGGATGTCAAAGGAGGCGCGGCCATAATCCGCCTTCGGATCAAGCGGATTTGCGACAAAGGCCGGCGAATTTGTAGCCACGCTGGTGTTTACGTTGTCGCCGTCATCTAGCGCTTTGGAAAAGGTGTACACGCCACGGAATTGGAGACCACGGCTAATACGCTGGTTCACGTCCACTTCGAGGCCGTGGTAGGAGCTAATGCCTTGCGAGAACCAATGTGTGGTATTCGCTACCGAGCTATTCGCGAGCGGCGCGTTCGACGGATAGTAGAGTGTGCCAGCAGGATATGGCGCCGGGCACGGCGACGCCGGGCAGATTGTTGCCGCGGGAAGGTTGGCGTCGACAGAAAGCAGTTCGTGATATCCATGAGATCCGATGTACCCCACGGTTATCGAGGTGTTCGCTGCCATTTGCTGCTCGACTTTGAGCGACCAGGATTCAACTGTTGGCGTGCGCAAGTCCGGTTGCACACCGCTCGGGATGACTTTCGCGCTAGTGTAAGTCGCGTCCGGAGCAATGCTGGAAAATGGGATGCCCTTCACAGCGGAGACGGTATTGAAGGGACCGTTCTGATCTAATCGATAGCTCAGATTATCGAGCAACGCGTAGTAGGTCCCAAATCCCCCGCGGAAAACGGTTTTCTTAGAAGTGAACGGCGACCAGGCAATTCCCAGTCGCGGAGCGGGTAGAAACCGTGCGTGATTTTCTGAAAATGCAGAGCCCGCAACGACCGGCTGCGTGATGATCACACCACTGGAATCGAAGGCGTAGTTGGAAGCGCGACTATCCACTTCATTCCAGCCGTTCGTCGATTCGGCACGAAAGCCGATTCGCAACTCCAGTGATGGCTTTACGCGAATCGAATCCTCTGCGTAGAACGCCCTTTCCAGAGACCGCCAGCCGAGTGGCGTGTAGTTTGGCGCGAATGTGTACGTACTGACAGTTCCCTGCAAAAAGCTCTGTAGATTGGTGAAGGAGGCCTGACCGTACTGGTCTTGAATCAGTACGTCGTTGGCCTGCAGCCTCTGCAGCCAGCCGCCGAAGGTGAACAAGTGCCGCCCCCGCGTGAAGCTGAGTTGATCGCTGACGGTGAAAAGATTGCGCACGGCGGCCAGATTGCTGCCGGCGTTCGTGCCGCCGTTGGTGATTTGTGACGCTCCGTTCAGTGTAGTACCGCCTCCAACAACCAAGGCGCCGACCGGCTGAGTTTCATGTATCCATCCTGGAAGGTCGACTGTTGTGCCGCTGTTGAAGTAGAACGCACCTCGCGAAAATCCCAACGTGGCGCGATTGACCACGTTGGGTGAGAACACATGCGTTTCATTCAGGCTTATCACTTGCTCGCGGAGCGTGACGTTAATAAAGCTGATGGGATTGTTTGTAGGGGAGTGCGCGCCGCTATCGTCAACGGTGTACACGGCAGAAAAGGAGTCTTCGCTCGACAACGTCTGGTCCACACGTACGGTTCCGAAGTCTTCGCGAATGTGCTGGACCGGATTGCTGAAGGCCTCGGCAATTCCGCTGGGCGTTCCGTTGAAGTTCAACAGTTCCGCGCCGTTCGCCACTGGCCACAGCGCAAGCAGTGGACGAATGCTGGCCACTGCGTTCGCGCGAGAAGTTTCGTCGGGCACAAGCGTCAGGTCGCTCAAGCCCAGCGTCTGGCGAAAGCCTTCGTAATTTGCGAAGAAGAATGTCCGGTCTTTTACGATGGGGCCGCCCACGGAACCACCAAATACGTTTCGCTCGAAATGCGGAATGTCGCCGTGATCGAAAAAGTTACGCGCGTCGAATACGCTATTTCGGAGGAACTCGTAGACTGAACCGTGAAACTGATTCGTGCCGTTAGCGGTTACAACATTGATCTGCGCTCCGGGCCGCTTCCCGTATTCGGCGCCGTAAGTATCCTTCACCACTGCAAACTCCCGCACGGCATCGACACCGAGTAGTTGCCCGCTCAAACCCCCTGGGGTGTTGTTCACCTCCGAGGCGCTGGTGAATTCGACTCCGTTTAATAAGAAGAGATTCTCTTGAGGACGCCGGCCCGATACCGCGAACATGTTCCCGACGACGGAATTCGAAGTCCCAATTCCACCGGCGCGCTGCGATGTGTAGTTGATGATTCCTGGATTCAGCGTCAGAAGTTGATCGTAACTCCGTCCGTTCAACGGCAGATCTTTTACCTGGCGCTCGCCGACGAGACCCGAGATGTCTTCCGTCGTAACTTGGACGACGCCAAGATCGGCGGGAACCTCGACAATCTGGTGCACGTCTCCTACCTGAAGCGTAAAGTCGACTTCTTCTCTCTGCCCGACGGCGAGGCTAATGCCAGTTCTCCGATCGACTTGAAACCCAGCCTTCGACGCAGCGACTTCGTAGTGCCCAACGCTCAAGGCGGGCGCATTGAAACGTCCCGCTTCATCGGTCACAACGGCACGCACGGTTCCGGTCTCAAGGTTTCGAATCGTTACTGCCGCGTCAGCAATGACAGCGCCTGACGAATCGCTCACGGAACCCCACAACGAAGCGTCACCTTGCGCCTGAGCCGGGGCATTCAACAACGAACCCAACAGAAGCAACGACCAGATGTGCGGGACCATCTTTCGCGAATAAGAGACGACCACTTTCAAGAAACTCATCTCGACACCCCTGATTTCTAAATTTTTGTGCGGTTAAGCGCAGCGCGCTTCACAACTTCTAAAGTGGCGACAGCGATTGCAGAGCTATCTGGTTTGGAGCGAGGAAAAGGAGGGTCAACAACAACACGAGCAGAACGTGACGAACTGAACGATCTTGCCGTTCGTTAAAGCCTTATTTGGAGGGAACGGGTTCATGGCCGCGAGACTCGCGATATCGTCGTATTTAGTTTTGCAGCGGTGGAGTGTCTCGCTATAGCAAATGCATGTGCTCCCGACCATACCAATTGCAACCCAGCCGCTAATGCCACAGCCGCCACGACAGCTTTCAATTTCTGTGCTGGGACTTTTCGCGCAAGCAAGCAACCCAAAACGACGCCCGGCACTCCCCCGGCAAGCAATTGAAGCAAGACCGGCGTGCTGATGGAGCCGAAAGTCCAATGCGCTGCGCTTCCAATCACGGCGAGCACTAAGCCGAATACGATATCCGTCCCCACAACCTGGGCGGGAGCCATTTCCGAATAGTTGAGTAGCAACACGGTGCCCAGAGCGCCCGCGCCAGCTGACGAGAATCCGGACTCGACGCCGATCGGGAACGCGAGCCAGGGCAACCACTGCGCATTCTTCACGACAAAGTTCGGGTTTTGCACGCGGGGCATAAAACTGACACCCGAGGTAAGGGCCAGCAACAATCCAAGGACAATGACCACCACAGGGTCGTTGCCCGTGTTCGCCAACCATCGCAGCGCGATAATTCCAAGTACCAAGCCTGGCACCGCGCCCATGAGCATCAGGCGAAAATAGCGCGAGTGCACATGGCGGCGTAGCAGATAAAAGGGCGCGGCGATCAATCGCAGTACTCCTGCAAAGACAAATGCCGTGCCGACCGCCTCGCCAGCAGGGAGTCCTACAATCAACAAAAGTGCGGGCACCGTGAAGCTTCCGCCCCCGATTCCGGTTACGCCAACCGCGAGCGCGATGAGAAAACCCAGGAGGAGATGCATCAGTCCGTTTTCTCCGAAAAAGTGTGAATTCCGCACTCGAGTTTTTTGCCGCTCCAGCGGCCCGATCGCGGATTCGACGGATCGTCCGGAATCGCTGTACACGGCTCGCAACCGATGCTGGCGTAGCCCTGGTCGTACTGCGGCAAGTAGCTCAATCCATGCTTTCCCGTGTATTCCCAAACTCGCGCCCAGGTCCAATCGGCGAGCGGGCTGACCTTCAGTACCGTCTTGCCGCTTGGCAAGCGATGATGCTCGACCTTTTTCAGATCCTTCCGCGTCGGAGATTGCTCGCGTCGCAAACCAGTGAACCAAATCTCGAACGGTTCGAGCGACGACATCAACGGTGCAACCTTGCGCAACTGGCAGCATTTCGCGGGATCGTTTCGGTAGAGAATTCCGAATTCCGCCTCTTGTTGCTGCACGGTTCTCCGCGGCATCGCATTGATCAGGTTCAATCCCCATTCTTTCGTCATTCGGTCACGGAACTGATAAGTGTCGGTAAAGTGGTAGCCGGTTTCGAGAAACAAGACGGGGATTTTCGGGAGATGGCTGCGAAGCAGATGCAGGACAATCATGTCCTCCGCCTGAAAGCTGCAGGTTATGCAGGCCGAGTCTGTTTGTAATTGGGCGATCACTGAACGGATTACCGCTTCTGCGTCGTGGCCCTCGATTGCTTCGATGTAGTCCGTGGTAATCATTTCAGTCGCTTCTCCCCTCGGATCGACGGCGCGATCCACAACGATTCCGCGCGAGCAACAATTTGAGCAACTAAGACTTCCTCTGACTGTTGCGATGGCAGCGCCGAATAATCAAAAAACGAATCGCCGGCCAAAGCTTCCATCGCTCGCTGCATCTCGAATGGAACGCGGTCGCCAGCGAAAAGCACTACGAAACCAACTGACCACAGTCGATCAAGAGCCACGGGGATCGACGAAGGAGGAGTTCGCTGCGCGTCCACCACGATAGCTTCGAAGCCTGCGTCGAAGAGTGCACGTTCGGCGGCGTTGGCGATGCTCGCCGGCAACGAGAACACAGCCGCTCGATGACCGTGCCGTTCGAATCTCTCCTGAGCGCTGACTTGCTCCCGCCGCTCTTGTCCCGCCGTTGTGCCCCGGGCGACTCGCTCGTCGATGCGCTCCGACAAGTCTCGCCGGAGCATCCCCGCAGCGACTGTGGCGTTGGACATTGGGTCGACCAAAATGAAGCTTCCGGTCAAGCGGCTTCGCTCGTAGGTATCGAAGAAAAGCGGACTGCTCGTCTCGATTTCGAGAAGAGCAATCCCGTTCATCTCCACCGCCTGCGCAGGCTCGTGGCTCAACGTATTCACGTTGACGCGATTCTGAATGGCGGTGACCTGCGCTTTAACCTGGCGCGTTGTGTGCTTGGCAAGATAAGTCCGGCCGACTTCGAGCGGATTCTGATTCATCCACACGACCGTGGCGTCGAAAGAACGCGAGAGCGCAGGCCGTTGCTCCGGCGAAACCAGCATATCGCCGCGGCTGATGTCGATTTCGTCTTCGAGCTCCAGCGTGACCGACTGCCCTAGTTCTGCCGTTTCTATCTGGCCTTCGTAGGTGACGATCGATCGAACGCGTGTCGACCGACCGGATGGCAGGGCCACCACCGCGTCGCCGCGGCGGATCGCGCCTCCAGACACTTGTCCGGCGAACCCACGAAATGTCGCATCCGGGCGAACTACGTACTGCACGGGAAAGCGGATGGAATCGAGCCTGGAGGTATCCCTGAGTGGCACTGTGTCCAGGTGTTCGAGCAGCGTTGGCCCCGCATACCACGGCATGTTGCCACTCATATCGACGACATTGTCGCCCTCGGTTGCGCTAACGGGTATGCACTCCACCACGGGTATATTCAAATGCGCCGCAAGTGAAAGAAAATCTTCCCGAAGCCGCTGATAAACGTTTTCGCGGTACCCAACGAGATCCATCTTGTTGACCGCCGCAACGACATTCGGAATTCCCAATAACGATGCGATGTAAGAATGGCGCCTCGTCTGTGGCAACAGACCCTTCGTGGCATCCACGAGAATCACCGCCAGATTTGCGGTCGAAGCACCCGTGACCATGTTCCGCGTGTACTGCTCGTGCCCCGGCGTGTCCGCGATGATGAATCGCCTGCGTGCCGTCGCGAAATAGCGGTAGGCCACATCGATGGTGATCCCTTGCTCGCGCTCGGCGCGGAGTCCATCCGTCAACAATGAGAAGTCGATCGGACCGTTCGATCGATTGATTCGGCTCTTCCTCACTGAGGCGAGTTGATCTTCGTAAACGCCCTTGGCGTCATGCAGTAGCCTGCCAATCAGTGTCGACTTTCCATCGTCTACACTCCCGGCAGTCGTAAATCTCAACAAATCCTTCTGCGTTTCCTGCTGAAGAAATTGATCGAAAGCCTCGGCAATCAACGGGGAGGTTGACATCAGAAATAGCCCTCCCGCTTCTTCAATTCCATCGAGCCCTCTTCATCGTGATCGATGGCGCGATTCTCGCGTTCCGAACGGCGGAAGGAGATCATCTCTTCAATAATCTTTGGCAGCGTATCGGCTTCTGACCGGATTGCGCCCGTGCACGGTACGCAGCCCAGCGAACGCATGCGGCACTTCACAAGCTTTGGTTGTTCTCCCAGTTGAATCTCGTGTCGGTCGTGAATCACCACCAAGGAACCGTTGCGAAGTACTGTTTCGCGTTCCTTCGCGTAGTACAGCGGCACGATCGGAATATTTTCGGCCAGGATGTACAGCCAGATATCGAGTTCGGTCCAATTCGACAAGGGGAACACGCGAATGGTCTCGTTCTTTTCAATTCGTGAATTAAAAAGATTCCAGAGCTCCGGCCGCTGATTCTTGGGGTCCCATTGACCGTGCGCATCGCGAAAGGAGTAAATTCTTTCTTTTGCCCGTGATTTTTCTTCATCTCGGCGGGCGCCGCCAAACGCCGCATTGAATCCACCCTCGGCTAATGCGTCGAGAAGAGATTTGGTCTTCAGCAATCCACAGCACTTCTGAGTACCAAGGGAAAATGGATTTGCGCCGCTCCCAATGGCTTCTTCGTTTCTATGAACGATCAGTTGCGCCCCGATTTCTCTGGCGTAGGAATCCCTAAATTCGATCATCTCGGGGAATTTATAACTTGTGTCAATGTGCAGGAGAGGGAACGGAATCCCGCCCGGAAAGAATGCCTTTTGCGCCAACCGCAGCATCACCGACGAATCTTTGCCGATGGAATACAGCATGACCGGGCTCGAGAATTCCGCGACCGCCTCGCGAAGTATATAAATGCTCTCGGCCTCCAGAGTCCGGAGGTGGTTCATCCTTTCGGCCGGTGCAAGGTTCCGCGCCCCGTCCACGGTCGCGCGCAGCGCTTTTGAACTGACCAACTCAGGCATCGTCTGACTCATTCGTTTCCTCGAGTAATGCGCCAAAAAATCACCGTAAAAAAACAAAAATCCCACCTACCAAAATTTCTGGCGGTGGGCTTAACGACGGCTCGACTAGAGTTTGATTTCTAGACTACCCGCCTCCCGACGCCAGAGCGCACTTGTGGACAACACGTACAACACGCGCATGTGGCGACACAATTAGAAATGGAGGCAGTAAACATCTATACCAAGCTACGCCGCAATGGCCGAGACTGCAAGAGGTTTTCCTTGCCAACTGTTTGCGAAGCAGCCCTGCGGTCTTGCGGCCGTTGCAAGAAACCGGACAGGTACGCCGCTCAGGGCGAACGCCGCCGTTTTTCGCGTCGGTCCGTATCAGCGACCCGCAAGGTGATCTGCTGGGCTAATGTCTCAGATCGGTCGCGACCCTCCCCGCTTTTCTAAGTCATATCGCTGGCAGTGATTGACTTAAAGAGCGCCTGTGCAGTCCTGTTTCTCATTGGAGTTGGGGGTGAGCGAGTGCCGATACCACGCGACACTCGCCTTGGGGCCTTCCAAAAAAAGCGCTCAGAAGGTGAACTTGCCGCCGAATTGTAGAACGCGACCCGGCAGCGAACCGGTAATTTGGCCGAAAGTAGAGGCACCAACGTTGTTGACGGTGGGATTGTTCCAATTGGCGCGATTGAACGCGTTAAAGGCGTCAGCCTGAAACTGCAGGTGCATACCTTCGCGGAAAGGTAGATCGAAGGTCTTGCGCAGTGAGAGGTCCCACTGGTAGAAATCGGGCCCCAAAATGTTGCCGATTCCAGCGTCGCCCGCACCGAGTGCGCCTTCAAGCGAGAAAGCCCCAGGATTAACCCAGCAAATGGCTTTGGCATTGGCACAGGTTCCGCTGAACTGCGTGTTCTGGCCGAGAACGCCAGCCGCGCGTCTCGTAATGTTTGAGCCATTCAGGCCAATGGCCTGAGAGCCGGTGGCCGTGAGCGGAGCGCCGGTTTGATAGTGCATCAGAGCGCTCAGCAACCAGCCCTTGACGACTGCGCCTTCGAAGCCGGTGAGGTTTCTGCCCCACGGCGACTCGATCGTGGCCGTCGTAGCCACGATGTGCGTGAAATCGAAGCTCAAGCGGCCGTAATTGAACTGCTTCCAAGTCTCTACCACACCACCGGTTTGCGTCCCGCCCGCGACCGCTAGGTTTCCGCCGTTGACTAAAACCGGGTTGCCAGGGGCGCTGACCAGGCAAGTGAACGGGCATTCCGGTTCGGGGTTTTCGTTGTAGGCATCGCCGGCGCCGCCGCCATCTCCCAATGCTTTCGAATATGTGTAAGCTACGCTGGCGGTCAAGATGCCTGCGCGCTTGGTCATGCTGATTTGCAATGCGTTGTAATTCGAGTTGACGTCGCTAAATGTTTCGGTAAGCGCGGAGTATCCCAGATAGGGACGAATTTGGTCCTTCGATAGTGCAGCGGGCGCGAAGCCGGCCGCCGAACATTGAAATGCCGCGCTGTTGATTCCCGCAGGGCATGCTTGATTGTTCGGATTGGGAGAGGCTGGAATAAATCCCTGCGCCGTCCACGAAGCGTTGTTGATGCTGGGGGTGCGCAGAATGTGGCGGCCCAGGTTGCCGACGTAAGACACCTGGAGCAACATGCCCGCCGGCAATTCGTGCTGCACACCGAAGCTGAATTGATAGCTGCGGGCCACGACCAGGCGAGGATCGACGCCGCTAATCCCGGACAGCGTGGAAGGTGCGGCTACAGTGCCCGCGCCAGGAGCGGAATCGAATTGCGATAACGACGCGTTGGTGCCGGAAATCGAAGCGGACTGCGACCAAGGTACGAAGCCTTGAGAGTTGATACCGTTGCCCAAGACGTTGCCCTCGGGATGGTCGTAGAAAATTCCGAAGCCTCCGCGGATTACGGTCTTGTTGTCGGAAAACGGGCTGTAGGCAAATCCGAAGCGCGGAGCGGGAAGATTTTCCGTATCATAAAAACCGCGCGCCGCGTGGGGGTCGATGGCTGCCAAGAGTTGCGGGTTCTGCGACGTGACGGGGACCCGGATCTTTTGATCGGAAGGCACTTGTCCAGGTCGCTGCAGGCCGTTGCACTCAATCGTAACTACCGGAGTTCCGACAACGTTCAGTTGTGGACCACTGCAAAGCCCTGGCGAGGCTGGGTTGATCGTGCTGGTCGCCAAGCCGCCGGTAAAGGTTGGATCGAGGGCAGGGTCGAATGTAAAGGGATTGAAGTTCGTGATGTTATTTCCCTGGGCGTAGGTGGGAGTGACGTAGATGTAGCGAAAACCCAGGACCAGGCTGAGTTTGCGAGTCACTTTCCAAGTGTCCTGGAAGTACGCTTCCACGTCGTTGAAGCGAAATGAGCCGGTGGTGACTGCGGAGTTCTGCCCAAGACTATTGAAATTCCCAAGGAGTGCATCCGCGAACGGGTCCCCGGTGGAATTCGCGCCATTCGTTGCGCCGGCCGTAGTACTGAAGTTAAGCGTGCCGTCGTAGTTGGTGCGCGAGTTTTGCGTCTTGCGGTTGCGCGCAAATTCTCCTCCAAACGCTATGGTGTGGCTGCCCTTCTGCCACGTAACGTTATCGGCAGGATTAATGTCGGCAGTGGGAGCCTCCAGGAAATTCGGAGCCGGGCCATTCACACCCGCCGGTCCGGACGTCGGAAACGTTGGGTTACCGGTGAAGCTGATGGTGGGCAGCCCATCGGGAAACTGCAGCGGATCTCCCAGTGGCGGAATAAACTGAAAACCATAAGTGGATTTCATCCATGCCGTGCCTTGCAATGGAGTGGTTTGCCTGTGCCAGTCGGCGTTGAATTTGGCCGAGTTGATCAGGTTGGGACGAATCGTGTACACCCATCCGATCTGGTTGTTATATCCGGGACGATTGCGCAAATCGGGATCCACTGGAAGGGCTCCAGCGGCGCCGAACGTCGAATACGGGTTGAAGATAGAAACGTTGTCGTGAATGTATCGATAATAAAAACTGTGCTTATCGTTCAGGTGTTCATCGATGCGCACGATGTCCTCGCGCAGATTCAGCGGATTGGCGAGGTTAAAGGTGGTGTTGTTGGATGCTGTAGAGGTCGGCAGTCCTCCAGCCACGGATAATTTCGCAGCCATAGTGTACAGCTTTGCGATAGCCGCTCCGTCGCCGCTAATGCACGCAGGATTGATAACGTTGGGCCCGCTGAACAGAACGCCCCCGCAACTGGTGGGAATCAGCGCTGGGGTCTTAAGCGGCAGTCCGGCAACGTCGGTGAAGTCGCCTGAGACCTCCGCCGCCGTCGGAAATGTTTCCGTGACGGAGGCGGCCGTCAAACCCGGATATACGCCGCGAAACTTCTTCCACTCTTGCCCGGCAAAGAAAAACAAATGGCCTTTGCGCTGGATAAACGGAACCGGGCCGCCAAGATCCCAACCGAAATCGTTGAAATGAAAGGGCGGAACGGCGGTGTAGCCTCGCGCGGTGGGGTTCGTCAGTTTCGTTCCGAAGTTTTCCGCGTTAAAAATATTGTTTTGCACAAATTCGAAGCCGCCGCCGTGATATTGCTCGCCGCCGCTCTTGGTGACCACGTTCACGGTGGCAGATGCGGAGCGCCCAAATTGCGCGTCGTAGTTCGAGGCCTGGACGTCAACTTCCTGAATGAAATCAATGCCCACCTGGTTGAACACGCTGTTGTTCGAGCCGGAGTCCAGGTTAAATCCGCCGTCCACGCTCCAGTTCTGGCCGTCTATGCGTTGTCCGTTAATGTTCGCCACGCTGTTGTTGTAGTTGGCAGTCAACGCCGCAGGGTTGGTGCCAGACCCTTGCAGAGCCGCCCCGGGAACCAAGCCCACCAACGACTCATAGTGACGTTGATTTAGCGCTATGTTCAGCACTTGGTCCTGGGTGATGGTAGTGGAGATTTCTCCCGACGTGGTATTCACCGTGTCGCCGATCGAGGTGACCGTGACCGTCTCGGTCGTCACGCCGACCTGCAGAGTGATGTCCACGGTCAATCGTCCGCCGGCCGCCAGCACATTGCCCTTCTTCGTGGTGATCTTGAATCCGGGCTGTTCGCCACTGACCGAGTAAATTCCAGCCGGCAACTGGTCCGCTGCGAAGTAGCCACCCTTGTCGGCGGTGATTTCGCGAGCGATGAGCGTCGCCTCATTGGTTATAGTCACCTTGGCATCGGCCACGGTGGCACCCGATGAGTCCGTAACCGTCCCGGAGATGCGGCCCACGATATCCTGCGCGGTGGCAAACTGGCTTGGTCCTGAGAAGAGCCACAGCGCAAACGCGATTAGCATGGCATGAAGTGCCGCCAGATGGATTCGCTTGATCGTTCCGCAGGCAGTAACAAAGAAAGGATATTTCGAGGGAGGCACAGTCATTTGGTTACTCCTCAGGTGGCGCGATAGCTCTGTTGTTTAACATTGCTCCTCTGACCGGCCGCCATCAGAACGGTTCAGGAAAGCTGCACCACAAATGGAGTCAATTCGATTTCTCGTTGGTTGAGTAAACCAGTATCCTCATCGGCAAAGGAAGTTAGGTAACAGTGAATTCACGGTTACGATTCATTCGTCAGGGCTGATCGAGCCGAAACCCGGGAGCGGGAGAACTAGCTTAAGTCATTGAAAGTCTGAGGCTTGCTTCAGAATTTTTGGCCCAATGTCGTGTCGCGAAAATTGCGTTATACTCCCACCAAAGACGGGGCGCTGGGTCGCATGGACCGTTCTCGGGGGTATCCACTTGCAATCAGCAATCAGCAAGCTTGAGGCGGAGCGGGCTGAAGTAGACGATATTTTGTCCTCGGGGGTATTCGGGCGGACGAACAATCCTATTCGGCTTTTGACGTTTGTCTGCGAAAAATATTTCGAAGGATCAATCGACGAAATCAAAGAGTACAGCATTGCTGTGCATGCGCTTGGGCGTCCGGAATCGTTTGATCCACAGGTGGACACCATTGTCCGGGTCACCGCTCATACATTGCGGAAGCGGCTCGAAAATTACTATCGAAGCGCGGGCGCGGAGCGTGCCGTGCATATTTGTCTGCCTCCGGGACACTACGTTCCCAAATTCATCCATACAAGCGACTTGGGAGCGGCCATATCTGAAATTAAGCTTGATGAGAATCAAAACAGCCACTCTCTCGAGACGATTGCTGCTGGAGAAAACGGCCAGCCGGAAGCTCGGCAAGTGGATCTTCCCCGGCCACTACAGGACTCAAAACCCGACAAAGTCGCAGAGGGTCAGGATGGCGACGAATCCAGAATAAAGTCCAAGTCACGGATTCGAATGGCGGTGGCGGCTGCGATTATTCTGACTTCCGTTTTTGTTCTCGGGGTTTTCGCGTGGAAGGAATGGGGCTGGAAGAGTGGGCATCGAGTCCTCCTACAGCCGTTAGTTGCCGCTGCCCCTGGCTTCACTTCCGAGAAAATTCTTCGCGCTATGGTCGGCAACGCTGCCGCACCCTTCGTGGACCGAGGCGGTTCCACGTGGGATAGCGATCATTTCTGCACGGGAGGGAGCTCGTTCTCCGCGGCAGGCCGCGCGATCCAAGGCACGGAAGATGGTCAGCTTTTCTCGCAGGGCCTGCGCGGGGTCTTTCATTGCAGTTATCCCGTTCCACCCGGGAACCTACGAGGTTCATCTCCTATTTGCGGAAACGTCGGGGCTTCAAGAAGCTAGCCGCAACGTGGGTTTCTCGATCAATGGAGGGCCGCCTACTAACTTAGATGTGGTGGACGACGCGGGGGGCGATGACATTGCAACTACGAAAGTATTTACGGACGTCACGCCGGCGGATGACGGAATGATCCATCTGGATTCCACCACTCCTGAAGCGTTCCTAAATGCAGTTGAGATTCTGCAAGGTGTTCCGCATCTTATGCTTCCGGTCAGGATTGTCGCCGGACATTCTCCCTATCGCGATTCCAACGGGAATGTGTGGATGCCGGACCGGTATTTCTTCGGCGGCCGCCCTAGTAGTTTCGGAGGGGACTTGTCCAAGATCGCGGATGGCCGTCTCTATGAGTGGCATCGTTTTGGGCACTTTCACTATGTAGTGCCTGTGGCGCCAGGTGGGAGATACACTTTGAGGCTTTACTTCATGGAGCACTGGTTTGGTGTCCAGAATGGCGGCATTGGAGGTGTGGGTAGCCGCGTTTTTGACGTCTCTTGTAATGGATCCATACTGCTGAAAGGATTTGATATTCTCCGCGAGGCTGGCTCGGAGCCCCTGGTCAAGACCTTCCCGCATATCGAACCCACGCCACAGGGCAAAATCGAAATCTATTTCACTCCTGCCGCCAACTACCCTTCGATCAGCGCGATCGAAGTCCTCTCCGAATAAGAAAGCCATTCGCACTAAAAGGATTGGGCCCGTGGCTGCTGCCACATGATGCAAACTGGATTTGGCTGTTCATTAGTACTCAGCGGATTCGACGATTCCGGACGTATCGTCGGCTAACCGGAAGCTATCCGGCTGCTACGGCGTGGATGAGTTATGTGAGGGCATCTCATCAGGAACTCAAGGACTGACGATGTGCGCGTTTCTCGAAATCCGGGCGACCCTCGAGTGACCGCAATCGCGGCATTGAACGAATTGAAGAAGGAGACCGGCTCATGAGCAACCACGTTACCATCTCCCCGGGCGAAGCTGCCGACCGCCTCGCTATCCGCGAACTCGTCGAGGCCTATGCGCACTGCGCTGATCGCCGCGATGCGAAAGGTCAGATGGCACTCTTTACCGCAGACACCCACTTCGTGGTGTATATGAGCGCAAAGGATCCGACGCCCTCACAGGAGCTACGTTCACGCGAGGCGCTCGCTCCGGTCTTCGCAGACCTGAACAAGTACGCCGCCACCATGCACTTCGTCGGACAGAGCACAATCTTCAGCCTCGCGGGCGACTGCGCCACGGGAGAGGCCTACACCTTGGCCCATCACCTCACGATCGACGGTGTAAAGCGTCGGCTAATGATTGCGGCTCTCCGGTACTCGGACCAGTTCGCGAAGATCGATGGCGCTTGGCTATTTTCCGAGCGCCTGCTCTACGTCGACTGGATTGAGGAGCGCCCACTGTGATGACAACGACTAACCTGATGTCTTTAATGAGCGCCTTCGCAGCTCCTTGGAGCCGTGCATGAACGTCCCGACGGCGAGCCAAAAGCACGTTGTAGTCGTTGGAGCTTCAGGAAATTCTTTCCCCTGTCAGGGCGGTGATTTCGCGAAGCTACACGTGGTCTCTGGAAAACAGCGACCGAATTCTCACGTTGATTTCCAGTCCGTGATGGCCGAGGGGAATCGCAATCCTATGCAGTAATGCCCGTTCGTCAGAGGCTCACAGTAAACGACCCGCGCAGGCGCTCCTAGCTCGCCTGAGCTCGAGGCCAGGCGTGGCCGCTCTTCGAGTTGCCATCGGCGCCTGGTGATGATGCGAGCCCCGTGGGGACTCACGTTCACTGTCATGGCCTGGTAGGCAAAGAGCAGATCTTTCGCGATTGCAAGGCATACCTCAGTTGCCATAGTGACGCGCTTCTCGTTTCTTCCATCCAAGCGCATCTGACCGGATTTCTCAGAGATCGCCCCGCCGGTGGTCTGGGGCTGTTCAAAATCGTTCACAATTGCCCTCACACAACTTTGCGAATACCACGTTTTTTCTCGTACATCGCTTTATCCGCTTGCACCATCAATTCGCCGAGCGTGGTGGCGCGCTTGGGATCGAAACGCGCCACCCCCACACAGAGGGATAACTCGTACCGCGGATCTGTTGCGCTCGTCTTCTGCAGATTCTTCTCCAAGCGGCGAAGAAGGATTTCCTGGGTTTGATCCGATGTCTCGGATGCTAGTACGACAAACTCATCGCCGCCGAGGCGAGAAAGAATGTCGGAACCGCGAAAGGAGCGCTCGAGAGCGTCTGCCGCGCGAATGAGTGCTAGATCCCCTTCGTGGTGGCCAAAGGTGTCATTTATCTTCTTTAGGTTGTCGACATCACAAAACAACAGCAGGAGACTGTGCTCATTGCGCTGGGCCAGTTTGAGTTGCTGGGTTGCGGCAGCAAAAAAACCGCGCCGGTTGAAGAGGCACGTCAGATCGTCCGTAAGAGCGAGATAGCGCAGTTCTCTATCGAGAAGGGCTTGCTTGACGGCGCCCCAGACTGCCGGGTGAGTTGCCACCCTCATAGTCTGAATGTCCGGGTGGTCCGCCTTTAGAAGCTTGGAAATTTCGTCCACTTCCTGCAATATTTGACCAAACTCGGAATCTACAGCGCGCAAGGCGGAAAATAAATTCTCCGTTAGGCCGTTTTCTCCTAGTCCGTTTTTTCGAGCCATGGCGAGAACCTTGCGGTTGGAGGTCTGTTTTGACGAACCATTCCTCAGACGAGCGGGTTGCGAATCATCTTGAGCCTGCAATTCTTGCATCGGCGTTCACCCTCTGTCCATCAATCGCGAAGAGCTTCCTCACTGGCAAGCGCATGGTCACATTGATCGAAACCAACGACAAGCGGGTGAAGCCCTTACTGTTGATCCGGGTAATTCCCGTAATCCAAGAAAGAGAGAACCGTCCACACAGCTCTGACGGTCGCTTAGCGCGACGACTAAGGTATTTACCTGAGGCCATTCGCGGGGTCTTACTTGCTTGAGGCAGCAGGTAAGGAATGGTACTAGTCCTGAATCCGCAGGGAACCCAGATGATTACGCGATAAAGGTCCATGCTGTTCAGCGCAAAGGAGAATCGATTCATGTCCAAACGAGAGGTCACATTGAAAGACTCGGGGACACGGAGCAACCCAAGGGCGGAAATTGTGCGCAGTGAAGCACCATCAGAACTTCTTCGTGAGCTGGTAGCGCACCTCCGTCAGAACCGCACCCAGTTGCGCGAGGAATGGGTGGTGCGCATCACCGAGACGCGCCTGCTCACCGCGATGACCAAGGAAGAGATCTTCGCGGAAGCGACTTCGGTGTACGACAGCTACGTAGAGGCTCTGGAAACCGAAGCCTTCGAAGCGCTGCAAGCCTACGCGCGCAACCTGTCAGAACGCATTATTCCGCGAGGAGTCGAGACCCACGAAGTCGTTGGCATCGTTCTCCTGCTTCGAGACGTGCTAGCCCGCTCCCTGTTCGCCAAGTACCAGACGGATTTCAAGAAACTGAATCGCATCCTGGATGCTTATGAACCTGCTGCGAATCGCATCGCGAACACCGTGGCGGTAGGTTTCGTGCAAGAGCGCGAGCGCGTCATCCGCCAGCAGCAGGAAGCAATCCGGGAACTCTCGACGCCGGTGCTGCAGGTGCGCGAACGATTGCTGATTCTGCCGATCATTGGCGTGATCGATCCGCAGCGCGCCCGGCAATTGACGGAACAGCTCCTGCGGGGAATCCGCACCAATCGCGCGAAAGTCGTGGTCATCGATATCACCGGTGTAGCGGCGATGGACGTAACGGTGGCGAACCACCTGGTGCAAACGGTAGAAGCTTCACGCCTGCTTGGTGCCACGGTGATCGTCACCGGCCTTTCGCCGGAGATTGCGCAGACCTTGGTAACGATCGGAGTCGATCTCGGCAAGATGAACACGGTGGGCGACCTGCAAGGCGGCATCGAGCAGGCGGAAAGACTATTAGGGTACAAAGTGGTCACGCTGGCGGAATCGCGCTAAACGATTGGGAGGAAGGGCTGCGTGGAAGTCCCTATTCTGAAACAGGGAGAGGTGCTGATTGCCACCTTTCAGGCGGCTCTCTCGGACGCGGACCTGAACCACTTGCGCATGGGCCTGGTGCGGCAAGTTGTCAAATTTCGGTCTCGCGCCGTCATCGTGGACGTTACGGCGATGGATGTGATGGATTCGTTCGCATCGCGAACGCTTCGGGAGATCGCGCACATGATCCGGCTGCGAGGTGCGGAAACGGTCATTGTGGGAATTCAGCCGGAGGTAGCCTTTGCTATGGTGCAACTGGGTTTAACATTGGAAGGAGTCGCCACAGCCCTGGACCTGGAAGAAGGTCTCGCGTACTTGAACGAGAAATTCAAGACCACGAACTGAAGGTGAGCCACGGTGTCGGCAGAAGAAGTCGAGGTGGCCATCAGCTCCGACCAGGATATTGTGTTGGCCCGCCAAAAGGGTCGGGCCATGGCGATAGAACTTGGGTTTTCGACAGGCGATGCTACTCTCATCGCCACAGCAATTTCAGAACTAGCCAGAAACATCTTGTCATACGCCCGAAGGGGCGAAATCACCTTAAAAATAGTCCGGGCCTCGAGCCGCCAGGCCATTACGATCATCGCTTCCGATAGCGGTCCTGGAATCCGGGATATTCGTCAGGCCATGCGAGACGGTTTTTCGACATCGGGAAGCCTTGGACTCGGCCTGCCAGGAGTACGCCGGCTGATGGACGAGTTTGAAATTGTCTCCGAACCAGGCCGCGGGACGATTGTGACGGTGAAGAAGTGGAAACAATAAACATGCCGGTGGTGGACTATGCCGCGGCGACGTTTGTTCTCCCGGGCGAGTCTCAAGCAGGCGACCACCACCTGGTTTGCTGTAATCAGAGTGGAATTCTGATCGCGGCGATTGACGGAATTGGACATGGAGAAGAAGCTGCAAACGCGGCGAAGGCGGCGATTTCCATTCTCCAAGCGAATATCGAAGAACCGGTCAGCTCTCTGGTAGAGCGCTGCCACGAAGGCCTTCGTTCGACCCGCGGTGTAGTAATGAGCCTTGCTTCCATTGATCCGGAACATGGCATGATGACTTGGCTCGGCGTTGGAAATGTTCAAGGAGTTTTGATGCGCGCTGGGGCGCCGAAGGGAAGCGTGCAGGAGGTGTTGCTCCTGCGCGGCGGCGTCGTCGGTTCGCAATTGCCGGTCCTGCAAACCGCGGTGCTTCCGATTGCGAAGGGAGATACTCTGGTTTTTGTTACGGATGGGATCCGAGGCGAGTTTGTAGAAGGTCTTTCCGTCTTGGAATCCCCGCAACGAGCTGCGGACAGGATTCTCAAACAGCATGGCCGAGGAAATGATGACGCGCTTGTTTTGGTGGTACGGATAATCGGGGTTCGTGCATGAAGACGCGAGCCAAGCGGAAGACAAAGTTGCCACCAACTTTTGAGGAAGAATATCGTTCAACGTTTGCTGAATACATCCAGCATGGTGGCGAGCGCGCTTTGGGCCGCGCCTACGAACTGGGACGGCACGCCATCACCGAGAAAAAGAGCCTCATGGAGATCGCTTCCCTCCATCATCAGCTTCTCCAAGGGATGCTCGCCGATACGCGGGGGGCAGCGCGGCAGAAGAAATTGTTGGCAGCCGCTAGCGAATTCCTCGCAGAGTCTCTCTCTCCTTATGAAATGGCGCACCGTGGAGTGCAAGATGCGATTATGGCTCTGCGGCAACTGAATGAGACGCTTGAAGAGGAGATCAAGCGCATCGCCTACGCGGTGCACGACGAGGCGGGACAACTCCTGGTGGCCGTGCATCTTGGGCTGGCGGATCTTGCGCGCGAATTGCCGGAACCTCAAAAACAACAGGTTGCACAGATCGAAGAATTGCTCAATCAGATTGAGAAGCAGTTACGGCGGTATTCCCATGAACTTCGGCCAACGATTCTGGATGACCTTGGCTGGATTCCGGCGATTCGTTTCTTGGCGGAAGGGGTTTCAAAACGTGCCAACCTCAGCATTGAAATCAAAACAACAATTTCAGGCAGGCTGCCTGGTCCCATGGAAATAGCCCTCTATCGCATCGTTCAGGAAGCGCTGACTAACGCGGCGAAGCATTCGAAAGCGAGCCGAGTATGGATAAGGATCGCCCGAAAAAATGGAACATTTTGCTGCTCTATCGAAGACGATGGCGTGGGCTTTGACGTACCGGCCGTGCAGTCGGATGGCAAGCGGCGAGGCCTGGGACTAATCGGCATGCAAGAACGCTTGAATGCCATTGGAGGTGCGCTGTCGATCGATTCGGCTGGTGGAAGGGGAACCAGGCTCCTGATTCAGCTTCCGATGGAGGCTCGGAATGCCAATTCGCGTCGTACTCGCTGATGACCATGTCCTCGTGCGTCAAGGCCTGAAGTCCTTACTCGAACGCGAAGGATTTCAAGTTGTTGCGGAAGCCTCCGATGGGCAAGAGGCTCTTCTTCATGTGAAATCGCTCCAGCCCGATATCGCCGTAATGGACATCAGCATGCCAACCTTGAACGGGCTGAATGCTGCGCGGGAAGTGAGCCGCGCTTCTCCAAAGACCAAGACCATTCTGCTGACGCAGCATGATGAAAGTCAGTACATCCGCGACGCGCTGGAAGCAGGAGTAAAGGGATACGTGCTGAAGAGCCAAGTCGCCGGCGATTTGGTGCTCGCCATCCGGCAGGTTTCGCTCGGCCAAGTCTACCTGAGCCCGGGTGTGTCTAGCGCCATCATGGAGGCGTATCAGTCCAAGGCGGAGAAATCCAAGAATCCTTTGACACTTCGAGAAGGGCAAGTACTCCAACTGATCGCTGAAGGGAAATCCACCAAAGACGTGGCATCGTTGCTTGGCATCAGCGTGAAAACAGCCGAATCACATCGCACGAGACTCATGCAGAAACTGGATATTCACGAGACAGCGAGCCTCGTGCTCTACGCCGTCCGCAAAGGCATCGTGCAGCCCTGATCCCTCCCTTCAAAGCTGTCTCCGCGCGGGCATCAGCATCGTAGCGAGTTGTGCTGTGAGAGCCAAAAGACCCAACGATTATTTCCCGGCGTGCCTGGCCAGAATTTCTCCGACGCGAACAACGTCGCCCAAAGAAGCGATTTGCCACGCACCGCCCAGCTTTCGCAGCGCCCCCTGCCAGTCAGTTAGGGGCCGACCTTTGAGTTGCGCGTATAGCGAGCGCCACTCGTGCAGCGTTTGCTTTACTTCTTCGGGAGCCGCGTCTTCGCAAAATTGTTTGGCGGCGGCTTCGGGGGAACCGTATTCGTCCATGAAATCTTCATGGAAATAGGCGCCCAGAAAATCCTGCAGCGCGGGGAAATCTTCTGCAAAAAATTCCACGGACCTTGCGCCGGGATCGCTAGTCATCGTGCCGCCTCTGGATACGTAGTCAAAACGTAGAATCCGCCGCCGTTCGCTTTCAGAACGATCACTGCAGCCGTACACGGAACAGTCTGCGAGGCACCACGCTCCAGGCTTCGGCCGATTTCGTGGTCAGCATTGTAGTGCAGCGCCAGGTTGGACCGGCGCTCTCCACGCGCTTGCCACTGTGCGATTCTCCCCGCTTGGTCGCGGAGTGTCGCAGCCACCGTTTGTTCCGCGAGGTCGCGATTAGTCCAGGTGGACGCCGCTGAAATATGTGGTTCCTGTTCCAGCCGCTCGCGAAGCTCCTCATCGCTGCGCCCGACGTGTTTGCGCAGCGTATGTCCCCCAAGCTGTTCGTCGCGCTGCAAGTCGTAGGCTACGCCCGCCACGGCGCCGGAACTATTTGAACCTGCAGGGATGGCCGACTCAGAGGACTCCGGAGACCGCTCACGATCCCGGCTCCCATGCTCTTTTCTCTCGGATTCCCGGAATTCGCCCGACGCTTCCCCTTCGCGCCGGGCTTCGCGTCTCTCTTCACGCCGCTCTTCCTTGCTTTCTCGTTTCTCCTCGCGGCGGCTTTCAGGGGCAGGATGTTCCTCGTGGAACGTTTGCGGCGCGGTTCCACCGCATCCAATGCCCCAAAGCATCGTTAGAACGCATGCAACACGAATGGCTAAGTGCCGCGTTTTCTTGACGTCTGCATCTCTCAACAGAATGGCCTCGATCCAGCGTCAGTCTCTCAATGTCCCGCCGGGATGCCAAGCGCAATTCGTTCCATACGAAGAGCCTCGCAGCCCCGAAATACCACGGTTGAGCCGCCCGCGATGCCGATGCTATCCTGAGCTATGGCGGAACCTGTCGCTTTCCCGCTGGAGCCGGCGCTCACCGCGCCAGTCGATCAGCCCCGGCGACAACTCGAAGCCCTTCTGGAAGTTAGCGAAGCTATCGCGCAGCAGCGCGACTTGCCGGCGCTCTTCCACGACCTATCCGAGCGCCTGCATTGCGTCATCGATTTCGATTTTCTAGCGCTCACCCTCTACGACGCAACGCGCAACGTGATGCGCCTGCATGTCTTGGAGACTCGGCAGGCAACAGATAAGCGCGTGGGCGCCGAAAGCGCGATCGACGATCATCCCTCCGGCTGGGTCTGGAAAACGCAGAACTGTTTCATCGTCTCGGATACCGACACCGACCCGCGCTATCCGGATTTTCTGCTTCATTTGCGCGAGGGTGGAGTTCGCTCCGTGGCCTTCGTTCCGCTGACCACCGCGCAGCGCCGCTTGGGTACCATGGCTTTCGGACGGCTGATTCCGCAGGTGATCACCGAATCCGAAGCGCATTTTATGCAGCGCGTCGCCAGCCAGGTAGCCGTTGCCGTCGACAACGCTCTAAACCTCGAGTCCTCGCAGGCCTACCAGCAGCAACTGGCCCGCGAGCGAGACCGTCTGCAAGTGTTGCTGGAAATCAACAACGTGCTGGTCACCACCCGTGGGCTGCCGGAATTATTCCGTGGCATCGTGGCCACCATCGAACGCGTCATTCAAATGGACTACACCAGCCTGGCGCTGCTCGACCCTTCCACCGGATTGCTGAAAATTTTCGCGCTGGATTTTCCCGGCCGCCAGCGACTCATCAAGCAGGAAGTGGTGATTCCGCGCGACGCCTCTCCCGCCGGACACGCTATCGCCACCGGCAAACCGCTGCTGGCTCGCGGAGAAGAACTGGACCGCTACCCCAGTGAAATCGTCCGTACCCTGCGCGCCGAAGGGCTGCAGACCATCTGCTGCATCCCGCTGATCAATCACGGCCACACCTTCGGCACGCTGAATCTTTCCAGCCGCCGCATCGACGCGTTCACTCCGCCGGACGTGGAACTCTTGCAGCAAGTCGGCAGCCAGATCGCAATTGCAGTCGAAAATGCCCTGGCCTTCAAAGAAATTGATGCGCTGAAAGATAAGCTCGCCGAAGAAAAGCTCTATCTCGAAGAGGAAATTCGCACCGAGTTTAACTTCGAAGAAATTATCGGCGACAGTCCGCTATTGAAGCAGGCGCTGTCCCAGGTGGAACTCGTAGCGCCGGCGACGACCACCGCCTTGATTCTGGGCGAAACCGGCACTGGCAAAGAACTCATTGCACGCGCCATCCACAACCTGAGCCCGCGCCGCCAACGTACCTTTGTAAAAGTAAATTGCGCCGCGATTCCTTCCGGCTTGCTCGAATCTGAACTCTTCGGCCACGAACGTGGCGCCTTCACCGGAGCCATCAGCCAGAAAATCGGCCGCTTCGAATTGGCCGATCGCGGCACGCTATTTCTAGACGAAGTCGGCGACCTGCCGCTCGAGTTGCAGCCGAAATTATTGCGCGTCCTGCAGGAACAGGAGTTCGAACGTCTGGGCAGCAATCGCACCCAGCGCGTCGATGTACGCGTGGTAGCCGCCACCAATCAGGATCTCGCCAGACTGGTTGCGGAGCGCGCCTTCCGCAGCGATCTGTATTACCGCCTGAACGTTTTTCCCATCACCGTTCCCGCACTGCGCGAACGGCCGGAAGACGTGGCCCTGCTGGTGCGTTACTTCGTGCAAAAGTTCAGCCGCCGCCTGAACAAAACCGTCGAATACGTGCCCGCGCAAGCCATGGACGCCCTGGTCCACTATTCCTGGCCGGGTAACGTCCGCGAGTTGGAAAATCTCATTGAACGCGCGGTCATTCTGTCTCCCGGCAAAGAGTTGCGCGTACCTGTTTCCGAACTGAAGGCCGCGATTTCGGCTGCCGAGCCCACGGATTTGTCTTCCGGCGACGAAAACAATGCGTTCGCATTTCCTTCCACGCCCGTAACCACGCTGGAAGAAGCCGAACGTCAGCACATCTTGCGCGCGCTACGTCAAACGGAATGGCGTATCGCCGGACCACAAGGCGCCGCCGTATTGCTCGGCATGAAGCGCACCACACTGCAAGCGCGCATGCGCAAGCTGGCCATTCGCCGCCCCATTTAGTACCCCGCAGGGGCTGCGTCGCCGAAGACCTCAGCCGTACGCCAGCGGTTACCATCACTCATCATCTCTGTGTTATTTTTAGCATTCGCAACCGAGAGGTCACACATGACCGTGCCCGTAAAAGTTCAAATCTTTGGCCAGCCGTATTCCATTCGCGGCGAACTCGACGAAGCCTACGTGCAAAAGCTGGCCGCCTACGTTGACAGAAAAATGCGTGATATCTCCGACGCCGGCGCCACCATCGACACCCAGAAAGTCGCCGTTCTCGCCGCCTTGGCGATTGCCGACGAACTGCACAACGCACAATTGGAAAAGGGTGAACAGGAAGAACTCTTACGCGAACAGGCCGACCGCTGTCTGACGCTGGTCGAGCGCGCCCTGAAACAAACCGCCTAGTATTGTTCTGATTTCTTTTTCAGTCCAAAACTACTGCGACCAGGCCGTAGGGACGCGATCCCACCGATGCGTCTGCAATTCTTTCTGCAACCTATCAGGCAGCAGCCCGTGATCACTGGCGCTCATGTTCGCTTCCACGTTTCGAATCTTTCGCATTCCAGGAATAATCGTACTCACATCTCGGTTGTGCAAAATAAAGCGCAAAGCCATGTCCGGCATATTCATATGCGGAGTCAGAAACGGTTTCAGCGCCTCAGCCCTCGCCACGCTGGCCCGCAGGTTTTCTTCCACAAAATAAGTACCGCGCCAATCTCCCGAAGGCCATTTGCTGTCCAAAGTGAGAGTGCCCGTCAGCGTTCCTTCATCAAACGGCACCCGCGCAATCACCGCCACATCGTGCTCGCGGCAGGCCGGGAAAAGCACGTCCTCCGGATTTTGATCAAAAATATTGTAAATCACCTGCACCGCGTCGATATGCCCGGACTTCACCGCGCGAACGCCATTCTCCGGCTCCCAGCGATTGACGCTTATTCCAACCGCCTGCACTTTTCCGCTGGCGCGCATCTTTTCAATCGAAGCCGCCAGCCGGTCATCGCTGAGCCACGCGTCTTCCCAGGTGTGAAACTGCATCAAATCCAGCGTTTCCGTGCCGATATTTTTCAAACTCTTGTGCACATATTCTTCGATGTAGTCGGGAGGGAAACAGTCGTCCAGCGAAAACTCGCGCCGGCTCGGCCACTGCCGGTTCTTCGGTGGAATTTTTGTCGCGGTAAATAAACGTTTCGCACTATTCGCGCGCACGACTTTGCCCAGCAATTCCTCGCTGTGCCCCTCCCCATAACCCCACGCCGTATCGAAAAAATTCCCGCCTAAATCCACAAATTTCTGGAGCGACGCCAGCGACTCCTGATCCTCGGAACCGCTCCAACCCGCCATGCCCCACATTCCGTAACCGATTTCGCTGACGTCCCAGCCCGTCCGACCAAATCGCCGATACTTCATAAGAATCCTCCGCAACCAATTCCTGCCGCCAAAATTTTAGCCATTCACAGAGACCACAAATTTACCGTCCGGTGCGACATAGCCATATGCCATCCTCGGCGTATTAAACGCAAACCCCGGTTCACCGTGGCGGTCCAGCAGAATCAAACCGCCGGTAGCTTTGGTACGCGAAGCCAGAAGGTCCACGGCGCGCCGCGCCGCGACCATCGCCGCGCCGTCCATCCCCAAAGCCTCTTTATCTCTCGGCAAAAATTCCAGCGCGCTCTTCGCCATCACCACTTTCATGATCGCTTCGCCATACCCTGTGCACGAAACTCCGCCGACCTCCACATCGGCGTAGCAGCCGCACCCGATCAGCGGCGAATCTCCCACACGCCCTGGCAATTTGCAACAAGTGCCGCCGGTCGAAGTAGCTGCAAACAGTCGCCCCTGCTGATCAATCGCCACGGCCCCCACCGTGCCCTGTTCATGCCCGCGATGATGTTCCGCGGCGTGCGCATCCTTCTTGCACTTCATCCACGCTTCGAGTTCCGCTTCGCTAACTAATTCTTCCGCTTTGCACAATTTCACGCCGTTGGCTTTCGCGAAACGCTCCGCGCCCTCCGCCACCAGCATCATGTGCGGACACTTTTCCAGAATCGCCCGTGCAGCGTGAATGGGATTCTTAACATGATGCAACGTCGCTGCTGCCCCGGCCCGTAGCGTCGCACCATCCATCACAATCGCATCGCATTCCACATGACCGTCCAGGTTCAGATGCGATCCATATCCCGCATCAAACACCGGATCGTCTTCAAGCACTACAATCGCAGCCTCGATCGCGTCCAAAGCCGCGCCACCCGCCGCCAACACCGACCAGCCCGCTTCCAACGCACGCTTACATCCCGATTCGCAAGACGCCACGGCGTCGTCCGGAATATCCCAAGCGCCGCCATGAACAATAAGAGCAGGTTTCATTTTGAAATTTTCTCAGTAAATCTCGCAGCGCAGAAGGTCATCGAGGGGTCAGCATCTCAGAGATCTAGGGTAGGAAGTTAGGCGCACGCAGCCCATAACCAGTCTAAATGTCGTCGTGAATGGTCACTAGCTTCAACACTTCAAACTCTTTTTTCCCGGCAGGCGTAGTTACTTCGATCTCGTCCCCTACCTTGCGGTTTAGCAGCGCTTTCCCGATGGGCGAAGTAGTGGAAATCAGCCCCTTCTCCACATCACCTTCTTCGCTGCTCACCAGCTTGTACTCAATCTTTACGTCTTTCTGGGTATCCAGCACCACGATGCGCGAGCCATACCCGGAGCGATCCTTCGGTATGTTCGTCAGATTCAGCATCCCCAGGTCGCCCAGCCGCTTTTTCAGCTGGCCCATCCGCGCGTTCACGTAGCCTTGCCGCTCCTTGGCGTACTTGTATTCCGCGTTTTCGGAAAGATCGCCATGGGCGCGCGCCACCGCAATCTCTTTCGGCAGCTCTACGTTCAATTCATGAGAAAGCGATTCGATTTCGTCCTGCAGTTTCTGCTTAATTTTCGCCAGCGGATCTTGTATCGCTTCAGACATTTTCTTAAGCACCAAATTCCGGATGCATGGCCAGAACGCTGAACGGTTCAGGGGCGGCAAGCAAGCAAACATTATAGATGCCTACCTTTTGCAGCCACAAGAGCCATCGCAGCGCCAACCGATAGAATAAAAGAAACTGTTACCGCCCCACCCAAGTTGTATATGGAGGGTGAGTTGTATATCGAGGGTGCCGCACCCACTGGTTTCGTGGGCGCGGCTTTTGACTTCCTCAACCATCCACCAACGACTCACTTCACCTTAATCTCCACCGTAGAATTCACGCTCTTCCCAGCCGCATTCGTCGCCGTCAACGTAAACGTAGTCGTCTTCTCCATCTTCACATCCACACATCTGCTATACGACGGCCACACCGGATTGTCCTGCGGCACCAAAGTCATCGTCTTCGCATTCGCCACGCCATAGCAAAGCTGCACCGACTCGCCCTTGCGCACCACACCCGGCGTTCCATAAAAATTCTGTATCGCCAGATCCTTGCCGCCCATCTCTTCCACAGTGGTGCGGTCTTGCTGCTGCTGAACCGCCGCCGCTTTTTCTGCCGCCGAGCGTTCGATTCCGCGATTCTCGTGCCACCGCGAAAAGAAAACCCATCCCACATACAACACCACAATCAGCAACGCGATCGACGAATACACCAACGGATTTTTGAGTGGTGAAGGCTTCTCCGGCTCAGGTTCCGCAAGCATGTTAATAACTCCTCGAAAAAATTCCGCCGATAGCTCTGGCACATACGCCGGGCGGTTTACATCCCGGCAATTGTAGGATGAACGACAGCTCATAAACGTTTCGATGACTTAAGCGTACTCGCAGAGATACAACTGGCGGAGAAGTTTCCAGTCTCGGAGGATTTTAGCTGGCCGCAATTTCTGGTTTGCGCGTCGATCGCGCTGGGCGCTCAGTAACCCTTCCCGCTACAATCGGCCCGGAATTCATGCCGAACCGGTAAGCCGCATACGTCATTTCGAACGCAGCGTCCCACGAAACCCCATTCATTTTTTCTCGCGCGGCCGTCCCCATGGCCCGGCGTTTTTCAAGATTCACCGCCAGCTCCACAGCGCGCGCGATGAATTCCTCATCGCTGCGCGCGATAAATCCGGTCCTGCCCGGCTCCACCAGGCATTTTGGTCCACCTTCGTCGGTAACCACCGCCGGAACTCCCGAAGCCGCCGCTTCCTGAATCACATTTCCGTAGGTGTCGGTTCGTGAGGGAAACAGAAAGACGTCCATGTTCGCGTATGCCTCAGCCAGCCTCTCGTCTCGCAACACTCCCGTGAAAACTCCGTGCCGCAAATTCTCCGCCAGCCATGCGCGTTCGCTGCCTTCGCCCACCACCAGAAAAGAAAAATCCCTAAATCCCGTAGCCAATAGTGCGCGTTCAACTTCCGCTAGTAAGCGCACGCCCTTCTCGGGCGTCACCCGTCCCACATACCCCAGCCGCAGCCAGCCGTCGTTCGCGGTCCGGTGCGCAGGACTAAATTTCTCAGTATCCACACCGCGGACCATCACGAATGATTTCTTACCGGTGGCGCGTTGCAGCCAATTCGCTTGCGCCACGGTCGGCGCCAGAGTCACCGCCGCTAATCTGTAAAAACGCAAAATAGCCAGCAGCGCCCCGCGTTCCGCCCACTCGCCGCAAGCTGCTGACCACCTATTTGGCAAAAACCGCAAAAGCTTCCGCAGCCGCTGCGCTGCAAATTGATGCAGATTCGTATGCCAAGACGCCACCAGCGGAATCTTCAGAGCATGCGCCAGAAACGCTCCTAGCTGGCCAAACTCCCCCGGACTCGTCACGTGAATCACATCCGGCCGAAATTCCTCCAGCGCCCGCCGTGCTTCCGCCGCGTGCCGCCAAAGCCACAGGTCGTACCGCAGATCACTCTCAATCGCAAAACTCACCGGCCCGCGTGGCAATTCCAGCCTCGTCACGCTGCCTTCCGCAAATGTCGCCACCGACGGCCCACCATGCACCGCCAAAAATGGCCGCCCATTCCGTGCCGCGAACGCCACCAGCTGCCGCGCCGTAAGCGCAACTCCATTAATCTCCTGAAATGTTTCGCAAAAGAGCGCCACGCGTGGCTCAACTGTCATAATTTATCCGCCAAATCTTCCAAGAAAATCTTCAAGTGTTCTCCGAAACTTTCACACCACGTGCCGCCGCTCCCATCAACCATCTCGGCCCGCACAACAAAAAATCCCAGAGCAGCTTCGGACTCCGCCGCAAATCCTCCAGCAACGATCCGCGCCCCGCTCCCGACAGTCAACGCTCCTCGCCGCATCGCGTACAGATTAAACAATGTGGAAAGCACCGTGAATACCACCGATGCCGCAATACTCGGCATCAATTTCTGCGTGCCTCGCAACCAGTGCACGCCAAATTCCAGGGAGTGATTCATCACCGGCACCGCCACCATGACGCACAGAGCCGCGGCCCATTGCGGCTCCGCTTCCGCAAATCCTTCCGAAATCGCTCCGTAAAATCCCGAAGTAATGCCGCGAAACACCAGCTCCGTACCCATCGCCGCCACGGCCGCCGACCATCCCACCGTCAAATTCACAAAAAAGAAAATTGCCGCGCGAAACCACGAACTCAACACTGCCGACTTCCAGTTCCATCTCCCCACCAAATACTTCCGCGGCTCAAACACAAACCGCCGCCAGACTTCCCCGACACTGACGCCCTACCCTCCGCACCCGCACCGCTAACCCTATTGTTTTCAGTGGCTGGCGGGCGATCGATAACCATGATGGTTGTGGTTATCGCAGGTGACGGGCCAAGCTCTCCAAATTTAATCAGATTGCCCGCGACCGTTTTCCCTAACGAACATCGTATAGTTCAACCGGTAGCACGAAGTGGCGCCTCCGCGTCTAAAATTTGCGCCTCAACAAATGAACATTTTCACCATCGGCTTCACCAAAAAGTCCGCCGAGCAATTCTTCACCAGCCTCACGAACGCCGGTGTCCAACGCCTCCTCGACGTCCGCCTCAACAACGTCTCGCAACTCGCCGGCTTCACCAAAAAAGTCGACCTCCGCTATTTCACCAAAGCGATCTGCCACATCGATTACCACCACCTCCCCGATCTCGCCCCCACCAAAGAAATGCTCGACACCTACAAAAAAGAAAAAGGTCCGTGGCCCGCCTACGAAAAAAAATTCATGGCTCTTATGCGCGCGCGCCAAATTGAAAAGACCGCTAAAAAATCACTCCTGGACGGCGGCTGCCTCCTCTGCAGCGAAGAAACTCCCGACCAGTGCCATCGCCGCCTGGTAGCCGAATATCTGCAATCGCACTGGCCCAACGTACAAATTCACCATATTCCGTAAGCACAAATCCGATCACACGCGCAACCAGCGACCGCTAGGCCCCGCCAATATGAAAATACATCGACCACCAACTCTTTTTCGTTTTGTCGAATATTTACCCAAGTTTACAAAATCGCGGGTGCCGCACCCACTGGTTTTGTGGGTGCGGTCTTTGACTTCTGTCAAATCGTCAAAAAAATAATCTATATTTTCCGCTCCGCCGTCACCAAAATCGGCAAGCCCCTCGCAACCGAATCATAAACCGGCGAAAATCGCGGCCCGAGCAAACTCAACTCATGCAGCTGTTCATCCGAAATATCCCCCTTAATGAACAACTTCATCCGAATACCTTCGTAACCGTTTCGAATCGTCGGATCCAGCCCCAGAAATCCTCGCAAATCCAATTCGCCTTCCAACGTCGACTCCACTTCTTCCACCGCGATTCCCCGCGCCGCCGCGTGATACACCGTCGACGTGGTCACGCAGGACGCCAGCGCATGCAGCAGGTGCTCCACCGGGTTGGCGCCATTGTCCGTACCCAGCAGCATCTCCGCCTCGTCCGCTACCAGAGTAAACGCCGTCTTGTGTTGCACTTCCTTCCCTCCGGCGGAGAATGCATCCACCTTCGATCGGTTCTCGCCGCAGTTGATCCACCGATTCTGCAAACGAAACTGGAACTTAGCTAGCTCCGGCGCCGCCTTCACTGCTTCAATCGTTTCCGTCAATCGGCTGACGTCCACACCGTTCGCTATTGTTGCTAGTTTTTGTCGCATGGCCTGTTTTTGTCCTCTTCTGTGATTTCGCTGCTTCATACTGGAACCCTGCGAGTACGGCAGCCGTGATGCCAAATCTGCCGTTCGGCTAGTCGCCAGCTTTTCAATCACTTCGGGGATTATCGGCACAATCAGCCACCTACGATTTGTCGTCACTTACGATTTCTCGCCAGGTGGACTGCTGAGGGTCCGCGTGTTTTAGGAAAGGGAATACCCGCAAAATGCCTTTGATTTTTCGTTACTTGCGGGTTTTCGTGGAGTGCTTCTGCGTTCTATGCGTGATCCGCCGGCGCGGCAGGCCGTTGTATCCGCAGAGCCTTCATCCGCGACGTAAATGTGGAAGAGGGGATGCCCAATTTCTTTGCCGCTCCATGCTCGCCGGCAACTTTCCATTTCGCTTCTTCCAGTGCGCGGAGCAACGTCTCTCGTTCAATTTCGCGCAAATCCCGCTTCGTCCGCACCACCGATACAGGTTCTTCGCTCTTACGTTCCGGCGCCGGTCGGAAGCTGTTCAGCGGCAACACTTCCCGCAGGCTCAACTGTCCGTCGCGGGCAATGATCACCGCGCGTTCGATCACATTTTCCAGTTCGCGTACGTTACCGGGCCAGTGATACGCCCGTAGACGCCGCAGACCATCCGCGCTCAGTTCCATCGCAGCCCGGCCCATCCGCATGCAATAACGCTCTAGAAAATTTTGCGCCAGCACTTCCACATCCCCTCCACGCTCGCGCAGCGGAGGCACCGCCACCGGGAAAACATGCAGCCGGTAGTACAAATCCTCGCGAAATTTTCCCGCTTTTACGTCGGCCAGAAGGTCCTTGTTCGTTGCGGCAATCACCCGCACGTCCACCTTCAGCGTCCGCGAACTTCCCACCGGCTCGAACTCGCCCTCCTGCAGCACCCGCAAAAGCTTCGGTTGCAGCTCCAGCGGCAGTTCGCCGACTTCATCGAGAAAAATCGTCCCGCCATTCGCCAGTTCGAATCTGCCGGTACGCCGCGTCGCCGCTCCGGTGAACGCTCCGCGCTCATGTCCAAAAAATTCGCTTTCGCACAGCGCCGCGGGAATCGCCGCGCAATTTACGCGGATAAATGGCTTGCCGGATCGCGTGCTGCCTCGGTGAATTGCGCGGGCCACCAGTTCCTTGCCGGTGCCTGTCTCGCCGGAAATAATCACCGTGGCCGGCGTCCCCGCCACTTGCCTTACCGCCGTGTTCACCGCGTGGATTGCCGCGCTGTTGCCAATAATTTCTCCGCCGTTATGCTGCTCGGTAATCTCGCTTTGCAGGTACGCCGTTTCGTTTTCCAGTTCGCGCAGCCGGTTCTCTGCTGCCAGCTGATCTTGCACGTTGCGCAGAATCAGGCTGAATCGCCGTCCTCGCTGCACTTCGAAAACCGAAATGCTGGCTTCCGCCGGAAACGAACTGCCATCGCTCCGCAATGCCTCGAGCCCGCCCGGTATCCACGCAAAGGGCCGGCTCACAATATCCAACCCCTCCGCCACCGCGCACAGCTTCGCCGCGCTGCTTTCGCTCAGCAGCGTAGTCAATTTGCAATTGGTCAGGTCCTCGCCGGAGAGCCCAAACAGCGTTGCCACCGATCCATTACCGCGTTGCACACGAAATTGTTCATCCAGTTCAAAGATCGCATCCATCGCGCTCTCGAACAGTCGCAGAAATCGCTGCTCACTCTCGCTGACTTTGCTTTCCGCGCGAAGCCGCTGCACTTCCGCTCCCGCCCGCGCCGCGAATATGCGGAACGCCGATTCCAGTTCTGGCTGCAGTTCGATCGTTTTGGTGTCCAACGCTGAAAGATGTCCCAGAACCGTACCGTCTGCGTTAAGGAACGGTATTCCCGCATAGCTCACCGCATTAAAAACCGAAAGGTCCGCGTCGTCTGGGAACAGTTCGATAATCCGTTCGGGATAGTGCACCAACCGGCGGTTCTGGATCACTACTTCGCAGGGCGTTCCGGAAAGCTTGTATTCGTAATCCTTGATGAAATTGCCGTTCATCCAGAACGCCAGAGAACGCAAAACGTTCCTCTCCGGCAGGTACTCCGTCACCCACACTCCCACCACATCCATCGCCAGCGCCGCCGAACGCACCAGCGCCTGCAGAAATTCTTCTCCCGTTTGCGAGGCCGTACCTTCCAGCAAGTGACGGATCAATGCCTCGGGGCGCCGAAGTTTTGCGCCACGGTCACTCATATTTGCAACATGAAAAGATTCCTCAAAACGGACGGTGCCCCGGAGCTGCACCTGCGAAACATGACATGTTAAGTGCGTTTCGACGACCCTGTTTGACATTAATCTGGCACTTTCAGTCGCGCCGATCAAGCAATTTTCCCAGCACCACATTTTCATATGAATGCAATCTCCGCTCTTGTAGCGGCACGGCTTCATCCTGAGCCTCGAAGGAATGCCGTGCCCGCTCTGGCTCAAAACACAACCGCCACCGCTCTCTACGTCGCCACCGATCCGAAAATCCTCACAACATCCAACATCACTCACAGCGGCGAACCATGCGTTGAACTCAGCATGGTTCGCCGCCGCTTTGCTACAGCCACTCCTCGCGTATCAGTCCTTGTCTCGGTCGCCTTCTCCTACTTCCACCTTGATACGCATCCACGGATGAATGCAGCACTGGAAATAGTGTTCGCCTTTAGAGAGCCCGCCCACGTGCAACTGGCTGCCTTGCAGAATGCGCGTGCGTGCCACGTCGATGTTGCTGAAACCACCGGAACATTCCGACACCGTCGGTTCTCCCGAATTCAGCCCGGGAATAAATCCGCCGCCGAATTGCTTCACTTCCGTGAACGTATGTGGCTCGCCGCCCTGATCGACCACCACGATCGGCGTGCCCTTCTTGATCCGCAGCGTGTCGGGTTCAAAGTCCCAATTCGGATCCGGCTTTCCTGCAGCTGCCTTCGCGAAGAGATCGTTGAACGTGGTGAACGCTCCCAGCGCGATGTTCTTGCAAAAATCTGGCCCTAGCGCCGCGTTGAAAGTGGTCGGGTCGCATTCATCCAGCGCCACCACCTGCACCGCCTGCCGTGACTCTTCTTGTGCCGCGCCTTTCGCCGGACAAATCATCAGCACCGCCGCGACCGCACCCATCACGTACCACGGCGTTGTGTGTCTTACCGCTTGCGTCTCTTTCATTGTGTCTCTCCTATGCGTTTCAGATTTTTGCTTCCACACCTGTTTCTCCACTTCGCAAGCGCTTCTGCGAGCTACCCGGAAACCAGCGAACGTCGTCCAAACGTTCAGACACACGTTCACCAGTGCACGCCGGGCGCGAAATGCCTGAAGCACATTTCGCCGGCCTTACCGCCTTGCCACTGCTTTACTTTCCGCTTGCTGGAACTACATGGGAGCTTGCGTTCCTGCCCTCTACATTCGCACACGCTGTGCCAGGACGCTCCGTTCCGTTCCGTCGGCTTACTCCTTACGTTTCAGCAACTTCGCTCGAATCTCGAACACCCAGGTTACTCACGATTTTTCGCAACTCACGATTTCTCGCGTCTCCACCTCGCAACTACCAAAGCCACCAGTCGGCACTCCCGCACTAGGCCGCAACTCGATCCCCGTTCGAATGAATACTAAGTAATAATAATACTTGACAAAATAACACGCGGGCGATACTATCCTCTGTGATTGCGCTCTCCTCATCGCCAACCCCTGCTCCACGTCCCAAAACGAAACGCGTTCATGACCAGCACATAGTTTTTTTGAGTCCAAGCTCGCGGTTGGTATTCCTTTAGTTGCTCACAACTCGATTGTTTTGTGTTCGCTACATCCTTTTCCCACCCACAAACTCTAGTCGCCTTTCCCACGCCGAACGCAGTAACTCCAATAAAATCTATCTCTTTGCTCGAACTCCCCTCTAACTACTTTAAAATCTATCTCTTTCGCAAAACACCCCCGGGGGTGGCCCCTCGTGCACCTACCCCAAATCACTCGTTCGCCATTTTGCATATCGAACGGCTACACTGGTTCTCCCGCACCTACACTCTTGGGAGGCGCACGGTGAAGTCGGTTTCGATCATTGGTTTAGGCAAGTTGGGTTCGCCCATGGCCGCATGTTTCGCAGCGCAGGGTTTTCAGGTACACGCGGTGGATCTCGACGCCGCCAAAGTCGACGCCATCAATCGCGCCGAAGCTCCCGTGCACGAACCTGGCCTCGCACAGCTGATCCGCGAAGGCGCCGCCAATCTGAAAGCTTCGCAGGACTGCGAAGCCGCGGTCCGCGAATCGGACGCCACCTTCATCATCGTGGCTACCCCCAGCGAGGCCAACGGAGGCTTCTCGCTGAAATATGCGCTGCCCACCTGCGAATCCATCGGCAAGGCGCTGCGCAACAAATCCACGTACCACTTGGTGGTCATGACCAGCACGGTCATGCCCGGATCGACCGGCACGGAAATCAAAACCGCTCTCGAACGTGCCAGCGGAAAACGTTGTGGCGTGGATTTCGGTCTGTGCTACAGCCCGGAATTTATTGCTCTCGGCACGGTCATCCGCGATTTCTATTACCCGGATTTTCTGCTGATCGGCGAAGTGGATTCCCGCGCCGGTGAAACGCTTGCCGGAATCTATTCGCGCGTCTGCAAGAATTCCCCCGGCGTCGCGCGCATGAACTTCATCAACGCGGAAATCACCAAGCTCGCCGTCAACACCTACATCACCACCAAGATCAGCTACGCCAACATGCTGGCTCGCCTCTGTGAAAAGCTTCCGGATGCTGACGTGAATGTCGTCACCGACGCGCTGGGATTGGACACGCGCATCGGCGCCAAATACCTCAAAGGCGCCGTGAGCTACGGCGGCCCGTGTTTCCCCAGAGACAATCGCGCGCTGGCTGCACTGGCCGCCAGTGTGGGCGCCTCTTCCGGGTTGGCGGAAGCTACCGATCGCTTCAACCGCGCGCAAATCAAATCCGTCGCCGAAATTATCAAATCGCATCACGCCGGCAACGATCCGATCGCCATTCTCGGGCTGACCTACAAACCGAACACCGACGTCGTCGAAGAGGCTTTCGGATTACTGCTCGCTCAGGAACTGGGTAACGCCGGAATCGCCGTCACTGTTTTCGATCCTTCCGCGAATCCTGAAAAGGTTGTCGCTTCAGGGAAAAACATCAGCTTCGCTAAATCCGCGGCGGACTGCCTCGCCAAATCCAGCGTCGCCGTGCTGGCCACCCCGTGGCAGGAATTCAAAGATTTAGCCCAAGATCAGTGGCGGCGCCCCAATGGCACGCGCACGGTAATCGACTGTTGGCGGGCTTTGGGCCACTTGCAAGATGTGGATGGTATCGATTACGTGAGGCTGGGTTTCGGAACACCATCGGCCAAACCCATCGCGGCGGGCTCTAACGCTGACTGAAATTTTGATCGTCGCTGGCAAGAGCACCGCTCAGAACGCTGAACACGAATGCTGACTATTTTTACCACCGCGAAACCCTTCCGCGAACACATCGCGGTGATTCAGCGCAATGCGCTGACCAGTTGGACGCTGCTGCATCCTGACATTCAGATCATTCTGTTTGGCGACGACGCCGGTGGCGCGGAAATCGCCGCCGAACTCGGCATTCATCACGAACCGCATGTGGAAAAAACGGAATTCGGCGCCATGCGGCTGGACTACATGTTTCACCGCGCCCAACAGTTGGCGCGCTTTCCGCTGTGCTGTTACGTCAACTGCGACATCATCCTGCTCCACGATTTCCTGGAAGCTCTGCAACGCACCGCCGATGCCTATCCAAAATTCCTGATGGTCGGCAAACGGTGGGACATGGACATTACCGCGCCATTGCCGTTCACTTCACCAAACTGGCAAGCGCAACTCTTGGACAACGTGCGGCGGCGTGGCCGTCAGCGCACTCCAGATTGGATCGACTACTTCGCTTTTTCGCGTGGCGTCTACGATGGCGAGCTTCCGCCATTGGCTATCGGCCGCCTTTTCTGGGACAACTGGCTGGTTTGGAAAGTAATCAGCCAGCAAATCCCGGTAATCGATGCCTCGCAGTCCGTTCGCGCAGTGCACCAGAATCACGACTATACTCACCACCCGCAAGCCGCCAAAGGCATCTGGTTCGGTGAAGAACAACAACAAAATTTCACATTGATCGGTGGCCACGGCCACCTGCGCACCATCGCCCACGCCACCATTTTGCTGACTCCTTCAGGTTTTTCGCCAAACCGCATGCGCCACCTGAATTACTGGGCGCGACGCGCAAAACGTTCAGTCATTGAGGCTTACACCAAGGTGCAATCGAACGTTCTCCATCCAATTCTTGACGCCACCCGCCCCCTCCGCGATGCGCTAGGCCTCCGTAAACGCAGCCTGTAAGAGCTGTCTCTGTTGCCCGCCGATAGTTACCTTCTGACAACCTACTTGTTTTATTACTTCTTTTACTCTACTATCCACCAGCTTTCGGACGGCTCCCCGGCCCACCGAAACACCCAGCCACCTATGCTCACCATTTTTACCGCCGCGAAGCCGTTTCGCGGCCGTACCGCCACCATCCAACGCAACGCCCTGCACAGCTGGATGCAGCTGCACGACGACGTGCAGATCATCCTCTTCGGCGACGCCGCCGGCACGCAGGAAGTGGCCTGGGAGCTGGGCCTCCACTACGAAGCGTCCCCGCAGCTCACCACCACCGGCGCAGTCCGCCTCGACTACATGCTGGCCACTGCGCGCCGTTACGCGCGCCACAATGTGCTGTGCTTCGTGGCTTGCGACATTCTGCTACAACGTGATTTGTGCGACGCGCTGAACCGCGTGGAAGCGCTGCATCACGAGTTTGTAATGGTTGGCCGCGCCGGTACCAATCGCACGGAGGACGCGGTAGCTTACACTTCCGCGGAAGCAGCGAATGGTACCGCAAGGAATCTACAAGCGACGTCTTCAGGATCCGTATCCGAGAAGTGGCATCCGCGATTGGATTACGTGATTTTCTCGCGGAATTGCTTCGTTTCGGATGTTCCGGGACTGCCGGCCAATTCGCCCTTTGCGGCGAAGTGGCTAATGCGCAGAGCGATGGCCAACGAAGTTCAGGTCGTGGACGCATCTCGCATAGTTGGCGCCTTGAAGCAGATTGAACTGGAAAGCGGTCGCGCCGCGATTGTGGAAACGCCAGCAGCGTGCAGAAACGTACTCTGCGCGGAAGAGAAGCAGGTCCTTTTCGGAGAGTACGGACACTTGCTGGGCATGATGCGCGCACCGTACTTGCTGACCTCGAAAGACATCGTTGCCAACCGGTGGCTGGGAATTCGCATGGGAGCTGGCTTGAACAGCGCGCTGCTCAGCCGCATGTGGCAAGGACTGAAAGCCCAGTTGCGAAAGCCGCATGAATTTCCCGCACCGGATCCGCTGCTAGGCGTTGACATTCTGCGCGCCAGTCAGCGGAGACCCTAGTAACAGTACTAACTATATAGGTACTTGTAGCGTTATCGGTCGCACGCTAGTATCTCCCGCACTGTTTCCCGCATCGACATAGTCCCTGAACGATTAACAAGCTTGAGCCGGAGAGAAATTCTCCTGGAAAAATACTGACTATTCGAGCGCGACGACGCCTGAAAGGGCGGAGTTTTTGCTCGCAAGAAAGATTGTCAATGAGCCACGCGCAAGATCACTCGCAAGTGCAGCAGCAAACCGGGCCGCGATTGGTAAACGAATTTGTTATCCAGCTGACGCCTTTCGACGACCGAGAGGCGCGAAGACTGGTGGACGCACGCGCAGAAACTTTGCGACGGCTGTTGGGAAAATTGAAGCCAGCCTTGAATCTCTCTACGGCACTCGACGCGGGCTGCGGCGTGGGGTTGTTCTCGCAAACGTTGCAGGATTGCGGCCTGGCACCAGGCGGATTCGATGGGCGCAGCCGGAATGTGGCGGAAGCACGAGCGCGATTCCCAGAAATCCCTTTTGAGCAGGGAGACGTAGAGGCTCCCGAGATCCGCAACCTGGGCATTTTTGATTTTGTTCTGTGTTTTGGCTTGCTCTATCACCTGGAGAATCCGCTGCTGGCGCTGCGAAACCTGAGAGCTCTGACGGGTAAATGCATGCTGGTGGAAAGCATGTGTTTGCCCGGAGATCGCGCGGGCGCACTGCTGCGCGAAGAACCTCAGCGAGACAACCAGAGCTTAAGCGATGTGGCGCTTTATCCCACCGAAACGACACTTAATCAAAATGCTGTACCGCGCGGGATTTCACGTGGTGTATCGCGTAACTTCGCTGCCGGATCACGATGACTTTCGCGAGACGGCGACGCATGAGCGGCGCCGGACGATGCTGTTGGCCTCGCATTTTCCTGTGGATGTGGCAGGTCTGCGGCTTTGCCTGGAGCCACACGATCAAGAAGATCCATGGTCCAAAGAATTGCCACCGCCCAAGGGAATTGCGGGAAGACTGCGGCGCTTTCTGGCGCTTACGCCGCGAGAAAAATATTTCGCACTGGCGCAGCATGCACGACGCGTGATGCCATTCCTGAAAATTCCGTTCCGGCTATCTTTCGGGGCGTGGTGGTTGGGCGAAGGAAGCGTGCTGGACTACGCACTGTCGCATAGCGGCTACGAAACGGCGGAAATCAGCTTTGTACAACATTTCCTTCGGCCGGGCATGACCGTGCTGGATCTAGGCGCGCATCACGGACTGTATTCGTTGCTGGCAGCGAAATGCGTCGGCTTGCGCGGGCGCGTGATCGCGTTTGAGCCATCGCCACGGGAACGCCTGCGGCTTAGGCGCCATTTGAAGGTGAACGGTGGAACCAACGTGGACGTACAGCCCTTTGCCTTGGGACCACACGCGGGTACCGCGGAACTCTACCTCGTCCAGAACGGTCAGGATGGCTGCAACAGCCTGCGGCCTCCCGCAGTTGCGGAAGCGACGACGACGGTAACAGTGCCGGTGCGCAAGCTGGATGATGAACTGCGGCGGCTCGGCTGCAGACATGTGGATTTCATCAAACTGGACGTGGAAGGAGCGGAGCTTGGAACGTTGCAAGGAGCCACAGAGCTCTTGAGCGGTACCGCGCGCCCAGCGATTCTGGCGGAGGTGCAGGATTTGCGCACCGAGCCCTGGGGGTACGCAGCCCGAGAAATTATTCGATTTCTGATCCGCAAGGAGTATCGCTGGTTCGCGCTTGATGCGGAGGGAAATCTGGTTCCGACCGCGACGGACCGGCAAAAATACGATGGAAACCTGGTGGCCCTGCCGGCGGAACGCGTCCGCGAGTTTATCGTCCGGCTCAACGAGGGAATTTATCGCGATCGCGAAGCAGATTCCGCGACGAGCTTGCGATGGTCAGTGGTGACACGAGGGAAAAACATTCCGAGATGGCTGTCCTCGTTGCCGCGCAAACTGTGGTGGCCCGGGGAAGAGATGCGAAATGGGGCACGAACGAAAGGACGGGGCTTTTCGGAGTGAGCTGAAGTGCCGCTTGATGTTGAATTTTTCTCGTAACTGCCGGCGAGAATTCTGTCTGGAACCTGGCTCTCAAATATTCTCTCGGTGAAGTAGGGCGAGAGCTGTTTTGTATTAACATCAGGCGATGACGATGCGCCGAGCTTCAGGCATGCATCGCTGACCAGGACGGATGACTGCCCCTCTAACGGCACCTTTACCGGAAACCTCTTTCTCGGCGTCCGTCACACCCATCTTCACCGTTCTGATCGATACCTACAATTACGCGCAGTATATAGAAGACGCGGTATGGAGCGTGTTGGCGCAGAATTTTCCGGCGGAGCTGCGGGAAATTCTGGTGATTGACGACGGCTCGACAGACGACACGGAGATACGGCTGGCGAAATTCGGGGATGCGATCCGTTATTTCAAGAAAGCAAACGGCGGACAGGCTTCCGCGTTCAATTTTGGTTTGCAACACGCGCGTGGAGAGTACGTGGCGTTGCTCGATGCCGACGACGTGTGGCTCCCGGATAAATTGCAAAGAATGTATCAAGCGTTCCAAAACCAGCCTGACGCGGGAATGGCCTACCACCGGTTATATCAGTGGACGTATGACGGCAGTGGCACGCAGGCCGACGAGAAGCTCTCTACTCTGGGGCATTTCATTGCAGTTTCGGGACGCGTGACAGACACGCGTTTTTCCCTGCTGTGCTACCCCATGATGCAAACCTCGAGTCTGGTGTTTCGCCGCGCGGCAATGCAGGACTTGCTGCCGGTGCCCGAGGTGCTGCGCACGCAGGCGGATGCATTCCTGACGGCGCTGATTATTTTTATTTGCCCGGTAGTGGCGGTCGACGAATACCTGGCCAAGTATCGCTTGCACGGCGCGAATCAATTTCATGGGGACACGCGCGGTTTATCGCGACCTCAATTAGACAATCGGGTGGCCATGCGCAGCGCGCTGATTTCGACGATTCGAGATTGGCTGCGCCGGCATGGGATCGATTGCGAGTCGGGAAATATCCGCGACTACTTGAGGCAGTGGGAGAAGGCACAGGAAATTGATCGCTTCGCGCTACAGGCGCCCAATTCTTGGGAATATTTCAAACATCTGGTGGAGTTTCCAGTGCTGTATCGCGAACTGATGACGGGACGCGAGTTGATTTACAACTATGTGCGGGCTTTTGCGGCGCTGCTCTTAGGGTACGGAGGGCTGCATCACTTTGATGAATTTTACGCACGGCGAAGAAATCGTGCGACGCGTCCTGCCAATACCGATGGAAGCAGCGCAAAGGGTGACGCGGCACGATGAGCGCGCACCCGCTGGTCTCGGTGGTCATCGTGAATCGGAATGGGGCGCGGCACCTGCGGATCTGCCTGCCGAGTTTGTTGGCGCAATCGTACAGAGAACTGGAAATTATCGTGGTGGACAATGCGTCGTCTGACGACTCCGCGAAGGTGGCGGAGGAATACAAGGTGCGGTGGCTGGCGTTGAAGGACAATCTGGGTTTGGCGCCAGGATTGAACACCGGAGCGGCGGCGGCAAACGGAGAATTTTTGCTGTTCGTGAACAACGATATGCGATTTGACCCGGAGTTTGTGGCGGAACTGGTGGCGCCACTGCGGCGAGACGAAGGAATTTTCTGCACAGATGCGATGCAGTTCAGCTGGGATGGTGGGGAGCGCGGGCACCTGGCGGCGCGCCTGGCGACAAAACCGGTGCCGGGAAAAAGGACGGCGGAGTTGGTGCCTGGGTTACACTTTTACCAGCAAGAAAAATTTGAGCGGAGCAAGGTTTTCATGGCGTCGGCGGCGTGCATGATGGCACGGCGATCCATTTTTGAAAAGCTGGGCGGATTTGATGCGCGATTGCCGCTGGGATACGAAGATGTGGAGATTTGCTGGCGGGCGTGGGCGTATGGGCACAGCACCGTGTACGTGCCGACAGCGATTTGTTGGCATCGCGTAGGGAGCTCGATACAGTCAATGCCCGCGCTGCGATTCGCATTTCGCGGTGTGCTGACCGGACGACTGTTGCTGGCGACGAAATTACTTCCTGGGTGGTACGCGTGGCGAACCTGGACGGTTTCTGCGGCCGGGTTGGCGAAGGACGTCGTGCAACTACGATGGGGATTTGCGGTGGACCGCTGCCGAATCCTGTTAAAGATGGGCGGTTTGGTTGGACGATTGCTGGGCGAGAAGAAACAAATTTTTGCAGATGTGGGTCGCTCGGCGGAGAAGCAATTGCGTATGCTGCTGGAACTTGCGGATGAGGATGCGAGCGCCGAGTAAGAGTTGGGCCATTTGCATATGCCGTAAGGCGGCAGGCGAGTTTTTAATCTATGTCTAAACCGTTTGTGACCGTCTTGATCGATACGTACAATCACGCAGGTTTTATTGCGAAGGCGATCGAGAGCGTGTTGCAACAGGATTTTTCGGGCGAGAGCATGGAAATCCTGGTGGTGGATGACGGATCGACTGACGGAACGGCGGAAGTGGTACGGAAGTTTGCACCGCGGGTGCGCCTGATTTCGAAAGCGAATGGCGGGCAGGCTTCTGCGTTTAATGCGGGGGTTCCGGAGGCGCGCGGAGAGATCGTAGCGTTTCTAGATGGAGATGATTGGTGGGCGGCGGGGAAATTGGGGAGAGTGCTGGCGGCGTTTGGCGATGACGCGCACGTTGGATTGGTGGGGCACGGTTTTACCGAGATGCATCTGGATGGGGGGCAGCGCACGGAAGTGGCGCGCGAACGGATGCAGTTTCGCGTGACGGACACGCAGACGGCTCGGCAATTTCGCATGGTGCGCGGATTTTTGGGAACCAGCCGGATGGCGTACCGGCGAGAACTTTTGGAACAGATCGGCGGTGTGCCGGAAACGCTGCGATTCGAAGCGGACGAATATTTGTTTACGGTTGGGGCGCTGCTGGGGGATGTGGTGATTCTGCCGGAGTCGCTGACGTTTTACCGGCTGCACGACAAGAATTTGTTTCAGTTTACGACCGGAGACTCTGCGGCCGTCCGCGCGAAACAGAAAGTGCTGGCGACGCTGGCGGCGGCGCTGGAACAAACGATGTGGCAACGCGGCGTGGCGGAGGAAACTGCACGCGTGATTTTGGAATGCGTGGAAGTGGAAGCCGAACATCTGCGGTTGGTGACAGACAGCGGATGGCCCTGGGAAACAGTGGCTACGGAACTGAAGATCATGCAGGTGTTTCATCGCGATGCTTCGCTGCAGCAGCATTTGTTTTCTTATTTGCGCATGCTGCCCGCGGGCTTTTTGCCAGCGCGGACGTATTACGAGTGGCGAAGACGGCTGTCTACGCTGAGTTTCTACAAGACTTTCAGGCGGAAGGTGCTGCCGTTTCCTGTGCCTGGGCATGTAGAACGACGGGACAAAACTGCACCGTGACAGAGCGGCGCTGTGAAATTCGAAAATGATTGCAGCGGATCGCTGTAGCGCACTGAGAAGAGTTTTACGCTAAAAGTTTTGGAACATTACTGAACTCATGCTGACGCTGGGAATTAACTATACGCGTATGCACGATTCGTCTGCCTGCCTGGTGCGGGATGGAGAGCTGTTGTTTGCTGTTGCGGAAGAGCGACTGAGCCGGCTGAAACACGATGCGGATTTTCCGAAGCTGGCGATTCAGGCATGTCTGGATTTCGCGGGTATTAAGGCGACACAGTTGGATGACGTATGTTTTGGCTGGCCGACACCGGGGCCCGGCTATCGGCACGACCTAAAATGCTTCGCAAGCGGGAAACTGCCAGCGACATTTAATAATGTGCTGACGTCGTCGCTGCATTTTGTGAGCATGACGCGTCAACGCGGCGGAGCGAAACGCTTTGAACAGAATTTCGGCGCAACGCGGGCGCGCATGCGATTTGTGGATCACCACTTTGCGCACGCGTTGAGCGCGTTTGCGTATTCGGGATTCGATGATGCCGCGGTGGTGGTGATGGACGGGCGCGGGGCGTTCGAAGCGACATCTATCTGGCACGGACGCGATGGGCGGCTGGAACATGTGCTGACGATTCCGTTTCCGGATTCGGTGGGATTTTTTTACAGCGAGTTCACGGAGTTTTTGGGGTTTCATCGGAACAGCGACGAGTGGAAAGTGATGGGGCTGGCGCCATACGGCGAGCCGGGCGTAGATTTGCGGGCGTTTATCGACGTTGAGACGGGATCGGACGCGGCGCCTTGCCGGGTGCACAGCGGAATGTTGATGCCGCGCGGCGGGTCACTGTTTCCGGAAATGATCAAGCGATTTGGAGCGATGCGCGTTGGCGAGAGTGAAATTACACAGCGAGACAAGAATATTGCGTTTGCGGTGCAGGAAGCTTGCGAAGCGGCGATGATGAGCGTCGTGCGCGTGGCGATGAAAAAGACTGGTTCGCGGAATTTGTGCATGGCTGGCGGAGTGGCGCTGAATTCGAAAGCGAATGGCAAGATTGCGGCGTCTGGATTAGTCGACAAGATTTTTGTGCAGCCGGCGGCGTCCGATGATGGCGTGGCGCTGGGCGCGGCGGTGGTGCCGTATCTGGATGGCGGCGGGAAATTGCCGAAGCGTGAGATGCGGAGTGCGTATTTGGGAACGTCGTTTGATGATGAGGCGATTGAAGCGACATTGCGGACTTATAAACTGCGGTATACGCGAGTGACCGATGCAGCAGAACCGGCGGCGGAATTGTTAGCGCAGGGGAAAATTTTAGGGTGGTTTCAGGGGCGAATGGAGTTTGGTCCACGGGCGCTGGGGGCGCGATCGATATTGGCGGATCCGCGGGATCCGGAGATGAACGCGAAAGTGAATAACGCTGTGAAATTTCGCGAATGGTGGCGGCCGTTTGCGCCGTCGTTCAAGAAAGAGATTGCCGGAGAATATCTGGAGAGCGCGACGGATTCGCCGTTTATGATTTTGACGGCGCAGGTGCGGCCGGAGAAGCGCGCGGTGATTCCATCGGTTACGCACGTGGACGGCAGTGCGCGGCCGCAGACGGTGGAGAAAGAGGTTAATCCGCTGTACTGGCGGCTGATTGATGGATTTGGACGGCGCACGGGCGTGCCGGTGGTGATGAATACTTCGTTTAATCTGCGCGGGGAAGCGATTGTGAATACGCCGACGGATGCGGTGCGGACGTTTTTCAGTTCGGGGATGGATTATCTGGTGATTGGAAATTTTGTGGTGGAGAAGTAGGGTGGTCGGCGGCGCGATTTTGCGTGTGCGCCGAAAAATGTTCCGCGATAAATCCTTAGAGACAAAATAGCAGTTGGGCGATGTCGTTATGACGCGGAAGTGTGTGGCGTTGTTCGGCCGAGGGGATGCGCCTACGGATGCGCTGCGGGAATATTGTGCGTTTTTGGGCGAGGCGTTGCGCGCGCACGAATATGAGATGGAGATGCATGCGGTGGGATGGGCGGAGAGCGGGTGGGCAGCGGCGCTGAGGGAATTGCAGCGGGAGGCGCAGAGTTGGCGCGGCGTGCCGGTTTTTTTGCAATACACGGCGCTGGCGTGGTCGGCGCGGGGATTTCCGGGGCGGGTGTTGCGCGTGATCGGGATTTTGCGGGCGGCGGGGGCGCGCGTAGGAGTGGTGTTTCACGATGTCGAACCCTATGGCGGTTCGCGAGTAATTGATCGGTTGCGGCGGCGAGCGCAGTTGCGGGTGATGCGCGAGCTTGTGCGGCAGGCGGACATGGTGATTTTCACGGTGGCGCTCGATCATGTTTCGTGGAAGCCGGAGTCGCGTGCGGCGTGGTGTTTATTCCGGATGGGGCGAATTTCAGCGATGCGACGGTTTCTGTCGAGATGGGTCGTGAGGCGCGGGGAGTTACGATCGCGGTGTATGGCGTGACCGGCGGAGAGAATGGGCGCAGCGAGATTCGAACAATCGTTGGCGCCGTGCGAGATGTGGCGAAAACAATTGCGGGATTGCGTTTAGTGGTGCTGGGACGAAATTCCGAGTCGTCGGAACAGGAGTTTCGCGAGGGGCTGCGGGATTCGGGCGTAGAATTGCAAGTTTTGGGGGTGTTGCCGCCGGAGCGGGTCGCATTCGAATTGATGCGAGCAGATACGCTGCTGTTCGTTCGAGGCGAAATCTCTACGCGGCGTGGGAGCGCGATTGCGGGGATTTCCTGCGGATTGCCTGTGATCTGCTTTACCGGGGACAGAGACGGCGGCGCCGATTACGGAGGCCGGGCTGGCGCTCTACGCGCCGAAGAAGGCGGGCGATCTGTCACGCGTTTTGCTTAACGTGCTTAGCGATGCGCGGCTTCGCGAGGAGTTGGCGGCGAAGAAGCAGGATGGCGTTCGAGAAATATTTTTCCTGGAAAGCGATTGCGACGCGTTATGCGGAAGTGCTGTCGCTCGATTCGAAACGATAGTAAAGATTCATCAACGCGCGTGCGGCTACCAATTTTTGGCTAGCACGGCGACGATTTTGCTCAGAGCGTCGACGTCGCGGGTGTCGATGACTTCTGCGGCGGAGTGGGCGTAACGCAGCGGCCAACTGAGCGGGATGTCCACGGCACCGTAACGAGTGAAGACTGCGCCGTCGTTGCCGCCGCCGGTTACGCCAAATTGCACGGGAATATTGTTGTCGTGCGCCAACTGGACGACGCGGTCGACGTATTCCCTGGGCGCGATGTTGGAATTATCGATGGCGCGGACGACGAAGCCCTTGCCGATTTCGGCGTCGGCAAAACGTTTGGATTCGAGCGGCGAATCGGAGCTGACGAAAGTGTCGATGGCAAAAACGAAATCGGCGGGATGACCGTCTTTGGCCATTTTTTCGGCTACGGCGGCGGCGCCTTTGAGTCCGACTTCTTCTTCGGTGGACCACACAAAAGTTACATCGCGGCCGGGAAGATTCAGGCCGAGCGTTTGCACAGCTTGCAACAGAGCAGTGCAGCCGACGCGGTCATCGAAGCTGCGGGCGTTGGCGCGCGTGCCGTAAAGCGGATGATATTTTTTGGGAATGGTGATCCAGTCGCCGACTTTGATTCCCAACTTTTGCGTTTCTTCGGCAGAAGTTGGTGCCGAGATAAACGTGGACGGCGTCGTCCATGGTGCGCGGACCGTGCGGCCATTCGAATCCGGGTTTGTCCCATCCGGCGGGAAGTTCGAGGACGCCGGCTTGTTTCGAACCGTCGGCTTTGTGGACCAAGACCGCGTGGCCCAGAAAATATTCGGTGTAGCCACCACCGAGAACATCAACGAGAAGACGTCCGTCAGGTTCGATGGAATGGACCTGGTAGCCGATTTCGTCCATGTGCGCGACGAAGACGATCTTTCTTCGCAGAACCGCCAGCCGTGGAGCCGAGACGCAAAATTAAATCTCCGGAAGCGTCGGTTTCAGCTTTCGCGCCGGGCGGAAGGAATTGACTTACGATCTTGCGCACCGCCTCTTCATGTCCGCTGGCGCCGTAGGCTTCCGTTAGGGTTTGCAGGATCGGCAAATGAGAGACTCCAGCACTGCTTCCCGCTATTTCGCCGGGCGTCGGTTTGGTCCCAACCAGATATCGATAAAGAAGGTCAGTGATGCCGCCCACATCAGAAATGCTAAGCGTTTCGGCCGGAGTGACAGGGAAGAGTATGGGGACGCCGAGGTACACAAATTTTTTCGGGAACGACGTTTGCGCTGCATATCCACCGATGCGTGGAGGGGCGGCAAGCTCGGCGTAGATTTTGACGTTTGCGGCATCGGCCGCGCTCTTCAGTTCGTTGGCGTAATCTCCGAGAGGCGCAGCCTCGTCGGAAACTCCCAAGAGAATTCCTTGCCCCGGCTTAAAGGCTGTCGGTAGCGAAACCGACGTGGGTGCTGCGTTGGGATTCGCGCGAGGAGGCGCTAAACGGCCCACATAGATCATTTCGTCCGCAGTGACTTCATTCAGAATACGATCAAGGCCGCGTCCGCCAACCCACTGTTGCGTGATGAAGGCGACGGTGAGCGTACCTGACACCTGCGCTTTATTACGGTGCAGAGCCTTTAGAAAAGCTACCAAGGCTACGGATCCGAAGCGGTCGCCAATGGCCGGGGATGTAAAGGCGAAATTTGCAAGTTCGTGGACTTCCCGGTTCAGAGAAATCGGATCGAGAAGATCGACGCCCGCAGCGTGAACTTCCTCGGCGCTGGCCGCGCCGATGTCTACATACATTTCGTCTGGGTGAGCCATCTTCGGACCGTTCAATCTGGCGGGTTGTAGATGGACAGAGAGTCCGGCAACCACACCCAAAACTTTCTGGCCTTTGCGAGTCACGATGGTGATGGGTTGAGCGGCGTGCAAGAGATCGAAAACGGCGTTGGGAGCAGCTTGCGGCAAGCGCTGAACGCGCAAGTAGCCGTCTGGCGTGATCGCGCTTACTACATAGCCGGGTTCATCGATGGGCGTAACTATCAGGCGGTGCGGTGAGCCGCTGCCAATGGTGACGATCAAATTCCCCATGTTGTCGGTTTTAGCCGGCAAACCGCCGAGCTGTCCGCGAATTTCCTCGACCAACTGCTGCTCGTAACCGCTCACCGCCGGAGTGGTCACGAACGGATACCAGCTGGAGCCTACATCTTGTCCCTGCGACGGTTTGACAAACAGAACACCGAGTATCGCTAGTACGGCGATGGATCTCGCCAGCGTTCCACGTGGAACTATGCTGATTGCCTTCACACTAACCTCCGCAGGCGGAATGGCTTACGTAGAAACTAGGACGCGGGGAGGGCCTCTAACGGCACAGCGCTTCCAGCAATGATTCCTTTTTCTTTTCGGCCAGCGCGGTGAGCGCATCCAGCGAAGAAATATATCCGGCGAGCGCGGCGGCGAAAAGAAATAGGAATGCTTCGGCGGGCAGCCAGGGATTTCCCGTCCAGCGCCCGGAAAAAAAGAACAGCGCGCTGATGGCGCCGAAAACGATTTGCGCGCCAAAGGCGACCAGGACAGCCATGCCGGACTGGCGCTGGCCGCGCATCTGGCCAAAGTTGAGTTTGCGCGGAAAAGTCAGCGAGGACCAGTTGGCGATGGCGAGTTGGCCGATCACTGTGAACGCCACGGCCACTAGAGTGGCGACCAAGACGGGCGTTTCGGGAAGGCCCACACGCAATGCGAAGACGATGGTGGACAGGATGATTTCGACCCCTACAATGGCCACCATCATGAGGTTTTTGCCGATAAACACATCCCGGAAACGCAAGGGAGACATGAAATAGGTTTGAATGCCGCGAGCCTCGTAGGCAAAGGCGTTGTACGCGGGAGCCATCAGCGCGAGAACGAGATAGCCCATCATGGCTGGGAAAAATGCGCTGCGAGACATACCCCACGTGGAGATATTACGAGCAGGTCCCCCGGTATGCCCGATATTGCCGCCCTGCAGAGTGAAAATCAGGATCATCATTGGCGGCATGATCAGCAGCACGAAGGAAAAACCGTTCCGGAGCAAATAGCGAAATTCTTTGCGGAGCACTTCGGCCACTTGCGGCGAAAGGAAGGACAATCCATCGGCGGTGCCGACGCGGGCAATGGACCGCGGCGTAGTTCGAGCGGGAGCGGCACTCTCGCTTAGCTCTTCGCCACGATATTGCGCCGCAAAGCGCAGCCAGAGAATTGCACTGAAAATAATGGTGTAAACGATGAGACCAGCAAGCGCAGCAAGGGTGCCAGGGCTCGAGCCAGACGCGGATTCTGCCAAGACGGTGGCAGCCAGTGAGCCGGGGAGCGGCGCGAGATACGGAAGGATCTGGTGAGCCAATGGCTTGGCGGTGTCTCCGTAGCGTTGCACCAGGGGATTAATGAACTGCAGGGAGATCATCGCCAAGATGAAGACCGCAAAAAATATTTCCCGCGTGCGACGACGAGCGAGAACACGTTCGAGCCAGGAGCCGACCAGGCGTTCGAGAGTGACGTTGAGCAAGAGAAAAATCCCGCAGACCAGCAGCATCACAGGCAGAAGATTCACTCGGGCAGTGGCGACGCCGACAGTCACGACCGCCAGCCAGACGACGGCGGCAAGAGAAGAAAAATCTGCCAGTCCGTAGGCCAGCCCGATCAGATAAAAGGCCCGGCGATCCAGCGGAAAACGCAGCAACGTCCGAAATTCAAAGCTTGCGCCGAAGCCGGCGACGAACATCGGAAAAATCTGCCACCATACGAAAATGGCCCAGAAAAGCAGGGCCATCCATTGAAAGCGGCCCGTGGCAATGAATGCATGCGCCGCCGCATAGAATCCAAAAGACACACTGATCACCAAAAACCCGCCCATCACTGACGCAAAAATCATGCCGATCAGGTCCAAGCGATTACTTTTCTTGCGGAGTTTGTTGCGCAGCAATTTCCAACGCAGGCCGGCGACCAGGCGAATCTGCTGCGCCAAACTCACGGATTGCCGGGGCGCGTCAAGAACTACGTCAGCCACGTCAACTCCTCAAGATGCGCCCGTTCGCTGCCGGCTTGACCCACGATGGAGAGGAAAATCTCTTCCAGGGTTTTGGCTGGCCCTTCCTGGCCGGGAATGCCCGCGCGCAGTTCTTCCAAAGAGCCTTGCGCGACGAGTTTGCCTTTATTAATGATGGCGACGTGGCTGCAAAGGCGCTCAACAATTTCGAGAACGTGCGAAGTAAGGAAAATGGTGACGCCACGTTCGGTCATACGGCCAAGCAGGGCCTTGAGCGCGCCCGCCGCCAAGGCATCGACACCTTCGAAGGGCTCATCAAGAAATAGAATGCGCGGGCCATGGATGACGGCCGCGGCGAGCGCTAGCTTTTTCTGCATGCCGTGGGAGTAGTCCGCGATCATCGTTTTCGGGCGATCAGCAAGCTGCATAAATTCCAACAATTCTTGCGAACGGCGCTTGGTGGTGGGCATGTCCAAGCCGTACATGCGGCCGACAAACTGCAGATACTCGGCGCCGGTGAGCCGCTCGAACAGCCCCATGCCTTCAGGTACCACGCCGATTTGCCGTTTTACTTCCACGGGATGAGCGAAAAAATCCTCGCCGAGCAATGTTACGCGGCCGGACGACGGCGCGAGCAGTCCGGTGAGCATTTTTATGGTGGTGGATTTTCCGGCGCCGTTCGGTCCGAGAAAGCCGAAGAATTGCCCGGCAGTCACTCGCAGGTTCACGTCGTCGACAGCGGTCAGCGCGCCAAAACGCCGCGTCAGCCCTTCGGTTGAGATGGCGATATCGGGCAAGCGTTCCCTCAAATATTCAGAAGGACGACTCTAACATGGGCGGTTGCGCATTTCGCGCGGAAGCTATCGAGAGGACCTGCGGTGGGAATGCGCCTCAGGAAATTTTTGGTGCAGCGCACCGGTGGTCACCGCGACGGGAATTTCTTTGGTCGGCAGCGCGGCCAGGACGGCTGGCAATTCGACGCGAAACACGGCGCCCCCGCCTTCGGGACGGTTGTAGCAGAAAATTTTGCCCGCATGCTCCTGCACGATACCGAAACAAATGCTGAGTCCCAGGCCGGTACCTTTACCAACAGGCTTGGTGGTGTAAAAGGGATCGAAGACGCGATGCGGTTCTTTCAAGCCCGGGCCAGTATCCGAAAACAAAATCACAACGTTGCCGCGATCGCGAATGGTTTTTGCCGTCAGGACTCCGCCGCCGCCGGATTCCATCGCGTCAATCGCGTTGCTGATGATGTTGAAGAATACCTGCATCAGTTGATTGCCATCGCCGCGCACGCCGGGAAGCACGGACTCGAGCTGCAGTTCGATGCGCGATTTGCTGGAACGCAAATCCAGTCCGCGGAGCTGGACTGCATTGGTCACCACGGTATTGATGTCCAGCAGCGTGCGCTCGGAGGGCACCTGGCGGGCGAAACTCAAAAGATTGCCCACCAGCGTTTTGGTACGGCGCGCCTGTTCGCGAATCTTGCCGGCGGTGTTGCGGGCTTTTTCGGGCAGGGTATCGTCGTCGGCCAACAGGTCGGAAAACCCCAAAATTGCGGTAAGCGGATTGTTGATTTCGTGCGCGGCGCCGGCCGCCAATTGTCCTAGCGACACAAGTTTCTCCGATTGCACGATTTGCGCCTGCAAACGTTGCAGATTTTCGATGGAGTGCTCGGACTTCTGCAGCAAGCGCACGCGGTCCGCATCGGCAAGGTGGGTGCGCAAGAACACCAGCAGAGCGAGTGGTACGGCAGCGACGAGAGTGGTCATCAAGCGGAAATCGCGGACCTCCGCGCCGTCATGGCCGAAACGCAGGGTGTACATGGCGAAAAGCGGCAGTGATAGAACTGCGGCCATGGCCATGCGCGTAGCCCAGACGCTTTCTCCCTGGCTGGGATCGGAAGCGGAGTCGAACGAGGTTTCCGTGGGTGCATCCAAGCCTTGCCGCTGTTGATAGGCGATCCAGCCGGTAAGGCCGTACCAGAAAAACGAAGTAATCAACGGAATGTCGAACAGGCTGCCCGTGTAGTACTCGCCGGTGTCGGAAGCGACGTCAATCACGACCGAGGAGAGCGAATAGACCGCCGTAGCAATGAAAAGGTTGGCATAAACAGTTCGCCAAGCGCCCGACGCCCGCAGCCACAGGGCGGCGAGGCCAATCACGATCACCATGTTCTGAATGTTGGCGACCACGTTGAACGTGAAATTGTATTGTTCGGCGGAGGGCGAAGCATAAATCCACGGCATCACGATGAATACGTAGAGATAGGTCCACCAGGTGAAGAGCAGCGCGAAATCCAGATAGCCGAGCCGCATACGCAGTTCGCCGCTTTTCAGGTGTGGGCGCAAAGCGAGCGCGGCCATTACCGGAATGCCTCGCAGAAAAAATAAGATGTCTCCAGAGAAGGGGTTGGGCAGGGGCTTGTGCAGATAGACTTCGTAATAGGTCCAGGCAAACTGACCAGTCATCCACAGCGTGCAACTTAGGGCCAACAGCATCCAGAAAACGTTGCGGCGCCAATGCGGGGTGCCGGCGTTTAGCAGCAGGCCGGCGTTGGCCAGCAGCGGCACGAGGCATTGCACGATATTGCCAAACGTGGACAGCAATTCGCGGTCATTTTTATGGGTTAGGGAAATGCCGATGTACACACCCAAAAAGGCGGCCCAGGCGAGAACCAACCACATGATTTTGCGGGTCGTAGACGTCATAGCGTGCGTGTTTTCTAGTTTAGCTGGCAGAGGGAACTGGTAGAGGGTGGTCTAGGGGCGGGATGGCTTAACGATTACCCGCAAGCGGGCCGGTTAGGCCGCCCGAAACGCGCTGAGCAGCCGCCCAAGTTGCCTGACGGGCGGCCATTGCCGAAGGTTCCCGGCAGGCTTAACATGGGTGTGATTTCGGACAACTCAGGCCTCTAATACCAACCGCCCAGCGACGGTGTAAATTGAATTTTGCGAAACATAGTTTTTCACGAAGTCTCTTCCTCTGGACGGCGGGATTTGCGCAGCTTTTGTTATTAAGCGGTTGCCACGAGCAGAAACCTTCGGTAGCGCCAAAAATTGAGTTCACCTCGATCCCGCCGGCGGCGCAGGGCGGTCGTGAGAAAGTCGCGCTCGTGGCAGGCCGGGTCACCGGGGCGCATGCCGGCCAGCAGATCGTGGTATATGCCAGAAGCGGTCCATGGTGGGTGCAACCCTGGCCCGACAAAGCGATGATTCCGATCCAAGCCGACGGCACATGGAGCACGCCGTCGCACTTGGGATTCGAATATGCCGCGTTGCTGGTGGAACCCTCGTATCAGCCGGCGCCCACGATGGATGTGACGCCCATGCGGGGCGGCGCAGTGGTGGCGGTGGAAATTGTGAAAGGCACTGGACCGGTGGCGCTCGCTCCTACCGTGCCGCTGCACTTCAGCGGATACGATTGGAAAGTGCGAATGATCTCCAGCGATCGCGGTGGGATAAATAATTTATACGATGGCGACAATGCCTGGGTGGACTCCCACGGCGCAATGCACTTACGAATCAGAAAGAAAGGCGAGAAGTGGTCCTGCGCAGAGGTGGTGCTTACGCGCAGCCTGGGTTACGGGACATACGTGGTGACCGTGCGAGATACTTCACGCCTCGAACCGGCGGCGGTACTGAGTTTTACGACTTTTGACGATTGGGGCGGAGACCAGCATTATCGCGAGATGGACACCGAGGTGAGCCGCTGGGGCGATGCGACGGCGAAAAACAATGCGCAGTATGCGATTCAGCCATTTTACGTGCCGGGGAACGTGGCTCCGTTTATTTTGCCTGCCGGGACATTGACGCATTCTATGCAATGGGAATCTGGTCGCGCGAGTTTTCGAACTGTTCGAGGAAACCCAATGCACGCCGGGGCGCCGCTCGTTTCAGAACACGTTTTCACTTCGGGTGTACCTTCCGCTGGCCAGGAAACGTTTCAGTTTCTTTTTTACGTGGTGGCCAGCGAAAAGAGCCCGATGCAAAAAGACGCAGAGGTTGTTGTTGAAAAATTTGAGTACCTTCCCTGACGGACGCCTGACCAAACACTGGTTGCTCAAATGTGTGGTGATTGCGCTTGCGCTGTTGAGCATTGCCTTGGCCGCAAGCGCTGGTGACACGCAGCGTCTGCTCTCGCAATATCTCCATGAACATTGGGGCAGTGAGAAGGGTTTTCCCGAGGGATCCGTTACCGCAATCTCCCAAACGGACGATGGATATCTGTGGATCGGCACGGATAAAGGGCTGCTCCGTTTCGACGGCGTGAGCTTTCGTGGGTTCGCGCAGGCAACTCCCACAACGTTTGCGATTGGGCCTGTTCGGTCCATGTCTGCCGATGCTGAGGGGAACCTGTGGATCGTTCTGCAAAGCACGAAGATTTTGCGATACCACAACGGGAAATTTGAAATGGGTACGGCTGAAGCGGAATTTGGAATCACCTCAGTGGGGAAGCGTAGTGATGGCACCGCGTGTTTGCGTCGCTGGCATTTGGCCCACTGGCATATCGGGACGGGAAATTTGACGCCCTAAGTGTCGCGGCATCAGAAAATCCGGCGGTGAGCTACTCCAAAGGGCAGGGCGATATTCTCTCGAGTCATCTGAGCTGGGCCACCGGAGTGACCGCGCATCACTTTGCCGAGCCAAATTCGGCAGTAGTAACCATGGCGGAAACCAGCGACGGCAAACTGTGGCTGGGGACGCAGGATAAGGGACTGTTTTATCTTCACGACGGGAAAATCGCGGCGCCGGCTGGCGGATTTGCGGAGCGAAAAATTAATTGTTTGCTGCCCTTGAAAAATGGAGAAATTTGGATAGGAACGGATGATGGAGTTTTTCGTTGGGTCGGTTCAGAAGGGACGCGCGCCGGCGTGCCCGTAGCCCTTGCTCACGGCGAAATTCTGTCGGCGATTCGCGATCGCGATTCGAATATCTGGGTAGGCACTCGTCGCGGTCTCTATCGAATCAGTGCAACAAGCGGTGGCACTGCGGAGAACGTCAACTTTTCGGCCGCCGGCGGCGTCAGCGCGTTGTTCCAGGACCGCGAAGGAAACGTGTGGGTCGGAAGTTCCCACGGCATCGATCGATTTAGGGGTAGTGCGTTCGTAACGTTTACCGCCTCCGAGGGACTTCCTTCGGAGAAGCAATGGATCTCTTTACGTAGACGATGATCACCACGTCTGGGTCGCGCCTTTGGACGGAGGTTTGCAGTTGATGGATGGAACGCGATCCAGAGCGATAACCGACGCCGGCTTAAGCCATGATGTGATTTATTCCATCTCTGGTGGCAGCGGCGAACTGTGGATTGGCAGGCAACAAGGCGGACTGACGCATTTGCAATATAACCACGGCGGTGTGATGCGCGCACAGACATATTCGGAGAAAGATGGCCTGGTGCAAAACAGTGTTTATGTTGTGAAACAAACGACTGATGGCGCTGTGTGGGCGGGAACACTCAGCGGCGGTGTCAGTAAATTCGAAAACGGACATTTTCAAAACTTCACCGTCAAAGACGGATTGGCTTCGGATACCGTCACATCGATTGCCGGAAGCCCGGAACAGACCATGTGGTTCGGCACGCCAAAAGGATTAACCGCTTTTTCTGCGGGACATTGGACCACCTATGGTGTCGCGGAGGAATTGCCTTCCGTGGTCGTCAATTGTCTATACGAAGATCCAGAACATATTCTCTGGATAGGCACGGCCGCTGGATTGGCGCGCTACAGCGCTGGGCATATGACAAACGAACCACGACGTCCCGGCTTCGCTGACGGATCAAATTCTAGGAATTACCGAAGATCGTTTCGGCTGGTTGTGGATTGCCACCTCCAACCACGTACTGCGCGTAAGTCGCGAAAAACTGCTGCATGGATCGATTGGCGCTAGCGACATACATGAATACGGAACCGAAGATGGCTTGCTGGGAACTGAGGGAGTCAAACGGCCACAGTCTGTGTTCGCCGACGCGAGCGGACGCATCTGGTTTTCCATGAATCGCGGCATTTCCGCGGTGGATCCGGCGCGGGCCACAAGCAATCCCGCTCCTGCCCTAGTTCACATTGAAAGCATTTCCGCGGATGGCAGCCCGATTCAAACCGCGGACAATATTAGAATCCCCTCTGCGCGCCAGCGCGTGACTTTTCGATTTATCGGGTTGAGTCTGGCCGCGCCAGAGCGCGTGAGATATCGCTACATGCTCGATGGCTTTGATCACGGATGGAGCGAACCGGCCAGCACCCGCGACGCTATTTACACCAACCTCAAGCCTGGCGGGTACCGATTCCACGTTATCGCCAGCAATAGCGATGGCGTGTGGAATGAAGACGGAACCTCCGTGGCGCTCACTATCGTTCCGGCGTTTTATCAGACCAGTTGGTTTCTGCTTTTGTGCGTATTCGTTGTGGCAGTTTTGTCTGGAGCGGCCTACCAGTGGCATGTCCGCGAAGTTACCGCGCGGCTGGATCTGCAATTCAAAGAACGTCTTTCCGAAAGAACGCGCATCGCCAGGGAGCTTCACGATACCCTGCTGCAAAGTTTTCAGGGCTTGATGTTGCACTTCCAAAGAGTACGCAACCTGCTGCCCGCAAATCCCGCGGAAGCGATGAAAAGATTAGACGCCGCATTGGAAGGCGCCGAACAGGCCATCATCGAAGGACGAAATGCCATTCAGGATATTCGCTCCGCAGGACTGGCTGACGATAATTTGGCGCAGGCCATCAAGTCCCTGGGCGAGGAACTCCACGTCACGGATGGCGCAACGGAGCATCGGAAAGTGAAATCGCTCTGAATGTGATGGTGGAAGGCGACGAGCGCCCTCTGGACCCGTTGGTGCGCGACGAAATTTATCGGATCGTTCGCGAAGCCTTACGCAATTCCTATCGCCACGCGGACGCCAGCTCCATCGAAGCCGAGATAATTTATGCGCCAGATGTATTTCGTGTTCGCGTGCGAGATGATGGGCGAGGCATCAATCCAACCGTGGTCGAGCAAGGAAGGCGCGCCGGCCATTGGGGCTTGCCAGGAATGCGTGAACGCGCACTAAAAATTGGAGGTCAACTCGCGCTGTGGAGCGAGCTGGGCGCAGGAACTGAAGTGGAACTAACGGTGCCCGGATCAATCGTTTATCGCTCCAGCGCGGCACCGGCTTCAAACGAGTTTTCGAGCAACAAGAAGACTCAGGTCCATGAGTAACGCTCCCGCGAGGATCCGAATTGTTTTGGCCGACGATCATCCCCTGTTGCGTCAAGGCATTTCCGCGTTGCTGGCGGACCAGCCAGACATGGAACTGGTCGCCGAAGCCGCTACTGGTCTCGAAGCCATCGAACAATTCCGCGCGCATCAACCCGACGTAACACTCATGGATTTGCAAATGCCCGAAATGAATGGCATCGACGCGATGATCGCGATTCGCACCGAGTTTTCCGAAGCCCGCTTCATCGTGCTGACTACTTACACCGGAGATGTACAAATCGTACGTGCGCTACGCGCCGGCGCTCGCGCCTATCTGTTGAAAAGTTTGTTGCATCGCGAACTGCTGGACACTATCCGCGCAGTTCACGCCGGACAAAAACGCATACCGCCGGAAGTCGCCGCGGAAATGGCGCAACACGCCATGGACGATGACCTCACTCCTCGGGAGGTCGACGTTTTGCGTTTAATCGCCGCAGGGAATGCCAACAGCCAGGTGGCCGCGCAACTCTCCATCACGGAAGAAACCGTCAAAGCTCATGTGAAAAATATTCTTTCCAAATTGAACGCCAACGGCCGCACTCACGCCGTCACCATCGCCTTAAAACGCGGAATTATCGAGCTATAACGCCTACCCGAAAGGGGGATGGGCAAATCCTCAGTTCAGGGGTTTCGCTCGTATTCACGAGTTTCGTACCCTGATTACTCGAGGATTAATTTTTCTGCAGCGCCTATTTTCCATGTTTCCAAACGGCTGGCCAGGCAGGGGATTGCTGCTGCTCCGGCTGGTTGCTAGTTGTGTGCTAATTTACGATGCCGTTCTGCAATTCTCTGCGCGCACCGCTCTCGCAGAGATCCTCTTGCAGGTGGCCATTGTTCTTGGAGCGTTGCTCTTGCTTGTGGGTCTGTGGACGCCCATCGTCGGAGTATTAATAGCTGTATTAGAGATTTGTAATAGTTTCCTGAATACCGGTCACATCCGCAGTGTGCTGCTTCTCGCCGTCCTAGGACTGGCACTGGCCATGCTTGGCCCCGGCGTTTCTTCACTGGATGCACGATTATTCGGTCGCAAGCGAATCGACATCAG
>CAWAZN010000018.1:0-53859 GCA_963786485.1 uncultured Acidobacteriota bacterium
GACAAGGCCGGCATCTATCGGTCGGATGATGCGGGGGCATCGTGGCAACAGGTGAATCACGATCATCGCATCGGAGGGCGTGGGCCGGGTGGCAATGGGTATCGCGGTGGCGCCGGACAATCCAGACACGATTTATGTGGCAAATACCACCACTTGGAAGTCCACCGACGGCGGCAAAACTTTTGTGGGCTTGAAGGGCGCGCCGGGTGGCGACGATTACCAACGCATCTGGATCGCTACAGGAATTCCAAAAATTATCGCGCTTTCCGCGGATCAGGGCGCAGCGATTTCCGTAAATGGCGGAGCGACATGGTCCACCTGGTATAACCAGCCGACGGCGCAGTTTTATCACGTGGCTACAGACAACAAATTTCCGTACTGGGTTTACGGATCGCAGCAGGAAAGCGGATCAGTGGGGACTGCGAGCCGCAGCGATTACGGCGAGATCACGTTTCGCGATTGGATTCCGGTGGGCATCGAGGAATACGGTTACGTGGCCGTCGATCCGCTGGATGACAATTTGCTGTACGGCGCGCGGGTGACGCGGACAAATCTTTCGCTCGGCGAAGTTGCCAATATCGCGCCGGAGGTGATCCGGCGCGGGGAGTATCGCTATGACCGGAGTTTGCCGGTGGTGTATTCGCCAGTCGACAAGCACGCGTTATATTTTTCGGCAAACGTGCTGTTCAAGACGCTGGACGGTGGACGAAGCTGGCAGGTGATTAGCCCCGATCTGTCGCGGCCGAGCTACGAAATTCCGGCGAACCTGGGTGTTTTTGCGGCGTCCGACCCACAAAAAGGAAAGCATCGCGGGGTGATTTACGCGGTGGCCCCAAGCTATAAGGATGCAAATACCATCTGGGCAGGGACGGACGATGGGCTGATTCACATCACGCGCGACAGCGGAAAGTCTTGGACGGATATTACTCCGCCGCAACTGACGCCATGGAGCAAGGTTTCCATCATCGAGGCCTCGCATACGGATGCGGCGACCGCGTACGCCGCGGTGAATCGATTTCGCCTGGACGATTTGCACCCGCACATTTACCGAACGCGCGATTACGGCCGCAGCTGGACCGAAATCGTGAACGGAATTGCCAGCAATGCGCCGGTGAATGTGGTGCGTGAGGACCCCGTTCGCAAAGGTTTGCTGTACGCGGGAACGGAAACCTCCGTATACGTTTCGTTCAACGATGGAGACAGCTGGCAACCGCTACAACTGAATTTGCCGCACACGTCGATGCGGGACTTGACGATTCACGGCGACGACTTGATTGTGGCCACACACGGACGATCTTTTTGGATACTCGATGACGTGACGCCATTGCGGCAGCTGGTGGATGCCAGCGCGCGGCAACATGATTTGCTGTTCACGCCGCAGACGGCGATTCGTTTTCGCTGGAATCGCAACACGGACACGCCGCTGCCGCCGGAAATTCCCGGAGGTACGAATCCACCGGACGGCGCGATTATTGATTACTACCTGGCGCCGCAATCCTCCGGACCTGTGACGCTGGAAATCTTCGATGACCAGAATCACCTGGTGCGTCGTTATTCCAGCGACGACAAACCGGAATCGATGGAGAAAATCGCGGCGTCAAATCCGATTCCGATGTACTGGGTGAGGCCGGAGAAAATTCTTTCGGCGCAAGCGGGGATGCATCGCTTTGTGTGGGATATGCACTACACGAAGCCGAATGCGTTGTCTCATGAGTTTCCCATCTCTGCGATTTTGCACAATACGCCACAACTTCCTCTGGGCGCTTCCGCGCTGCCGGGGAATTACACGGTGAAATTGCGCGTCGGCAAAGGCAACCCGGCACATCCCGATGGTTTGACACAGCCGCTGGTGGTGAAGATGGATCCACGCGTTAAGGCTTCGCCAGCAGACCTGGCGCAACAATTCGCCATGGAATCCGCTTCAGTAATCGGAATGAATGACACGTTCCAAGTGCTAGGTCAGGTGGCTTCGGTGCGCGCGCAGATCAAGGAACGGCTGGCGCTGGAGAAACAGGAATCGGTAACCTCCGCGCTGGGGGGCCTAGACCAGCGTATCGCGCAGTTGGCAGGCACCGCGGAGAGCGGTTTTGCCGGCCTGCCGCCCGCTGGCAAACCGCCGGAGAACCTATCAACGGCGCACCAACATTTCGAGACCATGCTGGGCGTGGCGGACAGTTACGACGGAGCCCCTACGACGCAGGGGATTGCGGCGTTCAAACTGCTCGAAGATGATACGCAGCGATTGTTGACGAGTTGGAAAGACCTTCAGGACAAGGACATCGCGGCACTCAATGAAGAATTGATTAAGTCAGGCGTACCGCCAATTGATGTACACAAGCCCGCGGCGGAGGCTCCGAGTTCTGACGCGGATGGCGACGACGAGCCATAGCATTACGGAAATTGTTGGGCTGAGCGATAGGCGCATTTCCTGTTGGAGTTCTGGAAGATAATCATCATGAAAGTCTCCATGACGATTGCGGTGGTGCTGCTGTCGCCGGCAATGGTGGTCCAACCTGCAAGTTGGCAAGCTCCGACATCCACGACACCAGCGGCGCCTGTCAGCGAGGCACACTCGCCGAGTGTAGCAATTATTCCCCAACTATCGCCGGCTCTCGCGCATGCACGAGACCTTTATTGGAGCGGGGATTTCGCGCGCGCTATCGCAGAGTATCAGGCCATTATCGCAGCGGGAGGCAGCGAGGCGGCTGGGGCCTACGTGGGGTTAACGCGGGTCTATCTTAAACAAAAAAATCCGGTGGAAGCTTACGCGGATGCGCAGAAGGCGTTGCAGATCGACGCACATCTGGGCGAAGCACACGTGGCGCTAGCGGAAGTGTATTTCCGGCAAGGAAGAATTGCCGATGCGGAGAAAGAGTTTCAGGTACCGTTGCGGGACCACATCGCCAGCGCCCGGGCGTACTACGGGTTGAGCCGCATTTATCGCGTCACGTCGAACTACAGGCTTATGCGTACGGCGGTGACCAAAGCGCATGAGATCGATCCGAAAGATCCGGACATTCGTCGCGCGTGGTTCGCCACCTTGGGTATGAAGGAGAGAATTCAAGCGCTACAGGAATACCTAGCCGCACACACGAACGATGATGAGGAAGCGCGGTACAACCTGGAACACTCTCTGGCGGTGATGCAGGACATAACCACGCATTCGGCGCGGAACTGCAGGTTGAAAACGCCTGTGGAGTCCGCGGAAACCAATCTGGAAATGCTGCTGGCCGGCCAGCAACTAATCCGCGGCTACGGACTGAAAGTGAAGTTTAACAACGCGACAGGCCGGTTGCTGCTGGACACCGGAGCCAGCGGAATTCTGGTCAACTCAAAACTTGCCGAGAGCGCGGGAATCCAGCGCGTGATGGAGCGGCACGTCGGCGGTATTGGGGACAAAGGCGCGTCCGCGGGCTATTTGGGTTTTGCGCAATCGGTGCAGATCGGTGATCTGCAGTTTGAGAACTGCTATGTGGATGTGACGGATAGCCGTAAATCCATTGGAGAAGACGGGCTGATCGGGGCGGATGTCTTCGCGAAATTCCTGGTGGATATTGATTTTCCGGACCATAAGTTTAAGTTGAGTCCGCTGCCGAAGTTACCGGATGAACCTGCGGAGGCGGCGGCGTTGGATACGGACCAGGGTGCTGCGTATCAACCGCGTGACCGGTATGTAGCACCGGAAATGCAAAATTATTCGAAAATCTACCGCTTCGGGCACATGTTGCTGATTCCCACCAGCGTCAACGGACATCCCCCGAAACTATTTCTGATCGATACGGGAGCGTTCGACAACACCATCGCGCCGGATGCCGCGCGAGAAGTGGTGAAAATTCATCAGGATTCCAATATCCGGGTTAAGGGACTAAGTGGCGACGTCAAACAAGTGTTTGTGGCGGACGATGTATCGCTGGCGTTCGCGCATTTCCGGCAGAAAAAGAGTCTGGTGGCGTTTGATTTGACGAATGTGAGCAATTCGGCGGGGACGGAAGTTTCCGGGACATTGGGGTTTGGGATGTTGTTTCAGTTGGATATTAAGATCGACTATCGAGACGGGTTGATCGATTTTGACTTCGATCCGAATCGCTTTCACTGAAGATGACGGCGTGATCGAGTCCAAAGTTTGATCCGACGCGGTTTGTCCAAAAAAAGGCGCACGGCTTTGGCCGTACGCCTTTTTTTGGTCACGCTTAATTATTTTTTCTCGAGGGAGGCGAGGTCGGCTAGGACTTCGGCGCTGTGCACGTCGGGCTTGACGTCCATGTAGGATTTGCGGACAACGCCGCTGGGATCGATGAGAAAGGTGTGGCGGGAAGAGAGCTTTACGACGGGCATGGTGGAGTCGTAGGTTTCGGAGACTTTGTGTTCGGTATCGGCGAGAAGTTTGAAGCTTAGGCCTTCTTTGGTGCAGAACTTCTGGTGAGAGTCGGCGTCCTGGGCGCTGACGCCCACGATTACGGCGTTTAACTTTTCGTACTGCGCGAGGTCACGCTGAAAATTGTGAGCTTCGACGGTGCAGCCGCTGGTGAAATCCTTCGGGTAAAAATAGAGAACGACCCATTTGCCTTTGAAGTCGTGCAGGCTTACGGGCTTTCCTTCTTGAGAGTTTAGAGTGAAATCTGGGGCGGCGGTGCCGACTTCCGGAGCTTTGGTGTCTGCGCTGGCGGAGCGGAGGAAGAGGCCGACGGCGAGAATGGCTAGTAGGGCTACGATGATGGCTGTGATTTTCATGCGTTGATCCTTTGCGGTGCGAAATGTCTACGTCTGAAATCCTACGCTTGTGAAGGGATGTTGCCAACTGCTGTGGTGGTGGTGACGCTTACGGTGGGTTTTAACACAGAGTACGCAGAGGCCGCAGAGAACACCGGGGGCACGAGAAACGCTTGTAACGAGGCGTTGCCAACCTCTGGGAACTGCTTGGGGGACGAAAGAAGTGGTGAGTGATTAGTGGTAAGTGGCGAGACAAAGGCAGGCAGAGACAAAGGCGCGGCAGAGACAAAGAACGGGTCTGCCCTTCGAGGCTCAGGGTAAAAAGACCCGCCGCTACAACGGCGATGCGATAAACGTGGGCGGCGTTATTTTTTCTGGCTGAACCAGCCGAAGCCGATGCGGAGTTGGATGGTGTTGATGCCGGGGTTGGGCTTGGTCATGCCGGCGTTGGAGATGTGTTGGTAGCGGATCTCGGCGCTGATGTTGTGTTTGGATTGCAGGAAATGGAGGCCCACCGCGCCGCCAGTGGTGAAATTAATTTGGGAAGTGCCGGGCGGAGTTTTTTCGTTGGTGAAGAGGGTGCCGCCGCCGATTTCGAAGTAGGGCGCGACTTTTTTTGGCGTGGAAAGAATCCATTTGAAGGCGAAGGGGTCGACGCCGCCTCCGCACGCGGAGCCGTTGGCTTGGGTGACGCAATAGACGGGCAGGACGCTGAGCGCGTATTCGAGACGGCCCTTGAGGAATCCGGGGCCGTGCGGTGCGGTGAGGATCAAGCCGAAACGCACGCCGAGATTGGCGACGCCGTCGTCCATTTGACTGCCGTTGATGCCGTGGCCGCCGCTGGCGAAGACTTGATATTCGGCTTCGCCCTCGACCGGGCCGGCTTGGGCGCGGGATGGCGTCGATGCGAGCAGAGAGGCGAACAGAACTGCTATGAAAATTGCCAAGAAAGTCTTCTTCAAGAAGGACACTCGGTGGCTCCGTTTTTCGTTTGTGCGACGCTGATGTTGATGCAAATTGTGGATGCCAAGATACAACAGTTTTCGGGTTGGGCGCACGGGGCTTATGGAAAACGGCCTATGCCCATCAGGCGGCTTGCGTAATACGCAAAAAAAACTCAGCTGGTTAACTTAGCTTTACAAGTGACGTTAACCATGCTTAATATAGTGCCACGTTCCGGGCGTGCGGGTCGCGGCCGTTTATCCGGCGTTCACAGTGGCTGGTTAGGCTTTGCGGTTCATCAATTCGTGGAAAGGTTTCATGGTTCGTTGGCGAGTGCTGGTGGTGGCTGCGGTGTTAGCGGCGGTTGGTAGCGGTGGTTACGGGCTCATGGCGCAGACTAGCGCGCTGGCGCGGGGATCGCAGGGAGAAGCCGAAAAGACTTCGCAGCAACCCGGGGATTCGACGGGGCCGTCTGAAGATGTGGATACAGCGGCGGACGCGGTGCCGGTGCAGAGCATGTTTCCGCGCGTGGAGAACGATCACCTGTGGCTTTCGGGGCAGGCAAATATTATTTCGCAGTGGCATCCGGATTTTCATTCGCCGTATCAAGGGCCGCACAGTTTGACGCCGGAGGCCCAGGATGCATCGTCGCGAGTCTTGACATTGTTCACGGGTTTGCGGATTACGTCGACCACGGAGTTTTTGTGTGATGTGCAGGAAACGGGCGGGCACGGAATTGGGGAGGCGCTGGGATTAGCTGGCGCGACGAACCTGGACGTGGTTCGGAATCCCTCGCTGAGCAAGTTGCCGTATATTGCGCGATTAATGTGGCACCAGATTATTCCCCTTTCGCGGCATTCGAGCGTGAACACGCGGAACCCGTATTCGTTATTTCCGACCTTGCCGGACCGGCGGTTCGAATTGCGCTTTGGGAAATTCAGCACGGCCGATTTTTTCGATCAGAACACCTACGGGACGGACACGAATCTGCAGTTCATGAACTGGACGGTCGACAACAACGGAGCTTATGACTACGCCGCGGATACGCGGGGATATTCGTTTGGGGCGCTGCTGGAGTATCACGACAAGTTTGGCGTGATTCGTTTTGCGGAGATGCTGATGCCGAAAGTGGCGAACGGCATACATCTGGATGCGGACTTATCTCGGGCGCGAGGGGAAAACATTGAGGTGGAGCTGCATGGTGATCCGCCGCATTTGCGGGGCGGAGTGCTGCGGCTGTTGTCATTTGTAAATCACGCGAATATGGGGACATATCGACAGGCGATTAATCAATTTTTAGACGGGGAGACGCCGACGCCGGACATTACGGCGCATCCCTTGCAGACCAAGATCAAATATGGGTTCGGTGTGAATTTCGAACAGCCTTTGAATGACTGGATCGCGCTGTTTGGTCGCTGGGGATGGAATGAGGGGCGGCACGAATCGTTTGCGTATACGGAAGTGGACCAGACGGACCAGATTGGAGTGGGCGGGAACGGAGCGCGCTGGGGAAGGAAGTATGACCGGGTGGGTCTGGTATTTGTTTCGAACGGAATTTCGCGGGACCACCAAGAGTATCTGGCGCTGGGCGGGTTGGGATTCCTGTTGGGAGATGGGCGGCTGAATTACGGACGGGAAAATATTCTGGAGGCGTATTACACGCTGCATTTGTGGAAGGGACTTTATCCTGCCGTGGGCGTGCAGCACATTAATAATCCCGGGTATAACCGGGATCGCGGGCCGGTGGTGGTACCAACGGGGCGGATTCACGTGGAGTTTTGAGATCGCTCAGGACACTGGCCGGGCTTCTGGAGGTGCTTTTTTCGCATGAACTCATCGCAAAATCAGCATGTAGTTCTTGCCCTATCCTAGCAGCGTGTCAGGTACACTTTAGTCTGCAAAAACGCGGTTGTCTTGAGGTAACGGATTGCACGGAGTTGATAAAACCCCTAATGCCGTCCTGACGAAAGCGGATCATGCCGCCGTCAGTTCTGCAAAACAAAAGTCGCAGAGCGCGGCCGTGTTGTTGCACTGCGGTCCGCTGCTGGCGATGCTGTTTTGTTTAGGGTTTTTGTTGCACAGTCCCTCATTGGCAGCGAGGTCCGAATGGATCCGCGTATCGCCGGGGCTGACGAGTGGGGCGAACTTCGCGATTGCGGATTTCGATGGGGACCGTTTACCCGATGTGGCCACGGTCGAGACGGGCCCATCGGAAGCAGCCCAGACGCGATATTGGATTCAGTTCGCGTTTGGAGGGGGAAGCCGAGCAGCTGTGACGGTTTCTGGCCCTACAGGTGGGCTGCAGATCGCGTCGCAAGATGTTAACGGCGACAGCTTCCTGGATTTGATTATTTCCACAGAGCTGGCGAATGAACCAGTAGCGGTTTTACTGAATGATGGAACCGGGAATTTCAGTTTATCGGATGTGAGCAAGTTTGATCGGGCGATTTGGGAGTCACGCGTCGAGTGGCAGGCTGATTCTACGCGCCCGGATCAAAGCGGTTCAGCGTTGGTTGGCGGCGGTTGGAATGTTGTGTTTTGCGGCGCCAGCCGCAGGGACAGTTTGCGTCCGAGTTTGGGCGCGGTTACGTCGCGCAGCGAAGAGTTAAACTTATTCGTAGCACCTTCCGAAGTTCGCGGGCGGGCGCCTCCGCTCGCGTAAGCCTTAGCAAAAAAATAATCAAACGAAACTTGAACTGTTTCAGGTGACTGCTACGCGATTTGGGGCATTGGGCCCAGGTGTAGGCGGTGGTGCTATTGGGGCCGTAGGTCTGTCGGCCGAAAAGGGAAGGAGTTATGCGGCATTTTTTTCGATGTACGCGCAAAGCAATCTGGATCGGAACGCTGTTTGTGGCTATTGCTGCGTTTGGCCAAGCGCCGGATGAAGCGAAATCACAGCAAGCGGCGTCGACCTCTGGGGCGGCCGGAGCGTTGAGCTGGGAAGAAGTGCGCGCGAAATTTGAAGCAGAGAACCCTTCTTTGCGAGCGGGGCGAATCGGGATCGACGAAAGCAAGGCACAGGAGGTTTCGGCGTACTTGCGGCCGAACCCTACGTTTAATGCGTTGCTGGACCAGGTGGATCCGTTTACGACCAATCCCTCCCGACCGTTGGCCTTAGCGCAGCCGGTGGGGTCGATTTCCTATTTGCATGAGCGGGATCACAAGCGCGAATTGCGAAGGGACAGCGCGCGCGAAGCGACGGGAATCGCCGTGGCCAACCAAGCGGATCTCGAACGAAATTTGCTTTTCAATTTGCGTAACGCGTTTGTGCAGACGCTGCAGCAAAAGGCGGTTCTGGGAGTGGCGCGGGAGAATCTCTCTTACTATGACCACCTGCTAGATGTGAACCGCGACAAATTCCATGCCGGAGCCATCGCGCAGGTCGATCTGGATCGCCTGGAATTGCAGCGAGTGCAATTCGAATCCGATTTACAGGCGGCGTTGGTGGCATTGCGGACGGCGAAGATTCAGCTGTTGACGCTGATGAATGACCGGACGCCGGTGGAGCAGTTTGACGTTGTGGGATTGTTTGATTTCAACAATCAGATCGCCGGGCTGGATGAATTTCGGCAGATGGCACTGGATTCGCGGCCGGATTTGCGGGCGGCAGTGGCCGCAGTGGATAAGGCGCGGACCGATCATCAATTGGCGGTCGCGAACGGATCTACCGATCCGACATTCGCAGTCGACGGCGGAAAAAATCCGCCAATCGATCACTACATTGGATTCAGCGTGAATATTCCCTTGCGGATTTTTGATCGGAACCAGGGAGAGAAACTGCGGACGCAACTAGACATTGATCGCAACGGGCAGCTGCTGGCGTTACAGAAAGCGCAGGTTTTCAGCGACGTGGACTCGGCGTACGCGATGGTGGAGAGCAACCTGGCGCTGCTGCAGCCATACAAAGACCGCTATCTAAAACAAGCAGATCGCGTGCGAGACACGATTTCTTTTTCGTATCAGCACGGCGCGGCTTCCTTGCTCGATTTTCTGGATGCGCAGAAAGAGTATCGCGATGTGCAGCTCAACTATTTGAACTTGGTGGGGGCTTATCTGACGGCTGCCAGCCAGCTGAATCTGGCGGTGGGACGCGAGGTTGTGCAATGACGGCGTGGATGAAGTTGCGCGAAGGAGTTGCGGGAGATTTGGATTTTTGGCATGGCGCTCTTGTGGCTATTGCTGGCGGGATGCGGTGGGGAACGTAAAGCGGATCCAGCGGCGGAGGCGCCTCCGACTTCGCAGGTAGAGAGCGCACAGGACGCGTCGATCGTGACGGTGGATCATCCGGAACAATTTCCTTTGACCGCGGTAGAGGCAAGACAGGCGACATCGCAATTGGTTGTTACCGGCGTGGTAGCACCGGATATTTCGCGAACGGTGCCGGTGATTTCGGTGGCGGCTGGGCGGGTGGTGGAGATCAAGGCGCGGCTGGGAGATACGGTGAAAAAAGGGCAAGTGCTGATGCGGGTGCAGAGCGCGGATGTTTCCGGAGCGTTCTCCGATTATCGCAAGGCGGTGGCGGACGAACAGTTGGCAAACACACAACTGGAGCGCGCGAAACTGCTGTTCGACAAAGGAGCGATTTCGCAGAACGATTTGCAGACGTCGGAGAACGCGGAGAATAAGGCAAAGGTGGACGTGGAGACTGCGCGGGAACATCTGCGTGTGTTGGGCTCGGGAACCGAGCATCCATCAGGTGTTGTGGACATCGTGGCGCCGATCTCTGGGGTGATTACGGATCAGCAGGTGACCAATGCCGCGGGAGTGCAGGGGCTAGCGGCCGCGGCGAATCCCTTTACGATTTCGGATTTGTCGACGGTTTGGATTTTGTGCGACGTGTACGAAAACGATCTGGCGAACGTCCACGTTGGGGAAACGGCGGAAATTAGATTGTCCGCGTACCCGGATAAAACCTTCAGCGGAAAGATCAGCAACATTGGGTCGCTGCTCGATCCCTCCATTCGAACAGTGAAAGTGCGCATTGAAGTAAGAAATCCGGGGCTGATGAAAGTGGGAATGTTTGTGACCGCTATTTTTCACGGGCAGAAACAGGAAATCCACCAGGTGGTACCGGCGTCGGCTATTTTGCATTTGCATGATCGCGATTGGGTCTACGTGGCGGCGGGAGATAACAAGTTCAAACGCGTGGAGATTCGTGCCGGAGCCACGCTGCCCAACAAGATGCAGGAGGTCGTGGCGGGATTGCAGAATGGGCAAAAGGTGGTCACGAATGCGCTGGTGCTGCAGAACACGGTGGAGCAGTGAGACGAGGCGGGAAAACTGAACCGCTGCAGCGACCGGCGGAGACACGACGATGATTCGCGGCTTTGTCGACTACACGCTGAACAATCGATTCATCGTGTTCACGTTGGCAATTTTGCTGCTGATCTGGGGCGCGATTTCATTTCGACAATTGCCGATTGAGGCGTATCCGGACGTCGCGAATAACTACGTACAACTGATCACGCAGTGGCCCGGGCGCGCGGCGGAAGAGGTGGAGCAGCAGGTAACCATTCCCGTGGAAGCAGTGATGAACGGAATACCGCATCTGGCGCACATGCGGTCGGCGTCGCTGTTCGGAATTTCCAGTGTGACGCTCACGTTTGACGATATATCGGATAACGATACGAATCGCGTAAAGGTGGTGGAACGGCTGCTGCAGGTGACGCTGCCGGGCGGACTGCAGCCGCAGATGGGTCCGGATTTCAGTCCGGTGGGACAAATTTATTGGTACACGCTAAAGAGCACGAATCCCTCGTATGACTTGATGGCGTTGAAGTCGCTGGAAGATTGGACGCTGGAGAAGCAACTGAAGTCTGTGCCGAATGTGGTCGACGTATCGAGCTTTGGCGGCATTACGCGGGAATATCAGGTTCGCGTGGACCCGAACAAGCTGATTTCCTACGGACTGAATATCGGGCAGGTGGAAACGGCGCTGGCGAACAACAACGTGAACGCCGGCGGAAGCTTTGTGGAGTCCGGGCTGCAGCAGATTAACGTGCGGGCGCTGGGACTTATTCAGCAGCGTGCAAGATATCGAGCAGACGCTAGTGAAGGTGCAGAACGGCACGCCGGTTCGCGTGGCGGACATTGCGATCGTGCGGCAGGACGCGAAAATTCGATTGGGGCAAATTGGCAAATCGTACCGAAAAGAAGACGGCAAAATCATCGACGATCCGGACGTGGTGGAAGGCATCGTCTTATTGCGTAAGGGCGCTAACGCAGACGAGACGCTGGTGGCAATTCACGAGAAAGTGGCGGAGCTGAACGAACACATTTTGCCGCCGGGCGTGAAGATTGTTCCGTTCCTGGATCGCAGCGACCTGCTGCACTACACCACGCACACGGTGCTGCACAACCTGGTCGAGGGAATCCTGCTGGTATCGCTGGTATTGTTTCTATTTTTAGGCAACATCCGGGGAGCGCTGATTGTGGCGCTAACCATTCCGTTCTCGCTTCTCTTCGCTTCAATCTGCCTGGACTTGAACAAAATTCCCGCCAACCTGCTTTCTTTGGGAGCACTGGATTTTGGCATGGTGGTGGACGGCAGTGTGGTGATTATCGAAAACATCATGCGGCACTTCAGCAGCGGCGCGAAATCGATCAAGACTCCGATGGAACGGATTCGTGATGCAGTGTTCGAGGTGTTGCGGCCGGTATTTTTCGCGCGGGCCATCATCATTACCGCGTATCTACCAATCTTTACGCTGCAGAGCGTTGAGGGCCGGCTGTTCAAGCCCATGGCGTGGACGGTTTCGTTTGCACTGTTAGGAGCGCTGGTATTTTCCATCGGGATCGCACCGGCGCTGGCCGTGTGGCAATTCGGGAAGGGCGTTAAGGAATGGCACAACCCGGTGATGGAGTTTCTGCGCGAAAAGTACACGTTTCTGGTGCGACTGGCGATTCGGCGTCGGCTGATTACCGTGGGAGTTGGCGGGCTAGTGCTGCTGATTGCGGTTTTCCTGATGTTCAGCGGAGTGATTGGCTCGGAATTTTTGCCGCATCTGGACGAAGGCGCGGTGTGGGTGCGCGGCACGCTGGCGCCGAGCACTGGACCGACGGAAGGCACGCGAGTGATGAATCAGGCGCGCGTGATTCTGGCTTCGTTTCCGGAAGTGAAGCAGGTGGTGTCGCAGGTGGGGCGTCCCGATGATGGAACAGACGCTACGGGGTTTTTCAATACGGAATACTTCGTGGACTTGAAACTTAAGAAGGATTGGCGTCCGGCATTCCGCGAAGACAAAGAAGAGTTAGTTGCGGCGATGGATCGCGAGATGGAAAAAATTCCCGGCGTGCTTTGGAATTTTTCCCAGCCGATCTCCGACAACATGGAGGAAGCGGTCAGCGGCGTTAAGGGTGAACTGGCGGTAAAGCTGTATGGCGATGACCTGAAGCTGTTGGAGGACAAGGGCGACGAAATTGTAGGGGTGCTGCGGAAAATTAGAGGTATCGAGGATCTGGGATTGTTTCGCGTGCTGGGCCAGCCCAACTTAAACATAGTGATGGATCGCGCGGCGGCGGCGCGGCATGGAATCAATGTCTCGGACTTGCAGGACGCGGTGGAAACCGCGGTGGGCGGAAAAGCGGTGACGCAGGTTTTGCAGGGAGAGCAGCGATACGACTTAGTGGTGCGCTACCAGCAGCCATATCGCGAAAGCCGGGAAGCGATCGAAAATATTCGGCTGGTCTCGCCAACCGGAGAGCGCGTGGCGCTTTCGCAGTTGGCCAAAATCGAAGTGAGCGACGGAGCTTCGGAAGTCTACCGCGAGGCGAATTCGCGCTATGTGGCCATTAAATACAGCGTGCGGGGCCGGGATTTGGGCGGCGCGGTGGAAGAAGCGATCCGCTCGGTGCAACAACAGGTGAAGTTGCCGGTTGGCTATCACCTGGACTGGGCGGGGGAATACGAGAGCCAAAAGAGATCGCAAAGAAGGCTGCTGATTGTTTTGCCGATCACCATCCTGGTGATTTACGTAATTTTATATTCCATGTTCGGCTCAGCGAAATGGTCGGTGTTGATTTTGGCGAACGTGGCGATGGCTCCGATTGGTGGGCTGCTGGCGTTGTTGCTTACCGGCACGCACTTTAGCGTGTCGTCCGGAGTTGGTTTTCTCGCGCTGTTCGGTGTTTCGGTACAGACCGGCGTCATCATGCTGGAGTACATCAACCAGCTGCGGGTACGCGGACACTCGATTGAGGATGCGGCGGTGGAAGGCGCAGTGTTGCGGCTGCGTCCTATTATGATGACCATGCTGGTGGCCATGTTGGGGCTGTTACCGGCGGCGCTTTCGCGCGGAATTGGCTCCGATTCGCAGCGGCCGTTTGCGATCGTGATTGTTGGAGGCCTTGCGGGCGCGCTGTTCCTGAGCATTTTTCTTTTGCCGGCCCTCTACGTGTGGGTGGCGCGCGACGGCGATAAGCTACCAGAGCCTGAGGGGGAATTTGCCGAGGATTCGTAGAAGGCCAGAGGAAACCATGGTGTCTTCATCCCGCCGAACCGATGGTTCGGCAATGAGCCCGCGTTTATTACGCTTACCAGAAGTAGGAATGTTGCGTCTGAATGAAGTAGAGTGTTGTGCGGTCTAGGTGTGCTTTTCCGTGTCTTCGGGGTTTTCAGGAGAAAATCATGCGCAGTGATGGCGTGCGGTTGATGTCGAAACTCGTTTCAAGCGGCGCGATTTTGCGCGGTTGCGCTCTGCTGTTGGGGCTGGGCGTGCTGGCAATATCGTCAGCAACGACGCCCGCGCAGACTGTGGATGAAGTGATCGCGAAAAACATCCAGGCGCACGGAGGAATGGAAAAAATTAAGGCGGTGAACACGCTGCGCAACTCCGCGAAGCTGAGTTTCGGTCCGTACCGCGCGCAAGCGACGCAGGAAAACAAGCGGCCCGGTAAGGTTCGCGAAGAGTTTGCGATTCAGGGACTGGCGCAAGTTCAGGCCTATGACGGAAAGGTGGCGTGGCAGATCTCGCCGTTTGAAGGCCGCAAGGATCCGCAACTGATGTCTGCGGACGATGCCAAAAGCTTGATCGTGGACTCGGACATCGACGGGCCGTTGGTGGACTACAAAGAAAAGGGACACAAGGCGGAGTTGATGGGTCACGACTCTGTCGAAGGCACAGACTGTTTCAAAGTGAAGTTGTCGATGAAGAATGGCGATGTGCGCTACTACTATTTGGATACCGACTCGTATCTGGAATTGAAACTGGAAGTACAAACCACGGTGCGCGGAACGCTGCAAGAGAGCGAAGCCTATTTCGGCGACTACGAACAAGTGAACGGCATTTACTATCCGTTCGCGGTGGAACAGGCTCAAAAGGGCAACGAGCAGCGGCAAAAATTGAGCGTAGAGAAGATTGAGATCAACGCACCCGTGGATGATTCGCGATTTGAGATGCCGGTGATGCCAAAAGCCAAAGCGCCGGCTGCGGCGCCCAGTAAGTAAACGAATTCGGCCTAAAACCAACCGCATTCAGAACAAAATTCAACAAATTTGTTGATGTGCCGAGGGTAAAGAAGACATGCGCAAATTGTTTCGTAACTTCGCGATTGTGAGTCTTGGCTGCGCTTCAATTTTGTTGCCGCAGGCCTGGGGACAAGATGCCAAATTCGATTCCGATACGATTTCCGGATTGGGGGCGCGGAACATCGGCTCCGCCACGATGAGCGGACGCATCTCGGCGCTGACGGCGGTGAAGGAAGATGGACGCATCACGGTATACATCGGCGCGGCGAGCGGAGGCGTGTGGAAGTCCACGAATGGCGGGACGACCTACAAGCCGGTGTTTGACAAGACCACCGCGCAATCGATCGGCGCGATCACTATCGATCCGCAAAATCCCAAGACCATCTGGGTGGGCACCGGCGAATCCTGGACGCGCAACAGCGTTTCGATTGGCGACGGCATTTACAAATCGGTGGACGGCGGCGACAACTGGACCAATATGGGTCTGCCGAACTCCGAACGAATTTCGAAAATTATCGTCGATCCGAAGAGCAGCGACACGGTTTACGCCTGTGTGCCGGGAAAACTGTGGAGCGACAGTGAAGACCGCGGGCTGTACAAGACCACGGATGGTGGAAAGACTTGGAACAAAATTCTGAAGGGCACGAATCCTTCGACCGGTTGCGCAATGATTTCGATGAGCTCGCAGGATCCCAAGGTGTTGTTCGCGGGGATGTGGGATTTTCGCCGCAAGGGATGGACGTTCCGATCCGGCGGCGACGGTCCGACGGCGGCCAGCGGCAGCGGGTTGTTCAGCTCTGCCGACGGTGGCGCGACGTGGAAAGAGCTGGATGAAAAGTCCGCGCAGGGATTACCGGCGAAGCCGTGGGGACGAATCGCCGTCACAGTGGCGCCCTCAAAGCCGAACGTCGTGTACGCCATGATCGAATCCACGCGCAGCGCACTGTTTCGCTCGGATGATGGCGGGGCGACCTGGAAAGAAGGAGACCGCAGCCAGCTGATGGTGTGGCGGCCATTTTATTTCGCGAATTTAATTGTTGATCCGAAAAATGAGAACCGTTTGTTCAAGCCCGATTTGAATCTGATTCTAAGCGACGATGGCGGAAAAAGTTTTAGCGGCGCGGGAAACGCGCACGGTGATTTTCACGATTTGTGGATCAATCCGGAAAACACCGATCAGATTATCGCCGGTGACGACGGCGGCGTGTGGTACTCGCACGATGGCGGAAATACTTTTCTGAAGGGCGAGAATCTGCCGATCTCGCAGTTCTACCATGTCAGCACCGACGACGCGGACCCGTACCACGTTTTTGGCGGGCTGCAGGACAACAGTGATTGGATCGGCGATTCGGCCTACCCCGGCGGAATCACCAACAGCCGGTGGGAAAATTTGTGGGGCGGCGATGGTTTCTGGGCGTTTGCCGATCCCGCGGACGCGAACTATGCGTACGTGGAAGCACAAGGCGGAGCGGTGGGGCGCGTCAATTTGCATACTCACGAAGCGCGAGCGATCAATCCCCAGCCAAACTATGGTGAAGGAAAGCTGCGGTTCAATTGGAATACTCCCATCCATTTGAGCCCGAATGAGAAGGGTACGATTTACATCGGAGCGCAATTCTTGTTTCGTTCGCGCGACCACGGCCAATCCTGGGACCGCATCTCTCCAGATTTGACCACCAACGACCCGGAAAAGCAGAAGCAAGAGCAATCCGGCGGCGTCACGGTGGACAACTCTTACGCTGAGATGCACACCACCATTTATTCCATCAGTGAATCGCCGAAGGATGGTCAGACGATCTGGGTCGGCACGGACGATGGGAATCTGCAGCTCACGCGTGACGGCGGGAAGACTTGGACCAATGTGGTCGGCAACATTCCCAACTTACCAAAAGCCTCGTGGGTATCGTGGGTGGAAGCCAGCCGTTTCGATGCGGCCACGGCATACGCGGTGTTTGATCGCCACACCTTCGGCGATATGGCGCCGTATGCCTTCAAGACTACCGACTATGGGAAAACCTGGACTCCCGTGGTGACCTCCGCTTCCGGCGTGCGCGGTTTTGCGCACGTCATCAAAGAAGATACCGTCGCGAGAGATTTACTGTTCATGGGCACGGAATTTGGACTATGGGTTTCCCTCGACGGCGGCAAGCAATGGGCACAGTACAAGGGACACGAATTCCCGGACGTGCCGGTGCGGGATATTGTGGTGCAAGCGCGGCAATCGGATTTAGTCATCGCTACGCATGGGCGGGGAATCTGGATCATCGACGACATCTCTCCGCTGCGGAAACTGACGCCCGAAGTAATGGCGCAGGATGCCGTCTTCGTGATGGGCAATGCGGCGCAGCAGAGGTTTAATGCAAATGGGGGATGGAGCGAAGGTTCCGGCATGTTCAGCGGCCCAAACCCGCCGGACGCCGCACTGATTACTTACTATCAGAAGAAGCGCCACATCTACGGAAAGATGAAACTCGAAATATTCGACGCGCAGGGCAAATTGATGGACACCTTGGCTGCGAATAGTAGGCGGGGGATCAGTCGCGTGCCATGGCCGATGCGGTTGAAAGCTCCGCATGTGCCACCGGCAGCGACCGCGGCATTTGAAGCGGCGCAAGGTCCGCGGGTACCGCCGGGCACCTACTCGGTTAAGCTGACGCGCGGGAAAGACGTTTACACCACGCAAATGGTGATTGGCCTGGACGCTCGCGCCAAATTCAGCGAGGCCGATCGCGCAGAGAATTTTAAGGCCGCTATGCGGGTATACGACTTGCTTGCGGACATGAGTTTCGATGTCGACAGCATCAACGCGGTGCACGCGGCATTGTTGGAACGCGCGGCAGCAGCCGGTAAGGATCCCGCGTTGGCCAAACATCTGACCGAGATTGCGGGTAATCTCGAGGAGATGCGCAAAAAGATCGTGGCAACCACCGAGGGCGGAGCCATAACCGGGGAAGAGCGCATTCGCGAAAAGACCGCAGCGCTTTATGGCCAATTGGTGGGATATGAGGGCCGACCCGCGGACTATCAACTGGCCCGCATCGATTCTCTGACGCACGAACTGAAAGACGTCTCGGATTCATTCAATGCGTTCGTGACGAAAGACTTGCCGGGCGTAAATAAATCCCTGACGCAAAAGAAACTGGAGCCGATACACCCCATGACGCGCAGTTCGTGGAATGCGGCTAACAGCGAGTCTGGAGTGCCTGGCGGCGCGGGATCACATATCTTCTGGGAACGAGATTAGGGCCAGCACTAAAAGCGGGATCAGCGTTTAGTGGAGCACTTGCCGGCACCTATGCGGAAAGGGAGCCGACCGCGGCTTATCCGGCGGAAGTTTCAAGGCCAACCAGGCGCATCAATTGCGCCTGTACTTTAGCCAATTCGCGCTGTCGTTCGTGTTCTTCGTCACTGCGGTTTTGCAGGGCGTTCTTCAGGGCCATCAGGTTTCGTCGCAATTCCATCTGCCCCAGCACCAAACGGCTCAGAGCCTTCAGCGCGGAGGTTTCCGCATCGCTGAGGCTGCGCGGCTGCTTGTCGATCACGCACAAGGTGCCCAGCGCGAAGCCATCTTCGTTGATCAATGGAATACCGGCATAGAAACGAATGTGCGGCTCGCCGCCTACCAAGGGGTTGTCGCGAAATCGCGCGTCTTGCAAAGCATCGGGAACCACAAACATTTCAGTTTGCAGAATGGCGTGGGAACAGAACGCAATATCGCGCGAAGTTTCTTCTGAGGTCAAGCCCACCTTGGACTTGAACCACTGGCGATGCTCATCCACCAGAGTGATCAAGGCGATCGGCGTCTTGCAGATAAAGGAGGCGAGGTGTGTCAAATCGTCGAAGGAAGGCTCTGGATCAGTGTCCAGAATGGCGTAGGAGGCTAACGATTCGCGGCGTTTTAACTCGTTGCTCGGCTCAATTATCTTCACTGGGGAAGCTCCATTGAGCTAACAATAGCACGGGAATTCGCTTGGTGGCCTCAATCTCCGATAGGATAAGCAGGTACTAAGCGGAGGAGATTAGCCGCGAGACTATTCGTATTACCGCCTACTGGCGAGCCGCATCAGCTGCGGTTCGATTCTTTTCAGGGGTCGCCACCAGTTTCAGAATCAAAACCTCTCCGTTCGAATGGAAAGAACCGCCCGTAGCGGTTTTGGCGGACTGCATGGGATTTTCCGGCAAGAAGTGGCTGACCTCCGCCACCAGGCCGGTGTTGCTCAAAGTCTTCTCTACATAATTGCGTTCCAGATCGATGTTTGGATCAATTTTGTGCGTGATGGCCGTCATGCTTTTGCTGCGGTCGTCGTGTTCGAATCCAATGTCGTGCGTAGCGGCGCCTACCCATAGCGTTTCTCCGCCGACGGTAAAGGGCGCCTTCCAGAGGCGCAGGTGATTTCGTGACGCCACTACTTGTATCGGTTCGGCGTGTGCCCACCCATAGTCTTGCATGCGGCCAAAAAGATACAGCGGACTCATCGGCATGGTCAGATACGATTCCTTGGACATGCTGGCAAGGAATCCGGCCAAGACCGTTTCCTTTACGTCCGCATCCACGCGAACCCAACCTGCGGTCTTAAAAAGTTTTTCCACTTCCGCCTGCGAACCAAGAATCAGGAAATTGACCATATCGCCGGGATTGCCGGTTTTGTCGCTGATACGACGGGGAATTTTCGCAAACAGGGAGTTATCGACGCCGGCAATGCTGGTAACGCTGCGCACCGCAACGAACGTTGCGGCCTTTTCTGGGGGGTAAACTGAAACATGAACCTTGTAGGTTCCGTCGCCGGTATCACTGCTCGTCTGATTGATAGCGATGGATAACCGGCCACCGGAGGCCGCCACAACATCACGCTTTACCCCGATTAAAAACGGCTGGGCCACGTCTTTGTCGCCGATGCGGCCAATCAAAGCGCCGCGCCCGGCGTCATTGAAAGGCAAGATGCGAATTAGGTCTTTAAAGCTGCGTGCCAAGCCGTCGGGCGTATTATCCGATTTGGCGTCGGCATAACGCAGCGTTCCGGAAGCTGTGAACTGCAAATCCTCCCCCGGCGCGACGTCGATATTGGTGTCTACCCATACCTGGTCTCCGGTGAGTTGAATTTCTTGCGATATGCGCGGTCGAGCCGCGGGGGCGGGGGTTGTTACCACGGATGGTGTTGAAGAGGCCGGTTGCGGTTGCGCGGTTTGTGCCCGGACAGAGGCCGAACGAAAACATACGAGCCCGACGAACAACACTGCCAGTCGCAAACTCAGTCGTCTTAGCCGCAAACAGTCCCGAAATTCCGACGCCGAATGCATTTTTGTCAGCCATCTCCCAGCAACGTCTCTGCATCGTTACTCTTACAGATGGACGAACCACAAGCAAGAGTTGCTCACAACGCTAAATTCTCGTCCACCGCGACACCGCAGGGGGTCGCGTTCCAGCTTGGCAAGAGGGCTGCGAGTTGCGAAAATGGTGGTCGCTTCGCCGCGAGTACATCTGCAGCTTGCCGGCGCGCTGCGAACCTCGCAAAGCGTAAATGACGAAATAATTCTGGAGCATGAGACGCCGACAAATGTCTAGACGAGCAAAGCAAACAACGCGTGCGATTTTTTGTTTGTTGACCGTGGTCGCCTTGAGCGGTCTTCCATGCCGCGCGCAGACTCCCCCAATCGCGCCGCCTCCCGATAAGGGGCCGGCCATTGTGCCTACGCCGCGTTCGCGAACGGAAGCACCCGCCGCGCCGCAAAGCAGCGTCAGCGTCGATGGCAGCGAGGCCATGTTCACCACGATGTGTGCGCTGTTGGCGGCCGGTTTTGAGGCAGACGTCAGCACCGACCACTGGTCCGCCTACCGCACGCAGATGCGCGCGAGAATGCAAGCACAGCAGGGGCCGGCAGTTGAGGCGTTGCGCCAGTTTTATCGCGAGCACCAACTCGCCGATCCGGGCGCCATGCTTTCCCGTTATCTGTGGTTCGGATTGGTGTCTGGTCCCGCGCCGCGCTTCACCCCCACGCTGCGTCGCGACGAACTGCCACCGGAAATTCTGGTGCTCGAAGGCTTCAGCGAAATTCTTTCTGCATATTACACAGAACAAAAAATCGGCCAGCTGTGGCGCCAAGTGCAACCGATCTATGCCCGCGAAATTGAGCACCTGCACGATCAGGTCTCACAAATCGTTTTTGTCTCTTCGGGCTATTTGCGCGAAATCGTGGATTCAAATAACGAGCGAACTTTTACGATCGTGATCGAGCCCCTCGTGGGGCGCATTACCAACGTCCGCAACTATGGCGATCACTACGCTATCGTGCTCAGCGGCGGCGATGATATCCCAACAGACGTCGTGCGCCACGCATTCCTGCATTACATGCTGGATCCGTTGCCTCTCAGTTACCCGCACGTCGTGGTGGTGAAGCGCCCGCTTTTTGAAAAGGGTGCCGCGGCACCTCGGCTGGCGCAGGAATTGCGCGATGATTACCCGTCGTATCTTGCGGAATGCACAGTACGCGCCGTTGAACTGAAGCTGAAGAAAATGTCGCCGGGCGAAAGGGAAGCGGCTTTGCGGCGCGACGATGCCGACGGCTACGTCATGGTGCGCCCACTCTTCGAAGGCTTGGCCAAATTTGAAGGTTCCGAGCCGGCCATGAAGCTGTATTTCCCCGATTTGATTCGTGGTATCGACTTGAATGGCGAAAATAAACGCGTCGCCGCAATCACCTTCGCGCCGGAGGGGCCAAGTCAGGCCAACGCGGACTTCGCCAAAGAAGAAGTGGCGCGCCGGCGCGCTTTGCAACCTGCCGCGCTGCCCAATGATTCCGCGGCCATCGCGGACTTAACCGAAGGCGAACGCCACATTGCGGAAAAGAATCCGCGTGCTGCGGAAGAGTCCTTCAAGAAGGTGTTGGCAAAATATCCGGACCAGACTCGTGCCTGGTACGGACTAGGCGTCGTCGCCCTTCTACTCGACCACGACATGGCCCGGGCTAAAGAAGTCTTTTCCGGACTCACCGACGGGGAGCACGCGGCGAACAAAGATCCGTTGGTGATGTCCTGGTCGCACATTTACCTGGGCAGAATATACGACGATGAGGGTCATGCGGATCGTGCCAAAACGCAGTTCGAGGCCGCCTTGGCGGTGCAAGGTTTGCCGGATCGCGCGCGCGATGCCGCACAGAAGGGCCTAGAGGTGGTGAACACAGAAAAGCCCGCTGCGCAGCCGTGAGGCACTCCTTACACGCGCCGCAGCCATCCAATGGCCAGGTGACCTCGGGTCCCTCGCTCCAGCGCAATCATTCTCAATCAGCGAAATTTATCGAATGGGGGAATTACCAATGACTTCGAAGTTCAAAACGAGATTTACCTTGGCTGCGGGGCTGCTCGCAATGGGATTTGCTTGTACTGCACATGCGCAGACGGGGACAAATCCACAAAATAACCCACCCGCCGCGAATCCTGCGCCATCCTCGCCGACTAATGGAACGCAAACTCCGCCGGCAGACGCAGGCAAGGGACTTGCGTTGGACTCCGCACCCGCCCCGGTAAATGCTGAAGAAGACGCGGCCTTCAAGGCTTTCCAGGACGCACCCAACTCCGACCCACAAAAGAAAATCTCCCTTGGCGAAGACTTCGTCCAGAAATATCCGACGAGCCGCTACCGCCCCGGAATCTATTCCAACCTCACGTTGCTATACCTGCAGACAAACCAGGTGCAGAAGATGGAAGACGTCGGCGACAAAGAAGTTCAGCTGATGCCCACCGATGTGCAGACCATGGCGATTCTGGGCCAGACCATTCCGCGCGCGATGTCTGGCGCTGCGACCGGTGCGGACAACGCAAAAGAACTGGCTAAGGCCGAAGCGTACTCCAAGCGCGCAATCGAAGTGACGCCTACGATCGCCAAGCCGGCCAACTTAACCGATGAACAGTTCGCCAGCGCCAAGAGCAATACTTTGGCGATGGCCCACAGCGGTCTCGGATTGGTGTATGTTCGTCGTGGAAAGTACGAAGACGCCATTCCAGAATTGGATCAATCGGTGAAGATCGATCCAACTCCGGACCCGGTGAACTATTATTTGTTGGGACTGGCGAATCAAAAAGCGTCGCACTTCGACGAGGCCGTGAACGCGTTTAATAAGTGCGCGTCGATTCAAGGTGGCTTGCAGGCCAAGTGCAAGACGGAAGCCGAAGCCGTCAAAAAACAAAGCAACACGCAATTGAGCGTTCCCAAGTAGCCGACCCGCTGCTTGCGCAGCGAACTATGGAAGAATCAACAGACAGAATAGACGCGGCGCTCGAAAAGCGGCTGGGGCATAAGTTTTTGCGTCCGGAATTGCTGGTACGCGCGCTCACTCACAGTTCCGCTGCGCCAGAACGTCGCGGAACTGAAGGCCAAACTTCCCAGGACATACATCAAGACAACGAACGCTTCGAGTTTCTTGGCGACGCCGTTCTGGAACTATTGGCCAGCGAGTACTTGGTGCTGGCTTTTCCCGATTGGAGCGAAGGCCAGCTCTCTAAGAGCCGCGCGCGTATTGTGAACGCCCGCACGCTGGAATCCGCCGCGCGGCGATTACACTTGGGCGAGCATCTCCGCTTGGGGCGGGGCGAAGAAAAAACCGGCGGCCGCGAAAAACAAACCCTGTTGGCGGACGCCTTCGAAGCGGTCGTCGCGGCCGTTTATCTTGATGCCGGATTGCACAGCGCGCGAGACGTGCTGCATCGCGTGCTCTTCGAACACGCTATTGAAGAACGCGGCAGCACCATTGCCGAGTCGGATCGGAAATCTGCCCTGCAGGAGTATCTGCAGGGCAGGCGTCAACTTCCCGCCGAATATCGCGTGGCCAGCGAAACGGGTCCTGACCACCGAAAGGTTTTTGAGATTGAAGTTTGGGTAGACGGCAAATGCATGGCCAGCGGCATAGGCAGCACCAAAAAAGAAGCCGAGCAACGCGCTGCCCGCAGTGCGATGGCGCGCATCGCATTGCTGGAGTCTCCGGAACAGACAGTGCCCGACGAGGAGTCCGAAAGGCCAGCCAAGAATGCCGGATGAATCCACGCAACAGCCCTTACACTCCGCGGAGGTGGTAAGTGATCCGCTGGTCGTTGAGGTCCAAGGCTCCGTTCCTCATGAACCGGTCTCGCCACCGATTACGCCTCACGAACATCACGACGATCAGACCACCATTTCGGAATATCTCGAATCGCTCCTAGTCACTGTGATTTTGGCGTTGTTCGGCACCAGCTTTATTGTTCAGGCCTTCAAGATTCCTTCGCCGTCAATGGAGCACACTCTGATGGTCGGCGACCATCTGCTTGTGAATAAGTTTATTTTCGGCGGAACGGGTGCCTGGTACGAAAAATTACTGCCGTACCGGCCCATCGCCAGAGGCGACATTATTGTTTTCAAGTACCCCTATTCGGACCACCAGCACTTTGTGAAACGCGTGATTGGTTTGCCCGGGGACCACCTGAAACTCGTCGATCAGGAGATGTTCATCAACGGCAAGCTGCTCAACGAGCCCTATGTACAGCACGACCCGGCGGCGCTCGGCGATCCGCTCAATTCTTATTTTCCGCCGCCCGCCAAGCTCATGATCTCGTCACAGATGCTGCCGGAATGGGTGGACGAACTGCCTAAGCACGTTGTCGGCGACGAGTTGGTCGTCCCGCCTGGAAAGTATTTCGCGATGGGCGATAATCGCGACCGCAGCTCAGACAGTCGCTACTGGGGCTTCGTGGACCGCGAAGCCATCATGGGGCGCCCCTTCTTAATCTATTGGTCCGTTGACGCCACCACTGCCGATTACGCGCAGGAAACCACCTTCCTAGCCAGGCTGGCCAGCGTTTTTCAAAGTATCCGCGACCTGCCGGCACGCACTCGCTGGCATCGCATGTTGCACACCGTTCACTGAGGCCTCCGCCGCAGCGCTGATTTGTACGACCGTGGCCCTATCCATTTGCGCATGACTCTGCGAAAATTTGAGTGACTATGGCCTTCCGGCGCAAATGGCTGAAAGCGGCGATCGCGTTGCTAGCCCTGCTGGCGATTGCGCAGTTCTCCGTTGGCGTGCTGGTAAGAACGGCATGGATGCACGCATACCTCGTGAACCATCTGGAGCGGGCCTTCGGGCGCCAGGTGGAAGTTCGGCAATTTGACGCGCAAATTTTCCCGAGCCTGCGGCTAGACGCGAATGGCGTCAGCGTGGCTGAGGATCCATCCTTCGGCCATGATTATTTCCTGCGCGCTGAAAAATTAACTGCCGGCCTGCGCTGGGGCGGATTGCTGCACGGCCACTTCGAATTTGGCGCTCTCACCCTGCGTCATCCCAGCGTGACCCTGGTCCGTAACGCACAGGGCCGCTGGAACCTGGAAGATTGGCTGCCCCCAGCGAAAAGCGAAACTCCCGCGAATCTTCGCATCTACGGACCGCCTCCCCTCGCCGGCACGGTCAATCGGCTCGTCAATATCGAGTTCGAAGAAGGCCGCATTAATTTCAAGCAAGAGCAGGACATGTTGCCGTTCGCATTTATCGAGGTAAATGGGACGGTCGACCAAATTTCGGCGGGGCGTTGGCAACTGCAGCTCGCCGCCGAGCCATGGCGCAGCGGCATATCCTTGCAGTCTCCCGGCACGCTGCAGGTCCGCGGCGACATTGCCGGTACATCGGCGCGCTTGCAGCCGGCTCGTCTGGAGATGCACTGGACCGGAGCATCGATGGCCGACTTGCTGCGGTTAGCGCGAGGCCAAGATTACGGCGTGCGCGGCTCTTTTTCTTTGGACGCCGTCGCGCAGAGCGGTATACCCGACGCCAAGCCCTTCGAAGTCAGTCACACCGCTAGCGGATTCAGCAAAGAGTCTCCCTCTGACTGGACGTTCACACTGCAAGCCCGCGGCGCAAGCATTCATCGCTGGGATTTAACCGAACGAACTGACAATCCGCGCCTTACTCTGAACGTCGCGGGCCGAGGCAACGTCGCCGCGCGCACCTTTGACGCCACGGAATTTTCTCTGGAGTCGCCAGATTCCAACTTGCGTGGCACGCTGCACGTCGCATCCGCGGTGCCTGACTTGTGGGTCGACTCCGCTGGTATTCAGGCACGAGATGTTATCGCGTGGTATCGCGCGTTTGATCCGGGCACTGACGAGAAATTGACTGCGGATCAGTACTTCACCGGGTCCACGAGAATCGTAGGTTGGCCGCCCAGAATCGATCATTTGGCTTTCTCAAGTTACGGCGGTACCGTGAACATTCCCGGCCTGGATGACCCGATTTATGTCGGCGCAGTGCGCGGCGGCCGCGACCATGACAAGTTGATTCTCGAACCCGTACACGTGCAGCTTGGCGGAGAGCGCAACATGCTTCTTGCTGCGGCAAGACACCGCGCCACCGTCCCCCTGCACAACGCCGCAGATATCAGTGCCGCGCAGGATCTTTCCACGCACGAAGGTGGCGTTGTTTTAGAGGGGCAGACAGACCAGCTCGCCACAGTATTACGAGCCGCCAGCGCTATCGGTCGGCCGATAAATCACGGTTGGGAATTGGACGGGCGTGCCCAAGGCAATATTCAGTGGGATTGGAATCTGCCGCGCGGCCAGCGCTGGAGTGGCAAAGTCGTCGTCTCCAAAGGCCACCTTGCCGTCGCGGGCTTGAACCAGCAGCTGCAGGTCGAAAACGCCGCCTATGCGCTCGATCACGGCAAAGCCAGCGTGCTTCTTGGCGAAGTAGATGGTTTTGGCACCACCTGGTCTGGTTCGGTTCTGGAAAATCGTCCAGCAGCCGACGAAACTCAGCCACTTTGGAATTTCAATTTACATGCCGGTTCTTTGGATGCCACAGAGATCGATCGGTGGGTTGGCCCTCGCGCCCGGCCCGGCTGGTTGCGCTCGCTACTCAGTTCGCTGGGAGGTGGGCCGAGCTCCGCCGCCCCGGTCTCCGTTTCAGATGCGTCCACCACAAATCCAAACCCAGACGCATCCGCCAGCGAACTTTTGCGACGTCTGGATGCCGAGGGTACGCTCACCGTCGACGCCCTCACCGTGGAAAAATTGAAATTCGAAAATGTCCACGCCTCCGGCCGCTTGCGCGCCTTGCAGCTGGAAGCTCGCGAGGTTGACGCGCTATGGGCCGGAGGCAAGGTTCACGCCCAGCTCACCGCGAAATTTGCGCCGCGGCCGTCCTACGACATCGTCGCCGACGTTGACGGTGCGCATCTCGCCTCGATACCGCTGACTCCTGATAGTTCCGACCAATGGGACGGCGTCGCGGGTGGTTCACTGCATCTCACCACCCAAGGCGTCGGGCGAGAGAGTTTGTTGAAAAACCTGGTAGGCCGAGGAAAAATTTCCATGGCCAATCTCGAATTGCGCGGTTGGGATGTCGCCGCCAGCGTGCTCGACGGCGCACCACGCACGGGCGTCTCGCATTGGTCTACCGGCACCGGCGTCTTCGCGTTGCAGAATCGCAAGATTACTGTGGATAACCTCCGTCTCGATGGCGGCAAGCAGTGGACCTTCGTGAATGGCACGGTAGATTTCGCTCGTGAAGCCGACTTGCAAATTAGAGTTGCGGACAACGCCAGGCCCGTCTCGCGCACGCCCGTCGTTAGTCGCACGCTCAGAGTCAGCGGCCCGCTGGACGCGCCTCGCGTCACACTCGATCTCACCACCGCACGAAACGTCCCCTTTACCGCCACGACCAGCGCCGCCACCAAGCCGGCCAGCGTCACCGCACCGTGATACTCCTTCGAACGCCTCGCATTTTTCCCGATGGACGCAACGGTTCCGTGAATTATGTCCGCTAAAAAAAACAGCTCGATTCAAAGCCATGTCGGCAGCTGCGCTAGATTGCTACTTCTCTTTTTCAGTGCCGCGCTGATTACGCCCCTTGTGCTTGCTAGCTCGCATCCTGGGCTTCGCGCTCCGCAATTACGTGCCGGCCAAAAATTCGCTTATCGCGTTCACTATCAAACTGACAAAGCCACGCGCTCAGAAAGCCGTATCGTCACTCCACTGGTTCCCCAGCGTGAGACAACCGATACCGAGCGTTTGTTGACCGTCGAAATCACGGCTGTGCAAGGTGCCGGCGCGAAGCGGCTGGTCCTGCTGCATACGCAAGTGCTCCCCGCGGATGGTTCTGCGCCAGCGAAAGGGGACGACGGTATCGTTGACTTCGCCTTGCAGCCCGATGGTCAAGCCGAGCAAAATTGTCGGCCTTAGCGCCCTCTCGCCGAATGAACAATCTTTGTGGCGGCAATGGGTCGCGCAATTTGCGCAAAGTTGGACGTTCCCCGCCGAAGGCGTCAAACCCGGCGAAAAATGGAAAAAAGATGAACCCGTTCTCGGCGCTCCGCTGGCCAAACTTCAATGGGACAAGCAATTCGAATATGTCCGCGACCAAGTCTGCCCACAAAATAGCGAAACGGGGAAGACCGCAAAATCTACGGGAAAATGCGCCGCCATTGTCACGACCACTACCATGAAGCAACACGGCTCGCACGATGACGCGACGCCAGAAGATTACAAAACCGCCCAGCTGAAAACCAGCGGCACCGCAGCGGGAAAAACCCAGCTCATCACCTACATCTCTCTGCAAACTGGGCTCGTCGAGCGCGCCACCGAAGACTCCGCACAAACCATGGACGTCCTAATCGCTAAAGCCGACGACTCCAACAAAGCCCACTTCAACGTCGACGCCACCAGCCACACCGAAATCATCCTGGTACCGTGAGTTTTTCTTTGTAGCGGCCGGCTTCTGCTTGCCTCCGAAAGGGGGAGCGAGCGCCTTCTGACGACGCTGCCCAAGATTCTACCCGCTGGCTCGGTTCAAACTCCTTCCGGCAACTTTCCCCGTCCGAGGCGTATAATGAAGGTTTAACCGCACCTCACCAAAAATCCGTGAACCAACTGTACTGTCTGCGCGCCAGTTTCCAAGGGAGTCTTCGATGAACTTCAAACTCCAAAGCAACTACCAGCCCCGCGGCGACCAGCCCGCGGCCATCGACCAACTCCTCTCCGGCATCGACGCCGGCGACAAGCATCAGGTCCTCCTCGGCGTCACTGGTTCCGGCAAGACGTTCGCCATGGCCAAAGTCATCGAGCAATCGAATCGCCCCGCTTTGGTCATGGCTCATAACAAGACTCTAGCCGCCCAGCTCTACCACGAGTTCAAAACCTTCTTCCCCGAAAACGCCGTCGAATATTTCGTCAGCTACTATGATTTTTACCAGCCCGAAGCCTACGTCCCCGCCGCCGACATCTACATCGAAAAAGAAGCCACCATCAACGATGAGCTGGACAAGCTGCGCATCAGCGCCACGCGCTCTTTGTTCGAACGCCGCGACGTCATCATCGTCGCCAGTGTCTCTTGCATTTACGGTCTTGGCTCTCCCGAAGCCTACTATTCCATGGTCGTGCCCCTCGAAAAGGGCCAGAAAACCACCCGCGAAGCGCTGCTCCATAGATTGGTCGACGTGCAGTACGAGCGCGCCGAGACTCTCCGCCGCGGCACCTTCCGCGTGCGCGGAGACATGATCGAAATTTATCCCACCTACGAAGATCAAGCCTATCGTCTCGAAATGTGGGGCGACCAGATCGATGCCATCCGCCAGTTCGACCCGCTCACCGGAGAAATTCGCGCTGGAAAGGAAAATCTCGAAAGCGTCCGCGTCTATCCGAAAACGCACTACGTCATGCCTCAGGAAAAACGCGAGAACGCCATCGTCACCATCCAGGAAGAATTGTGGTGGTGGAAAAAAGAGCTTGAGAAGCAGGGAAAATTTGTAGAAGCGCAGCGCGTCACGCAGCGCACGATGTTCGACATCGAAATGATGCGCACGGTAGGGTATTGCCACGGCATCGAAAACTATTCGCGCCATCTAAGCGGGCGCCTCCCCGGCGAAGCCCCGCCGACGCTCTTCGATTATCTCCCCGAGGATTTTCTTCTCTTCGTAGACGAATCCCACCAAACTGTCAGCCAAGTCGGCGCCATGTACAAAGGCGATCGCTCCCGCAAGCAAACGCTGGTCGACTACGGCTTCCGCATGCCCAGCGCGCTGGACAATCGCCCGTTAACTTTCGAAGAGTGGGAGCATCGCCTCAATCAAGTGATGTACGTCTCCGCCACTCCCGCGGCTTACGAATTAACCAAAGCCGGCGGAGTAGTCGTCGAACAAGTCATTCGTCCCACCGGCCTTGTCGACCCCGAAGTAGAAATCCGCCCGGTAAAAGGACAAGTAGACGATCTGCTCGAAGAAATCCGCATTCGCAGCGCAAAAAATGAACGCGTCCTGGTCACCACGCTGACCAAGCGCATGTCCGAAGACTTGGCGGAATATTTTTCCGAAATCGGGGTAAAGTGCCGCTACCTCCACTCCGAAATAGAAACTTTGGACCGCATAAAAATTCTCCGTGATCTCCGCCGCGGCGAATATGACGTGCTCATCGGCATAAACCTTCTGCGCGAAGGCCTCGATCTTCCGGAAGTTTCCCTAGTGGCCATCCTCGACGCCGACAAGGAAGGCTTCCTCCGCAGCACCACGTCGCTCATCCAAACGATTGGCCGCTGCGCTCGCCACGTCGAAGGCCGCGCCATCCTTTACGCCGACACCATCACCGGCTCCATGGCCGCCGCCATCGGCGAAACCAATCGCCGCCGCGAAAAACAAGTCGCCTACAACAAAGAAAACAACATCACTCCGATGTCCATCATTAAGGGCGTCGACATGGAACTGGCCAAGATCGTTGAAGCCGACTATGTAATGATCCCCCTTGGTGAAGACGACCTCGACAAGGCTACCGCCGGAATCAAAAACGAAGAACAAATGGCAGCCATGCTTGCCCAACTCGAAACGCAAATGCGCGAAGCCGCCAAAAAATTCGAATTCGAAAAAGCCGCCACCCTGCGCGACAAAATCCGCAGCCTCAAACAGCGCGACATCGCCGGCCTCTTCGTCTCCGAACCCGAAACCCCCGCCGCCACCGGCGCCTAGTCTTGTCCCCGCGTAATCCGCCAAGGGTGCGCACCCATTGGTTTTATGGGTGCGGTTTTTGACTTTGTACCCATTCTCGAGTCCTTCGCACAAAAAAACAAAACAGAATCCACCCCTCGAATTCCGCATCTATCTTAGTAACCCCACCAAGAGGAGCGACGTGTCCGCAAAACTAATCTCGCTGAACGTGGGCCTCCCCCAAGACATCTCTTGGCGTGGCAAAACCGTCCGCACCGCTATCTGGAAATTTCCCGTCCAAGGGCCAAAAAAGGTGAGCCATGTAAATATCGAAGGCGACGGCCAAGGCGATCTCCAAGGCCATGGCGGCCCCAATCGCGCCGTAATGGTCTACCAGCTCGATTCCTACGACTACTGGCAGCGCGAACTAAAACGCAGTGACTTGGTCCACGGTCAATTCGGCGAAAATTTCACCATCGTCGGGCTTCCAGACAACGAAGTCCGCGTCGGCGATCGCTACAAAATCGGCTCCGCTCTTTTTGAAATCTCCCAGCCTCGCGTCACCTGCTACCGCGTAGGCATCCGCATGGACAATCCGCAGATGCCCTCGCTCCTCGTAGCCCATCACCGCCCCGGTTTTTATTTTCGCGTCTTGCAGGAAGGCGAAGTCACCGCCGGCGACGAAATCATAAAAATTGCCGAAGGTCCGGAGAAATTAACCGTCGCCGAAATCGACGCCATGCTCTATCTCGGCGCACACACGCCCGAAAACTTAAATCGCGCCCTACGCATCCCCACGCTTAGCCCGGGTTGGAAAGCGTCGTTCAAAGCGCTTCTTAAAGCCGCGCCAGAAGTTGGAAATGTAGGCTTGGCAGCGCCCAGCGGCCCACCACCCGCATGGCCAGGCTTCCGTCCCCTGAAAGTTTCCAAAATTCAAAAAGAAAGCCGCACCGTAGTTTCGCTGACCCTGATCTCCGCGGATGATCGGCCGCTGGCCGCCGCACTCCCCGGGCAATCCATCGTCTTACGCATCTATCCAGAGCCCGGCAAACCAATCCTTCGCAACTATTCACTCTCCGACCAACCCTCCGCCGATCATTACCGCATTAGCGTCAAGCAAGAAAACAATGGTGTCGCTAGCACCTTCATTCACGAAAAAATCCGCGAAGGCGACCAAATCGAAGCAGCCGCCCCGCGCGGCTCCTTCAATCTGAACTTCACCGATGAACCTATCGTTCTCCTAAGCGCAGGCGTCGGAGCCACCCCTGTGATGGCCATGCTCCACGCCTTGGCCGCCACAAAATCTCCTCGCCAAATCTGGTGGCTCTTCGGAGCACGCAACGCCGAAGAGCACCCCTTCGCTGAAGAAGCGCGCACACTCTTAAGCGCGCTACCCAACGCCAAAAGTTTCATCGCCTACAGCCGTCCAAATTCGCAGGATCATCAAGGAAGGGAATTCGACTCCACCGGACACATCACCAAGCAAGCATTCGAAAAATTGGCGATCCCGCGCGAAGCCGATTTTTATCTCTGCGGTCCGCAAGCCTTCATCCGAGATCTAACCGCCACCTTGGCAGTCTATGGCGTTCCAAACAATCGCATTCACTCCGAAACTTTCGGTCCCGCCGCAGCAATAACTCCCGGCATTGCCGCAGCCCCGAAAATCGCGCCGCACCAACCATTCCAGCAGCCATCAAGCGCGCCCGCCACAGGCCCGCAAATTGCCTTCGCCCGCAGCAATATCACCGTCACCTGGGACGAAAAATTTCCCAGCCTCCTGGACCTAGCCGAAGCCTGTGACGTTCCCGTACGCTGGTCTTGCCGCACCGGCGTCTGCCACACCTGCGAAACGCCGCTGATCTCCGGCGAAGTCACCTACGGACCAGCGCCGCTCGACCCACCGCCTCCGGCCACCACTCTAATCTGCTGCGCCCGCCCCACCACCAACCTCACCCTCGATTTGTAGGGGCACGGCATGCCGTGCCCCTACTGTGTTACCGCCAAGAGCCCAACCATCAACTTCCGCGCTCTCGCCACTCGCCACTACTCACTCGCCACTTCTTCTAAAAAGATCTTCTTTGCATCTCACATCGCCACTACACGTTCAAACCAACCCCCGCTTCAACTCCTCCAACCCGTAAAACGTCCCTCGCCAAACAACTCCACCCTGCCGCAGCGTCACCACCGTGGACCGCAGCAACATATACGCCAGCATCACCGCCCCCAGCGGATGCGTCAGCGCATAGAGCGGCGAAACCCGCATCACCACATCCACCGCCGCATGAAACGCCACCATAATCAACACTGCGGTTAAATCCAGCCAAAACGCCCACCCACGCAAAAACGGCAGCGCCACAAACGGCACGAAATTAATCAACAGGCTTCCCGCGACGGCCGTGCTCACTTGCCACAAACTAAATCCTGCCGCCGCAAAAAAATTCTTGGTCACGCCGCGAATCAAATTTCCCGCTCCCGCGTGCCACCGCACCACCACAAAATCCCGCGCTACGGCCACCCCGGAACGAAATCCTGCCAGCTTCACAATCTTTCCGAGCTTCATATCGTCCACAACTTCCATCGCCAGCCGCGCGTGTCCTCCGCTGGCTTCATAAGCCGCCCGTTTGACCATCTGGAATGCCCCGACGCCCACGTAACTGCGCGATTTGGGGTTCCCGACGCGATGCGGATCGGTAGCCATGTGGAAAGACAGTCCAAAAAACGTAATGAGCACCTTCTCCCAGAACCCAAACATCTCCACGTCGCAAAACAGCGTAAGGTGATCCAGCTTTTTCTCTCGCGCAATCGCCACCGACCGCCGCAAAACATCCGCACTGAATCGCACGTCGGCGTCTGTAAACACCAGCCACTCGCCACGCGCGGCTTCATACGCGCGCTGTAAGGCGTGCGGTTTCCCCAGCCACCCGGCAGGCAACTCCGAAATATGTTGCACGCGCAGTCGCGGATGCTGGGCGGCGAAATCCTCCAGGATGCGTGCGGTACCATCCGTCGACCGATCGTTCACCGCGATAATTTCGAGATGGGGATAATTAATAGCCGCCAGGCTCGCAAGTGCCGCCGGTAATTTTTCCTCCTCATCGCGCGCCGCGAATAGCAACGAAATCGGCGGGCACTCAGCGTCAGCCACGGGAGCAAAATCCTTCAGCCACGGCAGCCGCAACGCCCCGTAGGCTATGTACAAACCATAAAAGATCCAGAAAACAGCGATGAATCCGAAGAAGAAAATTGCAGCGAGATACATGAGATTGGTGTGCTGGCAAGCCTCGGGTTATCCTAGCATGTGTGTTGAAGAGCCTGGCCATTGTCGGCGCGGGACGTGTCGGCCGCGCTTTAGCCAAGCGTTTGCGGGAAGAGGGTTGGCGCATCGGCGCCGTCGTCACGCGCAGTGCGCCCAGCGCTCGCAAAGCGGTCAGATCCATTGGTGCCGGAAGGGCGTGCGTGGGTGTCTCCCGTGAAATCCTCGCCGCCAGTGTTGTGCTGATCTGCACGCCAGACGATGCAATCTCTTCCGTTGCTCAGGAAATTGCCGGCTTGCTGACAGACGAGAGCGATCAGGGCCTACGTGGAACGGTTTTTCTGCACACCAGCGGCGCGTTGGATGCCAGCGTGTTGCGTCCGCTCAAGAAATTCGGCGCGGCGCTAGGCTCCTTGCATCCGCTGCAATCTTTTAGCGGCATAGGAATTCCGCCGCTGGAAGGAAGATTTTTCGCAATCGAAGGGGATGACCTGGCATTGCGCATCGCCCGAAAGATCGTTCGATGTCTTGGCGGACGACCCGTGCAAATTGGCCCCGGCAAGAAGCGTTTGTATCACGCCGCCGCGGCATTGGCGGCAGGGCACGTCTTGGCGATTGAAGAAGCCGCTACACGTATGTTGATGGCCGCGGGTCTGAAACGCGCCGAAGCGGTAGACGCCCTGTTAGGATTGACGCGCCAGGTCTTGCACAATTTTGCCCGGCTCGGTTCGCACGCAGCGTGGACCGGACCCTTGGCTCGCGGCGACTATCGCATCGTCCTCGCGCACGGGGAAGCAATGAGCGCGTTGCCAGCGGAATATGCCGCCGCATACAAAGCGCTGAACCGTTTGGCCGCTCGCGTTTTGGCGAACGACGCCAAACTGGCATTGTCACGGCTCGAGAAAATTACGGCAAACTAAATACGCAAAGTTTTTTGGCTCAGGAAAATCTCAGGAGAGATCACGCGTGACCCAAGCAACTGCCAAGCAATTGAAAGTAGCTATCTCCAGCACCACGCTCGAAAACGGTCTACAGGTTGTCATCGCTCCCGATACCACTGCGCCGGTGGTCACCGTCGGCATTTACTACAAAATTGGTTTCCGCCTCGAGCCGCAAGGACGCAGCGGCTTCGCCCACCTCTTTGAACACATGATGTTTCAAGGCTCCGCCAACGCCCCCAAGATGCAGCACATCAAACTCATCAATTCGAGTGGCGGCCTGCTCAACGGCTCGACCAGCTACGACGTCACCAACTATTACGAAGCCGTCCCGTCCAACGCTCTCGAGCGCGTCCTCTGGCTCGAAGCCGACCGCATGCGTGCTCTCAAAGTTGATGACGAAAATCTCAAGAACCAGCGCGACGTAGTCAAAGAAGAAGTTCGCGTCAACGTAATGAATCAGCCCTATGGCGGCTTCCCCTGGCTCGATATGCCCCCGGTTGCCTTTCGTAACTGGGCCAACGCTCACAATTTCTACGGTGACTTTAACGACCTGGACGCTGCGAACCTCATCGACGTCCAGGAATTTTTCAAAACCTACTACCTTCCTAACAATGCGGTCCTCTTGATTCTTGGCGATGTAAAAGCTGAAGAGGGAATCGCGCTCGCAAAAAAATATTTTGCGGACATCCCCAAAGGACGCAATCCATCCTTCGCCGATCCCGCGGAGCCGGAACAAAAAGAAGAACGCCGCGGCCACGTGGAAGAAAAATTCGGCACCCTGCCTGCCATCGCCATCGGCTACGTGATGCCCAAACGCCGCACTCCCGATTGGTACGCCATGGCCTTGCTTGACCAAGCTCTTGCATGGCGGACGCGCCGGTCGCGTTTATCGCGATCTGGTCCTTGAAAAACAGGTCGCCGTCGAAGCCGATGGCGGCATTGACGATCTTTTCGGCTACAACGGACCCACGCAACTAACAACCCGCATCATGCACAAGCCGGAGATTTCCGCGGAAGCTACTGTCGCCGCCTTCGATGAAGTCATATCTGAAATCCAGAAAAACGGCCTCAGCGAAGACGAGCTCCGGCAACTCAAAATAAAATGGCGTTCCGACTACTACGCCACCCTTGAAAGCGGCCGCGGCGGATACATGCCGAAGTACGGTCTCATGCATCTCTTGGCCTGCTTCACGCTGTTCGATGAGGAGCCCCAGCTGGTCAACACCATTCTCGATGGGTTCCTGGCTGTAACCCGCGAAGACATTCAAGCCGCCGCGAAAAAATATCTCCAAACTTCTCAGCGCGCCATCGTCTTTCGCACTCCTGTCACCACCGGCGCGCCAAAATCCGGTAACGCCAAGGAGGCCGCATAATGGCTTTCTTCTCCACCGAACTGGCCGTCGGTGTTCCGCCGCTGGCCGCTGAACGCGCAGTCACTTGGCCCAAACGCACACGCGCCAAACTCGCCAACGGCCTCGAAATTGTTCTTGCCGAAGCTCACTCGATTCCCAAATTCCACGGCGAGTTGCTCTTCCGCTCCGGCAACGCCGCCGCTTTACATCGCGCGCCCGGCCTCGCCGACATGACCGCCACCGTCGTGCGCACCGGCACAAAAAATCGCACCAGCCGCAAGCTAGAAGAAGACTTGCGTGGCATCGGCGCCGATCTCTCCTCCAGCGCCGGAGCCGACACCAGCGCCATCGCTTTCGCCGGCCTCTCTGAATTTTCCGAAGAGCTGCTCAGGATCGTAAACGAACTCGCTCGCGAAGCCAATTTCCCCGAGCCGGAATTTGAACGTGAGCGCCGTCAAAAACTCGAAGAAGTAAAACTCGAGCGCACTTCGCCGGGATTTCTCGCCAGCGAACGCCTCCGCAAAGTTTTATTCGGTGCGCATCCTTACGGCACGGTGACTGCGAGTGAGGCGCAAGTGGCGGCCTACAAGCGCGACGATCTGCTGCAGACCTATAGGGAGTTCTACACTCCGGAAAACGCTTTGCTGGTAATGGTCGGCGATTTCGATTCTGCCGCCATGATCAAGACGGTCGAAAAAGTTTTCGGCCAGTGGACCGGCAAGAAACCGTCCAGCCCAGAACCCGCGCCCGCCGCAAATCCCAGCGGCCGCCGCGTTTTTCTCGTCGACGTTCCCGGCGCGGTGCAATCGCAAATCTTGCTCGGCTGCCACGCTATCACTCGCAAACATCCGGACTGGATAAAACTCGGCCTAACCAACAGTCTCTACGGCGGCGCCTTCAATTCGCGCCTGGTCATGAACATTCGCGAGGACAAGGGCTACACCTACAGTCCACGCAGTGGCGTTCACCCCATGCGCCAAGGCGGATACTTCTCCATCTCCGCCGCCGTGCGCAACGATGTCGTTGCCGCCTCTCTCACCGAAATGTTTTACGAAATCGACAAACTCCGCGCTCTCCCCGTTCCCGACTGGCGAATTTGCCGATGCACAAAATTACGTCAGCGGCATGTTCAGCATGGGCTTGGCCACGCAAAGCGGCCTGCTCTCCCAACTGGCCACGGTTGCCATGAACGAACTCCCCGACGATTACCTCGAAACTTACCGCGACAAGGTCCGCGCCATGACTCCGGCCGATCTCCAAACAACCGCCCGCAAATATTTAGACTCCGCCAACATGCAAATCGTCATCGTAGGCGACCGCCGCCAAATCGAAGACCAAGCCCGCCTCTTCGGCGAAACCGAAATCTACGACGCCCAAGGTCTCCTAATCGGCTAGCCCTTTCCTCCAGCACCGTAGGCGCGCCACAAATTATTCGCGATGTGGCCATCCGTCGTCCGCAATTCCGAAATCAACACCAAAAAAGTCCCGAATCTCCAAAACTCGTTGTAGTCCACATTTCGTCAGAGTATGATGCCGTCAATCCTAACCAGCAATCGGCACGTCCGTACCAGTTTCCCTGGGAATTGTTCGTCAACGAGGAGCATGATGCTCAAGTTCTGTTCGCTGGCTGCCGTTGCCATTCTGTTCTTAGCGCCGGGCGCGCGCGCCCAAGCCGCCCCCGCCACCATCCACACCTACTACGTAGCCGCCGACGAAATCGACTGGAACTACACTCCGCTCGGCACCGATCCCATGATGGGCATGGATTTCACCGGCTACTCCAAAGTCTTCACCGAGCGCGGCCCGCATCGCATCGGCAGCACCTATCGCAAAGCCGTCTACCGCGAATACACTGACGACACTTTCACCAAACTAAAACCACGCCCCGCGGAGTGGGAACATCTCGGAATGCTCGGCCCCGTCCTCCGCGGCGAAGTTGGCGACACCATCCACGTCATCTTCAAAAATAACGCCACCCATCCGTTCTCCATGCATCCTCACGGCGTCTTCTACGCCAAAGACTCCGAAGGCTCCGGATACGAAGACGGCACTTCCACGCCAGACAAAATGGGCGTGCCTCCCGGAAAAACCCACATCTACACTTGGGAAATCCCGGAGCGCGCCGGCCCCGGCCCAAATGACCCCAGTTCCGTGGTCTGGCTATACCACTCTCATGCCAACGAACCGAAAGATGTAGAGAGCGGCCTCGTCGGCGTAATCCTCATCAGCAGGAAAGGTGCCGCAGGCCCAACCGGCCGTCCCACCGACGTCGACCGCGAATTCGTCAACCTCTATATGATCGTCGATGAAAACACCAGCTGGTATCTCCAGCACAACATCGACACCTACGCATCCGACCCCAAAGGCATCCAGAAGCTGGAACTCATTCCGGCCGATCATTTAGGCGAATACAGCCTTTTCGGCTCCGGCTTTGCCACCGCCAATTTCCGGTCCAGCATCAACGGCTACATGTTCGCTAACGCCCCCATGATGACCATGAAAAAAGGCGAACGTGTCCGCTGGTACGTAGTCACCATCGGCGAAGGTCTGAACATCCATACCCCGCACTGGCACGGCAACGTCGTTTTGCAAGGTGGCCACCGCACCGATGTAATTCTCATCGGCCCCGCCCAGATGGAAACCGTGGACATGCTCCCCGACGACCCCGGCATCTGGATGCTCCACTGCCATTTCGACGAACACATGCAAGCCGGTATGATGGCCCGCTACCAAGTCCTTCCGTAACGCACTCGGGAACGCCAACACCTATTTCTTCCGTAACTCCGACCTCCACCGCCTCACTCCACTGTTATTGCTTTATCCATATGATTTAGGCATTATCAGTCCGCCATGCATCGGCGAATACGCGCGCTAGCCTTGATCTTCGCTGTCGTTCTGCATACGTGCTCGGCATCGCTCGCCAACAAAAAACCGCCACCCGCACCGGTAAATCTAAATACCGCCACATCCGCACAACTCCAGCAGGTCCCAGGAATCGGCCCATCCACCGCCGACAAGATCGTGCAGATGCGCAAATCCTACGGCCCATTCAAGAGCGTCAATGATTTACTAGCTGTTCGCGGAATCGGTCCGAAAAAATTAGAAAAGATGAGGAAATATCTAGTGGCAGGGAAGTCCGCGCCCAAAAAGCCGGCAACCTCCACAGTCAAATCGCTACCATCGACGGGCTCAACCGCGAAAAAGCCTCCGCCCGCAACTTCAGCAAAAAATTCTACGGCGGCAAAATCCCCCACTGGGGCAAAACCTTCCACGGCACCGAAAACCTCCACGACCAAGGCATCGCCAGCCCCGGCTGTGCCCATTGCCAAAGCAAAACCTGAAGTTTCTGACGAGGAACCGCAGTAGCTGAATTTGTACTGGGTAATTTTACAGCCGTTGGTGCGTCGGCTTTTTGTCGCTAGCGTCGCTGACGTTCAGCGGCACTTGATCCGCGATGCGAATGCCGTATCCTTCGAGCGCCACCACTTTTTTCGGATGATTCGTCAACACGCGGATATCCTTCAATCCCAGATCGATCAGAATTTGCGCTCCGATGCCGCTTTCATGCTGCACCATCCGCAAACACGCGGGTTCCCGATCGAGTTGCCCCCGTTTGTGAAAATGAATCTGCGGCAACGCTCCGGGCTCCTCCGGCGTGTCCACCGAAAAGCCTCGGCCGGTGTGATGCAAATACAGGAATACGCCGCGATCTTCTTTGACGATGGTTTCCAGCGAGCGCGCAATCAATTCGGTGCAATCGCACGTCGTGGAACCGAAAACATCCCCCGTCAGGCAGTGCGAATGCACGCGGACCAGTGCCGGTGTGTCTCCACTTAGATCGCCGCGCACTAGCGCTACATGCTGGTCGTGATCCACGTCGCTGGAGTACGCGATCATCTTGAAATCGCCAAAGCGCGTGGGCAATTTCGCCTCGGCCACTCTGCGCACATAGCGTTCGTGCTGCATGCGATAGCGAATCAAATCCGCCACTGTCAACATTTTCAAATTGTGTTCGCGGCAGAATTCCAGCAGTTGCGGCACGCGAGACATGGTGCCGTCTTCATTCATGATTTCGCAGATCACGCCCGCGTTGCCCAGCCCGGCTATGCGCGAAAGGTCCACGCTCGCTTCCGTCTGCCCGGCGCGCACCAGCACGCCTCCGTTGCGCGCGCGCAGCGGAAACATGTGCCCGGGCCGCGCCAAATCCTGCGGCTTAGTCTTCGGATCGATGGCCGTAAGAATCGTAATCGCCCGATCGCTGGCGCTGATTCCCGTGGTCACGCCAACTTTCGCATCGATGGCTTCGCAGAACGCGGTGCCGTGCACACTGGTATTGATCGGAGACATCAGCGGCAAATGCAGTTCGTCGCAGCGCTGTTCCGTTAGCGTCAGACAAATTAACCCGCGGCCGTACTTGGCCATGAAATTTATGGCTTCCGGAGTGATCTTCTCCGCGGCCATGGTGAGGTCGCCTTCATTCTCGCGGTCTTCGTCATCCACCAGCACGATCATGCGTCCCTGACGGATTTCTTCCACGGCCTCTTCGACACTAGCGAACTTGTAATCGGTATTAGCCATATCCTCAAAATATAACAGATGCCAGACGTCCCAGTCCGGACGCATGCAAAAGCCGTGAGTCGCGGACGCCTAATTGAAGGAGGATTCCGCGCTGACAGTTACCCCACCCCGTTTTTTTGTAAGTGCGCATTCTAAAAGGGTTATTTTGCGATTTTGCGTAAGTGCTCATTATAAAGGAGTTAGGTCGGAGCACGGCACTTTTCTGCCGCAAGGCCAATTGTGACTATGAGATAGCGGAAATCGTGGGAAGGCAGAATTCGCGTGGGATTGGGGTGTGCCAATTCGGCACTGTTCAAGCTCACTCGGCTGTCAGAGACTCGTTGCAAGATCGTTGCAGGAGATTAGGAAACCATGGCATGCATGCTGGAAGAGACTGTTGCGCTGTTGGAGCGGAGTCCCGAGGCACTGAACTCCCTGTTGCGCGGTTTACCGGAGCGTCTGCTTCTTGGCGATGAGGGCGAAAAAACCTGGACCGCGCGCGAAGTGGTCGCCCATCTTATTCATACCGAACAGTCCAATTGGATTCCTCGCGCCCGGATGATCCTGGAGTCCGGCGAGGAGCAAACGTTCGCGCCACTTGATCGCGAAGCCTTTCGGGCAGACTCAGCGGAAAGTTTCGGTGGAGACTCTGCTGGATGAATTTGCTCGTTTGCGTGCGGAGAATCTCAAGGAACTACAAGGCCTCAATTTGTCGCCGGAGAGTTTGGAACGGACTGGCCGACACCCGGCTTTTGGTGTGGTCACTTTGTCTCAACTGCTGGCGACCTGGGCTGCGCATGATCTAACCCACTTGCACCAGATTTCGCGCATTCTGGCGCACCAATTTCGCCAGGCCGTGGGTCCCTGGGAAGTTTATCTAGGCGTGTTGAAGTGTGAAGGCCACAGCGCGAGACAGTAGTTGCGAGGCCGGGAATTCTGTAGCTAAGGTAGCCGAGAACTTCTCCCAGATCGAGAGCACTCGAGCCGATCGAAAGACGGAACTAGCGCTGGTAATCGCGCCAAGGCTTCCAGATAGGGACGCTAACGTAGGGAACGTCTCGGGCTCTCAGCAGCACGTCGCAGATTCTACTGAGCAGTCGCTTTAGCTTATTCAGCCCAGGCATATAGACCACCTTGCGCGAAGAATAGCGCCGGGTTCATTAGCTGTCAACCCGAGTGCTTGCACGGAGGGTGCACATTTTAGCGCACCCTCCGCGCTTTTTTTAGCGTCTGACGCGCAGGCTGATGGTTGTGGTGTGGGTTAGGGAACCGGAGACGCCGGTGATGGTGATGGTGCGGGTTCCGGTGGTGGCGGTGCTGCTGGCGGTGAACGTTACGGTGCTGGTGCCAGTAGCTGGGTTGGGACTGAAGGCGGCGGTGGTGCCGCTGCCGAGACCGGAGGCGGATAGCGTTACGCTACCGGCGAAGCCACCGGACTTAGTAATGGTGATGGTGCTGGTGCCGTTCGCGCCGCGCCGGATGGTCAGGCTGGTGGGCGAAGCGGAGAGCGTGAAGTTGCCCGCTCCGACAGCAGTAACGGTGAGCGAAACGGTAGCGGTGTGGGTGATGCCGCCGCCGGTGCCCGTCACGGTAATCGGATAGGTGCCCGCAGCTACCGTGCTGGCCACCACGATGGACATCGCGGAACTGCCGGCGCCGGGAGCGGCGATGCTGGTGGGATTAAAGCTGACAGTTACGCCGCTGGGTTGACCGGACGCAGTCAAAGCCACTGCGACATTAAAGCCGCCAGAGACGGTCGTCGTGATCGTGGAAGAGCCGCTGCCGCCTTGCGCCACAGAGACTGACGTTGGCGAAGCGGAGATAGCGAACGCGGGTGTTTGCGTGGTGCCGCCTGCTAGCGCGTTGATCAGGCCGGTGCCGTTGGGGCTGCCCCAGCCGGTCACCAAGTCATACCCCGTAACTGCAGAAAAACTCCCGGACGTTCCGCTGATAATGTCGTGGAAATCCGTGGAATACGCCGAAGTAAGATTTTGGGAGTAGATAGTTGGGTTGATGAAGCCGATCGTCGGCTGCCCGTTCGCGGCGAGTTGCTGATTCACCAGCGCGATATACCCGGCCCACATAGGCGCGGCGAAACTGGTTCCGCCGAAATTGTTTGCTGTGCACGTGGTCTGATCGGCGCAGACGTAGAAGGTGAAGTTAGCGTTGGCGGAAACGTCCGGGCCGTTGCGCAACGTGGTGGAACCCCTATTGGACGAATTGATTACGCCGCTTTGCGACTGCCAGCTGGGGATGGCGATGGAGTCCGGGGAGATGCCGCCTCCGCTGTCGACCCAGGCGGTTTCGGATTTCCACGCGCCGCCTGCGCTAGCGGTGACCAGGTCAGTGCCGCCGACGGAGACTATGAAGGCGTTATCCGCGGGCCACGCTTCGTTTCTGGCCGACCAGGTGGAAGCGTCACCGGATGCGGCAAAGAAATTCTGGCCTTGCGCCGCCATTTTCTGGAAGTAGGGATTCAACGTGCTGGGATCGGCGGGAGTCCAGCCCCAGGAGCAGCCGATGGTGGTGGGCAGCGGATTGTGGGTAGTCATGGCGCTGATCATGGCGGTGTCGACCGACCCGACGTAAAGGGTGAGGCTGGAAAGACCGGGAGCCATGCCGAGAGCCTGGGTGATGTCTAGGGTTTGTTCCGTGTCGTCACAATTGCCGCCGGCGGGGGTATCCACGCAGGAAGTGCTGGTGCCGTCTGTCGAGAGCAGCGTTATCGGGACGTTGTTGGTCTGCCCGACGTTCCTGTAATAGGTGGTGACGTCGGCGAGATCGGTACCGAGAAATTCAAGGAGGCCGAGGTTTTGCCCGGCGCCGGTCAGTGCGGTGCCGCCGTAGTAAGCAGCGCGCATGTCGCTGCCGAGGAAGGATGCGGAGGGGCCAGAACCGGTGGTGGCGTGAGAGACGACGGCGTCCGCACTGATGCCGTGGGCGGCGGCGAAGTCACTCTTCTTTACATAGAGGGGATGCGGAATCGAGAAATTATCCAAACCCGAAATGTGCCACAGAGAGAAAGGTAGATCCGGGGTGGGCTCGCGGCTCGGGCCGTAGAACGTACGATTTTCGGTGGGATGCTGATAAGTATTGATAGTGGTGTGGAACGCGGACTCTACGGCGGAGACGGGACCGGCGATTTGCAAGTCCATACCGTCGCGCGAACCACCGGTTACCGTGAAGCCGTTCGCTTTGGCGAATCGAACTACCGCGTCATAGTCGGCCTGCGTGGGGCCGAAGCGCTCGGTGAACTCTGGAACGGTCAGGAAGTGGCGATAGCTCGGGCTGGTCGGATCGTACAGATCTTTGAGGAAAGCATCGAGCCCTGCCTGGTCCCGGAGCTTGAGGACAATGTTCAGGTGCATGACTTGGTCTGAGGCCATGTGCCCGGTGGATTGCGCCTCGGCGGTGTGAATCACTTCTCTGACGTGGTGAGTTAAAACGGACTGCGCCCGGGTACTCATCGTCGCAACAGTAAAAAGTGCGGCGAGGCTAAGTACAAAAATACTCATTCTGGGGACCATGAGTTCTCCTTTAGGTGGGATTCCTGCCGGCAGCTGGGCGGGAGGGGTTCGGGCCGCCGTTTTGGTGGAGGTAAGGTACCACTGGCAAGGTTAACGGGCGAGCGAAATTTATAATTGATTTATGTCAATTCGAAGCCGGAACCCGTCCGCTCGGCCCCCGACTACGGCGACCTTGGTACTCTCGAAAGGATGAATTGGGAGCGGTATAAGAAGATGCTGAGGCGGCCCAGAGAGACCGTTCGCGTAGAAATGCGTCTGAGCGGTTGTGGAGGTGTCTGATGATGCGACGAGTGTTCTGTTTGGTGGTCATCGCCAGCTTAGCGATCGCGGGTGGGATGCGAGGCCAGACTTCGGCCGAGAGCGACAAACCGGTTTGGACCATGGAGTTTTTGAAGGTGAAGCCGGGTAGATTTGGGATGACGCTGGGGTATCTGGACGATGGCTGGATGCGAGAACGTGCGGAAGCCAAGCGTCAAGGCGCGGTGCTCAACTACAGCCGGATTTCCGAGCAGGGAACGCGCGAGAGCGAGCGTAATATCGTGCTGCTGACGGAATACAAGAACCAGGCGGCTTATGAAGGACGCGACAACCTGTTTGCAAAGATTCGCAAGGATCTGCCAAGCACACCCGCAATCATGAGAAACGCACAGCCAGAGGAACTATATGTTTTGGGAGCGACCCGCGTATTCGAGGATTACTCGGATGGCGGCGATGCGCGGATGAAGTTGCTAGCCGAAAAATAGCGCGCACCAAGTGGCGCTAAGCCTTTGTAGCTACACGAGGCGAAGGAACTTTCACCGACGCCATGCCTGCGGCGGTGGCGGCCTGGATGCCCAGGTCGGCGTCTTCAAAAACCAGGCAGGCTTCGGGTACCACGCCAAGCCTCTCGGCGGCCATCAAAAATGCTTCGGGATCTGGTTTTCCTTTCTTGTAGTCGCCTGCGCAAACGAGCGTCTCGAAACGATCCAAAAGATTCAGCGCCGTTAGCGACGATTGCACAGAATCGCGCGTGCTGCCTGAAACTACGGCAAGCGGGATGCGTCCGTGATTCCCGGTAATGTGTTCCACAACTTCCGGGATGGCTTTCAGCTGCGGAAGATTCTTCAGATAAAAACTCTCTTTTCGGTCGGAAACCTCAGCAACGGACATGTTGAGTTGTTGCATTTCGTTCAGGCGTCGAATGACGTCCGCGACAGCAACGCCGCCCCAATCGTAGAAAAGCTGCTCGGAAAACATGCAATTTTGTTCATCGAGCGCTTTTTTCCAGGCGTGGTAGTGCAGGGGCATGGAATCGGCGATGGTGCCGTCGCAGTCGAATAGATACGCCTTGAAATCACCGGGCGGGATGATGAGTCTCATGCTGAAATTTTCTCACGCGGAAGATTTGAGGTAAAGGCACGCCAATAAATCAGAAATCGCGCGTGAAGATGGGGGTTTCAGCAAGCATCCGGAAAAATGAGATGCATTGCAGCGGTCACCTCTTATAGCGATTCGTTATAGCGACTCGCGGAAGCTGGGTTCGAACTGGTGCGACGGGAGAGCTTTTCTTTCCGGCTGAGGCGCGAAATCTTCTGCACGCAGGATGGAATAGAGCGGGTGGAATTCGCGGGTGGCGGCGGGCCGCTGGATATGGCCAAAGTACGTGGCGTGCCCTGTCGAAGAAGGGCGCATGCTGGCTTGCAGGGCTACAAAAACAAAAGCTACGGAAGTGATGCGAAACAGTGTTTGGAACTTCATAAGGGCCCCCGGGGACTAAATATTGGCGGAAACGCTCGTGTCGACCGATTGAGACGCGGTCGGTCACGTTTGCTGCCAGCAGAAACGCAGCGCCGGACATAGCTAAGGCGACGAAGGCGCTGGTCCATTCGTTGCCGTTGTGCGGCGCGGCGAAGACTCTCGGTAAATGCAAAATCAAAAACCGCGTAAGAAACATCACGCCTAGTAGGATGGCGGCAAGGCGCGCTTGGATGTGTGTCGAAATAGCCAGTGCTGCGGCCACGAATGCCGCTCCCACGAAGTAGGCCCAGAACAATCGAGCGGGAATCCATGCGGGGATCAGGCTGGCGACAAATGGGCCGTACATAAGGTGCTGGATTCCAAAAACCACAAGTGCGGCGCCAAACAGGACGTAGCCGATGTTTCTGGCTGCGAGCAGTCTGCTCCGAGAGGCGGCTTTAGGGGCACGTTCGAGACCGATGGAAACGGCCGCTACCAAAGCAGCCGCACAGATGGCCAGAATCTCTCCCGAACTCGTCCACGGCCCCGGGTTGCGCGGATGGGCGATCACTTTGGGCACGAAATAGACTACGACGTAGAGAATCAGCAACAGGGCCAGACAGGACGGCTGCGCCAGCGCTGGTTTTTCTCAGCACGATTGCGACACCGCAAAGGAGCAACACAAGTCCGACGATTATCGCCCAGAGTTGTACGACGGGTGGCCAGGGGGGCCGGTTACAGGTACTGCCAGCGAAATTTCAGAAAAGCAGTACTGCAGGCCAAACTCCGCCAGCGCGTGCGCCGAAAATGAATGCTCTGAGCTGTCGCAAGTAATTCATCGCGAGCCACCGGAGCGCCGCTGGAAGACGAGGTTAGTGGAGTCGTACATCGACACGACATGTTGGACGCCAAACAAATTGTTATCGTTAGCTTGGAGCGTTCGCATATTAAGCTCGTATGAAATTTGTGACGCTGCGTACCACATCGGGGAAATTCAATATTCGCCGATGGCCTAACCCATCCAGTTGCAGAAACCGTGCATCGCGCCAGGGGCCGACGCTTTCCATGCTTTCGGAGAAGGGAACCACGCGATCGTCGCGAGAATGAATAAACAGGGCGGGAATATTTTGTGAGCGCGCGATATCTGGCAGAGATATCGCGCGCACTTGCGTCTGCATCGCTTCGAGGGCGCCGATCATTTCTTCCGTTTCATCGGAATGCAATCGGGATTGCTCCGCGAAACGTCGAGCGCAAGTTTCATAGCGAGCTGGCGCGGCGATGGCAACCAGACGGCCGCAGCTGAGTCCAGAGGTGGTGGCCTGCGCGGCAATCAGTGCGCCTACGGAATGGCCGATTACCGCGTGAAATTTTCCGAATCGCCGTTGCACCGCGAGGCAGGCCGCTACGCAGGCGGGGATAGAGGCGGTTTCGCCTTGAAAAACCTCTTCTGCGGCTTCACCAAAAAAGAGTTTGAGATGTTTGTTGTCGGCGTCTGAAGTGCTGCGCTGAATTCGTTCACGTGTTCCACCGTGCGCCGGAAGGTCGAAGCCAACGACACGATGCTTCGCTTTGAGCAACGCCGGAATGAGCGAAGAAAAATCGGTAATCTGGCCTTCCCATCCGTGCACTAATAAAACGGTAGGCCCTTTTCCCATTTCGACGCCCGTGATTCTTTGCGTGGTGGTAAGAATTGTGAAGGGGCGAGCGTTGCGGACCGCGATGGCCGACGATGTCACCGACCGGCGATGGGGCGTCAAAAATGCGATTGCGGCTTCGCGCGCACGGCGATTGCTGATGGTGACGACAGATGCCATGGGGGATATTCACAAAATAAGTGGTCGCCAACAATAACCACTTGTAGTGAATTGGATATAACCACTATGATGGGCTCATGAAGCGCATTGCCAGCGGAGTTTCACCCGTCATCGCCGTAAATCGGCGCGCCGCGAAACCGCTGCACCGGCAAATCTACGACGCGTTTCGAACAAATATCATTCGCCGGAATTTGCGCGCGGGGCAGGCCGTGCCTTCGACGCGAACCTTGGCCGCCGAATTGAGCGTCTCCCGGATACCCGTGCTCAACGCCTACGCACAACTTTTGGCGGAAGGATATTTTGAGAGCCGCACTGGTGCCGGCACGTTTGTTTCGAGCTTACTGCCGGGAGAGCTGCTCGCCTGCGCACGAACCGATACGTTGGTGAAAAGCGCTTCTGCTGGTTCGCGCAGGACGTCGCTGCGTTCTGCAATATTGCCGCCTTTTAAGAGAGTGTCGTGGGTCTACGGAAGGGGCGCGTTTGGCATTGGTCAGATGTCGCTCGAGTATTTTCCTTTTGGGTTATGGGCACGGCTGACGGCGCGGCATTGTCGAAGCGTCAGCGCCAAGTCTCTGCACTTTGGCGATCCGATGGGTTCTTTAGATTTCCGTGAAACGCTGGCGCAATACCTGCGCACCGCGCGGGCAGTGAATTGCGATGCGGAACAGATCATGATCGTCAGCGGTTCGCAGCAGGCGCTGGAAATTTCCGCGCGGGTATTGCTGGACGCCGGCGATCACGTTTGGATGGAAGAACCAGGCTATCGCTTGGCGCAGCAAGTGGTGAAACTGGCGGGTTGCCGCGTGGTTCCGGTACCGGTGGATCACGAAGGTCTGGACGTCGCGGCTGGAATTGCGGAGTGCGCAAAAGCGCGAGCGGCGTTCGTTACGCCTTCGCATCAATTTCCGCTGGGGGCCACGATGAGCGTATCGCGTCGTCTGCAGCTACTGACCTGGGCGCAGAGCGCGGATGCATGGATCGTGGAAGACGACTACGACAGCGAATATCGCTATAAAGAAATGCCCATCGCTTCGCTGCAAGGGCTGGATCGTAATGCCCGTGTGATTTACATTGGCACGTTCAGCAAAACACTTTTTCCGGCATTGCGCGTGGGGTATCTGGTGATTCCGCGGGATTTGATAGAGCGGTTTGTGGCCGTCCGCCACGCCATGGACATTTATCCTGCGCAGCTCAATCAAGCGGTGCTGCGAGACTTTATTGCGGAAGGGCATTTCGCCCGCTATGTGCGCCGTACGCGGATGTTGTACAGCGAGCGCCGGCACGCGCTGGTGGAAGCGCTAACTGAAGAGTTTGGCGAGCGCATGGAAGTTCTGGGCTCAGAAGCAGGGACGCATCTGGTGGCCATACCTGAAAAGGGAGTGGACGACCGCGAATTTGTGGCGCGTGCGGCCGAAGAAAGCCTGTGGATGTGGCCGCTTTCGCCCTCCTACATGGGGAAAAAGCGCCGTCATGGATTTGTGCTGGGATACGGCAGCGCGCCATCGCGAATAATGCCGAAAGCGGTGCGACATTTGGCAAGACTGCTACATCAGAAATGAAGGAGATATTCTCGCGGTGGTCGTGCGGGAACCTAAAACGTAAACGTGAATTCGATTGCGATCATCGGAGTTGCTGGACTGGTGGCTGGCGTGCTGGATCTGACCGCCTCCTCCACACTCTTCATAGTGAAGGGCGGCTCCTTCGAGAGGATTTTGCAATTTATCGCCAGTGGTGCGCTTGGTGCACGCTCGTTTGAAGGAGGCAAGAAAACGGCCGCGGCGGGAATCGGGTTTCATTTTTTCATCGCCCTCTCCGTTGCCGCAGTCTATTACTTTCTGCATTCGCGAATTCCTCTGATTGCGGCCCATCCGGTGATGACCGGCGTTTTGTATGGCCTTGGAGTGCACCTGATCATGAGTCTGTTGGTGGTACCGCTATCGGCCGCACCGCGACGTCCGTTTTCTGCCGCAGCTTTCTTAACGCAGGCGGTCATTCACATGTTGCTCGTAGGCCTTCCCATTGCACTGACCGTGCAACATCTTTCGTAGCGACACCTCAGGTTCACGAGGCGCCATTTTATGAGGCACCGCAGAAATTTGTTCGGTTATAGCTCTCGCGTGTAGGAACCATTGGAAAAAGCTCGTGCATCACGAACCGCGGTTGGTGTGGCGATACGGCGTGCGTCGCACCAACTGCGCGATTCGCCGCTCGTATTTCGCGATCCTGTGGCCATACCGATTCTTGGCGAAACTTACGCTAAGCCACTGAACGCGGCGGTCACGGCTTTCGACGATCCGTTCTCGCGAGGAATGCGGGCGTTCCTCGTGGCGCGCAGCCGTTATGCCGAAGACAATTTGCATCGCGCGGTGGCCCAAGGCGTCAGGCAGTATGTGCTGCTGGGCGCAGGGCTCGACACGTTTGCCTACCGGAACAATCACGCAGACCTGCGCGTATTCGAGGTGGATCATCCCGCCACGCAAGCCTGGAAACGGGAATTGCTGGCGCGTTCGCAAATTGCCATTCCTGCGAGCTTGACGTTCGTGCCCGTAGATTTCGAAGTGCAATCCCTCGCGGAACAGTTGCGCATGCAAGGATTCGATTCGAACGCACCAGCCTATTTTGCGTGGCTCGGAGTCGTGCCGTATCTCACTCTGAGCGCCTTCCGCTCCACGCTTGCGTACATCGCCGAGCGTCCGCCGGGCAGCGGCGTTACGTTCGATTACGGCCAGCCGCGTGCGGCGATCCCGCGCCTCGAAAGAATCGCGCACGACGCGCTGGCTGCACGGGTGGGCCAGATCGGCGAGCCATTTCAATTGTTCTTTACACCTCTCGATATTGCAGGCGAACTTTCCAGCTTTCGCAGCATCGAAGATCTGGGCAGTGCGGAAATGACTGCTCGCTATTTTGCGAGACGCTCTGACGGGTTGCGCGTGCGCGGGCAGTCTGCGCGGTTCGCCAGCGCATGGCGCTAGGAACCTTTTCCGCTCAGCATGGGAAGAAAGATTAGGCGTAGTTTGCCGAGCCGGCGTTGGTGTGCGCGCTTCCGGCGAATGGGGCGAGTTCATGGGTAGAAAAACATTTTTGGTCGGGCTGGTCGCCTTCGCGTTGATCGCGGAGCCCGCGCTCAGTCAACAGACGGCGCCGATTTCGGTGGATGTGAAAGTGGTCACCATGGTGGCCACTGTGCGCGACAAGCACGGCAAGTTAATCCGTGATTTGAGCAAAGACGATTTTGTGCTGCAGCAGGATGGGCATCCGCAAAGCATTCGTTATTTTGCTCAGGAATCGGATGCGGCCCTAACGCTCGGTCTTTTGGTGGACACCAGCCTGAGCCAGCGCAGAGTTTTGGACCAGGAACGCGCCGCGAGCCGCACCTTCATCGACCATTTGCTGCGCGAAGACCGCGACAAGGGCTTTCTCATCCATTTTGATCGCGAGGTGGAATTGCTGCAGGACCTGACGCCGTCCCGTCAAAAAATGGAAGCGGCCCTCGAGCAAGTGGGCGCGCCGCAGTTTTCCCAAGACGAGCGCGGGCGGCTCCGGAAATGGCGGTTCAGACGGCAATTCCGGCGGTGGCGGTCACGGCGGCGGCCGCGGAATGCACGGCGGCGGGACGTTGCTTTACGACGCGGTTTATCTCGCCTCTGACGAAGTTACCAAAAAGCAGAAAGGCCGCAAGGCTGTGATTATTCTTTCGGACGGCGTCGATCGCGGCAGCAAAGAAAGTTTGCAGGAAGCGATTGCCACTGCGCAGCGAGCCGACACGCAAGTCTACACGGTGCTTTTTGCGGACAAAGATGGATATGGTGGCCAACGCGGCGGCTTCGGAGGTCCGCACGTTGGGATGGGCGGCGGGGGAATGGGGGTGGTCGCGGCGGTCAGCGTCGGCCTGAAGAGCCCCGTCCAGATGGGAAAAAAGTATTGGAACAAATCGCGCGAGAAACGGGCGGCCGCTTTTTTGAGGTCACCAAAAAGCAACCGATCGATCAGATTTATTCTGAGATCGATGAGGAGTTACGTCATCAGTACAGCCTGGGTTACACGCCCGAAAAAGCCGACGCTACTTCCGGGTACCACAAGATTTCTTTGACGACCAAACAGAAAGATTTGGTAGTGCAAACGCGCGACGGCTACTACATCGGGGACTGACGCGAGCTTTTAATCAATGACTCGTCTCGCTATACGAGTTTCATCGCGGAACGCGTAGATCCTTCACATCAATCTTGGCGTCATTAATGCTGGCCTGCCGGTGAAACATCACGCCGGCCGAATTAAACTCCCACAGCTCGATGCCGTACGACCGGAACCACTGCATCGACTCATCGTGCCATTCGTATTCGAACGTCACGGCGATGCGATTTTCGCGGAATCCAAATAGCTTTTTCTTCAGGCGGTAGTCCAGTTCGGTCGCCCACTTGCGGCGCAGAAACGCGATAATTTCCTGGCGTCCGTGGATGAATTCCACGCGATTGCGCCATTCGCAATCTTCGGTATACGCCAGCGCCACCTTTTCAGGATCGCGAGTATTCCACAAATCTTCTGCTTTCTGGACTTTCGCCAGTGCGATGGATTCTGTAAACGGTGGAACCAGAGCTTGTTGCGCCTGAGCTTCAGCCATTGTCGTAATCTCCATTCATCCGATAGATGCCGGTGCGCGGCGGAAGGACTACATCGTGTTTGGCAGGTCTCCTTCGATGCGCCGGATTGCCACCCTCCCTCATCCAATCACTTATGAACGCCACACGCAAAGTTCCGGCCTCAGCGGCACTGTCAGGTAAAGCGGCATGATCCCTTTTTCGGTTCTTGATTTGGCACCCGTCGCTGCGGGAGCGACCCCCGGCGACGCCCTGCGAAATTCACTCCAACTCGCGCAGCACGCCGAACGCCTCGGCTACCAGCGTTACTGGGTCGCCGAGCATCACAGCATGCCTGGCATCGCCAGCGCCGCGACCTCCGTGGTCATCGGCTACATCGCTGGCGGAACGAAGAGCATCCGCGTCGGCGCCGGCGGAATTATGCTGCCGAATCATGCTCCTCTGGTGATCGCCGAGCAATTCGGCACGCTGGAGTCTCTCTATCCGGGGCGAATCGATCTAGCGCTAGGTCGTGCGCCCGGAACAGACATAGCCACCACGCACGCCCTGCGGCGCGACAGCAAATCCACCGGCGACGATTTCCCGCAACAGGTTGCAGAACTTCAGTCTTACTTCGCGCCGCTCTCGCCGGGCCAACGCGTCCGCGCGGTACCCGGCGCAGGATTAAAAGTCCCCATATGGCTCCTCGGTTCCAGCTTGTTCAGCGCGCAGTTGGCCGCGAAGTTGGGTTTGCCCTTCGCATTCGCATCGCATTTTGCGCCGGCGGACTTGATGCAAGCGGTGCATTTGTATCGCTCCGGCTTTCAACCCTCGCCGCAACTTCAGAAACCCCACGTAGGCTTGGGCCTCAACGTGGTCGCAGCGGATACGGACTCCGCCGCGCAGCGCATCTTCACTTCGCACCAACAGGCCTTCGTAATGTTGCGCCGCGGGGCGCCGGGACAAATCCCTGTCCCAATCGACGATATTTCCACGTTCTGGACGCCCGCCGAACAAGCCATGGCCAGCCAATCGCTCTTGTGTTCCGCCATCGGCTCGCCAGCAACTGTCGAACGCAAAAT
>CAWAZN010000019.1:0-162985 GCA_963786485.1 uncultured Acidobacteriota bacterium
TTTGAGCAAGCTGGATGCGGCATTTTTTGCGATGAACGGGTATATCAGCATCTCGTTTTTGGTGTTTTGGGGAGCGGCGGCGGCGCTTTGGAAGGTTTGAAGGATTTGAACGTTCCGTTGAAGAGCACTGCGGGCATGTGCGGTCTGATCGCGGCGGCTTCCTGATACAATACACACGTGGCTGAACTGACGATTACCGACCAGCGGCTGGCGACGATTGCCAAAAAAGTTTTGGCGGGCGAGCGTTTGTCTATGGAAGACGGGATATTGTTGTATCGCACGCCGGATTTGCTGGCGGTGGGCTGGCTGGCGAATCACGTGCGAGAGAAGCGACACGGCGACATTACCTATTACAACGTAAACCGGCATATCAATCCGACGAACGTGTGCGTGGCGCATTGCAAGCTTTGCGCGTTTGGGCGCGACCCGAATGCTCCGGGCGCCTATACGTTTGCGCTGGAAGAGATTTATGCACGGGCAGCACAGGGCGTACGCGAAGGCGCGACAGAGTTTCATATTGTCGGCGGGTTGCACCCCGATTTGCCGTTCGAATATTTCCTGGAAATGATTCGCGGGTTAAAGCAGCGCTGCCCTGGTGTGCATTTGAAGGCTTTCACGATGGTGGAAGTCGGGTATTTTGCGCGCATCGCGCAACTTTCGATCGAAGAGACGCTGCGACAGATGAAAGAAGCCGGCGTGGATTCGCTGCCCGGCGGCGGAGCGGATATTTTTCACCGCGCGTGCGCAAAATTATTTGCGATCACAAGGTGAGCGGCCAGATGTGGCTCAGCATTGCGCGCAAGGCGCATCAGGCCGGGCTACGGACGAAGCAACGATGCTGTACGGGCATGTGGAGACCGAAGAAGAGCGCGTCGACCACTTGATGAAATTGCGGGAATTGCAGGACGAGACGCATGGGTTCTGTGACATTTATTCCGTTGGCGTTTCATCCGGACAACACGCCGTCTGCTCCCATTTCGCATCCGAGCGGATATACGGATCTACTAAACATCGCGGTGGCGCGCTTGATGCTGGATAATTTCGATCACATCAAAGCGTACTGGATCATGTTGTCTCCGGCAATCGCACAGATTGCGCAGCGATTTGGAGCCAGCGATCTGGACGGCACGGTTGCGGAAGAAAAAATTTATCACGATGCGGGCGCGCGGACTTCGGAGTTTACGCCGCGCAATGAGCTGGAACGGTTGATTCGGGCGGCCGGGCGCGTGCCGGTGGAACGGGATACGGCGTACAACCGGGTGGATCGTTCGAAGATGCCGCCGATTCAGGCGCACCAGCGAACGGATTTGGTTTCGTTATCCCTGAACGTTTAACTTCTCCCGTTTTAAGTTACCTCTCCAAACAATTTCATCGCTACGAGCATCACAAACGGAAGACCTCGTAACTCCATACAGCGAGCGATCATGCGAACAATTCTATTGCTGACCATTTCCAATATATTTATGACTTTTGCCTGGTACGGGCACTTGAAATATCGCAGCGAGGCTTTGTGGAAAGTGATCCTCGCGAGTTGGGGCATCGCGTTCTTTGAATACTGCTTTCAAGTGCCGGCCAATCGCATCGGATCGTATGAATTCAATGCTGCGCAGCTAAAGACAATTCAAGAGGTGATTACGCTGACGGTTTTTTCGGTCTTCTCGATTTTTTATCTGGGCGAGAATTTCAAGTGGAACTACGGGGTGGGTTTTACGCTGGTGGCGGCTGGAGCGTTTTTTATTTTCCACAAATGGTAGGTGGCTGCAAGCTATTCGATCTTGTTTGGTGACCACACGATTACATCCTGACGCGCGGCGAAGTGGAGTAACGGCGGAGTGTCGGGCAGGTTGATGCCCGCAGCGCGGGCCATGGTGTTTTCCACAAATTCGGCTTTGGCAATTTGCAGAGGCCAGGGGGCGTGGTGGATTTCGCCGCGGATCAGACGGCCGGAAGTGTTTGTGGTGTAGAGGCAATAGCGCTCGGTCAGGAAATGTTCGAGGCTGCCGGAAACTGGGAATTGCGGCGGGGCGATTGGACGATATTTGACGGAGAGCGCCGCTGACGGTGCGCCACGATGTTTGCGAACGCTGCTATATTCGAACCACTCGCCGCGTTTCTGAATTTGCATTGTGGCTTTGACATAGGGCAGGTGGAGCCAACGGCGCGCAATTTCCACCGCGATCGCGTTGGCAGCGTCGAGGCTGAAAAACCATACGCCGGGTTTGCTATCGCGCTTCACGTAGGTGCGAACATTCAATTCTGGAAAAGCAGATAGCCAGGGGATTGCGGGTGTGCCGCGTACGCGGACTCCGGACATGCGGAACGGGACTACGGCGAGCCACACGGTGCCATCGAAGGTGTCGATTTCGAGCGAGGCGGGAATTTGCGAGCGAAGGGCGGCTATTGGGACTGGCCAGTGCGCGAACAACAGGTCGTGCCAAATCTGCGCCATGACCCATGGGCCAGGAGGGAGCGGCCAGGGGCGGTGCTGCGTTTGGGATTTGAGATTTCTCATGGCGGATGTGGTGCTGCGAACGCCGGCTGCTCGACAAGACGGGCAAGTTAAATATACCTTTGCAGAGCGCGGTAGAATCGAATTCTTAGATTGTGAATCTAACGAATACAACGAATGAAGTGGAGTGTTCGTTTTTGTAACAAGGGCGTGGTGCTGGCTGGATTTTCAAACAATCACTTTCAAGCAAACGCTTTTTAAGCAACCACAAGGAGAGCAACATGGATCGCAAGGCGACGGCGGTATGGATTGGCGGGCTGAAAGACGGCAAAGGGAATTTGACCACCGACAGTGGGACGTTGAAGCAGGCTCAGTATTCCTTCAGCACGCGTTTTGAGAACGGCGTGGGAACCAATCCGGAAGAATTGCTGGCGGCCGCGCACGCCGGATGCTTTACGATGGCACTTTCCGCGCAGCTGGGCGCGGCGGGAATGACCGCGGAAAAACTGGAAACGACGGCAACGATCACGCTGGCGAAGGATGGCGACGGCTTTACGATCACCAAAAGCCATCTGAATCTGGCGGCGCGGATTCCGGGTGCGGATCAGGCGAAATTTGATGCGGCAGTAAAGAATGCCGAGATGGGCTGCCCAGTCTCGAAATTGTTTAAAGCGGAGATTACCGTTACCGCGCATTTGCAAGCTTAACCAGCGAAAGTCGGTTCGTCCTTCGCCCAGAGCATGAACACTATTCCACACCTAATTCCAGCGCCCGGCTTTTTCCTGCTGGGCGTTGCCCTGTTCTTGATTGTCATCTGGGACGCGTTCGAGGCCATCATTCTGCCGCGACGCGTCACCCGGAAATTCCGGCTGACGCGAATGTTTTATCGCGACACGTGGATTTTCTGGAAGTTCCTGCTACGGCTGGTGAAAAAACCGAAGCGCCGCGAAACGATGCTGGGATTTTACGGGCCAATATCGCTGCTGGTGCTGGTGGGGATTTGGGCGATTGGGTTGGTGTTCAGCTTTGGACTGATGCAGTACGGCGCGGGGTCCGCAGTGTTGATCAACAGCGGCCCGAGTGGTTTCAACACAGACATGTATTTGAGCGGAACGACTTTCTTTACTTTGGGGCTTGGCGACGTTTTGCCGCGCTCTGGACTGGCGCGATTTTTGGTAGTCACGGAAGCGGGTTTTGGGTTTGGATTTCTGGCGGCGGTTATCGGTTATTTGCCTTTTATTTACGGATCCTTTGCCGAGCGCGAGGTAAATATTTCGCTGCTCGATTCTCGGGCAGGCACTCCACCCACCGCCGGCGAACTGCTGCGGCGGCACAGCTATGCGGGAGGACAGGAAGCGCTGACGGAATTGCTGCAAGATTGGGAGCGCTGGTGCGCGGAATTGATGGAGAGCCACCTTTCGTATCCAGTGCTGGCGTTTTTTCGTTCGCAACACGACAACCAATCGTGGATTGCATCGTTGACCGCGATTCTCGACACCTGCGTGCTGGTGATTGTGGGCATCGAAGGAGCTTGTGAAAAACAGGCGGAGTTGACGTTTGCGATCGCGCGACACGCTTGCGTGGATCTGGCGCAAGTGTTCGGCGTCTCCCCTGGCCCCCTACCGCATGATCGATTGGACGCCGAAGGCTTGCGTCATATTCGCGACGTCCTCGCAGAAAGTGGCATGAAACTGCGGGATGGCGCGGAGGCCGATGCGAAGCTGATCAAGCTTCGCAAAATGTATGAGCCATATATTTATGCGCTGGGAAGTTACTTGAGCCAACCGCTGCCCCCGTGGATTCCGCTGAAGAAGGGAAAAGATAATTGGCAGACGACCGCTTGGGCACAAGTCACGGGAAATGTTGGCAAGGGCGGTGCGGTGACGGTCGACGATCATTTTTGATCGCCTAGCAACTGCGAACTGAATTCGCGGCGGCGAATTGCTGGCCGGTTTGACGCGCAAAACGAATTGCAGAATCCAAACATCCAACTTCCATCGTTACACAATCGGAGAACACCATGAAAGCGATTCGCGTACAAGAATTTGGCGCGCCCGAGGTAATGAAGATTGAGGAGGTCGCCAAACCGGTTCCCACTGCGGGACAAGTGTTGGTGCGAGTGCATGCCGCGGGCGTAAATCCTTATGAAGCCGCACAACGCGCGGGAACGTACGCGGTGAAGCCGTCGCTTCCCTACACTCCGGGATCGGATTCAGCGGGTGTGGTGGATGCGGTGGGTCCTTCGGTTACAAAAGTGAAGGTTGGAGATCGGGTTTACACCGCGAAGACTGTTTCCGGTTCGTATGCGGAGTACACGCTGGCGCTGGAAAGCCAGGTCTACCGCCTGCCGGAAAGAATCAGCTACGCACAAGGAGCGGCGGTGTGGGTGCCCTGCGGCACGGCGTATCACGCGCTGTATCATTCCGCGAAGGCGCACGCTTCGGAGACGTTGTTGGTGCATGGCGCGAGCGGTGGGGTGGGGTCGGCTGCGGTGCAGTTGGCGCACGCCATGGGGCTGACAGTGTTTGGCACGGCGAGCAGCGACAAGGGACGCGAACTGGTGAAGCGCGAAGGCGCCCGCGAAGTTTTCGATCACTCCAAGGCGGGCTATACGGACGAGATTATGCAAGCGACGGCCGGGCGCGGCGTGGACATCATTATCGAAATATTGGCCAACGTGAATCTAGCCGCCGACTTGAAACTGCTGGCGACGAATGGGCGCGTCATTGTGGTCGGCAATCGCGGAGAGATTACGATTAATCCGCGGGATTTGATGTCTCGCCGCGGGTCGATACGCGGGTTCACGCTGTGGGCGATCACCGAGGCGGAAGAAGCGGATATGCACGCAGGGATGTTTGCCGCCATGGAAAATGGCACGTTACGTCCGGTAGTCGGCAAAGAGATTCCTTTGGCGGAAGCTGCTCGAGCGCACAAGGAAATTATGGAGCCGGGTGCGGCGGGCAAGATCGTGCTGATCCCGTAGGACCGCCGGATAGTGGGCCTTGTCTTTCTCATTTCGTGCATGCGCCTCACCGCCGCGTGCTGTTTATGCCGTATAATTCCAACGCGGCGATGCTCTGAAGGTTCTTCATGGATCATCCGCCGCGCAAACCTCGACCGTGTTGCTTCTGACCCTCATCGCTAACTTCCTAGTCGTACAGAGTGGCCTCGGCCATTACTGGCGAAGATTTACAGACCGTACGTTCACTGGCCTGTATCACGCCAATGCTTTCGATCTGGCGATGATGATTCCCTACTTCGTGGTTTTGTTTGTGCTGGCCGTTTACGGAATGCACCGCTATTGGTTGGTGTACGACTACTTCGCGTATGCCAAGAACGTGCCGCCTGCGCCGCAACCAGTGGAAAAATGGCCGCGGGTCACCGTGCAGTTGCCCATCTTCAATGAACGCTACGTAATTGAGCGGCTTGTGGAAGCGATTTCGCGTTTTGATTACCCGCGCGAACTGCTGGACATTCAGGTATTGGACGACTCCACGGATGAGACGCGGCAAGTGGCGAGCGACTGCGTGGACCGGTACGCCGCGCAAGGTTTGCCCCTCGTTTATATTCACCGCACGAATCGCGAAGGCTTTAAAGCTGGCGCATTAGAAAGCGGACTGCGCACCAGTAAGGGCGAATTCGTTGCGATCTTCGATGCAGACTTCGTGCCGGAGCCGGAGTTTCTGCGACAAACGATTCCTTATTTTATGGATCCGCAGGGTGGCCCCGGCATCGGCATGGTGCAAACGCGCTGGACATATTTGAATTCGGACTATTCACTGCTGACCAATGTGGAAACGATTTTGCTGGATGGGCATTTTGTGGTGGAACACGGGGCGCGGTCGCGGCGCGGCACATTTTTCAATTTCAACGGGACCGCCGGGGTTTGGCGGCGCGCGGCCATCGACCAGGCCGGCGGCTGGCAACACGATACGCTGACAGAGGACACGGATCTTTCGTATCGCGCTCAGTTGGTCGGTTGGAAATTCCTTTACTTGCCGCATATTGCTTGCGCGTCAGAACTGCCGGTGGATATGAACGGATTTAAGGCACAGCAGGCGCGCTGGGCCAAAGGGTTGATGCAGACGGCTAAGAAAATTCTGCCGAAGGTGTTTCGAGCCAATGTTCCCTGGCACGTCAAGGCGGAAGCGTTTTTTCATCTGACGGCGAACATTTCTTATCCGTTGATGATTATCCTTTCCACCATGTTGCTGCCCGCTATGATCGTACGTTTCTATCAAGGGTGGCTTCAGATGCTGTTGATCGATTTGCCGCTGTTTTTGGCGTCGACCTGTTCGATTTCAAGTTTTTATCTAGTTTCTCAGCGAGAGCTGCGGCCGAAAACGTGGTGGCGGACGTTTATGTACCTACCGTTCGTGATGGCTACCGGCATTGGAATTTCCGTGAGGAACGCGCAGGCGGTGATTGAGGCGATCGTCGGAAAAAAATCGGAGTTTGCGCGGACGCCGAAGTTCAATATCGCGGGTAAAGCAGGAAGTTCTGCGAGGAAGTCGTATCGGAATAAGGCAGGGTGGATTGCTTACGCGGAAGTGGGACTGGGGCTGTACTTCGCGTCTACGGTAGTTTATTCAATTCTGCGAGAGAACTACGCCACCGTGCCGTTTTTGCTGCTGTTTGTTTGGGGGTATTTGTATACGGGATTTATGTCGTTAAGCCAGACGTATTTTACGAACTGGCGATTTGGGCGGACGGCGGTGCCACCAGCGGAGATGCGTCCGGCGGCTACCGGGGCACCGGGGTTTTAAGAAAAGCAAACGGACACGGCAGGCGGTGTCCTACCTGTTTTGCAATTTTCAGAGCGCGGAAATTAAGTGTGGGACTCGATGTCGGCAGAGGCGCTTCGGCTTGCCGCAGTGGCCTTCGCGGATTCCCTCTCGATGTCCATTGAGGCGTGTTCTCCGCCTTGAGCGCGTTCGCCGGTCGCTAACGCTTTGACGTAGCCGAAAAGCCGGACCATTTTGCCGGATTTGGCTTCCCAGTATTCCGCGGTGCTGACTTCAACTCTTAGCAAGCAGACATCTGGATCGTTCAAGCCTTGGGGGAACCAGGCTTGGTAGATGTCGTTCCAGAGTGCTTCCATCTTAACGCGGTCGCGAACGATTTCTCCGTTGCCACTGATGGAAACGTATTTCGTGTCGGAAGGTTCGGCGTAACTCAGGTTCACTTCGGGATTCCAATCTAGTTCGCTGACCTTGCCGGAGCTGGCCGAGGTGAAAAACCAAAGCGTGCCGTCGAATGGCGAATTTTGCGTGGCCATAGGGCGGCTGCGCAGCACTCCGTCTTCGGCTTCCGTCGTGAGCATCGCCATCTTTATGTCTTTGATGAGATCGCCAACTTTCTGAATCATTTCCTCGCGGGTCATACGATTTGCGGCATTTTCTTTGTTCATATCGGACATAAATTTCTCCCAGCTGAATTTCGCGTCGGGTGATCGCGCTACATGGTGTGCCAAGGAACGTTACAAGTGGGGTGCAGCTACGACTATCAGGGTTTTCATGGACGGAGATAGGAACTACAGCTGTATCGCCGGCGGCTGAGGCGATCTTTGTGCAACTAGTCTGCGCGTTCGAGGCGAATGATGACAATTTCGGGGGTAGATCCGACCCGTAGGGGCGGACCCCAACTGCCTGCGCCGCAGGAAGTGTATACCTGCAAACCGCCGATGCTACTTAGGCCGTAGACGAATTGACGATAGATGCGCGCGGCGACCCACGTGAAAGGGAAATATTGTCCGTGATGGGTGTGACCGGAAAGCTGTAACGAAATTCCGGCGGCTTCAGCAACTTGCGGGCGATCCGGCGCGTGAGTGACTAGAATGCTGGCGCGAGAGCGATCGATTTGCAGCTTGGTCAGAACCGACTGGAAGTGCTCCGTGTGCGTGGCGTGTCGGTAGGGCACACCCAGCAGCTGCAGACCATGAAGATCGACTTTTTCGTTGTCGAGGATGCGGACGCCCGCTTTGGCGATGCCAGCCAACAACTTGTCGGTATCGCGAAACTCTTCGTGGTTGCCTTCCGTGAAAAATGCGCCGAGCGGCAGGTGCAGCGCAGCGAGTGGCGCAACGGCTGGTACGGCATCGATTGGCGTGCCGTCGAACAAATCTCCCGCGATAATCGCGAGTTCCGGCTTTTCAGCGAGGATCTGCTCGACGGCACGCTTCGCAAAGGCGGCTCCGCGAATATTTCCAAGATGTAGATCGCTGATCAAAGCGATGGAGCGGCCCTGCCACCAGTCCGGCAGGTTGCGCAGCCGCACAGTGATCCGCTTCACCTGCGGGAAAGCGCCATGGATCACGCCATAGGCGCTGATGAGTAGTGCCGCGCCGAAAAGCGAAATGGGCAGTGCCTCATAAGGAACACTGATATTCAGAATTGCGGAAGCGCCATAGATAACCCACCAGGCGCAGGCGGCGATAAAAAGATAGGTGAATGCGCCCAACCAGACCGCACTGATGCGGTACAAAATGCACACGAGGACGTGGTAATACCTGAAGCCCAGCAACGAGGAGCCGAGAAAGCAAACGGAGAGAACGGCGACGCTCCAGGCCAGTGCACGGGTGGTGGCTGGCTTCGGACCGAAGGCGAATAACAAAGTTTCGAATAGGAAAAAATGCGCCAAAAATAAAACAGACTGGAAAATTATTAGGAAACCCGCAAATCGCCTAAGCACTCGTGCTCGCCCTCCGAAGCCGCAAAGAAAACCCTGGAAATGAACTGTTTCCAGCCTACCATGCTCGCGGAACCGCCACTGGCATGCCGAAGTGCGAGCGCCGCGCATCGAAGTGTTTTATGCGCGGCATTTTGCACGCGTCAAATATTCTGCACCGATGCCACAATGGGGCTCTGTGAATCCCTCGGCCGCCGCTGTCACAGCCGCACCATCTACCAAGAACCGGCTTTCCTATGCGTGGCGCGCGCTTAGGCACCGCAACTTTCGTTTGTTTTTCGGCGGGCAGACGATTTCGCTGATGGGCACGTGGATGACGCGCCTGGCCACCAGCTGGTTGGTGTACAAGCTCACCGGCTCCGCGTTTCTGCTGGGAGTGGTGGGGTTTGCCGGGCAGATTCCCACGTTTATATTCGCGCCGTTCGCCGGGGTATGGGTGGACCGGCTGAATCGGCGCAGCGTGCTCGTGGTTACGCAAGTTCTGGCCATGTTGCAATCGCTGGCGCTCGCCGCGCTCACGCTTACGCACCGAATCAACATCCAGGAAATTATTGTGCTTAGCGCGTTTCAGGGCTTGATCAATGCGTTCGACATGCCGGGCCGCCAGACTTTTTTGGTGGAAATGATCGAAGACAAACAAGACCTGGGCAACGCGATCGCGCTGAATTCTTCGATGGTGAATCTGGCGAGGTTGGTGGGGCCTTCGCTGGCAGGCGCGGTGATCGCAATCTCCAGCGAGGGATATTGTTTTCTGATTGATAGCATCAGCTACATGGCGGTGATTCTTTCTTTGCTGCTGATGCGCCTGAACGTGAAGGAGCTCAAACGTTCCGCGGATTCCATGCTCAAACAGCTCTCCGAAGGTTGGACGTACGTTTCCAGCCCGGGCGCGGTGCGCATAATCCTGTTGCTCTTTGCGTTGGTGAGCCTGATGGGCTGGCCATTTACGGTGTTGATGCCCATTTTCGCCGCGAATATTTTGCATGGCGGGCCGCATACGCTGGGCTTTTTGATGGGGGCTGTGGGAGTCGGGGCGCTGATCTCGGCGATCTCGCTGGCGATTCGGCGGACGGTCCGCGGCTTAGTGAAGATGATCTCTATCTCAACCGCGGCTTTCGGAGCTGGACTTATTGGTTTCGGTTTGTCCAGATTTTTCTGGTTGTCGATGGTTTTGATGCTGGTGTGCGGCTTCGGGATGATGCAGCAGATGGCGGCGAGCAACACGATTATTCAAACGGTGGTGGACGATAGTAAACGCGGCAGGGTGATGAGTTTTTATACCGTGGCGTTTGTGGGGATGGCTCCGTTTGGCAGCCTGCTGGCGGGCGCATTGGCTCACGCCATCGGCGCTCCGCGCACAGTAATTTTCAGCGGCGCCTGTTGCCTCGCGGGTGCGGCATGGTTTACATCGCAGCGCCCGGCCATTCGCGCGTGGATCCGGCCGGTTTACCAGGACCTGGGCATCCTTCCTCCGCCAGGACCGTCGGCAGAAGCGCCAGTCAGCGCAGTGATTCAGGACAGCGTCGGGCACTGATTCTCGCGGGAGTCGAAAGAAACGAAATTTTCACCATGACAAGAGTGACAACTTACCGTCCTAAGGCTTGGCTGGCTTGGAGCTCGGGTAAAGATAGTGCTTGGGCGCTACATGTGGTCCGCGAGCAGAAGCAGCTGGAAATTGTCGCGCTGCTGACAACCGTGAATCGCACGCATCAGCGTGTGGCCATGCACGCCGTTAGAGAGACTCTACTTGAAAGGCAAGTCGCCGCGGCGAGCCTGCCGCTGGTCGTCGTCCCCATTCCGTCGCCTTGCTCTAACGAGGAATACGAACGCGCCATGGGTGCGGCCATGCAGCGCGCGAAATCCGAAGGCGTCACGCATATGATTTTCGGAGATCTCTTTCTGGAGGATATTCGCCGCTATCGGGAAAACAATCTCAAGGACACGGGTATCGCTCCGGTGTTTCCGCTGTGGGGTATCCCGACGGACCAGTTGGCGCGGCAGATGCTCGCCGGTGGATTGCGGTCTTACATCACGTGCGTTGATCCTCGACAGCTTGATAAATCTTTCGCTGGGCGCGAGTGGGATGCCCCGCTGCTTGCCGAGCTTCCGCCTTCCGTTGATCCGTGCGGCGAAAATGGCGAGTTTCACACGTTCGCGTTTGCCGGGCCCATGTTTTCAGCGAAGGCGCACGGTGCAACCATCGATGTTCATCGCGGAGAAATCGTCGAACGGGACGGCTTCGTATTCGCGGATTTTCTGGAGTGACGCACCACACGCGAGCCGATTTTACCGGTGGGCGGTTTTTCCTGGCTGCGCGCTTCCTATACAATCCTTGGGCTCCGTTCTTCTTGGATCTTGGCAGGGATCCGGAGTGCGGAAATTGCGTCGCACATATAGTTTTAGGGAACGAGGTGTTCGTTGAGTTCTATCCGTCCGCGCAGTTGTTCCAGAGTCATCACACTGATCTGCCTCAGCGCTATTGTCGCGGCCTCTTGTTTTGGCCAGCAGCGGCGGGAGCGCGAACCGAACAGTGTGTACGCGGAACGTCGCGCCAAACTTGCGGCACAAATCGACGCTCCCGTGGTTTTGTGGGGCTATACGGGGCGGGAAGAAGCATATGAAGCGTACATCTTTGCGCAGGAAGAGAATTTCTATTACCTGACGGGCCACAACGAGGAAGGCGCCGGGCTGATTATTCTTCCTGCGAAACCGGCAGTCGCAGCGGCGCCGTTGCAAGTAAACGGCCAGACTGTGCCGATCGGACAAGAGATTTTATTTCTGCCGGCGAAAGATCCCGCCAAGGAAAAATGGAACGGCGTACGCCTCGCGCCGACGGATGCGGATATTCAAGCGCGAACCGGGTTCGCGTCGGTGATGGATTTTGCCAATATGCGGATGGTTGTTGAGCATGTCATCCCGAGTTACCCGAACTTTTTGACGATCCTGCCGTACAACAAGGAAAACGGCGGTTACCCGCACGAAAAACAGGTGCAGGACTGGCTGGCGCTGGCTGCGCCGCAGGCCAAACTGGCGGATGTCCGAGGACGCATCGAAGCCTTGCGGCAGATCAAGTCACACACCGAGCTGGAACTTTTGCAGCGGGCCATCGATCTTTCGCTGGACGCGCATTTTGCGGCAATGAAAATGATGCGGCCGGGCCTATACGAATATCAGGTGGCGGCGAAAATGGTGGAGGTGCACGCCACGGGCGGCTCGGAGGCAGAGGGTTACGCGCCAATTGTTGGAGCGGGGCCGAACTCCACGGCGCTGCATTACGACAAATTGTCTCGCAAGATTCAGAATGGCGACATTGTGGTGCTGGACGTTGGCGCGCAATATTCCGGATACTCCGCGGATATCACACGCACTTTGCCTGCCAATGGAAAATTTACGCCGCGCCAGCGCGAGATTTATGAAATCGTGCTGGGCGCGCAAAACGCCGCGCTGGCGATGTTGAAACCAGGCGAAACGTTGTGCCGCAAAGGCAAAGGCAGCGCGTATCTGGTCGCCTACGACTACATCAACTCACACGGAAAGGATCTGCACGGCAAACCCTTGGGCCAATATTTCATCCACGGCCTCGGTCACGGCATCGGATTGAACGTTCATGATCCGGGGGACCCCTGCATGCCGTTGCAGCCCGGTATGGTGATCACAGACGAACCGGGGATTTACATTCCGGAAGAGAACCTGGGTGTGCGCATTGAAGACGACGTGCTAATTACGGAGACGGGCAACAAACTTCTGAGCGCGCGCTTGCCTCGAACGCCGGATGAAATCGAGCAGATCATGGCGAACCACGCGGAACCGAAGCCTGCGCCGGTCGCGCTAACTGGCCTCAATGCGCCGCCGAATGGGCCGTTCTCTTCGAGCGGACATGATTGACCGTCGCGAATCCGCGCATCTATACTGTGTATTCGCGTTGACGCGGTATTTCTCGTCAGCATGCCTCGAGTCATTCCGATCGCAGTACCGTGGGGTTGCAAGATCGCGCCGCACCGGAATTTCCGAAAGTAAATCAAACGTTTCAGGAGCAGACGGCCGCCGAGCGGCCGGACCCTTACTATGAGTGATGTCGTCAAAGCTACGCAGCTACGGCCGGGAATGGTCGTGCAACACGAAGGCCAGCTTTATACGGTATTCAGCGTCGACCATCGCACCCCTGGCAATAAGCGCGGATCGATGCAGACCAAACTGAAGAACCTGCGCACTGGGATCATGATTGACTACCGCTTCCGCGCGGAAGAGTTCGTGGACCGCGCAATTCTGGACGAGGTGGAGTTTGAGTATTTGTATAACGAGGGCGACGACTTCCACTTCATGAATACGGAAACGTACGAACAGATGCAGATGACGCGCGATGAACTGGGCGAAACCATCTACTACCTGGTGCCCAACACGCCGGTCAAGATCGAATTTTTCGAAGAGAAACCCATCGGCGTGGATTTGCCAGACACGATGGAATTGCGTGTGGTCTCCACCGAGCCGACATTGCAAAAAGCTACCGCCAGCGCGGTGATGAAGCCGGCTACGCTGGAAACCGGGCTGGTGGTCAACGTTCCGCCGTTCGTCAACGAAGGCGACCGCATCAAGGTGGACACCACCGAAGCGCGCTATGTGCAGCGGGTGGAGTAATTCGCTGTTGTATTAATTTTGGCGACGGGGCGAAATTAATACTTTGCTTTCGCCGCGGATAGACGGATGATGGGGTTTCGAGTTTCCGCCTCCGCAGCTAATTTTTGTGCGAGCAAGAATTAGAAGAGGCAAGAGCGAAAAGGCCGGCCAGATTTTCTGGCCGGCCTTTTTGTTTTTGGAGCACAGGCATTCTTGCCTGTGCGGGGTGTAAGCAGGAACAGAAGCGAAGACGAACGGGAGAGATTTTGGTGTGGTAGAAACCGTGCACAGGCAGGAATGCCTGTGCTACCAAATCAGTCGGCGGTATTGGCTTTTGTGGCCGGGGGAAAAACACGGGCGAAGATAGCGTCTACGTAGCGCAGCTGGCGTTGTAGATCGAAGGTGTGGGCTAGAGCTTTGGCGTCCAGGAATTTTGTGATGCGCGGATCGTTGGCTACGCGCTCTCGGAAGTTGCCCTCGGATTCCCAGGCGAGCATGGCGTTTTCCTGGACGGCCTTGTAGGCTTCGTCGCGAGGCATGCCGCGTTCCACCAAATCCTGCAGCAGCTGTCCGGAGTACACAAGTCCGTGCGTCAATTCCAGATTGCGCATCATGCGAGCGGGGAATACCCGCATCTCGTCGACCAGCGCGGTCATTTTGGCGAGCATGTAGTCAACGAGAATTGTGGAATCGGGCAGGATGATTCGTTCGACGGAACTGTGGGAGATGTCTCGTTCGTGCCAGAGGGAAACATCTTCGTGCGCAGCGAGCATGTTGCTGCGGACCACGCGCGCTAAGCCACAAACCTGTTCGCAGGTGACGGGATTTCGTTTGTGAGGCATCGCGCTGCTCCCGCGTTGTTCGCCGCCAAAATGCTCTTCAGCTTCGCGGACCTCGGTGCGCTGCAGGTGGCGAATTTCGAGGGCGATTTTTTCAAGAAGAGCGGCGATCAGGGCCAACGAATTCATATATTGCGCGTGGCGATCGCGTTGAATTACCTGGGAAGCCACTGGGGCGGCGACCAGGTTGAGACGCTTGCAGATCTTTTCTTCGATGTCCGGCCCGAGATGCGAGGCATTGCCGACGGCGCCGGATATTTTCCCGACGGCCATTTGCGCGGCGGCTTCGCGAAAGCGCTTGATATTGCGCTGATTTTCCGCGAACCAGTTGGCGATCTTTAGCCCGAAAGTGATGGGCTCGGCGTGGACTCCGTGGGTGCGCCCAATTTGCGGAGTGTGTTGAAACTCGTGAGCGCGGACATCCAAAACCTCTCCGAACATGACCAGATCGCGTTCGATGATTTGCGAAGCATCGCGGACCTGCAGGGCTTGCGCGGTATCGACCACGTCATTGGAGGTCATGCCGTAATGCAGCCAACGGGCCACGTTGGGATCGCCGATCGTTTCGCCGACGGACATGGTGAAGGCGATGACGTCGTGCTTTACGCGGGCTTCGAGTTCGTGAATACGGGGAACATTGATTTTGGCGCTGGCTCGAATGGCAGCGGCGGCTTCCTTGGGGACCTGGCCGGCTTCGGCAAGAGTTTCTGTGGCGGCGAGTTCGACCTCTAGCCACTTCGAAAATTTGTTCTGGTCGGACCAGACCTGGCCCATTTCTTCGCGGGTGTAGCGTGGAATCAAGAGGTGCATCCTTTCGACTGGATAGGTCAATGATACGGTAAATTGCGGCGTTGTGTTGAGTGAGGGGTTGGATGGAGGCACCGTGGTTTTGGCACTGACCGAGGTCATCGTTATATCCCGGGCAAGCTGGGGCACAGCATCCCTTCGACCCTCAGGGCAAAGCTGCGTCTCTACAACGGCCGAGTGCGCCGCAACCAGATGGCAAGATGGCGAAATTGTTCCTAACCGCTAGGGCGGATTCCTGTCTAAATAGGCGAATGAAGGTTAGCGGCGAACACCTGATGGAGGGTGACGCTCGGGCCATCGAGTTGACGCTCGGTGGGGATCGAGACGCTTATCGTGTGCTCGTGGACCGGCACAGCGCGAGCGTGTTCCGACTGGCTTACCGGCTGACCGGGAACCGGCACGACGCGGAGGAAGTGGTACAGGAGGCGTTTTTGCGGGCGTACCAAAAACTTGGACAGTTTGAGCGCGCGCAAATTTTGGAACGTGGGTTTACCGCATTGCCGCGAATTATGCGATTGACCGGTCGCGGCAAAGACGAACGGAGGAAACGCGGCGCGAGGAACCACGCGTGGTGGATGGCGCGGAAATCAGTGCGATGAACACGGTGGGGGACGAAGCGCCTTCGCCGGAACGGTTGGCACAGAATGTGGAATTACGACAGCAGTTGGAGAACGCAATGGACGCCTTGACTCAGGCGGAGCGCACGGCGTTCGTGATGCGGCATTGGGACGGATGCGGCATCGAGGAAATCGCGGCGGCACTGGATTCGAACGCGAGCGCGGCAAAGAATGCGGTGTTTCGCGCGGTGCAGAAATTGCGGAATGCTCTGGCGCCACTGGTGACTTCACAAGCTGCGGCTCGTGCGATGGGAACAAAATTATGAAACACATAAGTGAAGAAGAGTTGATCGGCTATCGAGAAGGCGACGACACGGAACGCGACGCCATCACGGGGCACCTAGAAGAATGCGCGGAATGCCGGGCGGAGTTGGCGCGGCTGAATGCAGAACTCAGTGCGGTGTTTGCGGCGCTAGACACGCTGGCAGTGCCCGATGCCGGCGCCGAATATGGCACGCAAGTTTGGAATAAGATCGCGCCGCAGCTCGCGCCCCATCGGCCGACGATAAGAGTTAAGGGCGAGAAAGCGGCTTGGTGGCGCGATTGGTTTTCGCCGAGGCATTTAATGGCGGCAGCCGCCGTGGCGGCGTTGGTGATTGTGGCGTTCTTCGCGGGGCGCGGGACCAAGCCGGCGAAGGCGCCGGAAATCGCTAGTACCACCAGCGCGAGTATGCGCGAAAAGGTGCTGCTGTTGGCGGTGGGCGAGCATTTGGGTCGCTCGGAAATGATGTTGACGGAGCTTTCCAACACGGAAGCGAAACGAGACGAGGGGAAATTGATTGATATTTCCGCGGAGCAAAAGCGCGCGGAAGATTTGCTAGGCGAAAACCGATTGTACCGGCAGACGGCCATGGAACAAGGCGACACGGCGGTAGCGAGCCTCCTGGACGAACTGGAGCGTGTGCTTTTAGATGTGTCGCACACGCCGGATCAAGTGTCTGCGGCGCAATTGCTTTCGATTCAGCAGCGCATCGAGGCGGACGGAATCTTGTTCAAGGTGCGAGTGGTGGGACAACAACTCGAACAACGGCAGAGAGCGACTCCTGCGGGCGGCAACGGCCTGCAAGAAAACAGAAAGAAGGTATGAGCATGGCGCGAATTTTGTGGGCAAAGAATGGCGGTTGGATGATTGCGGGAATACTTTTGCTAGCGACGGCTGGTCCGCTGAGCGGGCAAACTTCGGTGGCCGTGCCGGCGAAAAAGGCCGTGGCAACGCAGGACGCCGTTAGGTCATTCGCTGCAACCAGTGCGACGGAAGCAGATACCGACGCTGAGCAGGAAGCTCAGGATCGCGCGCAAGAAGCGGCAGACCGCGCGCAAGAGGCTAAGGATCGGGCGCAGGAACGTGCGGAGCGTGTGGAAGAAGCTTACGACAACGGACGCGACGCGCTGGATGACGACAAGTTCGAGCGCGCAGAAGAAAAATTTGACGAAGTGGCCAAGGCAAACACCGCGCAAGCGGATGCCGCGCTGTACTGGAAAGCCTATGCGCAAAATAGATTAGGGAAGCGTAGCGCGGCCCTGGCGACGATCAGCGATTTGAAGCAAAAGTATCCGCAAAGCCGCTGGCTGAAAGACGCAGGAGCACTTCAAATTGAAGTGCAGCAATCGTCCGGGCAGCCCACCAAACCCGAAGCGCAGAACGACGATGAGCTGAAAATGCTGGCGATTCAAGGACTGATGAACAGCGATCCACAGCGAGCAATGCCACTTCTGGAGAAAGTTTTGAACGGGAACGCAACTCCGAAGGAAAAATCACGAGCGATGTTTGTGATGGCCCAGAACGGCTCGCCACAATCACGCGAAATTCTGGGGCGAATTGCCAGCGGGCAGAGCAATCCGGAACTACAGCGGAAGGCGGTGGAGTACCTGGGACTTTTCGGGGGCGCAGAAGCTCGCAAAACACTGAGCGGAGTTTACGCCTCATCCAGCGACGATGGTGTGAAACGCGCGGTTCTCAGAAGCTTCATGATCGCCGGGGACAAAGACGATTTGTTTGCCGCGGCGAAGAGCGAGAAGAACCCAGCGTTGCGGCGGGAAGCCATCCGGCAGTTGGGGCTGGTACACGGAACCAGCGAGCTGGAACAACTCTATCGCAGCGAAACTTCTTCGGAATTGCGGCGAGACATTCTGCAGGCATTTTTCCTGGCGGGTGATACGCAGAAATTGGTGGATGCCGCGCAAAACGAAAAAGATCCGGAGGTGCGGCGGGCAGCAGTGCGCAACCTGGGTCTAGTGGGCGGCGACGCGGCGGGCAGTGCGCTGAAGACGCTCTACAACAAGGAACAGGATCGAGCGATACGCGCGGAGGTTTTGAATGCGTTGTTTATTCAGGGGAATGCCAAGGTGTTGGTAGCCCTGGCGCGAAATGAAAAAGACCCGGCTCTGAAGAAGACGGCGGTAGAGAAGCTCGCGTTGATGAATTCGAAAGAAGCGACGGACTACATGATGGAACTGCTGCAGAAGTGACGAACGAATGCGGAGGGTTAGCGATGCGAAGAATAACTCTACTGGCTTTTGCTACGGCGATGCTGTTCCCTGTGGGAAGTCGAGCGGGGCAACCAACGGCGACTGCAGCGACCCAAGAAGGTGCGCCGCGAATTGAGAATGCGCAGCGCGAGATACAGGCAGCAGACGCAGGCCTGGCGGGCGCGGTGCAAGCAGTGGCACAGCAGGCGGAGAAACCAACCTGGATTGGCTATCGCGTTCCGCGCATCAACGGCGAAAGCTCGATCTGTTGTGGCAACTACAACGACGGCGAGATCTGCGGAACGTGCAAGCTGGAGAACGAGCGTGGCGGAGTCAACATCAACCGAACCGATTCGGTGAAGCTTGAGGGTAGCCGTGAGCTAGTGGTCTTGCTGCGGGCGGAGAATCGCAACGTGATGCGCGTTCGAGTGGCGTCAGAAGATTGCACGCTGGATGCGGGTGGAACGCGCTTTGTATGGCTGACCGGAGTGAAGGCGGAAGAAAGTGTGCGGATGTTGAGCGGGTATGTCTCAAGCGGAACGTTCGCGGCGCATGAGCACTCCGGGATGGACGCTGAAGCGGTGATGGCGATCGCCTTGCATGCCGACCCGGCTGCAGATCGCGCCCTAGTTAAATTTACCGAATCGAGCCAGCCGGAGGAATTTCGAAAGAAGACTGTGTTCTGGCTAGGTGAAGCTCGCAGGGCGGTTGGCCTGGAGAGGCTGAAGGCCTTGGAGAAGAGCGATCCGAGCACGGAGGTACGATCGCAAATTGCGTTTGCGCTTTCCGTTAGCCGCGAAGCGGGAGCATTGGATGAGATGATCCGCATGGCGAAAGATGACACCAGCAGCCACGTGCGTGGGCAGGCGCTTTTCTGGCTCGCACAAAAAGCTGGGAAAAAAGCGGTAGGCGCAATCAGCGCTGCCCTGGAGAACGATCCCGAGACGGATGTTAAGAAAAAAGCGGTATTTGCCCTGAGTCAGCTGCCAAAAGATGAAGGCGTGCCGAAGTTAATTGAAGTGGCGCAATCGAATCGCAATCCAGAAGTGCGCAAACAGGCGATGTTCTGGCTGGGACAGTCTAACGATCCTCGAGCGTTGGAATTTTTCGAAAAAGTTCTATCGCGCTGAAGCGGCGTGGGTTACGTCAAAATACTGACGATGAGAATCAGTGGTCTTCCGAGGGCAGCACCAACGCACCGTCGCGAATGATGTAATCGACTGCGCGCCACCGAATCCTGGTGCGCGTGAAGCTCACCAGCCAGATACAAAAAGCAACAGCGTCCCATACGGGGATGAGCGGCATTTTTTTCCAAATGCCTTTTTCACGCATTCCGCGGATGGCGATCAACCAAGTAATCAAGACGCGCATGAACGCGTAGCCACCGACGTACGCCGCGAATACGGCCAGTGTGGGATGCACGGCTACGGCAATCAGAGCCCACGGCAGGCCCCAAGTGAAAATCAAACCGAGATGTCCCCACGGACGCATGCGGCGCATGACCGTCATCCAGCGCACGCGCTTCACCAGCAAGTCTTTCAGAGATTTAAAGTCGGCTACGGTTTGCACCACGTAGGGCAGCAATTTAACTTCGAAGCCCTGCTCGGCAATCATGCGGCCGGCCAAGAGATCGTCGGCCGGGCGGCTTTCGTTTACGCGGTAGGTGCCAAAAGCGGTGTTGGCCTGGCGCGTCATGACCATAGTCTGGCCGAACATGAATTTGACGCCGTCAAGTTGCCAGGCCACGAAAATCCCCGCAAAAAAATCAGAAAACATACCTACGGATTGCAAAGTCTGGATGAAGTTGGTCTCGTTGATGGAGTCGTAGAGACACGTGGCGCCGCCGACCTTCGGGTCGCGGAATGGCGAAGCCATGGCCCGAAGGTAGTCAGGTTGGACGCGGACGTCGCCGTCCGTGATCACCAGCAGGTTGTGTTCGGCTTCGTCGACGAGACGGACGAGTCGGCCGACTTTATCGTTAATCGCCTGGCGACCGGAACCGAACACCAGGCGAATTTTGGTGCGGGGAAAATCGCGAATTAGCTTTTCGAGAACGGGGACGGCTGGGTCGCCTTCGTCCACGCAGAAGATGATTTCGTATTCGGGGTAGTCTTGCTGGCAAAAGCTGGCGAAATTTTCGTAGTCGTCTTGGTCGAGGCCCTTGATCGGCTTGAGGCAGCTGATGGGCGGGAAAAAATCGGTATTGGGAGGATTCTCTTTACCGGCCACACCAAAATAACGGAGAGTGCTATAGAGGGAGAGGAAGTAGTAGATGAACGGAATAGCGGCTACAGCCAGGATTGTGATGGAGAGTATCGTCAAATGGGCGATGCCTACAGTTGGTCAGTGAGTTGTGAGTGTAGATTCTGGGTGTCGAAATATCTTACATGAATTTGAGTCGAGGGTTTGAGGGATGGGCGGCGGTGGCGATTGGATCAGGCCGAAGCTAAGCACCTCGGCTCCGAAGAATCTCCTCAAAACGCAGTTTCCCACAGACCCGACCACGGAGAACTAATTCACCGTCTAAGTCGTGTTTTATCATGTAAATATGGGCGTATTTGTTGCGGCTATGGATTCGGCTCGGATTGACGTAACGACGCACGGATGTTATAAATTGACGTTTGGATAGGCAGTGTTTGGCCTGCTGTGCGCCCTTCCGGGTGGGGACACAGTGTGCTGCCAGCCAAAGTAAAACCGCGCCGCGGTCACTCAAAGAAGAGGTTCCAGGTTTCAATTTTTTAGATGGAAATACTACGCCAACTGGGAGAGTTGTTTCTTCAGGCGGTTCCCACCGTTGTGATTATTTTGATTTTCTATGTGGTCATGCGTGGCCTGTTTTTCAAGCCGTTGCTGAAAGTAATGGAAGAGCGCGAGGTGCGCACGGTTGGGGCGCGCAAGGCCGCGCAAAATGCACAGGCGGTAGCCGCGGAAAAAGTGAAAGAGTATCAAGATGCCTTGCGAGCTGCCCGCGCGAAGGTATACGGCGAGCAAGATGCCGCGCGGAAGCGCGTTTTGGATGATCGGGCCGCGAAGCTGAAGGAAGCTCGCGCCAAAGCGGCTGCCCAAGTGGGCGGAGCGAAAGAACAGATCTCCGGTGAACTAACCGCTGCATTGCGCGACGTGGAACAGAGCGTGCCGCAACTTTCCGCAGAAATCGTAACCCGGCTGCTGCAGACCCCGCTGCGACCGCCAAGTGAGGCTCGATGAAACGACGAGTGATACTTGTGGCTGGTTTAATGCTAGTGGGGCTGTGCATCGCAGGCGCAGTGCGGGCGGATGAAGACACGACCACCAATCAGAAGACGCAAGCGGCACAGGAACTTTTCAAGTGGATCAATTTCGCAATTGTAGCGGGCGGGGCCATCTGGCTGTTTGGCAAGGTGTTGCCCCCAATATTCCGCGGCCGCGCGGAAAAAATCAACTCGGCCATAGAGAAGGCTACGGCGGACAAAAATGCCGCGGATGCGTTGCTGCGCGACGCGGAACGCAAACTGGCCAGCCTGGAAAAGGAAGTGGCAGAGCTGCGCGAATCGGCAGCCCGTGAAGGTGCTGCGGAAATCGAACGCCTGATGGCCGCAACGCAAAGCGAAGAAGAGAAAATTGCCATCGCTGCGCGGGGCGAAATTTCCGCCGCAGAACGCGCCGCGCGGCAGGAACTGAAAGCACTGGCCGCAAAACTTTCTGTCGACGGAGCGCGGACCGTGCTAGCGAACCAACTGACTCCGCAAGTTCAGGAATCGCTCATAAACGAATTTGTGAAGAGCCTGGAATCGAGGCCGCATTGAAGTCGGTAAGCCTGCAATACGCCAATGCTCTGGCGGATATCGCGATGGAGCAAGGCGCTGTAGAACCCGCGGCGCGGCAACTGCAGGAGTTTTCTGCGGCCTACACGGAGTCGCCGGAGTTGCAGAATTACCTGGACAGTCCGGCTATTTCTCCGGAAAACAAACGGGCCGTTTTGGAAAAAATTGCCGCTCGCATGGGCGTGAGTAAAGTGGTGCGCAATTTCTTGTTCGTCGTGTCTGATCACCGGCGTTCGCGTGATTTTCCGCAGATCGCGGACGCGTTTCAAGACGTGGTGCGGGAGCGGCAAGGGATTGCGGATGCGAAGATATTTTCCGCCACTCGCTTGAGCGAGGGACAAAAGACGGAGTTAACGCAGAAGCTGGCGCAGCTTACTGGGAAGACGGTCGATCCCAACTATTTTATTGATCCCGAATTGTTGGGCGGAGTGCTGGTGCGCGTGGGCGACACAATTTACGACGGCTCGCTGCGCAACCGCCTGTACCAAATGCAGGCGAAGCTGGCGGCGGATTAGTTACAGATTTCTTTTCAGAATTAACGGAATTTTGCAGCGAAAAAGTTTTCGTAGCGCTACGGAGCAGGAATGGCGAATATCAAGGCCGATGAAATCAGCAAGATTCTGCGAGAGCAGATTGCGAATTACGAGTCTACCGTTGCGGTCGATGAGGTCGGGACAATCATCAGCGTTGGCGACGGCATTGCGCGCGTGCACGGGCTTTCGAAGGTCATGGCCGGCGAGATGCTGGCATTTCCGCACGAGATGTTCGGCATTGCGCTCAACCTCGAAGAAGAACAGGTCGGCGCGGTGCTGCTGGGCGAGTCTTCGGAATTGAAGGAAGGCGACACCGTCAAGCGCACGAACACGATTATGTCCGTGCCGGTGGGCGAGGGCTTAATCGGCCGCGTAGTGAATCCGATTGGCGAACCGCTGGACGGCAAAGGGCCGATCAGCTCGAAGCAACGTAATCCGTTGGAAAAGCTGGCTCCTGGCGTTTTGGATCGCCAGCCGGTGAAACAGCCTTTGCAAACCGGTATCAAGGCTATCGACGCGATGATCCCCATTGGGCGCGGCCAGCGCGAGTTGATCATCGGGGATCGCCAGACCGGCAAAACCGCGGTGATTCTGGACACCATCCTGAACCAAAAGGGCGGCGACGTAATTTGCATTTACTGCGCGATCGGACAGAAGCAGTCGACGATTGCTCAGATCGTAAAGACGCTGACGGATGCCGGCGCGATGGAATACACGATCATCGTGGCCTCCTCGGCATCGGCGCCAGCTTCCCAACAGTACATTGCGCCGTACGCCGCGTGCGCCATGGGCGAATTTTTCCGCGATACCAAGCGGCACGCTGTGGTTTTCTACGACGACCTTTCCAAACACGCGCAAGCGTACCGTGAAATCTCTTTGCTGTTGCGCCGGCCACCAGGACGAGAAGCGTTCCCCGGCGATGTGTTTTATCTCCACTCCCGCCTTTTGGAACGCGCCGCGAAATTGAATGAGAAGCTCGGCGCCGGTTCGCTTACCGCTCTGCCCGTAATCGAAACGCAGGCTGGCGACGTTTCCGCGTACATTCCGACCAACGTGATTTCTATCACGGACGGACAGATTTATTTGGAAGCGGATTTGTTTAACGCTGGTATCCGACCCGCCATCAACGTTGGCATTTCCGTAAGCCGCGTGGGCGGCAACGCGCAGATCAAGGGCATGCGCCAGGTGGCCGGATCTTTGCGGTTGGACATGGCGCAGTATCGCGAATTGGCGGCTTTTGCGCAGTTCGGAGCCGATCAACTGGACAAAGCGACCCAAGCGCAACTTTCGCGCGGACAACGCTTGACGGAAATTTTGAAGCAGGATCAGTTCGCGCCGTTCAGCGTACAGAAACAGGTGTTGAGCCTCTTCGTAGCGACCAGCGGCGTAATCGATAATGTGCCGGTCGATCAGGTGCGGCGCTTCGAGAGCGAATTTATTCAATTCGTGGAAAGCAACAACGCGGGAATTTTGAAAACAATTTCCGAGAAGCAGGCCCTGGACGACGGCCTGAAGGCGGATATCAAGAAGGCCGCGGATAGCTTCAAAGAGCGATTTATGGCTTCCATTAAAGATGCCGCTCCGGCTGCGGGAGAAAAAGAAACCAAGGCAGCGGAAGCGAAAGCCCCTGCAAAGAAGACTCCGGAACCAGTGGCTACGGCGAAACACTAAGTAAATCGACGACACACATTCAGGTGGATTTTTGTAATTCATGGCTACACTTCTCGATTTTCGGCGACGCATCCGGTCGGTAAAGAACACGCAACAGATCACGCGTGCGATGAAGTTCGTCGCAGCCGCGCGTTTGCGACGGGCGCAAGAATCCGCCCTAGCGGCTCGCCCCTACGCCGTTGAGCTGGCTAGGATGCTGCGCTCGATCATGTCCCGCATTGACGAGCCGCAACATCCGTTGCTAGCCAAACGAGAAGAAAAGAATGTGCTGGTCATTGTGTTGAGCGGCGAACGCGGTCTGGCTGGCGCTTTCAACAGCAACATCTTGCGCAAAGCCAACGACTTCATTCGCAAGCTGGGTGGCAAGAAGGTCGTGGCCATTCCCGTTGGCAAAAAGGGCCGGGACTCGCTGCGCAAAGCGGGGTTTCAGTTCGCGGCAGAATACATCAACGTGCTGGCGAAGGTGGAATTCAGCGTTGCGCGGGAAATTTCCGCGCTGGTCACCGAACTGTACATGAAGGAAGAGATTGACGCGGTCTACATCGTATTCAGCGAGTTCAAGTCGGTGATGACCGCGAATCTCGTGGTGCAAAAACTTTTGCCCGTGGAAGAAATCAAGAAAGACAAACAAAAAGCTGCAGCCGACACGAAAGATGGCGAAAAGAAGCAGGACGAGACACCCATCGACTACATCTACGAGCAGCCTGAGGAACAATTGCTGGGCAAGCTTCTTCCCCGCTACATTGAGACGCAAGTGTTGCGCAGCATGCTGGAATCTTCCGCAGCGGAGTACGCCGCGCGCATGGTCGCCATGGATTCGGCGACCAAGAATGCCGGCGACGTGATTGAAGCGCTGACGCTGCACATGAACAAAGTGCGGCAGGCGGCGATCACCAAAGAAATTATCGAAATTGTCAGCGGCGCGAATTACGGCGCCTAGGAGAACGTATGGCGGATCAGAACGCACCAGTCGGACATGTGGTCCAGATCATCGGGCCGGTGCTCGACATTCAATTTGACTCGGGACATTTGCCCGCGATTTACAACGCCGTGCGCATTACCAGCGAAGGGTTCGATGTGCCGGAACCCGCAGACGTGACCGTGGAGGTGGAGCAGCACCTCGGCGAAGGCCGCGTGCGCACCGTGGCAATGGAGCCGACCGAAGGCCTCGTTCGCGGCATGAAGGCTGTTGACACCGGCGCGCCGATCACCATTCCCGTAGGCCGCGCAGCATTGGGCCGCGTGATGAACGTCTTGGGCAAGCCCGTGGATCAACTTGGCCCTTTAACCAGCCCGACGAACTATTCCATTCACCGTCCCGCTCCTCCTCTGGAAGACCAGTCCACAACTCTGGAAATGTTCGAGACTGGAATCAAGGTCATCGACTTGATTCAGCCCTTTCTGAAGGGCGGAAAAATCGGCTTGTTCGGCGGCGCTGGCGTAGGCAAAACCGTTTTGATTCAGGAATTGATCAACAACGTAGCCATGCAGCACGGCGGCGTTTCGGTTTTCGCCGGCGTGGGCGAAAGAACCCGCGAAGGCAACGACCTTTGGCTGGAATTTCAGGAAGCTGGCGTGGTTGTTCCCGGCAACTCCGAAAAATCGCGCGCCGCATTGATTTACGGCCAGATGACCGAACCACCCGGAGCACGTCTGCGCGTCGGCCTTACGGGCCTAACCGTAGCGGAATATTTCCGCGACCAGGAACATCTCGATGTTCTGCTGTTCATCGATAATATTTTCCGCTTTGTGCAGGCCGGTTCCGAAGTATCCGCGCTGCTCGGCCGTATGCCGTCCGCAGTCGGCTATCAGCCGACGTTGAACACGGAAATCGGCGAATTGCAGGAACGCATCACTTCCACCAAGAGCGGCTCGATCACGTCGGTGCAGGCGATTTACGTGCCCGCCGACGACTACACGGACCCCGCGCCAGCAGCGACCTTCGCGCACTTGGACGCTACAACCAATCTCAGCCGGCAGATCGTGGAACGCGGAATTTATCCCGCGGTCGATCCGCTGGCCAGCTATTCGCGCATCCTGGATCCGCGCATCGTTGGCGCGGAACACTACTCCGTCGCGCGCGGCGTGAAGTCGATCCTGCAGCGGTACAAGGATTTGCAAGATATCATTGCGATTCTCGGTATCGAAGAGCTTTCCGATGACGACAAGCGCACCGTAGCCCGCGCCCGTAAGATCGAAAAATTCCTGTCGCAGCCGATGTTCGTGGCAGCGCAGTTCACCGGCCTCGAAGGCAAGTACGTCAAGATCGAAGACACCGTGCGCAGCTTCAAGGAAATCGTCGAGGGTAAGTACGACGATATTCCGGAGCAGGCGTTCTACATGGTGGGCACCATCGACGAAGCCTTGGCCAAGGCCGAAAAAATGAAGGCGAGTTCCTAAGCGAAAATGTTGCCCGACGCTCTAGAGCTGATCATCGTTACGCCGGTACGCGAATTGCTGCGCGAGACGGTGGTTGAGGTGCAGTTGCCGGGCGCGGACGGCTACTTGGGCGTTCTGCCTGGCGCGGCTCCGTTGATTACCGAGCTGGGCATCGGCGAACTGACTTATCACTCCAAGAGTGGCGGTGCCGCGTCGGAGCCCATCGCGATTATCCGCGGGTTCGCAGAAGTTCTGCCGGATCGCGTCACCGTCTTGGCGGAGACTGCCGAGTTGGCCTCCGAGATTGACGTTTCCCGCGCCGAAGCCGCACTCAAACGCGCGCAGGAACGCATGGCCTCCAACTCTCAAGATTTGGATTGGGACCGCGTCACGGCCGCGCTGCAACGCGCGTTAATTCGCATCCAGGTCGCTCGCCGCCAGCGCACCGCGGTTGTCGCCGCTCTCTAAGTCGTTCGATTCCTAACCGTTGTAGGAGCTCGCTGACAGTGCCGCCCGGCGGCCTTGCGACCTCCGACACCTTTCCTCATCTAATCCCTCAAGACGTAGGTTTGTACGGTAAGTTGGTCAGGGAGAGAGTTCCTTTATGGACCCGGTCACGATGTATACCACCGAGTGGTGTTCCGATTGCCGTCGCGCAAAGTCATTTATGAAAGAGCGCGGAGTGGCGTTTCGCGAAGTAAATATCGAAGACGATCCTGAAGCCGCTGCGCTCGTAATGAAGATGAATAATGGCAAGCGCAAAGTACCAACGATCGAAATCGCCGGCCGCTATTTCGCTGTCAGTCCGTTCAACGCACAACAACTTGCCGACGAATTGAATGTCCCTCTGAATTCCTGATTCGATTGTCGCGTTTTGGGGAGATTCCCCACAACTACACAACCTCGACGCCACGCACCCAAACCCTCGACACCTGCAGCGCTTCATTCAGCAAAACAATATCGGCATCCGCCCCAGAGCGCAGAGCGCCCTTCTTGAATTCCAACCCGAGCAGCGTCGCCGGGTTCAACGTAAGCATACGTACAGCCTCACCAAGCGAGGCACCTAACGCCACCATATTCCGCAGCGCGCGATCCAAAGTCAGCGTGCTTCCCGCCAGCTTCCCTTCCGCGTTGCGGCAGACGCCGCCGCTCACGGTTACCTCGAGTCCCCCCAATTTGTAATTCCCGTCCGAGATACCCGTTGCGGAAATTCCGTCGCTCACCAGGATGACGCCGGCGGCGCCTTTCGCCGTAAGCAGAAGCCGCATTGCGGTTTCGTCCACGTGCACTCCATCCGCGATCAATTCCGCAGTGACCTCCGGTGTAGTCAGTACCGCGCCAATGATCCCGCTGTCGCGGTGAGAAAACGGCCGCATGGCGTTGTACATATGCACCGCGTGATGCGCTCCGTGCGCGATGGCCGCGCGCGATTGTTCGTACGTCGCGTCGGTGTGTCCCATTCCGACGACCATGCCCGCTTTTCTGGCCGCGTCGATGCAGGAGATCGCACCAAACAATTCCGGCGCAATCGTCAATATCAGCGCATTGCCGGCAGCCGCGTGCACCAGTTGATCGAGAAAATCCGCAGAAGGTAAGCGGATAAATTCCGGTGGATGTACGCCGCGCCGCAGCGGGCTGATGAATGGCCCTTCAAAATGCAGCCCTAGAACTTCAGCACACGGCGGGGACCCTTCGTGCTGTTCTGAGATGTATTTCGCTATGCCGGCCACACTTTGTAAGGTCGCTTCGGGGCTGGCGGTAACGGTGGTCGCCACTATCGACGTCGTGCCGTGAGATGCCACCATCCGGGTGACAACACGCAACGCATCCGTGGTGGCTTCCATCACGTCATGACCACCGGCGCCATGGATGTGCACGTCGATAAATCCTGGAATCGCGATGCTGTCTGTCGCGGAAATTTCCTCAGCACCATCGGGCAGCGTCAGCGATTCACGCGCGCCGATGGATTCAATCTCGCCGTCGCGAATCAGAATTCCGGCATCCGCAATTTCCGCAGTCGGAGTTATGGCCTGTTTGCAATGCAATAGTTGGATTGGCATAGGAGGTCGGTCTGTCGGTGAACCAACTTCTCATCGTAATGGAATTCATGCGTGGTGCAAAATCGAGTACGACGAAACAAAAATACCGGAGGATTCTGGCGAATCACTCCGGTATCTTTATAGTTCAATAAATCCTAGCTAATTTACTGCGCTGGCGTCATTGCGCTGGATTAGTCGCGCTGGCAGAAGCCGTCCCCGCAGACTTCGGAACGCTCAGATATCCCGAAGCAGTGGTCTTGGTGACTTTATTGACCACCAGCTCCAGTGCCGCGCGGCTGCCGCCCGTGTAAAAGAAGATCGGTTCATTCACGGAACGGTTCTTCTTCTCAAAGTTCTTGTCGTCGGCCAGCACATTGATGGTGTACTGATTTTTCTTGGTGTTGGTGTCGCGCAGCTCTACTTCCACGCTACCCACCTTTTGTGATCCGGCTTTGCGTGTAATCGTGAACTCGTAGTAGTCACGCTGACCCATGCGGCGCAGTGTATCGATCTCGTCGTGGTTGCGCGCGATAAGTGTGCCCATTTCGCTGCGAGCCATCTGCAGATTATTGTTTGTAGCGTCGAGGCCGCTCTTCACGCCGGTGACGTCGCCATTCAGCTTGGAGACATCATCGGTGCTGGCCTTCGTGGCCAGTTGTGAGCTCACATCGGTCTTCAGCCCAGTCAATTTCTTGTCGTAAGCCACCGAAACCGCTTTGGTTTGTTTGCGTGCGGCAAGCAGGTCCGTTTGGGTCACGTTCAGCTTGTCGGTCACCACTTTCAAGTCGCTCTGCAACTGCTGGTTCGTTTCTTCCGCTTTCGCCAGCCGCTGACTGAGCGCATCATTCGCTTGCTTCAGGGAGTTCTGCGAAGTCTGGCCGACGGACTTGGCTTCATTCAGTGCGCTGGCGCCGAGGCCCACGCCGACGATCGACGCTATAGCTAACACGATAACTGCCAAGCCAACCCAGCGCGGCGTCCCCGCCGTTGTGGAGGTGTAAACAGGTTCTTGAAACTCGGTCATGTCGCGTTCTCCTTATATCGCATAGGAATGATCCGAAAACAGGGTTTCCAGTTACTCCGGAAGGTGCACCTGGGCTTCCAACGCGCCTAAGGCCGAGGATCAGTGCTAACCCCCTGATAATGAGAGATGTATCGACCCGAAGGAAAAGCCTTAGCTAGGAATTAGTAGTACTAGCGGAAGTAAAGATTACGCGTTTAGCAGGGCGACGGTAATAATTGCTGTATGCGAGCGGGAGGCAGAAGCCGCTGTAAGGGTCGTCAGACTAGTTTTAAGCACAAAAATAAATTCTAAGTAAAGCACTTATTTAAAAGCAGTTACAAAGACTAGCTTATGCCGCCTGAGGCTCAGTTCTCAGGTTCGGACGGCGCTCGGACGGCCTTGCTGCCCCGAATTCGCGATCCAGAGTCGTCGTAGCAGCCTCCTGCACCATGCGGCAATCGTCGCACGTCGACAGGTGATTCTCGATCTCGCTCTCCACGGCTGGCGACAATCGACCCTCTAAGTACCAGCAAATCAGATGAATAGTGTCCTTACAGCTCATAAAATGCATTCCCCTCGGTTCTCCCGAACCAGAACCGTTACCCGCAATACTTATCGCATTTAGAAAGCCAAAACCGCGTGAAGTCAGCCGTTTCGTAACCCTTTTCATTGCTATTGGTTGGAGGCACGAAGGACAATGGCCGGAACTAGGCGCGGACATCGCGTAGAGCATTTACATACTCGACCGCTCAATATGCGCACCGATTTGGCGCGCGGGAACAGCACAGCACAGCCTAACGCGACGGCGTGATCACTATCTCTCGTAAAGCGGCGATACGGTCAGATAGAGGCGGATGTGTACTGAACAACGCCGACATCGTGGCGCCTCCAAAAAGCGGCTGGACGATGCACAGCGCTGCGGTAGACGGCGACACAGCGGTGGTCGGGATCTGCTTGTTGTAGGCGCCCAGTTTCTGCAATGCACTGATCAAGCCGTACGGCTGGCCAACCATGCGGGCACCAGTTTCGTCCGCAGCAAACTCGCGACCTCGAGACAATCCCAGTTGCAACAGCATCGCCGCCAAGGGCGCCAGGATGATCATCGCCAGGGCACCGAACCCTCCGCCACGATCGCGGTCATCGCGACCGCCCCCGAAAAACATTCCGAAGTGGGACAGGTAGGTCACCGCGCCCGCGATCGTGGCTGCGACGGAACTGGTCAAGATGTCGTAGTTGCGGACGTGCGAAAGTTCATGTGCGATGACGCCTTCCAGTTCATCGTCGGTCATCAGTTCCAGCAAGCCCTGCGTCACTGCAACCGAAGCGTGATGCGGATTGCGTCCTGTCGCAAAAGCGTTCGGCGCCGCCTGCGGCACCACATATAGCTTCGGAACTGGAATGTTGGCTTTCGCAGCCAGCCGCTCCATCACTTCGTACAGGCGCGGGAGTTGCTCGCGCGTAACTGGCTGCGCGCCACTGGATGCCAGTGCGATCTTGTCGGAGAAGAAATACGAAACTCCGTTCATGATTACCGCAATGATCAATGCGATGGTCATTCCGTTTCTGCCGCCGATATACCCTCCGACAATCACCAGCAGCACACTGAGTAAAACTAACAACGCACCAGTTCTAAGAAGTTTCATGATGAGCCTCTATCTCGTACTTCAAATAGCCGTCTTCCACCGATCACTTCGCCGCCGCAGCCGCCGGTTTGCGTGCCGCGCCGCGTTCGAAAGTCATCGTGTCTTTCTGCCCGTCGCGATCCACGGTAATGTGATCGCCCGGCAGCACTGCTCCTTCCAGGATTCGCAGCGCCAGGGGATCCTGGATCAAGCGCTGAATCGTGCGGCGTAGCGGACGTGCGCCATACGCCGGATCATATCCTTCGGCAAGTAACAGCTCCATCGCCGCAGGCGCAAGCTTCAACGTGATTTTCCGCTCAGCAAGCAACTGCTCCACATTCTTGAGCAGCAGGGTAACAATGCGCCCCAGCTGTTCTTTGCCCAGCGGATTGAAAATCACGATTTCATCGATACGATTAATGAACTCCGGACGAAACGCCGCGCGCAACGCTTCCATCGCTTCTTTACGGGCGCGTTCCGGGTTTTTATTCGCCAGCTCGAAAATCGCGGTAGAACCGACGTTACTGGTCATCACCAGTACCGTATTTCGGAAATCGACGGTACGGCCTTTGCCGTCCGTAAGCCGGCCATCTTCAAGGATTTGCAGCAGCACGTTGAAAACATCCGGATGCGCTTTTTCGATCTCATCGAAGAGCACCACCGAATAGGGATGACGCCGCACTTGTTCCGTTAGTTGACCGCCCTCTTCATAGCCGATATATCCCGGAGGTGCGCCCATCAAACGCGACACACTGTGCTTCTCCATGTATTCAGACATGTCGATGCGAATCATTAACTTTTCGTCATCAAACAAAAATTCGGCGAGAGCCCGCGCGAGTTCGGTCTTCCCGACGCCCGTTGGACCGAGAAAAATGAACGAGCCGATGGGCCGCTTGGAGTCGGACAGCCCTGCGCGGCTTCGGCGCACCGCATTGGAAACACGGGCCAGCGCCTCTTCCTGCCCCACCACGCGTTGCCGCAGCCGGTCTTCCATCTTGACCAGTTTCTGCGCTTCGCCTTCGAGCAAACGGCCCGTCGGAATGCCCGTCCATTTGCTGACCAATTTGGCGATGTCTTCCTCGTCGACCTCTTCCTTGAGCATCGGCGCGCCTTGCTGCACCGACGCGAACTGTGCCTCAGCTTGCTTCAGGTCTTTCTCCGCAGCGGCGATGCGGCCATAGCGGATTTCGGCCACTTTGGCCAGTTCTCCGGAGCGTTCGTACTTCTGCTCTTCCGCACGCAATTGTTCAATCTGTTCCTTGCGTTTGCGAATGGTGGCTATGGCGTTTTTTTCCGCCTGCCAGGTAGCCTTGCGCCCGCTGGAGTCTTCCTTCAGTTTGGCGAGTTCTTTTTCGATCTGTTCGCGGCGCTCCTTGGAGTGCGCGTCCTTTTCCTTCAGCAGTGCCTGCCGCTCGATTTCCAATTGCAAAATGCGGCGCTCGATTTCATCAATCTCCACGGGCATGGAATCGATTTGCATACGCAGGCTCGCCGCTGCTTCATCGATCAAATCGATGGCCTTGTCCGGTAAAAAACGATCTGCGATATAACGATGCGAAAGCGTCGCGGCCGCCAGAATGGCCGCGTCTTTGATGCGCACGCCGTGGTGAACTTCATAGCGCTCTTTCAATCCGCGCAATATGGCGATGGTGTCTTCTACCGTCGGCTCGCTGACCAGCACGGGCTGGAACCTGCGCTCCAAGGCCGGGTCCTTTTCAATATTCTTTTTATATTCATTCAGCGTGGTCGCACCGATAGCTCTCAATTCACCGCGCGCCAACGCGGGTTTCAACATGTTGGAGGCATCCATCGCGCCTTCCGCGGCGCCCGCGCCAACTAGCGTGTGTAGCTCGTCGATGAACAAAATGATTTGTCCGTCAGCGTCGGTGATTTCTTTCAGCACTGCCTTCAGGCGGTCTTCAAATTCTCCGCGATACTTCGCGCCCGCCACTAAAGCCGCCAGATCGAGAGCCACCAGCCGTTTCGTTTTCAGTACGTCCGGCACGTCGCCAGCCACAATGCGCTGCGCCAGCCCCTCGACAATTGCGGTCTTCCCTACGCCTGGTTCGCCAATCAGCACCGGGTTGTTTTTGGTGCGGCGCGCCAGGATCTGCATCACGCGACGAATCTCTTCGTCGCGTCCAATGACCGGGTCGAGTTTTCCGCGCCGCGCCATATCCGTCAGGTCGCACGCGTACTTCTCCAGGGACTCGTAAGTCGCCTCCGGATTTTGCGAAGTGACGCGCTGAGTGCCGCGCACACTGGTGAGCGCTTGCAGAATAGCTTCGTGCGAAGCTCCCTGGCGCTTCAACAATTGGCCAGCGGGGTCGCGGTCTGCGCCAGCGATGGCCAGGAACATGTGCTCCGTCGAAACGTACTCGTCTTTAAAGTTTTTGGCCTCGTCGAAAGCACGCTCCAGAACCGCATTAAGCGCTTTTCCCATGTGTTGCTGATCAAAGCCGGAAACCTTCGGCAACTTGCCGATCTCTCGCGCGATTTCCTGACTCAAAGCTTCAGGTCGGATTCCCAACCGCGCCAATAACGGCGACACCACGCCATCTTTCTGGGCCACCAGCGCTTCCAGCAAATGCAGCGGTTCGATCTGTTGATTTTCGTAACGCGCAGCGACTTCCTGCGCTTGCCGCAAGGCTTCCTGGGCCTTTACGGTCATTTTTTCAAATTGCAGCATTTCTTTCCTCGCGTTAACAAACTATTTTTCTTCGATGCTTGCAGGCACCGCTAGCGGTTGGACTCATTCCCCACCGACTATGATGCACAGAAAAGGGGCTGGCAAACTGCCCAGCCCCTCCGTGCTCAACTGACTGGGTTGTTGCTTACTTTGCGCCGGCGGTTGCCGCCTTGGCGGCTGGTGCCTCGGTGCCCGTCGAGCCTCCAACCGTTACTTTGATCTGCTTCGGTTTTGCCTCTTCGCGCTTCGGCACGCTCAGCGTCAACACTCCGTTTTGGTAGTCGGCCTTGATGGCTTCCGAGTTCACGGTATTCGCCAGCGAAAAGCTGCGAGCGAAAGAACCGTAGGAACGCTCCACCCGGAGGTAGTTTCCCTCAGTCGACTTCTTTTCAAATTTCCGTTCGCCGCGAATGGTCAAGATGTTGTTCTCGACGCGAATGTCGAGATTCTTCGGATCCACATCGGGCAAATCGGCTTTGACGGTTAACTCGTGCTCGTTCTCGAAGATATCGACTGCTGGCGCCCAAGTAGTGAGGTTGGAATCCTGCCCTGCGCGCTCAAAGAATTCATTGAAGAACCGACCAAAATTGTCTTGCGAATTGGAAGAGCCGCGGTGGCCTTCCCAGCGATTCAGTGTGCTCATGATCAGAAAGCTCCTAAAGATGTATCTGACTGCAGCAACATAATAAAATATGACTGTATGATTGTCAAGTGTGAGTTCCTTGCCCCATTCATTTGACTTAAATGGCTAATTCTTAATGGCTTACATTAGTAGTCCTTTGATTTGTTAGACTGATCTGGACCGATACCTCGCGTTCGAACGCCCTAAAGGCCTTTTAGGATGCTGGTACACTCGTGTGCATGCGGATCGAGGAATTTGACTACGAACTGCCTTCAGCGCAAATCGCGCAGCATCCGCCAGCGCAGCGTGACGCTGCCAGAATGCTTGTAATGGGCCGTTATGATGGCCGACTCAGTGATCGCCTCTTTTCAGACTTTCCTAGCCTTCTGCGAGGCGATGAATTGCTTGTCTTTAACAACGCACGCGTAATCCCCGCACGCCTCTTCGGCCGTCGCGCTGTCCCGGCTGAAAATGCAGCAAAAATATCGTGTAATGCAGAACGGACCGCGCTCGTTGAAATCTTCCTATCCCGTGAAGTCAGTCCCGATCTCTGGGAAGCCTTGGTTAAGCCCGGGAAAAAGCTCCCAGTAGATGCTCAAGTTGTCTTTGGAGAGGGAGAGCTCACGGGACGTATCGTCGCGCGCGGCGAGTTCGGTCTGCGCACGATGCAATTCGAGTCGCACAATGCGAAAACCGTTCGCCAACATTTCGAGGCGCTCGGGCACGTGCCTCTGCCACCGTATATCACCCGACGAGGACGATCAGGCTGATCGCGGTCGTTACCAAACGATGTTCGCTAAGCGTCCCGGCGCAGTAGCTGCCCCCACCGCCGGCCTGCATTTCACCACGAAAATTTTGGACGAAATTCGCTTGCGCGGAGCGGAGACCTGCGAACTGACGCTCGACGTGGGGCTAGGCACATTTCAGCCGGTCCGCGCCGAAACCCTAGAAGCCCACACCATGCACGCGGAATCTTACGAGATTCCCGAAGACACCGCCGAGCGCATCCGCGCAGCGCGTGCCGCCGGGCGGCCAGTATTGGCCGTGGGTACTACCGTAGTGCGTGCGCTGGAATCGGCTGCGCTACTCGCGAAACAATCCGCCGCGGAAGGTTCATGCAGTGTGTCTCCGCTCGTCGCTGGCCGCGGAGAAGCCACGCTCTTTATGTATCCGGGATATTCGTTTCGTGTGGTGGATGCGCTGCTGACGAATTTCCACTTGCCACGCTCCACGCTGCTAGCGCTGGTAAGCGCCTTCGCCGGTAGAACGAACGTCTTGAACGCCTACCGCCACGCAGTGCAAAGCGGGTACCGTTTTTACAGTTACGGCGATTGTATGTTGTTGCGCTGAACCAAAAGGCAAGAAGTGCTCAATCCTGATTTTGTATTGCTAACAGCGGACTTGCCGCTTTCTTGAAAAAACTTGGCGCACGAAAAGCGTTCAGAAATTGCGCGCCAAACTCGGCCGGATTCTGCCACTGCAAAAGCCGCGCCGCCAGACCGACGAGTAAGGAGGCGGCCATCGCTGGCCACCTCCCGCTCGAGTCGTGAAAGGTTTGCGCGGTCATCCCAGCACTATTCGTTGAACACGAATACTTTGCTCTTGCCGGCAAAACGAACTTCTTTCACGCGGCCATCCTCGCCAATCAGAAGGGTGTTATTGGCCGCCTTGCTGTCGCGGTCTTCCCATCGTCCGGCGGACTCGGCCACCACGTTCTTGCCTTTTTCGACGGTGGCCTTGTCGCCATCGATCATCAGTTTGTATTCGCCGGCCTGCAGATCAGCCTTGCCGATCTTGGCGCTCTTGCCAATCGTAATAGTCGTGGCCGTGGGCTTGGCAAACGTCGGTACCGCCAACGCCGCCGCTGCGAGTAACACTAAAACCCGTAATTTGAGATTCCGATTCATAAAAAGTACCTGCCTTTCGAAACGAGCGAGTCAGCCTGGCGGAACCTGCGGGGGATTGCGGTTGACACGAGGGCAGGCGGGCGAGTAATGTCGCCCGGAAGACACCTGACTTCCTGGACTAACGGCCGGAAAGGTTGCGTGTCACACGCCCCGCGGCTGCCACCGCGGGGTTTTTCTTGGTCACATCCCGAAAGAGCGTAACCTGGCTGCACAGGTATAGACGAAGACACCTGTGGGAATGTTTCGAAGAATCGGAAAAATTGTTTTAACTTTTTTGCGCATTTTTAGTGACCAATACGATGTATTGCACTTTAATTATTTTCCGCTTCACATCATTGAAATCTGCCGATAATCATTGGCTGCCGTTGCTATCCAAAAAACTTCCGTAGTGTCCCAGCTGTCCGTTTTTGGGACGTCATTCCCAAGAAACTTGGCACCAATTTCCCGGCCCTGCACTCGCATCGTTTCGCAGCTTCCTTTATACTCATCCGTACTCAATCGATGCCCGGATCCCGCATTCTCGTCATCAGTGATATCCACGCCAACGCCACTGCTTTCGAAGCCGTCCTCGAAGCGGCTGAAGGACGCTGGGACATTTGCGTCTGCTTAGGCGACGTCGTCGGCTATGGCCCCGACCCAAATCAGGTGACCGCACGCGTGCGCGCCATGGGCGCCACCACCATTCGCGGCAACCATGACAAGGCCATTTCCGGCGTGATGGACACGGTCGATTTCAATCCCGTCGCGCGCGCCGCAGTCGAATGGACGCGTGAACAACTCGAACCTGGTCATCTGAATTGGCTGGCGGAGCTGCAGCCCGGCCCGTGGCCTACTGACGGCATCGTGCTGATTCACGGCGCCTATCAAGACGAAGATGAATACGTCTTCACGCCCGCGCAAGCCATGGACGGCCTTCTCGATTCTTCATCCGCAGTTACATTTTTTGGGCACACGCATCATCAAGGCGGATTTTCGTTTTTGGATACCAGCGTGGAGTTGCTGCAAATCCGGCCGCGACCCAGTGAATCGTTCACCGCTCTGCGTCTCGAACCCGGCAAACGTTATCTGCTGAATCCCGGTTCCGTGGGACAACCCCGCGATGGAGATCCGCGCGCAGGATTCGCCATCGCCGATCTCGAACATCAAATCGTGGAGTTTTGGCGTGTCCCCTATGACGTCAGCGCCGTGCAGGAGCGTATGCGTGCCGCGCACCTACCAGAGCCGCTGGCCCAACGTTTGATGCTCGGCCGTTAATTCAAATTTTTCCTGACGTCATGTCAGCGATGTTTTCTTCAAAATGAGCGACGACCTGCACATCGGACCACTGGGGCCGCACGAGCCGGCGCCGCGGCGCACGCCGTTGGGGATTGCTATCGTCGTCGGCGCGGCAATCATTTTTGTCTTGGTGGCCGTGTTGCTGCTGCCCAGCGGCATCTTGATGAACCCCTGGTTCCACGGTGATCGTTCCAGCGGAGCGAAGCGCCACGTCACCGCCGCCGGCATGCAGTTGCTCTTTGGCCCCGCGGAACAGGCCTACGCGCCCAGCATTCACATTGAAAATATCGCCATGAGCCGCGCGGAGAATTTCTTGAATCAGGAAGTGACCACCATCTCCGGAGAAGTCGTCAACGCTGGAGCTGAATCGCTGTTGGGCCTTGAACTCACCGTAGAGTTTTCCGATTCTCTGCACCAGGTGGTCTTGCGAGAGTCACGCTCCGTGATCGATCCGCCGGCTTTAGCTCCCGCCGCGCGTCGTGCGTTTGAGATTTCCTTCGAGCACGTGTCCACCTCCTGGAACATGGAACAACCCACCATCGCCGTTACCGCCTTGCGTCTCGCTTCTACAAAATAATATAGATTAGTAACCTATCTCCTATATACTCCTGTCGTGGAATTCGCTGCTGAACTTGAAGCCAGCCTGAAGGAATTTTCCGCCGCCGGCCTCGTGGAGATCCGCGAAAACGGCGGACACGCCGCGCCACTCGAAGGTCTTTCCTGGGAAGTCCGTGGCCAGGGCGAAAAGCCTCTGCTGCACATCTGGTCGGAGTGTTACAACCTCACCCGTCGCGTCCTCGCGATCACCGACCATTCCGACCAACGCCTGGCGCTCGCTGTCGAACGTTTCGGACGGGTAAAGCCCGACCGCCTTGAATTCATCCGCAAGGATTTTCAGCGACAATCCCGGGAACTGTCTCGTCAGGAATTCTGCGAGCGAATGAAAACCGTTCTGGCCCAGCAATTCCCGGACGAGACACTCGAATCCCTGGTGATCAGCGAAGACCTGGAGTACTCGCTTCCCGGAACGTACGCGCGCGGAGTATTAAAGCGCGGCTCGATGCACACCGCGGTGATCGCGGTCAGCGAAAATGAATCACCGGACACTATCGGAAAAATTCTTAGCTTCGGCCTGCTCTGGCTGGAGCGCCTGCGCGCCGCGAGCAAGATCCGCGGAACGCTCTCCGGCCTGCGCGTAATTTTGCCCGCCGCCAGCGTTCGTTTGCTGGCTCACATATGCGGCGCTATCTCCGAATCCGTCGGAGTCCGCATGTTCGCGTTGGATCCTCGTCTGGAAATCCTGGAGGAAATAAATATCACGCAGGCCGGAAATATCGATTCCTGGCTGGTTCCCAGTCGCGAGTTTCAGGACTTGCTCGATCGCGCGAACAGCCTCCTAGCTCCCGTGCTTGCACTCGCGCCTCGCGCCATCACCTGTCATCCCGGGCAGTCCGCTACGATCACGTTGCGATTTCGCGGATTGCCCTTCGCGTACTGGGAAAATGGAACGCTATTCCTCACGCTGGAGGATTCTCGCAAGCCGATCACCGGCGATGCGCGCGCCGCACTCGCGCCCAAATTGCGCGACTTGGAACTTCATCGCAATCCTCTGGCCAGTAACACACGTCATCCGCTGTACCGCGCGCAACCGGAGCGCTGGCTGGAAGCTCTGATACGCGAAGACGTCACTCGCATCGATGCGCGCCTCGACCCCAAATTTGTCTACACTCAGGTCTTTGCGGTGTCCGCAGGAGCGCATGGAATCTTAGACATTTTGTGCGCAACACGTTCCGGACGCTTGGCTATTCTCGAATTGAAAGCCAGCGAAAACATCAATCTTCCATTGCAAGCTGCCGAATACTGGCTGCGCATTCAGCGACACTTGCAGCAGGGTGACTTCCCGCGTTACGGATATTTTCCCGGTGTAGAGTTGCAGAAGGCTCCGCCTCTGGTTTATCTCGTTGCTCCAGCTCTGCGCTTTCACCCCACCACGGATGTATTGTTGCGCTATTTGGTAAATCCGATGGAAGTCTTGCGCGTCGGTTTGGCCGAAAGTTGGCGCCGAGGTCTTCGTGTGGTTCATCGCCAGTAAATTCTCTCTCTTCAACTCCACTGTTTCATTCACTAACTGCAACAGGTAAACTCTTCGAGCGAAATACGCAAAAGGGGCTTACGTGAATTTTTCGGCAACAATTCGTGAAAACGGTGCCATTTCTATCGTCTCTGTAGCGGGAAGTCTTACGTCCTTCGAAGTTGGCGCGCTCCGCACCACCATCACCGGTTTAGTCAAGCAGGGCCGGAAAAAAATCGTTTTGAATCTGGAAGGTCTGCGCTATTTGGACAGCTCGGGAATCGGCGAGCTCGTTCGCAACTACATGACCGTAATCAAAAGCGGCGGCGAAATGAAAGTGGTCGGGCTCAAACCCAAAGTTGAGGAAATTTTCAAGGTCACCCAGCTGCACCAGATTTTTCAGGAATTTCAAGACGAAGCGGAAGCCCTGCAAAGTTTCCCAGAAAATCGCAAAAGCGCTGAGTAGTATTTTTGTATTAGCCAGTCTCGATAAACCGAAAAAGTGGCTGTAAAAGGAGAGAAGCGGTTAAGGGGTTGCCTTAACCGCTTCCCGGGGTGTGTCCTCGAAGTGGTTTTGTAAAGTTAGATGCACCCCATCGAAATAGGTTTCCTAAATCTTTGGTTTTTCAAAAATATTTTCGGGCGTGGAAACTCTAGTAAAACAGATACTTACGCCACCGTTCGTCGCGGTGCCCGATTAATCGCATCAGCTGTCGCGACGTGTGCAGCGTAAAAGGCCGCGGACGCCGCGCCAGCTTAAGTCCCGCTTCCTCTGGAGTTCGGTCGCCCTTGCCGTTGTTGCAGCGGTAGCAGCACGCCACCAGGTTCTCCCAGGACGAACGCCCGCCGCGTGAACGTGGCACCACGTGATCCAGCGTCAGTTCCGAACTCGGAAAAATCCTGCCGCAAAACTGGCACGTATTGCGATCCCGCAACAAAATATTTTTCCGCGAAAGCGCGCGGCTCTGCTGCGGAATATGCCGGTATGCCAGCAAACGAATTACTGACGGAACTTTGTGTGCATGCGCGGCCGAATGCACTTCAGAATTGTGCAGTTCCTCAGCCTGCGCCACGCCTTTCAGCATCAGCACCATGGCTCTGCGAACCGCAGTCACATTGATGGGCTCGTACGTGGCATTCAGCACTAGTACAGGCTCCCCCATCAGCGACGCGCGTCGCTGCGTGATCGGGTTGTAGGGTCTACTGCCGGCGGGACTTTCGCTCCCGGGCACAGCCGCTCCGGTAGCTTCGGGGGTATGGCGCCCCCGGGATTCGCTCGCACTGGACCTCGCAGGGCTCATGCGCGTACCTCGGGCTTGCTCAGACGGGACCCTCGTACACTCATTGCGGGCCGTTTACCGGGCTTCGCGCTGCTCGCGCGATAGTTACTGCTACAACCGATTTAGCCCCGGAATCGAGTAACGCTCGCGCACACGCGTCAAGCGTCGCTCCAGTCGTCAGTACATCATCTACCAGTAAGACGCGTAGCTTGTCAACTTGGCTGCCTCGCCGTGTGGCAAACGCGCCACGTACGGCCTCCCACCGCTCTTCGATCGAGAGCACCCTCTTTTGCGGCCGCTCCCGCGTACGCACCAGTAAGTTGAGCTTACAGGGCAGCTTAAGGGCTTTTGCGAGGGGTTTGGCAAGCAGTTCCGCTTGGTTGAAACCTCGATCCTTGAGCCGATCCTGGTGGAGCGGTACCGGTACTACGACATCCGCCGCGTACGCCTCTCCTTGGCTCCGAACCAATTCCATCAAGCGCCGGCCGAACCATTTTCCCAGAGGCTCCATCCGACGATACTTGAGCATCAGGACCGCGCTCACCAGCGCGTCTTCGTAGATTGCTATGCTGCGTGCCCGCGCAAACGCATAACGCGGCGGAGCACAGTTTGCGCAGCGCAGTCCCGCCTCCGCCTCAGTGTAAAAGGACTCGATGGGCTGTCCGCAGATTTCGCAGGCCCTTCGTGGAATCGGCGTGAACGACGCCAGGCACTCTTCGCAGATCGGCACGCGGTTCGCCCGCAGCAATAGCTTTTCGCAAATGCCGCAGGGCGCCGGAAAGAATACGCTTGCCAGCGCATCGGCACCCGACAGCAACGCCGACGCGCTTCGTCTGTAGAAATGAGTGGAAAGGGTCATCCTGCCGTTGGCGCACACCCGCTCTGCGCCAACATACACGAAAGACCCATATTAATCTACAGATTAACTTACAGATAGGTAACGACGATCGCCGACAATCGAAACGGCAGTTCCGTTTACAACAGTCCCTGCTCCATCTTTTCCTGGCACGTAATGCAGTGTTTCGCCCAGGGCACCGCTTCCAGTCGCTTCTGTTGCAGCTCATCCTGGCAGTTGGCGCAAACTCCATAATCGTCCGTATCGATGCGCTTGATCGCCGCGTCAATCAGGTTCAGGATTTTGCGATCTGTGTTGGTCATCCCAAACAGAAACTCCTTGGTATAGGAGTTCGCCGCCTTATCCGCCAGATCTACTGTCGGATCTTCGTCGGCAGTGCGTCCTTCTTCCTGCGTGCGCGCGATCGTCTTCATCAACTCTTCGCGCCGAACCGCTAACTTCTTCTTGTAATACTCCAGCCTTTTCTTATCCATGTTTGTCCCGCCCCTTCTCTGTCGCTTCCGGGGCCATCTAAAAACTCCGTAGTTTAGGCCGCCAATTCTTCCGTGTCAAGTTTGACGGCGCAATTCCGCCCCGTGTTAGCGCGGCTTTTGGCCGCACACGATGCGCTACATTTACGACGGGTGTATGAGATGCGGTATCAGGCAGAAGGACTCATCTGCGCGAAGGTAATGAAGTGTCCCGCGGGGTCGTTGACGCCAATTTCCCTCGCCCCGTAGAAAGTAGTGCGCTCTGGCAGGTACACCGTGGCGCCTTTGACCGCACGCTGAATCGTCGCGAGGTCGGCTACCTCAATATACAGAAACGCTTTCGCACCGCGAACTTGACCGGCCATCGCCGGCACATCTTTTTCCACGCTGGAATAACTCTGATACATCACTTCAACGCCGTCTTTCACCAGAATCACAAATGCCAGCCGCTCGCCCTCGGGCACTTCCACCGTCTTGGTGAATCCCAGTTGGTCCACCCAAAACGGCAGCACCGGCTCAATCTCTGGGACGAATAGTATCGGCGTAACTTTCTTTATTGTTTCTGCCACCGGTTGCCTCCAGCTATCTCCAACTACCCGAGCGAGTTTACCCAAGTGAGTTACCCAAACCGGTTACCCAAGATTGAGCGCGCCCGAATACGCCACGCGCGCCTTTCCGGAATCCGAGCGTTCGATGCGCCCAATGCGGTAAAACTTTTCGCGGCGCTTTTTCAAATCCGTCTCCACGGATTTCACACTGGCCGGCGGCACCACCAGAATCATTCCCACTCCCATGTTGAAGGAGAGCAACAGCTCATCCGTATCGATTTCACCGATCTTCGCCAGATATTTAAATATCGAAGGCACCGGCCAGGAATCCAGATCGATCTGCGCCTTCACGCCCGTTGGCAAAACCCTCGGCAGATTGCCCGAAATTCCGCCGCCGGTAATGTGCGCCAGAGCCGACACCCAGCCGCGCGCCACGATATTTTTCAACGCCGGCGCGTAACACAAATGCGGCATCAACAACTCTGCGCCAATCTTATTGCCTACTTCCGGCACGTAAGCATCCGGCTTCAGTTTGGCCACGTCAAAAACCAATTTCCGCGCCAGCGAATATCCGTTCGTGTGCAATCCCGCAGAAGGAAGCGCAATCAAAGCATCGCCAGGCTTTACGGCTTTACCGTTTAGGATTTTCTTGCGGTCCACCGCGCCCACGATGAACCCCGCCAAATCATATTCGCCCGGCGCATAAAATCCCGGCATCTCCGCTGTTTCGCCGCCGATCAACGCACACCCGGCTTTGCGGCACGCCCGACTCATGCCATCGACCAGTTGATCCACCACTTGCGGATCCAGTTTCCCCATCGCCAGGTAATCCAGAAAAAACAGCGGCTCCGCGCCCTGCACCAGGATGTCGTTGATGCAGTGATTCACCAGGTCGCCGCCCACCGTCGAATGCACACCCAGCGCCATGGCAATTTTCAGTTTGGTACCCACGCCATCCGCGCTGGAGACCAGCACCGGCTCTTTCCATCGCTTCAGATCCAAAGCAAAAAGCGCGCCGAAGCCGCCGATCCCGCCCAGCACTGCCGGCGTGAACGTGCGACTCGCGTGATGCCGTATTCGCTGCTTGGCATCATCAGCGACGGCGATATTTACACCTGCGTCGGCGTATTTCATGGGGACCCTGTTGGCAACATCTCCGTTGCGGTATTAAAAGCGCGCCGTTCACGATGCGAAGCGGTGCGTCCAACATTGCGATGTATCAGAGGCTTCACCGCAAACGAAACCGTAGCTTGCTTGCTGGCGTTCACGTACCGAGATTAACGCAACAAGGTTAACGTACTGAAGTTAACGCAGCAAAGTTAACGCACCAAAGAAGATGGAGTAAGTAAACGCTACCTAGAACGTTCGAAACAACCGCTTCCAACGCACTGTGCTGGGGTGCCAAATCGCGTTGGCATACGCAAAAAATCGTTCGCGGATCTGTCCGGTATCCCAAGCTTCCGGCGAAGCTTTCAGCGACATGTAAATCATTACCGGCGTCCCGATCAGATTCCTGCGCGGCATGCAGCCCCAAAATCGGCTGTCCATGGAATTGCCGCGGTTGTCGCCCATTACAAAATAACAATCATTCGGCACTATGTAGGGAAATCTCACGTCCGGGCCGCCGCCAGGATTTAATCCCGGTGGCGCAGGCTCGCTCGGTCCGGTGGTATACGGCTCGTACAATTTCTTTCCGTTAATCCACACCGCGCCTTCGCGAATGTCCACCTTGTCGCCCGGCAGACCAATCACTCGTTTCACGTAGTCCGGCTGATCTGGTGCAAAGGGAGGTTTGAAGATCACGATCTGTTGTCGCTTCGGATTTCGCCACAAAGGCACATGCACGTCGGTAAACGGAATGCCCGCGTCGTAGCCGATTCGGCTCATGATCAGATGATCGCCGATCAGCAGAGTGTTCTCCATCGAGCCGGAGGGAATCACCCGCGCCTGGCCAATCGTTCCATTAATCAACAGAAACGCCAGCGCGACCCAGAACCACGCAATAATTTCTCGCTGAATTTTTGTCCCGACGGGAATTTTGGCTTCCGCCGCATCTCGCTTTTTGCGGGCTTCAGACTTCACGTTCCACCGTTACTGGCCTCTCCACACGCGCACGATCGTCAGACGTATCGTTCATGCCAATTCCCAAAGTCCCGTTCCCGCTGCCTTCGCGCACTTCCAGCTGCACCAAATCCGTCGGGTACGTGCCAGTGTAGCAGGAAGTACAAAACGTTCCCTTGCGGGTCGCCCACCGCCTGCCGCAAACCCGCCAGTGACACATATCCCAAAGAATCCGCGCCCAGATAACGGCAAATCTCTTCCGGAGTATTCGACGACGCAATCAACTCTTCCTTCGTCGGCGTATCCACACCGTAATAACAAGGCGACACCGTCGGGGGACAGCTGATCCGCACATGCACTTCCTTCGCACCCGCTTCCCTCACCATGCGCACAATTTTACGGCTCGTCGTGCCGCGCACAATCGAATCGTCCACCAGCACGACGCGTTTCCCTTCAATCAGCCCGCGCACTGGATTTAATTTCAACTTCACGCCAAAATTTCGAATCGCCTGCGACGGCTCAATAAACGTCCGCCCGATGTAGTGATTGCGAATCAGCCCCAAGTGGAACGGAATCTTCGACTCCAGCGAATAACCCACCGCTGCTGGCACGCCCGAATCCGGCACCGGAACAATAATGTCCGCATCCACCGGATGTTCCCGCGCCAGCGTCCGACCCAGCGCTTCGCGGCTCGCGTTCACCGACCGCCCAAAAATCGTGCTGTCTGGTCGCGCAAAATACACATGCTCAAAAATGCAGTGCTGATGCTGTTTTTGCGGCGCGAAATGAATCGACTCGATTCCCGCCTTCGAAATCCGCACCATCTCGCCCGGTTCAATTTCCCTCACGTACTGCGCGTTCAGCAAATCGAACGCACACGTTTCGGAAGCCACCAGCCACGTTTCCGGAGCCGTAGCCGTCGCCGCCAATTTCCCCAGCACCAGCGGACGAAACCCGCGCGGATCGCGCACTGCATACAACTCATCCGGCGTCAGCACCAGCAACGAGTACGCGCCTTCCACCTGATTCAGCGCATCGCCCAGCGCGCCAGACAAATTCCGCGCCTGCGACCGCGCAATCAAATGCACAATCACTTCGGTGTCGCTGTTCGTCTGAAAAATCGATCCGCGATGTTCCAGCTTGCGGCGCCACTCCGCGGCATTCGTCAAATTTCCGTTGTGCCCCAGCGCAATCTTCCCTTTGTTGCAATCCACCATGATCGGTTGCGCATTCAGCAACGCCTTGTCGCCCGCCGTCGAATACCGCGTGTGCCCAATCGCCAGTTCCCCCGGCAATTCCGCCAGCACCGACGGCACAAAAATCTCTTCCACTTCCCCCATCGCGCGGTGCGCGTGCAACTCTCCGCCCGCACTCGAAACAATTCCCGCAGACTCCTGCCCGCGATGCTGCAACGCGTAAAGCCCTAGATATGTAAGGTTCGACGCCTCAGGATGCCCGAACACACCAAACACGCCGCACTCATCATGAAAATGATCGTCGAGAATGAAGTTGTCTATCATCGCGCAGAAATCTCGCGGTGCCTGAATTCAGCCCTGGCACTCGACGGGGCGAGCCACATGAATGCGCTGAACGCGAGAACCATGATTAGCGCAGCAGCCCAGCGGTCCACCCAAAACGAAAACCGAACTCCGAACCACGACTGTGGGGCTATTAACATCGTAACGGCCCAAATGCCTGATGCTGCGAGCGCGATAAGGCCAGATACTCTCCCCCAATCTTTATCGAGCAACGTCCCGACAGTGCCGGCGAGTGACGTCACAGATATCGCGACAAAATACCAGTCATCCCAAGCGAGTAGCGGAGCTCCGGCCTTCAACCCAAACGCTCCCACGAACCCCCGCACCGCGCCACCAATTTGGATGGACAAATACACAACACCGGCGCTCGCCAGTCCATTAACCGCGAGTAGAAAACCGCTAAGGAACCGGCGTTCACGAAATTTCAATTGCCTACACCTTTTACTGCACGTTCGAGCGCATGAGCCCAGCCATCACGCAGTTTCTCGACGGGGCTGTCGATCACCGCAGCTGCCCTGATATTGGATGCGCAGCACGCCATCTGGCGTCACACGACCAATATGCAAAGCCGCCACTCCGCATTGTCTCGCAGTATCCTGCACTCGCGCGAGAAAACTTTCTTTCACCGACACGACGCAGCGCGCACCGCGTTCCCCAAATAACGCGTTCTCCGCGGAGCCATCACCTCGCACCGCAACATCCGCGCCCAATCCTGCCGCAGCAAAACACGACTCTGCCAGCGTCACCGCAATCCCGCCGTCACTAACATCATGCGCGGACTGCACCAATTCCGCGTCAGCCAAGCCAATCAAGCATTCAATCAATCTCTTCTCCGCCGCAAGATCAATCGCCGGCGGCTCTCCCGCCACAACACGACCAATCGTCTTCGAATATTCGCTGGAAGAAAACTCTCGCGCCTTTTCGTTCGTTTTATCCGATGACTCACCCGCACCATCCAACAAAACAATCACATCCCCTGCATCGCGAAACGCCAACTTCACACTCTTCGCCACATCCTCAATCACGCCCAAAATCCCAATCACTGGCGTCGGATAAATCGAACTCCCCAGCGTCTCGTTATAAAAACTGACATTCCCACCGGTAATCGGCGTCCCCAGCGCGTTGCAAGCTTCCGTCAACCCGTCAATCGCCTCGCTGAACTGCCACATCACTTCCGCCTTTTCCGGACTCCCAAAATTCAAACAGTTCGTCGCCGCGATCGGCCGCGATCCAGTGGTCGCCACGTTCCGCGCCGCCTCGGCCACCGCGTGCATCGCTCCCACGCGCGGATTCAAATAGCACCATCGCCCATTTCCATCGGTAGCCAACGCCAGCCCGCGCATCACACCATTTTTTTCCGACTCTTTAATCCGCATCACCGCCGCATCCGCCGCTCCCGGCACCGCGACGGTGTTCGTCCGTACCATCGTGTCGTACTGTTCCGTAATCCAGCGCTTCGAAGCAATCGCCGGCGACGACAGCAGTTTCACAAAATTCCCGGTCAGATCGGTCCCAGCCGCCGCGAACGCAAACCAATCCGCCGCCGTCTCGACTCGTGCAGCAGGCGCCTTCAGCGGTCGTTGATATACCGGTCCCTCTTCCGCCAAAGGATGCGCCAAAATCTCCGCCACGGTTTTCCCGTGATCCTTCACGCGCATCAACCCGCCGTCTTTCACTTCCCCAACTACCACGGCATCCAGACCCCACTTTTTGAATACCGAAAGCACTTCGCCTTCGCGACCGCGCTCCGCCACCAGCAGCATGCGCTCTTGCGATTCGCTCAGCATAATTTCGTACGGCGTCATTCCCGTTTCGCGCTGCGGCACCTTCGCCAGATCAATCTCGATCCCCGTCCCGCCGCGCGACGCCATCTCCGTCGTCGAACACGTCAGCCCGGCCGCGCCCATATCCTGAATCGCCACAATCGCGCCCGTCTGCATCGCTTCCAGGCACGCCTCGAGCAATAATTTCTCTACAAACGGATCGCCCACCTGCACGTTCGGCCGCTTCTGCGAAGACTCTTCCGTAAATTCCGCCGAAGCCAGCAGCGACGCGCCATGAATCCCGTCGCGCCCCGTCTTCGCGCCCACATAAATCACCGGATTCCCAACGCCCTTGGCCTTGGCCAGAAAAATCTCTTCTTTGCGCGCAATCCCCAGAGCCAGCGCATTCACCAGCGGATTCTGCGCATAGCAAGGCTCGAAACCAACCTCACCGCCCACAGTAGGCACGCCAAAACAATTCCCGTAATGCGCCACTCCGCGAATCACGCCATCCAGAATCCGACGGTTCGCTGCAATTCCCGCTGCATCATTCGCGGAACCGCCAGATGCCGAAATCGCCGCGCCACTTCGCGCATCCACATTTCCTTCCGTCGTAATCGGACCAAATCGCAACGAATCCAAAATCGCAATCGGCCGCGCACCCATCGTAAAAATATCCCGCAAAATTCCGCCGACTCCGGTGGTCGCCCCTTGGAACGGCTCCACATAACTCGGATGGTTGTGCGACTCGATCTTGAACGCCGCCACCAACCCATCCCCGATATCCACCACGCCGGCATTCTCTCCCGGCCCCTGCACCACCAATTTCCCGCGCGTCGGCAAGCGCTTCAAATGCACCTTGCTCGATTTATACGAGCAGTGCTCGCTCCACATCACGCTAAAAATTCCCAGCTCCGTAATATTCGGCTCGCGCCCCAAAATCTTCAGCACGCGCCCATACTCTTCCGGCGAAAGCCCGTGCTCCGCCGCAATTTCCGGAGTCACCTTGATCTCAGTGCTAGCAGTCGCCATCAATTTTTCTCAGTAGACGAAGAACCCGCGAAAAGAAGAACTCGCCAAATCTATAACCATCGCAAAAAATCTACTAACTCAGACCCACCGCAAACCAGCGCCGGAGGCGCGGCACAAGTTAGCCCAGCGCGTAAGCGCTGGGTGAGTGAGCTGATTGGCACGACGCGAGCGCCGTAGGCGCGGCACAAACTCGACGCCGCAACACGCAAATTCACCGCGGCTTTACGCATCACGCCTTCGCTGCTCCAACCAACGCTTCCACCATCGACTTCATAATCACCAGACCATCCGCCGAATCGAGCACCGACTCCACCGCCCGCTCCGGATGCGGCATCAATCCCGCCACGTTGCGCTGCACATTGCAAACTCCCGCAATATTCCGCAACGATCCATTGGGATTCCCCGTCGCGTCATCCAAACCATCCGCACTCGTATACCGAAACAAAATCTGCCGGTTGCGCTCGAGTTCACGCAAACCTGCCTCATCAATCGTGTAATTCCCGTCATTATGCGCAATCGGAATCTTCAAAACCTGCCCAGGACGAGCAGCATTCGTAAAAGGTGTGTCCGTCTCTTCAATGCGAATATTCACGTGCCGGCAAATATAGCGCAGGCCGGAATTCCGCATCACCGCGCCCGGAAGCAATCCCGCTTCCAGCAAAATCTGAAACCCATTACAAATCCCCAACACCGGCCCGCCGGCCTTCGCAAACTTCTCCACCGCGCGCATCACCGGAGAAAATCGCGCAATTGCCCCCGTCCGCAAATAATCCCCATACGCAAACCCCCCGGGCAAAATCAACACGTCCGCGCCCGCCAGATCCTCACTCTGGTGCCAAATAAACTCCACCGGCTTGTGCAGCACATCGGCGACAGCATGAAACGCGTCGTGGTCGCAATTGGACCCCGGAAAGACAATCACTCCAAATTTCATGAGGGGGATTCTCCTGCAATGGCGTTAGGGAACCTCAAGTTTATCACGGGTCTCTTTGGAGTGCGGCGGCTTGACGCCGCTTTCGCGCCAGTGCCTCGACGTCACCAAAAGAACTAAATCCAAAAAACCGCCTACCGCCTCTTCTTTCTCCCGCCACTCGCAGCCGCCAACTCCCTCTTCTTTTTACTAGCCCACTTCACTTTATTCACCTGCCTACCTCTAGCGATGCCCAACGCATCGGCCGGCACGTTCTCAGTAATCGTAGACCCCGCCGCCACATAAGCGTTGTCTCCCACGCGAACCGGAGCCACCAACGCCGAATCGCTCCCAATAAACACTCGACTCCCAATCGTCGTCGGATGCTTATGAAACCCATCGTAATTGCAAGTAATCGTCCCCGCCCCAATATTCGTCTTCGTCCCGATGCTCGCATCGCCCAAGTACGTCAAATGCATCGCCTTGGTTCCTTCACCGACCGTACTATTCTTCACCTCAACAAAATTCCCAATCCGCGCGCCACTCTTCAAATGCGTCCCGCCACGCAGTCGCGCGAACGGACCAATCACTACATCCGAATCGAGTCGACTCTGCGCAATCGTCGAGTGCGCTTCCACAATCACGTCATCCCCAAGCACTGCGTCCGCCAAAACGCTTCCGCTGCGAATCACGCACCGCGCTCCGATTTTCGTCGCGCCCAAAAGCTGCACCCCCGGCTCAATCGTCGTATCTTCCCCCGCGGTCACATCCGGATCGATCAACACCGTCTCCGGCAGCTGAATCGTCACGCCCGAATTCATGAGCGCCTCGCGCTTCCACTCTCGAAAAACCCGGTCCACTGCAGCCAGATCGATCCGCGTGTTGCAGCCCAAAACTTCACGCGAATCTTCTGCCACTTGCGCCACAACGGTCTCGCCGTTCGCTGCCATCACTGCCACCGCATCCGTCAGATAAATCTCCCGATGCTTGTTGTTTGGTTTCACCTTCCCCAGCGCCGGCCACAAATTTTTCAGCGTAAAACAATAAATACTCGAATTAATCTCGTTGATCTCCCGCTGACTCTCCGCGAGCTGCGACTCTTCCACAATGGCCGCCACGGAATCCCCAGACTTCCGCAAAATCCGTCCATACCCACTGGGATCAGCCAGCACCGCCGTCAAAATCGTCGCCGAAGCTCCCGCAGCCTTGTGCGCCGCCAGCAAGGCCTTCAAAGTTTCGGTCCGAATCAGCGGAGCATCGCCCGGCAGCACAATCGTGAATTTGGCGTTCTCCAGCGCTCTCCGCGTCACCTGCACAGCGTGCCCAGTCCCCTTTTGCGGCGACTGCAACACACTCGCCGCGCCCAGTGGCTCAACTACCGCTGTAACCGCGTCCGCCTGATGCCCCACCACCACAATCGTCTTCTTCGCCTTCAGCGGAGCGCAAGCCCGCACCACATGTTCCACGAGCGACCGGCCGCCAGCGGGATGCAGCACCTTCGCCAAGCCAGACTTCAGCCGCGTCCCCTTACCCGCCGCCAGCACCACCATCGCCAGATCATTGTTTGCCATAAAAATTGTCAGCCACACTGACTCATATCGAGGGTGCCGCACCCTTTGGTGTTAACGGTGCGGTCTTTGACTTTCGCAGCCGCACCCAAGTCCAAAGCTCAAGAAGTTTCGCGGGTCGCGGCGCAACCGCCCGGCCATTCTGCGGGACTCACAAATTTTACGCAACGGAGAGATTTACTTAGGGAAGGTACTAATCGGCAGCCGACGAAACATTTACATTCACCGGCAACTCAGTTTCGGCTCCAAGAGCGCCATTTCTCCCGGCCGCCAACTGCCTCGCTTCAAACTCTGCAGTCGTGATCGTCCACAGCGACGGGTCCGCCAGCAGGGTACTAACCAGCTGCGTATGCAGCGAATGTCCCGCCTTATGCGCTTCCACGCGGGCCAGCAGCGGCAGGCCCACCAGCGCCAAATCCCCAATCAAATCCAGCGCCTTGTGCCGTCCAAACTCATCCTTAAACCGCAGCGGACCGTTCATCACGCCGTCATCCGTCAGCACAATCGCGTTATCCAGCGAACCGCCGCGAATCAATCCCATCGCGCGCAATGGCCCAATATCCCGCTCAAAGCAAAACGTCCGCGCCCGCGCCAGAAAATTCCGAAATGTTTCCGGACTGACCGTCATTTCCACTTCCTGCTGCCCCACTTCCGGATGCGGGAAATCCACATAACAACTCACGCTGAAATTGTCCGCGGGAGAAATCCGAATCCGCCGATCCCCTTCCACCACTTCCAGCGGCTGCAGGACTTTCAAATAGCGCCGCTTGCGGCGTAGTCGCCGCATCCCGGCATGCTCCAGCATGGCCATAAACGGCTCCGCCGAGCCATCCAGAATCGGAATCTCGATCGAATCGATATCGATGTAAATGTTGTCGATGCCGCAGGAATAAATCGCCGCCAGCAAATGCTCCGTAGTGGAAAGCAGCACACCTTGCTTCATCAAACTGGTGGCGTAACTCACGCGCGCTACGTTTTGCCCGTGCGCCTCGATCGTGAAGTTATCCAGATCCACGCGGCGGAAAACGATCCCCGTATCGGCAGGCGCGGGAACCAGGCGGACGTGTCCGTAGACGCCGGTGTGAAGGCCGACGCCTTCTGCTACTGCGTCTCTCGCAATGGTGGACTGATACAGTGTGTAACTCTCTCGAAGCCCTTCAAAAATGCTACCACGATGTAAACCCTATTGGCAGCCCTTTGTTGCGTAGTTTCAATGAGTTAACAGCTCAGAAAGGCCAAAGCGCTTGAGCGGTGTGGTAATAATGCATCAAAACTCCATGTTCTCCGTGTCTACCCCGCCCACTGGCCCCAACTTCCTCCCATCCTGGCCCAAAGGGCAGTATTTTTTACAGGCTTCCTTTTGCTCTCTGCGGGCGTCCCAACTAGGTACGGTGTTACAATCTCACTGTGCGGTCCTCTACAAAACACTGTTCTGAAATGGGTGCGGCATGAACCGAATGGCTCGGGTTGGTGTAGTTGCAGCGTCTGTGGTGATTGTCTGTTACGCCGGAATCGGCCACGTCCTGGGACGCGCGTCGGATGATCGCGCATACAAATCGCTGACCGTCTACGGCGAAGTGCTGCAGAAAATTCAGACGGACTACGTCGACGAACCCAACATGCGCGTGGTGACCGCCGGAGCGCTGCACGGCTTGCTCGAATCGCTGGATTCCGAATCCAGCTACCTTACGCCGCCCGAGTACGACGAATACAAAAAGAAAACGCAGAATCCCAGCACCGGCGAAACCGGCTTGAACCTGAGCAAGCGTTTTGGCTACGTCATCGTAATTTCCGTTTTGCCGGATAGCCCCGGCACCAAGGCCGGCATCAAGAGCGGCGACATTTTTGAGTCCATCAGTGGTTTCACCACGCGTGAAATGTCCGTGGGCCAGGCGTTGAATCTATTGGCTGGGCCAGCCGGCAGCTCGGTAAAAGTTGCGGTGATTCGGCGCGGCAAAGCTACACCGGAAGATGTGGAATTGACGCGCGAAAAACTTGCGCCTTCCAAAATAATCGCGCAAAAAGCCGATCCGGACATTTTGGTGTTGCGCCTTCCTTCACTGGACGCGGGGCGCGCGGATGAAATCCGCAACCGCTTGCAGGATGCGGAAAAACAAGGCATTCACAAAGTGATCCTGGATCTTCGCGAATGCGGTCGTGGCCCGGTCAGCGAAGGAATCGCCGTCGCTCGGCTTTTCGTCCCAAGCGGAACCATCACCACGCTGCGCGGACAAACCGTAGCGAACCAGGTGTTTAGCGCGGAACCGAGTAAAGTAGCTTGGAAGAATTCGCTCACCGTGCTCACCGATGCCACCACTTCCGGAGCCGCCGAGGTGATTGCCTCCGCCGTGCTCGCCAACAAACGCGGCGACGTGGTCGGCGAACGCACTTTCGGCCTCGCCTCTGAACAGAAATTAATCACCATGGATAATGGCGCCGCGATTATGCTTACGGTCGCCAACTACTACAATCCGAGCGGCAAGTCGATCCTGGAAGAAGGCGTAACTCCCACCGAAATCGTGAAAGCCGTAGCCGAAGACAACAACGACGGCACGGACGGCGACACCGATTCCGCAACGCCGGCCGATGATCACAAAGAGCCGGGATTGGGCCCACGGCCGCTCTCCTCCGACGACCCGATCTATCACAAGGCCCTCGACCTTCTGAAGAATACGTCTGCCAAAAAGGCCGCCTAGTCCGCGGTGCATCAGCTCGCGTCGTTTAGCCAACATCGCAATATCACGTGTAGCGGCGCGGCATTCCGCACCCATTCGATAGCCGCGCTCGCGGCTGTATTGGCTTTCACCGTTCTCTCGATCTGCTTTGCCGGTTGCAAATCTCCGGAAAAATCCGCATCGCGAGAGGGAGCACACGCAACGCGACCTCCCGGCAACAAGTTGCCGCCTGCGAAATCAGGAGAGGCCAAACTGGCCATTTTGATCGACGACCTCGGCAGCGACCGCGCCGCCGCGGAACAAGTCTTCGCTCTGCCGTATCCCATGACCATTTCCGTTCTGCCGGAACATCCGCAATCGGTGGAGATCGCCAACGAGGCGGGCCGCCGCGGCTGTGAAGTGATGCTCCACCTCCCGATGCAATCCGTCGGGAAAGATCAGCGCGAGCCGCAGGAGCTCGAACCCGGCATGCCGTCCGCACGCGTCAGCGCGATGGTGGATCATTTTCTAAGTGACGTGCCCGGTGTGCGCGGGATCAATAACCATCAAGGCTCACAGGCGACGGCCGACGCAGCACTCATGGCCGAATTGATGCCGGTGTTGCGCGCTCACCATTTGTTTTATGTGGATAGTCGGACTACCGCCGCTACCGTGGCTTACGACGCAGCGAGACAACACGGCGTCCCGGCGGGATTTCGCAATGTGCCATTTCTAGATGACGTAGAAAACGTCGCGGCTATTGAGACGCAGATCAACTTGGCCATTCGCGGTGCCCGTGAAAAAGGTGAAGCGATTGCAATCGGCCATCCCCACCCCGCTACGCTGCAAGCGCTTCGCGTTATGCTCCCGAAAGCTCTATCCCAAGGTGTGCGCCTCGTGTACGTCTCCGATTTGGTCCACTGAAGGGTTGCTACAAGGGCGGTGCTGGCTAGTTAACATAAATACCCAACACCCCCCTCTTTTTTTCTAAGTGCGCATTCTAAAGGAGTTATTCTCGCATTTTTCGTAAGTGCGCATTATAAGGAACTTATAAGGTCAAGAATACGCAAGTGCGGATTCTAAAAGACTTAGGCTCACTGTGGATCCTGGGAATTCTTGGCTCCCGAGGCTGACTATTCGTCGGGTGATTTTTCTTTGGTCGAGAGATTAGCGGTGCTGCTCGACGCCGGTGCGATCCCGCCCTGTTCACTCGGGAACAGCTTGAGTGGCGGAGTCTCCGGGGCGTTCGTCAGCGGTGGTATCGCGGTTGGCAATTGATGTGGAAAGAGGAAGTGGAACGCTAAGGTGAGGGCGGCCATAGTCACGAAGCTGAACACGCTGGCTTCTGGGCCGGCGTGGCCGCCGGTTAGCCATACTGGGCCGTGAAGCGTTGAGTTCGACAAATGGCCCAGGAAACAGTGAACCACTATCGGGAACGGAAAAGACGAAGGTCTCTCCAAAATCAAATGCGGCGTGCCATCCGACGGCCAGCCACAACGTACCGGTGCGGCGCAGTGTAAACGCGAAAATCAGCGCTATGGCCGCCACGCTCGACTTCGCCGGCGATGCTTTCTTGTGGATTAGAGGAGTGCACAAATGCGAAGCATGCCGCGAATAAAATAGCAGCTGGCCAGAAGCCGATGCTTTCCGCCAGTGCGTGTAGGGTGTAACCGCGAAAGGCGAATTCCTCGAACAGTCCGACGAAAATAAAAATTACTGCCCAGGCCAGCGACCACCTCAGGATGTCGCTTCCGTGGATGGCCAAATCTCCGAACGAGTAACCGCCGAAGAGCGCGATCAGACCCATCAGGCTGCAAATTTCCACTAATCCCAGGGCGCATCCTTGTAGGAAACGGCGCAGCGCCGGGTTGGCCATCGGCAAACCGTACGTGCCGACCGGACGCCGCTCTATTCCGGCCAACATTACCGCGGCAAGATACACCACGACAAACCCGGCAAAGTCCTCAAAGAAAACTACCCATGGCTCGGTTTGCAGGACCGGGCCGCGAAACGTGAATTCCAGAATTATATTTTTCAGCCGTCCACAGTACCCACTACGAGCGCCAGATAAAGACCCAAGTGGCCCAGCGGTTTAAGCCGAAAACGGAATGGTGAGGAATTTTCCAAGGATTTTGCCGCGGCACTACGGTAGCACGAGCACTTTCCGGTATTTTCGGGATTTACTCCGCCGAACGATAAGGCAATGAGGCCCGTTTCGGATATTCGCGAAAAGCGCGTTCGTTGGAAGCCGGCATTCCCGGCTATCGATACATTCAGTATCCGACGGCGCTGGCATCCGGCGCGAACTATTGCAGAAATTTCGCGGAGCCGGCGCCTATGATGCGGCGAGACTTCTTTTCTTGCACGAACGCGACGACCTGCAAATTTGCCTTGTTCCAGCCAGGTTGGACGGCAACCCTGGCCTTGCCGGAGTAGGCGCTTTCATTGTGCGCGTTGGCATCGCCCAATTTAACCAACTGGCGAACGACAGCAGCATGGATAAGATTGCGGCCGGAATTCTCTCCCGCTTCTACGTTGGAGTGCAAACCAGTTTCTGTGACGGCCAGCCAGACCTCGGCAGCATCGTTTGCCGACGGCAACGGTCCAACATTCACATCCCACTCTTTGCCGTCCGGCGCCTCTGGATTCCTGGCGACCGTGATGCTCGCACGCGGGGATTCCGTCGCAGCGGCAATGGTCTTTCTGGCTTCGTCAGAGCGGCTACCCACGAATTCAAATTGCCCGTCAACGACCATTTGAGGCGTGTAGGGTCCGCCATGGCGAAAGGATTCCGCGTAATGGCGTTGCCGCTCGGTGAACTCGTTGGATGAGAAAGGGTCGTTCCAGCCGAGATCGTTCCAGTAATCCACGTGTTCCTCGAGCGCGATAATTTGCGCACCAGCCACGGATTGCTCCTGCTGCAGGCGAACCAATAAGGCGTCGGCTGGCGGGCAACTGGAGCAGCCCTCGGAGGTGAAAAGCTCGACGATCACCGGGACCGGGGCTGAACCAGGTTGAGGAGCACTGCCGGAACGAATGGATGGCGTGCTGGCATTGGAGAATTGCATCTGCCGTATTTCTATGAGCTTCGGCATAGGCTACGGAGGCGAGAACGACGAGCAAGGCGGTTATGGCAAGTTGTCGCATGGTATTTAGGGACCTTTCATTGTATCGGAGCGCAAGACGAGAAAGAAGTTACAGACGGAAATGGAAGAAACGTCTGGTAGATGCATAACCGGCGTGCTAGGTTTAACCGGTTAAGACCGAATTGAGGCTACTCTTTGTCGGATACGTCTAATCATGAGCTGACCTCCTTGATCGGGGGGCGCCTAGCACTTGATTTTGCCAATGCGGGCTCACCGAAGCGGTCGCTATCTTGGGAAGAACTGATTTCGTTTCTGGAAGCCACTCGGGTGATTTCGGCGGCACGGACAGCGGTGTTGCTGGAGTTGCCGGAAAGCGACCCACAGGCGGCCCACGCGCTGCTGCAGCGCAGCTCGCACTTTCGCGACACGTTGCGGCAGACCTTCCGCGGAATGTTGCACAAGGAAAGCGCGAAGGCCGAAACGGTGGAAGCCATCAATGCGCTGTTGCGGGTAACCGAAGGTCACGACGAGTTGCGATTCGACGGCGGACGCTGGCGAATTGAGTTTGTGGCCGGGAGAGCGGATTGGAGTGGTTGTTGGCGGCGATCGCCCGGTCCGCTGCGGAGATTGTGGCGGAAGGCGAGAACGCGCGGGTACGGGTCTGCGCAAATCCAGACTGCGGATTGTTCTTCTACGACGCGTTCGCGGACCAAACGACGGCGCTGGTGCGCCATGGCGGTTTGCGGGAATCGGCACAAAGTAGCGTCCTTCGCAAAAAAACACGCCGCCAAGGGCGCGGGGAAATAATATCTGCGGTCGCAAAGTGCGAAAGCGCTCGAACTGCGCGTCCGCGTCATGCGAAGGTGAGGCGTGGCGGAGGCGGGATTGGCGGGGCGGTTGGATTGGGGGCTAGGGAACGGATTGCGTCGCGGTTGACGGCGGATCATATGGTGGATCGGACGGTGAAGGTATATCGGGGTTGTTGGGGTGAGCTGTTGGTGGTTTGTGGAGATTTTGAGCGGATCAGTTGGCGACCGCCACGAGGCTGTGCTACTCACTTCACGTATCGAGGAGGTTTGCCGCGAGACCAGGGGTCGTAGCGGTGGACGAAGACGAGGCGCTCGGCGAGTGGCGGGTGGCTGTAGAGCCAGAAGCGGATGAAGGCTGGGGGATTGGGATCGGAGAGATCGATTTCGCCGAGTACCTGGAAGGCGTGGGCGGCGACTTCTTCGGAGTTGGGAACGATGCCGTGAATTACCTCGATGCCGTAGACGTCGGCGGCGTGTTCTTCCGCGCGGCTCAGTCCGTTCACGATCGGCGCCGAAATAAAATTGAGGATGAACATCAACAGAAACAGGATGGATAGCGCGGCCCAGTCCTGCGGGCCATACACTTTCCAGTCTTCTCCCCACTTGCGCAGCGCGTATTGCAGGGCGCGGAACATCACGTACAGACCGACCAACAAACCCAACGCGAAATAAAGGAAACCGGTCCAGACATGGCCAAGGACGTAATGGCCGAGTTCGTGTCCGATGATGAAGAGCGTTTCGTCAGGAGTAGTCTTGCGAATGGTGTTGTCGTAGACCACGACGCGTTTCGAAGGACCGAGGCCGGCAACGTAGGCGTTGAGCGTATTGGTTTTCTTGCTGGCGTCCATGAGGAACATGCGCTCCGGAGGAATGGGCACGCCAGCATGTTGCGTTAATTGCGCGATGGATTGCACGAGCGCGGGATTTTCCGCGGCGAGCGGGCGGTAACTGTTGAACAGGGGATCGATGATGTACGGGCTGGCGATAATCAGTAAGAGAGCAATCGGCAACATGGCCAGCCAGAAATAAAACCACCAGCGCCGGGAACTGCGGCGAATCAATTGATAAAGAATCTGGCCAAGCGCCGCGAAAACAATCAGGCTAAGCAGTTCTTCCTTGGTCCAATCCCAGAACCAGGCGGGCCAGCTTTCCACGGATTGCTCATAGAAGAGCGACAACGAGTGCCAGTAGATGCTGACCGGCAATTCCAACAGATCGATGAGGGCGAGCAGCACGGGAATGAAAATGAAGCCTTGCAGCCAGCGCTTTTCAGTGCAGCGTTGCGCAAAATCGCGAATGCGGCCGACCACGCCGAGTTTCAGAAGCAGAAATAGTCCAGCGATGACCACAAAGTAGGAAATGAAGTAGAGGACGTAGCCCGCGCGCGAGTAGGCCACGGCTTTCTGACGAGTCTTGTAAGAGAGCGTGTAGCTTTCTGTTTTAGGCTGCGGAGGTTTCACTTCCGGGTTGGGCACCGGCGGGACCGATTGCGTGGACGGCAGATTCACGGGAGGCGTGGCTTGCGCGCTTAGTGTGGGTGGGCCAGCTTTGGAATGCTGGCAGGCAAACGAGGCGGGAACGGCGCAGACAAGAACTGCGGAGGCGAGCAGGAGCTTTGAGAGAACTTTTGAGCGTAGAAAGTTCATGAACATTTAGCGGCGCGAAAGCACCAAGAGTTGGCTCGAACTGGTGTCGGGGTGCGCGGTCTTTAAACTCCAATTACGGATGGCCCCGCCGGTGGTGAGGCCTATATGTACGATAGACGTCCAGCGTTCGAGTTGGTGGTGGTTATAGTGATGAAAAATGTAAGAAACGCCGATGGAGAGGCCGGTGCCACCCGCTTCAACAGCGGCAAAGGCGGCGTGATTATCGACCAGATCGTTGGTTAGCAGGGCTTCGTTGCGGCCGCGGCGGCGGAAATTCAAGGTGGAGAAATAGTCGAGTGTGCGGGAGGCGCCTACGCCGGCGAAGAGCCAATCGTTTTCTTTGTCCCAGAAATGGTGGGCGTCGGTGGGGGATTTGATTGCGCGTGGCTTGATTTCCGGCGCGGGGACGGGTGCTGGGCTTTGAGGTGCGTCTGGCGCTGGGGGCGGTGGTGCTTGGGCTCGGACGAAAGGCGGAGCGAAAAATACCAGGAGGGCGAAGGCTGCTTTTGGGAAATATTTTGCGACAAACTGCTGCTTCACGTTTGCTCTTTCGTGGCTCGATGGCGTTCGGATCTGGCGAGGCTGCTGAGCGCTCTCTAGAAGTATAGTTGGGAAGCGGGCTGAGGAACACTCGAGCCGGACGCCTTCGGTGGAGCTGGCTGGAAACGTGTTGATATGAGTGAGTTTATGTCCGAGACTCGGTTGCGTTGACGTATTGGCGGCCTGCGAGTTAAGACCGATTGCCGGTGAACTTTCGCGGAGCTATGCTTTACGGATAGCTCAGCCTAAACGAGATAGTTTTGTGGTATGAGGGATAACTATGCGGTTCGGAAACTTAGCGCGGCTGGCGGCTTCAGCAATTTTGCTGGTGAGCATGGGCGTTGTGGCGCAGGCGCAGAGTCAGAGTACTGCGAATAGTTCTTCGGGGAATGGCGCGAACGGAACTTCGTCTGTGGCAGACGCGGCGCGACGGGCGCGCGAGCAGAAACAGAACGCGAGTTCGCCGAAGAAGGTGATCAGCGACGATGATCTGGATGCCAAGCGGGTGCAGCCCGGTCAGGAAGGGGTGACGACGGCGACGCCGCAACTGGACACGCAGCCACCGAGCGCAGATGCCGTAGCGGCGCAGCAAGCAGCGGACGCGCGGCGAGAGCAATCGCCGGAAGGCGATCCGGTGAAGGATACCGACTCTGCCAAAATTGCGAAATTGAAGGGCGAATTGGCGCAGGCGGAAGAGGATTTGAAATTGAGTCAGCGCGAAGCTTCGCTGGCGCAAGACACCGTTTATTCGAAGCCGGATTATCAGCGCGACACGGCCGGGAAAGCGCAGTTAGACGCGATGCAACAGCAGATCAACGACCGGCAGGAGAAAGTGGAACAATTGAAGACGCGGCTAGCGGCGATAGAAGATTTGCAGAAGCAAAAGGGTGCAGCTGCTCCAGCGGGGGATAAGGTTGCGGCGCCACCGGCTCCTCCGCAGCCTTAACATCCTCTGGCCGTGAGTTCGCAGTCGTAAGCTTGTAGTTCGCAGCAACCTTCTTCAAACTTTTTGACCTTCCACCTCGTATCATACGCAGACGGCAGTTAAGAGCGCTCTCCGGAACGGAATCCATGCGACTGAAAATTGAAGGTGTGTCCAAGACATATCGCGCAGGTGTGTGCGCGCTGCGCGGCGTGACGCTTTCGCTGGAGCCGGGCGTGTTGGGGCTGCTGGGTCCGAACGGCGCTGGGAAATCGACGCTGATGAAAATTTTGGCCACGATCACGCGGCCGACCGCGGGCCGGGTTTTGTGGGATGAAGCGGATATCGCGTCGCGGCCGGACGGGTTGCGGCGTGTGCTGGGATATTTGCCGCAGGATTTTGGCGTTTATCCCAATTTGAATGCGATCGAGTTTCTAGAATATTTGGCGGCGGTGAAGGGTCTGGAGGCGGGGGCGGCGCGCAAGCGGATTGCGGAATTGCTGGATCTGGTGAATTTAACGGCTGCGGCGAAACGGCCCCTGGGCAGTTACTCCGGCGGAATGCGCCAACGTGTGGGAATTGCGCAGGCGCTACTGAATGATCCGCAGTTGCTGATTGTGGACGAACCTACTGCGGGGCTGGATCCAGAAGAGCGGTTGCGATTTCGCAATTTGCTTTCGGAATTGTCCGGTGAACGCATTGTGATTCTCTCCACGCATATTGTTTCGGACATTGAGGCGGTGGCTAGCGGGATTGCCATCATGGCGCAGGGGGAGCTGCTGGCGCATGGCGCTCCGGAAAATTTGCTGGCGCGGCTGGACGGGCGAGTTTGGGAAGTAGTGGTGAGCAGCGCGGATTTGCCGGCGTTACGTCGCGATCATCTGGTGAGTAGCACGGCGCATCGCTCGGACGGCGTGCATGCACGGGTGGTGTCGAACAGCTCTCCAACGACGGCGGCGCGTCCGCTGGAGCCTTCGCTGGAAGACGCGTACCTCGATGCCTTGACGCAGCAGCGGAATCGCTGCGCCGGCGTACCGGCGGGCGCGGCGGCATGAACAACGCTCGAGCTATTCTTGCGTTGGCCCGCGCGGATTTTCTGGAACGTGTGCGGCGCTACAGTTTTTTGCTGACGATGCTGTTCGCGTTGTTCCTGGGTTATGGCGCGGCCACGGGACGAATTACCATTCGGCTGGGCGATTATCGCGGGGTGTACACGTCCGCATGGATTGGCGGGCTCGTAACGCTGGTGACCACCGCATGGGTAAGCATGATCGGGTTTTACATTGTGAAAGGCTCGGTGGATGGCGACCGCCGGACGGGCGTGGGGCAGATCCTAGCGGCGACGCCGCTGTCCAAGCCGGCGTATACCGTTGGGAAATTTCTAAGTAATTTTGGCGTGCTTACGGCGATGGTGGTATTGCTGGCCGGATGCGCGCTAGTGATGCAGGCGTTTGTTTCCGAAGATGCACACATGGACCTTTTTCAATTGCTGGCGCCGTTCGTGTTGATCGCGATGCCAGCGATGGCCTTGACCGCGGCGATGGCGCTGCTGTTTGAGATGCTGCCGGTGTTGCGCGGCGGTGTAGGAAACGTGCTGTGGCTTTTTGTCTGGGCGGTGGGAGGCATTGCCCTGCCGGACGTTTCTGGACGGCCGTGGCTGGACCCGCTGGGAGTCATGACGATCGGCAACAGCATGAAGGAAATGGCGCGCGGGGTGATTCCTGGTTACAAAGACGGTTTTTCTTTGACGATTGACTCGCATCGTACTGAGTTTCTTTCGACTTTGCGTTGGGAGGGGATGCATTGGACGGCGGGAGTTGTGGGCCTGCGGCTGGCGTGGTTTGGTGCCGCATTGGCGATTGCGTTGCTCGCGGCGATTTTTTTCGATCGATTCGATGCGGCGCGCGGATGGCAAATTTTCTGGCGCAGGTCCGCAGCGACCGCAACGGTTGCAAACGGGGGGATCGCTGGCGGTGCGGATTTGGCGGCGAGCGATGCGATGCTGGCAACCGGCGTTGCGGTTGGAACGCGGTTGCATCTCACGGCCCTGCTCGCGAGGGGCGCGCAGCAACGCGTTCTGGCGATTATTTATTGCAGAGCTGCGCTTGGCGGTTCAGGGAGCACGATGGTGGTGGTACGTGGCCGCTCTCGGATTTCTGATTGCGGAATTTGTAACGCCGCTTGATGTTGCGCGAGGGCCTTTGTTGGGGACAGCGTGGCTGTGGCCGGTGTTGATTTGGTCGGCGATGGGCGCACGAGAGACGCGGTTCGCAACGCGCGGCTTGATTTTCTCCTCGTCAGGAATTTTGCAGCGGCAACTTCCAGCATGCTACCTGGCGGGCGTCGCCGTAGCAGTGTTGACCGGCGCGGGAGTAGGAATTCGTTTGCTGCTTGCGGGGCAGACGGTCAATTTTGCCAGCTGGACGGCGGGCGCACTATTTTTGCCGGCGCTGGCCATGGCGCTGGGAGTGATTTCCGGGTCCGGCAAGTCATTCGAAGCGCTACTGACGGCGCTGTGGTACGTCGGCCCCATGAATCACACGGCAGGAATCGATTACACCGGATGGGCGAACGGAAGTTCGGCTCCGCATTACGCGGCGATCTACCTGATGATGACCGCGGGATTGTTGGCTGCGGCGTTTTTTACCCGCTCGCGGCAATTGCGAACCAACTGACGTGGGTCGAATTAACAGGTATTAAGGAAATCCACAGATTTGCAACGACGCCCCTACATCTTGTGGCGTTTTTTCTTGACACTACCTCTCGTACGCGACAAAATTCGCCGCAGTATTTGCATTCGGCCATGGGGGCTTGGTGTTTTTTCGCCGCTCGGCGGAAGACACGAGGCGATTGTGATTCTGAGGGGATCACCGATGCAATATTTGCCTGGTTTCACCGTGCAGTGCATCAACGCGCTTTGCGAAGCGCGTGGTCACTGGATGCGAGCGGACGTCATGGCACCGACGAATAATGAGGGGCGCTGCCCGTGTTGCGGGGATTTTTTGCAGAATGTTCCGCCGCCGCTGGGTCCGCGCTTTCGCATGCGGCCACGCGTCTTGGCGGCGCGGCCACCGCTCCGACCGCGACCTCGGTAATATTTAGCGCTCCCGCCGTTTATTTCCCACTATCATTACAGCTGCGATGAAATTCTTGCGCAGCGCTGCGTTTCCGCTTCTGATTTTCATTTGCGGGTTGCTGTTCCTTCCTTTTTGCACGGGGCAAGCACCTAAACCAGTAGTGATTGCCGGACATGAAGCAAAGTTTGATGCTCAGGGGGAATTGTTGCCGTGGATTTCGTGGAACACTGCCCTGGATCGCGAGATGCATTTCTACGAATCGGCTCCCAGTGATCATGGATACCCAGTTTTCGTCACGACCACATTTCTGGATGGCGACTGGAGACCTTTAGCAGGCCGCCGGGACACGATTCCGGCCACGCAGAATGGCATGGGAATTATTTCTTATCTGAAATTTTATGAGTTTCGAGGAAAGCGAAATCCTAAGACGCTGGCTATCGCGCGCGCAATGGGCGATTACCTGACCAAAGAAGATTTAACGCCGGAAGGCGGAGCCTATCCGCGATTTGTACGATCCACAGGGCGGCGCGGCAGTTTTCCGCAAACGCTCGACAGTGGATCCCAAGCCGATGGACCTTACGAGATCGAGCCTGACAAAGGCGGAATCGCCGGATATGCGCTGGTCCTGCTTTCCGACGCCACCAAGGACAAGAAATACATGGAGCAAGCGCTGCACGATGCCCGGGTGTTGGCGGCGAATCAGAAACCCGGCGACGCCACGCACTCCCCTTGGCCCTTTCGCGTGGACTACCGCAATGGCGACGGCCGCGGCGACGTCTCCGGCGACATGGTTTATATTTTGCGCCTTTATGACGTCTTGATTGAGCATGGCAATCAAGAATTCGCGGAGCCACGCGCCGCATTGTGGAAATGGATCAAAGAGCGGCAGATTCCCAGCGCAAAAAGCGATGGAGCGCTCTTCGCGCAATTTTTTGAAGACCACGACAACCCAACGAATCGCAACGCGTGGGCGCCTCTAAATTTGGCGCGCTACTTGTTGGAACGGAAACAGGCGCTCGATCCCGAGTGGCAGGAAGATGCAAAGGCTCTGATCGAATTCGTGCAGAAAAACTTCACGCACAAAGAGTTCAACGTGACGGTGTGCCACGAACAGGATGAAGATCACGAAGCTTGGGGTGGCGTGAATTCCACCTACGGAGCGGTGCTGGCGCTGTATGCGAAGGCCACGGGTTCTGAATCCCTGGCGGTGGAGGCACGGCAAGCACTCACATTTGCCGAATACTCCATCGATGAGCAGGGACGTTCGCGCGATTTGTTCAAGAGCGATGCTTTAGGCGGTTGGCAGGAAGATGCGCACACGGACGTAGTGCATAACTTTGTCGATGCGCTTAAAGCATATCCGGAGTGGGGAAAATAGCAGGAAAGCGGTTCGGAAAGATTATGACGCTCTTGGATGAAGCGCGGATTAGCTGTTCTCTACTAATCCTTTTTCCACCATCTCATCGTCGGTAAGCCACAGGTCCGGAATATTCGCGGAGCCAAGACGCAAAATATCCTCGAGCGCGCCTCGCACTTCGCTTACGCGAAAATCGACCCCGATTCGTTCCAGCAATTCAATTAAAGACTGAGCGCTTTCTGCTAAGGCAGGTTTGGGCAGGGTGTTTTGCGATTCGAGACGGTGATAGGTGACCACGTAAATGGCGCTTGGTCCAGCGCCGTGGCGTACGATATGTAGGAAGCCTCTTGCTTTTTGCGGTGCCGATACGAACTGCGGTGCGACTCCCAAGCCCGAAGAAAGTGCGCTCATCGCTTCCTTTCGTTCCAGATTGTGCGCGCGAGGCAAGGTGGGATTGCCCCGCACACGTTAATACTTCAGCTCAACTGCAGCCACTGGTGCTGCCGCAGTTTTCGCACTTGTAGCAGGCGCCGTTAGGCACCATCAGCATGCCGCACTCGCTGCAGGTGGGCGCACCTTCGTGCGCGTTGCTGGGTGATTTGGAAGCTGGCGGCTCCTGATGCGACGTTGCGGGCGAGGGTGCGATCCCCGGGAACATCGTCTGCAGACTCGGCAGCGGCGGCAATGGCTGCGCCGGCATAATCGCCGCGGCAACTTCCGCGGGCGTGCCGTTCTGTTTCAGGTAATCGGCGGAGATGAATTTGCTGCCCAACCAGCGCGCCAGGTAATCGAGCACCGAGGAAACGAAGCGGATGTTGGGATTGGCGGTGATGCCGCTGGGTTCAAAGCGAGTGTTCACCAGCTTGTCCACCAGCACTTTGAGTGGCACGCCGTACTGCAAGCCCATCGACAAGGTCAGCGCCAAGCCGTCCATTACACCGGAAAGCGTCGAGCCTTCCTTGGACATCTTGACGAACACTTCACCGGGACGGCCATCCTCATACATGCCCACAGTGACGTAGCCTTCGTGGCCACCCACGCTGAATTTGTGGGTGATCGAAGCTCGCTCCACGGGCATTTTTTCGCGTTGCGCGCGGGCGAAGAGTTCGCGCTGCATCGGCTGACGGGAGTCCGATTGAGCCGGCAAAGCAGCAACGATTTCCGCGGCCGCTACTTTTTCTTCCTTCTTCTCTTCTTTTTTGCCGCCGGCATTGAGCGGCTGCGAGCGCTTGGAATTATCGCGATAGATGGCCACCGCTTTCAGTCCCAGCTTCCAGGACTCAACATAAGCATTTGAAATATCTTCAATCGTCGAATCTTCCGGCATGTTGATGGTTTTGCTGATTGCGCCAGAGAGGAACGGCTGCGCCGCCGCCATCATCTTTACGTGACCCGTCCAGGCGATGGAACGACCGCCGCCAGCAGGAGCGAGCGAGCAATCGAAATACCGCGAGGTGTTCCGGATTAAAGTTCGGCGCGCCTTCGACTTTTCCGTTCTTGTCGATGTACGAAACGATGTCGCTGGCCTGTTCCGGCGTGTAGCCCAGCTTGAGCAGCGCCTGCGGCACGGTGTTGTTGACGATCTTGATTACGCCGCCGCCAACCAGCTTCTTGTATTTGACGCAGGCGAGATCGGGCTCAATGCCGGTGGTGTCGCAATCCATCATGAAACCGATGGTCCCGGTAGGCGCCAGCACAGTGACCTGCGAATTCTTGTAGCCGTGCTTTTCGCCGAGAGCCAAGGCATCGTCCCAAGAATCGGACGCCGCCATGAACAACTCGGGCTGCACGTGCTCGGGCTTGATGCCGCGCACGGAATCGCGATGCATGCGGATGACGTCCAGCATGGGTTCGCGATTCACGGCGTATCCGGCGAACGGCTCCATTTTTTCCGCGATGCGGGCGGATTGCGCATAAGCCTCTCCGCACATCAGCGCGGTGATCGCGCCAGCCATATCGCGGCCTTCGTCGGAGTCATACGGCAAGGCCATGGACATGAGCAGTGCGCCCAGATTGGCATAGCCCAAACCGAGCGGACGGAACTCGTGGGAGTTCGCCTCGATCTTCGGCGTGGGGTAACTGGCGAAGTCCACCAGAATTTCCTGCGCGGTGATAGTGACGTCCACGGCGCTCTTGAACGCGGGCACATCGAAGTCGCCGCTGCTGTTTACGAATTTCATCAGGTTCAGCGAGGCCAGGTTGCAAGCCGTATCGTCCAGGAACATGTACTCGGAGCAAGGATTGCTGGCGTTGATGCGCGCGGTGTTCTTGCAGGTGTGCCAGTTATTGATGGTGGTATCGAACTGCATGCCGGGATCACCGCAATGCCAGGTGGAATCGGCAATCTTGTACATCACTTCGCGGGCGTTCAGTTTTTCGTTGGACTGGCCATCCAGGACCGTCTTGGTCCAGAAGTCTTTGTCTTCTTCAAACGCGCGCATGAAATCATCATTCACACGCACGGAGTGATTGGCGTTCTGGAAAAAGATGGAGCTGTAGGCGTCGCCATCGATCGCCGAATCGTAGCCGTTGGCGATCAGGACGTGTGCTTTCTTCTCTTCCTTCACTTTGCACTCGATGAATTCCACGATGTCCGGGTGAGTGATGTCCAGAATCACCATCTTGGCGGCACGGCGCGTCTTGCCACCGCTCTTGATCACGCCGGCGAAGGCATCAAATCCCTTCATGAAGCTCACCGGGCCGCTGGCGATGCCGCCGCCAGACAAAGTCTCTTTGCTGCCGCGCAGCGTGGAGAAATTGGTGCCGGTGCCGCTGCCCCACTTGAAGAGCATGCCTTCTGTGCGCGTCAGGCCCATGATGGATTCCATGGTGTCGCTGACGGAATTGATGAAGCACGCGGAGCATTGCGGCTTGGGCTGTACGCCGACGTTGAACCATACCGGCGAATTGAAAGCCATCTTCTGCTCTACCAGCAGGTGGGTCAGTTCGTCGCGGAAAGCATCGCGTGAGGCGTTATCCGTGAAATAGCGGCCCTCTCCGCCCCAGCGCACAATCGTATCCACTACGCGCGCGATCAACGTGCGCACCGAACCTTCGCGCTCCGGCGTGTTGGGCTTTCCGTGGAAGTATTTGCTCACCACAATGTTGGTGGCGGTCTGCGACCAGTTCTTGGGAACCTCAATATCGTCCTGGCGGAAAATGGTCACGCCCTTTTCGTTGCCGATCAATGCGGTACGTTTTTCCCACTCGACCAAATCGAATGGTGATTTCTTGCCATCGGTGAAGTAGCGCTGGAAGGTTAGTCCCTTGTGCGTTCCACCGGTTGTTTTCGAGACCGTGTCCGTCTCCAGCGATTTGCCGTTCAATGCCTGCTTCACCGTTGCCATTTCTTCCTCCTACCACTTGATGGCTTCCTCCTCGAAGGAAGCCCTGCTGCCCTTCTACTGCCTCAGTCGCGACCTTGCGGGACGCAAGGTGTGCTGCTAGTTGCTGGGTACCGCTAGCGCGTTATGCGCTGAATCTCGTGAACGTGTCGGCGTAATCGCCGCTATTTCGCCAAAACTTTCCCATCATCAATTAGATGACCCTCAACTGCCATTGGGATTTCCTTGCCAGCGGGGGCGGCAGGTTGAAACTATCGGAACAAAACGCCAATGCTCTGCTTCCGGCTGATGAGGTAACCAATCAACAGCCTGAAACAAGCTCCGTGCCGACTGCGGCACGCAGCGTTTGGTTCGCGCTGAATTTTTCGTTTAAACCCGGAAGGCTTCGTGGTTCTCAGTACGCGGACCGCGAACAACCCATCCCCGATTCGGTCCGCTCTGGCGCATCCACGTTCCCCGAATCTGGAATCGAAGTATCGGCGCATGTTTATTTGCTGTCAAGAGAAAAACGCTAAATGTCGTCGCAAAATTTCCACCGTGTCTATTTGTAGTGGTGTCCTTGCTGCTGGCCACTGGCAGGTTTGGAGGTTTCGGCAACACATCTGCAGCAATATACTTCGCATCTGATTGAGTATGAAACGTTTCCGGAATTTTTCTCTGTGGATTGTTGTGGGTATTTTTGCGCCGGGAATTTTTGCACAGACACAAACTCCGGCGACGATGCAATCCGCCTACGGCGAAAAAATCCACATCGACGGTGTTCCCAACGCCGGAAAAATCAACGAACACCTCTATCGCGGCGCGCAACCGAAGCCCACAGCCATGGTAGAACTCAAAAAATTGGGCGTAACAACCGTGGTAGACCTCCGGCGGGAAGATAATCACACCATGGATGCAGAGCGTGCGCAGGCTGAAGCGCAAGGGCTGCACTTCTTAAACATACCTGTTGCTGGATTTTCCTCGCCCACGAACGAACAAGTGGTCCAATTCCTGTCGCTGTTTCGCGACCATCCGGATCAGACGATCTTTGTGCACTGTCACTACGGCGAAGACCGCACCGGAGTGTTTGTAGCGTCTTACCGCATGACCATGGAGCACTGGCCGGAGCAGCAAGCGGAAAACGAGATGAAATTTTTCGGATTCCATCGGCGTTGGCAGCGCGATATGAAGGAGTTTGTGCGGGATTATCCTGGGCGGCTGACTACGGCGCCAGCACTGGCGAATTTTCAGAAAACTCTAATCCCGTCGAGCCCCTTCGCCTTGCAATAATCGCCGTTGCAATAATCGTCTGCTCTAGTACGAAGGTACTCTCGCGGCGGAACGTTCGATTCATTCTAATGGAAGGCACTGAGCGTTACCCTCTCCACTGACCTCAGAACGCAGGTGTGTGGAAAGGCTTACGTGCAAGTTGGCCGCTATCAAATTGTAGACATCGTCGGAACGGGCGCACACAGCAAAGTGGCGCGCGGCTTCGATCCGCTTATCGGGCGCAGCGTTGCCATCAAGCTGCTGCCCACGGAACTTTCGCGCGGTGAAGCGCGGGAACGCTTTCTGAAGGAAGCGCGCGTCGTTGGCCAGCTTTGTCACCCCTCCATCATTACGCTGCACGATATGGGGATCGACGAGGCATCGCAAACGCCGTACCTGGTAATGGAGTTCCTCGAAGGGCAACCTCTCGATCAGATTTTGTCGAAGGGCGCTTTGCCATATCCCAAGGCGTGCGCCTGGATTGCAGATATCGCCACCGCCCTGACTGTGGCGCATCGCAAAGGCATGATTCACGGAGACGTAAAGCCGGCAAACATTCTTACCACCGTGGAAGGCCGCGTGAAGCTCACGGACTTCGGCATAGCGCGGTTGGCAAAGCGAGACACCATGGACAGTCCGCTGGTCGGCACGCCGGCTTACTGGTGCCCGGAACAAATTATCGGCAAGCCGCAGGATGAGCGGTCCGATCTATTCTCGCTGGGCGTGGTTTTGTATGAAATGGTCACCGGGCGTCGGCCGTTCGACGCTGCCACCCTGCCAGCCATTTGCGAGCGCGTGCTTTCGTCAACGCCCTTGCCGCCTTCGCATGCCAACCCTTCGCTGCCAGCCAGCTTTGATGAGTTGATGGCGCGCTGCTTGGCAAAAGATCCGGGCCAGCGCATCGCTTCGGCGGACGAGTTCGCGAACCAGCTTTATCCCTTTGCGCGGCGGAAAACTTCCGTGCCTGTTGCGCAGCCGGCACCCTCCTTCCGGAGCCGTGCGACGCGACTGCTGCGCTCAGCCTAACTTCTTCTTGACCAGAGCTTTACAGGCAGCAGAAGACCTACAGGGTTTACCCTAGGCCGTAAGGAGGGGTACTACAGTTTCAATTCTTAGCTCCTTCGGGTGATTCCTTTTCTCAAGGCAATTTCGCAAGATGAACACGTTCGCTGAGGCTATCGGCAAGGGTCGGGATAAGGTCTGTCCTAGATGAAGAGCCCGCAGAATCGTTACGAAATTATCGGAACGCTGGGCATCGGTGCCACTAGCCGGGTCGATAAAGCTCGCGATTCCACCATTGGCCGCACGGTTGCGATCAAAACCTTCCTGCATGGCTTCGGCTCCGGCGATATTCAGAAACAATTTCTGCGTGAAGCGCAAATCGTTGGTCGACTGACGCACCCGTACATCGTGGGGCTCTACGACATCGGCACGAACGAAGACGGCGTGCCCTATCTGGTGATGGAGTACGTCGAAGGGAAAACACTCGAGAAGACGCTGGATAACGGGCCGCTGCCTCTGGAGCGGGCCGCGGTTTGGGGAGCCGATCTGGCCTCTGCGCTTTCCCGCGCTCATCAGTGCAAAATTATTCACGGTGACGTGAAACCGGCGAACATCCTGATTACCAACGAAGGCCAGGTAAAGCTGGGCGATTTCGGCATTGCGCGTTTCGCGACGCAGGTGTCCGGCTCCGGAACCGTTCTGGGTACACCCGCCTACCTTTCCCCAGAGCAGATTCTCGGCGGTCAGCAGGACACTCGCTCCGATCTCTTTTCGCTGGGCATTATTCTGTATCAGATGACCACCGGAGTGCGTCCGTTTGACGGCACTTCGGTCGGCGCCGTGTGTGCGCAGATTGTTTCCGCCACACCGCTTCCGCCATCGCATCATAATCCGGAGTTGCCGCCGGCTTTCGATCACATCATCATGCGCTGCCTGGCAAAAGATCCGGCGCTACGTTACGCAGACGGGGAATCGCTGTGCGCCTCGCTGTACCCATTCGCCCGCAGCAAGCCGATGCCGGCGCCGCACCCGGTCCAATCATGGTGGAAGCGCTCGCTGCAAATACAAGACCTCCGCGTGGCAGCCGTTGCGCTGCTAGGCCTTGCGGTGCTTGGGGCTGGAATTAAGACCGTTCGGCAAGCTTCCGCGCGAAATGCGGTTCAAGCGGCTGCCGTCAAGACTGCGCCTATCGCGCCTAACGTTTCGCAGCACAACGCGAACGTCCCGAACAATACTTCGCCGACATCTGATTTGAGCGCCGCACCGTCCGCGTCGCTGATCAACGTGGGAACTTCTGATTTGAGCAGCATTATTGGCGGCTCGTCGAATGCGAGCAACAATCCCCTGAGCAGCGACAATGCATTCAACGACGAACCTGGCGCCGGAAGCCCGGCGACTCAGCCTAACGACCTGCCATCTAAAAAGTCCCGTGCAACGCCCGTGGTGCCGTCTGCCTCGCACGCCCTTGGACGCCGCCCCGCTATGGCGGCGACATCGCCGAAAAGCCAGCGGTCTTCGGCTTCTTCCGATGCTTCCGCCGCGACCCAGACCACGTCTCCCGCCGCTACCACGGCAACGGCTAGAAGCTCCACGCCTCCTGTGACAACGACTCCCTTGCACGTGGACATTGTTTCCGGCGTGGCTGACCAGGTTGTCTCCATCTACGTCGGTGATGAACTGCTGCTGACGACGCCATTACAGGCCGCGCATATCGGCGACACATTGCGCTTCGATTGCCCCATTTCACCCGGCGAACACGCCTTCCGCGTGGTGCTTTCTCGGGCAGACGAAACAGTCCTCGTCGAGAAGAGCAGCACCTCGCTAATTCGCGCCGAAGGCTCCAACTTCCTGGGCGTCCACGTATCGCGCCGCGCAAAAATGCTCGTGAAACATGAGAGCTCTCTGGAAGTGGTATGGCCCAGCACGACAGCACCGATCGCCGCAGCAGTCAGCGCGCGCGCGGACAGTGGACTGGCGCTTCGGTAAAAACAAGATTGTTCAGGCAGTTTGAAAGAATTACGGCGGCTATTCGTACCGCAACGCATCTACAGGATCGAGCTTGGCAGCTTTGGTCGCCGGCCACACACCAAAAATCAGCCCGATACTGATGCTGACTGCCAGCCCGGTAATCACCGCCCAGATCGGCACCACTCCGCGCCAATCCAGAGTCGCGCGAATCAGCAACACCAAACCATTCACCAGAATCAACGCGATCACCCCGCCGCAAAACGTAAGCGTCATCGCTTCCAGCAAAAATTGCCAGGTAATATCCCCGCGGCGCGCCCCAATCGCTTTCCGCAAGCCAATCTCGCGCGTGCGCTCCGTCACGCTGACCAGCATGATATTCATCACGCCCACGCCGCCGATCAGCAATCCGATGGAACTCAGCACAATCGTGGCCACGTATACCATCACCATGATGTTGTGAAATTCCGCTACCTGCTCTTCCGCGGTGCCGATCGAAAAATTATCCTTGCCGCCGTACGGCACGCCACGCCGCCGCTCCAGAACTTCTCGAACCTGATCCACCATCTCATGCAAGCGACCCGGATACGCTTGCGCGCGCATGCTCACTTCGTCGGCGTCCGGATAAGTTTTTCGGAAAGTGCTGTAAGGAATCAGCACGCGGCGATCTTCGTCGCCCATGCCCAGCCCACCTTTGGGTTTCTCCACCACGCCGATAACCATAAAGTTTTGCCCATCGATGGTCACGTCGCTGCCAACCGAGTGCCCCTGCGGGAAAAGCACGGGCGCCACGTTTTCCCCAAGCATCACCACTTTTTCTTTGTGCAGTTCGTCGCCTTCGCTGATAAACCGTCCAGACAACGTGGCGGCATTGGCATACACTTCCCCGAAATTCGGCTGCACTCCACGATAATCAATTGCCGTTACTTCGCCTTGTTTCGTTCGCACTGAGTGCGGGTGACGCCAGTCGGTCTGGATGAACGCCGTCACATTCTTAACCGTCGTGGAACCTTCCAGAATGGCGCGTTGGTCCTCCAGTGTTAGCGCTTTGCGTTGCCGCTCTTCCAACGGAGGGTCACCATGCATCCCCTGATCCCACTTGGAAATAAACGCGGTATCCGAGCCGAACTGTTTAATCTGTTCTTGAATCGTCTGATCGAAGCCATTGATCAATCCAGCCACCAGCATGATGACGCTGACGCCCAACACCACGCCGAACACCGTCAGGCCGCTGCGCATCTTGTGCGTGCGCAGCGTGTCCAGAGCTTGCTTCAAATTTTCGCCGTAGGCTTGTGCCATCGCCAGCTCCTAGCCGTCTGCCCGCAATGCTTCGATCGGATCCAGCTTCGCCGCCTTCATCGCCGGATAAATTCCAAAGAAAAGGCCAACTCCCGTGGATACCGCCAGGGACACCAGCACCGCCGTTATTGGCGTTTCCATCGGAATTCCCGTGGTCCCGCGCCCCAGTGCCACGACCGCATAAGCTGCGACTACGCCCATTATTCCGCCCACCGTCGACAGCACTGCCGATTCTGTGACGAACTGAAACAAAATATGTTTCTTGCGCGCGCCCAGCGAACGGCGAATGCCAATCTCTCGCGTGCGTTCGGTTACGCTGGCCAGCATGATGTTCATAATCACAATGCCGCCGACCACCAGAAACACGCTGACCAGCATCACCGCCACCATGGCCAGATTTCCCGTCAGGTCATGCCACAATTTCATAATCGAATCGGATCCCAGGATCGCGAAGTTATCTTTCGCGCTGTACGGCAGATGACGCCATGCGCGCATCAACATGCGCGCCTCGTCCTGCGTCGCGGGCATCATTTCGCCGGACGGAGCCTGCACGAAAATCGTCAACCAGTCGCTCTGCCGGTGCCACTCTTTGTAGTAGGTGGCTAGCGGCAGAATCATGAAGTTGTCTTGCGACTGACCGAATGCGCTGCCGATCGCTTCCGCCACCCCGATCACTTCGTAGCTGTGCGTTTCCGCGTTGATGGTCTTCCCGATGGGATCCACGTTAGCGAAAAATTTCTTGGCCACGTCCGCGCCGATGAACACGACTTCCGAATGGTGTTGATCGTCGGCTTCGTTGATAAATCGTCCTTGCGCAACGTTGATGTTGCGCACATCCGCAAAGTTGGGCGTCACACCTTGCACGCTCGTGTTGTCCATCTTCACGTTGCCGGAGCGCACCTGCGCATTGCGGTCACCCTCGGCCGCCACCGCTTTCGCAGTCTTCATCGAGTCGCGCAGTCGTACGAAATCGTCCATCACGATCAGCGGACGCTTCTGCGCCTTCACCCATTCGTCATTGCTGGTGATAATCCCGAAGCGGTCCACCAGAAATACGTTGGCGCCCAGGTTCGCGATGCGATCCGCCACATACACGTTCATTCCGGTGACCACACTCATCACCGTCACCAGCGTGGTAACCGCCAGAATCACGCCAAGCAGCGTCAGGAAACTCCGCAATTTGTGGCTCCGCAGCGATTCCAGCGCCAGGCGGAAGGTTTCGATAAAGGTGGTCGCATTCCCGCGAAAACGCTTCAGGCGCGGAGTCGCCGCGCTCTGCTCTTGCGCTCCACTCCATCGTTCCATGGGAACTGTGCCCAACCCTTGCCTCCGATGCGGTTCTAGCTGTTAAGCCTGTGCGAGCGTTTGTGGGCCGATACTTCGTCTTACTCAAATGCGGTCTTGCTTAAATACGAGCGACACCCCAGCTTCGTTCCTTAGCTTTGCTAAATAGTTAGACGCACGAGAGGCCGGTTATCTTTCGACCTTCTTAGCAGACCAGTCGTCAGCGAAGTCCGACGGCTGGTCCCAAAGCTAGTTTAGATGAGTGGGATGCAGAACGCTGCATTCAAGTAGCTTACTGTGCAATACACTCACCGAGCTAAGTTGTTTGTTATCTTAATTTCCCAATTCAGGACAACTCCTCTTCCATTGACACGCCTTGACTGCTCCAAGTGGAGTGCTCCATAAGTCGCGACACCCGCATGTAAAATGCTCCTCAGGACCCAGATGGCATTAAGATTGGCACACCAGGTCCCGAGTAATTGATTACCGCCGCCCGCCATCTTACGGAGAGAGCAACAAATCGATGGCTTCAGGAATCGAACGACCATTGCCTAAGCGGAGCCTCCCAGAGCCAATGCGCTTGTATCTGACTCTAATCGCTGGACTTGTGCTCCTACTGGCGCCTTTAGCCGCCAATGCGCGGCAAACTGCCACCGGCGCTGCCGATCCCGCCCCGGATATCGCAGCGCAGAAGGCCAAATTCGACCTGGTCATTGAGCACCAGAAGAAAAACGACACCGCGATGGACCTGTTCGAACGTATCGAGCGGGTCGAAACGAAAAAAAACCCTAACGACCCCCAGGCGGACGTGAAGACCTCTCGAGTGATCCCCGCCGGCACCGGTACAGGCCACATCCCGGTCAACGCCGAAGGCCTGCCTGCCGACCAAGTCGCCTATCGCGCCGAACTGGAGAAGCTGGTCAACGCCCTCTCCTTCGCCGTTGCTGATGGCCACGCGCAGCACGACGCCTACGAAAAAATTGCCAAGAAACACAGGGACCGCGACGAATTGATAGACGCCACGCGTACCGCCTTCATTTTCACTTTTGTCGCCCGAGAGCCGCGCGCCGACCGCATGCTCTCCAAATACAGCATGGTTCCCAACCCCGCCTATCACCCCACCTCGCGGTCCACCAGCATTTTCGCCAAGGTGCGCGGTTTCGTCTGGATTGATGATGAGTCCGGGCAGCTGGCCCGCGTGGAAGGCCAGGTCACCGATGACATTTCCGTCGGGCTGTTCCTGGCCAAAGTGAACAAAGGCAGCCACTTTATGCAGGAGCGTTACGAGTTCGCTCCCGGTTTGTGGTTCCCTTCGTTCTCGCAGTACGATTTCGACGGCCGGAAATTTTTTAGCAGCTTTTCGGTTCACCAACGCACGTTCTATTCGAAATATCGCCGCATCGGAACCCCCAAGGAAGCGTTGGAAGCCATTCGCCAGGAATTAGCCACCACTGACGACGGTCATGGCAAGTAGAACAATCACCGCCGATCACCCGCCGCAGCAGCAAATCCGCTCGCTATACTTTTCCTAAACCTGTACACCCAGCTAAAAGTCCTGCGCTCGCGCGACTGGAGGCCCCAATGCCGCGTCTGACTTCGATGTATTTCTCGCTATCGCTCTCGGCGATGCTGTGCGCAGTGTCGTTCGGTGCCGCGTATTCCAATCAGAGCAGCGCCCAATCATCATCCGCGAACCCATCCGCCGCGCAGAACTGCAGCCAAGGTCCCTCGGCCAGCCCTGAACAAGCTCCCGCCGCGGTCACGGATCCGAACGCCGCTCCAGTGAAAAAATCGAAAAAAGTTTGGACTAACGAGAACATGTCCGACGCCAACGGCCCTATTTCAGTCGTGGGCGACGGCCGCGCCAACAAAGGAAAATCCTCTCCGCCAACGCCCGCCGATCCAGCCTACGTGGCCAAAACCAAAAAAGATCTGCAAAAACTCCAGCAACAGATCGATGACGCCAACAAACAACTAGCCACACTGAAAAGTTTCAGCGAAGGCGAGCCGGTAGGTTCCGGCGCTCAGGAATTTCACAAAGGCTACAACAATCAGCCCATCGAGCAGCAGCGCGTCAACCTCGAGGCGAAAAAGAAAGACCTGCAAGCCAAGATCGACGCGCTCCTCGATGAAGCGCGCAAAAAAGGCGTAGAACCCGGCCAACTCCGCTGATTCACGTAGACGATTTATGTAGACGTCGGACTCTAGTTCACGCTGAGGAACGAAGGGTTCGGCCCCGGTATCGGATTAACCGAAACTCACTTACCTTCGGGCAGTCTGTTTTCTCTGTGACCTCTGTGTACTCAGCGACCTCTGCGTAAAAATCTTTTATCGTCCGCTTTCGCCACTTTTATCCGTTCAGCCATCGATTCAAGTCCGTAGCCCGCGGCAACAACGCCAAGGCTCCCAACTCCCGAAACCGCTTCGCCCGCGCACGATAACCATGTTCCCCCGGAGCGATAATGGCCATGAACGGCACTCCCGCCTCTCGCGCTGCCAGCGCATCATCGATGTTATCGCCCAGATACAACGCCGTCGCCGGATCGCGCTTGCCCAAAATTTTATACAAGCCCTCTGGATGCGGCTTGATCTTGCGCACATCATCCATCGTCACGATGGTTTCAAAATGTTTGGTACCTGGCCATTTTTTGAACGTAAACGTAAACTCTCTCCGGTTGCGTCCCGTAAATAAATTCACTTCGTAACGTTCCGCCCACTTGGCAATCTGCCGCGGCGACACCAGCAGCTTCTCGTTGCGTACGTTCCCCAATTTTCGCGGCGTACCCCAATAAATCTTGATGAAAGCTTCTTTGGCCTGCTCGTACGTCGTAGGGCGCCCTACGGACGTCGCCCAGTCCGCCGTCATCTTCCAGTCGTCGTTGTACCCCGGCTTCCCTTTCCATAAATGCAGCTCTGCGTACGTCACGCGCTTCCCGGTCAGGAGTCGCACCGTCTCCAGCGCCGAACGCCAATACGTTCCGCGCACATCCACCAGCACGCCATCCACATCGAAAATCAGGATCTCCGGCTGGTGGAACCACGTGCCCTGCAGCGTTTTTTTTGTTTGGCCCAATGTGCGCGCTCCTGATCGAAGTGCAAAAGTTTGACGGTGAACGCGCACTGTGGTCAAGTCTTGCTCGACGGAAACTGGCCTTGGTTGCCGCTCCTCGAAGCGCCTTGCTACAATTGGATTGTTAAACTATGTTGCTCGGCTGGTGGCATGCTGGGACGCTACCCGCAACATTTCACGAGGCCGCATCGCGCGGTCACTTTCCCCGAGAACCCGAGTGAACGGACGCGTTTAGCGCCATCGCTGAATGTTGATCCTTGACGGAAACTGTTCTGTGAACTTTTCTAGCACGGCATAGCGCGCAACGATGGCGAGCGGCGCAAGGAGCGAAGTATGGCTGGATACGGCGGCGTGGACTTCATCGATTTCGATTCGCAGCTGAACGACGAAGAAAAGCTGGTACGCCAGACGGCGCGCCAGTTCGTCGAAAACGAAATCATCCCCATCATCGAAAAGCACAGCCGCGAAGGCACATTCCCGAAACACCTCGTGCCGCAGCTCGGCGAACTCGGCTTCTTCGGCGCCAACCTGCACGGCTACGGCTGCGCGGGCATGTCCAACGTCGCCTACGGACTGATGACCCAGGAACTGGAGCGCGGCGACAGCGGCCTGCGCAGCTTCGTCAGCGTGCAAGGCGCGCTGGTGATGTATCCCATCTACACCTACGGCAGCGACGCGCAAAAAGACAAGTGGCTCCCCCTTTTGCAGCAAGGCAAAGCCATCGGCTGCTTCGGATTGACCGAACCGCAATTCGGATCCAATCCCAGCGGCATGCTTACCCGCGCCGTGAAAAAGGGAAACAAATATATTTTGAACGGCGAAAAAATGTGGATCACCAGCGGCTCCATCGCCGACGTGGCGATCGTTTGGGCGCGGTCCGATCAGGACGACAAAATCCACGGCTTCCTCGTGGAAAAAGGCACACCCGGTTTCAAAGCCTGGGACGTGCACGGCAAATGGTCCCTGCGCGCTTCCGTCACTTCCGGCTTGGCTTTCACCGATTGCGAAATTCCCGAAGAAAATATGTTCCCCACCATCACCGGTCTTAAAGGTCCGCTCGGCTGCTTGAACCAGGCGCGCTACGGAATCGGCTGGGGCGCGCTCGGCGCCGCGATGGCCTGCTACGACACAGCACTGCAGTACGCCAAGACGCGCAAGCAGTTTGCTAACAAGCCCATCGCTTCGCACCAACTGGTGCAGGAAAAACTGGCGTGGATGATCACGGAAATCGTCAAGGGCCAATTGCTGGCGCTGCACGTCGGCAGGCTTAAGGACAACGGCAAAGTCGATCCGGCGCACATTTCCATGCTGAAAATGAACAACGTGGCCATCGCCCTCGAGACGGCGCGCAAGGCTCGCAATATTCTTGGCGCGAACGGCATCGTCGACGATTACTGCATCATGCGCCACATGAACAATCTCGAGAGCGTATACACCTACGAAGGCACCGACGACATTCACAAACTGGTGATCGGCGAACGCATCACCGGCATCGCCGCCTTCGCCTAGCCTCAGTGGCACAGCCTTCAGCCTGCGCGCTTTTCTGAAGGTGCAACTGGGGCTTGTACCAGGGCACTCGGTGTCACCAATTCTTCAAACCATTCGCCATGAATTCGCATGTCCGCCGGCGAATCCTTTGCCGCCGCAAATTCGTCTCACAAGGGCGGGCCAGCTCTCGCCAGTTCTCCCAGTCGGCAAGAATAATCAAGGCAACGGTGGGCCAAAAATGCTCGAAACCATTCTATTGGTGGCCGCAGGAACTCTAGTCGGCAACGAAATCTGCATAGCCGCATTCGTCCATCCGATTTTTTACAAATTGCCTGACGAATGCCATCTGCGTGTGGCACAACCGGTAGCCAAGCTGCTGGGCGCTATCATGCCGTTCTGGTACATCGCGGTGGTCGCGCTAACCGCGGCGGAATGTTATCTCTCGCGAGACGGTGATCCGGTAGCCTTGCACCTACTCGAAGCCTCCGAGGGAATTTTTGTAGCGTCGATTATCTTCACGTTGCTTGGCCCGGTTCCCATCAACAATCAGATCGCGCGCATCGTCCCGGAGCAGCCTCCCGAGAACTGGCTGGAACTTCGCAAACGCTGGGACAAACTACACGCCATCCGCGTCGTAATCATCCTCGTCGCCTTAGTTCTGCTAACTGTGGGAATCATAATTCGGTCGCACTGAAAAACGCCCTACGCAGTTCCATTCACCGTGCCAAATGTCCCGGCAATCTTGTATCGTGAGAGACGGTGCTGGCCGCTCGCCATTGTGACGTGCGCTCGGCAAACGATTGGAGACCGTAGATGCAGCAACGTTCGTCCTTGCGCCGCACCTTCCGCGCGCTAGCCGCCGGTATTCTGTATTTTTGTTGCTGCGCGGCAATGCATGCGCAGAGTCAACCTGCTCCCGCCGGGCAAATCGCAAATCCGCGCCATCACCGCGTTCGTGGACTTGCAGCAAGCCGAGTATGCCGCGCAGATCGCCGATGCCATAAAAACACTCAAACTGGCCCGCATGGCGTTTGCGACGCACGGATACACCGTGCAAAAACTGTGCGTCGCCACGCAGCCTTTCGCGGACTACACGCATGAAATGAATGCCGCCCAAGCACTGGCTTTTTTCCAAAAATTAGACGCTATAGCCGAAAAAGAAAAAGTTGAAATTTCCATCGGCCCGGCAATGTACCACGCGCGGGACAGCGAGTCCGAAGCGGAATTGCTCTCCAACGCCTTGTTGAACACAAAATTCCTGACTGGCACCCTGATGGTGGCAGACAAAGACGGCCTGCGCGGCAATGCGGCACGTGCCGCGGCGCGCGTGATCAAGAAATTGTCCGAAGGGACGCCAAACAGCGAAGGCACGCTACGCTTTGCGGCGCTGGCCATGGTGCCGCCACTCATACCGTCTCTGCCGTCAGCCTACGTCGACGGCTTCGGCCACCAGTTTTCCATTGCACTGCAATCCGCCAAGCTCGTTTCCAAATCCACAAATCTCGCCACCGATCCCGGAATCGCCGAACAGAATCTTACGGAAGCGTTCGCCGCCGAGGCCTATGACATCGATGAAATTGCTGGACGCGTCGACGGAGAAACCGGTTGGGCCTACATCGGAGTCGATCTCACTCCGCTCCCTGCCCGAGACGATTCCATCGCGGAATCGATAGAAAGCATGTCTGGACATCAAGCAGGTTCGCCGGAAGCCATCGCTGCGTCAAAAACAATTACCGCGGCGATTCAGCAAGTCAGCCTGAAACAAGCCGGCTTCGGCACCCTAGCGCTGCCAATCCTGGAAGATCGGCGCTTGGCGCAGCGCTGGAGCGAAGGCCGCATTGGCATCGACACTTTGCTGGATTATTTCGCCGCTGGAAGCACCGGCCTGGATGCCGTGCCGCTTCCCGGCGACATTTCAAATAGCCAACTAGAGTTGATCATCGTCAATGCGGCGAGTCAGGCGTATCGCATGCGGAAGCCTCTAGAATTAAGGTTGGTTCCCGTCGCCAACAAAGTTGCGGGAGATCGCACCACATTCGAAAATGAGCGCTTGGTAAATGTAACGTTGCAGCCGGTCAACTATCCGCCCGCGAAAGCTGCACACTCAAATAAATAGTCGGATTGAATCCTCAGCAAGCGTCAGCTGGCATCCGCGGCTGCAACGTAAACGCCCAGCGCGATCATGGCGCTGCCGGATGCGACCCGCTGCCCGCGGCGGAATCGCACGCTGCTCTTCAGTTTTCTTTCCAGTGGACCAGCCAGCATTACCACCACCAGATCCGCCGACGTATTCAGGGTTACCGAGGTCAGCCCCAGCAGCAAGAATTGCAAAAACACATGCCCTCTTTCGGGAGCGATAAACTGCGGAATAAAAGACAGGAAGAACAACGCGGTCTTAGGATTCAGCACTTCGGTGAATACGCCCTGCCGGAAAGCTCCCGAACGAGGAGCAACCGCCGGCGTCGCCGCCATTTCAGCATTCCGCTCTCGAATCATGCGCAGTCCCATCCAAACCAAATAAGCCGCGCCTGCATATTTGATCGTGCGAAACGCCGCGGCGGAGGCGGCCAAAATCGCGGATATACCCATAGCCGCGGCAAAAACATGAACCATGCCGCCAGCCAACGTGCCGAATGAGGAGCTCACACCTTCGCGGCGTCCTCCTCCAATCGTCCGCGCCAGTACATAAAAAATTCCAGGCCCTGGAGTGATCGCCAGCAACAGTGCGGCGGCAAGAAAAAGCGCAAATCGATGGGCATCCAGCATGACGAAATTGTAAGCCGCCGCAACAAAGGCCACAAGCCGCCGCGTTAAAGGCGCGTCGGCTACCTCCCGAACCCCGCGCCCGGGCTGCACAGACGAACAGGAACCTATACAACACGCGCCATTTGCTTTCCTGTTCCACTTTGCCGACATTCTGCGAAACTATTCTGGGGTCGTTCATGCACCCCTTGGGAGCCGTAGGTCCATGTCCGAAACCAGCGCTGGCAACTCCTCATCGTCAAAATCGTTGATGTTTATGACGCTGGCGCTGTTCGCCGGATTTGGTGTGATGCTTGGTGGAGGACTTTTCATCGCCAAACGCCTGGCGCAAAGCATGGGCTTGGCCGCGGCGACGGGCACCAAAGACACCGTGCGCACGCCCATCGGCGCATTCCGCGTGGAAAAAGAAGATCAGGTGGGTCCCGGTTTGCCGGTGTATCCACGATCCTCACTGGAAGTCCCCGGTGACGTAGCCACGGGGAAGGCCCTCAGTGATTCACAAAATGGCGTCATTGAGGTGACCTACCATACCGACGACACTCGGGAGTTCGTGGAAACCTGGTACATGAAGCATCTGAGCCCCGAATTTTCGCGGCACGAAGGATCAGAAAAAACTTTCCCGCAGGCGTTTCGCAAGGTAACCATCGACGCCGGCGACATCGTGTTCCTGGCGGAACGCAGCGACAACGCGCGCGCCGTAACGCTTTCCCAAGACTCCGCCGGAACGAAAATTTCGCTGATCCAAACCAGTTCTCCCGTAACGCCCGCAAACTCAAGCGCCACCACTCCGCAATAATTCTCTGCGAACCCTGCTCCCGCTTTTAGATTTTTCCCTGCGTTGAGGAATCACCGTGGCATAACTCGCCGCAACGCACGTCGATCGCAAAGTACTAACACGCCTGGCCATTACACGCATTGGCCCCGCGGCCAGTAGCAGCCACGTAACAGCGTCACCTATGCTTCGCCTACCTGTTTCGCAGTCTTAGCAACCGACACACAAAAAGTTCCTGTTGAAACTCGACGTTCTGACCTCTCCAGCGTTCAGTTCGCCAAGGAAGTGAAGGGAGACGCCGTGAAACGTATCGCTACATTTCTGGCCGGAGCCTTGGCGACGCTGGCGTCATGGTTCGGCGTTTCTTTGGCAGATTTGTCGAGCATCTTTCCGAACTTGGCGAATTTTCCAACGAGCAATTTGGGTTGTCTTCGGGGTAGGACGCAGGGCACAGTCCTCGAGAAAACGGCCTTCCGCAAATTTGTGGAAGGCCGTTTCTGTTTTTGGCTCTTGCGCTCGGGAAACAACTGAGGCCATTACACGCTCTGCATGACTTCCTGCAATGTCGAACACACTTCCAGAACCTGCTCGAGACTCAGCTGGTTGAAAAATGGCAGAGCCAGAGTTCTTCCGGACACAGCTTCGCTGATCGTCAAGTCCGTGCAGCGATGAGGCACATCGCGATAAGCGCGCTGCAGGTGAATCGGCGCGAAGTACCTTGCGCATCCGATTCCGCGAGCTTGCATCGCGGCGACCACCGCATCGCGACGCGCACCCTGAAACTCTTTTCCCAACCGCACCACATACACGAACCAGCTAATCTTGCCGTCGGCCACACGTGCCAAAGGCGCTTCGATATGGGCGTGGAGTCTCAGCGCAGCAAAATACATTCGCGCCACGGCCGCGCGCTTTTCAAGGATTTCCGCCAGTCGCCGCATTTGCACGACGCCCAGCGCGCAATTTATTTCCGAGATGCGGTAGTTGTAGCCAATCTCCAAGTGCTCAAACCAGTCGCCCGTTTCTCCGCGCCCCTGATTTCGCAACGATCTGGCGCGAGCGGCGATTCGCGAATCATTCGTAACCAGGATCCCGCCCTCTCCGGTGGTGATTTGTTTGTTGGGGTAAAAGCCAAAAACGCCGGCGCAGCCCAGCGAGCCTAACTTGCGACCTTGGTATTCGCCGCCGATAGCCTCGCAAGCATCTTCGATGATTTTCAGATTGTGGCGGCTCGCAATTTCGAGCAATTCGCTCATGGCCGCTGGAACACCGAACGTATGCACCACAAGAATCGCGCGCGTCTTGGCCGTAATCGCAGCTTCCACCGCCGACGGAGCGATATTCAGAGTGCGCTCATCGATATCGACAAACACCGGGATGGCTCCAACGTAGCGCACCGCGTTGGCCACGGCGATGAAAGCGAAAGAAGGGACAATGACTTCGTCGCCTGCGGAAATACCCCCGCCTATTAGCGCCAGGTGCAGCGCGGCAGTTCCAGAGCTGACCGCCACGGCATGAGCGCAGCCCACAAAATCCGCGACGACGGTTTCAAATCCCACGAGCCTTGCGCCCAAGCTGAGACGCGGCGAGCGCAACACGGCGTTAACCGCAGCGATTTCCTCTTCACCGATGTCAGGCGAAGAAAGCGGAATTCTAAGGGTCATGCCGCTTCATCAACAATTCCGGAGTGATTGGCACGGTAGTGAGAACTTCCACGATTTTTTCCGCAGCGTGCCCGTCTCCGTAAGGATTCGCCATGCCTTTCAACGAAGCACGAAATGGTTCGCTGAGCGCTTGCCCAACGGCGGTAAGAATTGCGTCTACGTCCGCTGGAGCGTCGATAATATTTCGCGCCCGCTCCCTGCCCTGCTGGCGCAATCCAATATTCACCGTCGGTAAAGCGACGGAAGCGGTCTCCATGATTCCGCTGCTGGAATTTCCAAGAAACAAATCGGCTTGGCGTAGCAAGCTCCAGTACGTAACTGCGTCGAGATTCACAAAGACGTGCGAGCCTTCGCGCTCGGCCACGAATTCGCGCGTGCGAGCAATCAGTTGCAGGCTGCCGGCATCTGCGTTTGGATAGCAGAATAAAATCTGTCCCGTGATGCGTTCGAGAGCGCCAAAGAGAGCATCGGCTTCCCGCACGGTATCGCGCGCGATGGTTACCGGATGATAGGAAACCACGGTGATAGGAGCATGCAGCAGCACTCCCAATTTTTCCTGCAGCGCGGGGCGATCGAGCAGCGTGCTGCGCCGCAAATGATCGAGCGAAGGCGCTCCAGCGCAATGGACGCGCCACGCTTCTTCGTCCATGGAGATAATTCTGCGGCGCGCGGATTCCGTAGATGTGAAATGCACGTGGCTCATCTTGGTCAGCGCATTGCGCACCGCATCATCAATGGCGCCTTCGCTAATCTCTCCGCCTTCGATGTGCGCGATGGGAATTCGCAGCGCGAGGGCCACCGAAGCAGGCGCCAACATTTCGTAGCGGTCGGCGATCAGCAGCAAAATATCTGGCCGTATGGCGCCCAGCGTATCCGCCAGGCTCAAAGTCGCGACGCCGATCGTTTTGGCCATGCCGACGTCGCTGTCCGAACTGAGCAGGCACTCGATTTTCGCGGCGATGGCAAAGCCATCTTTTTCGATCTCCTGCACCGTGGCGCCAAATCCGGGCGACAAATGCGCGCCCAACACAATCAGTTCGAGCTGCACATCCGGATGCCGTTGCAGTTCACGCAGCGGCCAGTACAAATGCCCGTAATCCGCCCGCGACGTGCTCACCACGGCGATTTTGCGCTTCACGCTTCCGTCACACTGCTTTCCTGCACGATTTCCATCACCATGTCGCTAGGCCGATATTCTGGAACGATCTGCCGCAAGGTTTCCATGGCTTTGCGCAGGTCTCGCGATGCGACCGCCTCATCGAGCCTTCGTATCGCGGCATCGAGAACCTCTTCGTCTATTTTTGTACTTCGTACGCGCAACAACCGGTCGTCCTCGGTTATTTCAGAAATTTCCGCTTCGTTCAAAAATTCCTCGCGTAATTTATCTCCCGGGCGCATTCCAGTAAATTGCACGGCAATCGCCGGAGACCCCGCTTTGCGCGCCTCGACAATCATGCGTTCAGCAAACGCCGCGATTCTTACCGCAGGGGCCAGCTTGGGAATAAACGTTCCCGCCCCAAGCTGCGACGCTCGCAAAATAATTTCCACGGTCGTAGCCAAAGTCAGAAAATATCGCTCTGCAGCAGGATCCGTCACCGTAACAGGTCCGCCGCGCGCGATTTGCCGCGCAAACAGCGGCGCCACGCTGCCGGGCGAACCCAACACATTCCCCAGCCGCACGTTCTGCAAAACAATTCCGTCGCCGGCGCCACGCTCCAGCAACAACTCCGCCACGCGTTTGGTGGCGCCCATCACGCTCGCCGGATGCACCGCCTTATCCGTGGACACCAAAAGCAACTGCGCAGCTCCACCACGTTTGGCAGCTTGCAGCAACCGCCAGGTCCCCAATGCGTTGGTGCGCATAGCGGCCAAGGGATTTTCTTCCATCAGCGGCACGTGTTTACACGCCGCAGCATGAAAAATTATTTCCGGGCGGTAACGTTCAAATAATTCCGCAAGTAACGCCTCGTCGCAAACATCTCCCAAAACACCTGAAAATTGCACGCCAGGAGCAGCACCAGTGCCGCCATCGCGCAGCCTGACACTTATTTCATTTAAATTGTGTTCGGAATTATCCAGCAGTACCAGAAACGCAGGCGCGTACGCGGACAACGTCTCCGCCAACGCCCCACCAATGTAACCGCCCGCACCTGTAATCAGGATGCATTTCCCCGCGAAAGCCGCCGGCGATAGAGAGAATTTTTTAGCCACGTCAGGATCGCTTCATAAAGCCGCGGGCGCGGCTTTCATAACGCTGACTTAATTCGTGCCGCCGAGCAGCAAATCATCATTTAGCGCGTTGCGCCAAGCGCCGCCACAAACACGCGGTCATCCACCGCTACGGCAGGTGTGAACATCACCGCGGTACCAGAGCCGGTGAGCGCAATTTTCTTGGCGTCTCCGCTCAAAGCCGGGCCGGCAGGAGTGGCGCCCGCAGCCGGAGCAGAATCCGCGCCGTCTCCCGGCTGTATCGAAATCCGCGAAGTCTTCGCCGCACAACCGGACGGAGCAACGCCAAGGCAAGTATCACGCACAAAAATCTGCCGATAGCCGCTATTAGCAGAACTTGCAGCCGCAGCGCTCCCCGCTCCATTCGCCGCCGAAGTGGCCGAGGCCGTGGACGACGATGCGGGAGCCTTACTCCGCGCCACCGCCACAAACGCCACAAATCGCCCAGACGCACTCACTGACGGCAATATGCTTTCAAGCCCACTGAGCTGTCCCGCGCTATCCACCGAAATCAATTCCGTCGACGGCTCACAACCCGTCGCCGCTCCCACGCAAGTATCTCGCAAATAAATTTGCCTTCCGACCGAAGCGGCAGGCGCAACTGCTCCGCTCGAACCGCCGCTTACCAGATTACTCGCCACAGAGGAAAACGCCACATACCGCCCATCCCCGCTCATCGAAGGCGAATGGCTATCATCGTTCGCCGCGCTCCCGTCAGTTCCCACAGACACCAGCGAACTCTGCGCCTGGCATCCGGACGGCGCCCCGGCGCAAGTATCCCGCAAAAATATTTCCGAATGCGAACCCTGCGTGGCGGTATACGCCACGTAGCGTCCGTCGGCGCTGACCGCCGGCGTCTCTTCCGCAGCAGCCTGCGCTTTCGCATTCATCGCTGTCGCGGTTGCCGCATTGATGTTAAACGCCAGCGGACTGCTCATGCCCCCGCCACCCGCCGGAGGAGTTCCCGCGGTGTTCGGTGGGTTCACCACAAAAACATTCGCACTGCCGGCGGCGGTCACAAGACTCGCAGGAACCGTCACATTAATCTGCGTGGAAGTGGGCACGGTACCCGCTGTGATCGGCAGCGAGGTGGACGTGCTGTTCCAGAAAACCGCGGCCGCCTGCGTCGGATCGCTGTTCGTCGCGAAATTGGCGCCGGTCAGCGTCATCGTAAACGCCGCCGAGCCCGCCGCGATGTTGTTGGGATTCAGCGATTGCAGCAACGGAATCGGATTCGGCTGAACCACCGGATTAATAATAAAGTTGAGCGGATTCGAAAGTCCGTTGTTGCCCGCGCCAGAAAAAGGATTATGCGTCAGGACCGTGGCTTTCCCCGCCGTAGCCACCAGATTCGCCGGAATCAGTGCGCTAACCTGCACTACGTCGCCCGCGCTATCCAAGACGTCCATGGTCGTCAGCTTCTGACCATTCCAGGTAATGTACGTCTGTGTTACAAATCCGATTCCACTAATCACTAAAGTAAACTGTGGGCTTCCCGCCGTAGTATTGGAGGGGGAAAGCGTGGTGATCTGCGCCCCGGTATTGCTTTGAAAAGTGTTCCCGTAATCGTTGCAGCCCGTTACCGCAAATATCGCCACCAGCGCGACAGCCAATGCTGTCAAAAACCTCTTCATCGAAACTCCTCAATCCCCTGATCGGTCTGAAATTCTTTGGTACGCGCGCACTTCGCCGCAGCGAGTGCAGCCAATGCTCGGTTCAGATGCAAAAAGCGCTTGCCGCGTTTGCCGCTGGCTTGCCGGGGAAAAGCTTCCAACTGGCGCATTTGCCGCGTCGGCCATCGCGCAGAGCGAAAAATAGCCAGCGCACAACCCTATATCTGTATCATTTTCACGGGGATAACGTCAATTTTAGGGGCCTCCGATTACCGAGTTGCGCTCCGGACGCCGTGAAATCCGGGCATGTCATCATATGAAAACAGTCCCAGCAAGCGCCGTCGAATCGAAGGCCATTTCTTACGTACCTGGTTCTACTGGAACAAGCGATACGGCTTCGATCTGTCGATGCCTATGATAGTCTGACGTTTCTATTCGCTTATACAGCCAAAGGCTCAATTAGACGATGCCGAAGTTTATCTTTCGCCGCCTCTCGGCACTGATAAAGCCTCAATACATCCTGCGTCCGCGCCAAGCCATTCGTCGAATCGCCATTGAAATGGCAAGCACAGTTCCTCGACCTTCCTCTGCAACGATTCGTCTTCCTTGGGGGCTCGAGGTTGAGGTCGACCCCCGTGAAAATATTGGACTGGCGCTTTATACCCAGGGGATTTATGAGTTGAACGTTACGGAAGCGCTCTGGCGATTGGCCGAACCTGGAGAGACGGCCGTAGATGGGGGCTCTAATTTGGGATACATGGCCTCCCTGTTAGCCGCACGCCTTGGCCCCGCTGGCACAGTACATTGCATAGAGCCGCACCCTCAGGTCTTTCGGAGGCTTGCGGATAATGCTGCGCGATGGGCTCGCGATCGGCGTTGTGCGCGTGTCGTGCTACACCAGGCTGCCCTTGGAGAAAAATCAGGATCCACTCGTTTGATCGTTCCAGAGGGATTCGCGGACAATCAAGGCGAATCCTGGGTCGAGAGTTCACCTAGCCCCACTTCTGACGCTGCGTCCTCGACTGTGCCAATGATCGCGTTCGATGATCTCATTCCGCCCGGCCAGAACGTCGGAGTGATAAAGCTAGATATCCAAGGCGCGGAGCTGTCTGCTCTTGAGGGTATGCAAAACCACCTGAAGGCTAAAACGATCCGCGACATAGTCTTCGAGGAGATGAACCCTTTCCCGGCGCTGACCCACATTTACTTGAGAGAACTTGGCTATACCATATTTGGCTTGAGTGATGATTTCTTCTGCGTAAGGGCCCTGGCCGATACACCTCCGCCGCCACACCCCTACAAGGGAGCTCCAAATTTTTTGGCCACGGCCGCCCCCGAACGTGCGGCTAAAGTTTTGAATGGTCGCATTTGGAGTTCGTTTGGTATTGGTTCACTCGGCCGACGCAAGCAGTGATTACCGGACTTACCAGGTGTTGACCTTGCTCGGAACCTGCGTACGCCTCGTGTAAGAATCGGTTGCGCGGGTTCAGCGTTACCTCGCGCCAGGGTTGGTGCTGTGGACAGACGTACCAGAGCAACACTCATCACACTCGGACGGCCAGTTTATGTTGTTCTCGGCTTTTTATTCTCCGCCGTGTACAACGTGCTGTTTGGGTGGTTAGAAGTCTGGATGCAAAGGAAGGCCGACTCATCCTTGCTTTATGATGTCCGCACAAACTTTTTCTTCCTCTTCCCCGCTGCTGAGATAGTCAAAACGCCCTGGTACAGAGTTCTGCCGTTCGACTTCGCTTCCGTGACGCTCAACTACAAGAATATTTGCTTCTCCTTTGCGAGAGGGCGGGGAGAACTAAATGTCAGTCTTTCGCCACGTCATGCCCCACGTGAGACGCACGAACTCATGTATATTGTCGCTGCGCTTGATTGCGTGAACATATCAAAAGTCACAACGGATAGTCACCTCGATGGAGCAGCCGATTTGATAAGACCTCGGCTAGACGCATTGAATGAGGCGTTTTCTGAACGGAGATATTCAGAGTTCGCGAAGAGACTTTGACCACTTCTGACTACCAGCGGCAGTCGGAAACTGGCCCATTACCGTGCCGATTCACGACGACTCGATGGCTATTTACCCCACGCCGCGTCTAGAAACACATACCGATCCCGCAGGCGATCCTTCTCCGCTTTAGAAACCACATCCAAATACATGACCGGCCAATCTTCCGCAGCCCGATACGCGGGCCAAACCGGCAGTCCTTCGCTATTGGGATCTCCATTGCGCGCGAAATTTGTCCAATATTTCTGCATCAGTTCACTCAGGGCACGATCTTCTGCTGTCCACGGAATTCCGGCTTTGGAATCCAGCGCGCCGAAAACATATTCGATTTCTCCTGAGTGATAGGCGCCCAGTCCGGCTGGATCGGTAGCGCTGGGCAGTGACCGATCGAACCGATAGCGATAGACCGGCTTCTTCCCTTCCACAGCCGCGCATTCGAGCCATTTCCACATAGACCACGCCCGCGGATTATCGGTAAGGAAATCATTCAGAGAGCGCTTAGCCTCCGTTGGCGATGCCGTACCGTAAAGCCGCATAAACTGCTCGACCTTGCCAGGAAATTCCTTTTCCGCGTCCGTACGCAGCCGCTGCTCGGGCGTCGGCTCCGCGGGAGCGTTTTTGTTCAGGCCGGCTTCATCACGATTCCATCCCGCCAGCAAAGTCGCTTTATTTTCCTTCTGCGCGGCGAAAATCGCCGAAACACTCTCCGGCAAAAAATATCCATCCACGTTGGGGGAAAACCGCAATTCCGCGTCATCTTTTTTCAGCGCAGCTTCCAACACCTTCTGCGCGGAGATCGCGCGCAGTTCCTTCACCGAAGCGCTGCCGAGCGAGGCTTTGGCGAAATTCGCATCGGACTCTTCGCGTTGCGCCAGTGTCTTCATTGGCGACGTGGTTTTGGCAAATGCCGATCCGCTCTCACCGATAGCCTTCACAAACAAACCAGCCACTACCGGCGAGGCCATCAACGCGCTTACCGACGAGGCTCCGGCGCTCTCCCCAAAGATCGTTACGTTGTCTGGATCGCCGCCGAACGCCGCAATGTTGCGATGCACCCAGGCCAGCGCCGCCGCTTGGTCCAGCAATCCATAGTTACCTGCGGACCCGCGGCCCGATTCCGCGGCCAATTCCGGCAATGCAAAAAAGCCGAAAACGCCCAGCCGGTAGTTCATGGAAACCACCACCACGCCGCGCTGTGCTAGAAACTGCCCGTCTTGCCGCGGCTCCGAGGTGCTACCCGCCTGGAATCCGCCGCCATAAATCCATACCATCACCGGCAATTTTTTCGATTCAGCTGGCGCGGGAGTCCACACATTCAGATTCAGACAATCTTCGCTGGGGCCGGGATCACGAAAAACCATGTCCGAATAAATTGGCCCCTGCATACAGCGCGCTCCAAAGTTCACAGCTTTGCGCACACCGCCCCATTTCGCCGCAGGAGCGGGAGGCTTCCAACGCAACTCTCCAACGGGCGGTGCGGCGTAAGGGATTCCTAAAAATGCCCGGACTGGCCCTTCCGTTTTCCCGGCAATCGTACCGGTGTCGATCTTTACTTTCGGCGCGCGTCCAGCAGCCCAGCCGAGTGGCGCGGCGCAGCAAACGGCGATTGCCAGTAAAGATATACAGCGGGATTTACCCATCTAGCGCCCCCACGGCACACTTCGTACAGCTTGCTTTGCAACTTCTCGAATTATTTTTGATTCAGCTGGCCGTGGCGAGCGCCAGATAGTCTGGCCGGTCTGAAACCAGCTTGTGGCGGAATGATTTCAAGAGTTGGCCATCACGGACCAGAAATGCGCCGGGCATGCGTTGTATATCGCCCGCCGGCAGTCCTACGAAATGTCCGTTTAACCACGCCACCAGCATGCGCAAGATGCTTTCCTGGTTGAGATATTGTTTCAGCTCCGCGCGCGCCAACCCAAACGCTTCGTACAACTTCCCTTCCGGATCGGAAAAACGCGGGCAATCTTCCAAGCCGTACGGCGTGAAAAAAGAATTCGCTTTCTCTTCCGTTCCTAGATGTACGAAGGCCAGCCGCGCGCCGCTGCCTTCCAGCGTGGCGCGCTTCTTAGATATCTCGTCGACCGCTTCGCGGCAGAATGTGCAGCCAAAGTGTCGCAGGAATACCAGCAACACCGCTCGGCCGGCCGTCAACTCGCGCAGCGTTTCGCCGGTTTGCGCGCGATACACAGTCAGCAATTGTTCGTTAATTTTGTCGGAGCCGAAGATTCCCATGATGGCTCACTTTCCTCCGCACGCGTTATGCGCGAACATTCTTGCCCACCGCCTCGGCCGTTACCCGATGGCGCCATGCAAACATGCGCTGCAGCCGCTTTCGCGCGTACCACCCGCCGAATATCTTTCCCAGCCAGCCGAGCGGCATTTCATATTCCACACGATCTTCCAGCCAACTGGCACCCGCTCCATCCGACAGAAAGAGATGCGTGTGCTCCCATTTATGGAACGGGCCGGCCACCATCACGTCGCGAAACATACGACCCGGTTCGCAGGCGGCATGCTCGGCAACCCACGTCTGCGACAACGGACCGATCTTCAGCCTGATTCTAACTCGCGAGCCGATTTCTTCAATCCCTCCGCTCTGTTCGTAGACCGTCGCATTCTCCCACGGCGGAGTCAGGCGTGCGAGCGCATCCGGCTCGGCATGGAATTGGTAGACGCGCTCCGCGGAAGCGGGCATGCGGCTGCGATAAACGAACGTCTCACTCACGATACGAAGCCCGCATGCAGCAAAGACCGGTCAGATTTCGGCACGTTTTGAAAGTGTGGCGCGGAAAGGAACTGTTATTTGCGCAAGAGCGTTGCGGCATCTTTGCTGAAGCGCTCCAAATTATTCGAATAAAGAAAGGCCTTGGCGCCGGCATCATTCTTCAAATATGCGTCCCAAAATGCCAGCGCGGCGGAATTGGTGTACGCGAAAATCTCCTCGGCTTGACTGGAACCGGCCGCTGCAATGCTTCGCGAAGAAATAAATGACATGTGACTCGCGCCGGTTATATTTACGAAATATTTGTCGCCCGCCGGGCTCAGGTCAAAAGGCTTTTCGTGCCACGCCGCGCTCGCCAGCGGCCCCAGGTTGTCTCGCGAGCCGGTGATGCCCATGAACGGAACGCGCATCGTGGCGAAAGAAGAAGACGTCAATCCGAACTGGCCCGGGCCTTGCGGCGAAAGGCACAGCGCCGCCTTCACCCGCGGATCGGCAAAACTCACGCCCGGTCGTCCCGGCAAATCGGCCGTCGCGCCCGCCACCGCTTCCGCGGCGAATGACCCCATCGAATGTCCGTCCGACGCCGACATGCTGCGCGTCGATCTTCCCGCTCAGTTGTATCGCGCGCTTCTGCAACTCTCCCAGCGAATTCAGTACGAAGGAAATATCCGCGGGGCGGCTTTCCCACAACGCTGGCCGTTTCAAAGCCTCGCGCACCGCGCCCATGAACTTAATATTTTCTTCGCCGGCGTTTCTGCGCTGCAGCGCCGAATCTTCATGCGTCGGCTGGATCGTGATGTACCCGTAACTTGCCCAATGTTCCGTCAACTCTTCGCAGCAATCCTGCGATCCGCCCGCCCCATGCGAAAAAACAATCACCGGATATTTCCCTGGCGCGTCCGGATAGAACACCCGCATGTGCAAATCTTTATTTCGTCGCGCGTCGTGCAGAATGATGTTGCCTACCTCGGAGACCCTATAGGGTCCCGGCGGCAATTTATATCCGCTGCGTGCTGGATTCTTGTCTGAAACGTCCCGGAAAGGTTCAGCAGATGAAGTGCGTGATAATTTTGCGTCGGTTACTTGCACTCCGCCATTTGTAGTGGGCGAGCTGTTGTTGTGTGCCGCCAGCGCGGCACGAACTGCGTCCGATGGATGAAAGCCTGGGCCGCCCACCGGCCGCGTGATCACATAGGCCGTGGCGGTACTGACCACCACAATAAAAACTATATTGGTTACGCGCTTGAAATATCGTTTGCGACGCACGCGATCACGCGGCAATGTAAAGAGGGACATGGTTTTTCACCGCGAAACTGTATTCAAACTCTGCCAACCCAAAAGCCCGCCACGAGTTGCAAATCCCAAGTAGCCGTCCACCGCAGCCTCACGCGACAGACACTCGTGCCGGAGCACTTTTTCTTCAAACAATTTCAGATATCGAACGCATTGCAACAGGCCAACTGAACAGGTCGCTGTACGGGCCGGGCTGGAACTACCTGACAGAAGCAGCACACGCATTATAACAAGCGTGTTAGCAGGCCGCGCGTCATTTTTTGGCTTGCACGATTTGCTGAGCCTTTTCGTTTTGTTTTCGCTGTCGGACCTGTCGGCCTCTTTCGCGGACCCTCCGCCTTTTTCTCGGCCGACAATGTGAACTCCACCAAACCTGCCCCAACGTCCCATTGCGCAGCGCCGTCCAATCGCTATGCTTAGGAGGTCAGGCGCCTAGATGACGCATCGCCTCCAACTCGCCGCCGCGCTCTTATGCGCCGCACTTGTGGCACCTCGCCTCACCGCGCAATCCCCGCCCGCGAACTCATCGTCACCGCGTGCGCAGTCTGCGCCCGCTGCAAAAATCCCTAAGCCCACCACGCCAGCAGCATCCACCACCATCTCCGCCGCCGTCTGCCCCGTCGTCTACCAACTCGACGACTCCCCCACCCGCCGCGGCTACCACTACATCTTCTTCGGCAACGCTTTCTTCATCAACCGCGACGGCTACCTGCTCACCGCCGCCCACGTCCTCAGCGAATTTCGCAATGGAGGCCAGCCGAGCGTTCTGCTCAGTCGCCCCTACGCTCCGCCGCGCCTCGTAAGAGTCACCGTCGTCGCCACCGACGTCCTCCACGACGTCGCCATCCTCCGCGCCACGCCCAATCCCTTCGACGCCGGTTACACCGTCGCCGCGCTGCCGCTCGCCGACGGCAAGCTCTCGGACGGCAGGCCCGCCGCCGGAGACCCTCTCGCCATCCAAGCCCTGCGCCCCGCCCGCGCCAAGGATCCCGAAACGTTTCGAGCTCCCCATCCCGGAAAGCTACAGCGCCATCACACTCACCTACCGCGCCATCAATCTCGACCCCGCCGCCATCAACGCCCACTCCGCAACTCCAGTCTCGCCGCCGCCCAACTCACCGACATCTTCCTCTTCAGCCACGAAGTCATCCGCGGACAAAGCGGCGCCCCCGTCACCAACGCCTCCACTCACCAGGTAGTAGGCCTGATCGAAGGCCGCTGGCTCCATCCGACATCAGGCTCACCCGTCCGCAAGCCGCGCCGCCGAGTCGCCCTCCCGAGCCACTGCAGCAGCCCGAGCGACGGCGACCGCAGCCTCGTCCACCCCCGCCTCCCAAAGATCCGCAGCGCCGACTGCCGTCGCCACCCCCCCAGCCTCACGCAAGCCAGCCTCACCCAAGGCGCCGCCGTCCCCATCTCCTACGCCAAATCCCTCCTCCAACGAAACCACATCCCCTGGACCACCACCGCGCCCCAGTAGCGCTCCTCTTTGGAGTGCGGCGGTTTACCCTGAGCACCGAAGGGCTTGACGCCGCTTTCGGCGCCGATCACGTTCGAGTTCCATTTTGGGAATATCGGGGGTACCACCCGGGGTGTTTTGCATAAGACATACATTTTACAGGTAGTTACAGCAATTTCTGCGTAAGAGATTCATTTCTCTAGTATTTAGCTGGAGAGCGCGAATTTTCTGCAGGATTTGGTGCTGAGCGGTGCGGGGCGGCCTACAGCGAGGGAGCAACAAGCGAGCTCAGCCAGCCCGAAAAGCGGCGTCAAGCCGCCGCACTCCAAATTGAACCCACGCCTCACGAAAACGGTAACACTTCGCCACTCACCACCCGCGGCAGCAACGTCACGCGAAAATCCCCAAACTCCTCGTCCAACACATTGGAATAGAGCACGTACAAAGAAACCGCGCAGTTCGTGATCACTCCGAGGCAGGTAAAAAAAGCCAAACTCACCGCCGGCCGCGGACCAAATAGCCCAACGAACAGTCCCACCGGCATGCTGACCACGAAGTAGCAGACCAGGGAAAAAACCAGCGTGCGCCAACTGTACGTCCACCACACGCGTATCGTGCGGCCGAACGTCACCGGCAGAATTTCCGCGCTCCGGTCCGCAACGCAAAGCGCCAGCCGAAAATGCCGGAACGTTTTGCCCAGCAGATAACGCATCACAAAAATCCCCACGGTGTAGGTAAATACATACGGCCCGATCTTCATGATGGGCAGCAGTATTTTGGCGGGGAAAGCGGTGTTCTGATAGATGTGCTGAATCTCGTAATTGAGCAGCATCGTAAAAATCGCGGAGATCACGCTGGTTGGCCAGTAGTACGCCCACCAGACGCGCAACGCGTAGTTCATGTCCGGCGGGATGTAGCTGGCGGAGCTAGTCGCCGGAACGGCTTGCGGCACGAACGGGCTGGACGCTTCAGACATGGGCGCCGCGGATTGTGTTCCTCAGCGGTTAGGTAGTCAAGTATTTACTTATCTCGTCGCCAGCCCAAATAATCTCGCTCGCGTAGGGGCACGATACATCGTGCCCTTGCTTTTGTAGCGCTGCCTCTTTTGGAGTGCGGCGGTTTACCCTGAGCACCGAAGGGCTCGACGCCGCTTTCCGCGCCACCTTGTTTCGTAGTGGCGAATCTTCAGATTCGCAGGCCGTTGTACCAACGCCCTTGCAGTTGGTGTTGTAGCGACGCCCTTTAGGGCGTCATTCCCGAACTCGTCGCCGATTCCCTAACCAATCCCGAAAACGCCCGATCTCGAAAACGCCCGATCTCGAAAACGCTGGTTTCGTAGTGGCGAATCTTTAGATTCGCAGGCCTCTGTTCGGCGTACGACGGTGGCAGCGTGATGATCCTGGACCGCATCGCCGGCCGCACCTTCATCCCCGCCGACCAGCTACCCGAATACGAAGACCTCCAATTCGTCTCCCGCCACGCATCAACCTAACTTGCCGCAACTCCCAATCCGCCAATGATTGAATAATCTTGCTCGCGTAGGGGCACGACACATCGTGCCCTGATTTCGTAGCGACACCCTTCAGGGCGTCATTTCTTTTTTTAATTTGTTTTCGACCCGCCCGACGCCAGCCCAGCGCCGGAGGCGCGCCACAATTTAGCTCAGCGAGCCAGCGCTGGGTCCACACCCTGTCCAACCCGCGAGCTTCGTAGGGGCTGCGCAACCACCACCTCATCCCCAACCGAAATTGCCAACATGGAGCACCGCCTATTGCTGCAGGTTCAGAGTGAATGTGGTGGAGCGGGTAATGGCCGGAGAGCTGCCGTGGACGGAGCCCCGAACCTGGATTGTAAATGCGGTGACCTGTGGCGGGGATGAGCCGCCGCCTCCTCCGCAGCCGGCAATCGCTGCGACGGAAGCAAGGACAATACTTAACTGCACCAATCGCAGGTGATGTTGCTTTCGCCATAGCGCTACGCAAACCGCGATCAAAATTACTGCAAGGCATTGGACCAGCATTCTTGGCGGAGAAAAGTCTAGGTAATGCAAGCGCAAGAAAGGCGTGGTGGCGCTAGTTCGAGTAGTAACTATATTTAAGACGCTTGTAACGGAATTAGAGTTTGCCAAGGAAACGCTTGGAGAGGCGAAAGCGCATGTGGCACCAAGCGGGAGTCCCGTACAGGTGAGATCGACCATGCCATTGAAACCGGAAGCGGAACTTACCGCAACATTCGCAGTGCCCTGGCCGCCAGCTATGACGGTGACAGACGCAGGTGACGCACTAACGCTGAAGTCCGAAACCTTTAACTGCGCAGTCGCCGTTCCGGCACGGAAGTTCGTGTCGCCGGAATAAACCGCCGAGTATGGATAAGTCCCCACCGCGAGCGACGTGGTGTCCACCGAAAAAGTGGTTTGTTCGGAGGCGTCCAGAGTGGTGCTCTTCACGGAAGTCGCACCGCTGAGAATCTGCAGAGTCCCGGTCGGAATGCCTTGAAAATGAGGCGCCACAATCGCTGTCACGAGGGCAGTTTGGCCAACTACGGCCACTGAAGGGGAGATCGCGAGCGAAACAACAGCGCTAGCCTGATTGATCTGCACGTTAGAGGTCAGATTGTGCGGATTAAACGTGGAATCACCTGGCCATGTGGCCGCGACGGTGTGACTGCCGAGCGCGAGGATATTTTTATCCGTCACAGACGCGCTGCCGGACTGGAACGTAGCCGCGTCGAGAGGAGAGTTATCGATCGAAAAATTTACGGTCCCTGATGGAAAGCCGGCTGCGGGCACGGTAGCTTTCAAAGCTGCGGTCAGGATCAACGGTTCTCCATATTCAGCTGGTGAGGGACTGATATTTAGGGAGCCAGTGGTGACTCCAAAGTTGAGCAGAACGGTAACGGTGCTGGCACCATTTGTTTCGGAGTTGGCAAAAATTAAGTCCGGAGCGCCGTCACCATTGACATCGATGACGACCGGAGTGGAAGGGGTGTCGCCAGCTAGGAAATCTCGGCCGGCGCCAAATTTGCGCTTGCCTATGCCATGGATGGTGGTGACCGTATTGCCGTCGGTGGTGATTACGTCCATGAGACCATCGAGATTCAAGTCGCCGGCGGCCACGGTGGTCACCGGATGCTCAGTGGGATATACGACCGGTGCCTGGAAAGTCCCGTCGCCATTTCCGTACAGGATTTGAAATCCGGGCGTCTGCAGAAGGGACGGCACTAGGATATCCAGTTTGCCATCCCCGTCTAAATCCGCAAACACGATGCTTGGCGTTTGCGTGACGGGCAGCGAGGTGAACGAAGTTGGTTGAAATGTTCCATCCCCATTTCCGAGCAGGACGTCCACGCCGCCGAGGCCGGCGCCAGACTCGCTGATCGCTACATCCGTCTTGCCGTCTCCATTGAAGTCTCCAAAAATTGGAACGGCGACTGCAGAACCGGCCAAGGAGTACGTCGAAGAATTGAAGGAGTGATTGGGCTGAGAGACGAGAACCGTAATGCTTTGGCCTTCGGCGAGGACGACATCGGAGACTCCGTCACCATTGAGATCGTAGGCGGCAGCGCCGCCGAGGATCTGCATTCCGTCCAGGGCTGAAACCGGAGGGAGGATGAAAGTTCCGTCCCCTTTTCCAAACTCGACAGCACCACTGCCTTGGGAGCTGAGAAGCAGATCCAAATTATGGTCGCCATTGAAATCGCCGACTGAGTTCAGCCCCCCGAAAAGACCGAGCGAAGGATTGGATTGGTCTGGAAGCAAGAAAAAGGTTCCATCCCCGCGCCCTTGTAAAATTTGTGGAACGCCAAAACCGACGCCAACACCGAGATCTAAAATTCCATCACCGTTGAAATCGCCGGGGATTACCGAAGCGACCAAATAATTCACGACATCGTAAGCGTCGGCGGTCTGAAACGTTCCATCGGCGTTGCCGAACAGCAGCGCGACTCCGTCGGGAGTGGCGACTGCAAAGTCGGTACGATCGTCCCCATTGAAATCGCCCGTGGCAACTTGATAAGGGAATGGAGCTACGGGAAATTGTTTCGGGTTCTGAAACGCGAGGTTGGGAAGGCCCTTGAGAATACCAATGCCGTCGTGAGAAGCAACGGCGATATCCAGGGTGCCGTCACCATCGAAGTCTTCGACGTCGACGATTGAGGGAACCACTCCAGCATAGCTTGCTCCACCGCTGGAGGTATTGGCAAAGGTGCCGTCGCCTTTGCCGAGCAGAATGTCGAGAGTATTTTCCTGCCCTGTGATCACCAGGTCTAGATGACCATCGCGGTTTACGTCCTTCAAAAATACGCTTCCGACGCGATGCGGACCGGTGTAGACGACGGGGGCTTGAAAAGTGCCGTCGCCCTTCCCAAGGTAGACCGTGGCGTCAGCGGAAGCGATTCCGGTAACGACAAAATCGAAATGTCCGTCGCCGTTGAAATCCGCAACATTAATTGCATTGGGGATGTTGGAAGATGTCGGCCAAGATTGTTTCAGAGTGAAATGGCCTTGACCGTCGCCCAACATTTCGACCAGGAAATTGTTCAAACCATCCGCGATGACGATATCCAGTGCGCCATCGCCATTGAAATCGGCAACGCCCATTTCCGCGAAATATCTCGGGTTGTTGAATCCGTTCGCTGGCAATTGGGACGTTATTGCCGTTTGAAAGGTACCGTCTCCGTTTCCCAACATAACGACGAGCTTGCCGGTAGGCGCGTTTGCAGTCACGGCAATCAGATCCGGTTTACCGTCTTTGTTCAAATCGGTGACTACAAATCCAACGTAGAAATCAGAGGGAAAAGGAACAACAATAGCTGCACCAAAAGTTCCATCTCCGTTGCCCAAGGCCACACTGACGGTCACTGTTGAATTTGTTGGAGAAGAGTAGACCAGGTCCAGCTTGCCATCGCCATTGAGATCTGCGGACGCCACGAAATTTGTCCCGGAACTTAGTGGCAATAATTTAGCGGACTTAAAACCCTGCGCGCGAACGGAGATGCAGAAGAAAAATACAAGAGACAGCAGAATGGCAGAGTAACGAATCCGATACACAGGGGTTCTCCGAGGGATCCGAGCCCAGTTCACATCGACTCAGATTGAGATAACGAGCGCGTTAGTATCGTATGGCGAACGTAAGAGGTCAATGACGGCGATGAAAAGCTGGCTCGTAGTGCCTGGGTGTAATAGCGGGTGGCCCGGACTGTAAGCAATCAAGCTTCTGTGTGCCACGCATTCGGGGAGTGAGCGAGATCTTGTTTTGATCTTCGACAGGGTACGATCCGTTCGAATGAATACTGTTCGATTATCATTGACATTCAGATATCTTCGTGCTACCCTGCCGCGTGATAGCTCTACGAACGCCCTTCCTCGCAGCAAATTCCCAAATTGGAACTCCGACCGCGCCTCCGCTTTGCGCCAAAAGACGCAAAACGCGCAAATCTATCCCCTGTAGAATCACAACGATATAAAGTCACCGCCGCGCAAGTCCCATGGAATGATAACGATCGCAAAACACCCGGGGGTGTGGCACAAATTTTTCCTAAATTCGGTGAGCGGGATTACGCCTGGGCGAACGGAAACGGGGGCCGGGCCCTTCGTTCCTCTGGGTTAACTGAAGACCCTTCCTATGCCGGGATAAACCCTTCGGGTCTCAGGGCAAGCTGCGGGGATTACGGCGAGTACGGAGGCTGGCAAACGGACGCGCGTGGCGACCGTCTGTAACCTTTTGTGGGACAATAGCCTCTACTATTCGCATGCTCCAGCCCTCTCTATCGCCATACGCCGCCATTCCCACGGCACACCTTACGGGAGGGCCCGCCCGTGACTGACGTTTCCCTTGCCGGAGCCTTCCTGGCCGGGCTGGTTTCCTTTCTTTCGCCGTGCGTGCTGCCGCTGGTGCCCGGATACATCTCCATGCTTTCCGGCATCGGCATGGAGCAGCTGCGCAAAGGCGAAGTGCCCAGCGGCGGATTGTTTGCGTCTTCGCTGGCGTTCGTGGCCGGCTTCAGCGTGGTGTTTATTTCCTTTGGCGCGTCGGCCAGCGCCGTGGGCGGATTTCTGCGGCAGAATCGCTCGCTGCTGGCGCCCATCGCCGGCGCGCTGATTGTTCTGTTTGGGCTGCACCTGGTGGGCCTGCTGATCAAGATCACGCCGCGCATCGGAATCATCCTGGGGATACTTCTGGTGGCGCTCGGCGTGGTCTGCGTGTTGCGGCACCAGCCGCTGTTTCTGAACCTCGGCCCAGCACACTTCTTTTCGCTCTCGGTGATCGGCTTCGCCGGGCCGTGGCTGGCGCGCTGGCTGAATCGCGACGCACGCATGCACAACGCGGCCTCGCAGCCGGGCATCTGGAGCGGCTTCCTGATGGGCTTCGCGTTCGCGTTTGGCTGGACGCCGTGCATCGGGCCCATCCTGGCCACGGTGCTGGCGCTGGCGGCGGCGAGCGATACTGTGTCTCGCGGCGTGCTGCTGCTGGCCATTTACTCGGCTGGCCTCGCCGTGCCCTTCCTGCTGACCGCGCTGGGCATCAGCCAGTTCATGCGCTTCTACAAAAATTTCCGCAAATACCTGCACGTGGTGGAAGTGTTCAGCGGCGTGCTGCTGCTGTTCATCGGCGGCCTGGTGTTCGTCAATAAATTGACGTGGCTCTCCGGCCAGCTCACGTTCTTGAATAAATTCTCGCTGTAGGCAATTCTGTAGGGGGGCGCCTTCGCCGCCTTTGCTGCTGTGGCAGCAACTAGGAAGAATGAAATGAAAAAAGTACTCGTCATTCTCGTCATCGTCATCGCCATCATCGGCGGCACGTATTACGCTGATAAGGCTACGCGCATCTCCGCCAAAGTCCGCCCCACCGGCGTGCCCGTTCCGGCGGCGGACAATCAACCCGCGCCGAGCCTGACCCTGAAAGATCTCGACGGTCAGGACGTTTCGCTGGCGCAATACAAAGGTAAAATTGTGCTGGTGAATTTCTGGGCCACCTGGTGCGATCCTTGCCGCGAAGAAATTCCCTGGCTGATCAATATGCAGGCCAAGTACGGCGCCAAGGGCTTCACCGTGCTGGGCGTGGCCATGGATGAAGAAGGCAAGAGTGTGGTCGCGCCGTTTGTGGCCAAGGAAAAATTCAACGTCAACGGCACGCCCTCCGCGATGAGCTATCCGATTCTGATCGGCAACGATGCTGCGGCGGAGAAATTTGGCGGGCTGTTTGGCTATCCCACCAGCGTGCTGATCTCTCGCGATGGCAAACAGATCAAACGCATCACCGGAATTATCAGCGAAGACGAAATTTCCAAAATTATCGAATCCCAGCTCTGATCGGCGCAAAACTTCATGCTTGAAGAAAAAGATTTTCAGCGAAAGGCGGACGCCGCCTTCGAAGATTTGAAGAAACGCTTGCTTACCGCCGGCGATGAACACGACTTTGACGTGGAAGGCGAAAGCGGAAAGCTGGAAGTTTTATTTGAAGAACCGGAAGAAGCTAAGTTTGTAATTTCACCAAACACGCCCGTGCGCGAAATCTGGATCTCGGCGCTGTCCACCAGTTTTAAACTGGGCGTGGTCCGATGCCCGCAACGCTTTCGTGCTGGATAAGACCGGCGAAGATTTGCTGCAAGTGATGAGCCGGGTGATTTCGCAGCAGATCGGCGCGCATGTCACGCTATGAACTGCGCCCGACCCGTGGAGTGCGATTGACGATATGAAGTTGTTCGACTACAAAAAGTCGCGACTGCTTATTGCGGGATTGCTGGTGGGCGTACTCGGCGCTGCCGCGTCGCTGCGAACTTCCGCGCAAGTGCCTAACGCCAACGAAGTGGTGGCGCCAACCGCCTACGCTTCGGCGGATCCCGTCGCCCGCAACGTACCGTTTCAACTGGCGGTGGTGCTGAAAATTCGCCCCGGCTTCCACATCAACGCGCGAGAAAAATCCGCCGCGTATTTGATCGCGACCGATCTGAAATATGAATTGCCCGCGGGCTTCACCGCCGGCGAAGCGATTTATCCCAAGGGCACGCTGCACACTTTTGCGTTTTCCAAAGATAAACCGCTGAACGTTTACGAAGACACGGTGACGCTGAAACTTCCCGTCACGGCCACGGGCGATGCTCCGCTGGGCGAACAACACATCGCGCTGAAAGTGCGCTATCAAGCGTGCAGCAACGAAGTTTGCCTGCCTCCCGTAACTCTGCCGGTGACCGCCACGGTGAACGTCGCCGCGACTGGCACCAAAGGTGCCCACGCAGAAATTTTCGCGCCGCGTTAGAATTTATGAATGGCCCAGCAACCCGGCTTTAGTGCCAAGTGGTTTTTCCTCATTGCTATCCTCGCTTTATTTGGAATAATTTCCGGAATTTTATTTTGGCGTTCGCTGCACATCGATGATTTCACGCGCAACTGGGTGGTCCGCGAACTTTCCGAACGCTTCGACACCAAAGTAGAGCTTGACTGATTTGCACGTCTCCGCTTTCCCAGAAATGAGCGTGGAAGGCCACAACCTGGTCATCTATCACCGCGACAAAGAATATCCATTCATACAAATCGATCGTTTCGTCTTCCATCTCGGCGTTTCGGGAATCTTTAGCGCGCCGCATGAGATTCGCAGCGTTTCGCTGAACAGCATGACCATTACGATTCCGCCGCGCGGCCAGAAGAAACCGCCTGCCTCATCGAAGGATTCCAATGCGGAAAATAAGAAAGCGTTACCGGGAATTCTGGTGGACGAAATTATCTGCGAAGACACCAAGCTGGTCATCCTACCGAAAGTGGAAAGTAAGCTGCCGCTGGAGTGGGATATCCACGCGCTCAGCTTGTTTCACGCGGGAGCGAATCGTTCGATGGCGTTTCGCGGAACGTTGACGAATGCGAAGCCGAAAGGGGAGATTGCTACCACGGGAAATTTCGGTCCCTGGAATCTGGATGATAAGGGCGATACGCCGGTGAACGGCAATTACGATTTCACGAATGCGGACCTGGGGCCGTTTCCGGGTATCGCGGGAATTTTGTCTTCCTCAGGAACTTACACGGGCCAACTGGACACGCTGGAAGTGACTGGAGAAACGGATACGCCGGATTTCTCACTGGATCGCGTGGGAAAACCGGCGCCGCTGCATACGGAATATTCGGCCACGGTCGACGGTTTGAACGGGGATACCTATTTGCATCCGGTGCGCGCGACGCTGATCAAGTCCGTGATTATTTCGGAAGGCAGCGTGGTGAATGTGCCGAACCGGGGGCATAACATTTCATTGGATATTCATTCGGAGGGTGCGCGTATTGAGGACATTCTTGCGCTGGCGATGAAAGATGAGACGCCGCTGCTGCGTGGACCGGCGGTCATCAAAGCGAAAGTATTTCTGCCGCCGGGAAAAGTAAAAGTGATCGAGAAAATGGTGATGGATGCAAATGTGTCGGTGGACAATGCGCAGTGGAGTAGTCCGAAGATACGCGAGGAATTGCAATCGTTCAGCCGGCGCGCGGAAGGAAAAATGGAAGATGAGGACGCTGGGAGCGCGGTTTCGAACTTGCAGGCCAAGTTTCATGTCGACAAAGGATCGGTGCACTTTTCAAGTTTGACGTTCAGCGTTCCGGGCGCGACGGTGGATCTAGTGGGAGACTATGGAGTGCGCGACGGGGAGCTGAATTTCAAGGGGCACGTGCGGCTGCAGGCGAAACTTTCGGATCTGGTTACAGGAGCAAAGTCCGTTTTCTTGAAACCGCTGGATCCTTTTTTCAGTAAAAACGGGGCCGGAACGGAGTTGCCGGTGACTATTACAGGCACGAGGGACGCTCCGACATTTGGCGTTTCGATTTTTCATAAAACATTCAGCAAAACCATTGGCGGCAACAACGAGCCGACGCCCAAGCAAGACAGCAAACACGAACTGATTGTTTGTCGCATGCTCTCAGGTGGTCAGACGATCCGGGGAGATGGGCGTGATTTGCCACAATTGCAAAGAGTCGATGGCGGAGAGGTCCGCTTCCGCGATTACGACGGATAGTGGCTTTGCGGGAATTTGGTAGACACGCGTGGTTAGCGCGCAGCGTTGGTTGACGAAAATTTCTACAACAGACGCGTCCAAGGACAACGAGACGGCGATGGCTTCGCCGTTGCGTGCGGTGAACGCGGCGGCAGCATTATTGGCCATAATCTCTTTGCCAGTTCTGGCGGGATCGTAGCTGAGATTGAGAAAGTCAGTCTGGCCGTCGGTTAGTTTTAGAGTGAAGGGGCGGAGGTGCGCTCGCAAGGAGATTTCCGCGGCTTGATCGCGAATCTGGAATTGCCGCAAGGCGTTGAGGCGTTCGTTTGCAGCTATTATTGCCGACGACAACGAGAATGATTTGGCTCGGAGCTGATGGGCTTGGGCGGCTACGCGTGATTGCAATACACCGTTCGAATCAAGAGAGAGGACGCGAGGTAGGGACATGCAGCCAGCCCAACCCGCTTTGCTGAATTCTGATTCGGGGCGAGTTTCGGGAATCCAGCCCCAGAGAATGCGGTCGCCGTTGGCCGCTGCTTGTGTTTTCGGAGCGTAGAAGGACCCGGAATCCAGCAAACCTTTTTTCTGGGAGTGAAAGACCATGGATTCGAGGTCCAAGTCGCCGCTTTCCCAGAAAACTTTTCGTTCCGTGGAATAAATCAAAACGTGTTTGTCACCGAGTTTGAAGAAATCGGGGCACTCCCACATTTCTCCGGAATCCACGGAATCGACGGTGATCTTCCCGTTCCACTTTCCAGCGGCTAGGATGCCAACCGAATTCCACTGCCGGAGGTCCGTGGAGCGGTAAAGCAAGACGTTACCGCCTTGTTTTCTTTGTCCTGAGCCGACGCCCAAATACCAAACATCTTTTTCTCGCCAGAGAAATGGATCACGGAAACCGGTCAGCTGCGGATCGTTGGGTGGCTGGAGCACGGGCTGCGAAAGTTTCTGCCAGGTACGCAGATGGGGATCGCTGCTGGTGGCGAGGAGTTGTGTTTCACGAAAATTGTGTGTGCCGTCGCGCAGCGTGGCTTGCTCCGGCGGAACGGTGGAGACGCCGGTGTAGATAAATGTGGCGGTGCCGTGGTCATCGACGGCGCTTCCGGAGAAGCAGCCATCCTGGTCCGGGCCATCTTTTGTGGGGGCAAGAGCGATGGGCAGGTGCTTCCAATGGATCATGTCCTGGCTGACGGCGTGAGCCCAGTGCATGTCTCCCCAGACGGCAGCGTGGGGATTGTATTGGAAGAACATGTGGTACTGCCCTTTCCAATAAATGGGGCCGTTAGGATCGTTCATCCAGTTGGCGGCGGGAAGCAGATGGAATTGCGGGCGCAGGGGATCGGCCGCCAGAGATTCGGCGGAAGGACTGGCCATATCTCTTGGGAGAATCGAAAGAGCGGCGCCTGCTGCGGCGATGGTTTTCAAGAAATTGCGGCGACCAGATCGGCGCGATGAATGCCTGACGAGATCGAATGGAAGGGCGACATCTTTCGGATGGGTCATGCGGGCATTTCCTTTGCGGATGAAGATCCGCTTAGCCTGCACTTACTTACGCACGGGGATAGTAACTGGAATTGAGCGTTTGCAATGACTTTTCTGAGTGGTTTCAGGCGGCAAAAAAGTCCGTATGGCGGCGGAGGGCCGTGGCACGGAGCCTAACAGATGCGGGGGCCGGCCTGAAGGCCCTCCTCAGACGGGCTGAGCAGGCGTCGACAAACGGCGCCTAGGGAACCGGCGTGGATAGAACTTGGACGGCGTCGTGGAGGCGGGTTACTACTTTTTGTTGGCCGATGACGACCATGGTGTCGAAGAGGGGTGGGGCTACGGCTTGGCCGACGATGGCTACGCGGGTGGCGTTGATGAGCATACCGGCTTTTACGCCGCCCTCTTCGGCGACTTTTCTGGTGGCGTGATCGCAGGCGTCGTGATTCCATTCCGGCAGGGCGGCCAGGGCTTCGGCTAATTTTTCGAGGAGCGGACGAGTTTTCTCCTCTTTCCAGAATTTAGCGATGGCGGCTGGGTCTCTGGGGAAATCGTCGGTGAAGAAGGCGCGGGACCAAGTGGCGAAGTCCGGCAAGAGGCGGACACGGCTGCGCAAAAGATCGACGGTTTTGTTAAACCACTCCTGGCCTGCGCCGGCGGCCCATTCCTCTTTCCACAAATTGTGGCGTTTGAGCTCGGCGGCGACTTGCGGCGCGACCTCTTCGATGGGGAGTTTCTGCAGATATTGCGTGTTGAACCATTCGAGCTTGGGGCGGTCGAAGACGCCGTTGGTACGGCTAACACCTTCCAAGGAAAATTTCTGCAGGAGTTCCGGCGTGCGCAGCAGCTCTTCGTCGCCGCCGGGAGCCCAACCGAGCAGCGCCAGGAAATTACGGAAAGCTTCGGGGAGAAAACCTTCGTTGCGATACATGTTTACGTCGGTGGCGCCGTGGCGCTTGGAAAGGCGCGATTTATCCGAGCCGAGAATCAACGGAACGTGCGCGAAGATGGGAATTTTTGCGCCGAGAGCGTTGTAAATCAGCACCTGCTTGGGAGTGTTGGAGATGTGATCGGCGCCGCGGATCACGTGAGTGATGCGCATGTCGATGTCGTCGACGACGACGCCGAGGTGGTACATGGACTGGCCGAAGTCCTGATCGCCTTTGCCGGAGCGGAGCAAGACGAAATCTTCAATTTCGTCGTTCTGGAATTCGCGATCGCCGAAGACGGCGTCGTGAATTTTGGTGGTGCCGCCGAGGGGGACTTTGAAACGGACGGCGGGCTTGGTGTCTGGCGTGGAAGGTTTGCCATCGCGGCAACTACAGCGAGTGATGCGGCGAACGGCGGTGCCTTGCGTTGCTTTCGCGGCGCCTTCGGGACTTGATGCTGCATCGGGGGCATGGTCGCCTCCGGCGTATTTTTCCGCGGGGCAGTAACAGAGGAAGGCGTGGCCGCTGGCGAGGAGTTTGAGTCCGGCTTCGCGATAGAGGGCGGTGCGCTGGGATTGGTAGAAGGGGCCCTCGTCCCAGTCGATGCCCAGCCAAGTGAGGGCGGTGATGATGCCTTCGACGAGTTCGGGCTTGTTGCGCTCGGCGTCCGTGTCTTCGATGCGCAGGATCATTTTGCCTTGGCCGTTTGAGGCGGCGCCGCGAGCGTAGAGCCAGTTGAAGAGAGCGGTGCGGGCTCCGCCGACGTGGAGGTAGCCGGTGGGAGATGGGGCGAAACGGACGCGGACTTCGGGGTTGCTAGTGGTGTCGGTCATGTCTGTGGCGACTTTTGCGCTCGGTTTAAACGATTAGTTTAGCGGATGGAGGGCGAAGCGTCCAACAGCGGGTGGCAGCGTAGATTTTACATTACGAACGCCGAGATGGGGCGAGGTTACGCGAGTCTCGGATTGGACGAACGATGTGTACTTGGAGACGCGGGTGAGATGAAAGCGACTTGGTAAATGGTTTGTTTTGTTGCGACGTGCATTGGCGGGGCCGGTGCTTTTGGTTTTCGCCGAGGTAATGACAATGGGCGATTTCGACAAAAACAAGAGCAATGGAATTGTGACTCTGGGTGCGTTGCTGGCACTAGGACTAATTATCGGCGGGTGGATAACGGGCGCACAGATTAAGGCTACCCGACTGAGCGACCGCTACGTATCCGTAAAAGGACTGGTGGAGCGTAACGTCAAATCTGACCTCGTCATTTGGAATTTGAGCTACAAAGAAGCGAGTGACGATCTGGCTGCGGTTTCCGCAAAGACTGACAGCGATACGAAAATAGTTCAGCAGTTTCTGGCCGCACAGGGCATTCAATCTTCAGAAATCGAGTTGGGGGTAATCCGTGTCGTCGATACCCAAGCCAACGAGTATGGGGGAAATCGCGCGCCACGGCGCTATATTGCCGAGCAGCAAATCACCGTGCGCACCTCGCGCGTGGAACAGGTAGCCATCGCGGCACAAAAAACCATGCAGCTACTGCAAAAGGGTGTGGTGTTAACCAGTGAACCGGGCCAGCAGGCACTGGTTTATAAATTTAACGGCTTAAACTCGATCAAGCCAGACATGATTTCCGAAGCAACTCGCAACGCCCGGGCCGCCGCAGACCGCTTTGCGCTGGATTCCAACAGCCGAGTGGGAGCGATACGCCAAGCAAATCAGGGAGTTTTTTCGATTCTGCCCGCAGACCGCGGAAGCGTGGATGCATCGCCTGAGGGAGTCGCGGGCGAACCTGGTGCAGACAGCAGTCTGATGAAGACCGTGCGGATTGTGACTTCAGTGCAATATTATTTGGACAAATGAAAGCGGCTAACTTCGAAGCTGCTGGTTGTTTCCAAGGTGTCAGGTTAGTTGGTGCGGGAGATGGTGACGGTGAGGATGGTGGGGTCGTCGGGGGATTCGGTGGCTTTGCCGACGATGACGCTGGCGGTGGAGTCGGCGAGGTTCCAGACGGTGGCGTCGCGAGCGTCGATGGCGGGCTTGCCGAGTTTCTTTTGCAGTTCGGCGGAGGCGGCGGATTTGTCGGTGGCGACGACGGAATAGACGAGAGCGATCAGTTGATGGTCGGAAAATTTGGCGTTGAGACCTTCCAGGCAGGTTTTGGCGTAGCGATTTTTCAGGCTGCAGTTGGCGGCGGGATGAGCGGCGATGCCGAAGATGGAAACGTCGGCCCACTGGTAACAGGCGGTGCGCGTTTTCTGGGTGTCGTCGCATTGCGCTTTGGGATGCTTGGCGAGGAAGGTTTCGAGGGTTTCGCCGAGCTTGTCGCCCTGGAGCTCGAGGGCGGAGGAATCGGGAGGCGGGGTTTGTTTGGCTAAAGGAGAGTCTGGTAGTTGGGAGAACAGGAGAGCGAAGAGGATTTGGAGAAACATGGGGACCTTTCGATTGATGTTGTGAACCACCATGATAGCGTGAAGGCCTAGGCGTGCTTCAAGCGTGTGTGATCGGCTTGAGTGCGCTTGCGGGGAAAAGCGCACAGGCAGGAATGCACGCTACGGGCGTAAACCTGTGCTACTCAACCCCAAGGCGCGTCGTAAGGAGTAGAAATGAGAGTGATTATTTATGGCGGATCGGGGATGGTGGGGCAGGGTGTGTTGCGGGAGTGTTTGCGGGACGCGGCGGTGGAGAAAATTTTGTTGATTGGGCGGAGCGCGCCGGGAGTGCGGGATGCAAAGGTGTCCGAGATTGTTTTGAAGGATATGACGGATTATTCGGGAGTGGCGGGACAGTTGGGCGGATATGATGCGTGCTTTTTTTGTTTGGGAGTGACCTCGGCGGGGAAGAAAGAAGCGGATTACCGGCGGGTGACTTACGACTTCACGTTGGCGGCGGCGCGGGCGTTGGCGGCGGAGAATGCCGCGATGACGTTTATTTATGTGTCGGGAGTGGGGACGGATTCGTCGGAGAAGGGGCGGTCTATGTGGGCGCGGGTTAAGGGTGAGACGGAGAATGCGCTGCTGGCGATGCCCTTTCGCGCGGCGTATATGTTTCGGCCGGGATATATTCAGCCGCTGCACGGGATCAAGTCGAAGACGAGTTGGTATGCGGCGATGTATGCGGTGGTGAAGCCGCTTTATCCAGTGCTACGCGGGGTTTTTGGACAGAAGTATTTTACGACTACCGAAGAGCTGGGGCGGGCGATGCTGTGCGCGGCGAAACGCGGGGACGAGAAGCGGGTGGTGGAGGGTGGAGAGTTTGCGGAGATGGCGAAGTGCTGAGGGGGCGAAGATCGCGGCATTCTTGGTGACAACGCTGGACCGTCCGGGAGCTTTTTGTGCGGAAAAGGTTAACTGTAGCGGTGGTGCTGTCTCTTTGGCTACCAGTACGGTGGTACGCTTGCCTGCGGAAAAATCCATCCTCCATAATCACAGTACTTTGTTATACGTGTCGGCGTAAGGCTCCAATGTCCCTTGGAGTGGAATGAATCATGCGAATTTCCGCCGAAAATTTGACGGACTAGCGCGAACGCGTGCGACCTTTCGTCGCGGCGGATAATCTTGCGCAGTTGCGCTTGGGAGCCTGAGTACAGCTTGCTTGCTTACAGCATTATCGCGATGGCATTTATGGCGGCTACGTTGCTGGTGGCCGGCTTTTTTGCGTACATCCACCACTTGAAACGGCAGGATTATTTGCTGCTGTGGACGGTGGCGTGGCTGCTGGTGGCGCTGCATTACCTGGGGCCAGCGCTGGAATCGTGGGTGACGCTGGGGCCGCTGCAGGTGGCGCTGGACCGCTGGCTATACGCGATGGCGGGGATATTTTTCTTTTTGGGCGCGCAGCGGTATGCGCGACGAACGTTGTGGGTGATTCCCGCGACAGTGGTGGGAACGGTGCTGGCGCTGTGGGCGCTGGCGAATGCGGCGCACTGGTTCACGGTGGTGCCGGTGGTGATTCCTTCGGCGCTGATTTTTGTGGCGGTGGCGGGACTTTTCTGGCGGGAAAACCGACGACAAGAGACGCTGGCGGACCGTTTGCTGGCGATTTCGTTTGTGGTGTGGGCGCTGCTGCGCGTCGGACTATTTTATTTTTTCAGCGACGCGTCTGGCGAGGTGATTTCCGGGGTGCGGGCTGCGGGAACGGTGCCGGCGGCGTTCGTGGCGATGTTGATGGTAATGGCGCTGTATGAAGAGGAAAAGCGGCGCATTGAACGCAACATGCTGGCGCTTTCGAATCTGAACCTGGCCACTTCCAGCTTTGTCGGCGGCGAAATTCAACGGATGCTTTCGCAGGCTTTGGACCGCGTTCTGGGCGTGGTGCGGTTGCCGGCGGGTGCTTTGTTTTTGCATCACGGGGATCCGCAGGGGCCGACTTCCGTGGTGGCAGTGGGATTGAGCGACGATTTTTGCCGCGCGGCGCAGAACGAAGGGCTGGACGATTATTTGGTCGGCTTAGTGGCGCGGCTGGGTGGTTTGCTGGGTTTCCGCGATTTGCGCGATGACGGATTGAATGCGCTGGAGAAGGAAGAATCGATCCGACGATTTCGAGAGTTGATGCTGGCGCAAGGGTTGCGCAGCGTGGTGGCGATCAGTCTGCAGGCCAAGGAGCAAGCGTTCGGAGTGCTGCTGCTGGGGACGCCGGACTCTAGAAAATTTACTCCGGCGGAGTTGCGGCTGCTCTTGGCGCTGGGCCACCAGATTGGCATGGCGGTGGAGAACAGCTATTTGATTCAGCAGACGGCGCGACGGTCCGAAGAGTTGCACGTGTTGAACGAAATTGGGCGGGCGCTGAGTTCCACGCTGAACAAAGAAGATTTGTTGCGCAAGATATGGGAAGAGCTGCGGCGGCTCTTTGACGTGGAGAATTTTTATATCGCGGAATTTGATGCGGAGAAAGACGAGATTATTTTCGACCTGGAAATGATCGGCGGGCAACGGGTGCCTCGGCGAGTGCGCGCGGCGGGCAATCACATTACGGAGTACATCATTCGAACGCGGCAGCCAGTGCTAATTCGCGAGAATTACACGGCTGAGGCGCGAAAGCTGGGGATTGAGCCGATTCGGGACCGAGGATGTTTTTGCGGCGTGCCGCTGGTGGCGTATGACCATGTCATTGGCGCGCTGGCGGTTTTCTCCGATCACGAAAGAACATTTGACGAGGGGCACCTGGAGTTGATGCGCGTGCTGGCCAGCGAAGCCAGTATCGCGATTGAAAATGCGCGGCTGTTCCAAGAAGAGCGGACCAAGGCGCGGCACTTGACGCTGCTCAACACTATTTCGCGGAACGCGATTGCAACGCTGAATCCGGACGAGATGGTGGCGAAAATTACGGAACAGCTCGAAGAAGGGCTGACTTACGACCACTTTGGCATCGGCGTGCTGGAATATGCGACAAGAGAAATTGTGATTCAGTCCGAAGCGGGGACGCGGCGCGGGACGCTGGGCAGGCGCATACCGCTGGATTCCGGGTTGATCGGGCACGTGGCGCGTACGGGGCAGATGGCTACGTATCACGCGGCGTTACCGGCCGATGCCGCGCTGCAGCCGCTGCTGGAAGGCACGCAGGCGGCGATCGCTTTGCCGGTGTTTTACGCCGAACAGTTGCACGGGATTTTGTATATCGAATCGGGGACGGCGACGGAATTCTCCGCCGAGGAAATTTTGTTGCTGCGCACCTTGGCGGACTTGATCGCCGGCGCACTGCACAACGCACTGTCTTTCCAGAAGGCGCAAGAGCAGGCGATTACGGATGGTTTGACCGGCGTAAAGACGCATCGCTTCTTCATGGAAGCGCTGTCAGCGGAATGGAAGCGCTCCACGCGAGCGGCGCGGGCATTTGCGCTAGTGTTGATGGACCTGGATCGCTTCAAATTTGTGAATGATTTTTACGGACACTTGGAAGGCGACCTGGTGTTGCAGCGCGTGGGGCATATTCTGGAAGCGAACTGCCGGCGCTCCGACGTGGTGGCGCGTTACGGCGGAGACGAATTCGTAATCCTGATGCCGGAAACGACGATGGAGCACGCGCGACAACTGGCTACGAAGTTAAAAGGCTGGGTATCTTCCGATCCGCTGATGCGCGAGAAGAATATTTCGGCGAGCTTTGGTATTGCCTGTTACCCGCTGCACGGATCGTCGCCGCAGGAACTGATTCAGGTGGCGGATGCCTCGATGTATCTCTCCAAGCACCAGGGTGGGAACGCGGTCTCAACGGCGGACCATTTCGACCCGAACGAAGCGAAGAAGTGGAAACGCGACGTGCTGGAAGCGTATCTGGGCGTCACGTTGAAAAGATTGTTCTCGACCGGGCCGGACGCGTTTGAAGAGATTTATCAGCGGCTTAAGCAGTTCACGGAGTCCTTGGCGGCTACGGAAAGCACGAACGGCACGCCTTCGGCTACACCGTTTGGCTCGCAGGGATTGCCGCAAGCGGTGCTGGATACGGTTACGTCCCTGGCGTTTGCGATCGACGCGAAAGATCACTACACGCAAGGGCACTCGCAGAAAGTTTCGGCATATGCGGCGTTGATTGCCGAAGGCCTGGAGATGAGCGACGCGGAAGTAGAAGAGATTCGGCTGGGCGCGATTCTGCACGATATCGGCAAAGTGGGAATTCCAGAAACGATTCTGAACAAGAGCGGCCCGTTGAATCCCGAAGAGTGGGAAATCATGAAGGGTCACGTAATTTTCGGCGCGAAGATTCTGGATCCTCTGACGCCGCTGGCTTCGGTGCGCCAGATGGTTTTGCATCATCATGAGTTCTTTGACGGGTCTGGGTATCCGGAGGCGCTTTCCGGGAATAACATTCCTTTGGGAGCACGCATTATCGCGGTGGCGGATGCGTATGACACGATCACCAGCGACCGGACCTACAAAAAGGGGCGGCCCGCTTCGGAAGCGCTGACGGAACTGGAACGGTGCGCGAACGCGCAATTCGATGGAGCTATCGTGGAGCTGTTCGTGCGCACGATGCGGCAGTTGCCGAATCCGATTATCGAAGTGGCGACAACGGTGGGACCGCGAAACTGAGCGAGTTGGCCGCGGGCTTCATGAGAATTTTCTAATCTGCAGTATCCCCAAATCGAAAATTGTCCCAAGCCAATTGGAAGTGAAGATGCTTCTGAACATTTAGAGGCGATGTGCAAGTGCGTCTTTCTTTCCGAAATGGAGTTGTGATGCCAATACCGCAGACTCAGAAAACAGCACAGGAACGCGCGGGAGAACTGCACGCTGCGGGCGATCTGACGGGAGCCGCGGAGTTGCTGGCGACGGCGCTCGCCGAATCGGAAAGCGGTGAATTGTGGAGCGATTGGGGGGCGGTGCAGGCGTCGCGCGGAGAGACTGGCGACGCGGAAAGGGCTTTTCGGCGCGCGCTTCGCATGGACGCGCAGTGTCGGCCAGCTGCAGAGAACCTGGGCGTGTTGCTGTATGCGCGAGGGCAATTTGGCGAGGCACAAACCTATCTCGAACAAGCCCTCGCCGAGGCTACCGAAGCTTCGACCGCGTACGCGAGTGCAAAGGCCGATGCAGCTCGCGCGGCGCTGAAGAATATGCTGCGGCAATGTAACGCGTTTTGCTCGCGGGCCGGGCGCAGCAAGAGCATTGAAGTTATTGCGGTCGGGAACGATACGGGCATTACGGCGACTAAACCGGTCGCTGCCGAACCAGAAAAAACCAAGTGTGCGACGGCGCAGGGAGCGGAATCGACTGGCAGCCGCGCCGTAGTGAGCGAAGTCGCGGCTGCAATTGCCGCAACGAAGCCTGACACGACTTACGAGGAGTGGTGTTTGCGAACCTTTGGACAAAGAATTCCTGTGCCGGGCGTTCGCATCGGCGCCAGTTGGGCAGAAGATTCTTCCTGGGGCTTGCGGGCGTACAACGCGTTGGCGCAACTGGAGTGCGAATACGCGCAGGAGTTATTGCTGGAGATCGCTACAAAAAATATCCCTGGAGACATCGTGGAATTCGGAATCTATCAGGGATGGTGGATTAATTTTCTGTGGCAGGCTTCGGAAACGGTGGGGCTGCGCCGAAGGATCTATGGCTTCGACAGTTTTGAAGGATTATCCGAGCCGCATCCAGAACACGATCAGGCCTTCTGGAAAAAAGGGCAATACGCGTGCGGACTGGAGCAAGTAAGCAAGAATGTGCGGCTCTCCGAAAGGCCGCGGTTGAAATTGGTGAAAGGCTTTTTTGAGAGGAGCCTGCTCAGTCCTGAAGCGTTGCTGGCTGAACAGTTTTGTTACGCACGTATCGACTGCGACATTTATCAGCCGGCGCTGGAGTGCCTGCGGTATCTGGGCCCGCGATTGGCGGACGGCGCGATCGTGGTGTTTGACGACTGGCCGCACACGCGGGGATTTGGAGAGCAGCGGGCACTGGAAGAGTGGTTGCCCACCGTGCCAGAACTACGGTTCGAGTTTTTGTTTTACGGAGCGATCGGACACTTCTACACGCGGGTTCATCGTCGATCCTAGAGAGTAATCGTGTTGATATCGACTGTCCGGATCCTACTTTCTATCGTGGTCAGTGCGATTCGCGATATTCCTTCGCAAGAACTTCCCTGCTATCAGTACTAGCCTCTCGGAATCTTCTTTTTCAACAGCCGCGTCCCCTTTTGCCTCGCTTGAAATCCATAGCGACCTGCGATTTAGCCGCGCATCTAATTAAGTGAAAGAAGGAGAAAGAGTTATGACAACGCTTAATAAGACAAGCTGGTTGGCGCCAGCGGGAGGTTTGTTGCTGGCCGCGGTTTTGTCCCTGCCTGCGGTAGGTCAAACACAGCCGCAATATGTGCCACAAAACGGACCAGAAAATGGCCAGAACGACGCGCAAGATTCTCAACAAAGCCAGCCGCAGAGCATCGACCGAAACCAACAGCCGGATCGTTATTCCGAACAGGGAAAATCCACCAAGCAAGATGTTCCGCAGAATGCCCAACCCGCACGCCCCGGAGCGATCAATTATGTAGAGGGAAAGGCTGCAATTGACGGTCAGACCTTGAACACGAATGCCGTGGGAACCGCGGTGCTGGAAAAAGGCCAGATTCTGACGACACAAGCCGGCAAAGTGGAGATTCTGTTGACTCCCGGAGTGTTCTTGCGGGTGGCAGACAACAGCGCGCTGAAAATGGTGTCGCCGGACCTGGCGAATACGTTTGTGGAGCTCGACAAAGGCCGGGCCATGGTGGAAGTAACCGACATCAATAAGAACAACAATATCCGCGTGGAGCTGGGAGGAGCCAGCACGCAACTTCTGAAGCGCGGGCTGTATGATTTCGACCAGGAACACGGACAAATTCGCGTGCTAAACGGAAAAGCTGAGGTGTACGCGAACAATCAAAAAATCGGCGTTGGCGAAAATCATGAAGTTACTTTGAACGCCGGCGGGAAGCTCAAGTCACAGGATTTCGACTCCAAGGCCTTCGCCGATGATTTCTATCGGTGGTCCGGGTTGCGATCCGGCTATCTGGCCGAAGCAGATGCGGATACCGCGACGCGCTATGTAAATGGCGGGGCCGGCTGGGTGGGCAGCGGATGGTACTGGAGTCCGTGGTTTGGCGGTTACACATTCATACCCGGAGACGGAATTTTCTACAGTCCGTTCGGATGGGGCTTTTATTCTCCCTACGCGGTCTACGGGTCTCCGTTCTTTTATGGCGGATACTATGGGCGCCGGCACTATTTCGGAGAAGTGCACGGACCTTATGGACACGGCTTCGCGCCGCGCGGAGGCGACGGGTTTCACGGTGGCGGAGGCTTTCATGGTGGTGGAGGAGGTTTCCATGGCGGCGGAGGAGGCTTCCACGGTGGTGGCGGCGGTGCGCATCATTAATTAGCTATGCTAATTATCAGCATAACCCAAGGCAGGGAGGGACCAGCCGCTTCCCTGCCTTTTGTGTTTTGCGCCAGGGTTCGATCCGGAAATGGGAAATCGATAATGAGGTCACGAACATGGAACGAAATTGGTTGGACGATTAGTTGGTGGACGTGACAGGGATCGAACCTGCGACCTCATGCTTGCAAAGCACGCGCTCTCCCAGCTGAGCTACACGCCCATCCTGCAATACTCATATTCTAAGGCACTTTGAGGATGCGTGCATCTCAAACCCTCCGCAGGGTTGCGCATAAGCGGTAAGGAAGATGAATCTACTGGCTGACCTCTCTACAGATTAACCTCGAGATGACAATAGCCGCGTAAGCGCTACTATAGGCTCAAGAATGCAGCCGCCCACCTCTCGGAGGAATCTGTGTATGCGCGCAGCGCTTTCGTTTTGTGCTGGATCGTTGCTGGCCGGAACACTATTGGTAACGCCGATGCAGGGGCAAGACGCGACTCCGAAAACGACCAGCGACATGGAAGGCATGCACCATGGGCAATCCAGCGACGGGCACGGCGGATTCATGCAGGGCGGTATGCATCACGCAGTAGCGAAGGACGTCCGGCTGGACGTTAAGGTGGATGAAGCGGCACACCTCGCGACCGTGCGCGTCGGGCCAATCGCGCTTCCGGCGAACACCAACCACATGAAAATGCCGCAACCGCAGGATCTTTTCTGGGTAGTGCCGTTCGATGGGTGGCTGCTGGCGTATCACCCTCGATTAGTGGACGGACACGGCGCAGACGTCCCTGGCGTCGTCCTGCATCACGTAGCGTTCTGGAATATGAACCGTCCAGACTTTTTGTGTCCGAACAAGGAGGAACACATTTTCGGCGCCGGCGGAGAGATGACCGATTGGCAGAAAGTTCCCGGGTTTGGGTATCAAGTGCAGAAGGGCGACAAAATTCGTATTGAGACAATGGTGCACAACCCGACTGCCGTTTCCTACCAAGACGTGTATCTCGAAGTGAGCATTCCGTTTCAGGAGCCGAGCGCCAGCGCAGCGGTGAAGAGCTACTACCCTGCTTGGATGGATGTGGAGTCCTGCAACAATTCCGGCTACGACTTAAAGCCGGGCGAGACGCAGGAAGTCGGAAATGTGACGCTGCATTTCAGCGGAGTGCTGCTGGGTGTCGGCGGCCACATGCACGATTATGGCAAGCAGCTGGTGCTGGAAGATGTTACGCGCAAAGAAGTGGTGGCTACCCTGGATGCCAAGACGAATGAACAAGGGCAGCTGCTGGGAATGCCGGTGAAAACATTTTTTGAGCAAGGCGGATACGCATTGGCTACGGATGATCAGCTGAAGATTACGGCCACGTATAACAATCCTACGGGCAAGGTATTGCACGACGGAGCGATGGGAATCGTGGTGGGCTATTTCCTGCCCTCGAATGGGCCGGCGCTGGCCGGATTGCGGCGGGAAGACCCCTCTCTGCTATCAAATAAGCCTGGGACTAAGCCTGGGACGTCGCCGAACCAATAGCGACGGCCGCACGGCTCATTTACTTTGCAATTTTCTGTTCGTGTGCCAGGTCGCTTTGTGGCCTACGGCAGTTTCGTTATACTTACGCAGCATCCCTCTCGCTCACGTCGCCCTACGTGAGTAGGCGGAGCTTAATCATTCCAGCTTCGAGCGGTAGACCGCCCTGTACGGCGGGTTCCATACGACTCGCGCGATAGAAGATCGGACACTGTGGCACTAGCTGAACGGGACTCCCGCGCACAGCGCGCAGAAGGCAACGTAACCATTGTGGGCGGATCGGCCGCCGGGCTGCTGACCGCCGCCAAAGTGGCGCAAGGCGGGCGGCACGTGCGCGTGCTGGAATCCAAGCCGGATTTCGAGCCTGTGTCGCGGACGTTGATTGTTACCGACCACTTTCGCCAGCAACTGGGCGACGCCGCCAGCCATAGCATTACGAATGAAATACGGCGGTTTGAGCTGTTTACGGATGGGCGGTCCGCGCAAGTGGCGCTTTCCAGGCCAGATCTGATTATCGAGCGTTCACGTTTGATTCCCGCGCTGGCACAGCAAGCGCAGCAGGCGGGGGCGCAACTGCAATTTGATACGCGCTTTTTGGGGCTGGCTCCGAACGGCCATGGCCTGCGCGTACAGGTGGAATCCGGGGGGCACCGCGACGAATTGCATGCGGATAGCGTGGTGGGGGCGGACGGCGCCACCAGTCGCGTGGCACGCAGCTCTGGCTGGCCACCTATCGAAACTGTTCCGCTGATGCAGGCGATCGTGCGGTTGCCGAAGGATTGTCCGCCGGATACAACGCGGGTGTGGTTCGTGCCGGACGATACGCCGTATTTCTATTGGCTGGTGCCCGGAATCGCCGGAGCGCGCGGCGCTGGGGATCATTGGCGAAGATGGGCGCGATACGAAACGGTGCATCGAGCGATTTCTGCAGAAAAAGAACATGGAGCCGCTGGAGTGGCAAGGCGCGCGCATTCCCGTTTACAAGAAGTGGGTTCCGGTGCGCCGGCGCGTCGGAAACGGAGAGGTTTTTCTGGTGGGCGACGCGGCGGCGCAGGTGAAAGTCTCCACGGTGGGAGGTATCGTTACAGGATTTCGCGGTGCGCTGGCGGTGGCGGAAGCCATTTTGCGCAACGGAAATAGCGGTGAACTATCCGCACTGCGCCGCGAGCTTGGGACGCACTGGCTGATTCGCCGCACGCTGCATCATTTTCAACAGAAGGATTATTCGCACCTTGTAGACTTGTTGAATAGCGCCACGCGTGAATCGCTGGGCGAAATTAATCGGGACGAATCCACGCGCCTGCTTTGGCAAGTGGTACGCCGGCAGCCCCGGTTGGTGTTGTTAGGATTGCGTGGACTGCTGATGGGCGCCGCAAATAAAACCTGATTCCGTCCCAGTTCAATCTTTTATTTGGTGAGGAGCATTTTGCATGCGGATTTCTGTGATTGGTTGCGGGTACGTGGGATTGGTGACTGGAGCTTGCCTGGCGGAAGCGGGCCACCAAGTGGTGTGCACGGACATCAATGCCGCGCGCATCGCAAAGCTGAATGCGGGCGAAGTGCCGATCTACGAAGAACATCTGGGCGAGATCCTGGAGTCTGCGCGTAAGGCCGGCAACATTTCGTACACGGCGAATATTGGCGAAGCTATTCGCGCGAGTGATGCGATTTTTATTTGCGTGGGTACTCCGCCGAAGGAATCTGGCGAAGCGGATCTCTCAGCGATCGACTCGGTGGCCCGGCAGATTGCCGCTGAGGCGCAGTCTTCAAAGCTGGTAGTTGAAAAGAGCACTGTGCCGGCCCGTACGGGTTTGGAGCTCAGTCGCGCGCTGGCGGCCTATACGAGAGATGGCAACATTAAGTTTCGGGTCGCTTCGAATCCGGAGTTCCTGCGCGAAGGGACGGCGGTCGGCGATTTTTTTCATCCAGACCGGGTTGTTGTGGGCGTGGACGATCCCGCAGCGGCTGAGGAACTGCGCGAAATTTATCGGCCGATTTTGGAGCGGAAGTTCCACTGTCCGATCCATAAGGGATCATGCCCGGCGGATACCAAGGGCGAGTTTATCGTTACGAGCATTAACAGCGCGGAATTGATTAAGCATGCTTCGAACTCGTTTCTGGCGCTGAAGATCAGCTACGCCAATATGATTGCGGACCTGTGCGAGAAAATCGGCGCGGACGTTGAGGAAGTGACGCACGCCATGGGACTGGACCCGCGCATTGGCACGCAATTTTTGAAGGCGGGATTGGGCTTTGGCGGATTCTGCTTTCCGAAGGACGTGCAGGCATTCATCCATCTTTCGGCTTCGGTCGGTGTGGATTTTGAAATTCTGAAGGCCACCGAGCGCGTCAACAAGCAACGGATTGAACGGTTTCTTGAAAAAATTCACAAGGCGTTGTGGGTGGTCAAAGGCAAGCGCATCGCGGTGTTGGGTCTGGCGTTTAAGGCCAACACGGACGACATTCGATTTGCGCCGGCGCTCGATGTGGTGAAGAAACTTCTGGATGAGGGTGCAGAGGTGCATGCTACCGATCCGGAGGGCATCAACGGAACCCGCGCGCTCTATCCGCAAGTCACCTATCACCAGGACGCTTACGAGACTTTGCAGAATGCGGACGCAGCGTTGGTCTGCACAGAGTGGGACGTTTTCAAGAAAATCGATTGGAAGCGGGCCGGAGCTACGATGGCGCGGAGACTGGTGATTGATGGCCGTAATCTGTATTCGCCTAAGCACATGAAGGAACTGGGATTCGAGTACTATTCGTTTGGTAGAGAGTAAGCGCTCCTAGCGGCGCGGCGAAGTTTCTTAGCCTCTGCAATGCCAATCTCTTCTGCTCCTGCTCGCTCAAGCCGCATCCTGAAAGTGGTTCTGGGGTGTCTGCTCTTACTTGCGTTGTTAGCGGCGTTCTGCGTCTGGCATGTCGGCCGCTGGCTGGTTGTGCAAGATTCGTTGCAAAAGGCGCAGGCCATTGTTGTACTTAGCGGAAGAATGCCGGTGCGCGCGTTTGGTGCTGCCGATTTATATCGCGAGGGCTGGGCGCCTCAGGTTTGGCTTACGAAAAGCGCGGAGCCAGGCCGCACATTGGCGGAACTAAATATTTCGTACGAAGGTGAAGAGTTTTACAACACGCAGGTTCTGGTGCGACAGGACGTTCCCCCGAATGCGATCCATATATTGGCAAATCCCATCGTGAATACTGCTGACGAAATTGGGGAAATTGCTGCGAGCCTGCCCGCCGACGGAACAGGAGTGGTGATCATCGTCACCAGCAAAGTGCACACGCGACGCGTGCGTGCGCTTTGGAGGAGGCTGGGCCACGGCCGGGCCATCGTTCGAGCGGCCAACGAAGATCCATTCGAACCAGAACGATGGTGGCGCACCAGTGGAGACGCGCTCGATGTGGTTCGGGAATGCCTTGGCCTGCTGAACGTGTGGGCTGGACTACCCTTGCATGGCTCCTAGCCAAGTGTCCTGAAAAGAGCGCCAGTTTCAAAAGAAGAAGAATTTTTTCTTGCGGGCGTCACCATCGCCGCGCTGCACTTCAGGCACGTGCGGAAGTTCACGGCCCTCAAACGCAGCCAGTGGATTCTTGACGAATAATGCCTCGGCTATTTCGACGCCGAGTTTACCTTCCACCAGTTCGTAAGCGGGACGCAGCTGCAACGGCCGACTCTTGGTGTTGTGCGCATCGCTGGATACGAAATGCACTAGTCCTTCGTCAATCCATTTCCAAGCGTCTTCCTGTGCGCCCGCCCCAAACGCCCCGGTTAGCGAACCGGCGGTTACCTGCACATAGCTACCTTGCCGGACCCAAGTGATCAAACGCTCAGGGCGCGCCCGCAAAATCGCGTTGCGCTCCGGATGCGTGATTATCGGCTGCAGTCCCGCCAGCTGAATTTCGTGAAGACGCTGGTCCATGGGCGGAGGAATGGAGAATTCATTGAACTCCACCAGCAGGAAGTTTTTTTGATTGATGCAGAAGGGAGGAGCATCTTGACGCAATGCGGCAATATTTTCGGGGCTCATATGGAAATCGCAACCCGTGGCCAGGATCAGTCGATCTCCCAAATGCGTTTGCAACTCGTCTCGAGCCTGCCGTACGCGTCGATAATCAAATTCCCAGGAACTGCTGGCATGGGGCGTGGCCACAACATGGGTTATTCCATCGGTGATAGCCGTCTCCGCCATTTGGAGCGATTCGTCCAAGCCCCGTGAGCCATCGTCCAAGCCCGGCAAAATGTGGCAATGCAGATCAACCATGGAATCCCGCGGTCCTCACACGCAATAGCCTTCCAACAATAGTGCGCCGTACCGCAAGCGACGGCAACCCGCTCGTAAACAACGTGTGACGCCCTCCTAACGCCGCGTTTTTCCAGGCCCCGGTATGCTGTTATATTAATTTCTCGGCGCCACGCCGGCCTGTTGGCCTGTTGTCTGCCCGAAAAGTTCCGTTTGGAAGATTTTACAGTCACATTCGCGCTGACTTAGACTCGTCAACAGCCCAAGAGGAGTGCGCCTCATTTCATGCCCGTCGATCGAAAGCCAGAGTTTTTTAAGGGTGCCCAGGTCAAGGTAGGCATCATTGGTTGCGGTTACGTAGGTTTGCCGTTAGCGCTGCGTTTCGCGGAAGCTGGACACAGGGTCACCGGCTTCGACACCGATCCCAAGAAAATCACCATGCTGAATGCCGGGAAATCCTACATCGAGCATATTCAGCAGACCAAAATTCAGCAGTTCGTGAACAGCAAACACTTCAGCGCGACCACTGACTTCACAAAATTGAAGGAAGTCGACGCCATTATCATCTGCGTTCCCACGCCGCTCGACGAACGCCGCGAACCGGACTTGAGGTACGTGGAACAAACCGCCATCGCCATCCAGCCGAACCTGCAGCGCGGCCAGTTGGTGGTTCTGGAATCCACCACCTACCCCGGCACTACGGAAGAATTGGTTCTACCCATCCTGGAAAAGAGCGGCTTAAAGTGTCCGATCGTATCGGGCCCCGAACACGAAAATGTGGCCTGCGATTTCTTCCTGGCGTTTTCTCCAGAGCGCGAAGATCCGGGGAACAAACAGTATGGCTTGGCACAAATTCCAAAGGTCGTAGGTGGCCTAAATCCACCGAGCGGGCGCGCTGCATGCGCTATCTATGCGCAAGTCGTGGCCAAGGTTATTCCCGTCAGCTCCACGCGTGCCGCGGAAATGACCAAGCTGCTCGAAAATATTTTTCGCTGCGTAAACATTGCGCTAGTCAACGAACTGAAAATGCTCAGCCTGCGCATGAACATTGATATTTGGGAAGTGATTGATGCGGCGTCGACCAAGCCTTTTGGTTTTATGCCCTTCTATCCTGGCCCTGGACTTGGTGGGCATTGCATTCCCATCGATCCGTACTATCTTTCTTGGAAGGCGCGCGAGTTCGATTTTTCTACCCGCTTCATTGAACTGGCGGGCGAAGTCAACACGGCAATGCCCTATCACGTGGTGGACGCCATCGCGGCCGCCTTGAATAACCACACGAAGAGCCTAAAAGGCTCGAAACTGTTGATTCTCGGGATGGCCTACAAGAAAGACGTCGACGATTTGCGCGAATCGCCCACGTTAAAGATCATGCAGTTGCTGCAGCAACGCGGAGCCGCGTTCGATTACAACGATCCGTACTTCCCGCAGCTGCATAAAATGCGCCACTATGATTTTGCGGAAATGAAGTCCGTTCCGTTGAACCCACAAACCCTGGCAAGCTACGACGCGGTGATCATTTCCACCGATCATTCCAGTTACGATTTCGGCGCCATCGTGGATGCCGCGAAATTGGTGATCGACACGCGCAATGCCACTCGCCGCGTAACGCGGCATCGCAACAAAATCGTTCTGTGCTAGTGTTTCGTAGCGGTCGCTTCCGCAACAACTTATGCGTTAGCCGGTGTGGGCCGTTCGTTGATCGAAACGTTGATGGTTCGAAGTTCGAAGTAAAGTTTTAACGACCGCTGACCTTTACCAACTCCACGCGGGCGGTGGCGATTGGCAAAACTGCTTCGATCAACACGGGTGTGCGTGCCGCGGTGTTCGCCAGGTATAAGGCAAACAGAGCGTCTTTCATCTCCACACCATTATCGAACACGCGAATCGCGATCTTCGACGCGCGAAAGTTTCCGGCTGGAACACTAACGGTTTCATCAGTGCTCGATTGCCGCGCGCGCACCTCATACAATTTGCGCCCGTCATACACCCAGCTGTGTACTTCTTGCGTTTTGGACCAATCTACGCTGCGCAGATACTGCAACATCCCCAGCGGATCCCGCGTACCGGGCACCACGCGCGCTTCCGTTACATTAGGCGGCGGCACTTCGCGCCCTGTGGTCGTCATTCGCTCCACGGTATCGACTTTTTGCCCTTTCTCGTTCAGGTGCATTTCATATTGCACGCTGGTCATCGACGCGGCTTCGCTGTAGGAATCAAACTGATCGTCCAATATAAATACCATCCGCAGCGGATTCTCTGTGTGCGCAACGGCCTGCACATGCCACACGCTCTTGCCCAGAAAATCGCGCCGCTCACCGGTGCGTATCTGCAGGTTGGCGACGTTATTCAATTTCGCCATGCTGGCGCTGAAATCCAGAGTCTCGCCGGGGTGCCACCAAGGTGCTTCCGGCTCTTTTTTCACAACCGGCGCCGGTGGAGGCACAGAATTATTGGCGGTCACGACGTCGGCAGACGGTTCTTCGGGCTTTGCGTTAGTCGGGCCGGCCGGTTCAGTTCCCAAGCCAGTGGCGGGAGCCAAAGCTGGTCGCGTTTCCACATCTTTGGCGCGATACCAGTAGCCAGCCGCGACAGCTCCAACGACTAGAGCCAGTACAGCTGTTATGACTATGATTCGCTTGCCCATGAAACTCTCACGCCTTTTGCGCCGTCCCGGCGCACACGAACTCTGCCAGCTCTCAGCGTACCAAATCGCTAGCGTCATCGCCGACCCATCGCCAAAATCATCGACCGGGCAACGTCTGGTTTCGCTGCTGCATCATTTCGCAACGGTTCTGCCCATGCTAGGCTATCTGTTTCGCGATTCACTTGATTATTCGTGGCAAATGACCGGCCCAACAGCGTGAACGATCTTCGATATGCGCGGATCAACTCCGCGATCCGCTTGCTCCTGGTTTCCGTTATAACCCTGGTAAGCATTGCTTTTCCATCCAGCGGTCAAGCGCATCCGCAGCAGGCCAGACTACCTACCGCCAAAGGCCAGCTTGCCGAGCTCTCTTCCAGTGGGCCGCAACGCCGGCAAGGCGATCTGTATATAGCGGATGGCGACGTGGTGGTCCGCTACGGTGATGCGCGCCTGACGGCCGACCACGTCGAATATAACGACGCCACCTCTGAAGTGGCCGCCAGCGGGCACGTCCATTATGACTTCGAAAATCAGCACCTGGAGGCTGACGACGCACATTACAACGTCAGCACCGGGCACGGGACGTTTCATCGCGTCCGCGGCACAGTAAAGATAGTCCGCCAGCCCAACCCAACGATCCTGATCTCTGACAATCCACTTTATTTTCAGGCCGAAGAAGCCGAGCGCTTGGGTCCGGACGTTTACGTAATTCGCAAAGCCTGGGTGACGATCTGCGAGCCGGACCGCCCCAACTGGCAGTTTTTTGCCGCGCACGCCCACGTGCAACTCAACGACAAGGTTGCCCTGGTCAGCGCCAATTTCCGACTATTCCGCGTCCCGCTCCTGTGGATTCCGTACGCTACGGCTCCGGCGGCTTCGAAGGTGCGGCAATCAGGTTTCTTGATTCCCGACGTCGGCGATAGTTCGTTAAAGGGGTTTATTTTTGGCGACGCCTTTTATTGGGCTCCGACGCCGTGGATGGACGCGACCTTGGGAGCGCAATACCTCAGCCGTCGCGGCGCCGCCGAGCATGGACAGGTTCGTGTGCGGCCTAACGAAAACACTTCCATCTCCTACACCTATTTTGGTGTAGACGACCGCGGGTTGGTAGACGCTCAAGGTGTTCGTCAGCCGCAAGGCGGCGAGGACCAAAGGCTGGAAATCCAATCTATTCTTCCGGGTGGATGGCGTTTCGTCACCGACTACAATCAGCTTTCGTCTCTGACGTTCCGCTTGGCGTTCGCGGATACTTTCGGGGAGGCCATCAATTCGGAAGTGCGTAGCGCGGTGTTCGCTTCAAAGAATTATCGCGGCTTTAGTTTCAATATTGGCGGACTAAACGACAAGAGCTTTTTGACGCTGCCATCTCAGGTTCCGCCGTTCACACCGGCCACCAGCGTTACCTTGCGTAACCTTCCGGAGCTTCGAGTCAACTCCGTCGATCAATCCCTTTGGAACAAGCTGCCCTTTTATTTTTCATTTGATAGCTTTGTGGGCGCTACGCACCGGTCCGACCAATTCATCGATACGTCTAAATACGTGTCTCGCGCGGAATTCGCGCCGCGTGTGACGCTGCCCGTCCATTTCGGACATTGGTTCGATGTCGCTGCTTCGGCGACCTTCCGAACTACGCGTTATGGCGCCAGCCTTGCCAATTCCGGGCCAACTCCCGTAGTCATCGATCAGGCCATCGTGCGGAACACCGGAGAATTCGCCATCGATCTCCGCCCCCCAACACTGGAACGTTATTTCGATCGCCCAAAGAAGAATCGCCGCTACAAACACACCATCGAGCCAAGCATTACCTATCGCTACGTCACAGGCGTGGACAATTTTGCCGACTTTATCCGTTTTGATTCGGACGCCACGTTGACCAACACGAACGAAGTTGAATATGGCTTCACGCAGCGTTTGTATGTGAAACAAGGTGATGACCAGCCGCAGGAATTAATTTCCTGGACCATCGAACAAAAACACTATTTCGACCCGACGTTCGGTGGCGCCATAGTGGCCGGCGACAGAAACGTCTTCCAGGCGCTAAATTCCATTACACCGTTCGCTTTTGCATTGGGACCCGTAAATTGGTCGCCCATCGTCAGTGATTTCAAAATCACTCCGGGCGGCATCTACGATTTCGAGCAAATCCTGGATTACGATCCCAATCTTCAGCGCATGACCACCATCGGAGAACTGCTGAAAATCAAGCCCTACCGCGAATTCTTTGCCACCATCGCGGAGTTTCGCCTGGATGCGAGCCCTATCTTGCAGCCACTGGCCAATCAGGTTCGTCTGTTGATGGGTTATGGTGCGGAGAATCGCAAAGGCTTTAACTTCACGACTGGCTTAAGCTACGACTTTCAAAATCACCAGCTGCAGAGTCAACTCGTGCAGGCCACGTATAACGGCGGATGTTGCGGACTCAGCGTTGAATATCGCCGCTTGGCTCTCGGCCAAATCCGTACAGAAAATCAGTTCCGCGTGGCCTTCATTATTGCGAACATCGGAAACTTCGGGAATTTACGGCGGCAAGAAAAAATATTCTAGTCGCGGGGACGAGCACAGTTATCTTCAGGCGCTGTATTTCCAATCTCAGAAAACTTTGCGGAATAGTGCGATCATTTCCGCGAAGGCCAAGTCCGTGGCTTCTGGATCGAATCGTGGGCCTTCGTCGCGCATGAAGGCATGTTCTGCGGGGAACATTTGCATGCGATACCGGGCGCCCGACGAGCGCAGCCCTTCTTCTACTTTGGCGCGGCCTTCCGCCGGTACGTGCGGATCGTTGCTGCCGAAAATCATCAGCAGCTCTCCCTTAATTTCTTTGGCGCGTTGCAGCGAGCCGGCGTCCGCGTCCTTACCCAGTTTTCCGTTGTGGATTCCGGTACCGTAGAAACAAACCGTGGCTTTCACGTCCGGCTGCAGCGCCGCGCGGAACGCCAGGTGGCCGCCGATGCAGAATCCCATTGCGCCGAGTTTTCCGGCTGCCACTTTCTCGTGCGTGTTCAACCAGTCCAGTCCGGCGCGGCAATCCGCATCGAAATCGGCCACGGGCGTTTTGCCGGCGTCCGCCATTCCGCGGTCGCGCCCCGCGTCATCGAACGGAATCACCAAGCCGGGCGGCTCTACGCGATGATAAATTTCCGGCACCGCCACCACGAATCCGTAACCGGCCAGCCGCACGCAGGACCGCAACGTCGGTCCGCTCAACTGGAAAATATCGGAGTAACACCAGATTCCCGGATACTTCCCTTCTGCTGCGGGCGCAGCCACAAACGTGCGCATGGGGTTACCCGAGGTCGGAATATCCACGTAAGTCGATTTCAGAATCATTTTGTGATTTTTACCTTTCGGCAGGATCAGGAACGCACAGCATACCACTGCGGCTACTGGTTATCCGCGCTCGCCAACAACGGTGGCAACCCTTCGCCTGATGCTATACGCTACTCCCCGGCGTTGCGTCATACGCTGTGACGGGTATTCACAGTATCGCCCTTAGCTTGCGCACTGACTGTACTTAGAGGAGTGGCCAATGAAAGTTTGGAGTAATCTGACGACAGCATTGCTGGTATTGGTGGCGTTGATGAGCCTCGCACAAACTGCCAGATCCGCGGGAGCTCCGGAAACGGCCGGAATGACGCATCGCGACTTCGGCAAAACTTCCGATGGGAAGTCCGCCACGCTGTACACCCTCACCAACAAACACGGCATGTCCGTATCCGTCACCGATTTCGGCGCCAACGTCGTCAGCATCAGCGTTCCAGATAGCAAAGGAAACATCGGCGACGTGGTGCTTGGCTATGACGATGCAGCGGGCTATGAGGCCGGCAAGGAATCCTTTGGGGCCACGGTCGGCCGCTACGCCAACCGCATCGCCCACGGCTCATTTTCGATCGATGGCAAGGAATACACACTTTTCAAGAACAATGGCGAAAACACGTTGCACGGCGGCAAAGTTGGCTTCAATAAAAAATGGTGGGAAGCCAAAGATGTTTCCACGAAATCGGCTCCAGCGCTGCAGCTCGAATACGTAAGCAAAGACGGCGAAGAAGGCTTCCCCGGGAATCTCTCTGTCCGTGTGACCTTCACACTAAAGGATGACAATGCGTTGCAGATTAACTATCGCGCAACCACCGACAAGAAAACCGTCCTGAATCTCACCAATCACAGCTATTTCAACCTGGCCGGCAGCGGCACGATTCTTGACGAATCGGTGATGATTGCCGCATCCAAATTCACTCCCGTCGATGCCGGAATGATTCCCACCGGAGAACTGCGCTCCGTAGCCGGCACGCCATTGGACTTCCGGACTCCCAAGGTGATTGGGGACCGCATCGATTCAGATTACGACCAGCTGAAACTCGGCCGCGGCTATGACCACAACTGGATCCTTGACGCCAATACGAAACCGGGCGGCAAAGCCACTTTGGCCGCCACGGTCAGCGACCCGCGCTCGGGACGCATCCTGGAAGTGTGGACCAATCAACCCGCCATCCAGCTATATACCGGAAATTTTCTGGACGGCACGCAAGTCGGAAAAGGCGGTACGCACTACGCGCAACGCTCGGCGCTCTGTCTCGAAACCCAGCATTATCCGGATTCGCCAAATCATCCGAAGTTCCCTACGACGGAATTGCTCCCAGGCCAGACCTTTACGTCCGAAACAATTTTTAAGTTTTCCGCGAAATAGAGGCCAAGCTGTCGGATAGGTTTTCTGGAGACACTTGATGACTGCTTCCTTAGTGTTAGTTCTCGCGTTCCTCATCGGAGTACTCGCCGGACTGCGTTCGCTAACCGCCCCTGCGGTCGTAGCCTTTGCCGCGCGCCAAGGCTGGATCAATCTGCACAACACGCCGCTTTCGTTCATGGGCAGCACGGCAGCGTTCGCGATCTTCGCGTTGCTGGCGCTCGGCGAGTTGGTTGCCGACAAATTGCCATCCACACCCAGCCGCACTGCGCCGCTGGGCCTCGGAGCGCGTATCGTCACCGGAGGTTTGTGCGGCGCATGCGTGGCACTTGCTGGCTCCCAGTCGCTGATCCTGGGTGTGGTGCTAGGGATCGTCGGAGGTCTAGCAGGAACATATGGCGGCTACCAGGCCCGCACCGGTTTAGTTAAAGCCCTGAGAGTTCCTGACTTGGTGATCGCGGTGGTCGAAGACGTGGTTGCTATCGGCGGCAGCCTGCTTATTGTTTCGCGATTTTAGGTCAGTCGCAGTGCGCAGATTATCGCGTGCGCACGTACAAGTGCGGAATGGCGTAAAGTAGGCCGACGCTAAAGGCGATAAAGAACAAAATTACCAGCAGCCAAGTGAATACAAACCGGCGCTCATCATGGTCAGGCGGCGGCGCGGAAATGCCAAAAATAAAATGGATTCCGCGAAAGATAGAAGCGAGGAACTTTATCAATTTATTTCGTCAGAATTTTGATTTCGTCGCCAGTATTGCTGGATACGATCGCCAAGTCCGCCATATTCAAAAATAGACCGTGTTCGACGACTCCGACGATAGCCCGTATTTTGTCGGCCAGCGATTGAGGATCCAGAATCTCTCCGCAGGCACAATCCAGGATCAAATTTCCTTCGTCGGTAATGTAGTCCCCGCCTTCGGGCTTTTGCCGGACGCGCGGATTGATGCCTATGGCAGAAAGTTTCGCAGCGACCAACGGCGCGGCCATGGTAATCACTTCGACGGGTAAGGGAAACTTGCCGAGATGCTTTACGATTTTGCTGGAATCGGCAACGACGATAAACTTTTTCGCAGCACTGGCTACGATCTTCTCGCGAAGCAGTGCGCCTCCACCGCCTTTTGTTAGCGCTAAGCCTGGGGCGATTTCATCCGCCCCGTCCACGGAAACGTCAATTGTAGATGTCTGATGAAAATCGATCAGCGGAATGCCCAAGGATTGCGCCTGACGCTCACTCGCGACGGACGTCGTAATGCCACGAATTTTAAGTCCGGACTTCACCCGCGCGCCGATCAACTCGATGAAGTGTTTGGCCGTGGAACCCGTGCCCAAGCCGACGACCATGCCGTCCTCGACGTATTCAAGGGCTTTGCGCGCAGCCAGCTCTTTGGCGTGATCGTGGGGGTCCATAGCGGTGACAGCTTAAACTTTCTCGCGGCGCGTGGCGATAAATATTTGTGACCGACCGGGCGCGCGGAGCGTCAATACTCGCAGCGCCAGAAACATCGCTGGCATTGGTGCGCGCGGAAATAGTAAATTACCGCCACCATCTCCTAGTTCCGCGATATGGTGGGTTACGTGAACCTGTACCTCCGAAGAATGCTCATAGGAATTATCGCAGGCGCGTTGGCCGGCGGAGTCCTGTCTTTGGTCGTGCATCGCGTGCTTGTCTGCCTGACGCTTGGGATCGTTTTCGGTGCACTGTACGTGGTAGCCACACGGCCGGTACCCAATGCCTATGCGGATGGGCTGATGACCGCCGCGGCGCTCGGTATTCCGCTCTGGGGATTGCTCAGCGTGGTGGCTCTGCCGGTATTTGCCGGGCAAACACCTCAATGGAATGCGGAGGGCATGCGGCTGCATTTCCCCGGCCTTGTGGGATGGGTTTTTTACGGGGCAGTTTTGGGGTTGGTGAGCCAGGCGCTTACTGACTTAGCTGCTGCGATATGGGGGCCGGAGGTCAGACCAACACCGGCACTGCCACCCAGAAAACATATTGTTATCGTTGGCGGCGGTTTTGCGGGCATGCAAACAGCGCAAGCACTAGAGAAGGCGCTGGAGACCAACGTGGCCGTGCAGATCACGGTTATCAGCGAAACCAACGCTTTACTTTTTACTCCGATGCTGGCGGAAGTCGCCGGCGGCAGTCTGGAGCCGAGCCATATCAGTACGCCGCTGCGCGGGAATTTGCACCGCACGCAATTCATTCGCGCGCGCTGCACGGGAATCGATCTGGAGAAGCGTTGTGTGCAACTTGACGGACCGGCTGCAGCGGACGGCAAGGTGGAAAAACGCGAAATTCCCTACGACCATTTGGTTCTGGCGCTTGGGGCGGTTTCTAATTATCTGGGAATGGCCAACATCGAAAAACTTTCCTTTAATTTCAAAAGTCTGCTGGACGCCATCCGCATTCGAAACCATGTAATCGAAATGTTCGAACGAGCCGATCGCGAACCGGACGCGGCTTCGCGGGCTCCGCTGCTGACGTTTGTGATTGCCGGCGGCGGCTTCGCCGGCGTAGAGCTGGCCGGTTCGTTGAATGACTTCGCGCGCGGCATACTGGCGGACTATCCCAACATAGCGAAAGAAGAAATACGAGTAATCGTGGTGCACGGACGCGATCGTATCTTGCCGGAGCTCAGCGAGACGCTGGGACATTACGCACAACTGAAAATGGCAGCGCGTGGCGTGGACTTTCGTTTGAAAACGCGGCTTGTGGACGCCCGGCCGGGAACCGTAGTTGTAAGTGATGGAGAGATCGCTTCAGAAACTCTGGTGTGGACGGCGGGAACAGCACCAAGTCCGCTCGTGAAAACTCTGGATGTCGAGACAGACAAGCGAGGCGGCGTGAAGGTCGACGTAAACCTGGCCGTTCCGGGACGACCCGGATTGTGGGCGTTAGGCGACTGCGCGTCGGTTACGGATGGTAAGACCGGCCAGCCTTGCCCGCCAACTGCGCAATTTGCACTGCGAGAAGCGAATGCCCTGGCGCGAAATATCGCAGCGGAACTGGAAGGCCGGCCGTTGAAGCCATTTCACTTTGATTCGCTAGGCGCGCTCTGCGTGATTGGGTACCAGACCGCATGCGCGGAATTAACCGTGCCCTTTGTGCGAACCAAATCGATGCGCTTCTCGGGCCTTCTGGCGTGGCTGATGTGGCGCGGAATTTATTTGGGAAAACTGCCCGGCTTGGAACAGAAAGTCCGCGTACTGTTCGACTGGATCGTCGAACTATTTTTCCCCCGCGATATTGTGCAAACAATCGATTTGCAATAGCGAATTTATGCCAACAACTTCCATGAATGCAGCGCCAGAGAAATCAACACACGCGGTTCCCCAGTACCTGAATTTGCTGGTAGGAATAATTACTGGTGCTGGTTGCGGAACCTTCGGGCATTCCTTGGTCGGCGTATCGTTGCAATACGGTGTGCTGTTTGGCGCAGCATTCGCGGGTGTGTTTTTCGTTGCATTTGGGAAGAGGGCGCATAGCCCGGGAGCAGGACTGATTTGGGGCCTGGCATTCGCCGCAATGCTGTGGCTCATAATACCGACGGGAATCGCCTCCTTGATACAAGGCGCTGCTGATTACGGCGGGATGCTGAAACATGCGCAGGAACACTTTCCCCAACTTGTTGCCTATCTCTTGCTCTTGGGAATGCCGGTTGGACTAGCGGCGGGAATTTTTGGAGCGATTCAGAATCGCGCCAAAGCGCCGAAATTCAGCTGGCCCCGCGCGATCGTAGTAGGGGGCGTTGCCGGAACGCTCGCCGGGTTGGTCTTCAGCCGCTGGATGTATGAAGGAGAATTTTATCCGCTGCTGAGCGGGTTGGGGATATTCCATTCGAAAGCAGAGATGGTCGCAGCCCATTTCGCCGTCGCATTGGTGATTGGAGCGCTTTTTGGATTGCTTTTTCAGACAGATGTACTGGGATTGGGCTCCTGCATGGGATGGGGATTGGGATTTGGAATTTTCTGGTGGTTCCTTGGACCCTTGACGATTTTGCCGTCGATCCGGGGAGAAGCCTTGGATTGGTCCGCGGACCAGGGGACCGCCCTTTTTGGAGCGTTAGTAGGACACATTATTTACGGACTGATTCTTGGCGTGGTTTACGCTGGCATCGACCGGGCCTGGTTGAGACTTTTTGTGCAGTCCGATCCGCTAAATCGCGAACCGGAAGGCGCTGGGTTGCATGTATTGCGGTCGCTAGGATGGGGAGCGGCGGCCGGCTTCGCCGGTGGAATTGCCTCCAGTCCGGTGTTGCTGGTAACGGGAGCGCTGGCGAATATCGGAATAGCAACCGCCGGAGCGGGAAGTCTGGTCGTGCATCTCCTCGTGAGTGCGGTGATCGGCATGTCATACGGTTTGCTGCGGGGTGAGGGACTCAGCCTCCGGGTGCGTGTACCTTGGGGATGTCTGTTCGGTTTGGTCTGGTGGTACGTGGGTCCGATGACGCTGTTGCCGCTGTTGCGGACTGGAGAGTGTGACTGGAGCGCGGGGGCGGCTTCGGCGATGTTGCCATTGTTGATCGGACATTTGATTTTTGGAGGAGTCACCGCGGCGGTATTCCTCTGGCTGGAGTATCGGTTTGAAGGGCGGCTTCTTGTGGATCCGAAAAATGTGGCGAGCTTGTTGCGCCGCACGCGACCCGCGGGAACGCCGGCGCCGGCATTGTGGTTCTTTGCGTTGTCTCTGGGAGTGTTGCTGCCAATCCTGCTGGGCTAAGTTCCGAATCGTCCGTCTCTGTTTAGCCATATCCGTGCAGTTGTACGGGCACGGCATGCCGTGCCCGTCTTCCTTACGAAGTCGTACAAGTTCGAAAGAGAGACCAACTTCAGCCTAGTGCTTCCACCAACCCTCGTGTCCTCCTAGGGTCAACGTTATGCCGCTGCGAATCGTAAACGGTAACGCGGGAAATCCAAACGCCGGTTGATAGTGCTGGCTAAAAAGGTTTTCGATACTGGTGTACGCCTTGATGTATGAAGTGAACGCGTAACCAGCCGTCAGATCGAACTTTTGGTAGCCCGGAGCCAAGTTGTGATTTGGCAATAGCAGCGAATTGCCGGAGAAACCGTCTTCCAAAAAAGTGCTGGCATCGCGTCGGCCGATGAAATAGCCGCTGAAGGCCGCGTTGAATTTATTGCGATTGTAAAGCAACGCAAAATTTCCAGAGTGCGGGGCCCGATTGAAAGGTCGTGCGCCTTGCAGCGGAGAAAACGCGCCGATCGGAATGCTGGGAAAAGCGGGGTTGAAGGAAGCATTTCCGAAAGCCTTGGTAACCACGGAATCGAGGTAGGTGTATTGCCCTTCGAGGATCAAGCCGTGGCCGAGGAAAGTCTTGGCTTCAAATTCCGTGCCCAGTGAACGCTCGGATGTGGCGTTGACGTACGCTCCCCCGCCGAATGGGGTAGCCATTGCGGCGCCCGGATCGACGCCGATGGACACTAAAGCCGCTTCGTCCAGAAACGAAATCAAATCGTAGAAGCGATTGTAGAAATATGTGACGCCAACGATGGCGTGGCCGTTGAACAGGCGTTGTTCCACGCCAAAATCATACGTCTTGCTTCTTTCCGGACCGATCGGACCAACGTTGAATTGCGCGATTTGTGCCGGAGTCAGAACGTTGATCAACGCCGAGGATTGTTCAAAGGTGCTGGGTTCTTTGATGCCTTTGCCGAAATTGAATTTCAGCTTGGTGTCGCCGAACAGCGTACCGTTCGAAGGCCGGCGAAGATAGTAAGCGGCCGAGACCCGCGGCGACGCGGCAAAACCGAAGACCGCGTTGCTTTCGAGTCCGACACCGCCTGTAAGGAACAAACGATGGCCCACGCTGCCGTGCCCCTCAAGGAAGGAACTGTAGTTATCGCGCGTTAGCCCCTCTCCGTTCTCATGTTCGTAACGGAAGCCTACGAGGCCGGTCCAGTCTCCGAAGAAACGGTAATCAGACTGCGCGTAGATCGATCGGCGCGCTTCGTAGTCCGGGAAGATTTCTGGGTAGACGCCTGCAAAATCAAGAATGGCCTGGCCGGTGACGCTGAAACCGTTCGCGCCTTTGATGGTCACCAGATTACCGAGAAAATTCGGTCCGAAATCGAACGGCGTACCCACGTTGGGGTCAAACGGTTCGCCCGTGGGCGAAGGATTTATAAAAAGCGAACTGAACTGGCCATACGCAAATTGCACGGAATTGTGCCAGCGCTCGGTGGTTTGCTGATTCGCAGTGACGCCGACGAACGTGTTGTGATTCCGCTGTGTCGAGTCGTCTGAAATTCCGTCAAAGGCGATGGCGTTGGGACTGCCGGCATCCGCGTCCGCGTGGCGCACGGTCGCGCGGATGCTGGTATTGGCGGTGAGTTGATAGCCGAGATTGGCGCTTACCGTGGAGTTGTGAAAAAAATTGTTCGAGAAGCTGCCCTGGGTATCAAAGCGAGAGAATTCAGAGAAATAATCAAACCGGCGAACGGCCCCGGCCAGGGAAACGTCTTGATTCACCGTATTGAAGTTCCCGCCATCTGCGGAATATTTCAGTTCGGGGATTAGCGTGGTGCCCCGTTGCGAAGTGATGTTTACGACGCCAGCAAGCGCGTCGCTGCCATAAAGAACGCTGTTGGACCCGCGAAGCACTTCCACGGAATCTACGCCATTGTTGGAAAGCTGCGCGTAATCGAATGCCCCACCGATACTGTTCACCGGAATTCCATCGATGAGTACTTTGTTGAAATTAGACTCGCCGCCTCGAATAAAAAACGAAGTGATTCCGCCGCGTTGGCCAGACTGCACGATCTGTGCGCCGGGCACCAGGCGCAGGTCTTCCAGGACGTCCAGCTTGTTCAGCGCGTTGATCTGATCGTTGTCGATCAACGTCACCGACGAGCCTACTTGCGCGATGGGCGTGGGATTGCCCGTCGCAGAGACCACGATTTGCTGCGGGAGCGAACCTATACGCAGGTTAACGATCAGATTCTCTGTTTTGTTCGTCGCGAGAAATATCGCATCGAGCGTTTGCGTGGCGAAGCCTGCGGCCGTGACTCGCGCGGTGTAACGTCCGCCGGCGGGCGCGGTGATCGCGAAATCACCTTGCGCGTCTGAGATTACTTTGCCGGATTCCTGCGAGTCTTGGAAAAGAACTACGTTTGCCCCGGAAACCGGACTACCGAGCGAATCCACAACTTTGCCTTGCAGGGTGGCGGACTGCGCGTGCAGCGAATGGGCACAGACTATTGAAAGCAACGTGACCAACAGCGACAAACGTAAGTGCAGATAGAGATGCGACAGCTTTCGAACGAACATGTAGTCCCCTTCGCCCTGGAAAGAGCGGACTGTAAGCTTGGCGGGACCGGTCTCCTGACTTGCGACCACGGCTACGGCTGCGCCTTCCCACCCTTTTGGGGCAGTGGCTTTATGCAGCCGAAATACGGTCGCTTACAGTTGCGGGGCAGTGGCGGATTTACACCGCGCTTCCCGAGCATCGCGCCAGCGATTATTTATTTGATACCCGAAACACATCGAAACGGAGCGACAACGCTGACGACACGCGCGTCCTCGAAATCACAGAAGCGCATGCACCAGCGGGAAATAATATCTGCAAAGGGTGATTCTAGAATCGTCAACGACCTTCCTTAGAGGTCGTCGCGAATCGATGTGAACCCGGTCGGTCTCCTGGCTTGCGTTTCATTGGACGGCAGCTGCCTTCCCAGCGCCTTTGCGACGCCAGTGGCATATTTGCTGCGATCCTCCACGCTTACAGTGGCGGGGCCGCTCCGGATTTCCACCGGATTCCCATACAACACCGAGTTGTAAGATTTATACGCAACGGGGAGAAATCCGTCAAGCGGCAAGGCCAAGTATGCGAAGACGAGTGGTAGGATATGGCCTGTTCGGCGACCATGTTTCCGCGAGCCGGCGACTTGCAGATTCGATGATTCAAGCGTGTTGGCTGAGCTTTCCGCGCGTTGGTGAGCTGATCGGCGCGAAGAATGTAAGGAGAATTTGGCTTGTTAGGGTTGATTCGCGAACTCGTTCGACCGTATCGCGGCACGCTGGCGCTGATTCTACTAGCCATGCTGGTGCAGACGGCGATGAGCGTAGCCGGACCATGGCCGCTCAAGATTGTGCTGGACAACGTGGTAGGCAGCCACAAACTGGCTCCCTGGTTAGAACATTTACTTGCCCCAATTTTGGGAAGCGGAACAAAAATGCAGATCGCTGCTGCCGCGGCGATTGTCGCCGTCGTGATCGCGGCCGTGGGCGCGCTCGCGGCCTATGCAGCCAATTACTACACCACGAGCGTCGGTCAGTGGGTGGCGAATGATTTGCGCATGCGCACCTATCACCACTTGCAACAACTCTCCTTGAGCTATTACGACAAGCATCAAAGCGGCGCGCTACTCAGCACTATCACGGCCGACGTGCAGACGATTCAAAGTTTTGCATCCGGTGCAACGCTGGACATTGCCGTGGATATGCTGACGATCGTTGGCATGTTGGCAATCATGTTTTGGCTGAACTGGGATTTCACGCTGATCGTCGTTGCGGTGACCCCCTTTTTGCTGCTGTTTGTTTCACGGTTTAAGAAGGCCGTCAAGAAGGCCACGCACGAGGTGCGCAAACAACAGAGCAATATCGTGGCGGTGGTGGAGCAAGGGCTGGAATCTATGCGAGTAGTGAAAGCCTTTGGACGGCAGGATCTTGCGCAAGCAGAGTTGGGATCGGCGAGCCTGGCGACAGTGGATGCGGCGCTAAAAGCACGAAGAATCAAGGCGCTGCTGTCGCCGATAGTAGCAGTGACGGTGTCTCTGTGCGTGGCAGTTGTGTTGTGGCGGGGCTCCGCGCTGATCTTATCGGGCGTCATGACCGTCGGAGCCTTGACCGTTTTCCTTTCGTATCTCACGAAATTCTTCAAGCCTGTGCAGGATTTGGCGACGATGACCAACTCCATCGCGCAGACCGCGGTAGGTGTCGAACGAATTCAGGAAATCCTGAATGCCGACACCATCATTCCCGAACGTGCTGACGCTCGCGATGCCGAAAAGTTGACCGGCGATATCGTTTTTGAAGACGTAGCCTTCGCATATGACTCTGATTCGCCGGTACTGCAGAAAGTTAATTTCCACATCATTCCGGGGCAAATGGTCGGTGTGGTTGGGCCGACGGGCGGCGGAAAATCCACCATTGTCAGCCTGATTCCACGGTTTTACGACCCCACCGCCGGAGTGATTCGCATCGACGGCGTTGATATTCGCGATTATAAAGTGCAGGGCTTGCGGAATCAGATTGGCTACGTTTTGCAGGAGACGGTGCTTTTTCAAGGAACCATCCGCGACAACATTGCCTATGGCCGCGCAGACGCAACCGAAGAAGAGATCATGAATGCCGCCAAATTGGCGGACGTGGACGAGTTCGTCCAACGGATGCCACACGGATACGACACGTTAGTGGGCGAACGCGGCAGTACGCTCTCCGGAGGACAGCGCCAACGCATTGGGATTGCGCGAGCGATCATTCGAGATAACCCCATTCTGATTCTGGATGAACCTACTGCAGCGCTCGATACGGAGTCCGAGAGTATGGTGGTGAAAGCGCTGGAGAAGCTGATGGCCGGCCGCACCGTGATCACGATTGCGCATCGCTTGAGCACGATTCGTAACTCAGACCAGATTCTGGTGCTGAAAGCTGGAGTAGTGGCGGAACAGGGTACGCACCAGCAATTGATGGCAATGGGTGGAGTGTACGCAGAGCTGTATCACGTGCAATTCGAAGCGTCTGCGAAAACTGAAACAGTATGACTGCGAAGTCTACTGAAGTTTGACCGCAGACGGGAAGACCTAGCCGGATCGGCTCAGGAGAAATGAATGCCAAGGTCTCTAATCGTATTGCCGGATGATTCCGCCGCGCCAATCCTGGCAGCTATCAATGCTGCCAAGAAGTCTCTCCGTGTGAAGATGTTCGTATTCTCCGACCCTGCGTTGATGAAGGCAGTCATTGCGGCGCACCGCCGCGGCGTTGAAGTGCGCGTCATGCTTAACCCCAGCCGGAGAAGCGGAAAAGAAGAAAATCAAGGTTCCCGAAAATTACTAAAAAAAGCCGGCATCGACGTAATTGACAGCAACCCGGCGTTTGGCCTGACCCACGAAAAATCGATGGTCGTCGATGACAAGATCGCTTTTGTGAAATCGCTCAACTGGGAAACCAAAAACCTCACCGAAACGCGTGACTACGCCATTGTAACCTCCCACAAACACGAAGTGGCCGAAGTGATCGCGGGATTCGAAGCTGACTGGAACCGTAAAATCTTCAGCCCCGGCGAAAAAGCGCACTTGATCTGGTGCACCGGCAATGGGCGGGAAAGGATTGCTTGCGCGATTGACGATGCGCGGCATTCCATCGTGGTACAAAACGAACGGTATCAAGACGCGGTAATCATCGAACACTTGGTTCGTGCCGCGGTTCGGGGAGTGAAAGTGCGCGTGATGGCGCGGCCTCCTCACAAATTATCGGTTGATAAACTAACGGAAGGCGTCGGCGGCCTGCGCACCTTGCAGGACGTAGGAGTGAAGATCCACAAACTGAAACACCTAAAGCTGCATGCAAAAATGATGCTGGTCGATAACAAACGCCTGATTGTCGGCTCCATCAATCTCGCGCCGGGCAGTTTCGACAGTCGCCGGGAACTCGGCATCGAAGTTACCGACAAACACATTATCAAGCGCATGATGAAAATCGTGCGGCACGATTGGAAGCATTCGCATCCGATGGATCTGACGGACAAAGGCTTGCTCGCGGAATTTAAACGCCACCACATCGACGACGCCGGCGAATTGGCAATCCGCCGCAGTGACAAGAAGCGAAAATAATCAGCGACAGATCAGCGATCGCATTGCCCACACAGCAATGTAAAAATCAGCGATCATTTCGACGGAACTACTGCTTCGGTGATGTCGTCATAGCAGCGCTCGCCGGTCGAATGCGGCTCGCCGGAACAATCCCCTGAGCCTTCCAACACCGAATAAAATTGGTTTGGCGCAAGATCAGTAAGGGTTTCCATCTGGCCCGAGGGCCAACGTATCTCGACTCGATCAATCTTCTTGGCCGAACCCAGGCCGAAATGCAGCCGAGTATCGCTCTGCGATAAGTAACTGCCGCCGCTATGCACTTCGTCCGTCTGCGTCACGCCGCCCGCAACAAGTTTCACTCTTGCGCCAATCGCCATACGGTTGCTCTTGGTTCCCGCCAAATCGAAACTCACCCAATCGCGCCCAGCCACTCCATGATTTTTCAGAATCATCGGCGCGCCGTCGAGGTCGGCAATCACCACGTCCACGTTGCCGTCATTAAAAAGATCGCCCACCGCTAGTCCACGGGAAACACGTCGTTGCTGCAGCGCGGGCTGGTCGCTCGCATCGCAAAATGTACCGTCCATCTGATTCAGGTGCAGCAGTTTGGGCTGCCGGTAACCGCCGCCCGAGGGCAGCGAATCCACTTGCGGATAAACGTGGCCGCTAACGGCAATCAGATCTAGCCAACCGTCATTGTCGAAATCTGCAAAAGACGTGCCCCACTTCACCCAGGGCAGCGACGGCAGCGCAATGCCCGATTTGTACGAAACATCGGTGAAACTCCAGTTCCCGTCATTGCGATACAAATCGTCGTACTCATCGGAAAAATTCGTGGTGTATATCGAAGGCCGCCCGGTGTGATTGTAATCGCCAATCGCCACGCCCATCGACCCCTGCTCTGAGCCGTCTTCGCTCACCGCCGTACCGGACTCGAGTCCAATCTCCGCGAACTTACCATCTCCCAAATTCTTGTACAGCAGGCTCGGAGTGGAATCATTCGCGACATAAATATCCGGCCGGCCGGAATTGTTGAAGTCCGCCCAAGCCACCCCCATGCCGTAATAGCCATTCGGATCGCTGACTCCCGCCGCTTTAGAAACGTCGCTGAACGTGCTGTCGCCATTATTGTGAAACAGCGAATCGCCCGCGCCCTTCAATCCGCGCGGCCCGCATTGCACGTCCAGGCTGCGATATTTGCAGTTCGGAGAAGAACCGAAACCCGGCAAATCATTCAGGTGGAAGTCGACGTAGTTGGAAACCATCAGGTCCACAAAGCCGTCGCCGTCGTAGTCGCCAAACGCCGCGCCAGCGGACCACCGCCCGTCCTTCACGCCGGCCTTCGCTGTGATATCGCTGAACGTGCCGTCGCCATTATTTTTGTAGAGCACGTTCCCGCCCAGGCAAGTAACGTACAGATCCGGCCAGCCATCATTGTTGATGTCACCCACCGCGCCGCCCATCGCGAAACACGGGCTCGTCAGTCCCGCTTTGGCCGTCACGTCCGTAAACGTTCCGTCGTGATTGTTGTGATACAGCGCACCATTGCTGGTCTGCCCTTTGATGGCCATGGCCACCGTGGGCGCATTCGTGAAATAAATGTCCAGCCAGCCGTCGCGATCGTAGTCCAGCAGCACCACGCCGCCGCTCATCGATTCCACGATGTATTTTTTTGAGGGATCGGCGGTGTGCTGAAACGTAATTCCGGTCTTGGCTGTAATGTCTTCCAGTTGCGGCACGGGACGCCCCGCGCATTTGATGACTTTAGCGTTCGGCGGCGGAGGAGGTGGTGGTGGATGCCCGCCCTGCGCATACGCCAGGCTGGCGCAAAACCCGAGCAACATTACGACGCGACAAAACTTAGTTAAAGGCAGAATGGGCAAAAGGGCTCCGAAAGCTGGACTGTTTACAACGTACTCACTCATTGGCTATCCATCGCTGGACATCGCGTCATGGGGAATCCACGGGGCGAGGCACCGTGGACGCGCGATTCTTGGCCTTCAATTCCCGATAAATTTTCATTTCCTGGTCCGCTTCGACGGTGCGCGACTCCTTGCGGTACGCCGCCTGCAGCTGATAATGCACGTAGTCCGTCTGCGGAAGTTCGCGCGCCGCAGCTTCCAGGTGCGCTCACCGCTTCCGGTACCTTGCCGTTGTCCAGCAGCAGCTTGCCCAGTTGGTATTGGGCGTTGCCGTTTTCGGGATGCGTAGTGGTCACCGAGCGAAACAGGTCTATGGCTTCGGCCTGCTTGCTCTGCTGCACGTAGACGTAACCGAGCCCCAGGGTCGCGTCCGGATCCCCGGGAGCCAGCTTTAGCGCGGCATTGAACTCATCCTGGGCTTCGGTGGTGTGTTCCCACCGCAATTGCGCCAATCCCGTAAAATAGTGAGCTTTAGCCAAGGTAGGGTCGGCATTCAGGGCACGATGGAAAACCTCGACCGCACGGGAATAATCGCCCATATCGGTCCACAGCTGCCCCACCAGCACCAGGGCATCGGGTGCCAGGTCGTTCTGCTGGTAGGTCTGCAGGACCGTGGTGGCCTGGGTGATGTCGCCCCCGCGCACCAGCGAAGCAGCCCATGGGTATCCCAACGTGGGGTCGTGCATCGCGCGCTCGCCGAGCGGGGCGATGGTCTTCGCCGCGTCGCGATACGCGTCCACCGCAAAGTATGCGGAACCTAACATCGCCCGCGCTGGAGCGTCCGAAGGATTCTTGCCGATCACTTCAGACAGAGCACGAATGCTTTCGGGATAGTTCTGCGCCCGGAAAGGCAGCTACTCCGAGATTGCGCTCTAGGCCGGGGATCGTGGCGTCCCAATGTTCCGCATCCTGGAAGTGGCCGAGGGCTGCCGGGTAGTCGTGGCGAATGGCTTCCGAAGTGGCCAAGTCGTTGAAACTGTTGCCTATGATCACGCGCAACTGGGCTTCTTCGGCGAGGGCGGCTTTCTTTGTTTCGTCGGAAAGCTGTGCACGCTCCAAAGTGACGGCATCGAGCGGCGCTGCTGGGTCGACTGGCTTGGTCGCCTTCGGCGACTGGCCGGTCCTCTTGGCGCTCCAGTAGCGCGACCACCGCCGCGGGAGAGACAGAACCATCCTCAGACGCTTTGCTGGCGATCTCCTGTTGCGCTTCGGCTAGAGACAGTTTCTGGAATTCGCGGGCGCGCTCCAGGAAAGGAGCGGCCTCTTTCTCGCGTCCGCTGGCGGTCAGGATGCGACCGAGCGTAACGTACGCTCTTCGCACCTGATAATTTCCGCGCGAATTCTCGTCGCCCGTCAACTCGATGCATTTCCGCAGATAGCTTTCGGCGTTCACCTTATCGCCTTGTGCGTACGCGTTAAGGCCAAGGAACAGCCACGGCTCTGGCCAGGTCGGATCGATTTTGGCGGCGGCCTGCAAGTGTACGGCGGCCTCGTCGTAGCGGCGGGCGTTCGAGTCTAGATAGCCGAGAAAATAGTTGGAGAGAAAATCCTGTGGAAAGTTTTTCAGCTCGATTACGAATTCCTGGCGAATTTCCGGCGTCTCCACCCATTCATTTTTCCAGAGTTGGGCAAGGCCCAGAAAATAGTGCGCGTGCGGCGTGCGAGTATCTAGCGCTACGGCCTTGCGGAGTTCCCGAATGGCTTCGTCCTGCATTTCGGCGTCACGGTAGGCGTGCCCGAACATCACGTGGAGCGAACCGTTGTCTCCCAGAGAGGCCACGATGTTGTCGAAAACCTCGGCGGCTTTTTGTTTGCGATCCGGATCGTTGGTGGAAAGCAGCGCGACACCCAAGGCATACGCGGACTCGAACTCTGGATGCAGCTGCACAGATTTTTGTAACGATTCCACGGCCTTCGGAAAATCGCGCTTTTTCATCCAGGCTTTACCCTGAATGTTGAACGCGCGCGCATTGTTGGGGTCGAGCAGCAAGGCCTTGGAGGCTTCCACCAGGGAGTCGTCTGGCCGGTTGAGATACAAAGCGCAAATCGCTAAGCCCACGTGCGTTTCGGGGTTGTCCTCCCAGGCCAAGGAGCGCGAGTAAAGCTCTCGCGCCTCCGGAAAAGCAGCTTCTGCGATACGAACATTCCCGAGTTTGTGGAACGCCGTAGCCAGCAACAGAATATTGGCGTGGGCTACCGCGCTGGGATCGCCGGAATTGCGCGCGGTGGCCGCTTCTGTTAAACGCTTTTGCAAAACGTCTACCGGCGCGGTCGGAGCTGCAGGAGCCTGCCCGAAATTCCAAGACGAAGGCTGATGCCCCGGTGCCGAACCAGGGGCTTGCGCGCCGACTCGAGGCGCTGCAACACAGCCCAGGCAAACCAGCACGGCAATAGCGGCCGTCGACCGGGACGAGCGCAGGCGCAAGAAAGCAATCAAGTTTCCGAAATGAAACGGCACAGTAGCGATCTCTATTTAAATTTTATCAACAAAATTGAGGGGAAAGTGACTAACTTTCCGCGCGGCACCCAAGATAGGAGTGTATGCGGACGTTTAGCGTTGCTTGGATGTCCGTCGCAAAAAAAACGGGGCCCAAGCTGCAGGCCCCGCCGAAGAACTACCGATCACCCGACGACAGCGATCGTTAGAAGGTTAACTTCAAACCGTACTGCAGTTCGCGAGCCGGCAACGTCTGGCTTGCGGAACCGAAACCGGGGTTGACTCCGTCAATCGGGCCGAAGTGTTAACGTACTGGCTGATGACGTTGTTGCCCGTACCGCAAGGCTGGAAGTGGACCGCTTGCGTTGGCAGTCGTCCGCAGAACACGCCGCCTCCGTTGTAGAACGCTCCGGAGCCGTTGTTGGAGCCCGTGCCCTGAATGAAGGTCGCGTCAAAGTTGGCATGGTTAAATGCGTTAAAGAAATCCATGCTGAACCGGAGGTTAAATCGTTCCTTAAACTTCCAGTTCTTCGACAGTTCCAAGTCGCCGTTCACGTAGTGTGGTCCTTGGCAATAGCCGCGCGGTTCGTTGCCGACGGTGCCAATTGTGATAGCCAACCAGGGTGAAGGCATTCGGGTTGAATATCTGGTTCCCGGAAGTGCCAGAGTTGCAGCTGGTCCCCGGAACAATGTTCGGACGCAGATTGTTGCCGTAGCCCGTGCCGGTCAAGGTGTTCACTCCGCAGGGGAAAACACTACCGTTGAAAGCTGCAGTTTAGCGGGCTGGCGCCAGGATCAACCAAGGTCGGGTTGGCCACGCGTACTGATTGCGGGAGAGCTGAGACCGTTCTGATAAACGGTGATCGAGTTCCCGTTTTCCGCAGTGAAGATAGTGTTAAATTCCCACCCACCCAAGGTCTCGCGAACAAGGAGTCCGTGGTTCTCCAGCCGAGGCAGGAAGAACACTTCGTTCAGGACGAAGATGTTGGGACGGTTGATTGTGGCATTACCGCGATCCAGCGACAGGTTCTGAATGTCCGTAAAGCTGCCTTGGCTCGCTCCACCGTTGGCCGCATCTTCTTCGATGTTGGCAATCGTGTGCGACCAAGTGTACGCCGCTTGCAACGTGGACACTTTGCTGAACTTGGTGCGGAACAACACCTGCAGCGCGTGATAGCTGGAATGACCGTCGCGGCTGAAGAAGTTGATCGCGCCGAAGTTGCCGGCCGGACGAATCGTATTGATGCTGGGTGTAACGTAGGTGCACCCACCCGCGCTGAATGTTCCACCCGTCGGGCAAACTCCTCCAACGGGCCCCGCAGGACCACTCGTGAAAGGCGGTCGAAGCAGCGCCCGCCGGCAGAAACGCTCCGATGAGGAAATGTCTTTGTTGCACCTGGTTGATGTCGTAGGTACTCAGTTGGTGAATGCTGGCGTTGCCGACGTAACCGACTTGTAGCGCAGTGTCATGCCACAGTTCGCGCTCAACGACAGGTTCCACTGCCAGGCATTAGGCGTCACGCCTCGGCTGACGCTACCGTTGCTCGGCGAAGTGGATGCACCCGAACTAGCGGGCACGGGGCCGAATCGAATGGGCGATTGATGTTACCAGCTGTGATGGCAAACGGAGCGGTGTTCGATAAGCCCGACCTGCGGGCTGACACGTTCACGTTGATAGAATTGACCGCCACCAACGCGAAGTGCCGTCTTGCCGTCTCCAAAAACGTCCCAAGCGATGCCAAGGCGCGGAGCGATGTTGTGCCAGTTCTGGTTGTACCAACGAGCGGTTAACGCCTGGAGTTCCGTTGCTTAGCGGCAAGCCCGTGGTGGTCGCAGCTTGTTGACAGAACGAGTCCCGGGAACTACGACTACGCCGTTGCAGGCATCGCCAGGGGCGCCGGCCGGGTTATAGTCCGCCAGATTAAAGGATGCAAACTGGTTGTTGTCGTCGTACGGTTCACGAAGCAAGGACCAGCGCAGGCCGTACGTCAAGGTCAGGCGCGGACGAATCTTCCACGTGTCGCCGACATAGAATTCAATGTCATGCCAGTGACCATGGTCGACGGGTTGATATTGGTTCGCGAACGCCGCGAACTGCTGCGGGCATCCAACGGCAACCGCTCGCCACTGACTTGCGTTGCACGATCGGATCCTGAATGGCAAAGGAGTACCGGTACCCGGCAGCAAGAATGTTCGCCAAGGCGTTACCCGTGTTGATAGTTTCTCCCCAGCCGTTGTTAGCGAGCCCAAACGTGGGCGGTCGGCACCGCCAAACTGATTTTCGACCTTGATGTTGTTGTCGTACAGACCACCAAAGCGCCAGGTGTGATTGCCGGAGATCTTCGTGAGGTTGTCTTGGTAGGTGTACAAGTTCATGTGGTTCGCGTAACCGACAATGGCCCAGATACTGGAGAAATTGCCGTAGTTTTGCAGGCCACCCCAGACGGTGGGAATACCACCGGCAGTCTTGCCGGAGGCAGGCCATACCGGGGCAAGCGCGGCGTCAAGTTGCTGGCTCAATGTGGGATCAGAACCACCCGGGGTGATGATGATGGCGTTGTGCGAGTACCCGAATTCAAAGTCGTTGACCAGCGTGTTGGAAATCTGCGAGGTCAAGCCTGACCCAAGATGCTCTTCGAGGGTTGCGACCATCCGCCCTGATAGGTCGCGAAGTTGTCATCGCCCCAGCCAAAGCCGTTGTTCGGTGCTGGAATGCTCCAGGCATCCTGTGTGTATCGGAAGGTAACGCGATTCGCTTTGTTGAGGTTGTAATCGATCCGGACGTTTTCTTCACGCCAGGGAGCTTGTCTGAATCTGGTTCTGAGCGAAGTTAACATCGCTGGTGCCGACGGTTGCTTGGTTCGGCAATGGGTAATACGCGGCCAAGAGCTGACCTACCGCATCCGGATTAGCAATGGCGAAGGGATTGCTGGCCGACTGGAAAGAGAGTGGGAATACCCGAGGTGGCAACAAAGTTAGGATTGGCGGTGGTCCCAGCGTTCGTGAATGTCGCCGGGGGTGGTGCATTGCAAGTCGTGTTATCGGTCGCAGCTCCGCCGGAGTTCAAAGAGGCTATCGCCGACGCAACGTCAGCCGAGAAATCACCACCTCGTTCAGCAGCAGTGGGCACGCACTGCGTAACGAGCTGCGCGCGATTGTCGCGGTTCCATTCTTCATTAAACCAGAAGAACAGTTTATCCTTCTTGATCGGACCGCCAACGAAGTAGCCCCAGTCATTGCGGCGGAGCGGGGATTTTGCGTCCGTTCTGAAGGTTATTGGTAAAGCTATTCGCGTTCAATGCATCGTTACGGCCTTCGTAGAAGAGGCCGCCATGGAACTGATTCTCACCGGAGCGCGTGGTGATGCTGATGATCGCACCCGAAGCCTGACCATATTCCGGTCCGTAGGAGTTAGTCAGCATCTTGAACTCGGCAATGGAGTCCACCGACGGATAAATCAAAATCGTACGGTTCGATCCGACGTCGTTGTTGTTCACGCCGTCCAGCAAGAAGAGGTTGTTGGTGCTGGGGTTGCCATTCACCGAGAAGTCCGAGCCGCCCTGCAACCCTTTATCCTTCGAGTTGAACTGGTTGTTCGCGGAAACGCCGGGCTGCAACTGTGTCAACGACATAAAGTTGCGGCCATTCAACGGCAGTTCGCGAATCTGCGTCCCTTCGATAACCGCGCCGACGTCCGCCGTGGTGGTCTGTACTTGCACGTCGCTCGCTTCCACGGTCATCACTTCGTTGGCGGCGCCCAAGGTCAGCTTGACGTTCACTTCGGCCGGAGTGGAAACGTGGACTTCGACGTTCTTGGCAACGAATTCCTTAAAGCTGGTCGCCCGCACCCTAACTTCATAAACGCCGACCTCGACCGAACCGAAAGAATACACGCCTTCTTCGCTGGTGGTCGCCTCCTGGGTCGCGTTGTTGCCGACATTGCGCAGAGTAACCGTGGCACCGGCTATGGCCGCGCCGCCGGGGTCGGTAACCGTGCCGCGCACCGATCCAAAGTAGCTCTGCGCGTGGGCTCCAAGCGGGGCGAGCAGGAGCAAGAGCGCGATAAGCGTCCCGGCCGCCAGACTCAACATACCTCTCAAAGCGTTTGAATTGCGATTCTGAATCTTCATGCCAGTACACCTCAAGGAATTATTTTCACCCGGCAACTTCGGTTGAGCTTGGCGCGGCACCTCCGCGCGACTGAAAATCAACCGTTGCTGCCACCCCTAACGAAAATCACCAGAAAAACGGACACGAAACCCCTAGGACCCACATAGTGCTTTCCTATTAGGGGGATATATAGCACTAACCAGCGAAGTCTTGTCAAGCGAAAATATTGATTTTTCTGAGAAAAATATTGTTATTCTTGGGGTCCGTGTGCCGGTATTGTTTTCTGTAGATGCCTCAAAATGGAGTTTGAGACCCGCTTTCTCATGACTCTCTGATTCTTATCGAGTTGCGCCAATCTGGGATTTGGACGTGGATCACAGATATGAAAAACAGTGGAAATCTATGGGTTTATGGTTTCCAAGAAAATACTCGACCAGTCGTGTCAGGCCAGTTTTCGGCCCGGGCTCTACGCTTCTTTCATCATTATTTTGCGTTATCGTAGCGGCCCAACGCCTATCAGATAGTAGACTGCGGTAGGTTTGGGGCTGCGCGGAGGTCCATCGGATGAGCACACCGCTAAAGAGGAAACCGACAGAGAAAGTTACGCTGAAGGTTATAGCGGAGCACCTCGGTCTGACCGCAGGGACGGTCTCTGCCACCCTCAATAACTCTGCCGCAGCGCGTTCCATTCCAGAACACACCAAGAAGCGCATCCTCGACGCGGCCCGCGATCTAAATTATCGTCCGAATTTTTTCGCACGCACGTTGCGCCTCAAAAGAACTTTTAGCATCGGCGTGATCGCCTCGGAAATCGGCGACGCGTACGGCTCGCAAGTGATCAGCGGTATCGAGCAGTATTTGCAGCAACACAACTATCTATTTCTCACCGTCGTCCATCGACACGACCCAAAACTCCTGGCCAGTTATTCGCAGCTTCTTCTATCGCGCGGAGTGGAAGGCTTCATCACCGTGGACACCTCCGTCACGGAAGTTCCGTCGATTCCCACCGCCGCAATCGCCGGCCACCACGCCGTTCCCGGTGTTACCAACATTATCTTGGATCACAAAAAGGCCGTGCGCTTAGCGCTCGAACACCTTCAAAGCTTAGGACACGAGGAAATTGCATTTCTCAAGGGTCAGCCTTTCAGCTCTGACTCTGCAGTTCGTTGGGCTGCTATAGAAGAAGTAGCCAGGGAATTGCGCGTTCGCATCCGTCCCGAACTCGTCCTGCAGATCGAGGGCACCGATTCCACGCCGAGTATCGGCTATCCGGTCGGAAAAGAACTGCTCGCCCGTCGCATTCCTTTCACCGCACTTTTTGCTTACAACGACATTTCGGCTATCGGTTGCATGTGGGCCTTCCGCGAAGCCGGGCTGCGTGTGCCGGAAGATGTGTCGGTAGTGGGCTTTGACGATATTCCCGGTGCGGCATTTAATCCGGGGCTTTCCACCGTGCGTCAGCCATTGATACGCATGGGTCAAATTGCCGCGCAAACCGTCGTGGAGCGCATCGAAGGACGCGGAGAATTTCTCGAACAAATCGCTATCGAGCCGGAATTTGTAGTCCGCGCTTCCAGTGGCCCCGTCCCGTCACGAAATATGCAAAATGAATTGCTCGACGGCCGCCTGCCTCTGGAAACCGCGCGCTGACGCGCGTGCCCGCCGAATCGTAATTATTGAATCGCAAATTTACTGCGGCTGTGACCCCATGCCCGCGGGATGAACTTCACTGTTTGACGGGCCTTTGGAATCCTTCACTTCTTTCGCCTTCATCTGCTGATAGCGCTCCAGATGCGCCTTGGCTTTGTCGGCCTCGCCAGCGCGGGAATACGCCAGCGCCAGATTGTAGTAATTTTGCGCTTCGTCCGGCGAAGCTTGCTTGGCGACCTCCAACGCCGTAATCGCCCCTGCAACATCTCCGGCCTGCAGCAGCAGCGCCCCCAAGGCCCCTTGGGCGTCACCGTTTTTAGGGTTCAACGCCACGCTCTTCGAAAGCGTCTGAATGGCCGTCGCAGTATCGCCATCCATCTTCTGGATCATTCCCAAATAATAGAGCGCCCCAGGGTCGCTCGGATTTTGTTTTAGGCAAACGTCTAAATGCTTTCGCGCCAGCGCCAGATTGTGTTCGTCGTTGAACGCAACCTCTACCAATATAAGGTTCATCTCCCGGTCATCTGGATGCGCCTGAAGCACTAACTCCGCGTAATGTTTGGCGTCCTGCCACTGCCGTCCACCGAATGTCGCCAGCGCCAATAGATAGGTTGCTCGCAAGTCGTCGGGAACCAGTGCGTGCAACTTTCTGGCATTAAAGAGGGCATCATTTGGACGACCTCCATACAATTGCGCGGATACCAGGCCCACCAAAATGTCCGGACGATCCGGCGCAATTTGACCTGCCAGGGTGAATGCTTCCGCCGCCGCAGCCCACTCTTTTTGTTGTGTGGCAACCTGCCCCGCGGCCACCAGGGCATCCACCGATCGCGGCGAGTGCTGCAGCACGCTTTCCAGCGTGCTCTGCGCTTCATCAAGTCTTCCCAAACCCGCTTGCGTTCGGGCCTGATCGATCTGCAGACGCTCCGTCATGGGTTGTTTATCTTTCGCCAGCGTCAAGAGCTCCTGCGAACTTTTGAAGTCCCGGTGGTCGATAAGAAATTCCGCCAGCTCCGGAATCAAATCCGGCTGCTTATCTGCCACCTTGATCATCGCTTCTATCTCCAGGCTGGCTTTTTCCGGTTGGCGCAGCCCTAAATAGTCTGCCGCCAGCGTGGGCAAAAGTTCCTGCGTACGTTTTTCCAGGGGAATATTTCCGGCCGAGTCGATAGACTTCTGGAATTCGCCCGTGCCTAGATACAACTTCGCGAGTGCCAGGTTGGCGCGTACATCGTGTGGAGAGACCTTAGCAGCCTGTTGATATGCCGCGATCGCCGCATCAAGTTTACCTTCGGCAATCAACACATCGCCCAGAGTAAGCCGCGGTACCACCGACGCGGGCGCTGCAGCCACAGCCTTCTGCAGCGCACTTTCCGCTTCCGTGAAATGCCCTTCACGCAAATAGACTTCGCCCAGCAGGGTATTCCCCTTCGCCGAACGCGGTAACTTCTCCAGATACCGATGCAGCCGTTGCTCTGCCTCTTCCAATTTCCCTTGTTGTATCAGCGTGGAGATTCCTGCGAGTTCGTTGGTCTGCGCAAGAGCACTTTTTGATGGAAGCAAAACCAGAAGCGCACCGCAGGCGCTCACGCAAATCCAACGGGCCGCGCGAATCCGCGTCCGCTGTGCCGCGCACGTCTGCTTTACGAAAAAATGCACGAAGCCCTCTCTCGCAAATAGTAGCCCACCCTCGCGAAACAAACTAGGAACTCGGGGCGCTTTCTCCCCGCGCGGCTTTCGCCTAGAATCCTTTTAGGTCGTCTAACTTATTTCATGCGCTCTATCGCCACGTTGTTCCTGCTGTGTGTGCCTGCCGTCAGTTTCGCTCAGGCTCCCGCCATTCATTTCCGAGAAGTGGGCATCGCCTCCGGCCTCACGAAAATCCCAGACAGTTCCAAGAGTCAGCATTACGTCGTCGAAACCATTTCCGGCGGCGTAGCTCTGTTGGACTGCGACAATGACGGCAAACTGGATATCTTAGTCGTGAACGACTCGACCATCGAGCAAGCCAAAAATGGCGGAGTGCCCATGGTCACGCTCTATCATCAGGGCGAAAATCTGAAATTCACCGACATAACCAAAGAAGCCGGCCTGACACACAAGGGTTGGGGCATGGGACTCGCCGTCGCGGATTACGACAATGACGGTCTGCCGGATATTTATGTCACCGGCTTTAACGGCAACGTCCTCTATCACAATTTGGGAAACTGCAAATTCGAAGATGTCACCGAGAAAGCTGGAGTGGCCGGCGGCGGCTTCAGCTCCGGGGCTGCCTGGGCCGATTACGATCGCGACGGCCATCTCGACCTTTTTGTCTCACGCTACGCCCATACCGACTTATATCATTTGCCTACCGCCGACAATCCCTCCAAGAATTTTTTTCATAAAGGTTTGCCAGTCGAAAATCCTTGGACGATGGATGGCGAGTCCGATTTTCTGTTTCACAATCGCGGCGACGGCACCTTCGAAGAGGTCTCCAAAAAAGCCGGTGTGAACGACGCCGCCGGCCGTTTCGGCCTAGGCGTGGTCTGGGGCGACTACGACAACCAAGGCTGGCCTGATCTGTTGGTTGCCAACGATACCGGACCAAATTTTCTCTATCACAACAACCATGACGGCACTTTTGAGGAACGCGCCATGCTGAGCGGCGTGGCCCTGAGTTCCGAGGGCTTCGAAGTCGGAAACATGGGTGTGGACATGGGCGATTTTGACCGTGACGGAAAACTTGATTTCACCATCACCAATTATGCAGATCAACCGAAGGGTCTCTACTTGAATCAGGGCGACACCGGTTTTCTGGACGTCACCTTTTCCGCAAAAATTGCGCAGGCATCTTTGCCCTACGTTTCCTGGGGCACCGGCTTCGCGGACTTCGATAATGACGGGCTGCCGGATTTGATCATTGCCAGCGGCCATGTGTACCCCGATGTGGACACCGTCCCCAGAAACGTCAAATATCGCGAGCCCTTGCTTTTGTATCGTAATAACGGCAACCGCACCTTTGATGAGATGGCCGGGCCCGCCGGATTGAATGACGGCGCCATCCAATCGCGCCGCGGAGTGGCTTTCGGCGATATCAATAACGACGGCAACATTGATATGGTCATTTTCAACGTGGGCGCGCCCCCCTCGCTCTTTCTGAACGATACGAAGAATTCCAACCATCGCGCGCTGTTTAAATTAGTGGCAACCAAGGGCAACCGCGAAGCGATCGGCGGTCGCGTCACCGTAACTTCGGCCACTCGGTCGCAGATGGAAGAAATCAAAGCTGGTTCCAGTTATCTCTCCACCAGCGACCCTCGTTTGCATTTTGGCCTGGCAGGCGATTCCATAATGGACAAGGTCGAAATTCGCTGGCCGAACGGCGAGGTCGAAACCCTGCACAATATTGCGGCCGACGCCATCTACACCGTCATTCAGGGTCAGGGAATCAAGAACACCATCAAGCTCCCTTCGCCAGCGCCCCGCTAAGAACCTCGCCGCTAGAAGCTTTTTAGCGCCGAACAAGAGATATTTTTTGTTCGCATCACCTGCTTGGTCAAGCATTCGATAGTGCTAATCTATTGCGCGTCACGCGCGATGCCGTGAGTCACCGGCAGAAGCGTTGGTTTTGACTTCGCAACAATTCAACCGGGGGGTTGCATGCCTCGTCGTTTATCGCTGCCGGTAGTCGCTGCAATTTTTCTGACTGGCATATTCGCATCTTCGATTGCGGCACAAGATCCCGGTCCGCCCGAAGTTCCCTTTCCCAAAGATGACCCGGGCCTCACCACCCTTCCCGCGCGCAAGAAGGCGCAACTCGAATCCGAAGATCAGTTCAAAGTTTTTTTCAAATTTGGTTTCACGGATCAGCTAAAGCAGTCCGGCATCACCTTTCGCAACCACGTGACGCCGTATTCCACCACCGATTACATGCCCGTTCACTACGACCACGGTACCGGCTTGGCTGTGGCCGACGTCGACGGCGACGGACAGTACGACATTTATTTCGTCAGCCAGTTCGGCGGAAACGAGCTATGGAGAAATTTGGGCAACGGGAAATTCGAAAATATTACCGAGCAAGCTGGCGTCGGCATGAAAGACCGCGTGAGCGTTTCCGCGGCCTTCGGCGACGTGGACAACACTGGGCGTCAGGATCTTTTTGTCACCACCGTGAATGAAGGCAACGTGCTCTTTCAAAACGATGGTCACGGCCATTTCAAGGACATCACCAAAGCGGCTGGCCTCGATTTAGTCACTCACTCCTCCGGAGCTTTTTTCTTCGATTACGATAACGATGGTCTGGTTGATTTACTGGTCTGCAACGTCGGGGTGTACACCACCACGGAAAAAGGGCCGGAAGGCGCCTACGTCGGCCTGCGCGATGCGTTTTCCGGCCACCTTCATCCCGACCGCTTCGAGTACCCCGTCCTGTACAAGAATTTAGGCCATTACAAGTTCAAAGATGTCACCGCCGAGGTTGGCCTGAATCCACGCGGCTGGTGCGGCGATGCCACCTTTGCCGACCTCAAAGGCGATGGCTATCCCGGAGTTTATTTCCTGAATATGCAGGGTTCCGGCCATTATTTTGAAAACGAAGGCGGCAAGAAGTTCGTGGAAAAAACGCAGGACTACTTTCCCAGAACTTCCTGGGGAAGCATGGGATTGAAGTTCTTCGATTTCGATAACGACGGCCGCATGGATTTATTCGTCACCGACATGCATTCGGACATGATGGAATCGCTCGATCCCTTCCACGAAAAGGATAAAATCAAGTCGCATCCGCCGGACGAACAACTTGGCGGTCCCGCGGATAAATTTATCTTTGGCAATTCCTTCTATCACAATCTTGGTAACGGAAAATTCGAAGAAATTTCCGACAAAATTGGCGTCGAACAGTATTGGCCGTGGGGAGTCAGCGTCGCAGACCTCAACGCCGACGGGTATCAGGATTTATTCATCACCGCCGGCATGAACTTCCCTTTCCGCTATGGCATTAATTCCCTGCTGCTGAATAACCGCGGGCAGAAATTTCTGGACGCGGAATTTATTCTCGGCGTGGAGCCGCGGCAGACTCCGTACACTCCCTGGTTCGTGATGGATTGCACCAATCCGGACGTTCTGGGCCCGCTCGGCAAAGTTGTTTGCGCCGGGCAATTGCAGAAGATAACTGTCACCGTTCCCAAGGCCAGCCGTTCTTCGGTGATTTTCGATCTGGATAACGATGGAGCTTTGGATATCGTTACCAATGATTTCAATTCTGAACCGATGGTGCTGGTTAGCAACCTGGCTCAGCAAAAGAAAATTCACTGGCTGAAAATCGTGCTGGTGGGCACCAAGTCCAATCGCAATGGCTTGGGCGCCACCGTGCGGGTGACACAGCGGCGGACAAACCTACACACAATATAATGATGGAAAATCCGGATACCTTTCGCAGAGCGTTCTGCCGCTCTATTTCGGCTTGGGCGATTCCACAAAGATCGACAGTATTGATGTAAATTGGCCTTCCGGAATCAAGCAGACCATCACGAAAGGCTTGGCCGAAAATCAATTGCTGAAGATCACCGAGCCGTCGAAATAACGGTTCGTGAAATCGTGCCCGCGCTGTTCATCTTAATATCAGGCTAAAATTAGTATCAAGCTGAAACCTTTCGGCCATCGTGGTGAGTCAGTGGCAATTCTTAACGACGATCGACTCTTCCCTGCCGAACCCGCCACGCGAGCTGTTGCCCGGCGGCTGTACCACAGCATAAATTGCATGCCCATTCTGAGCCCCCATGGGCATGCGGACCCGCGCTGGTTTGCGGACAATGAACCCTTTCCCGATCCAGCCAAGCTCTTTGTAACTCCCGACCATTACGTTTTCCGCATGCTGTACAGCCAAGGCGTGTCGCTGGAAAGTCTGGGTATCGGCGAGAATTCCGCGGCGGATCCGCGCGAGGTGTGGCGCATTTTTGCGGAGCACTATTATCTGTTCCAGGGAACGCCGACTCGTCTGTGGTTGGATTACGCGTTTCAAGAACTGTTTGGCTTGAGTGCGCGGCTTGGACCGGCGAACGCCGATGAATACTACGATCGCATCGCGGAAAAACTTCTCACTCCGTCATTTCGTCCGCGCGCTTTGTACGAGCGTTTTCGTATTGAAGTTTTGGCGACGACGGATTCTCCGCTGGATTCCCTGGCGCATCACCGCAAAATTCGGGAAGCTCATTTTAACGGCCGGATTATTCCCACGTTTCGACCCGATGCGGTAGTCGATCCGGACTTCCCGGATTTCCAGAAAAATCTTTCGCGCCTCGGAGATTTGGCAAAAGAGGATACGAGCACTTGGCACGGCTATCTGGCCGCGCTACGCAAGCGGCGCCTCGATTTCAAAATGCTGGGCTGCACGGCCACGGATCACGGCCATCCGACGGCGGCGACCGCGGATATTCCCGCAGAATCTGCTGCGCGGTTGTTTCAGAAAGTTTCGGCCGGCCAAGCGGACGCGGCGGAGCGCGAATTATTTCGCGCGCAGATGCTCACCGAAATGGCGGCGATGAGCCTGGACGACGGGCTGGTGATGCAGATCCATCCCGGCAGCGTGCGCAACCACAATGCAAAATTGTTTCGCCGATTTGGACGCGATGTTGGAGCGGATATTCCTTCGCGCACGGACTATGTGCACGCACTAAAACCGTTGCTGGATCGTTTTGGAAACGAAACGAGGCTCACCATCATTCTTTTTACACTGGATGAATCGGCGTACAGCCGCGAATTGGCTCCGCTGGCGGGGCACTATCCGTGTTTGCGGCTGGGTCCGGCGTGGTGGTTTTACGACAGCCCGGAAGGGATGATGCGCTTTCGCGAATACACCACGGAAACGGCGGGCTTTTACAACACGGTGGGATTCAATGACGACACTCGCGCGTTTTTATCTATCCCGGCGAGACACGATGTGGCGCGGCGGGTAGACTGTTCTTTTCTGGCGCGCTTAGTAGCGGATCATCGGCTCGATGAAGACGAGGCGCATGAAATTGCGAGGGAGTTGGCCTACGGATTAGCGCACAAAGCTTACCGGCTCTGAAGTTATAGGATTTTTGCCTGGCCGCCGTTCCAAATTGGAACGGAACTAGGCGGGGTACCCCTCCCCCTTTTTGCATAAGAGATAGACTTTAAAGGAGTTGGAAGGGAAATTCTGTAAGAGATAGATTTTATAGGGAGTTAAGCTCACTGTGACGCCCGGAAATTTCTTGCCGACGACAACTTCTTTGCTGACCCAGCTAACACTTCGATTGGAGCTAAGGTGAGCCTTTTCAGTGCTCAAGGGGGACCGAACAACGAACTCTCGTCTGCGGAGCTGCGGGAATTTCTGTTCGAGGCGCTGCAGAAATTGGGAGAGCGACGGAAGGTTTTGGCGGTGCCGCCGGACATGACGCGGCTGGCTTCCCGAGCCGGGGAGCTCACCCGCTATGCCCATCAATATTATGGGGAGAACCTGCGGGCTGTCCTGCCCGCGCTCGGGACGCACAAAGCCATGTCTCCGGCGCAGATTTCGGCGATGTTTGGGGAGGTCCCGCTCGAGCTTTTTCACGCGCACCGGTGGCGGGAAGATGTGGAAACGCTCGGAACCGTGCCGCGCGAATTCATTCAGGAGCAATCGGAACACAAACTGGATTTTGCGTGGCCGGCGCAGGTGAATCGGTTGGTTTCGCGCGGCGATTTTGATCTGATTTTATCGATTGGCCAAGTGGTGCCGCACGAAGTGATTGGCATGGCCAACTACAACAAAAATATTTTGGTGGGCACGGGTGGACCGGACGGCATCAATCGCAGTCACTACCTCGGCGCGGTGTACGGAATGGAGCGCATCATGGGACGCGCGGATAATCCAGTGCGGCGCGTTCTGAATTATGCTGCGGAACGTTTTCTGAATCACCTGCCTATCGTGTATGTGTTGACGGTGGTTGGGCGCAACGCTGCGGGAGACGTGGTGGTGCGCGGCCTTTTTGTGGGAGACGACGCGGAATGTTTTGAGCGCGCTTCTGAATTGAGTTTCCGCGTGAACTTTTCTTTGTTGCCGGAGCCGCTTCACAAAGTGGTGGTGTATCTCGATCCCCAGGAATTTCACAGCACTTGGCTGGGGAACAAAGCAATTTATCGCACGCGCATGGCGATGGCTACCGGAGGAGATTTGATTATTCTGGCGCCGGGGGTGCGCGAGTTCGGCGAGGATCCACAGATCGATCAGCTGATCCGCAAGTATGGCTACAACGGAACCCCCGCGACGTTGGAGATGGTGGACAAGAATCCGGATTTGGCTGCGAACTTAAGCGCCGCGGCGCATCTGATTCACGGATCGTCGGAAGGCCGTTTTCGGATTACGTGGTGCCCCGGACACCTGACCCGTGAAGAAATTTGCGGAGCGGGCTTCGCGTATGGCGACTTGGCGGAGATGACGCGATTGTATGATCCGCAGAAACTTCGACAAGGCTGGAACGACGTTGCGGGCGAGCAAGTCTATTTCATCGAGAATCCGGGACTAGGGTTGTGGGCCTCACAAGATCGGTTCCAATAGATACGGCACGACGACAATTCGTTTAAATGCACCGCGCAAATTTCATAAGGCAATGCGCAGCAAATGAGGTCCAGACGATGCAGTCGACTGTGCAATTAGCGGGCAAGGTGGCGGTAGTCATCGGCGGCACGTCGGGGATTGGCCGGACTTTGAGCCTGGGATTAGCCGACGCGGGCGCAGACGTGGTAGCCACGGGGAGACATGCCGCGGCGGTGGAAACCGTGGCGCGGGAGATCGCGGCGCGTGGCCGCAATACGATCACGGCGACTGCGGACGTTCGCGACACAAATTCCTTGGAACAGCTGCTGGCGCGCTGTCTGGAAAAATTCACCAAGGTAGATATTCTCGTAAATTGCGCCGGCGTGATTAAGCGCGCTCCAACGATCGACTTTCCGGAATCCGAATGGGACGACATTTTAGACACCAACTTGACCGGGACGCTGCGGGCCTGCCAAATTTTCGGGAAACACATGCTGAGCCGGAAATATGGAAGGATTATCAATATCGCCTCGCTGAACAGCTTCGTAGCGCTCAACGAAGTAGCAGCCTATGCGGCCAGCAAGGCGGGGGTTGCGGCGCTGACCAAGTCGCTGGCGGTGGAGTGGTCGAAACATGGCGTGCTCACTAATGCGATTGCGCCCGGGGTTTTTCGCACGGCATTGAATGCGCATTTACTGGATGATTCCGCCCGCGGAAAAGAATTGCTGCTGCGCACGCCGATGGGTCGTTTCGGCGAACTGGAAGAATTGGTTGGCG
>CAWAZN010000020.1:0-149197 GCA_963786485.1 uncultured Acidobacteriota bacterium
TGCGTAGCCGCTGGCGATTCCCTTGCCCACTAGAATCAAATCGGGCTCGACATCCCAATGTTCCATTGCGAATGGTTTTCCGGTGCGGCCCATGCCAGACATTATTTCGTCGGCGATCAGCAGGATTCCGCGTTCGCGGCAAATTTCAGCGATGCGCGCCGCATAGCCTTCCGGCGGAACTGCCGCGCCCAGCGTCGCGCCGACGACCGGTTCAAAGATAAATGCCGCCGCGGTCTTGGACGTTTTCTTCACTGAGAAATGTATCGAGATCCTCAGCGCAGGCGACACCGCACTCCGGATACGTTTTGCCAAACGGACAGTGGTAACAAAAACAAGGAGCGACGTGGCCCCAATCGCTGAGCAACGGAGCATACGGCGCTTTGCGCGCCACGTTGCCGCTGACGGACATCGCGCCGAGGGTGCTGCCGTGGTAGCTCTGCCGCCTGGACAACACGCGATACCGCGCAGAATCTCCCTTTTCCACAAAATATTGCCGCACGAGTTTGATGGCGGTCTCGGTTGCTTCCGATCCTCCAGAGGTGAAATAGACACGACCACCCGCACGGAAACTGGGAGGCGCTAACGCCAACAGCCGGGCCGCCAGTCTTTCGGCGCCCGGGGAATGAAATTGCGAAGTGTGTGCGAAAGCCAGCGCGTTCGATTGCGCGGCCATCGCCGCGCCAATTTCTTTTACTCCGTGGCCAATGTTGACCACCGCGGCCTGCCCTGCGGCGTCCAAATATTTGCGCCCTTCGGCGTCGGTGATCCAGCAGCCTTCACCACTGACGGCGACGGGATAGTGTTTCTTTAAATTTCGCGAAAATAGTTTGGACTCTTCGGGCATGACGATTAAGCGCCGTAATTGTAGCAAACTGTCTAGAATGGAACCTGCGCTTGGAAAGCGGCACGAACCGTGACAACATTTTGATGGCGACATTCAACACGCAGCCACGCCAGAACCCGCAGCACACAACTACGAGGAGCAATTCATGATCCGCACCGTTTTGCGAACGTTCTTTTTCTGCGCCGCGATGCTTTTTAGCTTGGTCGCCGCGCATGCGCAGCCTGCCGCAAAACGCGCGATTACATTTGACGACTTGATCAAAATGCATCGCGTAGCTGATCCCAAAATTTCTCCCGATGGCCAGTGGGTCGCGTACGCGGTGTCTACTCCAGACATGGAAGCGAATCGCGGAGTCTCGAATATCTGGGCGGTGCGCACCGCGGGCGGCGACGCCGTGCAATTAACCAGTGGCGGCCACGATTCGTCGCCGGTGTGGTCCCCCGATGGCAAGACGCTGGCATTTATTTCTTCGCGCGATGGCAATTCGCAGATTTATCTGTTGCCGATGGATGGCGGTGAAGCGCGGGAAATCACGCATATCTCCACGGGCGTCGACATTGTGAAGTTCTCTCCCGACGGCAAGACGCTAGCCTTCACTTCCTCGGTGTATCCCGATTGCAAAGATGACGCTTGCAACAGCGCGCGCGACGAAGAAAAGGGCAAGTCCAAAGTGAAAGCGCACGTGTACGAGCAGCTTTTGTATCGGCATTGGACGCACTGGTCCGAAGGAAAACGCGGGCACCTTTTCGTGATGCCGGTTGACGCCAGCGCCGCCCCACGCGATCTGACGCAAGGCGCAAACTACGATGTGCCACCGGACGAGCGCGGCAGTGCGGACGACATTAATTTTTCGCCCGACGGCAAGGAATTGTGTTTCACGGCGGTGACGGACAAAATGGAAGCGACCAGCACGAATGGCGATTTATTCCTAGTCCCGGTAGCCGGCGGCGAACCCAAACGCATTACCAACAATCCAGGATTTGACGGCGCGCCCACATATTCTCCCGACGGGCGCTGGATCGCGTATCACGCGCAACTGACTGCCGGCTATGAGTCGGATCGCTGGCGCATCATGCTGTATGACCGGCAGGCGGGCAAAGCCACTTCGCTGACGGACAACTTCGATCGCAGCGCCGCGGAACTCATATGGTCCGCGGACAGCAAAACAATTATTTTCACCGCGGAAAACGAAACGCTGACTCCGATTTACACGGTGGCAGCACAAGCTGGCGCCACCCCGAAGAAACTAATCGCCGACAGCTTCAACGCCAATATTTCGCTGAGCGCCGACGGCAAGACGTTGGCCTTCGGACGCACCAGCTTGACCACGCCGACGGAAGTTTTTGCCGCCAATGCGAACGGCAGCAACGTGCGGCAGCTTTCCCACGCGAACGACGCCGCGCTGGCCACGCTGCAACTTAGCGCGCCGGAAACCTTCTGGTTTGACGCCACGGACGGCACAAAAATTCAGGCCATGCTGGTTCGCCCGCCGGATTTCGACGCGACAAAAAAATATCCAGTGCTGGTGCTGCTGCACGGCGGCCCGGAAACCATGTGGTCAAATGCCTGGAGCTACCGCTGGAACCCGCAGGTTTTCTCCAGTTTTGGCTATGTAACGCTGATGATCAACCGGCGCGGCTCAACGGGCTACGGCCAGAAATTTACCGATGAAATTGCCGGCGACTGGGGCGGCAAAGCTTACGGCGACGTGATGACCGGAGTCGACTACACGCTGAAAAAATATCCGTTTGCAGATGGTTCGCGCATGGCTGCGGCGGGCGGTTCCTATGGTGGATACTTGGCCGATTGGATTGATACGCATAGCGGGCGGTTCAAAGCGATCATCAGTCACGCTGGCGTTTATGATTTGACTTCGATGTACGCGACGGAAGAGTTGTGGTTCAACGAGCACGACACGCCGGGTACGCCGTGGGGAAATCCGGAGGGGTATAAGAAATGGTCGCCGGTGACGTATTCCGGGGAGTTGGGGAAATTTAAGACGCCCACTCTCGTGATTGCCGGCGAACAAGATTTCCGCGTGCCGTACACACAATCTCTCGAATTTTACAGCGCACTGCAGCGACAGGGCGTGCCGTCCAAACTTGTGGTGTTCCCGGACGAGGGTCATTGGGTATTGAAGCCGCAGAATGCCCAATTCTGGTTCAAGACGTTTCAAGATTGGCTGGCGACGTATTTGAAATAGTGGCGCGTTTGAAATGCGACGTATTTGAAATGGTGGGCCGCGCAAGAATTTGTCAGGTCAGCACCTTTTGCAGAGCGCTGCGCGCAAACCGGAATAAGTGGTAGAGCAGAAACGCGGCGAGAGCGACCAGCAGAACTACGGCAACGATGGTTGCTTTCGGATGCGTTGACGAGAGCCAGCTGAGCCATACCGCCAAAACATCTTCCCCCAAACTCAGCGCCCAATTGCTGAACGGCTCAGGGCTGACGTTCGCGGCAGCGCGCGTACTCGCTTTTGCTCCGTGCGATGTCAGCGCCACGCCTCCCGCCAAAAGCGCCGCGCCCCACCGCCATTCCGGCGCGGCGGAGCCGGCAGCGGCATAAGCAAGGACGGCAGCGGCAGGCGGTCTAATAAACGTGTGCACCGCATCCCAAATCGTATCGACGTAAGGAATCTTGTCCGCTAGAAATTCCACAGCATACAAAAATCCTGCAATACCCAACACCCAGGGATTTGCAAGCACGCGCATCGCCTCTGGCAATTGAATAATGCCGAAACGTTGCAAAACTCCAAGCGTGGCAACCGTGGCATACAGATTCAATCCGGAAGAAAATCCCGTGCCCAGCGCCAAGCTGATCGTTTCCAGGGGATTCATGGCGACTAAAACAATGTCCTACGCCCGAACTTACCATGAAAGATGCAGCGAGCTTAAGAATCATGGCGCGCCCGGGTAACTCGAACACGCTAGCTGCGCTTAGAAGCTAGATATTCAAATTCTCGGTTAGCTGCCACCGTTTTGGTAGAATCGTAATGAAGACCCCGTAGCTCAACTGGATAGAGCGCCAGCCTTCTAAGCTGGATGTTGAGAGTTCGAGCCTCTCCGGGGTCGCCACGTTTTCCACAAACCAGCCAACGTATTTGTTCTACATTCGTCCAGAAACGTACTATGCCGCGACACCTGCTTTCGCGTTTCATTCGGTGGACAGGTGCGCTGCGGGGGCGTACTATCAACTTCCCAAAATTGATCAGTTTCGAGGCGTCAATATGAAATCCATAAAATGTGTACCTCCAAATTTTGCTGAACAATTGAAACAGGCAGAGCAAACCGGCCTGGGCTACCAGGTGGTTTCGGTAACACTGAAAGATGGGCGAACTTTCGATCAGGTCGCTGCGAGCGAGGGGTGTTTCATCGAGGTGCGCGGACACCAAGACATCCCGTTTTCAAGCGAGGAAGTTGTTGCGGTGAAGGTGAATCACAAGCGGTGGAATTTTAGAGATCGAACCGACGCCAAGCAAAGGCTGCCAAGTTAAAAGCGCGCTCTGCAGCGGCCTAGAGACGACCAATCTCACATTGTCGGCCGTCTGATTTTATTCAAATTTTCTTAACTGGAAAAGCTTCGAAGAAACGTTCCACATCGCGCTGGGAATCGTTATCAGGAGTGTTTCCACAACCTCGCGGGCTCCCATGAGTCAAGCGGAAGCTTACCAGGACTAGCGGAGCGGTTGGCCTTCCCTTCAAGTCCTGAGCCAGCCATACTGGCGGCATCCGCCATGCCGAAGCACTTTCACTTTTCCGATCTGCGTGAGTTACTCGCGAAGGCGAATGAAGAGAAGTCTGGCGACCAACTTGCCGGGATAGCGGCAGCTTCGGCGGGTGAGCGGATCGCGGCCAAGCAGGCGCTCGCCGACTTGCCGCTGATGGATCTGTTGAACAATCCGGTGATTCCTCCGGAAACCGACGAAGTCTCTCGGTTGATACTTGCATCACACGACTCCGCGGCGTTCGAACCGATCCGCAGCATGACCGTGGGCGACTTTCGCGAATTCATCCTCAACCAACAGACCACGGAAGCGGATCTGAAGTCGCTCAAGTGGGGCGTCACGCCTGAAATGGCGGCGGCGGTCGCCAAGCTGATGGGCAACAAAGACCTGGTGCTCGCGGCAGCCAAGATTCGCAACGTTACGCGTTGTCGAAACACTCTTGGCGAGCGCGGCGTGCTTGGCATTCGCCTGCAGCCAAACCATCCTTCCGATGATGTCGGCGCTATTTTGCTGACGGCGTTCGACGGCCTGATGTACGGCTGCGGCGACGCCGTGATCGGAGTGAATCCAGCTACGAATTCGGTTCGCGCGTCTCGGCGATTCTGAGCGCGCTCGATCGCTTGATTACAGAGTTTGCGATTCCGACGCAGGCGTGTTGCCTGGCACACATTACGACGCAACTCGAATGCGTGGAACATGGCACGCCCGTCGATTTGCTGTTTCAATCCGTTGCCGGGACGCAAGACGCGAACACCAGTTTTGGAATCAATCTCGCGCAGCTGCGAGAAGGCCGCGAACGTGTTTTGGAACAACACCGCGCGCGCAACGTCGCGTGGGCGGGCGACAACGTGATGTATTTCGAAACCGGCCAGGGCAGTGCGCTCTCTGCTGAGGCGCATCATGGAGTGGATCAGTTGACGCTGGAGGCGCGCGCCTATGGAGTTGCTCGCGCGTTCGATCCGTTTCTGGTGAACACGGTTGTCGGATTTATCGGCCCAGAGTATTTGTATGACGAGCGTCAGATTATTCGCGCCGGACTCGAAGATCACTTCATGGGGAAACTGCTGGGTTTACCGATGGGTTGCGACGTGTGCTACACCAATCATGCCGTCGCGGATCAGAACTCCGCTGATAACCTGATGATGTTGCTTGCGGCCGCCGGCTGCAATTACTTCATGGGCGTGCCCGGCGCCGACGACGTTATGCTGAACTATCAGTCCACCAGTTTTCACGACGCGCTGGCGGTTCGCAAGATCTTCGGACTTCGACCCGCTCCGGAATTTCTAACCTGGCTCGAGCGCACCGGTATTTACCGGAACGGCGAGATCGCCGCGCTCGACGTGGGCAAGCGGCAGGAACTCCTGCGCGGACTCGAGCGGTGGTTGCCTGCGCCTGCGTCGCCGGCGTGAGTGGACGATGAGCGACGAACACAATCTTGTTGCAACTCCGGCTTGGCCCGAAATCGTCCGAAAAATCCGGCTGCGCACGCCCGCGCGTATTTTCGTGGAACGGGGAGCTTCGTACACCACGAAAATGGCGCTGGAACTTCGCAACGACCACGCCCGTGCTGTCGACGCGGTATGGACGGAGTTCGACTTGCAGAAAGACTTTCCGCCGGATTTCGTTGCGCGGTGGGAGCTATTCCAGGTCTCGAGCCAGGCTGAATCGAAATCGCAGTTTTTGTTGCGGCCCGACCTGGGCCGCAAACTCAGTGACTCCGGCAGGAATCTGATCGCGCAACGCTGCGTGAAGTCGCCTGATGTACAGATTGTGATTGGCGACGGGCTATCGGGGGCGGCTGTCTCTGCGCAGGTGCCCGAGTTGTTTCCTCTTCTGCAGCAGCGCCTTCGTGCTCGTGGATGGTCGGTGGGTGTTTCTTTTGCGGTGCGCTATTGCAGAGTCGGGATAATGAACGAGATTGGCGAGGCACTCGCGCCGCGCGTACTCGCGCTGTTGATTGGCGAACGCCCAGGTTTGGCAACTGCAGCAAGCCTCTCCGCCTACATGGGTTATTGCCCGCGCCCCGGGCATACCGACGCGGACAGAAACCTTATTTCCAATATTCACGATCGCGGAATTCGCGTGGAAGAAGCTGCGGATCGCATCACAAATCTCGCGTCGCGCATGATGGCCGTGAAACGCAGCGGCACGGCCCTAAGAGAAGACGCGACACTGCTGTCATCCTGAGCGGCACTCGCAGCGCTCGCCAGAACGACGCCCATCCGCGCCACAGGTCGGTACCAGTCCCTCGTTGTTAGCGATACGGTAATATAGCAATCCATGTACGGATTTCTGGTTGACAGGATGCCCCCGTCGCGTGTAAGCGTTGGACGAAACACCCACTCAACCCGCACAGTGGCGAATTTCAGGGAAGGCGTACTGTGCCTAAAGTTCTTCTGGCGTGCACCGACGTCGCGTATTGCGACATGTTGTTGGTTTGTTTTCAGGCCTATCCCGAATTTCAGTTGTGCCTCACGCCGATTGAAGGATTTGCAGTCGTCAAGCAGGCGGTGGAAGCGCAACCAGCGCTGATCGTGCTGGAGATGGAACCCGACTCCACCAACCTCGCGGTTGCAGAAGCGTTCAAACTGTTTATTCCGCAAGTGCCTGTTTTCTTGATAGCGAAGCGAACGTGGGAATTCGAGAGAGCAGCCTTATCGATAGGCGTTGATGCCGTGTTCGACAAAGATGAAGACGTCGGGTTCGTGATCGAAAACGCAAAGGCCGCGGTCACTTGAAATCAATTCGCGGTGTTAACGAGCGAAAACGGAGCGCGCTAGGACAAACTCAGCCTTCCGCCGGGCAGAGGGTGAAATAGAATGTGGAGCCCTGACCCGGCGCCGACTCGGCCCAGATCCGGCCGCCGTGACGTTCAATGATTCGTTGCACAATCGCCAACCCGATTCCCGTGCCCTCGAACTCCTCCGCACTGTGAAGACGCTGGAAGGGCACGAAAAGCCTCTCGGCGTTTTTCATATCAAATCCAGTTCCGTTGTCCCGGACGAAGGTTACGAGCTGGCCTTCGCTGACGGTTTGGCCCAGTTCAATGCTCGGCTTTAACTGCTTGCCAGTGTACTTGATCGAATTGCCAAGCAAATTGAGGAAGACCTGCTCGATCAAGCCTGGGTCGCAGTTAACCGATTGCAGCGAGGGGACAACCCAGGCGATCTGACGCCCTTCGGCCTCTTGCACCAATCGCGCCAAAACGCGATCCACGAGATGGCCAAGATCAGTGCGGCGAATGTCAAGTTTCTCTCGCCCAATCCTTGCCAGCCTCAAGAGATCGTCGATCGTGCTCGCCATTTGTTTTGCGCCCTGCTGGATCTGCGCAATGTAATTGTTTCCTTCCGCGTCCAATTGCGGACCGTGCGTCTCGGAAAGGAGGGTCGCATAACCATCGATCCGCCGCAAAGGAGACCGCAAATCGTGCGAGACGGAATAGCTGAATGATTCCAGTTCTCGATTTGCGATTTCGAGTTCCGCCGTCCGGGTTTTGACGCGATTATCCAGTTCTTCGTTGAACTTACGCATTTGCTGCTCGGTATGCTCACGTTCAATCGAGTAGCGAATTGCTCGCGCCAGAATGGACCCATTCAACTCCATCTTGGCGACGTAATCCTGTGCGCCTTCTCGGATCATCTTTAAGGCGAGAGCGTCATCCCCGAGACCGGTTAGCACGATAATTGGCAGGCTCGGCGCCTGCGCCCTGGTTTTGTCGAATGTTTCCCGGCCATTGCTATCCGGAAGCGCCAAGTCTAGGAGGATAGCGTCGATCCCGCCCTCGCGGAGACGAGACAGCGCTGTCGCCAGGCGATCCGCAAGCACGATGTCGAAACGATCCGTCGCCGAATCGGCGAGCGACTCCTGGATCAAACGCGCATCGCCGGGATTGTCCTCAACCAGAAGCACTCTGACGCGGGTATTGATCATAGTTTGCCATTTGGCAGCTTCACGATCGCCAGCCAGAAGTCTTCCAGCGACTTGACCACATCGCAAAACTGTTCAAGCCCGACGGGCTTGTTTACATAGCAGTTGGCGTGGAGATTGTAGGTTCTGAGAATATCCTCTTCCGCTTTTGAAGTTGTAAGGATGACAACTGGGATGCGTTTGAAGTCAGCGTCGTCCTTGATTTCGGCCAGGACCTCGCGCCCATCCTTGATCGGCAAATTGAGATCGAGAAGGATGAGGTCAGGGCGTGGGCAATCCTTGTACCGCCCCAGCTTCCTGAGGCATTCCAGCGCTTCGACTCCATTGCTGGCCACCATCAAGTTGTTTCTGACTTTACTGTCCTTTAGGACTTCTCGTGTCAGGCGCACATCACCTGCGTTATCTTCCACGAGCAGAATGTCAACTGGCAGCGGCTGATTGGTGAAGTTCATGGTGTTCCCTCTCCTTAACGACTTTGGGTTGCAACACGGGCATGGTGAAGTAAAAGGCAGAGCCGTCCCCGGGTGATGATTCCGCCCATATCCGCCCTCCATGACGCTCGACGATTTTCTTGCAGAGGGAAAGACCGATTCCGGTGCCTGGGTATTCGGTCTTGGTGTGGAGGCGTTGGAAAATGACAAAAATTCGATCCAGGTGTTCGATGGGAAACCCGATGCCATTGTCGCGAACACATATGGTCCAGGCTTGGCCATCACAAGCCGCGGAAATCCTTACATGAGGCGTATTCTCACCGCGGAACTTAATCGCATTGGCGACGAGATTCTGCAATAGCTGTCCGATTTGTTGTCCATCAGCCATCAATTGCGGAAGAGTATCCCTGGTAACTTGTGCGCCGGTCTCTTCGATGGATATTTTTAGATTCATCAAGACCCGGTCGAGAATGGCGTCACAGTTCGTCATCTCGAAGGGCCTTCCCTGGGTTCCAACGCGGGAGAACGAAAGTAAGTCGGTAATCAGCGTTTGCATCCGCATAGCGCCATCGACCGCATAATTAATAAACTCGCGTGCGTCGTCATCCAATTTGTCTTTGTATCGCCGCGCAAGAAGCTGCGTAAAACTGGCAACCATGCGCAACGGTTCCTGCAAGTCATGCGACGCCACATACGCAAACTGCTGGAGTTCAATGTTGGAACGGTCCAATTCTTGCGCGCGTTTCGCCAATTCCAACGTTCGCTCGGCGACTCGTTTCTCGAGGTCCGTGTTCAGTTCGCGAACTTGCTCTTCAGCGGCTCGTCTGTGGGCCATCTCTTGAAACGTCACGACGCCAGCGAAGATCAATAGAACCAGAGCCATCGAATTTCCAAGCAGGATTACGAATCGCGTTTTCTTACTGATCTCCGTCAACTCTGAGGAGCGCGCGTAGAGTAGCCTTTGCTCCTCCAACTTCATCTCGGCCAATATTTCGCGAAGTTCGTCCATGTGGTGTTTGCCGATATCGTTTGCCAACGGCTCAGATAAAAACTTCGAAGCTTGCCTGATCTCGGTCGCTGATGCTGTCGCGTAAGTATGTAAGTTTGGCAGCGACCAGGGGAAGTAAACGGGCCAGTGAGCGCTGCTGAACCGCGTTGTCGGCTGTGAGTTCTCGAAGGTCCTCCACATTCTTGTCGATACGTGGAATAGCAGCGAGATAGGGATCGAGAAACAGACGATCCCCGGTAAGGAGAAATCCCCTTTGACCAGTTTCCGCGTCGATCAGATTCGACAGGACAGCATCGAGTTTCTCGATCACCAGATAGGTGTGCACTACCCATTTCCTCTCGCTTTGGTTTCGTAGAACGCTGCGATAGGAAATAGTTTCTACAGAGACGAGCAGGACGAACGCCACCGCTACGCCCACGATCAACTTTCGATGGAAAGACATGGCTTCCTGTACAGGGGAAAGGCTCAGTGCCGCGTGAACATGGAGAAAACGAACCTGAAGCGAGAGCTCTTGAAGGGGTGAGAGAAGTCTGACAGCAAGACAGTGACAGTCAAGGCGAAATCAAGCGAAGGGTGCTATCGGTACACGGGGATCACAGGAACTAAATAGGTACCTAGAGGACTCTGTTACTTCCTCTAGACACTCAGATCCGTCTGCTGGCGTTTGAGAATCGACGATAGCGCGAATCGATTCGAATCGCGGTCAATGGCGGACAGCGAAAGGACACTATCCGGGATAAGTACGCCTCGAAGTCCTCATTGAGATTGCGCCATCCGAGTCGCTTTTCAAATGGTGAAAACTGAGCTCTAGTGATAAAAACTCTCCTGGCGCGTAAGCAGTCAGCCAACCCGCAGGAAATGTGTCAACTATTTTTCTCTTTAGAACAAACTCGTCGATCTAGCTTTTGCGGCGACGGATTTTCCTTTCAAGAGGAAACTGACCAAGGAAGGCACTATGAAACCAATGTCTGCTTCTGTGCACCCTGCCGGCCGCGCATTCTTGTTTCTTTCGCTCGCAATTTTCGGCGCCGCTGGCGCAACTCTGTTGAGCAACAGGCTTCGTGCCGCGGTTCCGCAAAAGACCTCCGCCGAGGCCGACGAATCCTTGATCGAGGCGTTCCGGCACGTGGAAGTCGCTTCGGTCTCCGACGCTCTCGAGCAACTTCTCGGCGAAAAACTGTACATGACCCACCGCATGCGGCCAATTTTTCCAAGCAAGTTTGCTGGGTTCGCCCTCACCGTTCACCTTAAACAGGAAGAAAACCAGGACCCTGCAGCACTGAACGGCATGCTTTCTGCCATTGATGATGGCCCCAAAAACTCTGTTTACGTGATGCAGGTGGATAATGGCGCCGACATCGCTGGTATGGGCGGACTTATGGGCACGGCGATGTCTGCACGTAATTTTTCCGGGGCGGTGATCGACGGCGGCGTGCGAGATGTCGCTTACTTGGCAAGAATTGGTTTCCCAGTGTTCGCCACCGGCATCGTTCCCTCCACCTCGGTCCATCACTATCGCTTCGCCGGAACCAACGTGCCCGTTCAGTGCGATGGGGTTACTGTGAATCCCGGCGACATTGTCGTTGCTGACGCCGACGGTGTGGCCGTCGTTCCACGTGAAAATGCCGAGAAGATTCTCGCTCTCGCCCAGCAACTGGATTTTAAGGAGCATTCGATGTACCCAATCATCGAAAAGGCACGATCGATTGTGGAAGGCCTAAAACAGTTGGGGCGGCTTTAGCGTTCAACTCCCTCCTAAGGAGGGCAATTGGCACTGGATTCTCGTGAACGTCTGTAGTATGTGAAATGAAATCATTGCTACTTCAGGAGGCCATGTGGCACTAACGCTGAGCACGCGCAGAGGATTTGCGTCGAAGTTCGTATCTTTACTCGCCGGCGGCGGTTTTGCCAGCTTGTTCGCCGATTCCGCTCGATCGGCAGGACAAGCGCCCAGCGGCGTCCAGAAACTGAACTACGACGGAAAACCAGCGGGCACAGGATTCATCACGCCGCTCATCATTCACAACGGGGTGATTTACATCGCCGGCCAAGGCGCGCATTCCCACGATCCGGACGGCAAATTTGCCACGGACATCGAGACGCACACACAGAAAGTTATGGAAAACGTCAAGGCGTTGGTGGAAACCGGCGGGGGCGCGATGGACAGCATTCTGCAGCTCACCGTGTACCTCACCAAGATCGACGACTACGACGGCATGAACAAAGTCTTCAAAACGTATTTCCCCAACGGCGGGCCAGCCAGAACCACTGTGGCCGTCGCCGCGTTACCGGGTCAATCTCTCGTGGAAATCAGTTGCACCGCCGCAGTCGTCCGCAAATAACTCGACAGGAGAACCTATGAGCTTCAAAGCGAAATGGACTCGACGCGGTTTCATGACCGGCATCAGCTCGTTGAGTGCGATGTTCCTCGGCGCAAGAAAATTGTCGGCCGCAAGCGCGTCGCCCAACTCCCCTGCTCCGATCACCGGCTTTGGCCAGACCGGTAACGTCTACGAAGAACTCGGCGTTACCACCGTGATCAACGGCCAGGGTACTATGACGATTCTCGGCGGCTCCTTGATGCGCCCAGAAGTGGAATCGGTCATGGCGCTGGCTGGCCAACATTTCGTCAGCATTCCGGACCTCGAAGTAGCCGCCGGAAAACGCATCGCGGAAATGTTGAAGCTGCCCCCCGATTATTCCGCGATCGTTACTTCCGGCGCCGCGGCGGCGATGCTTTCCGGCTTAGCGGGAGTTCTCACGCGAGGCAATCCGCAGTTCATAAAGCAGCTTCCCGAGCTCACCGGAATGAAGTCCGAAGTGATCATCCAAAAATCGCACCGGAATCCGTTTGACCATCAACTGCGCGCCACGGGAATCCGTCTCGTCGAAGTCGTCGACCGCAATGATTTGCAAAAGGCCGTCAACGAAAAAACGGCCATGCTGCACTTTACCAATTTTGCGAATGCCGCAGGCCAGATCAAGGTGGACGAGTGGGCCAAATTCGGCAAAGAGCATGGCATTCCCACATTTATTGATGCCGCGGCCGACGCCCCTCCCGTTTCGCATCTTTGGGACTATGCCTACATGGGCTACGACTTGATCGCCTTCAGCGGAGGCAAGGCCCTGCGCGGGCCGCAATGCGCCGGCTTGCTACTTGGCCGCAAAGATCTGGTCAGCTACGCGCTCCTGAACAATAGCCCGCACGAAGACACGCTCGGCCGCAGCCAAAAAGTCGGCAAAGAAGAAATCGTCGGTATGGTGAAGGCGCTGGAGTGCTATCTGAAGGAAGATCACGTGGCGCTGAACGCAGAATGGCAGCATCGCCTGGATCTCATCTCCGCGGAAATCTCCAAAGTCCCCGGAGTCAGCACGAAGTTCTTCGTTCCAGACGTCGCCAATCACGTTCCGCACATGGAAATTCTGTGGGACAAGAGAATTTCCGCGACACCCCTGGACATCGCTTCAGCGCTACGTGCCAGCAAACCCTCGATTGTGCTGAACACGGGAGAAGAGGGTGAAATCCTCTCGCTGAATTCCTTCATGTTGCAGCCCGGCGAAGACAAAATCATCGCCGCTTCACTCGTCACCGTATTGAAAGCCCACGCCTCTTGAGCGGCGAAGGAACAAGCCGCATTCGCTGGATTCTGGTGTTCTGGCTATTCGTACTCAGCGCGATTTCTTATCTCGATCGCGTGAACATTTCCATCGCCGGAAGTTCTCTTGCGGACGAGTATCACTTAAGCCAGGTTCGGCTCGGCTGGGTCTTCAGCGCTTTTCTGCTTGGTTACGCTTTGTTTCAAACTCCCGGTGGCTGGCTGGTTGATCGCTTCGGCCCACGACGCGTCCTCACGATAGGCGTCGTGTGGTGGGGCGTATTCACCGCACTCACCGCGTCGTTGCCGACCAAGGTCTGGGGCGCCGTTTTCTTTTTCATGCTGGTGCGTTTTCTTCTGGGCGCCGGCGAATCCATTATCTACCCCTCGTCGAACCAGTTCGTCTCGCAATGGATTCCCACGCAAGAGCGCGGCATAGCCAATGGAATGATTTTCGCGGGCGTCGGAGCAGGCGCGGGCGTCGCTCCCAGCTTGGTCAGCTACGTGATGAGCCACTACGGCTGGCGCGCCTCGTTTTGGGTGAGCGCGCTGATCGGGTTGTGTGCGGGCTCCCTCTGGTATCTGATCGCGCGAGATAAACCAGAGCAGCATCATTCCGTGAACTCGTCGGAGCTCGCTTTGATCCGCGAATCCCGCGGATCGGCAAATTCTGTAAGTTCCGCAACAGAAAGTTCGACGCGTCTCGAAACAATCTCTCCCGGACGCAAGACTAGCTGGCGCAGCATCATCACCAGCAGAAGCATCCTCGCCGTCACCGCCAGCTATTTTTGTTTCGGTTATGTGGCGTGGATTTTTTTCAGCTGGTTCTACATCTATTTGGCCAAGGTGCGCGGCATGGATCTGAAATCCAGCGCGTTCTACAGCACACTTCCGCCGATCGCGATTGTTGTCTGCAGCTTGTCCGGCGGCGCGCATCAACGACGCACTCTCGCGCTCCCACGGCAAACGCATCGGTCGCTGCGGAGTCGCCTTTGTAGGATTGCTCTTGGCTGCAGCTTTTTTGCTGGTCGGTTCGCGCGCGGACAGTCCGGCCGTTGCCGGCATCGTCCTCTCCGGCGGAGCCGGCGCCCTCTATCTTTCGCAGAGCTCCTACTGGTCGGTCACCGCGGATATTGCCGGCAATAGTGCCGGCGCAGCCTCCGGCTTCATGAATATGGGCGCGCAGTTCGGCGGCGCCTTGACCGCGTCACTTACGCCAGCGATTGCTCAGCACTACGGTTGGACATCCTCGTTCTTAGTGGCCGCGGTTTTGAGCATTGTAGGCGGGCTGGCGTGGCTCTTCGTCGATCCGGAACGCCGCCTAATCCCGATCACCGAAGCGCCCACCGAGGTGCCCACGAAGGTAGCGTCCTGATGGGAGGTTGCAGCTACGCATGAACATCAAATCCAAAGAGCGCTCGACCTCGCCGCTCTCCGCCGAAACGATAGCGCACCGTATCACCGAGGCTGCGAAATCCCTAGCAGCCATAGTTCACCGACACTAAGCGTCTCGTAGCTCCGAATGCTCCAGCTAAGCAGATTTTCGGCTACCCCAGAAACGCGACGACGATCACGTGCGTCATTAATTTGTAGGCTCTGACGAGCGGAGTGGACTGAAGCCACGTTGGTGAACGCGGCGCTTCCCCGCGTTCTATTTTTCGTAGAAATGCTAACGACAGTTCGCAATTGTGAAATCAGAGCGATGCAGGCTGGTCAGCGAAACGTGCAAGCGCGCCTCATCCGCACGTGCTCATGATACGTACCTGCTAACGAAACTCGGTACATCGAGCCATGCCCTTCCAGCATCTGAGTAGCATGCGTAGCAATACCGATATCTTACGAATACGCATCGGCAAGGCGGATTGGCCTCTTGTACCGGCATTTGTACCTGCCCGACCGCATTGGCTCTCCGCCATGGAACTTCGCTCGAGTTTTACGGGAAGCCCGCTAACAGTCGTAGGTATACTCGGTCTAACAGTACAGCCGTGCCGCCCCGCGCTCGGCTGCGATTGGCACCAAGAATGCTCGGGTATTCCCACATGAGTCTCCAGACCATCGAACAGGTTCGCCGTGTTTTCCGCGTGGTCGCGGGATTTACCCTGCTCGCGGTGGGTGTAGTCATGCTGGTTACCCCCGGTCCAGGTTGGTTGGTGATCCTCTTTGGCTTGAGCCTGCTGGCCGCGGAATTCATCTGGGCTCGCCGCCTCATGGACCGTATCAAGCAGCAGGGCGAACGCGTAAAGGACGTGGTTTGGAGCTATATTCCTTCGCGCGGTGCTTCCTCCCGCCATCCCGCAGACGAAGTTTCCGAAAAGCAGCCCAGGCCCGAACCGGTCCATCCTGCCGCTTCCTGAGACAAACCTTAACTGAATCGTAGTGAATCGAAGATAATGGCTGCCCGCTTGGCGTGCTGATCGAGGCACGGCCCGCGCTTGCGGTGCCATTTCGTGGCAGCGCAAGGAGTGATCTTATTCACCAATTTTCTTCGCGGCGATCTTGAAAGCACCGGGCGCGAAGCATCAGGATGGGCAAATGACCAACGAGTGGCGGGGAAAATGGGCACTAGTGACAGGCGCAAGCGCCGGTATTGGACAAGCCCTCGCGCGCGAATTGGCCGCTGGCGGCACCAACCTGATCTTGACGGCTCGCCGTCTGGAGCGCCTCGAACAGTTCGCTGCTGAGTTGCGCGTCAAGTTTCAAGTGAATTGCGCCGTGATCCCCGCGGATCTCTCGCAGCCGGAAGCCCCAGGTCAAATCTTGGAATTCACTGCCGACAAAAGTCTACCCGTGGATTTGCTGATCAACAATGCCGGCTTCGGCCAATACGGCGAAGTTGCGATGGTCGAGTCGCACCGGCTATTGGAGATGATTCAGGTCAATTGCAGCGCCATGGTTCATTTGACTCGATTGTTCCTGCCGCAAATGATTGCGCGCCACCACGGGGATATTTTAATACTCGCGTCCACGGCTTCGTTTCAGGCCGTACCCTATATTTCCGTCTACGCCGCCACCAAAGCTTTTGATTTGTTCTTTGCGGAAGGCTTGGCCGAAGAGGTGCGGCCGCACGGCATCCGCGTCTGCGCCTTGTGCCCCGGCTCAACCGAATCAGAGTTCCACCAAGTAGCCGGCCAGGACCACCTGAAATTCGCGGAGAAACATCGCGAAACCGCGGAAAAGGTCGCGCGCGTCGGATTGGCTGCGCTCGCCGCCGGGAAGAGTTCCGTGATCTCCGGCGGCGCCAACACCTTTAATGCTGTCGCGCAGCGGCTAGTTCCTAGAAGGTTCGTAACCCGTATAGCCGGAAAAATGTTCCGACCAACCAATTAGTGAATTCCTGATCAGTCCCGCGCTAGTCCTTGCGCGCATGAACTTCTAAATATTCCGCTTCGATCTTTGCGTGTTCCGCGTCGCCTATATTGTGTTTCGTCCACAGGTCCACCAGATCAGCGCGCATGCGCTCCTGCCCCTCCGGATCAAGCCGTGAAAACGCCACACGCGTCGGACCAAAATACTCGCGGAAAAAATCGACTGCAGCCGCGGGTCCCATCTGCGGATCGAACAGAACGATTCGCTTGTGCGTTCGAATCGTGACGCCGTCGCCGAAGCGCTCGCGCACCACATCATCCCTGCCCCACAATACCGGCGGCAAAATTTTTGGTGGAGGCGCCACGTGTTTTCCGTTGATCTGAAAAGTCTTACCCACGAAACTATCCGGCGTCCAGTTGCCCATGGCAATCAAGCCACCCGAGCGGCACACGCGCTTCAATTCGCTGGCCACAACTTCCGGCCGCGGACCAAACATCGCTCCGAACATCGATAGCACCACGTCGAATTGCCCGTCCGCATACGGCAGTTGTTCTGCGTCTCCTTCGTCAAACTGAATGTTGAGATTCGCTTCCGCCGCTCGTTGCCGGGCCTGTTCCAGTAAGTTAGGTGCGATATCCACACCTGTGACGCTCGCTCCGGTGCGCGCCGCCGGAATCGACTGATTCCCCGTTCCGCAAGCCACATCCAGAACCTTCATCCCCGGCCGCAGTTCCAGCCGCGCCACGAACTCTTCCGCTCCATTCGCCATCCTTTTCGCGATCTGTCCGAAGTCCCCAGCCATCCACGAAGACTTCATTCGCGCTTTCAAGTCTTTTAGTTCCTCGTGCGAGTGCGGCATGGCATGCTCTCCTGAATACTGGTCCTGGGTTGCTGGTAGGCGCTTCGCCGAAGTATAAGGTCTTGTTCCTAGTTCGCCTACCACCCAAAAATGCTGCTCCCAAATGCGGGAACTATTCCGGGGTGCTCCGGGAATATACCCGTAGTACGCGCACCAGACGTCTTATGTAGAGAAGATGACCATCCTCAAGGACACTACAGACGACGTTCTGCTGCGCCGCGCCGCCAAGGGTGATGAAGAAGCCTTTACCTTGGTATATCGTCGCCATCAAGCGCCCATCTATCGTTTCGCTTTGCGCATGACAGGCAGCGCGTGGGCCGCTGAAGAAATTGTGCAGGACGTATTCATGACGCTGATACGCGATCCGAGAAAATACGACGCCAGGCTCGGCACGGTCTCGGCCTTTCTGTACGGCGTTGCGCGCAATCGCGTTTTGAAATATCGCGAGCGTTTGCCGAGAGAAGTCGCGCTCGAAGAAAAAAATGAAGATGGCACCGGTCCCGGCGTGATTTTGAAAGATACAGTGACCCCGGCCGTTTGGGCCGAAAAACGCGAGCGCAGTGCGCAAGTCCGCGCCGCCGTGCTTGAACTGCCGGACGAATTTCGCGAGGCCGTAGTCCTCTGCGAATTGCAAGACATGAGCTATGAAGAAGCCGCCGCAATTATCGGCTGCCCTATCGGCACCATCCGATCGCGTCTGCATCGCGGCCGCACACTTTTACTAGCCAAGCTGGAAATTTTTCGCCAGCCGCGCCGCATCAGCGCCACCGGCTAGTCGGCTCTGAATCATGAATTTGCAGCACCGATGTTTGAAACAAGGATTGCACTATGAATTGTGAAGACTTTGCTCTCTACGGAATCGGCGTCGAACACGACGCGCACGCGACCGACTCGCAAATCGCCGCTGCGCGCGAACATTCCCTGCTCTGCCCGGACTGCGCCGCGCTCGCCCGCTCCTGGGAATCGGCCCGCGAAAAACTGGATGTGCTCGCCGACGTCACCCACGTCGAGGGTGCTCCCGCACGCGTCGAAATGCGTCTCCGTCAGGAATTTCGCACGCGTCACAACTCTTTGAAGACACGTCGCACCGCCACGGTAGCCGTCTGGGCGCTCGCTGCCGCCGCCCTCGTGGTAGGCGCGATCAGTTTGACGAATTGGCGCACGCACCAACTCGTGTTGCAGCAAAACTCTCTGCAAACCGCACAGATTCAGAGCAATGACGCTTCGCCTGCATTAAATGGTTCCGAAGATACACTCGTGGCCGACAATCAGGAAGAAGAATTCACCCCGATTCCCGGGGCAATTTACACCGGCGGTGATGACTCTGAAATTATGCACGTACGCATGCAGCGCAGTTCGCTTGGCGCGCTGGGCTTTCCCGTCAACGAAGAGCACGCCAACGATTGGATACAAGTGGATTTGCTGGTGGGCAATGACGGTGTGCCGCAAGCCGTTCGCGCCACTGAATAGACGAATTGGTTCAAGTTTGGTTTTTATGACTTTAGGAGAGAAAGAGGGGGATACACGCATGCATCGTAATCGCAATATTTGGATTACCGCTACGGCGGCCGCTGCACTCATTCTCACCGCGGGCGCGGTTCGCGCGCAGGGACCGCATGGCGGCCCGGGCAGGCGAGGACCCGGAGGCCCGATGGAACTGCTGGGCTTTGAGGAAGGTCCCGGCCACAAGCTCGTCAAAGGCGCGCCGTTCTCCGCCAGCGCGACTGCAGACAACACCGAAACTCTTTCGGACGGCACGGTGATTCATCGCACCACGCAAATCACCATGGCGCGCGACACGCAAGGCCGCACGCGCCGCGAAGTAACCTTCACGGGATTTGGTCCGTTGGCGGCTTCCGATCAGCCCAAGAAGATGGTGATGATTTCCGATCCCGTCGCGGGATTCCACTACATGTTGCACACCACCGATAAGACTGCGGAGAAGTCTGCGATTCGTACGCACTCCGATTCCTCCGACAAAGCTGCCAATTTCAAGCAGGAAATGGACGCGCGCGACGCCAAGCTGGAAGCCGCCGGCGAACTGAAAAAAGAATCGCTCGGCACGCAGGTGATTAACGGAATCAGCGCGGAAGGCACACGCACGACGAGAATTATTCCCGCCGGAAAAATCGGAAATGATCGCGCCATCAATATCGTTTCCGAGCGCTGGTATTCGCCGGATTTGCAAATCGTGGTGAAGAGCACGCACAGCGATCCGCGCGAAGGCACCGTCACCTACACCGTTTCCAACATTCAGAAAGCGGAACCGGCGGCTACGCTCTTTGCCGTGCCGTCGGATTACACCGTGACCGCTGGTCGCGGTTTCGGACGCGGACAAGGCCATGGTGGTCCTGGTGGGCCAGGTGCCGATGTTCCGCCGCCACCGCCGACCGACCAGTAAGCCGACGAGTAACTACAGCTTCGCGCACCCAACGGTGCGCGAGCGCTCAGCAAGGCGGAGGCGCGAGGTTTGGCGCCTCCGCCGGGGATAGGCGCTTCACCCAAGACGCTTCCCTGCTGTGAGTCCTAACGAGCTTCTCTCCTGAAGACGGTGCGCCTTTTTCGTGGCAGTCGATCGCCGCGGAAAAGGCGTTCCCGTTTTTGGGAGGTTTTTTGGTGGCACAGACTTCAGTCTGTGCGGTTTTTTGAGCGCGTCATAAGTCGAGGATGATTCGTAAAAAGTCAAAGGAACACAGACTGAAGTCTGTGCTACCAAAAGGCAACGACCACGCCTAGGTCTGCGCTGATGAGAGTCAAAAGAGCGTGGGTTGCCGTCGGTGCTATCACTTCGAGACCTTCGACATCGCGCGATCCAACAATTCGATTACGTGGAGGACTTGTTGATTGGTGTGGTGCAGGGCGGTGCCGGCGCGCATTTGCAGGAGACAGCCGGGGTTGGCGGTGATGATTACGTCGGCGTTCGTGGATTTGGCGTGTTGCATTTTTCCGGCGAGTAGGTCGAGCGAGGTTTGTGTTTGCGTAATATTGTAGCTGCCGGCTGAGCCGCAGCAGATTTCCGAGTACGGCAATTCCACAAACTCGAGGTTGGGTATGGCGCGCAGAAGCTGGCGAGGGGCTTCGCGGACTTTTTGTCCGTGGAGCAAGTGGCAGGAATCCTGATAGGTGACGCGCAATTTCGTCACCGGCTGCGATGCGGGGAATGGATCGGAGCCGAGTATTGGCGCGGTTGCATGCGTGCCGGACTTTAGTCCGGCTGGAGCAGCTGTGCTCGCCGGACTACGTGGGCCGGACTGAAGTCCGGCGCCTACACGAGAACGAGAACGGCTGGGCGGCGTTGCGAACGCGGCGACCGGATGGAGTGGCGCAGAGAGACCGAGTGTGGCTAGGAACTCGGTGACGTCGCGGATTTTGTTGCTGAATGCTTCCGCTGCGGAGTATTCCGGCTCGTCGTGGCTGAATAGGTGATGGTATTCCTTCAGGGTCGAGCCGCAGCCGGCGGCGTTGGTGACGATCGCGTCGAACTCCGCAAGATGGAAAGCTACGAGATTTTTTCTGGCGACGGCGCGGGCTTCCTCGCGGGCCCCGGCGTGTGCGGCTAGCGCGCCGCAACAACGCTGGGCGTCAGGCACCACCACTTCGCAGCCATTCGCGGTGAGCACGCGAATCGTAGCTTCGTTCAGCGCGGTGAAGGTGACTTGCGCGACGCATCCGGCGAAAAACGCGACGCGAGCGCGCTGCGGGCCCACGGCGGGAAACACTTTGCCAAGGTGCTCGAAGAAAAATCTGCTGTCGATCGGTGGCAGCAAAACTTCACGTCCAGCCAGGCCCAACAATTTCAAAATACCCGTACCGCGCGCCAGCGATTGCAGTCCGCTTCGCTGGTAGATACGGAGAAGCTTGGCCGCGATGGCGATGCGGTTAGGGTGCGGCAGCAGCTGGCGGAAAACGAAGTTGCGCATTAGTCGCGAGAAAAATGGGCGTGGATATTCCTGCGCGATTCTGGCGCGGGCATATTCCACTAATTTTCCGTACTGCACTCCAGAGGGGCAGGCCGTTTCGCAGGCGCGGCAATCGAGGCATTTGTCGATGTGGTCGACGAAGCTGGCGCTCAGCGGAATGGCTTTTTGCTGCGGGGCGGCTTGGGCGGCTTGTTCGACACTGACCATTTGGCGGATGCGGCCGCGGGGGGAGTCTGCTTCCAGGTTCCAGAGGCGGTAGGTCGGACAGGCATTTAGGCACAGGCCGCAGTGCACGCAGCGCGCGTAGTCTTCGTAGGTAGGAACTAGGCCGGGGATGGTGTGCGTGGTCATTGTCGGTTACGTCTGGATGATACGGCGATTCCGGCCGTCACGGAAATTACGTGACCTCTTACACGACGGAGCGACGGTTCTGCGCGGGTACATTTCATGGGCCCCTGAGGGTACCCCCGGGCATTTTTGTAAGTGCGCATTCTAAAGGGGTTATTTTGCGAAATCTTGTAAGTGCGCATTCTAAAGGAGTTATAAGTCCTTTGGAATGCGCACTTACGAGGTAGTCTGCAACAATTCTGATGGAGATTTTGATGAGTGATCTTGGGGCGGATTTGGGGAGTTGAAGGCAGTGCAGAGATCGAGCTGCCTGAGGTGTGTGCTTGGGCCCGGCAACCGTTATTTGCTGCGAACTTCATCGTCTACTGACGGTGCAGGATTGTGTCGATGGGGTAAAGCGCGTTTAAGGACAAGAATGGTGCAGTACTAGACTACTGCTCGGACGAACGGGGAGAGCGACGCGAGGAAGCAACGGGAACGAGGGCTTCCCGTAGACGAGTGCCGGAGACGACGTCGTTGCTTGAACGTATTCGGCAGACCACACTTGGTTGAAAAAGCTGTGGAAAAGCTTGCAGTGGGTTGCCGACAGGCGCAGGATATGGGGACCGAAAGTTTGCGCAACGAAGTGTAGGGACGTCCCTCAGCGCGGCCCTGCGGTTTGTTCGGTTCGCTTCCGCGAATGTCTATCTTGGGGGTTCCTCTCATGGCTGAGTTCAGTGCAAATCGTCGTTATCCTCGCGTTAAACCACCAGCTGGATTAGTAGTGGCCTGCCAGAATTCCGATCGCAAATGGGTTTCGTATGTTGGAGGATTGGGGTTGGGCGGATTATTTATTCGCACGAAAGACACGTTGCCAGTTGGGTCGGTGCTGAGTGTGATGATTGCGGTGCCGGGCGACGGCGTGCGGGCGCGCGCGGTGGTGAAGGATGTGCGGCCGAGTGAAGGCATGGGCGTGGGATTTGTGGCGATGGGGATTGAGGATCGGCAGAGGTTGAGTAGTTTTGTGAGAGGGTTGCCGGCGTAAGTAGCGAACGAATTGATGAAGTGAATCGCGTGGCGAGTAGTTCGCGCGAGTGTATTCCTGTTCCTTCCTGAAGGGATCAAATTCAAAACATCCGCCCCGCCTTATGGCGCCAAGCAGAAGGCGGCCGTTACAACAGCGCTTTCGATTCTTTAAGTTTGCCGAGTGTTGGAAATCGCAAAGCGGCGTCAAGCCGCCGCACTCCAAAATAAAGACCCGCGCAACAAAGATTACAAGAAGCGGCCGGGGGCGAAGATGTTTTGGGGGTCGAAGGCGGATTTTAGTTTGTGCATGGATGGCGCGTCCGGGCGGTCGGGGCCTAGGATGGGGAGTTGGTGCTTAAGTTGGGTAGGTGCGAAGACGATCTGAGCTGCGGCGGTTTTTTCAGCGCACACCTTGAAGATTTTTGCGGAGACATCACGCAGGGTGTTGAAAATTTGTTGATGCTCGGCTTGAAGCATTTGGGCCACGTCCCGCGGGTCGAGTGCGGCTTGCAGTTGTGCTTGGGCGAGGTGGATGGATGGGTCGGCGGGGACGAGGGCGAAATAGGTTACGCCGACGGCGCGGGCGACGATGGCGTGTGGAATGTAGGCTCGATCGGCAGCGGCGCGGAGGACGGCGAATAGGTCGGGAAGTTTTTGCGGGAGTTGCGTGATTTTAAAGATGGTGGCGAAGGGGGAGGCGCTGCGCAGGTGGGCGACGGCGTGAAAAGCGGGCGGCTCGCTGGTGCTGGAAGAGATGGTTCCTGCCTGATTTGAAAATTCCGACATGGCTTTTATGTAGCGAGCGCGGAGTTCTGGCGTGCCGTGGAAGGCTACGACGACTTGCCAAGATTTGGACTGGGCTGGCGGATTGTTTTGCGCGGAACTGCCGATGATAACGACGGTTTCGGGGCTTAGGATTTCGATGGCGTCTGGCGTGAAGGGGGACGCGGCGATTTTGTGGCGGAAATCGACGGCGGATTTGGCGTCGGCGAAGTTCGCGGTGAAGTATTCGGATTGCGAGCCGGAAGAGTTTAACGACGGAAAGGTTCGGAAGTTCAGGCGCGTGATGATGCCCAAGGTGCCTAGGCTGCCGATCAACAGTTTGTGCAGGTCGTAGCCGGTGACATTTTTTACAACGCGGCCGCCACTTTTACATTGCGCGCCCGTGCCATCAATAAATTCCGCTCCAACGAGAAAATCGCGAGCTGTGCCGTAGAACTGGCGAAAGTGCGAGTCGACACCCGAGGCGATCGTGCCCGCGACCGTGCAGCTGATGCCATATTCCGAGGGAAGCGGGAGAAACTGTTTCTCAGGCGTCAGGGCGGAGTCAATGGTTCGCAAGGTGCAGCCAGCGTCTACGCTAAGCGTCAAGTCGCCAGGATCGTAATAGGCGATCTGATTCAGGGCGGTCATGTCCAAGGCAATGTCGTAGCGAGCGGGAATGTTGCCGATTTGAAGTTTGCTGCGGCTGCCACAGGGGATGATGGCCAGGTTTTCTTTCAGGGCGAAGCGGACGACTTCGGCGGCTTCGTCTGCGTTTGCCGGTTTGACGGCGACTGACGGTGCTTTTTCGTCGATCAAATAGTGCGATAGTGCGGCGGAGTTTCGTTCGATTCGGTCGGCGTCGATCACCGAGGCCAAGCGATCGGGCAGATTTGTCGCGGTGGTGGGCATTTAACGCGGAACAGCCGCGGTCTCCGGTTTCTGTGAAGGCGAGCTGAGCGCGCTCGATGAAGCGGCGGTGCGATCCAAAGCAGATGAACCCGGCGTGTGTGTCCCAGTATGGCGAACGCGAATCTCTCCGCAGCCTTTGCCAAACGGGAAGATTTTCGCGGGATTTAGATTGGCTTTTGGGTTGAAGGCGTCGTGCACGCGGCGCATCAGAGCGAAGTCGGCGTCGCTAAAGATGAGGGACATGAGTTCGGCTTTTTCCATGCCGACGCCATGCTCGCCGGTCAAGGAGCCGCCGACTTCCACGCAGTAGCGAATGATTTCGTTGGCGGCGGCCAGCGCGCTTTCGAGTTTTCCGGGAGTGCGCGGATCGTAGAGGACCAGCGGATGCAGGTTGCCGTCTCCGGCGTGGAAAATATTTCCGATTTGGAGATCACGCTCTTTGCCGATCTGGTAGATGCGGCGAAGTGTTTGCGGGAGTTTGGAGCGCGGAATTACTCCATCTAGAACGTAGTTGCACGGAGCAATGCGGCCCAGCGCGCCGAAAGCGTTTTTTCTACCCTTCCAGAACAGGTCGCGCTCGTGAGCATCTTTGGCGAGCCGAACTTCGCGAGCGTGATGGGCCATGCAGACTTCTTCGATGGCTTGTGCCTGAGCGGCCACGGATTCTTGCAGGCCTTCGATTTCGAGAAGGATTACGGCGGCGCTATCCATGGGGAAACCGGCGTGGACGTAGTCTTCGATGACGCGGAGGGTCCAGCCGTCCATCATTTCGCAGGCGGCGGGAGTGATGGCGCGGGCGGTGATGTCGACGACGGTTTCGCTGGCATCGTCGATGGAATCGAAAACGGCTAGAAGAGTCTTGATTGCTTCGGGTTTGCGCGTGAGGCGCACGGTCACTTCGGTGACCAGGGCTAGCGTGCCTTCACTGCCCACGAAGAGCCCGCAGAGGTCGTAGCCAAGAGCGTCACCTTGCGGATTGCCGATACGCAGGATTTCTCCATCCGGCATGACGAGTTCGATGGCGACGACGTGATTGGTGGTGACGCCGTAGGCAAGGGTGTGCGGACCGCCGGAATTTTCGGAGACGTTGCCGCCGATGGTGCAGGATTTTTGGCTGGAAGGATCGGGGGCGAAATATAAGTTAGCGTGTTCGACAGCCCGGGTAAGCTCGGCGTTGACGAGGCCGGGCTGGACTACGGCGCGCTGATTTTCGTAGTCGACGCTGAGGATTTTGTTCATGCGGGCGAAGACGATCATGATGCCGCCGGCGCGGGCGATGGCTCCGCCGGAGAGGCCGGTGCCGGCGCCGCGACCCACGATGGGGACGTCAAATTTGTTGGCGATTTTCACGATTTGCGAGACGTGCTGGGTGATGGAGGGGAAGACGACTGCGTCTGGCAAGGACTTTTCTATAGAGCCGTCGTATTCGTACATTAAAAGTTCTTCGGGGAGGGAGAGGACGGCGGGTTTGCCTAAGAGGGATTGGAGGGCGTGGATTAGGGATTGGTTCATGGTGGTTGGTGGTTGGGATTTCGTCACTTTTTCTGAGATCTTGCGACTATGGTCCCTGATGTTTCGGCGAAGCCTCGGCAACTTTATTACACAAGCTCACAGACTGAAGTCTGTGCTACCAAAGCCTACTATAGTGAGGCTTATGGCGCGGGCGCAATGGTGTGGTGTGGAAAGAGGGACGGCGTATGTTAGTGTGAAGTTCGGGGCCGAGTTCTGATTTCGTTATGCCAAAACCGAAAGTGGTAGCTACGCGACCGCTGTTTCCTGCGGCGCGAACCATTCTGGATGCAACGTGCGATGTGGAATATTTTCCGCCGGGGCAGAGCCCATCGCGCGAGGAACTGCTGCGGCGGGTGAAGGATAAAGAAGGACTGGTGTGCCTGCTGACGGACAAAGTGAATGAGGAGCTGTTGCGGAACGCTCCGAAGCTGCGGATTGTTTCGAACGTGGCGGTGGGCTTCGACAACATCGATGTGGCGGCGTGCAGCAAGCGAGGAGTAATCGCCACCAACACGCCCGGCGTTTTGGACGAAACGACTGCGGATTTTGCGTGGGCGCTGATGATGGCGGTGGCGCGAAGGATGGGAGAGGGCGAGGCGCTGGCGCGCTCGGGCAAATGGAGCGGCTGGGACCTGGATCAATTGGTGGGCACAGACGTTTGGGGAAAGACTCTGGGAATTGTAGGATTTGGCCGCATCGGGCGGGCGATGGCGCGTCGCGCTGCGGGATTCGGGATGCGCGTGATTTACAGCGATGAGGCGCGTGTGCCGGAAGAGACTGAGCAAGAGCTCAAAGCGGAATACCGGGACTTCAATTCCCTGCTGGCGGAAGCGGATTTTGTTACGTTGCACGTGCCGCTAACTCCGGACACGCGCGGCATGATGGGCGGGCCGAAATTTTTCCGGATGAAACCTACGGCGTTTCTGATCAACACCTCTCGCGGCGCAGTGGTGGACGAAAATGGATTGGTGGCGGCACTGGAAGCCGGGAAGATTGCCGGGGCGGGGCTGGACGTTTATGAAAATGAGCCGTTCATCCTGCCAGGATTGAAGCGACCGAACGTGGTGCTGGCTCCGCACATCGCTTCGGCGACGGTGGAAACGCGCACGAAGATGGCGTGCATTGCGGCGGAGAATCAGACGGCGTTGTTTCGCGGACAGCGACCGCCGAATATGTTGAATCCGGAAGTTCTGAAGTGAAGTAAAGTTTTGTTAGCCGACCATGGCTAATCTGAAACAAATCGCCCTGCGCATTTTCCACGACACGATTGCAGCGATTGATATTTCCGCAGCCATGCATCGGAAGCTGCAGGTGCGTGGAACCACGTTTCGCTGTGGAGATGCGGAATTCGATTTGAGCGCGTTTGAGCGCGTTTATGTGGTGGCGCTGGGGAAGGCGTCGCATGCGATGGTGGCTGGGCTGCGAGAGTTGCTGCCGGCGGGATTCGTGTTTGAGGGGATTGTGGTCGCTCCTCACGGTGCGCCGCGGGGCGGTGCGTCGACAGTTTCTGTGAGCGGCGGCGCGCTGCATTATTTTGCCGCGGGGCATCCGGCGCCTAATCAAGAAAGCTGGGCGGCGGCGCAGGCGATTCTGGAGCTGTTGAAGGGCTGCGATGAGCGGACCTTGGTTTTCTTTCTGCTTTCCGGGGGCGGATCGGCGCTTATGGAATTGCCGCTGAATCCTGCACAGACGTTGGCAGACGTGCAAGCTGTGCATCATGCGCTGGTGACGTGCGGTGCGCCGATCGACGCGATCAATACGGTGCGAAAACATTTGTCGGCGGTGAAGGGCGGGCGGCTGACGGTGGCGGCGGGCGCGGCGACGAAGATTACTCTGGCGGTGAGCGACGTGCCGCTGGGTAAGGAATCGGCGCTGGCTTCCGGGCCGACGATTGCGGATCCAGCGACGCCGACGGATTTCGCGCGAGTGGTGCGCGAGTACTCGCTGGAGGAGAAATTTCCGGAGCCGGTGAGGAAATGGCTAGAGGCCGGGAAAATGCCGGCGACACCGAAGGCCTCGCACGCGGCGTTTGCGAATGCGCATTTTTTTCTGATGCTGGGGATGGATGATCTTTTTCATCCGACGCACAAGTTTGCGGAGGCGGCGGGGTGCGTGGCGTGTTGCGACAACGCTACGGATGATTGGCCGGTGGAGAAGGCCGCGGAATATTTGTTGAAGCAGCTAGCGGATTTGCGCGCGGCGCATCCGGGGCGGCGCGTAGCGGTGATTGCGGATGGAGAGGTGAGTTCGCCGGTGACGGGAGGCGGCGTGGGCGGGAGGAACGCGGCGTTTGTACTGGCTTGCGCGCGGAGGATTGCGGGGGAAAATATTGCGGTGCTTAGTTGCGGGACGGATGGGATTGATGGGAATAGTCCGGCGGCGGGTGCGGTGGCGGATGGGGAGACGGTGTCGCAGGGATTGAGCATGGGGATGGACGCGGGGGATTATTTTTTGCGGAGTGATGCGTTTAGTTATTTTGCTGCGTTGGGGGATGCGGTGATTACGGGGCCGACGGGAAATAATTTGCGGGATTTGCGAATTTTGATTGCGGAGGCGTGAGATTTTTCGCGCAAGTTTTCCAGAGAAAATTCTGCGAGCGGTTTAAGAAGTCAAAAACCGCACCCACGAACCCAGTTGATGGGATGACGGTGTCGGCTCCTGGGACCGAGTAGACTTGGTAGCGCTAACGACCAAAGCTCGGAAGAAGGAGCCGAGCAATGCTGATTATAGGATGTGATTTTCATACGCGCTACCAACAGGTCGCGGTGGCCGAGGAAGCCACCGGAGAGTTCGTGCTGGAGCGGCGCCTGGGGCATGCCAACGGTGAAGCCGAGGGGTTTTACCGGAGCTTAGCCGGTCCGGTGCGGGTGGGCTTGGAAGCTACGGGACCGCTCCATTGGTTCGAGCGCTTGCTGGCGGAACTGGGGCACGAATTGTGGATTGGCGATGCTGCCAAGATTCGCGCCAGCGAAGTGCGCAAGCAAAAGACCGATGAACGGGACGCGCGGTTGATTCTGGAGTTGCTGCTGAGCAAGCGTTTTCCGAAGATCTGGGTGCCCACGCCTGGGGAACGCGATGTGCGGCAGTTATTGTGGCACCGCCACAAGCTGGTGAGTCTGCGCAGCACGCTGCGCAATCAGTTGCATGCGCTGGCGCTCAGTCAGGGGCTGTGTCGCAAGAAGAAGTTGTTCACCAAGGAGGGCCGCGTGGAACTGCTGGGCTTGCCATTGCATCCGTGGGCCAGCCGGCGGCGCGCCGAGTTGCTGCAGTTGCTGGAGCAGGTGGGGCCGCCGATCCAGGAACTGGATCACGCGGTGCAGGCGGAAGCCGCAGGCCGTGCGGACGCCGCGCTGTTGATGACCCATCCGGGGATCGGTCCAGTGACGGCGCTGGCGTTTGTGCTGGCGGTAGGTCCGATCGGGCGCTTTGCGTGCAGCAAAAAGATCGCCAGTTATTTCGGACTGAATCCGAGCGAAGCGTCTAGTGGCGGACGGCGACGGCTAGGGAGCATCAGCAAACAGGGCAACAGCATGGTGCGCTGGTTGCTGGTGGAAGCCGTACATCCCGCGGTGCGGCAAGACGAAGAGCTGCGGCGGGATTATGAACGATTGAAATTCCGACGAGGACACGCGGTGGCGAAGGTAGCGATCGCGCGCAAGTTAGCGGTGCGTATGTACTGGATGCTGCGCAGTGGGGCAGCATACACACCGCTGGTTCGCAGGCTAGATGGCCCGGGCCGCACCCTGGTGCAGGCAACTGCACCGTCCAATTGATTGGGCGTCTGGCCGCCGCGAGCGATCGCGGCGTCTGAAATAGGAATCATGGTCGGAAGTTTGGTGACCGCATAGATGGTTGGTGGAACCATTTCACCGCTGGATTTAAAAAAAGCAGCGAGCTTTGGTCCTAGCGTGCAGAAAAGCAGTAAAGGCTCTTTTAGAAAAAGCACCAAAACGAACCGCACGCGGTCCGTGCGCTACCAGTGTCGCTTGACAGCGCCGACACCGTCATAGAGGGTGCGGCACCCGATATCGCTTGAACCTCACTGATTTTTTACGGCGGGGAGGCGGGATTCGATCGCTTTGAGACGGTCGTTCATTTCTTCGGTTAGGTGCTCGATGCGCTCGAGGCGCGTGGTGTTGTCGGCGACGGTTTTGGCTGGAGCGGCGGCTGGGGCGGGTTCGTCGTTGTCGTCGTCGGAATTTTTGGCGGACTTGTTGGCCGATTGATTTTGCAGATGAGCGATCTGGCGTTTGATGATGGGCACCATTTCGATGCTGAGATCTTTGCTGGTGAGCAGAGTTTGCAGCGCGGGAATAGCGGCGGCGTCGCCACGAGTACCCAGCGCGGTGATGGCGGCGATTCGAACGGAGAAATGCGGCTCGGAAATGTAGGTGGTGAGAAGCTGCGTGATGCTGGCGTCGGTCTTGTCGAGGCGGCCGAGGCTGCTGATGGCGGCGGTGCGAGTGGGCATGGCTTTGCCGAGCGCGGACCACTCGCGGAGAGCGGGGACGGCTTTGTCGTCGCCCAACTTTCCCATGGAACGCAGGGCAGCGTTGCGAAGAATATCGTCGGGGGAATCGGCGGCGACGGCGGCGTTTAGAGTTTGCAGAGCGTTGGTCGGCTTCAGCTGGCCGAGGGCTTCGAGTGCGGCGGCGCGAGCACGATAGGAGCTGTCGTCGCGGGCAATCGTGTCGAGCTTGGTGGCGACGGCGGGATCCTTTGATGAACCAAGAGCAGTAACGATGGCGTAGCGCGCGAGGAGTGCGCCGTCTGGCGATGAGGCTTCGGATTTATTCAAGGCTTCGAGCAGGAGTTTGGTGGAGAGCGGCGAATTGATCTTGCCGAGCGCTTCGACGGCGATGGTGCGGACTCCCCAGGTTTTGTCGCTGAGGACGGCGTCGCCGATAGCGGCGGTGGCTTCGTCGTCATTCTGAATTTTCGAGAGGGCTTGCACGGCGTCGGCGCGGTCGGCAAGTTCGGCGGCATTTTTTAACTGGTAGAGCCATTCCTTCTTTTCTTTATGGAAGTCGGCGGACTTGAGGACGTGGGCGCCTTTGTCGAAGAGGACCATGCGCGGCGCGGAGTCGGAAGGCAAAGTGAACACGTCGGTGTCGGAAGAGGGATCTTTGCCGATTACGACCGGGTAAAGTTTCACGCCTGATGCGGTGGTGATTTCGACTTCGACTGGCACACGGAAAATGCCAACTCTTCCCTGCTGCTGTTGCGTTTGGCGGACGGTGAGCGCGATTTGATGTTTGGTGTCGTCGTAGGTGTAGTGGACGTCCAGCTTGGGAGCGCCGGCGCCGTAGATCCATTGCAAGAGGAATTGATCGATGTTGGTGTGAGTGGCTTCTTCGATGGCTTTGGCGAAATCGGACGTTAGGGCGTTTTTTCCGCGATTGGCTTCGAGATAACGTTGGAGGCCGGCGTAGAAGGCGGGCTCGCCGAGTTGATAGCGGAGCATGTCGATGACCCAGCCTGCTTTTCCGTAGGCGTTGCCATCGAATTCGTCGGAATCTTCTGCGAAATCGTGGCGAACGATGGGCTTGCCGTAGAGATTGGTCTCGTGGAACCAGGTGCGCGCGGCGCGCCAGCGATTGTAGTCGGCCCAATCTTTGCCGTAGCGATATTCATTCCACATGGTTTCGCCGAAGGTGGCGAAGCCTTCGTTGAGCCAGATGTCTGACCAGGCTTTGCAGGTGACCAGATCGCCGAACCACTGGTGCGTGAGTTCGTGGGAAATCAGATCGTCCTGATTGGCGATGTATTCGGGGACGAGTTTGGGATTTGTGAGGGATTCCGCCGTGTTGGTGGTGGCGCTGGAGTTTTCCATGCCGCCGGCGATGAAATCGTCGACCATGATCTGGTCATATTTTTCCCAGGGATAGTCCACGCCAAATTTTTTGCTAAAGAGTTCCATCATCGCGGGAGTGCGGCCGTAGTTGATGGCCAGGCGATCACCGCGGCCCTTTGGCGCGTAATAATTTACGGGGATGCCGCGCCAGGAATCTTTCAGTTCGTCGAACTCTCCGGCCACGGTGGTGATGAGGTACGTGGAGCTGGGCAAAGATTCTTTCCATGTCCACGTTTTCATTCCGTTGCTGGCGTTGGTGACGCTGAGAAGTTTGCCGTTGGCGACAGTGGTCCATGCAGCGGGAACGGTGATGATGGTATCAGTGGTTAGGCGGTCGTTGGGATAGTCATAGGTGGGCAAGTAGTAGCGGGTATCTTCGGATTCGCCCTGCGTGAAGATTTGGATGGGGCGCTTAGGATAAGCGGCGTCGGGAAGAATGAAGTAGGTACCTTTGGTAGGTTTGCCGTCATAGGTAATTTCGACTTCAAATTTCTGACCGGCTTTGGCGGTGACGGGAAGAGTTACGAATAGTCTGGTTTCGGTGGTTTCGAATTTGGCGGGGGCGCGATTGACGGTGACGCTGTGAATATTCAGGGCGACGGAGTCGAAGGAAATTCGAGCGGTGTTGTCTCGCAGGATGGAGAGGTTGTGGGTGACGTCGCCGATGACCTGCTTTTGCGCGGTATCAAAGCGAAGAACAATCTTGGAGTGCTGCAGGTCGTAGTCGCGGCTGCGGGCGTACGGTTCGTCGGCAAAGAGCGCAGGCGTGGCAAGGGCGACGACAACTAGAACCGACACACAAGCTAAGAAGCGTCGAATCTTCATGTGAAGTTGCGCAGTGGTGGAACTACCAATCATGGGGAAGTGCTCCTCTGGATTTTGTGGCCGACGCTTTCGAGGGCCGCGATGGCCTGCTCGATGTCGCGATCGGCGATCAAGATGTAGTCAGTGTCAAAAGACGAAACAGCGAAAATACTAATGGCGGCTTCCGCGAGCGGACCGGCGACAGAAGACAAAACACCGGTGAGCGTGAAGGCCAGAACACTTTCGATTTTAAGAAGACGGCGATCACGCTCTGCGCGCACGCCATCCGGAACGTCCGATTGCTCGCAGACCACGGAAAGCTCATGTTCGGTTTTGGTGACGCTGAAAAAACTGCTTTTGGCGTAATCGAAATTGAGAACCTGGTCCGGCGAGAAACGCGCAATAGCGTACAGGCCGGGAAAAAGCGTCAGCAGAAGTTGATGGGAAATGGCCATCACGCTACAGAAGACTCCTGACTATGCCGCCATCGATGGCAATGGACGTGCCGTTCACGTAGCTGGCGCGTTCGGAGGCCAGAAACGTTACAACGGCGGCGAACTCTTCGGGAGAGCCGATGCGGCCAGCGGGAATCTGGCGCTCCCATCCGGCGACAACTTCTTCGGGAGTGACGCCGGTGCGCTTAGAAATTGTGGAAGCCAGATCGCCGAGACGATCGGTGCTGGTGTAACCAGGACAGACATTGTTCACGGTGATTCCGTGGGGTCCGTACTCGTTCGCGAGAGTACGTGCCAAGCCGGCGACACCAGCGCGCACAGAGTTAGAGAGAAGAAGGCCGTCAACAGGTTGTTTGACGGTGTAGGACGTGATGGTGATCAGCCTGCCCCACTTGTTTTTCTGCATGCGCGGAAGAGTCTCTTTGGCGAAAAAGACAGTGCTCATCAGCAGCTGGTCGACGGCGGATTTCCAGTCGGAGACTTCGGTGTCCTTGAACAATTTAGACGGAGGGCCGCCTGAATTGGTTATGCAAATATCTATCCGGCCGAAGCGTTTTTCCACGTCGTCAACAAAGCGGGCCACGGCGGAGCGCATCGGTGACATCCAACGCCTGCGGAAAGACTTCGTGACCGGTTTCGGCGGCGATTTGGGCGGCAGTTTCGGCGACGTCGGCGGCGGTGCGGGAGCAAATAGCGACGCGGGCGCCTTCGCGGGAGAGTTCGGTGGCCACGGCGCGACCGAGCCCTTTGCTGGCCGCGGAGACGATAGCGACGCGATTAGTGAGGCCCAGGTTCATGGGAGAGTGATATCCAAAACTTCAATGGTCTCGCGAAATTCAGGCGCGGTCAAATGAGTGGACGAAGGGGTAGTGGGTCAGTTTCCGACTATCCGACTTATCAGGCTTCGGCGGGCTCCGCGTGTTTTTGGTTGTCCGGGGTGATATTGTACTATTTCGTCTCAGCCGAGTTACTCCGCCGGAGGAAAATGATGGGAAGAGTTAACGCCGCGTGGCGCTTCCTCATCATTGTAGGACTGTTGTTTGTCATGGTCGAAACGCTTTCGAGTCGACACACATCGCTGACATTCGCGTCGCCAAGCTATCAAAAGGCACAGGACTTCAGCCCCCAGCAACCAAATTCTGAGCTTGCAGCGCTACACATCTCCGAACCGTCCCGCATCGCCTCGTTTCCGGCATCGGTATGGTTCGACGCACGCTGGCCCACTTGGGCGCACGGCTACTTCGCTCAATTGTCCGAGGGAAATTCTCCCGCAGGCCTCACGGTGTACGACAGAACCGGAAAGCAAACGAGCACGTCATACGTCTCGATTCCCGGAGGGACCGGGTTGTGGTTGATAGCCGCGACACCCACGAGCGATGGCGGCGCAATCGCAAGCGGACAGGTTGCGATCGACGATGGAACTACTTACTTTCTCGCGGAGACTTCGCCCTCCGGTGGCGTCGTCTCGACGCTTCGGACGGACACCTTCCTGGCGGCTCGAATTTGCACAGCCAGTGACGGCACCGTCTGGACACTCGGACGAGACCCGGAGAAGGAATCGGCGCATGAGGCTGACTATCCGCTCGTGCGGCAGTACAGCTTTGAAAAGGGCTTGCTGCAGAGCTACCTTTCAAGATCTCTCGTGGATCTTCGCAACGATGGTGCAACGGGCGCAGGCGAAGGTATGAACGGCACCTTTCTGGTCTGTGGCAAAGACCGCGTTTCGCTGTACTTGAACGAGACCAACGAATACTTCGAAATTGACCCATCCCCAAAAACCCTCAAACGTTGGAAAATAGCTATGGCGCCTCTCAGTGCTGCGAGGGTCACGGGATTGGCAGTGACCGACAAAGGCCGCGTCTATGCGAGTCTGTTTGAACTCCAGCAGGAAGGCGACACGAAAACCCATGGGCTATTCGAATTGCGAGTCGAGCCCAGCGCGTCGCTCGGCAGGTGGGTTGTTGTAAACGGGACGCTCAACACTCAGCCTCGACTGGAGGATTCCGCGAAGGGTTCCTTTTTCAGGCTGTGGGGCGCCGATGGCGAGGATCTGATTATCCGCCGCCTGCTCGATGCAGATGTGTCATGGGTGCGAGTAATTCCTTGAGATAGTTCCCAAGAGCTCTTGGACTAATGGTGATTGCTTCTTCACGACGATTTCTATCAATTTCAGAGTCGCAATCGCCGCGATGAATTCCGCAATCTAACCACGTCAAGTCCCGATTAACGCCGGAAACTGACCCCACTATCGACGAAGGGCAAGTGCGTTGGTACGGATAGCGAGGAAGGTTTTTGAGACGGGCGGCGATTCCCTGCTACCTGCTAGGGTGATTAGACGTCGTCGGAAGCGGCGACGGCCATGCCCAGCTGGACGAGCGGAACGAGGTGCAGATATTCCGTTTCGAGCAGTTCCATGACGACGCGATGCTCAGATTCGGCCAGTTCCGGTAGGCACTGCGGAAGAAACGCAGGCACGGCTTGGTGCGGAATGGGGAGCTGCTCCATGTTCTCAGGTTCGGACGAATGTTCCGTGCCAGAGACTGGGTGGATGCCAGAGCGCGCGACAGTTTCCGCGGTGGCGGATTTTTCGCCAGCGGCTGCGGTATCCGCCTGATGCGCGGCAGCCGCACTGGCTTGGGCGACCAGGAATTGGTCAGCAGCAGAAATAATTCCCACGAGGTATGGATCGTGCTGCGCGCGCTGTGGCGCGTGATGGTATTCGAAGACGTCGATGAAAGACGGCATATAGTTCCAGGAAACGCCCATTCGGGCCAGCGCGTGCGCTCCTCCGGACGCTTCTTCCCGGTGCGCCGCCGCATACCGTGGGTTAGTCATCAGCCGCCTGCGAAACCCCGAATCCGCGCTGGCCACCAGCACGCGAGAACGTGTCGCCAAAGCATTAGAAATCGCACTCATCTGTGCTTACCCCTGGCGTAATCGTTACCATCCCCGCTCAGGAAAACAATGCCGCGCGAGCGGCGAGCCTCACGGGAAAACTTTTCCCAGCGAGGATCTCGTCATCCGGTAACACTGCGTGTTCAACGCCAAACTGGAGAGTGTGAATCGCCTGAAAAGGCAAGACTTGCCTATACGCACACCCAGGATAGGTGTGCCATACCCGCACAGCGTTTCGTTTGGGAGCAAACGGAATTTGCCCGCCGGTTAGTCGTTCAACCGCGGGACGTTGCTGCTTTCGGCGAGTCCATCCCACGCTTTCGAGACTCTTCGCCGCTCACTTCACTTATCGGCCCTTCATTCCAATACTTTAGTCTTCGCCACCATTCTCTAAATTATAATTCTCTAGTATTCCCGTCGCGATTTCCGAAGCGCTAGCTCATATCCATTTCCATCGCCACCCCATATATCGTCATACTTGCGAAATACTTCATTTACAACTCCTATAACTCCGCTTTCCTCCGCCCCATCGACCCCAGTCAACTTTCATGTCTAAATTGACTTCACCCGCGAACAAAGTAAAAATGCTTTCACGCCCTCTGGAGGAACCAATGAACCGCCGTCCCTTGAACTTACTCATCCCCGCCGTACTGTCCGGATTTCTGTTGGTCAGTTGCCAAAAATCCGCGGATCAGCCTGCTACTTCCAGCACTCCGGGAAGCGGCACGGATTCCACACAATCCGCTCAGACACAAACGCCCGCGCCCGTAGTTCCGCCCGCTCCGCAACCAATCGTTGTTCCCGCGCGCACCGCCATCCCGGTCGTGCTTGATCAATCCCTCAGCTCCAAAACCGCGACCGAGGGCCAATCTTTCTCCGCCACGCTGCAAGCTCCCATCGCCGTGGATGGCGTCGTCGTCATTCCCAAAGGCGCGCACGCCACGGGCGAAGTCACCGACGCCAAATCCGCTGGCCGCTTCAAAGGCGGAGCCACGCTAGGCATCACCCTCACCAGCATCAACGTCCGCGGCACCGAATACAAAATTGACACCACCGATCACGAATCAGTCAGCAAAGGTAAAGGTAAGCGCACCGCCGGCATGATTGGAGGAGGCGGCGCGGGCGGCTTGCTCATCGGCGGACTTGCCGGTGGCGGCAAAGGTGCGCTCATCGGCGGCCTGATCGGCGCCGGAGCCGGTACCGCTGGCTCCGCCTTCACCGGCAACCGCGACATCACTCTGCCCGCGGAAACCCCCGTAACCTTCCGCCTGCAACAACCCATCACCATCACTCCAGCCCCCTAAGCCAGAATTTTTCCACATCTAGTGGCACTACCCATCAGAGGTGCCCACGCTTTCGTGGCGCAACCAGTCATCGTGGCACACCCAATTCTGGCTGTGCGCCTTTGAACCAACTCCACCTCTGATCCCCTCGTGTGGCCGTTTCTGTAGGCACCGGACTTCAGTTCACCGCGAGGAACGAAGGGTCCGGCCTTCTTCCCCGCTTAGCTCAATCCCCGCTTCCTTTTTTTTCCGGCCACCAAGCCTCGCCAAATCATTTCCACCCACATACCCTTCGTTGTACAGTGCGGTACGCCCAAATCATTCCGCCGTACGAGAACTGAGATCACCAATGACGCCACCCACCCGCAAATCCAAACCAGCGACAAAATCTCAAAAACCCGCCCGCGTCAGGCCAAAAAACGCCAATCCCCCGCCACCCGCCATCGCGCCGGACAAACAAATCGCCGGCTTCCTGGCCAAGTTCGACCCCGCACTCGCCAAAAAAATCCAAACCTGCCGCACCATTCTCCACAAACGCTTCCCCACCGCCGTCGAAATGGTCTACGACAATTACAACTTCCTGGTCTTTGGTTTCGGTGCCACCGACCGCCCCTCCTCTACTCTCGTCGCCATCGCCGCAAACTCCAAAGGCGTCGGCCTTAGCTTCTACTGGGGCGCCACACTCCCCGACCCGCACAAAATCCTCCAAGGCAGCGGCAGCCAAAATCGTTTCGTCCGCCTCCCCACACCCGAAACGCTCTCCGACCCCCAAGTGATCGCCCTGATCAACGACGCGGAAGCCCAAGCCAAAATCCCTCTCTCCAAATCCGCCAAGGGCTACACCCTAATAAAAAGCGTCTCCGCCAAACAACGTCCCCGTCGTTAACTCCAGGTAGGCGATTGCTTGGCCGCCGCTGTAGACGATTTCTGCAAACGCCGAAGTTCTGGCTACTTAACTCCGCGACCGTCGCCGCCCCGAGTGGCCAGGCCTATGAGTAGCGCCGCCAGCCCCGGGCACGCACGCGCAAATTATCTGCGGCGCCCACGAAAACTTCTCTCAACCAGCGGCGTATCATACGTAGCAGCCATTCAATGACCCCTACTCCCTCTATCCAAGCCGAAAACGTCACTCGCGACTACCACCTAGGCGAATCCACCGTCCGCGCCGTGGCGGGAATCACGCTCGCCATCCCCGCGGGAGAATTCCTCGCACTCCTCGGCAGCTCCGGCTCCGGCAAATCAACCTTCCTCAGCATGCTCGCCGGACTCGATCGCCCCACCAGTGGCGCTATCCGCGTCGGCGAGAAAAATCTGGCCGAACTCAGCCCCGAAAATCTCGCCCTCTATCGCCGTGAAACCGTCGGCATGGTCTTCCAATCCTTCAATCTCCTCCCGCGCATGACTCTCGAAGAAAATGTCGAACTCCCGCTGCGCCTTTCGGAAGTCTCCCGTAGCGATCGCGCCGCCCGTGTTCAGGAAGCCCTGAACCGTGTGCGCCTCGGCCCTCGCAGCAAACATCGTCCCAGCGAGCTTAGCGGTGGCGAGCAGCAACGCGGCGCTCTGGCCCGCGCCCTCGTCAATCGCCCCTCCATCCTTTTCGCCGACGAACCTACCGGCAATCTCGATAGCGTCAACGGCGAGCAAATCCTTTTGTTACTGAAAGAGTTTCAGATCACGCTAGGCATGACCATCGTCATGGTCACGCACGAACGCCCCCTGGCCGAGCGCTTCGCCAACCGCATCGTTACCCTGAGCGATGGCAAACTCATCAGCGACGCGCCCACCGCTCAACCGTCCATTCCGTCGCTATCCGACCAAGCCGAATTCGATCGCGCCCAAGGAGTCAACTCTTGAAAGCGCGCGACCTCACCGAACTCGCCGTTCCGCAATCTCCGCGAAGCCTTACTGCGTAACTCGCTTACCACTCTCGGGGTAGCGGTCGGCGTCGCCTCCCTCGTCGCCATGCTCTCCCTCGGCATCGGCCTGCAGACTCTCGCATCGAAACGCCTCTTACGTTCCGGCCTCTTCGACTCCGTGCTCGTTAGCTCCGGTCGCGGCAGCCGCGGCGGTCCCGATGGACCGCGCCGACGCGAACCACGTGATCCCAACAACATTCCCGCTCCCCTCGATGACACCGCACTGCAATCATTCCAAAAGCTTCCCAACGTCTCCGAGGTCTACCCACAAATTCGCTTCTCCACGGACATTCGTTACCTCAGACCCAATACCTTGCTGTCGGCCTTAATGCCGCCTCCACCAGAAGGCGAACCACCCATGTTCGGCAAGACTTCGCACTATCCCCTCGATGCACGCCTTCTGAACGTCACCACGAACGCCCTCGGCATTCCAGAGTCTTCCCGCAAAGGCGAAGCCTTCGAGGGCATGACCGGAAAATTTTTTTCGTCGCCATACGCGACGGAAGTCATTCTCCAAAGCGAATTAGCCAAGGAAATCGCGGATAAGGCTTCGAGCGCGAAACCACCAGTGATCCCCTGGACGGACGCTGCATCGGGAACGGTCGGCAAGCCGAAATCAAGTCCCTCAGAACCTGCAACCTCATCCAATACGGCAGTTCCGACAACGCCAGCAATTTCGGCGGCCGATCTGATTGGCAAACAAATTCTCATTCGTTACGCCGAGCGCGCCTCGTTCGCGTCCGCAGCCGATCGCGATGATGCGCTGCTCGAAAGCGCCATCAGCGGCCAGCTGAACGGAAGCTTGTCGGTAATTCCCAGGGAAAAAATGTTCATCATCGTCGGCATCATCGAAACCGATCCTTCCGCCGGCATGGGCGGTTTTGGCGGCGGCCGCTTATATCTTCCGCTAGAACTCGCGCAAAGCCTGAAAGTCGCTCAGCCTACGGACATGCAAGCTCTTCTCAGCGACTCGGATAGCACCAAGCCCGCCTACACCGCGCTCACCGTGCGCGTGCAAAATCCCAAAGACGTCGCCGCCGTGGAAGCCGCCATCAAAAAAATGGGCTACTCACGCTTTTCCCTGCTGGACGCCACCAAAGGCCTGCGCCTCGTCTTTACCGTCTTCGATTTATTCCTGGGACTTTTCGGAAGCCTCGCGTTAACCGTCGCCTCGCTCGGCATCATCAACACGCTGGTCATGGCCATCCTCGAGCGCCGCCGCGAAATCGGCGTGCTCAAAGCCCTCGGCGCTACCGATGGCGACGTAAAAAGCCTGTTCTTTGCGGAAGCTGCCGCTATGGGCTTCTTCGGCGGACTTTGCGGAGTAGCGCTCGGCTGGTTCATCGGCCAAGCTCTCACCTGGGGCACGGGCCTTTACCTACGTCAGCAGGATTTACCAAGCGTGAAGATTTCTTACGTGCCTTGGTGGCTCGCGCTCAGCGCCATCGCTTTCGCCACCTTCGTCAGCCTGCTCGCGGGCCTCTACCCCGCTTCGCGTGCCGCACGCCTGAATCCCGTAGACGCTCTACGTTATGAGTAAATTTGTCGCAACGTCGTTGGGAGGGAATCAGCAAAGAAAGAATTGCGCGCCGAAATACGATCTAATAGGGCAATCCCACATAATTTTCAGCCAGCGCAGTCGCCGCCGCGCGCGAACTAGTCACATAATCCAGTTCCGCCAAATGCAATTTGTGCGCGAAAGAATCTTCACCCGGAAAACGGTGAAGCATACCGGTCATCCACGCCGAAAAGCGCTGCACTTTCCACACGCGCCGCAAACATTCCTGAGAATATCGCTCCAGTTGTTCGCGGCTGCCCGTCTTATAAAACTCCGCCAGCGCCCGCGCCAGCACGCGCACATCTGCCACCGCCAGATTCAATCCCTTGGCCCCCGTGGGAGGAACAATATGCGCCGCATCCCCCAACAAAAACAATTTTCCAGATTGCATCGGCTCGGCCACAAACCCACGCATCGGCGTTATTCCCTTTTGCGTGATCGGTCCATCCTTCAATTCAAACCCATCATGTGTGGCCATACGTGTGCGCAGTTCGCTCCAGATGCGATCGTCGCTCCACGCGGAAATATCTTCGTCGGCAGGCACCTGCAGATACAGCCGCGAGACACTCGGCGAGCGCATGCTCAGCAGCGCAAAACCTCGCTCGTGGTACGTATAAATCAATTCATGCGAAGCGGGCGCCACGTCCGCCAGAATACCCAGCCAGGAAAAAGGATATTCCCGTTCATAAGTTTGCAACGCGGCCGCGGGAATCGCTCCTCGGCAGATGCCATGAAAGCCATCGCAGCCCGCGATGAAATCGCACTCCAGAATCTGCTCGGCGCCATTCTGCCGGAAATGAATCTGCGGAGCGCTATCGATTCCAGAAACGCGCAAACCTTCTGCTTCAAAATGCAGTTCTCCGGAGTACGATAATCGCGCCGCAATCAAATCCTTGATCACTTCATGCTGCGCATAAATCGTGATGGATTTCCCGCCGGTCAGTTCCGCGAAATCGATGCGGTGGCGCTCGCCCGCAAACCCTAGTTCGATCCCGTGATGTTTCAAGCCTTGCCGCGCAATCCGCTCCCCAACTCCCATTTCCGTAAGCAGGTCGACGGTGCCCTGCTCCAAAACTCCCGCCCGCACGCGATGCTCCACATATTCCCGCGAGCGGCTTTCCAGGATTACCGAGTTGATGCCTTCAAGGTGCAGCAGGTGCGCCAGCGTCAATCCCGCCGGACCCGCACCAACAATTCCCACCTGCGTGCGCATCGCGCATTCCCTTTCGAGCGTTCCAGAAAATTTTCAGTGATCGCAATAAATATTACGCGGACAATTCTAGCGGTCAGCTTTCCGGCAGCGGCCCGAAACGTTCCATCACTTCTTTCGGAATGGCCTGCCCCTTGATCCCGCGCGCATCATCCGCGGCGCGCACCGTCCACACGCGCTTCTCGAACCCTTCCACCGCCAGCACGTGGCCTTTGAACAGCCGGTGTTCCACGGAAAAACTGCTTTTGCCCCACTTGCTGATCTGTGACTCCACCACTACCGTGTCGTCGAAGGCCGAAGCCACCAGGAATCGCGCATGCGCATCCACCAGCGGAATTCCCGCAATCTGGTATTTGCGCAGCAATTCCTGTTTGGGCATCCCCGCGGTTTCAAACAGCGCGTTGGTGCAAGCATCGAAAAACTCGAAGTACCGCGGAAAATACACAATCCCCAACGGATCGCAATCGCCCCACTCAATATGAATACTTCGTTTGTTAATCAGCATATTCGCGTATTCACCCAAGCCCAGCGCCCGAGTTTATCCTATTTGGCGCACGGCGGTTTATTTGGAGTGCGGCGGCTTGACGCCGCTTTGCGGTGTGAACCTGACATCATGATGTGGACCGCGGATCGCTAATGCGGGCGTGAAGAAATTCGCTTGTGGGCGGATTAGAGTTTTCAATGTCTTTCGCGGATTTGAGTCCAGGCTGCATCGTGAAAAGCGGCGTCAAGCCGCCGCACTCCAAAGAAGAGTAAACTAGCCCTATGAAGACCAGCCTCTTCGAGCTCTTCAAGATCGGTATCGGGCCCTCAAGCTCCCACACCGTCGGACCCATGCGCGCTGCCAATCGTTTCGTGCGGGGTCTCGACGATCTCGGCGTCCTTGCGCGCGCTCACCAGGTCCGGGTAGAACTTTTTGGCTCTCTGGCCCTCACCGGTATGGGCCACGGCACCGATCGCGGCATCATGCTCGGCTTGCTCGGCATGCAACCAGACCAAGTCGACCCAGCACAAATCCAGAACATCATCGACGATATCCGCCGACGGCAGACCATCTCGCTGCTCAACAAAAAATTGGTCATTTTTCTGCACGAAGATTTGGTGTGGAACAAAGGAAGCTTGCTCCCCGGACATTCCAACGGCATGCGCTTCACCGCCTATGGCGCGGACGCCGGCATTCTGGATTCCCGCGAATATTATTCCATCGGTGGCGGATTCGTTCAGGAAGAAGGCCAGCCGGATTCCGCGGACGCGAAATCTCCTGTTCCGCATCCCTTTCGCAGCGCGGCGGATCTTCTGGAGTTGGGCGAAAAGCACGGCCTGAAAATTCATCAATTGATGCTGGCCAATGAACGCACCTGGCGCACCGACGTGGAAATCACCGAGGGCATCGCGCGCATCTGGCAAGCCATGCAGGATTGCGTAGCGCGCGGCATGGTGACCGAAGGCGAACTGCCCGGCGGACTGCAAGTGCAGCGGCGCGCGCCTGCCATCGCCCGACGGCTAAAAAAATACGACAGCAACACCCAGATCGCCGATCCGTTGGAAGCCGTGGACTGGCTGAACGTTTGGGCCATCGCCACCAATGAAGAAAATGCCGCGGGCAGCCGGGTAGTCACCGCGCCCACCAACGGAGCCGCGGGCATTATTCCCTCCGTCGCGCACTATTACATGAAATTTTTTAATGGCACGGACGACGGTATCACCCGCTATTTTCTGACCGCCGGAGCCATCGGCGTTCTCTATAAAGAAAATGCGTCAATCTCGGGCGCGGAGGTGGGCTGCCAGGGAGAAGTCGGCGTGGCCTGCTCCATGGCGGCTGCCGGGTTGGTTTCCGCCCTCGGAGGCACTAACGAAGCGGTTGAGCACGCCGCGGAAATCGCCATGGAACACAATCTGGGCATGACCTGTGACCCCGTCGGCGGCCTGGTACAGATTCCCTGCATCGAACGCAACGCCTTCGGCGCCGTAAAAGCCGTCAACGCCGCGCGCATGGCCATGCAGGAAAGCACCGAGCACAAAGTGTCGCTCGACCAGGTCATCAAAACGATGTACGAAACGGGCCTGGACATGCAGTCGCGCTACAAGGAAACATCCCTCGGGGGCCTGGCGCTGAACGTAATCGAATGTTAATAACCCGGCGCGATGTACGGCATCCAATGATGAGAGATCGACCTCGGTTGTTCGGGAAAACGCTATGGCCCAAGAACCAACAGTAGAACCAAAAGTAGAATGTTCCTTCACCGTCAAACGTCCCTTCGGCTGCATGGAGCTGTGGGCCGGTAACGAAAAAGCCCACCGCCAGCTGGACCTTGCGGGACTTGAGGGCGACGTCATCGCCGTGCCTTCCGGCGCGGATCATGGCGGAGACCTCTCCGCCATTTTTTCCTGCAGCGACGATATCGCCCGCGTGGTGCTGGCCGATTGTGTCGGCCACGGCTACGTAGCCGCCGGCGTAGCTCGCCACGTCCATCGCCTGCTGCACAAGTTCCGAGACATTCGCGACACCTCTGGATTACTCGAAGCTCTCAACGACGAATTCACTTTGTCCACCGAAGGCCAGGAAGGTCCGCTGCATCTCACTACCGTGGTCACCGGCACATTCGACGGACGCTCCGGCGAGTTTACGTTCGCCTACGCCGCCCATCCGCGGATGCTGCTATGGCGCGAACACGAGCAGCGCTTCAGCCAACTCGGCGACGGCCTGGAAAATCTTCCGCTTGGCTGCATCACCGGAGAAAAATATCTGGAGCAAAGTGTCCGCCTGAATCATGGAGACATGATTCTGGCTTTTTCCGATGGCGCCACCGAAGTAGCGCCGCCGGGCGGCGAGCAACTCACCCCCGCGGGATTTTTGGATATGGCCCAATTGGTGGCCGACCGCATCGCCAAACCTCGCGCCCTGTGCGATTTTTCAAAAGCGCTTTTGGACGGCATTCACGGCCATCGCGGCGGCGAAACGTTGGAACTGGCGGACGATATCACCCTGCTGACCATGCGCCGCGTAGCAATCTAAGTTTTATTTTGGAGTGCGGCGGCTTATTTGGAGTGCGGCGGCTTGACGCCGCTTTTACAGCTTACGAGAAGGCAATAACCGCAAAACGGCGTCAAGCCGCCGCACTCCAAGGAAACTCAATTCCCCGAAGCAGGTGCATCAGTCTTCGGCGGATGAGCCGAAAAATACTGGTCTAGTCCGGTCGTCACTTCCCTGATTCCGCGATCGATGTTCTTGTCCAGCGCGGCCACCACGTCCGCCGGCGTCTTTCCGGTCACCGGCTCATCCTGATTGTAGGAATGGCGCCAAACCGTCAGGTTCGTTTTGGTGTCGCGCAATTCCATATCGAAGGAAACGCGCGCGGTCACCGTGCCGGCGGAGACTTCCTTGAAATCATATAGCTGTCCGTGCAACAAATAATCCCCGCGCACCGCGCTACGCGCCGCATATACTTCGCGAAATCGCCCAGCATTGCGCAACTGACGAATCATCATGGCCTGAATCATTTCCGTCGGAGGCGCCGCCCAACGCTGGTACTGGTAAGTCCCCATACCTTCAGCATTATTCGCGAAAACGATGCGGTCCTCGCGATACAGATGCGAGGCGAAAAACGGCGCAAGCACCAGGGTAATTGGGTATGCGTCCGCCGTGCTGTGGGTCGAAGCATCGGACGGAAGACTCAGCTGGTAGTAGCGAATCGGCTTCGGCGCGCCGCAACCACTGAGTACCGTCGCAATCAGCGAAAGAATTCCCGCGAGTACGGTCGCCGTAGGCAAGTGGCGCACCGTGGCGGCGGAAAATCGCGTCACGCCGTTCTTGCGACGCTCACAATTACCCTGGTCGCGCACGCACTTAAGGCTGCTCGGACTGGCCTGCATAGTTAGTTCTCCCACGTTATTGCTGCTCTCCCGGCTGGTGATCCCGCGGATGAGTAATGCGAATCAGCGAGTACGGCCGCGACTTGATAGTGTCGGTAAACTCTTTCATGTTTTCAGAAACCGCGCGCAGATTATCGAGCAGCTCATCGATATTTTCCGAGTTCGCTTCAAAGGTACCGTTCAGCCGCCCGACCAGTTCATTCGCGGAGTTTAGCGTTTCGCGCAATTGCAAAATCGCTTTATGAATATCCGGCCGGTTTTCCGCAATCGTGGCGTCCACGTGATTCAACGTCAGGTTGGCCTGCGCCAGCGTCTTCTTGAAGTCATCCAACAGAGGGCTCATCTTCTGCGTCAGGTCGTCCACATGCGTCAGCACCGATTTGATCTTCGGACGATCCTCGGCCAGCATCCCGCGCGTCGTCGCCAGCGTCGCGGAGAGGTTTTCGCGGTTCTTGTCGTTGAGCAAGTCATTCACGCGCGCCAACGTGACTTTCAATTCCTCCGCGCGTTCGTTCACCGTGCCCAAAAACGCTTTGGCCTGCGGCGCCAGGTCGTTGAGGTTGTTGGTTAGCGTGGTGATATCCACATACGGATCGCTTTGCAGCGTGGCTCCCGTCGGAGCGCGGGGCGCCTGTTCTTTCTGTGGAACCAGCTCCAGATGGTTGTCTCCCAGCGCGCTCAGCGCGGCAATCCGGCAATGCGTATTGGTTTTCACCGGCACATCCGGCTGCACGCTGAGGGTCACTTCCATGCGCGTGTTGTCTTGCGGGTCAATGCGCACCGTTTCGATGCGCCCGATCTTCGGTCCGCCCGCATAGCGCACGGCCGAGCCGCTTTCCAGACCGCCAGCGAATGCAAAATAGGTTTTGTAGTGTACCGGCGACGTGGCGAACGCTCCACTCAGCAGAATCACTGTGCCGATCAGAATCGCCACGGCAACCAGCACGAACAGTCCAACAAATGCCTGTTCTCGTTTAGGTTCCATACTTCCCTCTCTGGCCTTCCGGCTCGCGCCTAACGAACCGCACTACCCCACTTACACTAACGCTGACGCTGCGGCCGGCGATGCGCTGCAGTCAGCATCTGCAGATAATCTAGTTCCTGTTCCACTTCCGGCTCCGCCACCCGATCAAAAAATTGCCGAACACGCGGCAACAGATTCGCCTTCATCTCCGCAGGAGTCCCCTGCGCAATTACATAGCCTTTGTCGACATACACCATCTGGTCGGCAATCAAGAAAGCGCTAGCCAGTTCGTGGGTGACCACGATGATGGTCATGTGAAACGCCTGCTTCAACTCCAAAATCAGCTGGTCGATCCCCGCCGCAATAATGGGGTCCAGCCCGGCGCTCGGCTCGTCGAAAAATAAAATCTCCGGATCCATCGACAAAGCGCGCGCCACCGCTGCCCGTTTTTTCATACCGCCGCTCAGCTCCGACGGATAGTAGTCTTCAAAGCCCGCGAGCCCCACCTGTTCCAGTTTCAGGCGCAGCATAATTTCAATCGTCGATTCTTCCAGTTTGGTGTGCTCGCGCAGGGGTAACGCCACGTTTTCGCCCACGGTCATCGAACCAAACAACGCGCCGCTCTGAAACGACATGCCCATCTTTCTGCGAATATCGTCCAGATCGCTATCCGAAATGGTCGCCAGATTTTTGCCCTTCAGCCAGATTTCGCCAGAGCTGGGCTTTTCCAGTCCCACTAGAGTTCTCAGGAGCGTACTTTTCCCGGAACCGGATCCGCCTAGGATCACCAGCGTTTCGCCGCGGTTTACATCCATGGTTATCCCGTGCAGGATTTCGCGCGTGCCATAGCTGACGCGCAAATCCTTCAGTGAAATCATGGCCTCGGGCTTGTCGACGGGCGCTGGCATTCCAAACCTTTCCAAAAAATTAGGCGCTGGCAGTGAAAAAGAAAAGCGCGGTGAACACCAGGTCCACCACCACCACCAGAAAAATAGACATGACCACCGCCGCAGTGGTGGACTTTCCCACGGACTCCGCCCCCGTGCCGGTGGCCAATCCTTCAAAGCAGCCCACCGCCGTAATGGTCATACCGAACATGATGCTTTTGATCAGCCCGGTGGTGATATCGCGCAGGAACAAAGCATTCAGCGATGCGTGCATATAACCCAGCCACGTAAAATCCGCGCCGTACATGCCGAACACCGAGCCGCCAATGATGCCCATGAAGTTCGCCCAGATCGTCAAGCAAGGCAGCATCAAGACCATCGCCAGAAATTTGGGCGTTACGAGAAACTGCACCGGACTGATGGCCATAGTTTCCAGCGCATCAATCTCTTCATTCACTTTCATGGTGCCGATTTCCGCGGCGAATGCCGATCCGGACCGCCCAATCACCACGATGGCGGTGATGAGCGGACCCAGTTCGCGGGTCATGCCCAACGCCACGGTATCCGCCACAAAACGCGTGGCGCCGAATTTGCGCAACTCGTAAGCGCCCTGAATTGCCAGGATTAATCCGATAAAAAACGTGATCAGGGAAAGAACGGGAAGGGCACGTACGCCCACTTCCATGGCCTGCGAAAATGCGCGTTCCAGACGCAACGGCCGGCCGCGAAAGGGCCCGATAAACGTATAGTACGCCGCTTGCCCAGTCAGCCGGGCCAACGAGCCTATATACGCGAGAGAGTCGATTGCACCGCGACCAATCTGCTCGGTAAGTTCCAAGGAAGTATGTCGTGCTGAACTGGTAGTGGGGCGACTACCGGTTACGCCAGCGCTTGCTCCTCTGTGTCGTGAATTTCGAAAATCTTGATCAAGCGCGACAACTGGAGGACTTCTCGCGCACCTTTGCTTAATCCTACCAGTGCAAATCGCATGCCAGTGTCTCGCGAAGCCTTTAGCCCCTCCACCAGCGACGCTACGCCCGAACTATCTATATACCTCACCTTCGACATGTTCACGACCACCCGCGGCGTTTTCTTTTCCTTCAGCTCGCGGAGCAAGACTTTTCTCAAATCGGGCGAAGAAGACAGGTCAATGTCGCCGGTTATATCGATGATGGTAGCTTCTCCGGATGTTCGCTCGGCAATGTTCAAACGCGTGCTCCTTAACGGGTTGCGCGGCAGCGCAGGTACTTTACCAGAAGGCGTGCCACTTCGCAGTGTTTTTGCGCAGAGCAAACGGCACAATCCTTTTATGACTTAGGAACTTACGGGGACTAGCCACGATTCATGGGACGTCGCGCGGGCAAAAAAATAAACCGGACGACGTTACAAATCGTCCGGTCAGTAATAACACAATTTCGATGCGGAATACAGCGCGCTGTAGCACCTGCTGTGGTAGGTGCGCTGGTGCGCCTGGATTTTAGGATTTAGGTGGCGCGACGGTCAGCTCGCTGTGCACGTTGTCTTGCCCGGCAACCGCGGCAGCCTTCGCTTCAATGTTGGCCTTCTCGTCGTCAGAGCGCACTGGGCCTTTCAGCGTCACCGCCCCGTTCTGCGTGATGATTTTGATGTTGTGCGCGTAGGTCGACAGCGATTTGTCTTGATAGATCGCCGAACGGATTTTCTTCGTTGTCGCGCGGTCCGCAGGAGTCATTTTTTGCGAATCCGCCGTAGTCGCGTCTTTGCTCGCGTCGCCTTGATTCGTCTTGGTGTTGTCCGGCGCGGTTTGCGGATCTTGGTGCGGTGCTGGAACGGCAATCAGCGCGGTTCCTAAAAGGAATGTGCTGGTGAGCGTTGCGAAACGATACTTTGTGCGATTCATTGGTGCCCCTCGCGTCGATAGGAATTGGCTAGCTTGCAAGCAGCCACTCGGACTGCCAACCAAGATACAGACAGCTGCTCGCCCGCCACATCGGGTGAAGGGCTTAGCGGGCCAGGCGTCAAACCTTAGGTAAATTCTGGTAGGAAGAAGAGTTACAGTTGCGCGCGGCGCAAGCGCAGCGCGTTGGCGATAACGGAGACAGAGCTGAAACTCATGGCCGCACTCGCCAGCATCGGGCTGAGCAGCCAGCCAAAAACCGGAAAGAAAACGCCGGCCGCGACCGGAATGCCCAAAGCGTTGTAGAGAAACGCAAACGTCAGATTCTGCCGAATATTCCCAATCGTCGCCCGGCTCAATCTTCGCGCTCGCAAAATTCCGCGTAAGTCGCCCTTCAGCAAAACAATTCCCGCATTTTCGATCGCCACGTCCGTGCCAGTCCCCATGGCGATGCCCACATGCGCCGCCGCCAACGCCGGGGCGTCATTGATTCCATCGCCAGCCATAGCCACGATTTTACCCTCGTCGCGCAAACGCTCTGATCACTTCGCTTTTACGTTCCGGCAGAATCCCGGCCTCGACTTCGGTAATTCCCACTGCTCCAGCGACCGCCATCGCCGCTTCCTGCCGGTCTCCGGTAAGCATCACGATGCGCAGGCCTTCCGCGCGCAAATCCCGAATAGCCGCCGCTGCGGAAGGCTTCAGCTGATCGCGAAGCGTCAAACGCGCCGCCAGAACTCCGTCGATGGCCACGAAGATCAAGGTTCCGTCGCTCGCCAGCGGCGCAGTTCCTGCGCTTCCCCCGGCGCTGATTCCCTGTTGCTCCAAAAAATGCGTCGCGCCTGCCAGAATTTTTCGGCCACCCACAATTCCCGAAACGCCTCCGCCGGTCGTCGAATGAAATTCTCCAACGCTTTGCAACGAAAGAGATTTTTGGGACGCCGCGCGTACCACCGCGCGCGCCAGCGGATGTTCGCTGTGACTCTCCAAGCTGGCGGCCACTGCGAGCACTTCATCGCTCGAAGCGTTACTGAAATTGCTGAGCAGCTCAATTTCAGCCAGCTCCGGCTTGCCCTCCGTCAGCGTTCCCGTCTTATCGATCACCAGCGTGTCGACCTTCGCCAGCAACTCCAGCGCCTCGGCGTTGCGCACCAGCACTCCGGCAGCCGCCCCGCGGCCGACCGCCACCATGATCGACATCGGCGTAGCCAACCCCAGCGCGCAAGGACACGCAATAATCAGCACCGCCACCGCAGCCACCAAGGCATGCGCCAACCGAGGCGACGGCCCGAACATCGCCCACGCCGCAAACGCAATCACCGACGCAAGCACCACCGCCGGAACAAAGTAACCCGCCACACGGTCCACCAATCGCTGCATCGGCGCGCGACTGCGCTGCGCCTCACTCACCAATTTCACAATCTGCGCCAGCGTAGTTTCGCTGCCGACGCGTTCGGCCTGCATCACAAAACTGCCGCTCGTATTTAGCGTTCCGCCGGTAACGCGATCGCCCACAGTTTTTTCCACCGGCAACGATTCCCCAGTGACCATCGATTCATCCAGCGCACTGCTTCCTTCGCGAAGAGTCCCATCCACCGGCACGCTTTCGCCGGGACGCACCCGCAAAAGATCCCCGACAGCCACTTGCTCGAGCGGAATATCTTGCTCACTTCCGTCGTCTTTGATCCAGTGCGCCTGCTTGGGAGCCAGATTCAGCAGCCCGCGAATCGCTCCACTGGTTTTTTGCCGGGCGCGCAACTCCAGCACTTGTCCCAGCAGCACCAACGTAGTTATGACCGCCGCAGCTTCAAAATAAACCGGTACCGCGCCATGCACGTCGCGAAAGGATGCAGGAAAAATTTGCGGAATCGCCGTGGCCACCAAGCTATCCAGATACGCCGCGCCCGTCCCCAGCCCGATCAAGGTAAACATGTTCGCGCTGCGATTCACCACCGACGCCCAGAACCGCGCAAAAAACGGCCAGCCACACCACAGCACCACCGGTGTCGCCAAAGCGAACTCCACCCAATTCAGGACGCCGTTCGGAAAATGCCAGTGACTGTCCAGTCCCAGCATCGGCCCCAAGTCCGCCGACATGGCGATCACTAACAGCGGTAATGACAGCGCCACCGCAACCCAAAAGCGCCGCCGCATCGATTCGTATTCGGGATCCGCTTCCTGTCCGCCGGCCACCACATCCATCGGCTCCAGCGCCATCCCACATTTCGGACAAACTCCGGGCCCGAGCTGCACGATTTCCGGATCCATCGGACACGTGTAACGTATTTTCTCTGCAGCACGCAGGCCTTTTGCGCTTGCCACTTCGCGATTCAGCGACGCAGTTCGTTTCGCGGCAGTTACCGAAGCGAGCGGGCGAGATCGACAGCCTTTTCCATCCTCGCGGGCGCCTTCGCGGACAGAAATTTCTCCGGATCCGCGGCAAACCGCTCCCCACACCGCACCGAACAGAAATAGTATGTTTTGCCGGAATGTTCAACGCGCGTGGCCGCCTTCTGCGGATCCACCATCATTCCGCATACCGGATCCTTTTCGCGCACGACTACACCCGCAGCGTCTACGTTGGGTGTGTTCGATTCCATTGGCGAGGGATTAAGCGGATCGGCCATCAGCCCATATTAGATGATTCTGTTGTCCCCGCGGACACACACCAGTCGAACAGGCGGGAACGGGCAGCCGGATCGCGAAATTCTCAATCGGACGGGCACCGCGAAACGAATCGTAATGCGACTTCCAACGGTTCCTTGTGTTCAAGTCCCGCTTGAAAACGCCAGCCCTTCACCGCTTTGACAGCCGCATCCGTCAACAAAGGATTACCCGAGGTGGCGGTCACTTCGCTAGGAATTCCAGTGATCGGGTCAACCAAGACGCCCAGTCGTACTTCGCCTTGGATTCTGGCTTGTCGTGCGAGAGCCGGGTAGTTCGGAAGTCGATACTCTAGCAAGCCGGCGGGTTTGGATGTCAGGAATTCCACGGTCCATGGGTCGATCTCAGCTACCGGTCCCGCATAGTCCTTCAACAGCGTCTCCAAGTGGCTCCCACTCGCAAAACCGGGTTTGTACATACCGGACGATATCGCCGGAACCAGTTCGGCACCAAGAGCCTGCAGCGCATCGTCCTCACTCTTGGAGATATCGTAAAAGGACAAATGCTTCCCGAAAGTGCGTTGCAGAACGCTAAAGTCCAAGTTCCAAAGTGAAGCCACCTGCGGATTGGTATTCTTCAACTTCTTAAAATCTACTTGTTCGTGATACGGAATTTCGAAGATCTTTTCCCGTTTGCCGCATTTTGCCACGATGGTGTAGCTGGCGGTGTCGTCAATACTGGCAACCCCGTTCGGTTGGGCATCGGCAATCGCGGAGGCCACGCGTGAAGGTTCCAAAGAACAAAGCTTAAACCTCGCAATTTTCTGCGCGGTGCTGTGCGAAATCAGATGCTCCGCGGCCTTGACCGTCACGCCCGGGCATTCCTTGAGTGGACCGATGCGAATTTCCCGAACCAATACATCTTCGCCTTTGGGCTCGACGTCGAGTACGTATTCATATCGAAAAGGAGAAGCATCGGACACTACGTGCGTCACAATGTAGAAGCTTTCTAGACTTTGTTTCTCGGGTACTTGTCCTCTGACCGAGGGGACGCGAAGTCCCACCATTAACGAGGTGACGCAACAAAACACACATCCGTTAAAAAGGTGCATGCGGCCCCTCGGGTCTCAATTCCCGAAGAACATACTACTTTTTCAGGCGTTTGGGCGGACAGGCGGTTTGGAAATAGCGTTCGTAAAACATCCATCTACGGTGAACTCGCTGTCGAATTTTGCGCCGCCTGCTATAATGCCGCCATGACGCTCCTCGAAACCACTTACGAATTGCAGACTCCTCTGACCACCGAACAGTTAGTCAGCCTGGGTGAGTTTTCCAACACCTACGGACTACGCCGCTTCCGCGTCGACGAAGCGAAGAATCATCTGTCGTTTGAATACGACGCCTCGCGCCTCAAAGAAACCGAAGTCATTCACGTCCTGCGCCGAGCCAAAATTACCGTCATCCGAAAAGTCACAGCGCGCCGGCACCGACGACCCCATCCCCACCGAACCCGCCGCCCTAGTCGTCTCCCGCTAGCTCTGGGAACGCCAACTCTTCCCATGCCGCGCTTTTCGCGGGATGTTCTCCCGATTGGCGCTTTTGTCGCACCATTCCAAATTAAACCGCAACCCCACCGCCCGAGGGTGCCGCACCCTCTGTTCTTGAGGGTGCGGTTTTTGACTTTAGACTCATCGCGGCGACTTTGACCTCGAAGTCCCTTCCGCGACACCCAATAGCCGACAAACGCCCGTTCTGCTACAACACTTCTATGCCCAAAACACCAATCGTGGGCGGTGCGGTGCACCAAATGCCGCAGGACTTAAGAGCCGCCCTCGCCTCCTCCTCCGCGGCACTCGCAACCTGGGAAGACATCACATCGCTAGCTCGCAACGAGTGGATCTGCTGGATTATTTCTGCCAAGAAAGCAGAGACGAGAGACCACCGCATCAAATGGGCCTGCGAGTCGCTGACCGACGGAAAACGTCGACCCTGTTGCTGGCCAGGTTGTCCTCATCGCCAACGAAGACGCCGCTGAGCTGTGAGTCAATCCCGCAGTTGACTGCACATTTAATCGCGGATTTAACCGGATGACATAACTTAACCGGATTACATAGGCCAGCCGCATGACACTGCCAGCCCAACCAATGTCATTCCGAGCGAAGCGAGGAATCTGCTTTCTCCGGGGTTGGACTTGGAATGTCAAGGATTACCGAGGCCCATTACAAAAAAGCAGCCCCGCTAGAATTCGGGGGCTCCAATGTCATTCCGAGCGAAGCGAGGAATCTGCTTTCTCCCTACTACGTCGCACCAAATCGCAGATCAAAAAGCCCACCTAAAAAATAGGGGCCCCCGCTTGGGATCGGGGGCCCTTGGAAGGCGCGTTCCGTTGCTGGCGTCGTTTTCACACCAGCGCGTGGGGTCATCCATCCTAGCTTCCCTCTCAGAGGCAGGTGGGAACGTCCGCTGAAAAGTACCAAGCAAGCCCCTTCCCCCTCGCTTGCCACTCTTCAAACAGCCGTTATGTGGAACGCGCCTACGCAGGGACTAATGCACGGGGTGCGCCAAAGCACGTTCACCCATGCCTACTACATAAGTGTATTAATATCTAACATTTGACGAAGGCACGGGCACACTCGCGCGTTTCCCACAAATGCAGGCATTCCGATTTGGCTCACGCCCCGGTCCGAGTCGGGAATCCGCCCACTTGGTTCCAGCACCCGCTGGTCCTAGAACTCTGGTAATGGCGATTTTTTGTCTCGCGGTTCTATCGGTTTTTCTTCAAGCCAGCCGCAAACTCTGCCCATGAATCGCTCCCCTCTCGCCTCGCGATGGTTGCCTCGACTGCGGCGCGCTCTGGCTTTCTTAGCCCTCGACTGCATCGTAGCCTTGGCGGCCTGGTGTTGGCCCGTCTTGGCAGACACTCCCGGCACCATGCAACGCGCCCCCTCAGCGGTCTGCTACTGCTCTTGCGCCGAAGCCCACGCCCACGGCGGCTGCGCCAAAATGTGCGAAATCAAGAAATACGCCTCGCGCTGGTGGGCCACCACCTGCGCCAAACCTCACCAGCATGCCCCAGCCAGCAACGCCGGAAACGGCCCCCGGCTCCCCCATCCAACCCACGCCGAACACGCCCAACTTTAATCCACGAAGACCAGGTCGTCTGCGGTCGGCCGGCGCTGACGATTGGCGGTGGCTCAGTTTGCGAATTTCTGGTATCAACCGTACGTAATACATGGATGTAAACTGAATGGAGACCAAGAAGATTGGGGACCATAAGCGACCGAATTGGGCTTGGTGGTTGTTGGTGTTTTTATTTCCGATTCCATGGAGTCCATGGTGGCTTTGCATCATCTTCCTGGGGATTTTTTGTTTCTTGGCATTCGGAGTGTTGCACTACGAAGAAGATTCAAACTGACCCACGACCGACGATTTATGTTGACAATTTGTTATCTTTGTCGTAATCTATCAATTTGAGAATATGGTCCGCTGGTTCGCGACGGGACGACGCAAATTCCTTCAGGGCGGCCCAACCACCGTTACCATTGATACAACTTGTTACTGCTTCTAACTCCAATAGAATCACAACGTTTTGAATCGTTATCAAAACAAAGCACTTCAACCCCTTTGTTATGATAACGATTAGCGAATTGCCGGGTGGTCGGCCTCGCGGAGCAACTTCTCCAATATCTCCGGAATCTCGAAAATGGCACGATTGTTCTGCGCCGCAACGTTTCGGCGAAACTCCGCCAGTGTCGCCGGATCGAGCATTTGCCGCACGCCTTCCACAACCTGCTTGAAGTTATCCAGCACGATGCCAACGCGCTTTTCGCGCACCCATTCCGTGTTGTAGCGCTCTTGCGGCAGCGTCCAGGCGTTACATTCCACCAGCACCGGCAATCCTTTCACCATCGATTCCGCAATACTTCCCGGTCCAGGCTTGCCAATCAAGAAATCTGCAGCTCGCATGAATCTGGGAATTTCTCTGGTAAAACCCGCCACATGAATCGGCAATCTCCATTTGTGTTCGCGAAGCTTCTTGGCTAAATCTTCGTTCTTGCCACACATCAAAATCAATTGCAGTGAAAGGTTCGCCTCATCCAGTCGTTCGGTAATGTCATACATTACCTTCGAGCCGTGTCCACCGAACAGCATAATCGCGGTCGGCAAATCCTCAGACAGGCCCAAACTGCGTCGCACTTCGCGTGGGTCGGACGTATCCGCAGTATAAAAATCCGGCCGCAAAATCATGCCGGAAGTTTGAAAGAGGTGCGCGGAGTCGTGGCCGAAAGCATCGCGCCTGTTCCGCGGCCTTCTCGGTGCCGGCAATCACATATTGATCCGCGATGGGCTCGATCCAGAAACGCGGCGGATAAGTCCGCCAGATCCGTAATCAGCGTAACGAACGGCCGGTCCGGGACACACGGAATGCCAGCTCTCCTCAATCTCTCGATTAAAGTGCGGAATCACCGAAATCAGCATGTCCGCCGGACGCTCGCGCCAAACCTTCGCCAGCAAATTCACCAGCGGCCCGTGAAACAACCGAATCGTCGCCTGCAACACCCGCAGCAACTGTGTCGCACCCAGCGTCCAGCCATTCTGCAGGATAATGTTGTATTGCTGTTGAATGCGGATCCCGGTTACTTTTCGTAACACGTCCAAGTGGTCCGTCAGGTCCTGGAACTGAATCAGCTCGATCTGCCAGTCGCGGTTCTGCTGCGCGGCAATCGCCTGCAGCGCCATAGCGGCATTCCGGTGCCCGCCACCAGCGTCATGGAACAGGATATGTATCTTTTTCGTAGCGGAATTGGGTGGTTTTGTAGCGGAACTGGCCGGAATATCAGCGGTCAGCTGGTTCATGTCGGGATTGTTACACGGAAATCGCATGATTAAGAAGAGCACGCTACATGCCATGTGGGTAACTCCGTAAACCTCTTGTGTTCAAGAAGTTCCGGCCCATCATTTACGCAAGATTAGCCACCTCTTTATGCCTTGTTAATATCGCTAGCTTAAGATTTTCCCATGCGATGCGACCTTCACGTTCACACCGTAGCCTCGGGGGCTTGCAACACTCCGGGCCTGTCACGCATTTGCCTGGAGTCCTACAACCAGCCACAGCGCGTCTACGACCAACTGAAGTGCTTGGGCATGTCCGCAGTTACCGTTACCGACCACGACGCCATCGACGCGGTGGAAGAACTGCGCCATTATCCGTGATTTTTTCCTCAGCGAAGAAGCCACGGTCCGCATGCCCAGCGGCACGGATATTCATCTGGGCGTCTACAACCTTTCTGAGCGCGATCACCTGGAAATCCAGCGACGACGGACAGATTTTATCTCTTTGCTGATGTACTTGACCGAACGAAAATTATTCTTCAGCGTCAATCATGTTTTCTCGGGACTTACCGGTCGCCGCGAAGCTGAAGATTTTAACTGGTTCGCCTCCTACGTGCCCGCATTTGAAACGCGTAACGGGCAAATGTGGCCGGAAGCCAATGCCAGCTCGGCCCGCCTGGCTGTTCGCATGGGAAAGATCGCGATTGCCGGTAGCGATGCACACACCATGGCCGGCGTCGGCAGAACCTATACAGAAGTTCGCGGCGCACGCACCGTCGAAGAATTCTTTTCCGGTTTGCGCGCCGGTCAGGGACTCGTTCACGGAGATCACGGGACTTTGAGCCGATTGACCGCTGACGTTTTTCGCATTGCCAAGTGCGTATTCCAGGAACGCCCGGCCATGCTGGCGGTCTTGCCGTTGACCGTCCTAATTCCCGCGATTACCGCGAGCCACTGGCTGAACGAAATTCGCTTCTGCAAGAAGTGGACTGCAGCGTTAGAACAAGGCGAGCGACGTCCGCGCATGTTGTGGGATTTGAACGCGCAGTTGGATACGACCTTGGCGAACTAGTTCGCAGACGAAAAATCGGGTACCGCGCGTGCGCACGCAAGGGACCCGATCAGCAGAGTTTACAGCAGCGCTGCACTGAGTGAGGTCAGCAATGGCCATCTCGAGACATCTTTCCAGAAACGTGCACCGCAACGTCTGGGGCTTCATCGAACGCCGCGACCATCGCGTCATGCGGCGACTGAATCGCTGGCGTGCGCCGCGCTGGATTCGCTACTGGATGATTGCAGCCACAAGAGCCGGAGATGGTTGGCTCTGGTATGGCCTCGGCGGAATTCTGCTGATGTTCGGAGGCACGGAGCGGTTTGCGGCAGTTGGCGCGGCGGGAGCCGCAGCGCTTACCGGTGTGTTGGTTTTCAAAACTATAAAACTGATCAGCCAGCGTCCGCGACCATGCCAACTGGAACCGCACTGCTGGTCCAAGGTTCTGCCGCCGGATCGCTTTTCTTTTCCTTCGGGCCACACCATGACGGCGTTTTCGATTGCACTCGTGGTGAGCTATTTCTATCCGCAGTTGGAAGGGCCGATGTTTTTTCTGGCAATAAGCGTCGCAGTGTCTCGTATTGTTTTGGGCATGCATTTCCTTAGTGATGTTCTGGCCGGTATGGTCCTCGGCGTAGCATTGGGTTGCGCTTCCATTACCGCCTTCGCCGCGATGGGCTTCATTTAACCTTGGAGTGCGGCGGCTTGACGCCGCTTTTTCAGCGTACGAGAGAAGGCAGCAACCGCAAAGCGGCGTCAAGCCGCCGCACTCCAAAAACTACCGCCCGGTTCCACGCTCTGCACACCACAGGTATGATGTATCCGTGCGTCGCGAACGTACGCGCAGAGGATCTTGGCATTTGGCGAAAAAAATCATTCTGGAAGTGAGTGTGGAAAATCTGGGAGGTGCACAGGCCGCGGAACGCGGCGGAGCACAGCGCCTGGAACTTTGCGACGACTTGAGCGCTGGCGGAATCACACCGAGCGAAAAACTCATGTCCGACGTGCGTTCCGCCGTAAAGCTGCCGCTGTTTGCGATGATTCGTCCGCGCAGCGGAGGTTTTGTATACAGCGCCGCGGAATCTTCCGAAATGAAGCGCTCCATCGCCGCCGCCAGAAAATTGGGCATGGACGGCATTGTTTTGGGAATCCTTACGGGCAGCCACGACGTGGACGTGGAACGCACCCGCGAACTCGTGCAAGAGTCGGCCCCACTGCCGGTGACCTTTCACCGGGCCTTCGATGTTTCCATCGATCTGCGAAAATCGCTCGGCGATGTACTGCAAACGGGGGCAACGCGTATTCTTTCGTCGGGTGGCGCGTTCGACGCTTTCAAAGGTGCGGCAACATTGTCGCTTTTGCGCGTGGCGGCCCACGGCAAAATTGAGATTGTTCCGGGAACTGGCATCAACCCCGACAACATCGCCGAAGTCGCGCGCATCACTGGAGCATGCGAAATTCATTCGGGACTAGGCAGCGTGCTGGGTTACGGCACTCAGGAGTTCGGAGCGTTTGAGGCGCTGGTGCGGAAAATGGTGGACGCTCTGGCTGAGCTCTCTGGCTAACCGACCAGTGCCTCACGATAGTGTGCGTCGGGACGAACGGATCGACTATCGCTGTCGCCACAAAAAGCAGATCCCTCGCTGCGCTCGGGATGACAATTGGGTGCGACGCTACAAAATAAAAAGGGGCGCGAACTTCGCGCCCCTTTTTTTCGTGCGTGTGCCAGTGCCTAGCAACGTTCGTTACGTGTAACGCGGTGCTTAGGCTTTTTGCGCTTGGCGACGCATGAACGTGGGAATTTCTAGATCGTCGGCGGGCACCTCTCGGCGGACTTCATGCCGCACTTCGTGACGCGGTTCCGGCCGTACTTCGGGAATATTTTCCTTTTCCTGATGGATCACATTCGGCAGCGCCTGTTGCACGGGCTCCGGCGGCAGTTCCGGCACTTCCGGTCCGGTCTTCCATGCACGCGGAATCAGGGTTTGCCGCGGCTGCACGTTTTTCTTGTTGGCTTCCTTGAAACCGGCGGCGATGACGGTGATCTTCAGCGAATCCTTCATATTGTCGTCTTGCACCGCGCCAAAAATAATGTTGGCATTTTCGTGTGCGGCTTTTTGAATTACGGACGACGCCTCATGCACTTCGTGCAGCGTCAGACTATTGCTGCCGGAAATGTTGATCAGGATACCTTGCGCACCCTGAATGGAATTGTCTTCAAGCAAAGGCGAAGAAATCGCGCGCATGGCGGCATCCGTAGCGCGATTCGCGCCAGTTGCCACGGCTGTGCCCATCACGGCGTAACCCTGGCCGCTCATAATGGTTTTCACGTCGGCGAAGTCGCGATTGATGATGCCCGGAACGGTGATGATGTCCGAGATGCCCTGCACCGCTTGACGCAAAATGTCGTCGGCGATACGGAACGCGTCGAAGAAGCTGGTGCCCTTCTCGACGGTTTCCATCAAGCGTTCGTTGGGAATCACGATTACGGTGTCGACGCAGCCGACCAGATCATGTAGAGCTTGTTCGGCTTGCATCATGCGGCGCTTGCCTTCAAACGCGAACGGTTTCGTCACCACGGCAACGCTCAACGCGCCGAGTTCACTGGCGAGCGAAGCTACTACGGGCGCGGCGCCGCTGCCCGTGCCTCCGCCGAGACCGGCGGTGATGAAAATCATGTCCGCGCCTTCGAGCGCTTCGATGATCTTTTCGGTGTCTTCCAGCGCGGCTTTGCGGCCAGTTTCGGGATTGGCGCCCGCGCCGAGACCTTTTGTCAGTTTCGCGCCGAGCTGCAACTTCGTGGGCGCTTGCGAAAGTCTCAGCGCCTGCAGGTCGGTGTTGGCGGTAATGAATTCCACGCCTTCCACTTTGGCGCGGATCATGCGGTTGACGGCGTTGCATCCTCCGCCGCCTACGCCGATCACTTTGATCTTCGCCGGCTGCAGCTCTTCGCTGAAGCTCATGCGGATACCTGCATCTTTTTCCCTCATCATATCTTTTCCTGACATGCGTTCCCCTCGGCCTTCCTCCACGTCTGTCAGCGTCCCTCGGGCAGGTTCACGAGGCGCCGGCAAACATGGCTTTCAATTTGGACATCATGTTATTCGCGCGTTGCGGCTGAGTTCGGCGCGCTTTCGCTGCGTACAGCACCAAGCCAACTACCGTTGCATATTCCGGCTGAGCTACCTGCTCCGGCAGATCAACCAAACCTTTGGGCTCCGCGATGCGCACCGGCAAATGGAAGGTGTCTTCCGCCAGTTCCGCCAGGCCGTGCAAACGCGCGCCGCCACCCGCCAAAATAAATCCCGCGGGAATCTGGCCCAGCACTCCGGCACGTTGCAACTCATCGCGCAGTAAAGCCAAAAATTCCGTGGCGCGCGGTTCGATAATGTCCGTCAACGCGCGCGCAAAAATCGTGCGCGGAGGGCGATCACCGACACTGGCAATCTCGATGGCCGTATCTTCTTGCAGTAAAGATGCGGCGGCGCAGCCGTGCCGATGCTTGATGCGCTCGGCTTCGGGAATCGGCGTGCGCAAGCCCACCGCCAAATCGTTGGTGAAGTGGTCCCCGCCAACCGGCACCGCGCCGGTATGCCGCACCACGCCGCTGCCGTACACAATCAATTCGGTGGTGCCGCCGCCGATGTCCAGCAGGCAGCAGCCTAAATCTCTCTCGTCCTGCATCAGGCAGGACTCCGCGGCAGCCAGCGGCTCAAGCACCGTATCGCTAATCAGAATGCCGGCCTTGTTTGCAGCCGTAACTAAATTTTGTGTAGCGGCCACGGAAGACGTGACCAAGTGCACGTTGGCTTCCAATCGCTGGCCGACCATGCCGATTGCATCACGAATTCCATCTTGTGCGTCGACGATAAATTCGTGCGGCAAAACGTGCAGGACTTCGCGGTCTTCCGGCAGTGAGATATTGCGAGAAGTATCGATGGCGCGGCGCACATCTTCGCGTTCAATATCTCGCGCGCGATTTCCCAGCGTTACGCCGCCGCGGCTGTTGACGCCCTTCACATGGCTGCCGGCCACACCGATTAGCGCGGACTCCACTGGCACATTGGCAACGCTCTCCGCTTCCTCCACGGCGCGCCGAATGGAACTTACGGTGGAATCGAGGTTTACGATCAATCCTTTGCGCAAGCCCTTGGATTCCGCCGCGCCGAGCGCAAGAAATTTCACCTGGTGTTCGTCGACTTCCGCGATCAACACGGAAGTCTTCGTGCTGCCGATATCGAGACCGACCAGATACTTATCTCTTTTTGCCAAGCCCTGCCCCCGAAACGGTTCTGCCCTGCGTACTTCGCTTACTTAAATTCGCTCACACATCGCGCGGCGAACTATCTCGCCCGTGATGCCGACGCGTTGTTGCTTGCGTCCGGATTAATCACCACCTGCCGCGCATATTGCAAATCGATGGAGCGCACGCGGCCGGCATTGGCCTGCCACTGCGCAAAATTTTCCACCAGCATGCGATATTTTGCCGTGAACTCTCCGCCGCCAAAATGTACGGCGACCGCTTGCGCGTCGGCTTCATCACGAATACCGGGGACGGCGGTGCTGCTGCGGCCCAGCCCGGTAATCACCGCGCGCAAATCTTTGGGGTTGGCCAATTCGATTTCGCTGACGCGATCCGAGGCCCCCACACGCACCAACTCGATGTTCTTGATAAATTCCTGATACAGCTGCATGCGCTTTTCGCGCTGTTCACGCGGCAAGTCTTCATTCATCCCGGTAACGATGGGAAAGTGCAGTTCTTCGCCTTCGGGACGATCGAGGATGACGCCCTCGGCATCCACCAGCGCCAACTCATTTCCATTTCGCAGGAAAGCTATCGGAGTGCGTTCGGTCAACTCGATGCGCAACCGGTTCGGCAGAATGCGTTGAACCGTAGCCGACTGCACCCAGGGCATTTGCTCCAGCTCACTGCGCCGCTTATCCAGGGGTACGCTGAGCACGCTGTGATTGCGATCCCGCAGAAATTGCTGCAGCACCGCTTCGCGCGTCACGATGTGATTGTTGGTCAGCTCAATCTGGTCTTCGTTGAGCAGAAGCATCTTCGGCGAATACAACAGATAGTCAGTGGCAGCCCAGACTGCGGCTATACCGACGGCGCCGAGAAAACTGTAGCCGGCCATGCGGCGGTACCAAGGCCAGTTGCGGCCCCCAAATTTCTTACGGCGAATCTCCAGCGGCTTCTGCCGGCGCAGATAGCGCGGCTCTTCGTCAGTGACTAGCTCTGGCCGATACTGTTCCGCTTCTGCGGCGGCAGCGCCGCCTCCGGCCCCCGCGCGCATGGCTTTTACGCGAGCCATAGCACCACCTCATGCTGCAGGGTCACGCCAAAATGTTTGGCCACACGTTCGCGGACGTCGGCAATCAGCGAAAGCATGTCCGCAGCCGATGCTGAACCGGCATTCACGAAGAAATTGGCATGGCGGTCGCTAACGCGGGCATCGCCGACGCTCAGGCCCTTGAGCCCAAGCTCATCAATCATGCGGCCGGCAGACGCTCCCGGCGGATTTTTAAAGATGCATCCAGCGCTTTTTTGGCCTAACGGCTGGCTGGCTCGGCGTTTCTCGTTGCAGATACGTATCCCTTGAAGAATTTCTTTGAACGGCTTGGAGGGAAGTTCCAGTTTCACTGCGAGCATCATATCATCAGGCGCAAAAGAAGTGTGCCGGTATTCAAACGAAATTTGATCGCCCCTGAGGATTTCTATCTTTCTTTCGGCCGCGCGATAGAGCTTCACTTCCCGGACGTACGTTCCGATCTGCATGCCGTAGGCGCCGGCGTTCATGCGCAATGCTCCGCCGACGGTTCCGGGGACGCCTATTAAACCTTCCATGCCGCCCAAATCGTTTTTGGCGCAGTAGGTGACGGTGCGGCCGAGGTCGGCGGCGGCATCTACCTGGGCAAAATTGCCGTCGAGGGTGACTTCCGGCTCGGAAGCAGCCAGCTGAAGCACGACCCAGGGCAATTCGCCATCCTGAACGAGCAGATTGGAGCCGCCGCCCAGGAACTTGTGTGGAATTTGGTTGCTGTCGAGCAGCCTTAGCAAGTCCGGAATGGAATCGTGACGCTTGATGCTGAGTAAGTCCGTGGTCCCGCCAATGCCCAGGTGGGTTTCCGCGGACATCGAGGTTCCGACGCGAACTTCCACGCCGAGCTCCGACAGCGCCGCCGAAACCTTGGGGTCCTCAATGCGCATGGCTAGTCGGGCTCTCGGTTCCCAGCAAAACGACCAGTTCGTTGCTCGCGCGAGTCACGTTTCCGGCACCAATGGTCAGAATGGCGTCGCCTGCCTGGGACTCCTTCAGCAACATTTCGATCGCATCCTGCATGGAGCGGACATAGTGCACGTGCTTGTGTCCGGTTTCGGCGATGGCGTTGGCCAGCGCTTCACCGGTGATACCAGGGATCGGCGTTTCGCTCGCGGCATAGATGTCCGTAACGATTAAGTAGTCCGCCAGATTGAAAGCCAGCGTGAATTCGTGCCATAGCTGCTGGCTGCGCGAATAGCGATGGGGTTGAAACAGCACCAGCAGGCGATTGAACTTGCAAACTTTGGCGGCTTCGAGCGTGGCGCGAATCTCCACAGGGTGATGGCCGTAGTCGTCGATGACCGCCACATCGTTGACGATGCCTTTGATGTCGAAGCGGCGGCTGACTCCGGCAAATTTGCCAAGAGCCTCGCGAATCAGCTCCGCGGGAACATTCAGGTACAGCGCCACGGCGGCAGCAGCAGCGGCGTTACGCACGTTGTGAATGCCCGGCGGATGCAGGAGGCGGAACATGCCGAGGTCGTCGCCCTTGAAGGTGAGGCGAAATTCGCTGTTCAGTCCTTCGAGGTTGATGTCGCTGATGACGAGGTCTGCCTGCGCCGAAACGCCATAGGTGATGATCGGCCGCTTTATCGACGGGATGATGGCCTGCACGTTGGGTTCGTCGAGACAAAGAATGGCGGCGCCGTAAAAGGGCACGCGATTCACGAACTGCACGAAAACTTCCTGAATTTCTTCGAGCGAGGAGTACTGATCGAGATGCTCGCGGTCAATGGTGGTGACGACGGAGACCACCGGAGCGAGCAGCAGGAAGCTGCGGTCACTTTCGTCGGCTTCCACAACGAAGTATTCGCCTTTGCCGAGGCGCGCGGTGGTGCCGGCTTGGTTGACTTTGCCGCCGATGACGAATGTGGGATCGAGATGCGCTTCTCCTAAAATGGCGGCGACCATCGATGTGGTGGTGGTTTTGCCGTGTGCGCCGGCGACCGCAATGCCGTATTTCAGGCGCATCAACTCCGCCAGCATTTCCGCGCGCGGGATGACCGGAATTTTGTGTTTGTGGGCCTCGACCACTTCCGCGTTGTCGGCTTTCACCGCTGAGGACGTGACCACTACGTGGGCGCCATTCACGTTCGTGGCCTTATGGCCGCTGAAAATTGTGGCGCCTAAATTTTCCAGGCGTTCAGTGATCGTGGAGGGTTTGGTGTCCGAACCGGAAACCGAATAGCCCAGAGTGAGCAAGACTTCGGCGATTCCGCTCATGCCAATGCCGCCGATACCGACCAGATGAATGCGTTGAAAATTACGAAACGAGACCATCATGCGCGAGCTCCCGCCTCGCTTCCGAGCAATTTTGCGGCCGATTCGATGAGGTTGACGATGTCTCGCGTGGCGGTGGGCCGGGCCAGGGATCTGGCGGTGGCGGCGATGCGTTGCGTTTCTTCGGGACGATCGATTAACGCAAAAATTTCTGAGGCGAGGCGTTCTTTCGTGAGTTCCGGTTCCGCGATCAACTTGCCGGCACCGGCGTGCAGCATTTCCTGGGCGTTGCGTAGTTGGTGGCTGTCCGTGGCGGCGCCGAACGGGATAAAGATGGCCGTGCGCCCTGCGGCGGCGACTTCCGCGGCGGTGATCGCTCCCGCGCGGCAGACGATTCCGTCGGCCCACGCGAATCGCTCAGCGATATTGTTTAAGAACGGACTAACCTCCGCCAGTATTTCCCGTCGCGCGTACGCGGTGCGCACTGCATTATAGTCGCGCTCGCCAGTTTGATGCACGATGCTCAGTTCGTTTTTACGCTCGGCGAGTAAATCCATCGCATCGACAAATGTGCGATTGATGGGCAGAGCGCCCTGGCTGCCGCCGGTGATGAGCAGGCGAAACGGTTTGCCCACGGGTTGCGGCGCGATGGCGAAAAATTCCGGGCGCACTGGGCAACCAGTGACGACGGCCTTTGCTCCCCAGGCGTTCGCGGTCGACGCGTAGCCCGTGGCGATGCGTTTGGAAATTTTTGAGAGCAGGCGGTTGGTCAATCCCGATTCGGCGTTGGGTTCGAAAATAATGTTGGGGATGCCTGCGAACCAGGTGGCCAGCATCATCGGCCCCGCGGCATAGCCTCCTACGCCAAATGCCGCTACCGGACGATGTTTGCGCAGCACGGCGCGCGCGTCGGCCAAGCCGCTGCCGAGCATCGCCAGGTTGCGTACGAAAGTCATTCCGCCTTTGCCTTTCAATCCCGCGACGCGCAGAGTTTCCAGCGGCAATCCTGCCGCGGGAACCAGACGCATCTCAATGCCGCGCTGCGTGCCGACCAAAACCACTTCGCGATCGTTACCGCGCGACAGCCACTCCTGCGCGACGGCAATCGCCGGAAAAACGTGTCCGCCGGTTCCACCGCCCGCGATCAACAGTTTCACTGGTGCGCGACGCTCATGCTTCCGTGGCCTGCTGACTGACGTTTAGCAAAACACCGGTGGCCAGCAACATGACCAGCAAACTCGAACCGCCATAACTGACGAATGGCAGCGGAATACCTTTGGTAGGCACCATGCCCAGCACCACCGCGAAATTAATCAGCGCCTGGCTCAGGACCAACGTGGTGATGCCAGTCGCCAGCAATCTTCCAAAATTATCCGGGGCGTTAAATGCCGCGCGCAAACCGCGCCAGCCGTAAGCGGCGAAAAGCGTCAGCACGATCAGCGCCCCGACGAAGCCCAGCTCTTCGGAGATCACCGCATAAATAAAATCGGTGTGCGCTTCCGGCAGATAAAACAATTTCTGTTTGCCTTCCATCAATCCGGCGCCGGAAAATCCTCCGGAACCGACGGCGATCAGCGACTGCATCAGCTGAAATCCCGCGCCTTGCGGATCGAGGTCCGGATGCAGAAACGCCATCAGGCGCGCGTTGCGATAGCCCACGCCGGTCACCAGCAGGTACAAGACCGGCATTGCGGCACCCAACCCCACCGCCAGCCATTTCCACGACAGTCCGGCAACAAATAAAATTGTGGTGGCCACCAGCAAAACGTCGACCGAAGTTCCCAGGTCCGGCTGTAACACGATCAGTGCGACCATCAACAATACCGGCGCCATGGACGGCAAGATCGTTTGCAGAAAATCTTCCTTGTTAAATTCCATGCTGGCTGCGCTGCGCCGCTTCAAATCCAAAAACCATGCCAGATAGAGGATCACCGCCAGCTTGGCCAGTTCAGAAGGCTGAATATTCACCGGACCCATCTTGATCCAGCGATGCGTGGCGTGAGATTTATCGAGGAACAGCGTCCCAATCAAAAGCAGCAACACCACACAGATAGTGGGGTACACCACTGCGGGCTCGCGCAATTTGCGATAGTCCGTGCGCATAAGCGCGAACATTCCGAACATTCCGGCAACGAGCCACACGGCCTGGCGCAAAAGAAAAATGTAGGAATGGCCATACTGGCTGTCGGCCGTGACCGCGGAGGCGCTGAAAATCATCACCGCGCCCAGCAGGCATAACGCCAACGTCACTCCGAACAGCCACTTATCGGTTTCCAGACGTCTTGGCACGTTCCCTCACCTTCCGCCCTGCTGTCGCGCTGCGCTTTGCGAAACGGCGGATGCACGCTCAGCCAGTTTGTGCACTAAATCTTTAAATACGCGCCCGCGATGCTCGTAATTTTCAAATTGATCGAAGCTGGCGCATGCAGGTGCCAGCAAGACGGTGTCGCCCGGCCGCGCAATTTGCTCCGCGCGCTCCACAGCGCGCTCCAACGTTCCAACCATCTCCATGGCCACGCTTCCTGCTATTTGACTGGCAATTTTTTCTGCCGCAGCGCCGATCAACAGCGCGCGAATGGCGCGATGACGAAGAACTTTGCGCAAGGTGCGATAGTCGCTGTCCTTATCTTTTCCGCCAAGAATTACGATCACGCGACCGTCGAACGACTCCAGCGCCTTTTGCGTGGCATCCACATTCGTGGCTTTGGAATCGTTGTAATACCGGACGCCGCCAACCTTCGCTACGAATTCCAGGCGATGCTCAACACCCGCAAAAGTTTTGACCGCACTGGCGACAGCTCCTGCCCGGGCACCAGTCAACAGCGTGATCGTCACAGCGGCCAGCACGTTTTCCAAATTGTGCGCGCCAACCAGCGGAATCTCTTCTACGTGCAAGATGCTCTGCTCCTGTCCGTCGCGACGAAACATGATGGCGTCGTCGCGCAGGAAGGCGCCATGCTCAAAAGTTTTCTTTCGGCTGAACCAATATACCGCTGGAGTTTTCGGAGCGTGCGTCACCGTCGCCGCGTCATCGGCGTTCAGCACGGCGAAGTCCGCGGCCGATTGATTCGCGAAGATTTTAGCTTTCGCGGCTCCGTACGCCTCCATCGTGTGATGGCGGTCCAAATGATCCGGACTCAAATTCAAAAATGCCGCAATGTCAGGGCGAAATTTGTCCGTCAACTCCAGCTGAAAACTGCTGAGTTCCGCTACGGTCCAGGTGTCATCGCGAGAATCATCCACGCAGGCGATCAACGGGGTGCCAATGTTCCCCGCCAGGATGGTGGAAAACCCGGCGCTTCGCAAAATGTGCGCCACTAGCGAAGATGTGGTGGTCTTGCCATTCGCGCCTGTAATGCCAATCAGCTTGCCGCGTAAAAAGCGCGACGCCAATTCGACTTCGCTCCAGATCGTGATGCCCTTCGCCCGCGCAGCCAGCAGCAGCGCGGCATCCGCCGGAACTCCCGGACTCACGACGATCAAATCCTGCGCAAGAAATGTTTCTTGCGACTGCGAGCCGGTTTCACAGACGATTCCTGCCGACTGCAACTTCTTCAATGCGTCCGACAGCTGGTCCCCCGGTTGCGTGTCCGTGCCGGTAACTCGCGCTCCGTGCGCAGCGCAAAAAAGCGCTGTTGCAACACCGGTCCGCGCCAGTCCAACGACTAGCACGCGTTTCCCTTGTAGATCCACACTTTCTGCCATGACTCCGCGACCCACAAACTTCTTTGTTCGACGCTTACCGTAGTTTCAACGTTGTCAACGCAAACAGTGCAAACACCAACGCCGCAATCCAGAAGCGCACAATCACTTTCGATTCGCTCCAACCCAGCAACTCAAAATGGTGATGAATGGGCGCCATGCGAAACACCCGCTTACCCCGCAATTTAAATGATCCCACCTGCAGAATCACCGACAACGCTTCGATCACGAAAATCCCGCCAACAAAAAACAGCAAAATTTCCTGCTTGATGATGACGGCGATCACTCCCAACGTCCCGCCCAACGATAAAGAACCCACGTCGCCCATAAAAATCTCTGCCGGGTGCGCGTTGTACCAAAGGAATCCCAGTGAGGCACCAACCAGCGCGCCGCAAAAAACGGTCAGTTCGCCCACGCCGGGAATGTATTGAATGTCCAGATACTGCGCCCAGCGAAAATTGCTGCTGACGTAGGTAAGCACCGTCAGCGCTCCGGCGGCAATCACCGTGCAGCCGATGGCCAAGCCGTCGAGCCCATCCGTGAGATTCACGGCGTTGGAAGAGCCAACGATCACCAGCGCGATGAAAGCCAAAAACGGCACAAACGCCAGCGGCCACAAATGTCCGCCAAAAGCTCCTGGATTGAGAAACGCGTGAACCACTAGATCGGGCTGAAACCGCTTAAAGAACGGAAACACCAGCTGGGTCGAGTGCTCGGCGTGGGTGGCCAAGTCCAGCAGCGCCACGCCGACTACCAGACTCACCACAATCTGCAGCAGCAGTTTATTTCGCGCGGTCAGGCCCAGATTCTGTTTCTTAGCCACTTTTGCGTAGTCATCGACGAATCCGATGGCCGCGAATCCCAGCAGCGCGAAGAGCGTCAGCCAAATAAACGCCACGCTCAGATCGGCCCATAGCAACGTGGGAATCGCAGTGGACAAAACAATCAGCACACCGCCCATGGTGGGCGTGCCCGCCTTTTTCTTGTGCGCCTCCGGCCCCTCCTCGCGAATGAACTGCCCAATCTGCATTTCTCGCAACCGTCGAATCAGCCACGGCCCAAAAACCAGCGCCAGAAACATTGCGGTCAAGCTGGCATATACGGTGCGTACCGTAATGTAACGAAACACATTCAGCGGACTGAAGTAGCGCTGCAAGATGTGGTACAGCAGGTAATACAGCATGTCAGTGGCGAACCCCGGCTGCAGGCCCGACACTGCTCGAATCCTCAGACGTGAGATGCCGCGCGAGCAAGGCTTCCACGATGCGTTCCATTTTCACGCCGCGCGACCCTTTCACCAGGACTACGTCTCCGTTTTCCAGAAATCCGTCGAAAAATTTCGCGGCTTCCTCGCTGCTGGCAAGAAATCTGGTTTTCTCTCGCGGAATTCCGCCGGCGATCGCACCCTCCACGATGTCCGCGCCGTGCCCCGCCACGCCAATCACCCAATCGATCTTTCCAGATTTGGCCGCAGCCATCCCCGCTTCGCGATGCAACTGCGCCGCACTGGCGCCGAGTTCCCGCATTTCGCCGGCCGCCAATATCCGCCGGTTAAATCCTGGCGTGGCCGCCAACACCGCAGTCATGGCTTGTAGCGCCGCAGGGCTGGAGTTGTAACTGTCGTTGATCAGCGCCGCGCCATTTGAAAATCGCAGCAGCTCGCCGCGCATCGATGGCGCCGCCAGCGTCCGAAAAACTTTTTGCGCCTCGGCCGCGCCAATATCCCAAACGCTGGCCGCTGCTAACGCTCCCAGCGCATTGGCAATCACGTGGCGGCCGGGTAGTGAAAGCTCCAGCCGCGCGCGCCCTTCCGGACTCACATAATCAAACTCCGAACCCAATGCGCCGCGGTCTTCGATATTCTCCGCCCTGAAAAATGCCGGCTGTTCAATTCCGTAAGTCAAAACGCGACCCGGTGCATACGCGCCAAATGCCGCCACGCGCGGGTCGTCCGCATTCAACACCGCGGTAGATTCGCGACCGTTCAATCCTTCGATCATTTCGCGTTTCGCCAAAGCAATATCGTCCACCGAAGAGAAAAATTCCAAATGTGCAGCCGAGACGCGCGTCACTACGCCAACATCCGGACGCGCAATTTCCGCCAAGCGCGCTAACTCTCCGCGGCGAGACATGCCCATTTCCAACACCGCCGCCTGATCCGCGTCTTCCAACCGGAAGAGCGTCAATGGCAAACCGTATTCATTATTAAAATTCCCCTCAGACTTCAGGACCCGTAGCTTCGTGCCCAACAATGCCGCCAAGATCTCTTTGGTAGTGGTTTTGCCAACGCTGCCCGTGACGCCGGCGATCTTGCCGCTCCACGCCACGCGCACCGCGCGTCCCAATTGCTTGAGCGCCGCGAACGTGTCCGCAACAACGAGGCATTTGGCGAGAAGCGCGGCGCTGAATGCACCAGAGCGTTCGCGTGAAACGATGGCCGCAAGCGCGCCACGCTCGAACGCGGCAGCCAGATGATCGTGTCCATCGTGACTCGGTCCGTGTATGGCGATGAACAGTTCTCCAGGCCGTAGCGTGCGAGAATCAATCGACACGCCGGCCACCCGGGCCATAGTGTCGAGCCCCGTTCCCGTCCGCGCATCCAGCGCCCCAGCAATCTGTGCAATCGTCCACCGCATAAATTCCTCAACGAGTTAGCGAAGTTTCCCGCGCGTTTGGTTTTCACCGTAAGAGGAGTTCCTCCTTATCGCAGCGTTACAAAATCGCTCGGCGCGCTTCTCGCCAGGGTTTCTGCTACGTCCCGGCGCAACTGCTTCAAAAGCGCGTCTGGTGCCAAAGGCTTTTTTTCGCTCTTCGTTCGCTCCCCGATTCGGTTCTTCGCTAATCGCGATGGTAACCGCGCGCCCGCAAAGCGGCTCGCGCCATTTCGCGATCGTCAAAATGTATCGTTCCGCTGGCCAGCATCTGATAGTTTTCGTGTCCCTTGCCCGCCAGTAATAGGATGTCGCCGGCGCGCGCCTCGTCCATCGCCAAGGCAATGGCTTTTTCACGATCCGGCTCGATCAAATATTTCCCGGAGGTTTTTTGCAGCCCCACGATAATGTCGCTGATGATTTTCAGGGGATCTTCCTGGCGAGGATTGTCGGAAGAGAGAATGGTCAAATCACTGAGCCGCCCAGTAACTTCACCCATCACCGGGCGTTTGGTGCGATCTTTTTCTCCGCCGCAGCCAAACAGCGTGATTACCCGGCCTTTGATATTGAGTTCACGCGCGGTGCGAATCAAATTTTCCAGCGCGTCATCCGTATGCGCATAATCCACGATCACCAGAAAGGGCTGTCCTTCGTCAATGCGTTGAAAGCGGCCAGAAACGCTCTCAAGATCGCGCAATCCTTTCTCAATCGCCGCGTTTTCGATTCCCAACGCCTGCGCCGCGCCAATCGCAGCCAGAATGTTGTACACATTAATCCGACCGACCAGAGGAGAGCTGACTTCAATCTTTCCCGCAGGAGTTGCAGCCGTAAAAGCCAGTCCTGCGAACGACAGCGCAAATTTCTTGGCGGTAATCTCCGCGCCATTTTCCAAACCATAAGTGACGGTGCGCGCCGCCAGCCCTCGCAAACGTTTCCCATACGCGTCATCGGTATTCACGACGGCCACATCCGGCGCCCCAGCTCCCGTACCTTCAAAAAGGCGCTTCTTCGCCGCGAAATAGTCCTCGAAATTTTTATGGTAATCCATGTGCTCGCGCGTGAGGTTGGTAAAGACCGCCGCCGCAAAATGGCAGCCCCACAATCGCTCCATGGTCAGCGCGTGCGAACTGGCTTCGAGCACGGCGAACGCGCCGCCTTCGTCGCGAATCTCCGCGAGGAATCCTTGCAAGTCCACGGATTCCGGCGTGGTGTTCGGCGCAGGATATTCGCCGCGCGGAGTGTGATACGCAATCGTGCCAAAGAGTCCGGTCTTCGCCCCTGAAGCCTTGACCATGGCGTCGATCAACGAAGTAACCGTGGTCTTGCCGTTCGTTCCGGTTACTGCCACCATGCGCAGCTGCAACGCGGGATGGCCATAAAAATTCGCAGCAACAATCGCCAAGGCTTTTCGCGGCTCGGCTACTTGCACCCAACTCACATTGCCCGGCAGCCAACCGGGAGCCGGCTCGCCGCTGACGATTGCGACAGCCCCGCGCGCAATCGCGTCTTGCAAAAATGCATTGCCGTCGGCGTTCGCGCCGTGCAGCGCAAAAAATAATGAGTTTGCCGCCGCTTTTCGCGAATCACACGTGACCTGAAGAATTTCCGGATTTCGCGCGGAAGCGGACGCGGTGGGTGACACGCCTTGCAATAACTCGAGCAGCGTCATTCGGCTTGCAGCCGGAGCGTTGCCAAGCCTTTTCTCGCGCGATTCCGCATCGGTGCCGGTGATTCCGGCTTGCTCTTCTCGCGTTCCGCTAAGTCCCGTGGTCATCCTAAAAGGGCCATCCCTAATTTCTTGTCTTTCCTAGTTTCCCAGCTTTTGCATCCGGAGTGCCAAACTCTACGGTTACCTTCGCCCCATGTTTAACCTTGCTTCCAGCAGCCGGCGACTGTGCAGTGGCCAAGCTGCTGCCGACCAGCACGGGATTCAACCCCAGCCGCAAGCATTCGTCGGTAACGTCACGCATGGTCTGACCGGAAAAATCCGGTACCACTATGTCTCTGCCTTCCTCGACGGAAGCGGTAACGGAGGGCGGTGCTGCTACAGCAACCTCCGCCGTTTTGCCACTCTTCAAACTCGCTGAGTTATGCGCAAGCGGCGCATTTCCCACAGCGCTTGCGCCTGCAAGTAAATCCTCCGGCTGCGCAGAAAAATCCGCCGCGCTCAAATCTTCCAAGGATTCCGCGTCCGCCTCATTCTGTTTGTAACTCGCCTGCAGCAATCGCGCATTCACTGGCACATCGCGCGGCACATCCAGATACGCCAACACTTGTTCCGCCACACGTTTGAACACCGGCGCCGCCACTTGCCCGCCTTCGTGCTGACCAACCGGCGAATCAAGCGACACCAGAATGGTTATCGCGGGATTATTGATGGGCGCAAATCCCGTGAACGAAGCGATCAGCTGCGTCGCCGAATAGCGCCCAGTATCGGGATCAATCTTCTGCGCCGACCCGGTCTTACCCGCCGCCGTCCATCCATCGAGCCGCGCCAGCGTCCCCGTTCCACCCTTGAGCACCACGCCTTCCATAAGCCTGCGCAACGTGGCTGCGGTCTGCGGACGAATAACGGTCTTAGTCTCGCCAGAGGCCAGAATACCTTGTTCGGGCAACACAACATCTCCGCGCCGCAATTCGGACACAACGTGCGGCTTGTACAGCGTTCCGCCATTGGCGATCGCGGAAACCGCGGCAATCAGCTGCACGGGCGTTACACCGACTTCCTGCCCCATAGAAACTGCGCCAATCGAACTGGGCGTCCAGTGTTCCAGGCGGTGCACCAGTCCGCGGCTTTCCCCCGGCATATCCACACCCGTCGGCGTGCCAAAACCAAACGCGCGAATGTAATCGTAGAAACGGGGCGCGCCGAGACGCATGGCCACTTCAATCGCGCCCACATCACTGGACTTCGCCAAAATATCCGCAACGGTCAGTAGGCCAAACGGTTTGTGATCGTGGATGCGATGCCCGGCGATAACAATCGAACCATTCTGGCAATCAAACACTTCTTCGGGATTCGTGACGCCCTGATCAAACGCCGCAGCCAGCGTAATCAGCTTGAACGTCGACCCCGGTTCGTAAATCGCGCTCACCGCGCGGTTCATACGTGCCTCGGCGGGAACCGAGGTAGCCGTATTCGGGTTATATTTTGGCCAGTTCGCCAGTGCCAGAATCTCTCCGTTGTTCGGATTCATCACGATTACAGTGCCCGCTGGGGCGTGCGTCTTGGCGATAGCCGCGGCCAGTTCCCGCTCCGCGATGTATTGAATTTTTTCGTCCAGGGTCAGGACGACGTTGGCGCCGCGTTCCCGCACTGCCTGCCCACCATCGAACTTCTTCTGGCGAGCGTCGGCCATTACAATTACTTTTTCGCTCTTGCCGCGAATCTGCGCGTCCAGTTCGGACTCGATTCCGCCGAGCCCCTTTTCATCGGGATCGACAAATCCCAAAACGTGCGCGGCCATATCGCGGTTCGGATAGAAGCGCTGATTCTCCTTCTCCAGATAAATGCCTTTGAGGTTCAACGCGGAGATGGCTTCCGCTTGCTCCGCGGCGAGTTTTCGTTGAATCCATACGAACGTGCCGGAAGATCCGAGCCGCGCGGTCATCACGTCTCGCGGCACATTCAACACTCCTCCAAGCAGCCGCGAAGCCAGTCCCACATCGACAATTTCATTCGGCACCGCGAAGGCGGAGTCCACCTGAATGCTCATCGCCAGGGGATTCATGTTGCGGTCGTAGATCACGCCGCGTTTCGGGGAGATTTCGATGGTGCGCTGTTGTTGACGAAGCGCGCGCGCCATGTAGTCGCTGTGCCGCACCAGTTGCAGGTATGCCAAGCGTCCACAGATAGCCGACATCCACAGCAGGGCCAATGCCGCCACAATCAGCAGGCGGTTCGCCGGGGAGCCCATCGAAGAGCCAATCGAACTCGCAAACGAAGTTCGCTTGTTTAGGCGGCTCCCCTCAGCGGCGTTCGTCCGAATCTGGCGCATGGTGTTTCTCGATTTCCGCGAATCAGAGTTGTGTTATTCAGAGGAGGAAGTTTTCAGCCGGTGGGGTCGGAGCTAAGCTCGATGTGACCGCTCGACTGCCAAGGCTTCAGCCCCTGAGGAATTGGTTTTGGTGATTTTCCGCAGCATGTCTTGAAATCCGCAAAGCCGCCCTTGATGCCTTGCTGAAAAAGATGTGCTGCTGAAAAATTCATCTCGCCGGGGACGGCGAGGTCACGAAAAACTACGGCCGGGTGGTCCGTGTGTAGCGTACCGAGGCGACTTCCGCGCCCGGCACCGGCTCGTATTCCTGCACCTGCGCGGGCTGGATTTCCGTCAAGCCCAATTGCTTACGCGCAATCTCATCGATGCGCCGAGGGTCAGACAAACCGGCGATTTGCAGATTCAGCTGAGAATTCAGCGCCGCGGCATCCGCCTGCTGCGTCTTGAGCCCTTCCAACTGAAAACTCAAATCGATGCAGCGAAAGTGTTGGTAGACATACAGCGTCAAAAACGCCGCTACCACCGCGCCCAACGCCACCGTGCGATACAGATTGCGCATCTTCATCGGCGCCACGTTGCGCACCAGCCGCGAATTATCAATCCGCTTCACGGTGTGCACTTCGGCAGCCGTCACTTTTTTCTTCTTCAAGTTCCGACGCGTCATAACGTACCCAGTTCTTTCCATTCACCAACTACGAAACTTACGCGCTTCGGTCGCGCCCTTGGCGCGGTACCAAGAAGCAGATCCCTCGCTCGGCTCGGGATGACCGTCTCTTGCTTTACGCCGCTACTCTCTCTGCACAACGCAGCTTCGCGCTGCGCGACCGGGGATTCTCAAACAACTCGCGCTCACCCGGCACAACCACATGCCGCGTCAAAACTTTCAAGACGCCTTCCCGCTCGCTCGCCTGAAACGCCTGCTTCACAATGCGGTCTTCTCTCGAGTGGTACGTCAAAACGACCACCCGTCCTCCGGGAACAATTGTGGTAGGGGTCCGAGAAAGAAACTGCCCGAGTTCCTCCATCTCTCGATTCACCGCGATCCGCAGCGCCAGAAACGTTTTTGTTGCGGGATGCAGTCTCTGCCTTCCCCATTGCTTTCGGGCCCCTGCCACAATCGTTGCCAAGTGTGCGGTGTCGCGTATCGGTCTCGCGCGCACAATCATCTTGGCGATTCTTCTGGAATCATGCTCATCGGCTTCGCGATAGAGCAGGTCGGCGATCTCATTCTCCGACCACTGATTCACAATTTCGTCAGCCGTCAATTCATCGTTGACGGTGTCCATCCTCATATCTAGAGCGGCCGCTTCGCGGAACGAAAATCCCCGTTCCCCGCGATCAAGCTGCATGCTCGAAACTCCCAGATCGGCCAAGACCCCGTCCACCGTCGGAATCCCCAACTCGTGCACGACCTCCGCAATCTTCGAGAACGCCGCGTGCACCAGCGTCACCCTGCCCAGCTGCTCCGTGCCTAAGCTCGCCGCCAATCGCGCCTTCGCCAACTCCAGCGCCTGTGCGTCCCGGTCCAGGCTGATCAACCTTCCGGACGTCAACCTTCGCGCTATCGCCTCCGAGTGGCCCCCGGCTCCCAGCGTGGCGTCTACGTAATTTCCTTCGGGCCTTATTTGCAGCCATTCCAACACCTCGTCCAGCAAAACCGGCGTATGCGGAGCACTCAAAACTCACTCATCACTTAAATTCCCAAATCTTCCAAAGCCTTGGCATCGTCGCTGGTGAACGGCTCGTTCTTCAGTTCGTCCAGCACTCGCGTGTGATTCATCACTTCCAGATAATCCAACGCGCCCAAAACGTCTACATCGGACTTGGTCTGCGCCTCTTCCCGCAACACTGCCGGAATCAACAGCCGTCCCTGCGCGTCGATTTCCACCGTCTGTCCAAAGTAGCTGGTACGCTTCAAAAATTTCCGCTTGGCGGCGTTCTGGCTGGACACCTTGGCCAGCTTGTCCTCGATCTCCGCCCATACTTTCAGTGGATAAATGCGCGCCGATTCGCCGGTCGGGCTGGTGATATAGAACTGGTTCCCAAATTCCGTCAAATCCTCGAGGAAAATCGCGGGGACCTTTAATCTCCCCTTTTCGTCGACTTTTGCTGGACAGTTTCCCCGAAGCTTCATGAACCCTTACCCTGCTCGACTGGTAATCGATGGTCGCTATCGCCATAAGCGGTTAAGCTAGCGCTCCGCGCATAAAACTCCCAGGAAAAGTCCGAGAAGACCCTTGTAAATCCCAGATTTGAAGCCCAATATGGCCCGGTGAAGCCCAATTTCCAGCAAAAACCGCGATTTCTTTGCCCGAAACCGCTCTGCCCTACTGCCTTCTACCACTCTCTACCACTTCCTACTACCTTCCACCCAACTCCACTTTGGACCACATAATATGCTGAACTCACACCATGTCAATAGCAAAATTCTTTTTTTTCAAAAATAATTGCAAAAGCTAGATAACCTACAATTCCTGGGATTTGCCTACCGCCAGTTGTGTTCGGATTTTTCGCGGACCACAATCGGCAGTACCCCATTTATTTCCACAGTTCCCTCCAAATTTCGGAACGATCTCGTCGTGACCAAGGCCCGCTGGCTTATGTAGACGCCAGGGCTTCAGCCCGGCCTCCGTAATCCGACAGCCCAGATCGAACGGTGCCCAGACTGACGCTGCTTCGCGATATACTCCCACCAACATTCGCCGGCTTACCCGAGAGAGAAAAAATGACCGAACCGCGCCAAGCTCAGCCAGCCCACGTAGGCATCCTCCAAATCATGAACGGCGCCCACGTAGCGGGCGCAGTGGCCTGTCTGGCGCAACTCGGCATTCCCGACCTGCTGAACGGCGCCGCTCGATCCTCCGAAGAGCTAGCCAAAGAGGTTGGTGCCGATCCGCGGGCCCTCTACCGCCTCATGCGTGCCACAGCTTGTGTGGGTGTCCTGTCAGAAGGTCCCGAGGGAATGTTCTCCCAAACTCCACAATCTGCTGTGCTGCGCAGCGATGCCAAACCGAGCCTGCGAGCCTTTGCCATCATGTCCGGTCGGGACTGGCACGGTATCGGCTGGTCACACCTCGAATATTGTGTTCGTACCGGCAAACAGGCTATCGAGAAGGTTTACGGCCAACAGGTTTTCGAATTCCTGCGGCAACGCCCGCAGGAAGCAGAGATCTTCAACGGCGCAATGACGGATCTATCGATGCTGGATAGTCCTGCGGTAGCTGCGGCTTACGACTTTTCAGGCCTGCGCTCCATCGTCGACATTGCCGGGGGACACGGCCTACTGCTCGCCACCATCCTGCAGAAAGTTCCGCAGTTGCACGGCACTTTGTACGAGATGCCGCACGTTCTCGAGGGTGCCAAGAACGGCCCGCTCAGGCCCTTCCTTGATCGCTGCACCTTTACGTCTGGCGATATGTTCTCGGAAGTTCCCGCGGGCGCGGACGCCTATATCATGAAACACATCATTCACGATTGGTCGGACGAGTTGTGCATCAAGATCCTGAGGGCGTGCCGCGCGGGTGTAAATGCCGGCGGAAAACTTCTCGTAGTGGATTGCGTGATTCAGCCCGGCAACGATTTCTCGCCGAGCAAATTTCTCGACTTACAGATGCTGATTTTTCCTGGTGGCCAAGAGCGCACCGAAAAGCAATTCGCTACATTACTGGCTGCCGCCGGCTGGTCCTTGACCCGCATCATTCCTACCGCCGCGGTCGATTCCATCGTCGAAGCCGTCCCGGCATAATTGGGGCCGGAGCTCGATGTTAGTTCGCGATTTTACTCTTGGCCTGCGCCAGCCATTTCTTAAGCACTTTGGCGTAATAGTCTGGCATATCTCGGAACATCAATCCCATTCCCTGCTTAGGTTCAAAAAATGCCACAGTCGCGTGCGTTTCCACAGAATCCGTGTCTGTAGAAATCTCAATCATCACGCTCGTTCCTATCGGAAAGGGATCGTTCATCTCCACGTAACAACCATGCAGGCTCAAATCGCTGATGCGCGAAGAAGTCCGCGCATTTTCCCGCTCGTCCACAATCTCCGCCATGGCATTAAATGGGTATCGCGGTTCGCGTCGTCGTTCGGCTCGCATCGTTTTTTCCCTTTTGCAGCAGCAAGGACCTACCGCGATGCTACCGTCGCCAAGCTTGCCATGTCCCGCCCACAAAGGTACCTCTGCCCAATCCATCAACTATGGTGTAGTCCGATTTTGTGGCACAGCCAATCCTGGCTGTGTGGTTTTGATTTTGGGCTAGGCCATTCGGGGACCACAGCCAAGATTGGCTGGCAACAAACCGACACTGGTCAGGGCCCGAGGCCTCTCACCACTTGACCGGGGCCCGCATAAACGCGGCAAAACTGTCCTCCAGCTATAGCATTTAGAATGAGGGGTTAAGAAGGAAAAAGCTGCACTCAACGAGCTAACTCCTTTATAATGCTCACTTACGAAAAATCGGTTTTTAACCCCTTTAGAATGCGCACTTACAAAAAATCCCCCCGGGGTGGATCCCCACATTTCATCCTTCCCGCCAACCGCTCGCACATGTTATTCTCAGCCCGTTGTCAGGACCCCAGGAGCCGATCCCATGGAATGGACCACACCGACGCACGAAGAGATCGATCTAAGCTGCGAAATCAGCTCGTACGCCAACGCCGAACTGTAAGTAAGACGTCCGCCACTGTCTGGCTAGCGGGACGCAAAACAGGTACCCCACTGACCTGTTGAGTAGGCACCAAAACACGTAAACTAACTCCGGTATTTGTGTGTTCAGCTGAAAACTTCATGCGCATTAAAATTTTAGGCTCCGCAGCCGGCGGCGGCTTTCCGCAATGGAATTGTGCCTGCCACAACTGCAAGGGCGTCCGCCAAGGCACGCTGCACGCGCGTCCGCGCACGCAAACGCAAATCGCGATCGACGCCAATCCCGACTACGCCAATCGCGTCTACTGGGCGCTGATCAACGCCTCCCCGGATCTTCGCTCGCAAATTGTCGCCACCAAAGAGCTTCGCCCGTTCGCCGATGGCAACAGCTCCACGCCGATTCGCGACATTTATCTTCCCAGCGCTGACGTGGACTGCCTGATGGGTCTTTTGCACCTGCGCGAGTTTCAGGGCTTTCGCATTCTGTGTACACCGGCAGTGCGCCGCATCATGTCTGACGAAAATTCCATTTTTCGCGTCCTCGGCCGCGCCGCGCCTCCGGTAGAGTGGGTCACACTGCAAGCAGCGGCCGCCAGCGATATTCCGAAGCAACACAATCCGGAAGGGCCACCGTTGCTTTTTTCTCGTGCGATTTCGCTCGGCGGAGAATATCCCGACTACGTTGGAAAACTTCGCGCTTTCCTGCCGCCAGACGAAGCGGTGATGGGATTTGTGTTTGATTACTGCGGCAAGCGCGCTTTCATCGCGCCCACGCTTCCCAACACCAACACTGGCTGGAAAGACTGGGCGGCCAGCAGCGATCTGGTTTTAGTCGACGGGACGTTTTGGAGCGACAACGAATTGCTGCTCACCGGACGCAGCAAAAAAACCGCGCGCGAAATCGGCCACCTCCCGCTTTCCGGGCCTGGCGGCTTGCTCGATCAATTCCCGAAACATTCCAAAGTCCGGAAAATTCTGATCCACATCAACAACACCAATCCCATCCTTGACGAAGACAGCGCACCGCATCGCGCCGTGCTGGATGCCGGCTTTGAAATCGCCTACGATGGCATGGAGATCACTCTGTGACCAGCGCGCTCGAAAAACATCTGATGCCGGAGCCGGAATTTATTGCCGGCTTTCACGCCATTGGCAAAGAGCGCTATCACCACCAGCATCGTTTCCACTTGTTGATGCACGAGGGAAAGCTGACGCACGGGCAACTGCAGGTGTGGGCACTGAATCGCTACTACTATCAATCCCATATACCGATGAAGGATGCGGCTATTTTGGCGCGCAGTGATGACCCATCTTTTCGCATGGCTTGGCGCAAGCGGCTGATCGATCACGATGGCGACGGCATAAAACCTGGCGGGATCGAAAAATGGCTCAAGCTGGTGGAAGCCACCGGGCTGCCGCGCATGCAGGCGGTGCGTGGCGAAGGCATTCTGCCTGCCACGCGCTTTGCGGTGGAAGCGTACGTGCGTTTTGTATCCACGCGGACACATTTGGAAGCGGTGGCTTCTTCGCTTACGGAGCTTTTTTCAAGAGATTTGATTTCTTTGCGCGTGGATCGTTTGCTGCAGCATTATCCGTGGCTTTCTGGCGGCTTGGAATATTTCAGCGGCCGATTGACGCAAGCGCCGGAGGATTCGGAGTTCGCTCTGAACTGGGTGGTGAAACACGCGCGAACGCGCGAAGAACAGGATGCGGCGCACGATGCGTTGCGTGCCAAATGCGATATTCTTTGGGCGCAGCTGGACGCACTGTATTATGCGTACGTAAATCCCGGCTGGCCGCCGCCGGGCGCGTTTCAGCCCAGCGATTTGTGATGGCGGTGACCTGTTCATGACGGTTGATTTGCAAAGCAAGCCGCGACTGGCGCCCGGTTGCCGGCTGAACGACGATGGCAAGGAACCGCGCACGCTTTTGATGCCCGAGCGGGCGCTGCGTCTGCAAGGCCCCAGCTTGGAAATTATTCAGCGCTGCGACGGTCAGCGCACTGTGGAGCAGATTGTCAGCGAACTGCAGAAAATTTACAGCAAGGCTGCTCCTGAAAAAGTTCAGCAGGATATTTTGGGGTATCTGCAGCTGCTACACGATCAGCGGGCGTTGGATTTTCAGTAGCACAGGCATTCTTGCCTGTGCGCGATGTAGGCCGCACGTAAGCACCGGATGTCGCAATATCGTTCCTTCGGCGAACTTTTTGCTGCAGCTTACACCGCGCACAGAGTAAAAGTCTGTGCCACCTTAAAAGCCGAACCACCACGCCAGAGAGAATGTCCTCCACGGCCAATCCGCTAGCGCTTATCGCCGAACTGACGCACCGCTGTCCGCTGCACTGTGTTTACTGCAGCAATCCGCAGGAACTGGAAGCGCGAGCCGGCGAACTTTCCACTGCGGACTGGTCTCGCGTTTTCAAAGACGCCGCAGCCATGGGAGTTTTGCAGATCGATTTCACCGGCGGAGAACCGCTGGCTCGCACGGATATTTTGGAATTGATCCGCGCCGCGCGATCCGCAGGTTTGTATGTCAACCTGATCACTTCCGGATTGCCGATGGACGAAGCAAGGCTCGACTTGTTGATCGAGTCAGGTCTCGACCATTTGCAGCTGAGTTTTCAGGGCGCCACTACGGACATCGCAGAAGAAATATCCGGTAGCAAAACACATGCGCAGAAATTGCGCGTTCTCGAGTGGCTGAAGACGCGGCGTCTGGCACTTACGCTGAATTTCGTGATTCATCGCCGCAATATTCATCAGCTGGAAGAAATGCTGGCGATCGCGGAGTCTTCGAGCGCCACGCGGGTGGAGTTTGCCAACGTGCAGTATTACGGGTGGGCATTTGCAAATCGCGGCGCGCTCTTGCCCACACGTAAACAACTTGACGATTCGTTAGTGATGCTGAAGGCCGCGCAGGAACGTTTGCGGGGAAAAATACGGATCGAATACGTGGTGCCGGATTATTACGCGAAATATCCGAAGGCTTGCATGGGCGGCTGGGGGCGCAAGCTGATGCTCATCACGCCGAGTGGCGATGCGCTGCCCTGCCATGCGGCGCACGTGATACCGGAGTTGCGTTTTGAAAACGTGAAAGATCGCAGCTTGGCAGAAATTTGGAATTCTTCAGAGGCGTTTCAAAAATTCCGCGGGGAAGAGTGGATGCAGGAGCCTTGCAAAACCTGTGAACGGCGCGGAGTGGATTTTGGCGGGTGTAGATGTCAGGCCCTGTTGCTGACGGGGGATGCTGCGGCGACGGATCCGGTTTGTACGTTGTCGCCAATGCGCGACAGAGTGGATGCGGTTCTTGGCGGGTGTGAATGAGGTGGCGCTACCGGTGGTCGAAGAAAATATTACATGGGTGTACCGACCCAATCCGTCGTGACCATACACGGGGCGCTCGTATCTGAACGGGGCCGGACCCTTCGTGCCTCAAGGTGAACTAAAGTCCGGCGCCTACAGGCTTTGCCGAGCAGTAGCAATATGAATCATTGCGCGAAAAGCGCACAGGCAGGAATGCCTGTACAGATCCTAGCCTGTGGGGACGGTGGACTGTGTTGGGGTTTGGCGGAGTTTCAGGACCACGCGGAACAGGAAGAAAAGGGCGGCGGCGAGCATGATCAGGCCGAAAATAGTTAGGGTGTCTGGGGCGCCGACGCGTTTGGCTACTCCGCCGGCGATTAGGCTGCCGATTGGTTGCACGCCCATGAACATGGTGGCGTACACGGCCATGACGCGCCCGCGCAGTTCATCGGGAACGCGATTTTGCACGATCGTGTTGGTGGCGGCCATCTGCACCGTGGCGGCGAAACCGACAAAGAAAATCGTTGCCAAAGACAAGACGAAGAATTTGGATTGAGAAAAAATAATCAGTCCGACGGCGCAGACCAGCGAAGTTCCACCAATCCAGCGCGCCAAACCGGTGTAGCTGGTACGGCCGGCAAAATAGAGCGCACCGATCACCGCGCCGACTCCTGCGGAACTCATCAGGTAGCTCATGCCTTTGGCGCCGCCGTGCAAAACACTGTCCGCAAAAATCGGCAAGAAGACAGAATATTGCAGACCGAAAAGGCTGAGCACGCTGAGCAGCAGAAGCACCGAGCGAATGGGCAGGTCGGCCATCGAAAAGCGAAAGCCTTGAATGAAATTTTGCCAGGTGGATTCTTTGCGGCGTTCCGGCGGAGTGTGAGTTACGCGCATAGCCAGCAGTGCGCCGATCACCGCCAGGAAGCTGACTGCCGTTCAGAAAAAAGCACCAGCCTTCGCCGATCCACACAATTGCAAAACCCGCGATGGGCGGTCCGATGACGCGCGCGCCATTAAATATCGAGGAGTTCAGCGCAATGGCATTGGGCAAATCTTCTTTGCCCACCATGTGAACGAACAGTGATTGCCGGATGGGGACATCAAAGGCGTTTACGATACCGACGAGGAACGCGATCAGAATGATTTGCCACTCGTGCAGGCGATGGGTCAACTGCAGGGCCGCCAACACGAAGGCCAAAATCATCGAACAAGTCTGCGTGGCGATCACTCCGTTCAAGCGGTTATAACGATCGCCCACGGCGCCACCCACGCTGGCCAATAACAACATGGGAATCTGGCTGGCGAAACCGAAAAGCCCGAGGACGGCGGCTGAATTCGTAAGCCGATAGACCAGCCACAACTGCGCGGTGGTCTGCATCCACGTGCCAATCAAGGAGACCAACTGGCCGCCGATAAAAAGCTGGAAATTGCGATGCTGCATTGCGCGAAAGCGCGTGGTCACGGCTGGGGAGATCCTCTGTCGTTCGATGTCACGGATAATGATACGTCACGGCGCTAGAGGAATAGGGGCTAGCTAGTCTTTCGTCGTAAACTCACCGGACCCATCCTTAATGTTAACCCCAAAACAGGGGGTAGGTTGACCGCTTTCCCATAAATATGGGAGCATGTAAATATGAAGACCACGTTGGAAATCCCCGATGCTGTTTTCCGTCGCGCAAAATCGAAGGCGGCGGAACGAGGCATTCCCTTGCGGCAATTCGTCACCGAAGCGGTGGAGGATAAGTTGAAAGCGCCCGTCGTGCGCGGGCAACAGCCGTGGATGAAGCACATCGGCAAATTAAAGCACCTGCGTAAAGAGACGGCGCGGATTAACAAGATTATTGACGAAGAGTTTGGACAGGTCGAGCCGGAAATGTGGAAATAAGAGTTCCCGTGTTGATTCCTTGCCTGGCGCTAGACACGAACGCCCTCTCCGCAACTGAAGACGGAAATGAAGACATAATTGGAGTTCTCACGAATACTCGACAATTGGCGTTGCCAGTCGTAGTTATCGGCGAATTTCGATACGGAATAAACCAATCTAGACACGCTGAGGAATATCGCAAGTCTCTGGACGGTCTAATCCAGGATTGCATTCTACTTGAAATCACTAACGCCACGACCCACCACTACGCGGCGGTTCGCCTTGACCTGAAAAGATCTGGAACACCGATACCGACGAATGATTTGTGGATCGCCGCGTTGTGTCGAGAACGGGGAGTGCCACTCTTGAGCCGTGATCGGCACTTCGACGCAGTCCCAGGCCTTAAGCGAATCGAGTGGTAGACTCAGGGTCGCAAAATCGGTGCTCGCTTAATGCTAGAGACTGTTGCAACGAATTGGATGGTTTGGCTGCAGATTGCGGAAGTGTCGAAGTTGCAGATGCGGTGGGATTTTGCGAATACCGCAGCGGCGGTGGCGTTGCTTACGGTGGCTTTCGCGACGTTGGCGGTGTTTTTATTTCGGCGACGAACTAGCGATACGACGCTGAGTCTATTTTGGGTTGTTTTGTTTTCTGTACGGGTTTCGGCTCCTAACTCCCTTGTCGAGCTTTCCGGCGTTGTTCGACCTGCCGCGGAAATTCTGGTTTTACCTCAATTGGGTGATTACCTGCACGATCGTTATTCCGCTGGGATTGTTTCTCTACCAGTTGGTTGTTCCGCGTTTGAAAACGTTGGTTCGCTGGTTGCTGTATGGGCAGGTGGCTTTTGCTGTTTTCGGAATCGTAGGGGCCGCATGCGGAATGAATTACGGGACAATTGACGGCGGTGAACAGCATTACCGTGCGTATTCGCAGTGTTGTTCCCGCTTCCGTTTATGTTGCGCGAGTGGATTGCGCTGCCTTCGGCACAACGACTATCGAGGGAACTGGTGGTGTTAATGGCCGGGTTCAGCACGTGGGGAGTTTTTGTTTTGTATCAAAACACGGTCAGCCTGCGAGCGGCTGGGAAAGACGCAACGTGGAGTTTGTCGGGTTTCTGATTTTTGTGGGGTGTTTGGGATATGTGGCGGCGCATCGCACGTTTGCCAACGAAGAAGAGTTGAGCGCGATTAACAAGGAACTGGAAATCGCTCGGCAGATTCAGAAGTCCACGCTGCCGCAAAGCGTGCCGGCTCTTGCGGGACTGAAGATCGCGGCGCGGTACGCGCCGATGAGCGCGGTGGCTGGAGATTTCTACGATTTTATTCAGGTGGACGCGCAGACGCGTGGGCATCCTGGTGGCAGACGTAACTGGTCACGGAATTCCGGCGGCGTTGATCGCTTCCATGCTGAAAGTGGCGTTTGCGGCGCAAGCCGCGCATGCGCACGATTCGGCGCAAGTGTTGAGCGGTTTGAATCGCGCACTATGCGGAAAATTCGAGGAACACTTCGTGACCGCCGCCTATCTGTTCGTGGATTTAGAGCAACGTTTGCTGCGTTACTCCGCCGCGGGGCATCCACCCATGTTGCTGAGCTCGCGAAATTCCGGCACGGTACGGCAGATTGAAGAAAACGGCATGATGCTGGGCATGTTTCCAGAAGCGGAGTATACGTCGCTGGACGTTCATTGTGGATCAGGCGAACGGTGCTTAGTGTATACGGACGGAGTGTTTGAGGCCCATAACGGAGCGCAGCAAGAGTATGGCAAAGTGCGATGCGAAGAATTTTTGAAAAATCACCGCGAACTGTCAGCCGACGAGTTTGCGGATGCATTGCTGGCGGATGTGGCGAACTTTTCCGGGCATGGCACAGCTGGGATGCAGGAAGACGACATAACTCTGGTGGTTTTGGATATCCAGTAAGAGAAATAAGGAATCCATGGCGTTAGGCGACGTGACTGTTCGCACTCAGGATTTATGGGGGATGCGCCCGAATACGATCTGCTCGCATCTATACGTTGCGCCATCGCGCGTTAGTTACGACGTGCTAGAGTGTTTCGGGTCGATTGTGAACATTGAAAGAGAGGATTTTGTGGAGACGACATTTTTTTCGAAGCAAACCACGCGTCGTGAAATGTTGCGAGCCGGGGCTGGACTGGCGGGAGCGGGCGTACTCGCGGGACTCTTCCCTGCCAGTTTGCTGGCGGGAACGCGGGCACGAGCGGGTGAGTTGCAGCAGCCGAGCACGTCCGCGGAGCGCATCGCGCAGATGAGGGCGCAGGCGGGGACCACACCGCTGGTCACGTCGAAGCTTCGGGAAAATATCTATCTGCTTTCCGGCCCGGGCGGAAACATGGTGGTGCTCAACGGTGCGGATGGAAAAATTTTGGTGGACTCCAGCTTTTCTAACGTGGCGCCAAAAATTAATAGCGCCATGGACGGTATAGGCGGATCGCCGTTGAAGATGTTGATCAACACGCACTGGCATTTCGATCACACAGACGGCAACGAGGCCATGCATCAGGCCGGGGCCGTAATTCTTGCCCACGAAAATACTCGCAGGCGCTTATCCACGCCGCAAGACATGGCCGCAGTCGGTTTACATTTTGACGCGGCGCCGGCCGACGCGTGGCCGCAGCAAACCTTTACGGACGGAACAAAACTTTATTTCGATGGCGAAGAGCTGACGCTGGCGCATTTTCCGGCGGCGCATACGGACAGCGATATTTACGTGCGCTATGAAAAAGGCAACGTGCTGCACATGGGCGACGTGTGGTTTTCCGGGAGCTATCCATTTTTCGACCCCAGCACCGGTGGCAATATCAACGGGATGATTGCGGGCGCAGCGCAAGGCATCGCATTGGCGGATGCGGACACGAAGATCGTGCCGGGCCACGGATCGGTGGGCGATAAAGTAGGGCTCGGCAAGTCTCACGACATGATGGTGACGGTGCGCGATCGCGTACAGAAATTGAAGACGAGCGGGAAGACGCTGCAGGAAACCGTCGCGGCAAAACCAACGGCGGATCTGGATGCGACATGGGCCAAGGGGATAATCACCGGCGATTTTATGACCACGCTGGTGTATTCGACGCTGTAACAGAAAACACGGCTTTCAGTTAAGGTTTTGAGAAAAACTCTGCCGAAGTTATGAAAGGGCCACGGTTCGTTGCGTGGCTCTTTTTGTATTCAGGGCTACTGGTTCGGGCGGTCTGGCCGGTCTGGTTCGCCGCCGACGTGCAGGTGGCTCAGGTCACGCAGCGTGGATTTATCTTCTTCACTCATGCCGCGCGTAAAGTTCGGGTCGTTCAAGTGCTGATTGCGCGCGGACTCCGGCATATTTTTCAAGACGCCCAAGCGATTTTCAATGGCCCGTCTGCGGTCCGGCGGCATCTGCTTCCACTTGGGGTACACGTCGTTGCGGATGTGGTCCCGCTGCTGTTTGGACAGAGAGTTCCAAACACCGACGCGATTTTGTAATTCCTGACGCTGCGCGGGAGTTTCCTTCTGCAGCGCGCGATAGTTGTTAAAGACGCGCTGTTTATCCTGCGGCGATAAATTGTTGTAGCGGGGTGGAGGAACATTCGCGGATGGCGGACGATCCGCGTGCACGGCGCCGCCACCGGGGCGGTTCCAGTCTGGAGCGGTGTTACGCGATGCGTTTCCATTTTGCGTGCCGCGCGGCGTCTGTTGCCGGAATTGTTGCTGCTGCTGGCGATCCTGCCGTTGCTGTTGCTGCTGCTGCTGACGCTGCGACTGATTTTGCGAGCCACGCTGCCCTTGGTTCGGCCCTTGGCGATTCGGTCCTTGGCCGGGATGCGGCCCGCCGTTTGGGCGCGGTGCGGCGTGCGGTGCGGAATTGGCGGGTCTCGGAGGCGCTCCGCCTCCGGTGCGCACGTGCTGCGCGCTCGCCGCAGGAATTCCGAGGCCTGCGCCCAGCAGCAGCGCAAGCACACATCCGGCGAATTGGAATTTTCTGCTCATGCCACCTTACATTTGCTGATTCGACTGACTCTGACCCGCATCATCCTGCTGTTGCTGTGAACCATCATCGGCTACAGGTTGCGGCAAATCGGCCAACGGCTCGAAATTGCTGAGCACGTCGTAATCTTCCAGCACCGGCATATTTTGATTGATCTCCGCTTCCGTCGCGGGGGTTACCGCAGTGAATCCGGCCGGACGCAAACCGACCCAAATCATGCAGCCGGCGAGTAACGCTCCAGCCATGGCCACGCGCGGCGACGGAGCCATCCACGCCCACCACGCTTGTTTTACGGGCTCGGCTGCAACGCGAGCGCGCACGCGTACGTCAAATGCAGGTGAGGGGGCAATAACCGGCAGCTCATCCAGCAAGCTGGAGACCGCGCGAAATTCCGTAACGCGCAGTTCGCACGCAGGGCAGCCGGCAATATGCTTATCCATTTCCAGGCGTTCGCTCTCTTTCAAGCGCCCGTCTACGTAACTCAGAATTTTGTTTTCCATTCGTCCACAACTCATGACGACCTTCCCTTTCCAGCTCTGGGCTTAATACCTAGCACGACGCGCAAATTATTGCTTGGCGTGCTGCGCTACCAGTGGGGCTAGTTCCACTCTTAGCGCTTCATATGCACGGAAGAGCAAAGACTTCAGTGCGCTCTCCGAACATTCCAAAATTTTCGAAATCTCGCTGTAGTCCAATTCCTGATACTTGTGCAAGAGGACTGCGGCGCGCTGCTTTTCAGGCAGCTTTTCTATGGCGCGGCGGATCATCCTGGCGCGCGCTTGTTCGACGAGATGCTGCTCGATGTCCGGATGCGGGTCCGCGACATCCAGCGGCCGATCGTCGCCGTCTTCCGAATCGGGCGTGAGCGGCGCGTCCAGGGAAATTTCCGAACGCTGGTGGCGCGTGTCGCGAACATTGTTCAACGCCAAATTGGTGGCAATGCGAAACAACCACGTGGTGAACTTGGCGCTGGGCACGTAGTCGGCACGCGCGCGGTACACACGCAGAAAAACTTCCTGCGCGAGATCCTCTGCCTGCTCGCGATTCCGCACCATGCGGTACAGAAAGTTCACGAGCGGACTGCGGTAACGATGCAGGAGAAGCTCGAACGACTGTTCGTCGCCGGACTTCACGTCCAGCATCAGTTGGACGTCCGACCTGGCCATAGCTACCACATCGTATCGAACACCAACGGAATGTGAAAGTTGCGAGTGGTGGAGGGTTTCGGCGACGCTTTTGGAGGGCTAGATTCGGGCGAAGTGCCGCATTATCAACAGGCTGAGGACTCCGGCGAAGACCAGTAAGGCCAAGCGCCAGTTGGGTTCGCGGTTTACCTCGGGCAGGAGGTCGGTCGCGGCCACGTATAGGGTTACGCCGCCCGACAGGGGCAGGGCGTATTTTAGCTGGCTTTGGAGGGCGCTGGTGAGGAGGACGCCTAGGAGGGTGGAGCACTCCGAGGAGACCTGCGGCCCAGATGGCGGAGCGACGGTCTTTGCCACTCGCTAGGACTATGGAGGCGACCGTGAAGCCTTCGGGCAGTTTATGGAGGAATACCGCGACGAAGATCGCTGCGCCTAGCCACGTAGAAACTAGAAAACCGGCGGCGATGGCTACGCCGTCGAAAAACGTGTGGATCGCCAAACCTAGTAAAACCGTGGTGTTTGCTCGCGGGTGATGGTGGTGCTCGCCGCCTTCCTGGCATTCTTCTTCGTCGCCGAAGTGGAAGTGCGGCGCGATGGTGTGTTCGAAGAGGTGGACGAGGAAATAGCCGATCAGGACGTAGAGAAGAGCGCCTTCGCCGGCCAGGTGTACCGATTCGGGGATGATGTCGACGAGCGCGACGCCGAGCATGTAGCCGGCGCCGAGCGCCAGAAAATATTGCAGATATTTGCGGGGCCAGTTTTTGTGGACGACGAAGTAGCCACCGAGCAAATTTCCGCCTGCGGCTACCAGGCCGAGGCCTGCGGCGAGTGCGGTACGCGTGGCTAGTTCCTGATCGATCAGCACATGCTTCTCGGTGAATTTCCGGAAAAGATTTTGTAGGCGCCGGGCTTTAGCCCGGCCTCCATACACCGCAGTATCGAGGTCCGAATAATTCGGTTCGCGAAAACAAAACAGCGAAATTTCTGACGCAGTAGCCAAATGTTGCAGGGGGGCCGGGCTAAAGCCCGGCGCCTACAAAACCTCGCCTACAAAGACTAGCCGCTGTGGCGGAACAGGATTACGTCGCCTTCTTGCACGATGTAGTCGCGGCCTTCGAGGCGGACTTGGGCTTTTTCGCGGGCGGCGCCGAGGCTGCCTGCGGCCAGCAAATCGTCCCAACGAACCACTTCGGCGCGGATGAAACCCTTTTCGATGTCGCTGTGAATGGCGCCGGCAGCTTTCACGGCGGTGGAACCTTTGTGAATGGTCCAAGCGCGAACTTCGGGCTCGCCTGCGGTGAAAAAGGAAATCAGACCCATTAGGTCGTACGTCGCGCGGATTAAGCGATTCAGGCCTGGCTCTTTCAATCCATAGGAAGCTAGCATTTCGTCGGCTTCTTTTTCTTCCATCTCGGCGAGCTCGGCTTCGAGGCGGCCGCAGATGGCGACGACAGCCGTGTTGGGCCGGCCTTGTAACGCGCTTAGCTTGTGGCGTTCGATGGCGGTGTCGAGATCGGCGGCTTCATCGTCTCCCAGATTTAGCACGAACAGCATCGGGCGCTGGGAGAGAAACAGAAATCCGCCGATAGGCTTGCGCTCTTCCGCGGTCAGCGTCAATTCACGCAGAGGTTTTTCCGCTTCCAGGTGCGCTTTACATTTTTCCAGGACGGCTTTTTCACTGAGCAGGATGGGCTCGGACTTTTTCTTCAGGTCTTTTTCTACGCGTTCGAGACGTCGCGAAACCTGATCGTGATCCGCGAGAATCAGTTCCAGCTCCAGGTTGGTAGCGTCGCGCACCGGATCAATGCTGCCCTCGGAATGCGGCACACTCGGATCGTCGAACACGCGCAATACGTGGGCAATGGTGTCGACATCGCGCAGCGAGGCCAGCGCATCGCGATTGCGTTCTTTCTGCATACCGCCGAGATCGACGTATTGCACCGTGGCGTAAGTAATTTTTTTGGGATTGTACAGGGTAGCCAGCTGTTTCAGGCGCGGCTCGGGAACTTTGGCGACACCTACGTGCGTGGCCTGACCGCTTTTGCCCTCAATGTTGGCCTTGGTCAAAATGCGAAAGAGCGTAGTCTTCCCTACTTGCGGCAGTCCAATAATTCCTGTTTGCATAAGCTGAAAAGTTTAGCATACCGGACCTGGCCGCTTCCCTTCCTCGATTAGAGTTTGGTTAGATCAACGCATAGACATTGCCGTCGGTGCTGCCAATGTAGATGGCGTGATTGTCGATGACCGGGGAAGTGAGAACTGCACCTACCGTCATTAGTCTCTGGGTTCCGTAAACCATATCGTCGTAGAAGAAATCGCTGAACGCTAGTTCGTAGTTTGGCGTGCCATCCGCTTTGGTGTATGTCGCCCCATTGCTTTTGGAGCCGTCCGTCTGAAAGGTCCAAGTGACTTTGTGGGTTTTGCCGTCGATGCTGATTAGCTGCCCTTGATGCGAACCGATCAGAATCGAATCGCCTGCTAGCGCGGGCGAGGAGAACATCGGCCATCCTTTGAAATTCAACGAAAAAACTGGAACGCCAGTTTTGGCGTCCAGTTCGTAAAACATCGAAGAGTCGGAAGTGGCGAAGAATACTTTGCCGTCACGCACGGCTGGAGACGAGATTACCCAGGAGCCCTTGTTCGGGTAAAACCAGCGCTCTTTTCCAGTGGCCACATCCACCGCGTAAAACTTTGAATCGCGGCAGCCAAAATATGCGACGCCATCGGCCACCGCCGCGGAAGATTGAATGCCCACTTGATTGTGAATGTCCGCGTCTTCGCCAGTTTTGAAGCGCCACTTTTCCGCGCCGGTGCCGGCATCGAGCGCATAGAAATAACTGTCCCAACTGCCGACCAGCAACACGCCGTCGGCAATCGCCGGTGAAGCGTGGACCACGTCCATAGTTTTGAATTTCCAGCGCAACTCGCCGGAGGCGGCATCCAGCGCGTAAATGTTGGTGTCGCCGCTGCCGAAATAAACTTTTCCATTCCACACCACCGGTGATGAGAGGTAGAGATCGAACGGGTCCGGCATGGTTTCCCCGGCCGGTTCGGCGCCATGCAAATGTTTGGCGGCAAAACGGCGTTCACCTTCAGTTTTGAATTTCCACTTCAAGGCGCCTGTGGCAGCGTCGACGGCGTAGAAAATGCTGTCGTAGCTGCCGAAGTACACCACACCGTTCGCAACCGCAGGCGAGGAGGTGATGCGCCCGTGCGTTTCGAATTTCCATTTCTGCGTGCCATCGCTTTTGTTGAGGGCGTACAGGAAATGATCGCTGCTGCCCACAAAAAGCAGGTCACCGCTGACCGCGGGTGACGAAAGCACCTGGCCGTGCGTCTTGAACTGCCACTGGACTTTCGTGAATTGCGGAATGCCGGCATCGGCGTAGACGCCGGTGTGCTGGGGATTGCCGCGAAACATGGCGTCTTGCGCGTACACGGGGGAAAGAACAACAAAAAAAAGAGCGAGCAGTTTCTTCAAAGTGGGAGCCTCCGTTGCTGTGATAGACGGAAGCGCGGCGCAAATGTTTCCGTTATTGCTGATGCGCACCACGAAATTGTGCTGCTCCGTCCAAGGAAGTGTGACGCAGTGTTTGCGACGCGCGGCGAAACACGTATATCCTCGGCATAGCCGCATGCCAGGTATATAAATTTATCGATACGATGCAGGTTTTTTCCTCTTCCCTATGACTGACGCTCCTTACACGCTCCCATTTGATCTTGCCGAAGCTGTGCGACACCTTGGCGAACGCGATGAGCGCTTGAAGTCGTTGATCGCGGAGACCGTCGCGTTTGAGATCGATATTGCCAAAGCGCGTTCGCCCTACGAAGCGTTGATGGAATCCATCACGCACCAATCCATTTCCGGCAAAGCCGCGGCGACGATCTTTGGGCGAGTCAAAGCGCTGGGCTCTAACGGAAATTTGCCGACACCACAGGAAATGATGCGCATCCGCAAATCCGCTCTGCGCAAAGCGGGGCTTTCCAACGCAAAAGCGCTGGCGATGAAGGATTTGGCCAAGAAAACGATTGAAGGAATTGTTCCCACGCTCGAGCGAGCGATGGAAATGTCCGACGAAGAACTAATCGAACGGCTGATCTCCGTGCGCGGTATCGGCGCGTGGAGCGTGGAAATGTTCTTGATTTTTCGGTTGGGTCGGCCGGACGTTTTACCGATCCACGACTTGGGCGTGAAAAAGGGTTGGTCTGTCGCCTACGGCAAGAAGCATATGCCGCGACCCGCGGACTTGCTGAAGTTTGGCGAGCGCTGGCGGCCGTATCGAAGCGTGGCTACCTGGTATATGTGGCGCGCGTTTGAGCGCGCGGGTTACGCCGCCACGAACAAAATCCGCCCACACAAATTGAAGCGCAAAGTCAAAGCGCGGAAGACCAAACAAGCGAAACTAAGCTTCGCAAGAGCAAGCCGCGCAAAACGAAACGCAACTAACTCCGTGAAAAGCCGGCGTTTCTTCTCTGCGTTCTCTGTGTACTTTGTTTCCTCTGCGTTAAATCTTTTGACTTTTATTCGTACCGCAGCGCTTCCACCGGATCCAGTTTCGCAGCCTGCATCGCCGGCAGCCACCCGCTCAGCACCCCGACCACAATCAGAATCCCCGTAGAAAGCAACATTGTCACGAGCGAGAGCGTTAGATGAATGTCCACTTTTCCCGTGTCGTCCTCATAGGCCGGCCCGAGGAATGGAATGGTCCCGACCATGGCCGTGATTGCCACACTCAAAAGCATCCCGACGGCTCCAGCCGCCAAAGTCATGACCAGCGCCTCCAGCAAGAATTGCCAGCGAATATGCGCTTTCCGCGCCCCCAGCGCGCGACGCAAACCAATTTCCTTCACGCGTTCATCGACGGACACCAGCATGATATTCATCACGCCGATGCCGCCAATACCCAGCGTCATGGCTCCCACAAAAAACAGCAGAGCCTCTATGCCCAGCGTGATGCCTTCGTAAATCGGCTTAAATTCTTCGCGGCCGAACATGGTGATGGCGCGTTTGTCCGTCGGCGAAAAGCGCTGGTGGCTGGCCACTGCGGCGCGCACCTGGTTCATAGCCGGTTTTTCGAAGCCTGGCGCGACCGGCTCAAACAGCATCACGCTGGCGTACTTGGTGTCCCACAAATCGCCAGCAGCGGTGTACGGAATAAACGCCGACTCATCGTCGCTCGTGAAATAGTTGCTGTCGGAAAATTTTGTGTCCATCGCGCCGATGACCATAAACTTTACGCCATCAATGCGCACCGCCTCGCCCACCGCCGGTGTACCGCTGAAAAGTTTCTTACGCAGGCGCGCGCCCAGAAACACTACGCGGCGCCGCTCGGCAACATCTTCCGCGGAAATCCACGTGCCCTCGATGGGGATTTCGTTGCGCATATCTCCGTATTCTGGAAAAACACCGCGAATGGCGGTGTCTGCCAAGCGCTCTTCATGCGAGATGGCTTTGAAACGCGTGGATTCCAACGTGACGCGTTTTACCAGCGGCGACTGCGCTTTCACCCAGTCCGCATCGTCTTGATCGAAGTGCACCGCTTTGCCGGCGCGCTCGCCTCCCGCCTGTTCGCTGGTAGTGCCCGGCCAACAGACCACCGCACCCTTGCCAAACACTTCGAAGGTGTACATCAACACGCTGCGAAATCCCGCGCCGTAACTGAGCAACAGCGTGACCGCCACGATGCCCCAAGCGATGCCCGTCATGGTCAAGAAACTGCGCAGGGGGTTGCGGCCCAACGCAGCCCACGCTTCGCGAAAAATTTCCTTAAACATGCGCGTCAGCCCCCCGCCTCAAAACGCAGGGCTTCGATGGGATCTACCGACGCTGCGCGGTTTGCCGGATATAGCGCGGAGAGCACCGCAATCACACCCAGCAACGCGACGGAAACCGCGCCGAGTTTCCAACTGGCCAGCAGGCCCGCAAAAAATGGCGGCATCGGCAGCAAATTGACCAGCGCGCAGAAACCGTAGGAAATGATTAAGCCCGTGCCACCGCTGAGCGCCACCACGATGATGGTTTCGGCGAAAAATTGCCGCAGGATGGACTGGCGCGTGGCGCCGAGACGCCATGCGCACGCCGATTTCACGCGTGCGTTCGCGAACGGACACCAGCATCACGTTCATCACGCTGAGCCCGCCGAGAAAAAGGGTGGCGATGCCCACCGCGCCCATGAACACCTCCATGCCCACAATGATCATGCGATTGGCTTCGGCGCCTTTGACGGTGTCCCAGATGCCGGCGGCTTCTTTGTCTCGCGGATCAAAATTGTGCAGCCGGCCGAGCGAGCGGCGCACTTGCAACACGCAGTCCGGATGGCTGGCAAGGCTCCATGGCGCTGCGAGCAAGCGGTCCACGCTGTGTTCCGGCGAAGGCGGCTTGTTCGGGAAAATCGCGCTTCATGGAATTAAACGGAATAAAAATCTTGCGAGTATCGGTGCCGTCGTAGCTGGAGTTCTGGTCCTTGGTTTTCATCACGCCGATAACGGTGTACGTTTTTTCGTTCAACCACACTTGCGCGCCGACGGCTTCGCGCTCTGAGAAAAGTTGTTTCTTCGTGTCGCTGCCGAGAAAAGCCACGTTGCGCGCTTCGGCGTTGTCTTCGTCGTTGTAGAAACGCCCTTCGGCCACCGTTATGCTGCGAATCTCCGTAAACGGCGGAAGCGATCCTACCGTCTGGATGCTGCCGCTGTTGAACAAACTGTGTGCCTGCACCGTGTTTCCCAGCTCGGGCATTACATATTTGCAAGCCGGCGAATCTGCCGCCACCTGCAGATAGTCGTCTTCCATCCAGCGGACCGCGCGACCAGAACGCAATCCGCCGGCCTGCATGCTGGTGCGCCCGGAGAAAATCACCATCACGTCTTTGCCGAACGTTTCCTGATTTTTCTGGATGCCTTTGCCCAGGCCTTCGCCCGCCGCCACCATCACCGTGATGGAAATAATTCCCCAGGCGATTCCGAACATGGTCAAGAGCGTGCGCCGCTTATGGGCCCACAACGTGGCGAGGGTATCTTTGAGCAGATCTTCAAAAGACATGCACGTGGCCCTTTTTTGCTGCTATCTACTGCAGGATGACTTGCTGCTTTTCGTTCAGGCCTTCCAGAACTTCCGTCTTCACGCCGTTGGAAATTCCCAGCTTGACGGCAAGTTTTTTCTTTCCGTTGTCACCCTTGGGATCGGGCATCTCCACGGATGCTTTGCGTTCCTTGTCGTAAATCAGCGCCGCTTCAGGAACCATCAACACATTTTTCTTTTCTTCGAGCAGTATTTCCGCGTTCGCGCTCATGCTGGCCTTCAATTCGCCGGTAGAGTTCGCGATGGAAACACGCACCTCAAATGTTGTGACGTTGTCTTTCTCCTTGCCAAGCGGCGAAATCTTGGTCACTTTGCCAGTAAATTTCTTGTCCTTGAACGATTCCACCACGATGCGCGCCGGCTGGTTCATATACACTTTGCCGATATCCGCTTCGTCGACTTTGCCCTGCACGTACACTTCGCTCACATCGCCCAGCGTCATGATCGGCGTAGCCTGCGATCCCAAGATCAAAATGGAGCTGACCGCGTCGCCCACGTTCACATCGCGCGACAAAACCAATCCGTCGATCGGACTAACAATCGTGGAATTGCGCAAATCCTCTTCGGCATTGTCCAGCGCCGCTTTCGACTGCGCCAAAACGCCTTCGGCCTTGGCGATTTCCGCCTTCGACACCGCCAGATTCGCTTCCGCGCTGGACTGTTTATTCACGCCCAGCTGATAATTTTTTTCCGCATCTTCTACCACGGACTTCGAGATCACGCCCTCGCTAAACTCCTTCTCCGCGCGCTCCATGCTCAATTTCAAGAACGGCACATCCGGTCCTTCGGCATCCACCTTATTGCGTTGCAGTGAAGCCACCGCGGAATTTTTCGCTGCCTCCGCAGCTTGCAGGTTCGCTTTCGCGGCCCGCTCCGCCGCCTCGAGCTGCACCTTATCCAGCTCCGCCAAAATCTGCCCGGTCTTTACGCGGTCGCCATAATCCACATAAATTTTCTTCACGATACCGCTGGCCTTCGATTTAATTTCCGCCTTGGAAAGTGGCTGAATCTTTCCGGTAGCCACCACCACGCGCGCCAAATCGCCGCGTTCCACAGACGCCAGTTTGGAAGGATCAATGTCGTGATTCGGGCGCAGCGCCGCCATCACGCCGTAGCCTCCGCCTCCCAGCACCACCACGGCAATGGCCGCCCAGATCAATCGTCGACGACGCTTTTTGCTGCTCGCACCCGCTAAACCGATACCGTTGCTCGCCATGCAGACCCCCACTCCGAATTCATCACTGATAACAATACGCACCAGCACACACAGATGTTCCCTGGAACTGAACTCGCTTAGACGAAACCTGTGCGCCCAAGTCGTCCGCTCAAAAGGATTGTCCTTTTATTTATTTTTGCCAAGTACGAAGATTTTCGTTGACACTACGAATTTCTTCGTAGTAGAGTCCCCAGCATGACGCACCCAACGCAAAAACCCACCACTTCTGAGCTCGAAATCCTGCAGGTACTCTGGACCCGGGGCCCGTCCACCGTCCGTGAAGTCCACGAAATCCTCAGCGAAAAAAGAGAAATGGGCTACACCAACGTCCTAAAACTCATGCAGATCATGACCGAAAAGGGCCTGGTGCGAAGAAACGAAACGCAACGTGCCCACGTTTATGAGGTATGCCAGCCCGCCGAAAAGACCAAGCGCAATCTGGCCGCCGACGTCATGGAACGTGTCTTTGACAACTCCGCCAGCGAACTGATGATGCACGCTCTCGCCGGCCGCCGCGCTTCTAAGGAAGAAATCGCCGAATTGCGCCGCCTGATCAACGAGCACGAAAGGAAAAACTCATGACCGCCTTAGCGCACTGGCTCACTCCAGAACTGACCCGTACCGCGGCCATGACCATCCTGCATTTCGTGTGGCAAGGCGCGGCGCTTGCGGCCGTTGCAGCCGTCGCCATGGCGCTGTTCCGCAGTGCCTCAGCGCGTTACAACATTGCCGTCACGCTATTGGTTTGTATGGTAGCGGCTCCGGCCATCACCTTCTACGTCTTGCATCAGGAACCAGCGGCGCAGGCGCGGCAACTCCGCAACGTCTCGCAAACCAATGTAAATGGCGATGCTGTCACCCTCACCGTGGCGCAGGATCTGGTAGAACGTGCAACCGCTCTTCAACAAACGGCAGCCCCTGCATCCACTGACTATCTCCCGTTGTTGGTCGAAGCGTGGCTGATCGGCGTACTGCTGCTGAGCCTCCGCCCCGCTGCGGGATTTTTTGCGCTGCGACGCATCCGCCGCCAGCATGCCAAAGCCGTCAGCGCGCGCCTTAGCGAACGTTGCCTCGCATTGCAGGATCGCTTGGGCATCAGCCGCGTCATTCGTTTCTGCGAATGCGTCACGCTGGAAGCGCCGGCAGTTATCGGCTGGCTCTGCCCCGTGGTGTATTTGCCGCTCTCGGCCATCACTGGCCTTTCCGCCGCGCAGCTTGACGCCGTCATCGCCCACGAACTCGCACACATCAAGCGCTTCGACGCTTTCGTCAACTTGTTCCAGATCGCCGCGGAAACTTTGCTCTTCTATCATCCGGCCGTGTGGTGGCTCAGCAAACGTATCCGCACTGAGCGCGAAAATTGCTGCGACGACGTGGCTGTAGCGGTATGCGGCGATCCCGCCTCGTACGCGCAAGCCTTGGCCAACATGGCGGAATGGCAGGCCGCCCCGGTAATGGCTATGGCGGTAAACAGCCACCCGCTCGCCGCGCGCGTCGCCAGAATTCTTGGCGCCACGAAACTGCGCGGCAATTTTGGTAATGGCAGCTTGGCTGCGAGCGTTCTTTGTCTTACGGCGTCGCTGGTCGCTGGCCACGCCTTGCTCAGCGCCAGCAACGCCGCTCAGGCGCCGCAAGCTTCTGCAACAAGCGCGGCTCCCACGGTGGCTACAACTTCTGCGGCGTCGGCATCGGCCTCCGCGAGTGCGAAAGCTCCACGTGCGGCAGCGACCGCGCCAAGCCAAGCCGTGGTTGCCCCCGTGGTTGTCGATGCGGAAACCGATCCGAACGCCATCGTGATCACTGCCCCGGCTATCGCGCCACTGCCACCACTGCCCGTCGTCGCTGACGCTGGCTTCCAATCCACACAACAAGATTCTTCCGACGACCACATCGCTCCCGCGCCGCAGGCCAGCTCGTCCTATATCGACGGAATGAAGGCCGCCGGCCTGGATCATCTGACCATCGACCAGCTCATCGCCCTGAAAACACAGCACGTCACGCCGGAATATGTCCGCGAACTACACGCTCAGGGTCTCCATCCTAGCGTCGACGAAATCATCGCCATGAAAGTGCAGAGCGTTGGCCCCGAATACATAAAAGATATGCGCGACTTGGGCATCGATGCGGACGTGAACACCGCCATCGCCATGAAGGTACAAAATATCAGCGCGGAGTACGTGAAGCCATGAAGAACCTGGGCCTGAAGGCTGACGCCGAAGCTGCTATCGCCATGAAGGTGCAAGGCGTCACCCCGCAATACGTCGAGTCGCTGCGCGACTTGCAGCTCAAGCTCGATGTCGAAGACATCGTGGCTTTGAAAGTTCAGGGCGTCTCCGCGGAACAGGCGCGCGAACTGAAAAATCTAGGCCTGAAGCTCGATGGCAGCGACCTGATCGCCCTGAAAATCCAAGGCGTCACCCCTGTGTACGTGCGCGATATCGAAGCGCTCGGTTTGAAAGTCGATTCCGAGCAACTCGTGGCCATGAAAATCCAAGGCGTCACGCCCGAGTACGTCAAAGCCATGAAAGCCGCCGGATTGCAGATATCCGTCGACGATTTGATCGCCGCCAAAATTCAGGGCATTACACCAGAATTCGTGGAGCGGGCGCGCAGCCACGGCTTCAAGGATCTAGACCTGTCGAAATTGATGGCCCTCAAAAATTCGGGAGTGTTGAATTAAACGCTTTTACCGGTCCTGTAATCGCCTCGAAGGGAGATTTTTGCCATGAATCGTCGAGATGGAATTATTTGTTACGTGCTGGTGGCCACTTGCCTGTTAGGCGCACTAATCACCAGAGCTGCGGATTCGCTGACCGGCAGTTGGACCATCAGCCACTCCGACGAAGCCGGGAAAGTACTGTTCGCTTTGATCGAACGGCATCACGGCGGAAATTCTAATCATGAGTCAGACTGGCCAACCAGCGCCTTCGTTGGTCTGGACTTTACGCAGAGCGGCAAACACGACGTTCATTTCACCATCACGCGGGACGCCGGCCGCTTTGACTGCGAGGGCTACATCAACTCCGGGGAGGGCGCCGGCACGTTCCATTTTTACGCTGAGCCTAAATACGCCGCCGAAATGAATGCGCTGGGTTTTGATGGCGTCGATCCCGAAAAGCAATACGCCATGGCCACCATGGACGTCAGTCTTGCCTTCGCGAAACAGATGAAGGCCGAAAAATTGCGCGATTTGGACACCGACAAACTGGTGGCCTTCCGCATCTTCAACGTAAATTCCGATTTTATCGAAGCGCTGCGCAAAGCTGGGCTTCCCATTTCTGATAGCGACAAACTAGTCGCCTTCCGCATCCATGGTGTCACGCCGGAAATGGTAACTGCCCTAAAACAGTCCGGCTACAATCCGGATGAAGATACCTTAGTCGCCATGCGCATTCACGGCGCTACTCCCGAATGGATCGCGCAACTGAAGAAAGACGGCTACGACCACGTCGACCTGGAAAAATTAATCGCCTTCCGCATTCACGGCGTGAGTCCCGAGTTTATCGAACGATTGCAAAAACTTGGCTACCAGCACCCCGAACCTGATCAACTTGTGGCCATGCGCATCCATGGCGTCACCCCCGACTACATCGCGGACCTTCGCGCCCGCGGCATGCAAAACCTCTCCATCGACCAACTCGTAAGCCTCCGCATTCACGGCATCAACTAGTGCCATCATGTCGAGCCCTGGGCCCACCGAGTTGGGGGCGTGCGAGAGTCCAGATTGATGTTAAGATTCATGGATCTCCTCATGATTCCGGACAAACCCAAGCCGGACCCAACGCCTGCAACCGACGCTCCAACGGAAAAGAACATCAAGCCCGCAGACAGCGCCGAGATCCTTCTCGCTATTGGTCGAGAGTTTTCCAAGGACCTTCCGGGTCCGCCAATCGACCACGCTGACCTTCTTTACGACGATGAAGGACTTCCGCGCTGACAATCGATCACCTTTTCTCTCCACCATTCAACCGCCGACAAATTCCCTCAATCGTCCTCATCGATGTCTTATGACCGCTGGTCTCCAGCCCATACAAGTAATATTTCGGCGATTCATAAAGCTCCTCTACCGCCAGCGGCACATCCCGAAACGACTCGCGAAACTCCTCGCGCACAAAAAATGCATTCACTCCAATCGTGTTGCAGCACACCAGAAAATACCCATGCCGCGAGAACAACTCATAAAACTCACACAAGCTGGCCCCAAAATAGTCGTCTCCCATCCAGCGATGGTTTTCGTCATACGCAATCTTGAAGTGAATGGGCGGTCGAAACTTCGCGTTATATTCCACGATGAATACCGCGGGCAGTGCTCCCGCACTCAGCAGCTTCTCCGCCAGATAAAAATCGTTGCCATCCAGGTCCAACGACACCACGTTGCACTCCCGCTGCCGGATGACCGCCAGTCCCGTGCGATACAACTCGACAATGTTGGAAAGGGAGACCCACTGCTTAAGGAATGAAAAGTTGGGTTCCGCTATTCGCCCCGGATTGTAATCGAACGCCAGTTCCTCGCCGCCCACCCAGAACCCGCTCCACCCGGCAGCCAGCAGCGCCAAGGTATTGTTCTCCGTTCCATTGCCCACTCCAAACTCCGCAAACACTCCGTGGCTTCAAACCGATCCGACGCAAAATCTCCAGCGTTATTCCGTCCTCATCGTTCTGCGAAAATATCTTTCCGCCGCACTCGGCCACAGGGTTGGAATGATCTGCCAGCAACGCCCTCCCAGTTGCAAACGAAATCAACGCTGCCACACGCTGCAGCGGCGCCAAATTCTTCAGAAGGTAGATGCAAGTTTCCAGATCCGCCGGTTCGGGCATAAGTATCCTCAACTAGTGCGTCGAGCGTACTCTAAGCACGCGCCCAGCCAACCGCCACCGCCCAGATTAAAGAACCCTTAAGGCGATCCCCGGCCTCCCGTGTTTCGCGGGGCTGCACACATCGGGTCTGTGCGGCTTTGGAACTTGTTTTTCTTGAAGTTGTCTTGAAGTTCCTTTCGCAAAGCTTCCTGTTTTCCCCTTCACCACCTTCACGGCCCCGTCTGCACCGCTCCGTGCTTCAACGCCCACTCCACAAATCCCTCCGGCGCATTCTTGACTCCGAAAATATTCGTCGCCTTCATGCTCTTGGTCATCTTCCACTGCACATTCCGCAAATCCGCGGTACTCAAATCGGCATCGCTGAAATCTGCCCCGGCCAAATCCGCCCCGCTCAGGTCCGCTCCAACAAAGTCCGCCTCTCCGCAGTCCGCTTCACGCAACTGCGCCCCGGAAAATTGCGCTTCACGGAAATTTCCACCTCGCAAATTCGCGAAATTCAAATCCGCGCGCGTGAAGTCCCCTCTCCGCACATCCGCCATACTGAAATTGGCTCGCAGCAATTCTGCCTTGGGCAGTTGCACGCCCTGCAAAAACGCTCCGGAAATGTCCACACCTACGAGCTCCACACGATCGCTGTTTAATTCCTGCAGCGCTTCGATGCGGCCGCCGCTGCCTCCCTTCCCCTGCGCGGTATTCATCACCTGCCACATCTGTAAGTGCCGCTGCTTCCGCCGGTCTCCTGTTCCCCAAAAATAAAGAATCACCGCCACCAGCACGCCCAAACTGCTCAGATACTCCAAGATCTCCAGAAATACCCAGCAGCTGATGGCGTACGCCACCCAGTCTTCCAGCCACTTGAGCGCCAGCAATGGCACAACCCAGCCGTGCTTCGCCCGCGACATGTACGTCTTCCATGCTTCCGGCCGATGCCGTTGTTGTCGATAGGTCATTTGGAATTCGCAGTGCTGCAGTTGAAGCTACGCGACCGCTGCCGTTTCCATTCGCCGCGCTCCTTGCCACAGTTCGATGTACGGCCGGAGCTCGCGCATCATCTTCTCGAACTGCGCCAAGTCCAGCGATTGTGCTCCGTCGCTGATGGCTCGCTCCGGAGCCGGGTGCACTTCCACGATCAAGCCGTCTGCCCCAATGGCCACTCCGGCGCGGGAGAGCGCCGGGACCAGGCTGCGCCTTCCGGTCGCGTGGCTCGGGTCGAGAATTACCGGCAAGTGCGTCAGCTCTTGCAACGCGGGAATGGCCGCGATGTCGCAGGTATTGCGCGTCACCGTTTCAAAGGTGCGAATCCCCCGCTCGCACAAAATCACGTCGGCATTTCCGTGCGCCGTAATGTATTCCGCGGACATAAGCAGTTCTTTCACCGTGCTGCTCAATCCGCGCTTGAGCAGTACGGGCCTTCCGCATTTGCCCAGCGCTTTCAGCAGCACGAAATTCTGCATATTGCGCGCGCCCACCTGCATCACGTCTGCGTACTCCGCGATCAATTCCACATCGCGGTCGCTCATCACTTCGGTGACGATGCCGAGTCCGGTCGCTTGCTTGGCTTTTTGCAACAGCTTCAGGCCGTCCAGTTCCATCCCCTGGAAATCGTACGGAGAGGTGCGCGGCTTGAACGCGCCGCCACGCAGCAGCTTTGCGCCGGCTTTGGCCACGCCTTCCGCACTCTGCATGATCTGCTTTTCGGATTCCACCGAACAAGGGCCGGCGATTACCACGAATTCATCACCGCCCAATTCTGCGCCGGTCGCGCAATCAATCTTGATGCGCGTTTTGCCGGTGCGAAATTCTTTGCTCACAAACTTGTACGGCGCGGAGATGCGCACCACTTTTTCCACTTGCGGCATAGCCTCCACGGACTCGAAACATGCCGTCACATCGCCGACGCCCACCACGCCGATGACCACGCGCTCTTCGCCTTCGATGGAATGCACTTTGTATCCGAAAAATTCCACCTGCTTGCGCACTTCGTCGATCTCTTCGCGGCTGGAATGCAGCTTCATGGAAATAATCATCGTCGGTTACCGTCCTCGGTTGGAAAATGCCGTTAGCCAACAAAATACTTGGCTCCCCAGAAATAATTGGTCCAAAAACAAAAAAGCCCACTCTCGGCGAGTGGGCGGAAGTCGTTTACCGCTGTGCGTTACAACCGCGCCCCTCGCTCGAATTGGTGTGGCGTATAAAATGGCGTGCTAAATCGATAGCTGTGCCAGCTATAGAAGTACTTCGGCGCGTTGGAGAAACGGTTCATTTTGTGGTTGGCCTTGCGCGACAGTGTATTGCAGTATGCGGCGGTTAACAACGGTATTTTGCATGGGTCAAGTCGACCAGAGCTCAGTAAAGCAAGACCGTGAAACGAAATTGCGTAAAGCCGCCGGTGGAATTATGCGTTTCGCAGGCCCCCACTGCCGCACTGCGGTATTTCCCGCTGCGCAACGAAGCTTCCAGTTGCGGAGGTAGCTTGCTCACGTCAGAGGTCTCGAAATGGACCACCGAAGCCGGCTTGCCAGCGAAGCCGCTGGACATAGTGCACGATTTGCGCGCGTCGCTCCAATGCGTGTGTTCCGGATTGTCCGCGGTGCGCACGCCAGCGGCGGCAATTAGGCTTCGCACTTTTTCTTCCTGGTCCGGCAACGAGAGTTGCTCGACGGCATGCGAAAAATCCTGCACGGCGTACAGGCCTTTGTTCCCCGGCATCGCCGCGATGCCGATAGCGTTCAGCTGTGGATCCAGAATATTGGCACGGTGCGGCGGCGAGTGCATCCACTCGTAGTGGATTTCGTCTGGCGTCGGAGCCAAAGCTACATTTTCCGCCGCCACGGAAAATTCCGCTCCGGCGGAATTCAGCCGCTCCTGCAATCCTGGTTCGCCGGGAAACTGGTGAGACAGCGCGTCATGCTGTACCAGCAACGCGCAATGCTCGCGCGCGGCAGCCGCCAGTTTCGCGTCCCAGCGCAGCGCCGACAATCCAGCCAGCACGCGCGATTCGTTGACGTGGTCGAATAAATTTTTTTCGTCTCCGGATGGTTCGCGGTCCTCGCTGTGGCTGCCTCCACGATTCGCGGCAGCAGCGTTTCGACGCGCGGAACGTTGTGCGGTGGGAGGGCGGTTCGGATCGCGGATTGCGCGGCTAGCACGGTCGCGGAATCCTTCGCGAAACAGTTTGGAGAGTAGCTGCAAAAGACGATGAGAAATGCGGCGATAGCTGGAGCGAAAAATCTGACGAAAGGTTTCATATGGATTGTGCGCGCCAGCGCTGCAGGCCGTAGCGCTGCTAGTAGATAAACACAACTTGGCTTAAGTGGTTTTGCACAATTTACGGAAAGTGAATTTATCCGCGCACGCGCACGGCGCTGAAGCTGAGCATTACGTGGCCGCCATTGGTCGGACGACCGAAACTCAGCATCGGGCGGAAGCTGGAGAACATCAGGATTTGATCCAGCTGATGGCGCGTTTCGGCGGTGACGGGACCGGAGAGAATCTGGTAGCCCTCAAATTGGCCGCGCGAATTCACGCTGACATCCACGAGCAATCCGTGTGGCATGGCCACGTCCGCGTCGGAAGCCTCCGGAGCCCACGCTTCCGGATAATTCGCCAAGGTGAGCAGTTCGGCGGGACGCATCAAATTGATTTCGGTGTCGTTCTCGACGGCGCGCACGGTGAGGCCCGGCGCGATCATCTGGAAGACTACGGCGAAGACCACAATGGCCGACAAAACGCCGCCGGTAGCCGGAAGCGTCAACGGACGAGCAACGTTGTCCAGCAGAATCTCCGCGCGATCCCGCATTTTCTGCCAACGACCGCGCCACGTTTGCATCGGTTCCAACTGGGCGGCAGCGACTTTGATACGCACAGCCAAATCGTTGGGAGGAACAGTTCTGGGGACGCGCGACAACAGCGCGGCCAATTTACGGAAGCTTTCCAGTTCCCGACGGCAATCCGCACAAGCCTCGAGGTGTTCGCGAATCTGCACCCGCTCCTCGATACGCGCCGCACCGTTCACGGTGTAGTCCAGATAGCCGGCCAGCTTGGATTGTACTTTTTGGCACTTCATTGGGAACTCTCACTAAAGGTGTTGCTCCGCATCAACATGCGCGGCGAAAACTCTGGCTGTTGGTCCGCTTGTCTTGCGGTGACTACTGCGGCGCGATCTTCCGGTTCGCGCAGCAGTGGATCAAGAATTTCACGAAGCGCGCGACGACCGCGGAGGATGCGCGATTTTACGGTACCGACGCTGCATTCCAGCACCTCGGCCACTTCTTCGTAACTGAGGCCTTCAATGTCTCGCAAGATCACCGCACTGCGAAAGACGTCAGGAACTTGATCAAGCGCATGTTGCACCGCGGACTGAATCTCGCGGGTAGCCAATTGTTCAAAGGGCGACGCCCCGAGATCTTCGACATCGATGTGCGCGTGACCTTCCTCCGGTTCCGCGTCGATGGAGACGTTCTTCTGGAGGTGCCGCTTGAACCAACGGCGGTGATTCAACGCTTCTCTGACGGCAATGCGGTACAGCCAAGTCTTCAGCGAACTGCCGCTACGAAAACCGCGAATGCCGCGGAAAGCCTTGAGGAAGACTTCTTGGGTGCCGTCCGCTGCATCGGCAACATCGCCAAGCATCCCTAAAATGAGGTTATAGACCGGTGCGTGATAATGAGTGACCAGCCAGTCGAATGCCGTTTCCGAGCCGGCCTGCAGCTCGACGACCAGTTCGGCTTCATCGCGGCCCCACGAGAGGGCGCTAGCCCAATTGGACACTGCTGGCCTTTCCGACCCGCTGCGAGATCCGCGCCACTGGCTGAGGCGAGGAGGAGAGTTGCGGGCCCTGCCGCTCTACCGTATTAGACACCGCCCAACTGCTGGAAGTTTCCCGCCAGCATGCGGTAGGTTACTGGCGACACTGAGGATTGTGGCACTGCGCTGGTACCGGTGCAAGAGTACCGCCGGGTGGCGGGTGGGAACCACTTGGCCAGCGACCGGGAATGGTCGTATTGCGAGACCCGCAGAAGCGTTTTGTTTCTGGTTGCTTGCGGGAAACGAAGCTAATGTTCGGCGTCGAAACGAGTGGACACGGTAAATGCCGGGCTTTGCAGGGCGTGTTACAATCCGGGGCTTAAGGCAAGGTGCGTTCGGGCATGTCTGAAACGGCTTTAACACCGGGAGCGGGAGAAGCGGTACTGGAAGTGGTGTCTCCGGATGGCGCGAGGCGTTATGCGCGCGTGGGACAGAGCCCGTTCCTGATCGGGCGCGGCGCAGAAACCGGCAACCACCTGCAACTTTCCGACCGGCGCATTTCACGCGAGTGCGCGGCCATCATTATTGAGGGCAACAAATTCCACCTGGAAGATAAGGGCCAGCGGCGCGGACTTTTCGTCAACAACGAAAAAGTGGACAGCCGTGAATTGAAAGACGGCGACGTCATTACGTTTGGGTTGGAAGATTCCTACGAGATTATCTTTCGCGCGTCCGGCGGGGTTGGCGAAGAAGATTTGCCCCACCTGTTGACGCGCATTGAACATATCACCAGCTCGGAGCCGGGCAGCGGCGGTTTGCGGAAATTGAACATGCTACTGGAAGCTTCGAAGCTGCTGCATTCGCAACTGCCGCTGGATTCGGTGCTGGGCACGATGCTGGATCACGCGGTTTCGGTTACCGACGCGGATCGCGGACTTTTGCTGGAGGCGGATGCCGCCGGAAAATTGCAGGTGCGCTTTGCGCGGCGCGCGGGCGGGATGCGCTTGCCACCAGAGAGTTTGACGCCGAGCCAGACGGCGATTCAACTGGCGCTTCGGCAAGGAACGCCGGTGATTACGGAAGACGTGGCGCAGGCGGACATGGATTTGCAGGCGGCGCAAAGTATCGTGGCGCAGCGACTGCGCTCCGTGGTGGTGATTCCTCTGTACGCGGTGTCTCGCGCAAACACCGACGAGTCGATGGTGAACGTCAAGCGCGGACATTTTCTGGGAGTGATTTACCTGGACTCGCGAAGACCCGCGGCCTTTTCGAAATTGGACCGGCAGATTCTGGAAGCGCTGGCGGGCGACGCAGCGAGCATTCTGGACAATGCGCGTCTGGTGGAACGCGAGCGCGAACGGCAACGCATGGAGCAGGAAATTAACATCGCGCGCGACATCCAACAGGCGCTTTTGCCGCGCGATTTTCGCGAGTTTCCGCATCTTTCCGTCACCGGGATTAATTTCCCGTGCTTGTCCGTGGGCGGCGATTATTTTGACGTTTTCCCTTTGAGCGACAATCGCACGGCGTTTTTGATCGCTGACGTTTCGGGTAAAGGATTGGGCGCGGCGCTTCTGACCACCATGTTGCAGGGCGCGCTTTCGGCGATGAGCCTGGGCACGGATCCCGCTGTGGTGTTCAACCATGTAAATAAGTTTTTGTGCAGCCACGCGGAAGTCGGCCGCTACGCCACGATGTTCTTTGGAATTCTGGATCAACAGGGGCATCTGGAATTTATTAATGCCGGGCATCCGTCGCCGATATTGCTGCGCGGCGGGGTAGCGCAGGAAGCGTTTGCGGAAGGCTCGTTTCCGGTGGGACTGGTTCCGGAAGCGGAATACACCGCCGTGTGCCTGAAACTGGAGCCGGGCGATACCATGGTGCTGTTCAGCGACGGCGTGACCGAAGCGATGGATCCGGCAGAAGAGTTGTACGGAGTGCCGCGATTGGTGGAATTGTTGAATGGGCGGCTGGAATGTCCGCTGGAAGATTTGCAGAAGTGCGTGCTGGAATCGGTGGAGACGTTTACACGCGGCGCCAGCCAAGCAGATGATTTGACGCTTTTGATTGTGCGGTATCGCGCTACGGAGAAGGATGCCGGACGGGATACGGATACGAATTTGCCGGCGAGTTCTTCGGCTTCGCTTTCGGCGTAGGTGGATTTTGCGGCGTTTGTAGTTCTTTCGCGGAATAAATCAAAAAAACAATCTGCGGTAAATTTCTACGACCGGGCATGTATGGGCGCAGCATCCTGCGCCCATACATGGAACCACCCTCGCATGCTGCTTGGCTACAGTTCGCGGAGGGCCTGGGCTACTGGCCTGCGGGCGGCGCGGATCGCCGGGAAGACTCCGCCGAGGATGCCCATAACCAGGGCGAAGAGAACGCCCATCAGCAACAGGCTGAAGGTGATCTTGAACGCGAAGGCCAAATTCGAGAAGGTCTGAAAATTCATCGTGTTCGTGGTTATGCCGTTGAGCGGGAGCACCGCCAAGCAGCCGACAATGCCGCCAGTGAAGGAGATCAACAGGGCTTCAAACAGGAACGAGAGGATGACGTTCCAACTGGAGAAGCCGACCGCGCGCATGGTGGCGATTTCGCGGCCGCGTTCAGCGACAGCGGAGTACATGGTGTTCAGCGCGCCGAAGACCGCACCCACGGCCATGATCGCGGCGACCAGTCCACCCAGGACCGTGATGAGCGTAGTCATGGCGGTGGACTGTTTGGCGTAGTAGTCGATCTCGCGCATCACGTCCACGTTAAGCTGCGGGTTGGAGACCAGGGAATCCTTGAGCTGCTGAAACGCAGCGGGCGACGTCAGATGGACGGTAACGGATTGGAAGATGTTATCCGGCCTCTTGAGGACTTCGTTCAATAATTTTGAATCACACCATACTTCGGAATCGAAGGATGAGCCGCCCGCGTCGAAGATACCGACCACTTTCCAAGTGCTGCCGGAAAAGTTAACGGTGTCGCCGAATTTCAGGCCGGCATAAGTCTTGGTGGCGTTTTTGCCGACGACGAGTTCGTAGAGTCCAGGCTGGAACATGTGGCCTTGCGCGATTTTTGCGAAGGTGCGGATTCGCAGAACGTTGGGCGAAACGCCGCGCACCTGCACGTTGGCATCGGTGCCGGTGGTGATTAGCGGAAAAGGCATAACGCCGACGACTTCCTGAGTGACCAGCGGACCTTCAGCATCACGCGCGATGCCAGGCGCGTCCTGTACAAGCTTGACGGAATCGAGCGTGATGCCACCCATCATTTCGGACGAGGAGCCGGCGCGCATGACGAGCGCATTGCCGGGCGAGCCGGATGCTACGAGCGTGGCCTTGAAGCCGTTGGCCAGCGAGAGCATGGCGACGAAGACGCCCACGGTGCCGGCAATGCCGAGAATGGCGACGATGGTGGACGTCCAGCGGGCACGAATGCTGCGGAAATTGTAGGACACCGGCACGTTGCCGATGAACGGTGCAAGCAAGCCCAAGAGGATACCCAAGATGATGAGCAGCGCGCCAATCGCCAGCAGCGTGACGAAAAATCCACCGATAATTTTAGCAGGCATTCGTCAGACTCTCCTGAGGGCATTGACAACGCGCATATGCATCGCATTGATGCCAGGCAACAGACCGCTGATAACGCCGACGATTAGAGCAGTGAGCAGACCGAGCCCTAGAACGTCAGGCGTAAGTACCAGCGCGGGCAGGCGGCCATTCAGGGCATTGGCGAGGACCGGGATGGCGAGAATGGCCAGGCCGAGGCCGATCAAACCGCCGATGACAGCTATAGCCAACGATTCGGCGAGGACAAAGAACAGAATAGAGACATCCGAGAAACCGATGGCCTTGAGAACGGCCAGTTCAGAGGTGCGTTCGCGTACGGCGATAGCCATGGTGTTGCCGGTCACCAGCAGCAGCGTGAAGAAAACCACCGTGCCAATGGCCAGGATCAGGAAGGAAATGTTGCCGAACTGCTTGACCCAGTTGGCGGCGAAAGCGGATTCGGTTTGCGTGCGGGTTTCAAACGGCGAGTTGGCGAATTCCGTAGTCGATGGCCTTGGCAACAGGGACGGCGTCGTCAACACTCTTGACGCGCAGGGTGTACCAGCCGACCTGCCCCTTGATGCGGTCCGGCACGCGCTCTTCAAAATAGTCCCACTGAAACCAGAACTGCGTCTGGTCATCCTTGGCACTCTTGCCATGGTAAATGCCGTCAATGTTGAATTCCCAGCTACCACCGCCATAGAGGGTGGTCTTGATGGGAATACGATCGCCGATTTTCCAGCCGAAGCGTTTCACGAGGTCGGCGCCGACGATGGCGCCCTGACGATCGGCAACGAAAGTTTTCCATTGATCGTCGGGAACGATCAATTCGGGGAAAACCTTGCGTTGATTTTCCGGATCGATCACGAACTGAGGAAAGAAGTTTTTCTCGTCGATGTAGGTGCCGCCAAACCAATTGTCGTGGGTGATGCTGGCAACACCCGGAATGCGGAGGATTTTGTCGCGATCGGCAAGGGGGATGGGATTGATGATGGAGGTGCGGTTGATCACCACCAGGCGGTCGGCGCCGGCGACGTCCGCTCCGCGCGCGAAGGAATCGCGAATAACGCCGAGGAAGGCGAAGAGGAACAGGGCTACGGCGAAAGAACCCAGCGTGAGGGCGAGGCGAATCTTTTTGCGAAAGAGGTTGGCGAGAATCAGTCGGCTGTATTTCATGCGTGGCTCCCTACCGCGGCCCCTTCGACGAGGACGCCTTTATTGAGGTGCAAAGTGGCTTGCGCGCGATCGGAAGCGGCAGGATCGTGCGTAACCATCAAGATCGTTTTGTGATACTCGCTGCAGAGGGTGGTGAGCAGGTTGAGGATTTCGTCGGCGCTTTTGCGGTCAAGGTCGCCGGTGGGCTCGTCGCAGAGTAGAAAGGTAGGATCGGCGACGATGGCGCGGGCGATAGCCACGCGCTGTTCTTGTCCGCCGGAAAGTTGGCGGGGGTAGTGGTGCATGCGATCCGTGAGGCCGACTACACCGAGCGCGGTTTCCACGTGTTTACGGCGATCGGCTTTCGAGAGACTCGTCAGCAGCAGCGGCAGCTCCACGTTTTGGAACGCGGTGAGCACCGGAATCAAATTGTACATTTGGAAAATGAAGCCGACGTGGCGCGCACGCCATCCGGTGAGATTGCCGGCGGACATATTTGTGACTTCGTCGCCGCCGACGGTGATGCTGCCGCGCGAGGGAACGTCGAGTCCGCCGAGCAAATTAAGCAAAGTAGTTTTGCCGGAGCCGCTGGGGCCCATGAAGGCGACAAATTCGCCTTTGCTGACGTCGAGATTCAGGCCCTGCAGGACGTGAATTTCTTCGCCGCCGCGGCGGTAGGTTTTGTCCAGGCCACGCACCTGGATGAGGCTCTCTGCGCCGCCGCTGCCGTCTACTTTAACCATTGCGAAAGGCTCCCTATTTTTTGATCTCGACGGCTTCGCCGTCTTTCAAATTGTCTGGCGGTTTGGCGACGACGGAATCTCCGGCGTTGAGGCCGGCGATCACTTCGACATCCGAACCGCGCGTGTTGCCGATGGTGATGGCGCGACGCTCAGCGTGATCACTCTTTACGAGGAATACGATTTTTTGCGAGCCGTCCGTGCGCACCGCGTCTTGCGGGATGAGAATCACGTTGGCAATTTTTGTGCCGGCCGGAATTTTTTCTTCATCGCTGAGAAACGTCACCTTGATGCCCATGTCCGGGAGGATGAAGTCTTCGATCTTGTCGAAAGTGATGCGCACTTTTACGGTGGCCTTCTGGCGATCCGCGGTGGGGATTACGGTGCGGACGTAGCCGCCGAGTTCGCGATCGGGGTAAGCGTCGAGAAAGGCTTTCACGCGCTGGCCGGGCTTCACTTTAGAGATATAGGATTCGTTGACGTCAATTTCCATTTCGAGGGATTTCATATCCACAACGGTGGCGATGCCAGTACGGGTGAAACCGCCTCCAGCGGAAACGGGCGAGATGATTTCACCGACTTGCGCGTCTTTGGAGACGACGATTCCTCCGAACGGCGCGCGGATTACCGTGTTGTCGACAGCTTGTTCGGCCTCTTTAATGCGGGAGCCGGAAGCGACCACTTGCTGCTTGGCCAGAGCGATTTTGGCTTTGAGGCTGTCCGCGGCCGTTACGGCGTTATCTAGAGCTTCCTGGGTTTGCACGCCGGCGGCTTGGAGTTTTTGCGCGCGAACCAGTTCGATGTCGGCGTTTCTTAGTTGGACTTGATAATCGGCGATGGCGGCTTGCGCGGAGTCGCGATCCGCTTTGGCGGACTCGAGGGCGCGCTGGACGTCTGAATCATCGAGCGTGGCGAGCAGCTGGCCTTCGGTTACGCGGGTGCCTTCGTCAAAATGAACGGAGGTGACGCGGCCGGTGATTTTCGCCGCAATGGTGGCACGGCGCCGTGGAGTGACGTAGCCGCTGGCGTTCAGCGTGGCTTGCCGTCCGCCGATCTCCGCTTTGTTGGCGGTGACGACGTCAACGAGGGGCCGAGTGTTACGAAACGCGTACGCGGCCGCCGCAGCAATAGCCGCGAGCAGCACAACAATCAACAGTCCGATACCCAGGCGCTTGCCTACGTTGCTCTTTTTACGCGAGTTATCGTGAATGCGTAAGGAACCGAGATCCGGCTTCGGTGGTGTAGATATCGACGCCATTACGGGCGCAACTCCTTGGAAAGCCACTGATTGGTTCTACGCGCCGCGAGGAGAAATGTTTCGCGGGGTTTTTAAGGTGGCCACTCTATGGGGATATTGTAGCGTGCCAGTATCGATTTTGCTTCAGGAAGGTTACAGGAAAAAAGAGGGGCGAAAGGCGGAAAGTAGGGTCCAGGCTGCGGAAAAATCGATTTTGCGATGCGGCAATACAAATAGATCCCCGCAGAGATGGGGCTGCGGCGACTCACGAACGCGTCGAAGGGCGATCTATTCTTGGCAAAAGATGGTGTGTGCGTGAAGGGCCACGTTACGCTACTAGACATCCGCGAGAACCTGGCCATCCAGGCCAAGATATGTTGTTACGCGTCGACGCGAACGCCCTTCCAGAAAGCCACGTAATCTTTGATTTCGGTGGCCGCAGCTTTGGGCTCAGGGTAATACCATGCGGCGTTGTCGTTTTGCATTCCGCTCACTTGCAGATGATAGTAGTGCGCGGTGCCCTTCCACGGGCATTCGCTGGTGTGCGAGCTGGGTTTCAGAAATTCCTTTTTTACAGCTTCGAGCGGAAAATACTGATTGCCTTCAATCACCTTGGTGGCATTGCTTTCGGCAATCGTCTTACCGCCCCAGGTTGCTTTCGCCATGATTTCCGTCTCCTAGGGTTGCGTGAGAACGACCAACTTCATTCTATACTCAGATTTAGATGAAGCTCTGACGATTTGGATACAGCGATCCCTTCGATGGGCGATTTTTTTTGGCTTTCGCGGCGAGCTTATCTACGACCGCGGTTAAGACGGAGGATTTCACTTGGAACAACAACAAGGTTTTAAGAACCACACGAAAGTGGTTCCCACGTTCATATTTTTTGTGTTGCCGGTGCTGGCGCTGAATTTTGGCTGGTCGCTGAACCGCTGGCGCCTCAGAGATTTTTCTTTTGATGGAGCGGTGGCGGTTTTGACCGCGGCGGCGCTCTTGTGGGGATTTTTGCTGAGCCGCGGCTTTGCTCTGCGCGTCCAAGACCGGGTGATCCGCTTGGAAGAGCAATTGCGGTACGCCAGAGCGTTACCGGCAGACTTGCAAGCCCGCGCTGCGCTGCTCTCTCTGGGCCAAGTGCTTGCGCTGCGCTTCGCCAGCGACGAGGAACTGCCCGGGTTGCTCAAAAAGGTGCTGGAAGAGAATCTGACCGAACGCAAGGTCATCAAAGCGTCGATCGTGAACTGGCGAGCGGATCACATGCGCGCTTAAGCGCTGCCGGTCCGACCAGAATTACAAAATACTTTGGACGACTCCACCCTCTGCACGAACGGCGGCGCCGTTGATAGTGACGGCTTGTGTGCTGGCAACGAACGCGACGACCGCGGCGATCTCTTCGGGAGTTTCGAACCGCTTCAGCAGCGAACTGGGGCGGGTATTGGCAAAGAACTGTTTTTCGAGTTCGGCTTGCGAGATTCCCTGGTGCTTGGCCATGCTGTCAACGAATGTTGCGACACCCTCCGAAGCAGTGGGTCCCGGCAGAACGGAGTTCACGGTGACTCCGGTGCCTGCTACAGATACCGCCAAGCCGCGCGCAACAGCAATCTGCGCTGTCTTGGTCATGCCATAATGAATCATCTCAACTGGAGTCTGCTGCCCTGATTCGCTGGAAATGAAAATGATCCGGCCCCAATTTTTCTTCAACATTCCCGGAAGGTAGGCGCGGGAGAGGCGCACTCCGCTTAAAACGTTTACTTCAAAGAAGCGCATCCACTCCGCGTCGGGAATCTCCGCGAAGGGTTTCGGATCGAAAATGCCCAGATTGTTGATCAGAATGTCTGTGTCTGGGACTTGCTGCAAGAACCTCTCAACCCCCGTGGCTGTTCCTAAATCAGCAGCAACCCCCTTAACCGCAGCGGCGCCATGTTTCGCGCGTATTTTCTCGACGGCGGCTTCCACGCGTTCGGGCGTCCGGCCGTTCACGACGACTCTGGCGCCTTCAGCGGCCAGCGTTGCGGCGATGGCAAAACCAATGCCCGCGGTGGAGCCACTCACTACCGCAGTCTTGCCTTTAATTCCGAGATCCACATTTCCTCCGAAGTTGCATTTGAGTTTTTCGTCATCAACGACTGGCCGGAAAACGCGACGGTGCTAGCGAACCGCTGTTGCTTCAGCCGCCGCGCCTTCAACTTCCTCAATCTCTCCGGGGCTCAACTTCAATTCACCAGCGCGAACGGCGCCCTCCACCTGCTGAGGATTACGCGCGCCTACGATAGTTCCGGTGATCACTGGTTTGCGCAACGTCCAGGCGATGGCGACGGCGCCCGGAAAAACACCGTGGCGCAGGCCCACGACGCGCAACCGTTCCACCAACTCAATATTTCTAGAAAGGCGCGGCTCGTGAAATTCCGGATTACGACTGCGAAAATCGTCTGCCGGAAGTGCCGCGGCGCGTTCGCGCGTCATGGTACCGGTGAGCAGTCCGCTGGCCATGGGCGCGTAGGAAATTACGCCAATTCCCTGCCGCTCGCATTCCGGCAAAACTTTATCTTCAATGGCGCGGCGGATCAGCGAGTACGGTGGCTGATTCGAGGTGATCGGCGCAATGCTCGCCGCGAACTGTAGTTGCTCGGGTTTAAAGTTGGAGACACCGATCCAGCGCACCTTGCCTTCCTGCTGCAGGCTTTGCATGGTGCGCCAGGCTTCCGCCAATTTTTCTTTGCTGCCATCGCTCGGCGGCCAATGGATTTGATACAAATCGATCGTTTCGATTTGCAAACGCCGCAAACTGTTTTCGCACTCCTGACGAATGCTGGCCTCGGAAAAATTCGTGGAAATTTTTCCGACGTCATCCCAGCGCAACACGCACTTGGTGAAAATATAAGGCTTTGCGCCGGTCCAGCTCTTCAATGCCTTGGCGACCACTTCTTCTGAGTGGCCCATGCCGTATACCGCCGCGGTATCGATCCAATTGATGCCGAGCTCGAGGGCGCGGTGAATCGCGGCGATAGAATCCGCGTCGTCCTGATGACCCCAGGAAAATTCCCATCCCGCGCCACCGATGGCCCAAGCGCCAAACCCCACTGGCGATATCTGCAAATCGGAGTTCCCCAGTTTGCGGGTGGTCATGGCCATTGAACAATTCCTTTCGCGCAGGATGCGGAATGAATGTACAGGAATTGGATGAAAGGGTGGCGCGAAAAGTTAAGTTGGGATTGAAGCGCGGATTCAGTTTGCCGTGAAGGCGGCGTCGAGAGATACGGTTTCGCCGTCGGGGTTTTTCAGTTGTACTTGCTGCGAGCCGCTGGGTAATGCCGGAGCTACGAAGGTCAAAGTGTTAGCGTCTTTGAATGTGGTTACGGCGCTCTTGCCGCCAATGGACACCGTGACGCCAGACACAAATCCGCTTCCACGAAGCGTGATGGACGCGCCTCCTGCGGATGGGCCAGTGGCAGGTGTCAGCGTACCAATTCCTAACGGGACCTTGGCCAGCTGAACTACGGTGATTCCGGAATTTTGCGGAGAGCCATCGGTGGACGTGATGGCGAAGAGGCGCTGCCCGTTTTCGTCGATGGCCAGGAAGCCGCCGTGCAGGCCGTCGACGTCGGTCATAAATTGTTGCGGCAAGAAAATGCGCATGCGGAGAACGCCGCTGTGCGCGTCAACTATGTCTACGCCCCCTTGCACGCCGGGGCTGCCTGCAGCTGCGGTAAGAAACGGCTGATAGACCAATGCGCCGGAGGGATGCAGGGTAACGCCGGGCACTGCGTTGCGCGTTGGTGATCCCGCCAGCTCTGGCGCCGCCGGCACACTCATTAGCGAAAGATCCGCAGCGCGAATTTGGGTGGCGCCCCCCGACTGGGTGGCGAACATGGTGCCGTCCGCAGAAGCAGCAATGTCCGTGGCACTCGAATTGGCGGCAGCGACGGTGAACTGATTCGGCGATGAGGCCTGCCACAGGGCCAGAGGACTTCCTGGGGACGCGCCGAAAGAAACAAACACATGATCGCCCGCGGCGTTCGCCTGGAGAAGCGGTGCTCCGGTAATACCGGTGACTTCCGGCTGCGTGACGGGCTGCAACACCGGCGGATTCACCGCCAAGTTCAGTTGACCCAAGCAGGAGGAGCACGCACCCTGTGAGCCTTCTCCGGTCAACCCAACGAACACCGTTTGTGCGCTGGTGGCCGCCACGCGCGCCGGACCGGAATTTAGAAATCCGGCCACGCCGCCGACTGGAACGGTTGTACCCGAGCCGCTATCTGGATTCAGCAAGTACACACTCTGGGCGCCGAAATCGGCCACCACTAACTGCGAACCATCGGGCGCCACGGAGAGTCCGCGGAGGCCGGCATTTGGGGGCGGACCGCCGGGAGGATTCAACGGGGCGATAAACTGCTGCGATGCCAAATCGAAAACGTCCACGTGATCGATGTTGCTCAAATAAATGCGCTGTCGCTTTTGGTCGTAGGCGATGAATTTGTACAGGCCGGGTTTCTCAAAAAATTGCTCATTCTGCAAATACTGATAGCTCTTAGTCGCGGTCGCGCCACCCGACGGGGCGGAAATGACCAGGTCGGCTTTGCCCGCAGTGCCGGCGGGAGTTTTTACCGTCACGCACTCCAGCGAAAATGGATAGGAAGCATCCAGTGCTAACGCTGCCGAGATCCCCGCCACATTTTGCACGGACTGGACCACGGCTGCGCTGGTGCCGAACTTCACGCTAATTTTTGTGGCATCGCTGCCAAATCCGTAACCATAAATGCGTACGGTTTCTCCGCCCGTGTTGGCGCCGGCGTTGGGTAGGATTTGGAGAATTTGCGGGCCGTAACTGAACGCATCCGCCGCGGCAGCGACCCAACCGTTCGAAAAATAAGCGAATACATTGGCTGCGCCAGGCGATACAGCGCCCGGTGAAGTGGCTTGCAGTTGCGAAGCGCCAGTCAAGACCACGCCCGTCGCGTTCTGCCCGCCGACGCGGACTTGCGCTATGGCAGTGAGATTTGCGCCGTCCAAAGAGAGTGCTGTGCCACCAGCCATAGGACCTTCGGAAGGAGCGCTAGCGGGTGCTGCCGCAAATGCGGGCGCGGCACCCTGCAACGAGAGAGGGTTTGCGGCATCGACAAAGGAGATACCGCGGTTGCCGAGCGCGAAAAGTAGTTGCGTCGAATCCACATCCTCAATTTGCGAACCTACGACTTGTAACGCGACGTCAGGAACCTGCCCAAGCAGCGTCAGAGAATGCGTGTCAAAAATATCTATGACCGGCGACAAGGCGGCGGGCTGCGCCGCGTACAACATCGTGCCGTCCCGCGAATAAACCAGGCTGGTTGCGCTGGTAGCAAGGGGTCCGGCCACGGGATTCAGCGACGCATCCAGCAAGTACAGTTGCGCCGAGCCGTTTGATGTCAGCGTTACTGCAAAAGCTGTGCCGTTGGCGTTGGCTGCCAGCATCGGTAACGTACCGGCGCCCAGTACACGCGGGCCGGCCACCACGTTTCCGTTCGAATCGAACAGCGCCAATTCTCCGCTGCTATCGCTGGCGCCGACTAACACGCGCGAGCCATCCCCAGAACGCGCGACAGCGCCGAGGCCGTTTTGGAATAGCTGTGGCTCGCCGGGCGTCAGATCGATCGGAGCATTGGTGGCCGGATCCCACAACGCCAGCAGCGCTTCTGCTGCGGCACCCTGACGCAGCCGCAATAGAAATTTTCCGCCCGCCAGAGCCAGCACTTCCTCCGGCAAATCGAAAACTGTGCTGGGAATCGGAGCGAGCGGCGGCACCGTGTACGATGCTCTGACTTGCAACGAAGAAGTATCAATCGCGAATACGCGTTCTGTCACCGAGCCGGCCCACACGGTTGCGCCGTCGGGGGAGAGGTCCACGCTCGAGACGCCGGGGACGCTGATCTGGGCGGTGCGCGATTGCGTGGTTGACGAAAATACTTCCACGCGATTCATCGCGCGATTCGCTACAAAAACCTGTTGGTGCGCCGAATCGTAAACGATATGACGGTGGCGAAATTCCCCGGAGGGGTTATCCAATGCGGCGATCGAATCGATGCGAATAAATCCGCTGCGCGAAACTGCGGGCAAAGACTGGGCCTGCACCGTCAGTGTGCACGCGGCAGTGTGCGAAAGCGGGCCGCTGGTTCCCTGCGCGGAGATTTGCGCCGCACCGCTAACGGCAGAATTTGTGGCGGCGAAGACGACAGAGACCGGAGTTCCCGCAGTCACCGTAAAAGGACTGGCGGGACTTGTGGAAACACCGGAAGGCAGGCCCGCCAAGGTCACGGCGACCGAACCGGAGAAGCCATTCTCTGGCGCAATCGCAATGTTGACCGCCGAGCTGGAAGCGCCCTGCGAAACGCTCACCATGGGCTGGGAAAATTGAATGGTGAAATCCGCCGTGGGTGGTGCCGGCTGAACGAAGGCGGCACCGCCTCCCCCGCAGCCAGCCGGCAAAGTTGCCAATAGAAACGCCAAAGCAATGTGGACGCGAGAGGGGGTACGTCCCATGCAGAAAGACTCCTGCGCGAAGAAGTTGGGGAACTTCGCGCGCCGGAAGCATCATGCCAATAATGTAATTTGTCAACTTAATTAATACTGGAAACTAGAATTTGTATTGTCGCGACGATCTTTTTCAAGGGCTGCAACCGTTCGAGTTCCGTTTTGGAACGGGGCACGCGGATTATCGCTGTGTTCGCATTGTGGATTCCTGCGGTGAGGACTGCTCGAAAACCAACCTCGATTTTGCTGGGAGGATCGAGTATCCCCAACGACCGGAGACAGACAGTGTCACGGTCTTGATAGCGTGCTTCGATCTCTCGATCGAGTTCTACTCGGCAATTGGTCCAGCCGTTGTGACGGCCCCCTCATGTCGCGTGGGCACCCAACGGCACGGAACTCCGTTGCCTAATCTGAGCAGAGTGCTGCAACTATTTAGCCTGCGCACCGAAACCTCTGAGGCTGCAACCCGATTGTTTTCAACAATTCCCGACGGCAGTTGTTCCCCGCAGCTTTGGTGATGCGCATGCTCCACAGATAACCAAGCACTTTCACGTTCGGGCTTATCCTACGCAGCTTTATCTTTCGGGGGATCGATGAGAACACTTCGTTTAGTGGCTGGCTTGGTTCTAGCTTCGGCCGTTTGTGTGGCCATTCCTGCAAAAGCGGACACCGTTATTACGTCCAACCTAGGAACGCAGAACTTTACAGCGGGCACAAAAGTGGCGAGCGGCACCTTCCTAACCGCAGTGGCGGCACAACCAGCGCCTTTTAACGCATTTTGCGGGTCAGACATTGCCAGCAATTGCTCCACGAGCTGGACGTTCAACTACGTTGTCCCCTCGGGAGATACGGTTACGGGCGCAACTCTGTCTCTCGGTATTTTGGATCTGGATTCCGCTGCGGCGGGCGACCAGATCGCCTCGTTTACGCTAAACGGCGTCGATGATTTGACCTCGACGATCAACACCGTCGCAAACGGTCTGGATGGCGGAACTGGATCGCCGAACAGCTTCTACGAGGTACTGACGATCATCATCCCAGGAGCGGATCTGGCCGATTTAGGTGGCAATTCCGCTACGTTCGCGCTGCAGACGACCGGGCTTGGCCTGGGTCTTCTCGGTGCCACCACTTTCAACGGCGTTGGCCTGGACTTCTCCACCCTATCCCTTACGGTGACGCCGGGTACGACTACTCCGCCACCGCCGGTGCCTGAACCTTCCTCGCTGGCGCTGTGCCTGGCAGGAGTGGCGGCCACCGGCTTTGCCAAGGTTTTGTTGCACCGCTAATCCCAGCCCACACCCAGCCCACGTTTATATCGGCATCGACGCCGCGCAGCTTGCCGCGTCGGTGCCGATGCTGTTTTTACGTTGAAGTTCCCGCTTCCTCGGCGCGCCACTCCATCATGTAGTGAACGCCTTTATCTTCGAGGACGCGAAACTTTAATCGTTCGTAGAGGTGCAACGCCGGATTGTTGCGTTCTACGTGGATACGCACCACTTTCTGTGCCGCTCCAGCTTCTGCGAGTAACGCCGCCATCAGCTGTCCGCCCAGGCCCTTTCCGCGAAACTCCGGGATCAAGGCGATATCCATCAGCAAAATATCCGATTCGGAGCGGTCCACATACATTCTGCCGATCTGGGCTCCGTTGCTCTCGATGATCAAGAATGCCGCGTTAGGATAGTGCTTGCGGTAGTGCTGGCGCTGCAGGCTGAATTGAGACTGTAAAAATGCGGCTTTTTGTTCGGAATCCCACGGTAGCAGATTCAGTTCGTAATCGCGCGTAGTGGCGTACAGCCGCGCCAGAAACTCTTCGTCCTCGGCGACTTCAGGACGGAAGTTGATCGATTGCTCCATGAGACGGTTATGGGAGAGCGTTTCGGGACTCAGCGAGTGCGGGCTGCGCCCTATCTATCTAATTTCGCGAAGGGAAAATGCCTACCAGCGCGATGCAGAAGTTTATCACCAGCAACGGTGCGACGTTATTGTGTGCCTGCGAGCCACCGATTGGCGCTATTGCGCCGCCCGCGAGAGCCGTACCGCCTCCGCTGCTGTAGGGCGCGTTACCAGCACCATCGGCGGCCCATAGATTGCCGCCAGGGCTGGCTTGAGTTCCCGCAGTCTTATTGCAGTTCACGGTGTGGGTGTGGGCGGGCAGCTGGGCGGTTGTTAGGGTGACACTCTCAACGCCACCGGTCTCCCCGATCACGAATTGGCTACTATTGTGGACCGCCACGCGCCCCTGCAAGTTCGGCAGAGCGAAGGTCTGAGTCCCGTTGCCGCCGTATTGCGTACCCAGCAGTGCGAATAGCGCCTGATTCTGATTTATGGGCAGGATCTGGCCGTTCGCCGCAGCCCAGCCTTTCGGGGGAAAGGAGAACGCAAACGACGAGATTTGACCTATAAATGGTTCGCTCACTGGAGTACCCCTCTTTCGACAGCTGGCTTCCGGCCGCTTAATTTCTCGCCGGGAAAATTCCTTGCATGGCAATGATGAAATTGAGCACCAGGTACGGCTGCATGTTTTCGTGCGGCTGGCTGTTGCCGGCCGTGGCGATAGCTCCGGGGGCCATCGTGGCATTGGGAGAACCGCTGGCGTACTCATTGTTGCCGCCCGCGTCCGTCGCCCAGAAGTTTCCCTGCGGGCCGTATTGATCGCCCATTCCAGGGTTGCAGGAGGCGGCGTGCGTATGGGAAGGGATTTGCCCAGTGGTCAACGCTACAGTGGAGGATCCGCCTGTCTCCCCTATACTGATTGGCGTCAGCCCTGGGCCGTTTCCGGCATGCACCGGCGACATGCCCTGCAAGTTCGGCAGGGCAAAGTTGCTGGTGCCATTGCCGCCATATTGCGTACCCAGCAGAGAGAACAGCGCGGTATTTTGCGAGATCGCAATCACTTGTCCATTACATTCAGCCCAGCCAACGGGGGCGAAATTGAATCCTACGATCTGGATCTGCGCCACGAATGGTTCTGACATTTGGTCATCCTCCGAAAAACGCATGCACTACCATGAACCCAAAGGTCTTGAAGACTTTAAGTGAAGCTCAGTTTTGTGACGGGAATATGCCTTCAAACGCAATGATGAAGCTAACGCCCAGATAGGGCTGACGATTATTGTGTGGTTGTCCGCTACCAGCAGGCAATAACGCGGACCCGGACATCGCGCTACCTCCGGCTTCGTTGTACGCTGCAGTGTTCCCGCCGGGATCGGTGGACCAAAAGGCATTCGCAGGTGAAGCCAGGTTGCCCGCGCCCGAGCCCACAGCCGTGTGCGTGTGGCTGGGCATCTGCGAGGTGAGCAGCGTCACTGCTTCGGAACCAGCAGTCTCACCGATGATGCGATTGGAGGTACCGTTGGAGCCTTGGTGCACGGCAAATCGCCCCCGCAAATCCGGCAGCGCGAAGGTGGTTTGTCCATCGCCGCCATACGTCGTTCCAATCAAGTTGAATAATACTTCGAACTGGGATATCGGCAGTAGCTGACCCGAGCAAAACTCCCAGCCCAGCGGAGCAAAATTCCCGCCAAACATACGAATCTCACCTACGAACGGCTCGGCCATCGACGTTTCCTCCCACTCTTTGCCAGTTACCCAAATACCGCTTCGTACAGCAACCCGCCGTCCGACCCGGGCTGTCCGACTTGCGTCAAAAACAATTGGTGTCCTGAGAAATCGCGATGCACCAGGCGGTGCAATCCATCACCGAGGGGCTCACTGCCCTTGAGTTCCAGGACGAGCGAGAATGGCGCACGCGCGCGCTTGCCGATACTGCTCTGCGTTTCGCGCTTCGACGCGCGTAACCCGTCTCGTGTCGATCGACTTTAACCAGTTTCAGCTCAACCGTTCGCGAAAGAATCGAGCCCTTGGGAACCGGACGGGAAAACACCAAAGTTTGGCCTTCAAACGGCAGGAACGATTCGGCCGTCAATTCAGAAAGCTCCGAGTGCGATGCATTCCAAGGAGCGAGTTGGCCCCCGCAAGCGCCCGCCGCAGCAAAAAACGCAGCCAAGCCGCCGCTCCATTGCAAGAGCGTCCTGCGGGTCACATTCGTGCCGTTTTCAGCCATGATGCCCCCTTCGAGCCAGCTGTGTCTGAAGAGCCCAATTGCGCAAAACCGTGCCTGTGATCGGGAGAGATTTAAGATAAACCGTGCAATTCCTTAACCAGAAGGCAGGACTTGCGTAACAAACTCCCGAGTGCGCCCTAATCCCTTCATAACGAACCCCCTAGCCAGAGAAAGCTTCCATCTCACGTCTCAGGCGGTCCATGCGATGTCGCCGCATAGTTGTAAACTTTTGCAAACACTGCGCAAAGTCCGGGGCCGGCGAGTCTAGGTAAAGATGGCCTCGTAGCGCATCGACTGTTGATCCGGACCCACTGGAACGAGGAAAATTTCCAGCGGCCCGTCGGGGCCACCTTCCAGCTTGTGAATGCGCTGCGGCAATATGGGCTGCAATGGTCCATGAAAGATCAGAGAAAAAGCTTGTCTTTCGGCTTTGTCCCGCAAGGGAGACGGGATGGCGCGGCAGCTTGCGAGATGCAGTTCCAAAACGGTACTGCCCGTCGATACGGAAAATTTCCGGCCCACCAACGCTTGGAAATATTCGTGAGTAAGTTTCTCGAGCATTGTTCGTCGCGCTCTTGGGTTACAGCTGGCCGTGCCGCCGCGCCAAGTGAGCAGTGCGCATCATTCTTGGGCTGCAAGAAAGTACGCACCACGCCGCGCATTGTCAATGACGGAAAATTTATGGAGGGAGGAAATGGTGGGCCCGGAGGGGCTCGAACCCCCAACCCTCTGCTTCGAAGGCAGATGCTCTATCCAGTTGAGCTACGGGCCCGTCGAAAAGTTTATCACGACGCGTGACAGCCGCGTTTTGTACACACATTCCTGCCTGTGCAGTCGGACGCCCAGTGAAATTCAGTCGGTCTGGCCCCGCGTAACGTGTGTCTCGTGGTGGCCCAACATTTCCGCAGCGGTGTTTGCCGACGTACCACAGAGCTCGCTGGCCTGGTGAGTATCCGTCCGCGCCGGTCGAGGGTCTGCTAAAATTGTTCCAATACGAACGGTGTTTCTAGTCGTGCGCATAGTGAGGTCGCCGAGACCGTCTTCGGCACAGGAGTTGGCAATGAGTGAAAAGAACTTGGAGCAACCGAAGATTCCGATGGCTGTACAGATCCGGCGGGAGATAGTTGCCTGGTTCTGGGTCGGCTTGGTGTTTTTGCTGATCAACGGAGCGGTTGGGCAAGCGCGGGTAATTCCCTCTGGGTCGATGGAAAACACTCTGCTTGTCGGCGATCACCTGATCATGAGCCGTGTGGGCTACGACGCAGGAATTCCGTTTACCAATTGGCATTTACCGCTGTGGCGGAATCCGTCGCGACAACAGATGATTATTTTTATTCCGCCGTATGCTCCCACGCAGACGGACCTGATCAAGCGCGTGATTGGATTGCCGGGCGACACCGTGGATTTGCGCGACGGCGCGGTCTTCATCAACGGAACGAAATTGAGCGAAAATTACACCACTGGACCGAGCCGGCCAGCGCCATCTGGTTTCACTCCTGCGGGACAATCGGATATCAAATTTCCCTACCACGTACCAGACCATTGCTATTTTGCGATGGGCGATAATCGCGGGAATTCCTACGACAGCCGATTCTGGGGCTGCGTTCCGCGCAAAGATATCATCGGCACTCCCGTGATGATCTATATGTCCGTGAATGCCCGGGACGATGCGTGGGAGCCGGGACAGATCCGCGAGCGATTTTTCGCCTACGCCAATGCCTTGTTGCATCCGAGTTCGGTGCGCTGGGGCCGCTTGTTCCACACGTTTTGATTTAGCCCATTTTTACTAGAATTTTTTCCTGCGGTACCATCGCACGAGTGAAATCCTTCCAACTCCTTGACGAAGCACGGGCTCCCGACGGGACGGTGTTGAAACTAGTCCAGCGCGGCGAGGAATACGTGATCCTTGCCGACGGCGCGCCACTGATGTCCAGCCGCATGCATGGCTCGGAAGATGCCCTCGCGACGTTAACCCACGAATATTGGCGAAGTGCTCCGCGACCCAGCGTGCTTATCGGCGGCCTAGGCCTTGGTTTCACCCTGCGTGCGACACTCAACCTGCTGCCGCCTCATGGAACGGTAGTCGTCTCCGAACTCATACCCGCCGTGGTGGAGTGGAATCGCGGCGTGCTCGGTGCGTTGGCGGGACACCCGCTGCAGGATGCACGCACGCAGGTTGCGACGGAAGACGTGGTCACCACGATACGTTCTAGCATCTCGCGATTCGACGCGATCTTGTTGGATGTGGACAACGGCCCAGCCGCGTTTACGGTGGCGACGAACGCGGCGCTGTACGACGAGCGCGGCATTGCGTCGATACACCGCGCCCTGAAATCCGAGGGAACGTTAGCCATCTGGGCCACACGGGAGGATGAGAAATTTACGCAACGTTTGCGCCGACGCGGATTCGAAGCATCTGTGCGACGCGTGCGTGCAACTGCCAACCAACGAGGCTCCCGACACTTTATTTTCTTAGCGAGGAAGCCATCTTGACGGGCACTGATTTTTTCCGCGACGAGAGTACGGCTACACGAGACGATTGTGTAGGCGCCGGACTTTAGTCCGGCCACCTGATCTGCCCGCCACGATTCCACGTTTCATCGTCAAAAAGCCAACGGCGCGGAGGGCGTCCGCGCCGTTGGTTCCCGAACACAACTTACTTTTCCCGCAAACGGAAGTTCGCTGAAGAAAGTTAAATGGTTTTTGCGGCGGCAGCGGGTGTGGCGTTGCTGCGAGCAAAAGCGTTGGCGCTTTCTTTTTCACCGGACTTGTCGATCTCGATGGAGCCTTTGAAGTAGGCGCCGTCCTCGATCATGATGCGCGCGGTGGTCAGATCGCCGTTGACCGAGCCATCCTTCTTGATCTCAATGCGATCCTTGGCGCGAAGATTGCCTTTGACCGTACCGAAGACCACAACTTCACGGGCGATGATATCCGCGGTCAGCTTCGCCGTGGCGCCGACGGTGAGTTTGCGATCGTCCAGCTGGATCAGACCTTCGACCGAGCCGTCGACCAGCAAATCTTCATTGCCGGAGATTTCACCTTTAACATGGAGGCTGGCACCCAATCGCGCCGTTTGGCCGGTGGTCGCTCCTCCTAGTGGACGCATCGCATCTGTACTCATAGCGTTCGTTTCCTCCCAAGCTGCCGGAGCGGACTTCGGCGGCTGATTCGTAGTATTGAAATTTTTTGGCTCCGGTTGCGCAGCTTGCGGCGTATCCGGCCGTTTCGTATTACCCCACATCGGACCTCCCAAGGGACAGCAACACCCCACGCAAGTTTCCGGCATCGGGGTAAGGCAAACTCTATGCCTGTGTAAAGGGTACAGCAAACAAAGTATATGAGTGCTGTTTCGGGAAAGTAACTGTGCCGATGGACAGTGCCGGGACTGTACGGAGTGCAGCTTCGGGAACCGGCAATCCCTCACTTCCGCGGCATTTGTGCAGTTCGCGGTCGTAGTGGCGAGTCTTTAGATTCGCAGTCTTTTTCACCTTATTGGCGGTCTCTAAATTAACTTTCAGGCGGAACTACGAACTCGGCCTGTCCGGCACCGGCTGCATGGCCAGAAAATCGTTGGCGAATCGCGGAGCATACGCGTCCAACAAATTTTGCAAGCGCTCGGCGCTGGCGGACTTCACCAACAAGCCCGCGTGATGATATTTATTCACACGATAAATAATTTCCGGATCGTTGTATGCAGACGTATCGGGTGTTTCTTGGCGCGCCAGCGACAAAATAATGCCCGCATAGTCCTTGCGGCTTGCCGGCAATTGATAGTTCGTCTTCCCGGCTCCCACTTCCAGCCGCGCCCATTCGCGCCACAGATTGATTCCCGAGGCGGCTTCGACAATATCCGATATGTACGCGCCGCCCACGCGCGCGGCGACCTCAATGAAATAAAATTTCCCATCCGCATGCGATTTCAAAAACTCCGCGTGCGTCACTCCGCGCAAGAACCCGAGGCCCTCCAGAACCTGCTTGTTAATGTCGAGCAGGGTTTTAGCATCGGCGGAGTCTCTGGCCAGCGTGCGCGTGGTGAAAACGCCGCCCTGGTGCGACGTATCCAGCGGCGGCGTGCCGTAGGCGTGCACTTCCGCCAGTAGCACGTTTTTTTCGGAGACCACGCTATCCACGTGAAACACGCCGCCCGGCACAAACTGTTCGAGCAGATAAAACGATTGTTGATCGCCCAATTGCTCCAGCAGCGGCCAAAGTTCTGACGCGTGCTGAATCTTGCGCATGCCGATGCCGCTGGCTTGGCTGCGCGGCTTCAAAAGCCACGGCGCGGGCACGCGATCCATAAATTCGCTTACTTCGTGATGATTCAGGATGTGCACGAACTCCGGCACGGCAATGCCCGCCTCTTTGGCACGCGCGCGCATGGCCAGTTTGTCTCGGAAATAACGCACCGTAGTGAGGCCCATACCGGGGATGCGCAGGTGTTCGCGCAGCGCGGACACGTTTTCCATATCGAATTCATCGAGCGCCACGATGCGATCAATTTGGTGGTGTCGCGCCAGATAGCTGACGGAGTAAATGATGGATTGAAGCGGAAGCTCCTCCGGCATGGTGAAAACTTCGGAGATACAGTTGAATGGCCAGTCCGCGTGACGCAGCTTTTCGACCGTAAGCAACAGAACTGTGCAACCCAGAGCCTTGCACGTGCGAATGAATTCCTGCCCTTTTTCGTAAGAGCTTACGCACAGTATGGTCAGTGGTTTACCGTCCGCCATGCTTGCCCTCTACTCACGCCGCGCTGCAACATCGACGGTTCTGTAGCGGCCGGGCTTTAGTCCCAGCGTCTTTGCATTTGTTGGGAAAAACAAAATCGCCGGGACTAAAGCCCGGCCATTACAAACGCACCCTGCAAAACTCTGCGAAGTATAGCGCTACCCCGCCGGGAAAAGGAATTGTAAGAACGGCCCAACTCGAGCTGCCCACGCTGCTTCGTTGTGCTCCGCCCCTTCCACTCGCTCGTAGTGTAAATCTCGATCGCTCTGCCATCCCTTGCTCAGCAGCACATCGCGAAATCTTTCCACGTCATCGACGATGCGCGGTCCTTCGCGCGTGCCGATATCCAACCAGATGCGCGGACGCGGCTCAAGGGGTGCCGCTTGCGCAAATTTCAGGATCACCCTCTGGTTCCACCACACCGATGGAGATAGAGCAGCAACCTTGCTGAACACATTGGAAAATTTCAGCCCCAAATAGATAGACACCAAACCGCCCAACGACGAACCGGCGATTCCAGTCTGCGAGGCTTCCGGCTTTGTGCGGTAATCGCGGTCTACGACCGGTTTTACTTCCTCCATCAAAAATTTTGCATAACGGTCCGCACGCCCGCCGCCAAGCCGCGGCACACTCGTCGGGGTATATTCCCGCAGGCGCGTTTTTCCCGTGTTATAAATCCCCACAACAATCAGCGGCTCAACCAGCCCGGCCGAAATCGCGTAATCCGCCGTTTGCGCCACATGCCAGTCCTGGCCGTTAAACGCCGTGGCTGCGTCAAAAAGATTCTGCCCATCATGCATGTACAGCACTGGGTAGCGGCGTTCCGGTTGCTGATCATAGTCGGGCGGTACGTAAACGACGATGTCTCGCTGATTGCGCAGGTATTTCGAACGGAAGTTGTCGTATTTGCGGAGCTGTCCGGGCGTCACGTGGCGATGGCTACCAGCAGGTCTTTGGCTTCCACGTGTTGCCCCGGAGTTACCAGCAGCTTCGTAACGCGCCCCGAAATCGGCGCATAAATATTGGATTGCATCTTCATCGCTTCCAGGATCAACAATTTCGCTCCGCGTTCGACAGTCTGGTTCGTTTGCACGGCAATGATACCGATAACGCCCGCCGTCGGTGCAGCTACCTGCCCGGCATCCGCAGGATCCGCTTTCGGATGTGCGCGTTCCGTCACGCGCAATGCGTGATCCCGAATGCTTACTTCGCGCGGCTGCCCGTTCAATTCGAAAAAGAGCGTGCGCGTACCATCAGGATGCGGCTCGCTGATCGTCAGGAATTTTATGATGAGCGACTTGCCGGAAGCAATTTCTACGGTGATTTCCTCCCCGGACTTCAGTCCGTAGAAAAACGCGGGCGTAGGCAAAACGCTCACATCCGCGTACGTCTGTCGGAACTTGTCATATTTCAGAAAAACTTCGGGATAGAGCAGGGCGCTCAGTAAATCGGTGTTTTCAACGGCATGCCCAATTTTCTTTTCCAGAGCGCGTTTCTCCTCAGCGAAGTTTACGTCAGCCAAGCTGGCGCCCGGCCTCCCCTTCAGCGGCGATCCTCCTCGCAAAATGATCTTTTGCAGTTTGCTGGGCCAGCCTCCCGGGGGCACACCTAAAACCCCGGAGAACATTTCCACCACGGAATTCGGCAGCGAAAGATCGTGCTTCTCGGCCAACCGCAAAACATCCGCAGGCTGCATATCTTTGGCCATCAAAAACAGCGTCATGTCTCCAACGACTTTGCTGCTCGGCGTCACTTTCACGATGTCGCCGAACAGCTGATTCACCTCCGCGTACATAATTTCCGCTTCGCGCCAGCGGTGTCCCAGCCCCATGGCCGTCGCTTGCTCGCGCAAATTCGTATACTGCCCACCAGGAATTTCATGCTGATAAAGGCGCGCCGAGCCGGACTTCGGGACCGGAGTCAAACGCGAGATAGTAGCCCCGAACCGTCTCCCAGTAATCGGAGCATTCGTTCAACGCTTCAATGTCGAGCTGCGTATCGCGCGGAGTGTTGCGCAGCGCCTCCACAATCGCATTCAAGTTCGGCTGGCTAGTACCGCCGCTCATCGCGGCCACCGCTGCGTCGGCCACATCCACGCCCGCGTCGCTAGCCATCAGAATGCTCGCTGCATTCAACCCGCTCGTGTCATGCGTATGAAAGTGTATCGGCAGAGAGATTTCCTCGCGCAGTTTCTTCACCAGCTCGAACGCCGCATACGGCTTGCACAGCCCGGCCATATCCTTAATGCACAGAAAATGCGCGCCCAATTTCTCCAGCTGCTTCGCCAGCGTCACATAATATTTCAACGAGTATTTCGGCCGCTGCTTGTCGAGAATATCTCCCGTATAGCAAATGGCCGCCTCGCAAACGCCGCCTGTCTCCAGCGCCGCATCAATCGCCACACGCATGTTGTCGACGGAGTTCAGCGAATCGAAAATCCGAAAAATGTCGATGCCTTGCGCAAACGCCTCGCGCACAAACTCTTTGATCACGTTGTCTGGATACGAGGCATAACCCACCGCATTCGCGCCTCGCAACAGCATTTGAAAACAAATATTCGGAATACGTTCGCGCAACACCCGCAAGCGTTGCCACGGATCCTCATGCAAAAACCGCAACGACGTGTCGAACGTCGCCCCGCCCCACATTTCCAAACTAAAAAGATTGGGCAGCCGCTGCGCAATCGCACTTGCCGTAGCCAGCAAATCGTGCGTCCGCACCCGCGTCGCCATCAGCGACTGATGCGCATCTCGCAAAGTGGTGTCGGTAATCAGCAGCCGCTTCTCTTTGCGGGTCCACGCTGCAAATTTCTTGGGACCAAGTTTCTGCAGCAACTGTCTAGTTCCAGTTTGTGGCGCGATCCCCAAAACTTTGGGCAGCGGCGCGCTCTCAAACGCCGCCGGAACCGCCTTCCCTTTCACTTCCGGATTGCCGTTCAAAATCACATCGCCAAGATACGAGAGTATTTTTGTAGCCCGATCGCCCCGGCTCGGAAATTTGAAAAGCTCCGGATAATCCTCCAGAAACGAAGTGGTCACTTCCCCGCTGCGAAATTTCGGGTGATTTACGACGTTCTCGACGAACGGAATATTCGTCTTCACTCCGCGGATGCGAAACTCGCGCAGCGCGCGATCCATGCGCTGGCACGCTTCGGGCAAATTCGAGCCCCACGCCGTCACTTTCACCAGCAGCGAATCGTAGTAAGCCGCCAGCTGCGCCCCCGCATACGCCGTTCCGCCATCCAGCCGTATGCCAAATCCCGCGGGCGAACGATACGTAGACAGCTTCCCGTAATCCGGCGCGAAATTCTGATCCGGATCTTCCGTGGTCACACGGCACTGCAGCGCCGCGCCATGCAGCGGCACGTCCGCCTGCTGCGGCAACGAAATCGGCGGCTCATGCAGCTGATAACCTTGCGCCACCAAAATCTGTGAACGCACCAGATCAATCCCGGTAATCATCTCCGTCACCGTGTGTTCCACTTGAATGCGCGGATTCACCTCGATGAAATACCATTTGGTCGCGTCCACGTCGTACAAAAACTCCACCGTCCCGGCGTTGCGATAATTCGCCTTGCGCGCCAACTGCAAAGCTGCCTCGCACAACTCTTCGCGTATCTGCGCCGGCAAATTCGCCGCAGGCGCCACTTCCACCACTTTCTGATGGCGCCGCTGCACCGAACAATCGCGCTCATACAAATGCAATAAATTCCCGTGCTGATCGCCCAAGATTTGCACTTCGATGTGTCGCGCACGAGGCAAATATTTTTCCAGAAACACGCTGGCGTTCCCGAACGCCGACCGTGCTTCCCCTTGCGCCTCCTCCAGCAGCGCGTTCAGCTGCGACGCGTCCTGCACCACTCGCATTCCGCGTCCGCCGCCACCCATCGCGGCCTTCACAATCAGCGGATAACCAATCTTCTTCGCGATTTTTTGCGCTTCTTCGGCTGACGTTACCGCATCGTCCGTGCCGGGAAGCACGCGAACGCCCGCCAACGCCGCCAGCCTCCTCGCGGCAGTCTTGTCGCCGAGTAGTTCCAGTAAGTCCGGCGTTGGACCGATAAAGGTAATTCCCGCTTTACCGCAAGCTCGCGCAAATTCCGCATTCTCTGCCAGAAAACCGTAGCCCGGATGAATCGCGTCGACGCCTTTTTCTTTCGCGAGCGTCACAATCGCGGGAATATCCAAATATGCCTGCACCGGCCCCTTGCCCGCGCCGATCAGATACGCCTCATCCGCCTTAAAGCGGTGCAGCGCCAACCGGTCTTCCTGCGAATAAATCGCCACCGTGCGCAAGCCCAGCTCATTAGCCGCGCGAAAGATCCTGATGGCGATCTCGCTGCGATTCGCCGCCAGCACTTTCTTGATGGGCTTCAGATTTTTTGTTTTAGGGCTCATGCGTGGCGCGGTTCGGTGAATCGTCCGAATTCATCCAATGCTAGTTCCGCGCAGAACAGTTGCGCGAATCTTACATTGTTTCACGCCACTGGCGTTAGGCTCGGCCCATTTTTTGAATCCGAGCAAACGGGTTTTTTAAGGCTTGGAAGCGTCCGTAGCACCATTCGGCGCACTCGCCACACCTGGGGAGTTGGCGTTCGCGGTATTCACCGGCGGCGCGGACGGCGGTGCATTCTTCAACTGCTGTAATTGCGTCTGCACCTGCGCCCAAAGCTTAGGCTTGGCCTTCGTGCTGTACGGCGCGTCCGGCTGGCTATAAAACTCCAGAAGTTCCGCACGAACGTCGGGCGGCGCAGTCGCAAAGTTCTGCTTGGCGAGAAGATTCAGCAATTCCGCGTGCGCTTGATCGTTCAACTTGTATTTGCCCGGCCCGGTAATCTCGCCGGTATCAAAATTATCGTTCACCAGTTCCAACTGCCCGCGCCCTTGCGCCGCCAGCAACCCCTTGTAACGATCCAGCGTGGCATTAAAACTGGCTTCAAACATTTTCTCCGTTTGCGGAGTTGGCGTTCGAAACTCCAGAACTTTCAGCGGTCCAATCTTCGGGACCAGCCGCCACAAGAACGCCAAAAACTTGTCCCCCGCCGAAGGCTGCTGATAGTCGTGTCCCCACTCTTTTTCGTAGCTCGCACGCGAAAGGTTGTAGAGAAATTTCCTTTTCGTAATTCCCGGTGCATCTTTCTGGATTTCTTTGCCTTTAACGCTCCAGGCGATGCGCGTCGCCTTCGGCAACAGGTTGCTGACGTCCCTGCGGTAAGAATTCAGGACCTTATCTTCATCCGTTAGAACCGATTTGAGCTCAAGTCCATACGTCTCGCGAAATGCCTGCTCCAGCAGCGGCGCGGAAACCTGAAAACCAATAAAGTCGTGGTAACTGTCCGGCGCATAACGTTGTTGCGCTACTTCAATCACGTCGAAACCAAATTCGGTTTTTACGTGTGCCAGCGGATCGTCTTCGTAGGTCACGCTCTGACCATATTTCTTCGCTCAGCTTCGGATACAGCTCCGGGACCGCGCGATTCGTGCCGATTTTGTGGCCATCGTTATCCGCGGCATAGTGCGCCAGCGCGCCCAGCGCGAACGCATAGCCATTCAAATCCTGCGAGTCACGCAGCAGCGCGATCACGAAATCACCACTGCGCACGTAGTGCGTCAGGTCGCTCACCAGTTTGCTGCCATGCGGGTAGTAGCCCATGTCCTGAATGATCGCGCCGCCATAGGCATAGCCGTGCGCTATCTTCAATTCCTCAGGGGTCGCGCAGGGAAAACGTTTCACGAGCAGAGGCTTGATGCCAATGTCCCAGGCAGAATCGATGATTGCTTCGTGAGCGAGGACCGCGTAGGCGTGGATCGGTGAGGGGCTGGCCGCGAGCAGGAGCGCAGTAGAAACTGCAAGAATCGTGATTTTGCGAAAAAGTGAGACCGGGGGCTGCAAAATAATTCGTTTCTCTCCGCTCGGACTTTGATGAGTAATGTCGCTGGAAAGGGTGCCGGTTCGCCCTGGAACCAACGAGAACGTATCAGGCGGGATGTAGGGAAGCGAATCTTCTACGCGCGGAGTTTCCCGCGTTCAGCGTCTAGCTTGACGCTTCTTCACCGCTTAATATTTCCGCAGAACGCCGATCACGCGCCCTTGAATCTTCAAATCGCTGGCCGCCACAAAAATCGGCGCCATTTCCGAGTTCGCCGGCTGCAGTCGAATCTTCCCCGCTGGTTCACGATAAAAGCGCTTCAGCGTAGCCTCGCTGTCGCCGATCAACGCCACCACGATGTCGCCGGCATTAGCCACTTGCGTCTGTTCGCACACCACAAAGTCGCCGTTCATAATGTGGTCTTCGATCATCGAATTGCCGGTCACTTGCAGCACAAACGAATTTCCGCCACGCGCAAAATCACCCAAAGATAGCGTCTCGCGTTCTTCGACTGCCTCCAGCGGACGTCCCGCAGCAATTCGACCCAGCAGCGGCAGCTCCTGCATCTTGCGATCGATCACCTGCTCCTTCACCGACTTGGGCAACTGCAAAATTTCAATCGAGCGGCTCTGGTTATACCCGCGCCGAATAAAACCTTTTTTCTCCAGTGTAGAAATATGCTTGTGCACCGTGGCCAGCGACGTCAACTTCAGACCCTTGCCGATCTCTTCGAAGCTCGGCGCGTACCCGTGCTTCGTCTCGAACGAAACCAGATAGTCCAGCACTTCTTTCTGTCGCTTGGTCAGGGCCATTCGCAATGCCTCCGAAGGTACCGCGTTCCGAGAGAGAAAAATCCTTCGCCTACTCTAGGCGAATACAAGGCGAACGTCAAGCGAATATCGAGCCAAGTTGCCAAATCTCTGCCTGTCCGTTGATTTTGCGATAGCTATACAAAGTGATATATAGCCAAGTCATGACACCCGCCAAACCGTCAGCCTCCATCGTTGCTTCCGCGATCGTCGCCATCATCGGCAGTCTTCTGGTAATCCTGACCGCAGGTCTCGGCTTTTTAGGAACGCTCCTTGTCAAAACGGGAACAACACCGGTGCCTCAGCCGCCGGGTGTTCGGGCCATGTCACTAGTTTTCCTTCTCGCGTGTTCGCTGCGTTCGGCGTACTCGGAATTTTTAGTGCGATAGGAATTTGGCGATTACGAAATTGGGCACGTCTATCTTTTTTGATTTATTCCGGCGTGATGGTTTTAATCTGCGCTTTTGGCTTGGCAGTGGTTTGGTTCATTTTGCCAAAACTGCCAAGTGTTCAGCCGCGAGCAGACACGCTCGTCCGCGTTTTTATGGTTATCGTATACGGGCTTCCCGCCACTGTCGGACTCTGGTGGTTGATCCTGTTCAACCGCAAAGACATCGCGCGACAATTCGCAGGGAGAACCTATCATGGCGGAAGATGGAGTCACTCCACTAGCACCCAACCCTGCCTGCCCGCTTCCAATCGCAGTTCTTGCGGGGTTTTCTCTAATCTCGGTCTGCTGCGTTCCGATAATTTTCGTGTTGCCCGTGCCGGTTCCTTTGGTGCTTTTTGGCCATGCTATTTCTGGGCGCCCGGCTCTTGTTGTTTTCGGACTTATGAGCCTTACACTCGCTGTATCTGCCGTTGGTCTGCTGCAGTTGAAAAGATGGAGCTATCCACTGACGATTGGCTACCATCTATTTTGGTGTCTGAACGCAACCGTCGCCTTCGTGAATCCAAAGACCCGAACCATCATGAACGATGCTCTCGACAAGGTGCATACTCCGGGCTACCCCGGTAGCGCCTTTTCATATAGCCACAATCAGTATCTCGCTGTCAGCACAGGTGGCCTGCTGTTCGTGATTGCCATTCTTGTGTCATGGTGCTCTACTACCGCAGCACGTTTTATGAGGAATGCGACCGCAAGAGAAATTGGACGCCTTCAACGCCCTTTCCGCCAACAACCTCTCCGACCGCGCCGCCAGCACTCGCGCCATAACTGCGCCCTAGATCCTGTAGTGTTTCGCCTTTCCACCGCATCAAAACATTCGGTGTGCGGGAATAGGTGTTTGACTGAGCCAGGCGGAGACGAAACGTCTCTTGCCGTGGTTTTCTTTACATCACATCGTCGCTGTCCAAGGTTGATAACGCCATTCCACGGCGTCCGCTATGGTATTCTTTAGCTTAGGATTCTTGCGGTTCGCGGGGGATTTTTCCACTTTCACCGCACGATTTCCATCTCACGATGTATTTGCCTGGGCTGCACCGTGAACGTTCCGCATAGTGTATGTGGCCCAATAGTTCGATATGTATCTGAATTTCTGATTGCACTGCTAGTCGAGGGTTTGGGGAAAAATGGCAAGTATCACCGACATACCGCTTCCGAAAATTAAGCCGGAGGTTATCGACCGCGCCGTCATTCGCTTCGCCGGAGATTCCGGCGACGGCATGCAGATTACCGGCAGCCAGTTCACCAACACCGTTGCGCTCTACGGCAACGACATCGCCACGTTCCCCGATTATCCCGCCGAAATCCGCGCTCCGGCAGGCACGCTTCCCGGCGTCAGCGGCTTCCAACTTCACTTCTCTTCCGACGACATCAACACGCCTGGCGACGCCATCGACGTCTTGATCGCCATGAATCCCGCGGCTCTGCGCGTAAATCTTGCCGACTCTGAAAGCCAACGGCATTCTGATCGTCAACAGCGACAGCTTCGGCGAAAACGATTTGCGCAAAGCGCAAATGACCGTAAATCCACTCGAAGATCATTCGCTGGACAAATTCCGCCTGTTTCCAGTCGAACTCGAACGCCTGACCCGTCGCGCTCTCGAGCATCTCGGTCTGGACGCCAAGTCCATGGACCGCTGCAAAAATTTCTTCGCCCTTGGGATGTGCTACTGGCTGTACAACCGCTCCATGGATTCCACTTCCCGGTGGATCAGTGACAAGTTCAGCAAGAAGCCGCTGCTCGTGGAAGCCAACACCTTGGCCATGAAGGCCGGTTACTCGTACTGCGAAGCCACCGAAGCTTTTCAAATCAGCTACGAAATTCCGCCCGCTCAATTGACGCCCGGGCTTTATCGCAACATGAGCGGCAACCAAGCGATCGCGCTCGGCTTCGTCACTGCTTCTCAGAAATCCGGCCTGCCTCTTTTCCAGGGCAGCTATCCCATCACCCCTGCTTCGGATATTTTGCACGAGCTTTCGCAGTACAAAGATTTCGGCGTCATGACGTTTCAAGCGGAAGACGAAATCGCTGCCATCACATCTTCTATCGGTGCAGCCTATGCCGGCGCGCTGGCGCTCACCACCACGTCCGGCCCGGGCATGGCGCTGAAAACCGAAGCGCTCGGCTTGGCCGTCGCCATCGAAATTCCGCTCGTCATCGTGAACGTGCAACGCGGCGGACCGTCCACCGGCTTGCCCACGAAAACGGAACAAGCGGATTTGCTGCAGGCCATGTTCGGCCGCAACTCCGAAGCGCCCATTCCTATCGTCGCCGCGTCCACTCCCGGCGATTGTTTCTGGGCCGCCATCGAAGCTTGCCGCATCGCCGTGAAATACATGGTCCCGGTGATTCTGCTTTCCGACGGTTATCTCGCCAACGGCGCCGAGCCGTGGCGCGTGCCCGAAGTCACGGATATCCCAGATATTCCCGTGAATTTCGCCAAAGATCCCGAAGGCTTCAAACCTTACAAACGCAATCCCGATACGCTGGCGCGGCCTTGGGCCATCCCCGGAACTCCCGGACTCGAGCACCGCATCGGCGGCCTCGAAAAGCAAGACGTCACCGGCAACATCAACTACGAGCCGCTCAACCACGAAAACATGGTGCGCATTCGCGCCGCCAAAGTCGCCGGCATCGTGCAAGACATTCCGAACGCCGAACCCGTCGGAGATCAAGAAGGCGATTTGCTAATCGTCGCTTGGGGCTCCACACACGGCTCCATCACCGCCGCCGTAAAAGCCCAGCGCGCCCTCGGCCGCCGCATCGGCCACTTGCATCTGCGACATTTGAATCCGCTACCGGCAAACCTAGCCGAAGTATTTAAGCGCTACAAAAAAGTTCTGGTGCCCGAACTAAACATGGGCCAGCTCTTGTGGCTCCTCCGCGCCAAGTATTTAGTCGACGCCGAGGGGCTAAACAAAATTCAAGGCCGCCCATTCAAACAGTCCGAACTAGAACAAAAAATCGAAGAGGTGCTTGGCCTTTAGTAAGTAGCACAGGCATTCCTGCCTGTGCAGCAGCGTAAGCAGCATCGCGAAGCAAACGGAAGCCTCGAAGAATAAAAGGATTAAGAGTTATGACCACCGCAACACTGCCCGTCCTAACCAAGAAAGATTTCCAGACCGACCAGGAAGTCCGCTGGTGCCCCGGCTGCGGCGACTACGCCATTCTTTCCGCCGTGCAGTCCGTCTTCCCCGAGCTCGGCATCAAACGCGAAAATTTTGTAGTCGTCAGCGGCATCGGTTGCTCCAGCCGCTTCCCGTATTACATGAACACTTTCGGCTTTCACACCATCCACGGCCGCGCTCCAGCGGTGGCCACTGGCCTGAAAGCCATTCGCCCGGACCTGGAAGTTTGGGTCGCCACCGGAGACGGCGACGCGCTGAGCATCGGCGGCAATCACACCATTCACATGCTGCGCCGCAACGTCGGCCTGAAAGTCTTGCTCTTCAACAATAAGATTTACGGCCTCACCAAAGGCCAGTATTCGCCCACGTCCGAAGTAAACAAGAAAACCAAGTCCACGCCATTTGGCTCGCTGGATCGCCCGTTCAATCCGTTAGCTCTAGCCATCGGCGCGGAAGCTACTTTCGTGGCTCGCTCGGTAGACGTTTTCCAGCAGCATCTCAAAGAAACTCTGAAAGCTGCCTCCGCGCACCGCGGTTCCGCGTTCATCGAAATTCTGCAGAACTGCAATATCTTCAACGACGGCGCGTGGTTCTCGCTCACCGAACGCGACGCGCGCAGCGAACACATCCTCTATCTCGAACATGGCAAGCCCATGGTCTTCGGCAAAAATCGCGACAAAGGTATCCGCATGGTCGGGATGGATTTGGAAGTCGTGCACCTCGGAAGCGGCACCACCGAGAACGATTTGCTAATCCACGACACGCAAAATCCCAATCCCGCTTACGCTTTTGCTTTGGCGCAAATGGAAAAGCGCGAAGGGTTCCCCACGCCCATCGGCGTCCTACGCAACTGGAACGACGTCCCGCGCTATGAAGAAGTTTTAAATCAGCAAATCAAAGAGGTCATCGCCCGCAAAGGCCCCGGAGATTTGAACAAACTCCTCCGCGCTGGCGACACCTGGGAAGTGCGCTAACCGAAGCGCGTTCGTCACGTCGAAATTATTAGGTAGGGTTGTCTCTCTGACGACGGATTGTCTCTCTGGCGACGCGTTTTTATTCGCGGCAGTACGCGTAATACCCACCCGGCGACCTGACTTTTTTCCGTTCGGATCCGCGCACCATTTGTCACAAAATTCTAAACTTCCCGTCCGTTCCGAATTAACATGGAATGCGCGCCCGAAATTTCTGTTACTTCCGGGACGTACTAGCATCGAATAGGCAATTTAGCTCACGTGTTGGCAATGGACGATCGAACCAAACGCGAACTTATCGGTACCCTCGGTGACGCTGATCCGCTGCCGTCGAGTTTGCTGGTCTCTGCTCCGGAGCAGATCAACACTTTGGCGCTGCTCCAGGAAATCAGCCACGACCTGACTCCGCTCACCGGTCGCGACGAATTATTGCGTGCCATCGCGGAACGCGTCCGCCGCTTGGTCAATTTTGACGTTTTCAGCGTGATGCTCTGGAACGAAGACGCACAATTGCTGCAAACCGCCTTCGCGCTGCGCTACGCGGAATCCATTCCGCCGCGCCTGAATTTGCGCCTCAATGAAGGACTCAGTGGCTCGGCCGCCAGCCAGCGCGTTCCTTTGCGTGCCGACGACGTAGGCAGCGATCCGCGTTACATCCCGTCAGCCACCGGTGTGGACGCCCGCTCTGAACTTGTGGTCCCATTGTTGCGTCAGGACCGCCTTGTGGGCGTGATCGACCTGGAGAGCGTTCTGCCTCACGCGTTCACCGCGGAGCATGAACGCATGCTGGCCACGCTCGCGCCCTTCATTGCCATCTCGCTGGAAAATTCGCGCCTGTATGAAGAGGCCCGCCAAAGCCAGCGACGGCTGCAGGGCGATCTCGATACCGCGCATGAAATTCAAATGCAGCTGTTGCCGACTGGGGCGCGCGCTATTCCTGGAATCGATTTGGCGGCCTCCTACGTTCCGGCACGCGATTTGGGCGGCGACTTCTACGATTTTCTTCCTTACGGTGAAGGCCAGCTAGCGCTGGCGCTGGGCGACGTCTCTGGCAAAGGCACGGCTGCAGCGCTGTACGGTGCCCTGGCCATCGGCATTCTGCGCGAGCACGTCGTCTCGCATCGCTGCCCTCCGGCGGAAATGCTAGCCACTTTGAACGACCGCCTGCAGGGCGGCCGCCTCGATGCGCGGTACATTGCCATGTCTTTCGCGGTGTATGACGCGCCGAACCACCGCTTGACCATCGCCAACGCCGGCTGCCCCTATCCTCTGCTGCTGCGCAACGGCCAGGTGTGTGAGTTGAAGTTGGCTGGAGTGCCACTCGGATTGTTTTCCGGCACGCAGTACGACTCGAAAACGTTCACGCTCTTGCCGGGTGACGTACTGCTTTTTGCTTCTGACGGAATTGTCGAGACCGAGAATCCTCTCGGCGAGGAGTTCGGCGCGGATCGCCTCGCGGCCGTCCTGGCCAGCGTTGCCCCTTGGGAAAATGCCCGCACCATCGCCGACAAGATCCTGGCTGCCACGGATCGCCACAGCGGCCCGGGCGGCACGCCGCACGACGACCGCACCTTGGTCGCCCTGCGCGTCACGGACGAGCCTACCTCCGACTACTCAGGTCTTCCCATAATCTATTAGAACTGGTCAGACCACCCCCGGGGTATTTTTGTAAGTGCGCATTCTAAAGGAGTTATTTCGCGATTTTGCGTAAGTGCGTATTCTAAAGAGGTTACGGGAGTCAGTTTTGACTAAGTGCGCATTCTAAAAGGTTTAGGTTCACACAGGTGCGCGGACATTTCCATTTCAGGAATAGTGGACAAACTCAAAATCAACGGCGCAGGTGGCCTTCATTCAGGCGGGCAGACTTGAGATTTGATTACTCAGCGTTTTTAACTGGGGGGCCGACGAGTGGGCGTGAACTTGGGAGATTCGCAGCGCTGATCGGGGCGGGGTTGGCGAAGTAGTTTTCGGCGCGGAGCTTGCGATAGATTTTGCCAGCTACTTGGGCGGCGGTGGGGCCTTTTACGGCGCGGGTGTTGCCACGCAGCAAGAACGGCCAAGGCAATTTTGGGATGAACTTCATCCGCGTAGGTTACGAACCAGCCGAGCTTTGAGGGCGTCACGTGGTCGTCGCAGGTGCCGGTCTTTCCCAAAGAGGTTTCGTCGCCGTCGCTATCAAAACTGGATTTCGCGGTGCCGTACAGGACGGCGGCCAGCATGCCTTCGCGGATCTCCGGCAGGATCGGACCGATATTCAGATCGCGCTTTACGCGCGGCTGAAAATTATCGACTTCTTCCTGGGTGCGCGGATACTGCAAATAATAAAGTGTTCCGCCGTTGGCGAACGCGGAAGCCATGGAAACCAGTTGAAGCGGAGTCATCTGAATGCCTTCGCCGAAGCTGGACATGCGGGCGATTCCACCAAAGGCGGGTGGCGCCGAAGGAAATGCGCCGGGATGCTCTTCGGGCAGGTTGTAACCGGCGAGTTCGCCGAGGCCGACGAGGCGCGCGTACTTGGCCACCGTGGCGTAGCCCATGCGGCGGCCCAACTCTTCAAAGAAGACGTTGTTGGAATGGGCCATCGCTTCCGTCAAATTCATGTACTTCTTGCGGCTCACCTTCAGCATGGTGTCGCGCGTAATCACGTTTTCTTCGAGAGCGGCCAGCGCGATGGTGGGCTTAATTGTGGAACAAGGAATGTAGCCTTCGCCGAAGGCCACTTTCTGATTCACCACGGCCAGAATTCTGCCGTTGTTGGGATTCACCGCCACCACTGCGCCGTTGAATTTCCCGAGTCCTTCGACCAGAGCATCCCGCACGACCGGATCATCAAATCCGGTTACGTCATCACCACTGGAATTTGCGAAGGTGGGTACGCCGTAGCGCGGGCGTCTGTGGGTTTTCGAGGCGGTGGAACCAGATGGCGGCGCGGCAGGCATGGGCATGGCGCACAGCCCTGCCAGTAAAATTGCCAGCGTCGATTTCCCGAGTCCCTGAAGGCCCATATTCACCCTAGTCCTGCAAAAGCTTTTTGAAGCGATCGGCACAAACATACATGCAGCCTGAGCTTCTCACTTAAAGAATACGTTGCACTCCCCGGTCCAAAATCCGAACACGCGATTCGCTACTGATAAGATGCCACTTAGGCTCGCAGCGCTTCCTAGCAGTGTTCCAGAATTCGCAGCCAGTGTAGCGACTTGAAACATCAGCTGTTCGCTTGAGACGTAGTGTAAAGTGCGGACGCGTACCGAAGCAATAGCCGAGTCGCTCCAGTACGTCCGTATGTGCTTTATTTTGTATGGGTGGCCATCCGGACAGGGTGCATTTAGAGCTCTCTGCGATGGGGGCGCATCCACGTTTTACCGACTCTGACTCACTGCTGCCGAAGACGTAGGTGCCGCACTATTTCCATACACGGCGCGATAGACTTCTGCATTGCGCAAAACTACTTGCACATATTCTCGTGTTTCGGTGAACGGAATGGATTCGACCAGTTCCGGGATCTCGTCGTAATTCCGTTCCGCTTTCCACAACGCGATGCGGTCTTCGCCGGCGTTGTACGCCGCGGCGGCGTATTCGGGAGCGCCGGTGGCGCGCAACAATTGCGCGATGTACACCATGCCGAGTTGCAGGTTGTAGTCCGGATCAAACAATTTGGTTTTTGCGTATTTCACTTTCAACTGCCTGGCCAGAATCTTCCCGGTCTTGGGCAAGACCTGCATCAGCCCAATGGCATTGGCATGCGAAACCGCGTCGGCCTGAAATGTGGATTCCTGACGGATTAACCCGGCCGCCAGCATCGGATCAAAGCTGTTCTTCAAGGCTTCGCGGCGGAGGGCCGCTTCGTACGGCAGCGGATACAGGGTCTTCCACACAATCGACGGCACTTCATCGATTTTTCGGGAATCGAAATTGGGCACGATCAGGCGTCCGTACGCCATGCCGGTGGCGAAATGGCCCTGATCAAACGCGGTCTGCGCAGCCTCCAGCAAAAAACGCGGCGAGTACGTGGCGTAATAGGCGGACTTCAATTCCAGTTCCGCGGAGGCATCGAAGGCGATGCTGCGCAAAGCTTGGGCGCGCGCCCAGCGGTCCATCGCGACCCCGGCGATTGGTTCATCAAACGCGCGCAACGCCGGAGCTGGCGGAATCTTCGCGAGGAAATCAGGCGCGTCGGCGTCTCCAGCCGGCATTTTCGCGAAGCGCGCCGCAGCGGCATGCGCGAAATAGGTCTGGGGATATCGCTCCACGGCTTTGGTGTAATATGCGCGGGCGTGGCCGGGATTGCCGCTCCGTTCGGCGTTGCGGCCCAGCCAATACAGGGCGTCGACGGAATTGGAAGACGCCGGATATTTCAGCAGGAACGTGGTCAGTCGCGTGTCGGTGTCTGCTTGCTTATTCAGGAAGGCGATCCACGAGGCGCGCCACTCCGCATTGAACGCGTTGCGGCCATCGGGAAATCCATCGACGATGCGCTGGTAATAGCTGACTGCTTTGGTGCGGTCGAGGCCAACCCAATAGTAATTCCCTGCCGCCATCAGCGCTTCTTCGGACCATCGGCTCTGCGGATATTTTTTCTGCGCCAGTTCGACGGCCGCCAGCATCTCGCCTTCGTTTTTCAGTGAACGGTAGGCTTGTGACAGCGCAAAAATACGTTCTGAATCAACATCAGAGTCAGCGAAGCTCAACCCCGCAAGCAAGGCCGGCGCCGGCTTTGGATATTGCCGCGCCTCAGCAATCCGCAGTTGGGCCAGTTGGCGCGCGGGGTTCGCCGGATCCCTCACCATGTTCTGCAGCTTGTCGAATTCCACCCGCGCTTCGCGCCACTTGTGTGAATCAAAATAGACCTGTGCCCGCTGTTGCTGTAATTCCGCCCCGGGATAGGGGTATTCCTTACCCAGCGTCTTGGAGAGCCCTGCCAGCGAGGTGTTCGCGGCCTTGGCTTCGTCCGTCAGCGGGTATTTGTAATAAAGCGCCTGATAATCCTTGGCGGCCTTCGCAAATTGGTGCGCGTCTTTGTACGCTTGCGCGCGGAGGAGCAATAGCGCGGGCCGGGTGGAGATGCCGGTGTAGGCATTGAGGGCGTCGATGGCGTCCTGCGGGTGACCGGCTTCATCCGCGGCAGGCGCGTAGGCCTCCAAAAACTGTTCGCGAAATACTACGTTCGGATAATTTTTCTCGATCGCCTGTAGATCTTTGAACGCTTCGGCGTTACGTTTCAGCGAGCGCTTGCTTTGCGCGGACCAGAACAGCGCGTACTCGCGCAACACCGCGTCTTTTTCCGCTTTAGCAAACCAGCCGAGCGCCTGCGCTGCGCGATACTTCGAATAGTCGTCGTAGCCCAGCGCCAAAGCGGCGCGCGCACCCCACAGGTTTCCAGCGTTCTTTGTCGAAAACGCCGCCAACTTATCATAGGCGCCCGGCACTGCGGAGTGCAGTTCGTGCGCCAGGTCGGCCATCTGTTTTTGTAATGCTTGTTCTTCCGGAGTGGTGGCGGAGCTTTCCGGAGCGGTAGTGGTGGTACGGCACCCGGTTCGGCAAGGAGCAGCTTTGGGCTTGCTGGATTTTTTCTTACGTGGTGAGGTGTGCGGAGCGGGGGTGCTTGTCTGCGATAACGCAGGAACCGGCGACGTGGCAAGCAGAGCAACGCTTACGAGAGATGCAGCGAGCGCGCGAGTGGCGTGCGCTGAATTTTTAGCGGCGTGGCACGGACGTGGCGTACGGATATTCGCCGAGCGCGTGCGCATCGCCTTCAGCGAGAATTTCCACCATCCAGCGGTAAAAGTAATCCACGGGATGATCCATGATGGGCCGGAAGCGTCGGTCGTACTCGCGATGTGCTTTTTCAATGTCGTCTTTCAGTCGGATGCATAGATCGCGATTTTCGCGGCCCTGTTTCACCTGCTCCGGCCGCAACATCTTTATATCCTGCATCGAAACTTTGGCTACGCGGTTCGCCCGGCGGTGCAGCTCTTGCTCTTCGGGGGACAGACGATTGATATCGAAATCGTCGCCAGGCAGAGGCGTCGTCGGAAACCGCCGCAGCGGGTTCCGCATAGTTTACCGACTTATTGCCAAAATCGTGCGCAGCTTCTGCGGGCTCGGTGAAATTTGCGCCTTCGTGTTCCAGTTCTTCGACGTGGGTTTCTGGAATGGCCTCCGCTACTTCCGGTGTTGCAACTGCTTCCTCCGCCATCGAGGCGGGATGGCCTGGAAGGACTGGGGACACGGGTGGCGCAATTGGAGCGGGGCGCGCCGCCGCGACGTCCAGCGGTTGGGTGGCGATCACCGCGCGTTCCGGGGAAGGTTTTGCGCCGGTCTGCATCGACGAAGTAACAAAACGCGTTAATACTTCCAGGGCTGCGGCTACGGAGGCGGCCGCGGTCTGAGCCCGCAGCATAGGGGGCAAAGCGTTCGCAGGCTTGTTGCTGCCGCAGGCGGAAACCACATCGTTAACGGCGTGGTGGAGTTCTTCCGTGGTGCGCTGAATGCGCTCCAGGTTATCGCGCAAAGCGCGCGCCACGGCTTGGTCTACGATGCTGATTTCTTGTGCCATAGCTGATTCGACGCGATCGGGGCGATAAAAGTCGCCGCAGGCAGCCGAAGACCCCTCGTCAGGCCATTCTGGAAGCGGCGGGCGCGGGAGTCAACGACCGGCGCGTACCAGTGTCGCCTACAGGTTAGTAGCGGCGGAGAGGCGGGGCGCTGGGGACGGCGGCTTGGCGCGGAGTGGTATAATGAGGACTTACCTGTGGGGGCGACCCGGTTTCGACGGAAGCTGTCGCGCCCTGAAGGCATGCCGGGAGCCAACTGCCCGTAATCGGTTGGAAACTAGAACTGCCAACAACAACTTGGCACTTGCTGCTTAATTAATTAAGCGCAACGGTTGCCCACGCTTTGCCTGTGGGTGTGGGGTCAACCGTCATCTAGCAGGCTGGCTGGAGTCTTTCGGTCCGCAAGACTTCGGCGAGAACCATCGGACTAGCTTGTAGCGTTTCTTGCTCATTCTGAGCGCCGCGGGCGAAACAAACTGAACTGAGCTAAGCATGTAGTCTTCAGGCCGTAGCGCTTTTCGGACGGGGGTTCGACTCCCCCCGCCTCCACCA
>CAWAZN010000021.1:0-95135 GCA_963786485.1 uncultured Acidobacteriota bacterium
GATGCAGGACTTTAGCCCGCCCCCCAACAACAGGCCACGCACTGTTCCGCTTCCCGCATTCGATTCACCGTGCAGCTTTTCCGGTCTTGACCGCTTTCGGCGTCCCGCCCGCGCAAATATTTTGCGGCGCGATCGCAACGTCATCTATCCTTATATCCCGCATGCCCCCGGCCTACCCTAGCGCGAACGAAACGCCTTCAGCCATCCGCGTTATCAAACCGGATATGCCCGGCGGCGCCAAGCAATCGCTGTGGCGTACCCTCACAAAATTCGACCGCTCCAAAGTTTCCGTGTATCGCGGATTCCGCAACGCCGCCAGGCGTCGCTCTGCCGCTGATCGCGGGCTTCGCGTTGAACATGCCGCGTGGTGGCCTCGCAGTAGCTTCGGGAGCGCTAAACGTTTCTTACTCGGATGGCAGCGATCCGTATCCGCGACGCGCCAAGCGCATGATCGGCTCCTCCATTTTGTGCTCCTTGGGAATTTTCGCAGGCGCAATTTCAGGTCCGCATACTTGGGTAACGATTGCCGTCACCACTACCTGGGCATTTATCGCCGGAATGATGGTTGCACTGGGCTCCAACGCGGGGGACCTCGGCGTTATCAGTCTGGCCTTCCTGATGGTTTACGCCGCGCAGCCATTGAGCCCTCACGAGGCGGTGATTGCCGGCGTTCTCGCGCTCGGCGGCGGTCTGTTGCAGACGGCCCTCAGCGTCGCGTTGTGGCCGGTGCAACGTTACGATCCTGAACGCAACTCTCTGGCAAAACTTTTTATCGAACTTGCGGACACTGCCTCTTCCCAGCTGTGGTCTACAGCCGCGCCCGCGGCCGGCGCCCAATTTGAAGCGGCTCAAACAGCCCTCTCCGGCCTTGACCGCGACAACAGTCTGGAAGCTATTCGTTTCCGCTCCGTTCTCAGCCAAGCGCAGCGCGTTCGCCTCAGCATTCTGATGCTTGCGCGCCTGCGCCTGCGCCTGGCGCGCGAACGCGACACACACATCGCTGTCCAGTTGGCGGATCAGGGCCTGCAAAACTCGGCGGTCGCTCTGCGAGCCGTGGCCAGTTCCTTGACCACTCAGCATTTTTCGAACAGCCGGTTCGATCTGGACATTCTGCGCCAAATCGCCCGCCGTCTGGCCAGTTCGCCGCTGGAAGGCTGCACCCCGTTCTTTGGGGCGGCGATGAAGTCCGCCGCGGTTCAAATCGACGCGCTCTCGGGACAACTCCGCGCGGTCATGGACCTAGCTTCGCATTCGACTCCGGAAGGCCAGGAACAATTTGATGAGGCGGAGGCTCGGCAACCTTGGTCGCTGCGCTTTCGCGGCATCTATGCCACCCTACGCGCGAATTTCACGCTGCAGTCCTCCGCATTTCGCCACGCTATTCGCTTGGCGGTCATGGCCGCCATCGGCGAAGCACTTGGCCGGGAGATGTCCTGGCGTCGCTCCGTCTGGTTGCCCATGACCGTCATCATCGTTCTCAAGCCCGAATTCACCACCACCTTTACGCGCGGGTTACTCCGCGTGGGCGGTACGATCGTCGGATTGCTGCTCGCTACCGGACTATTTCACTTCTTGCCAATCAATGTAGTCTCGGAAATTATTTTGATCTTCGCGTTCGTCTTTGTTTTGCGCTGGGTAGGACCTGCCAACTATGGTTTGTTTGCTATTGCCATCAGCGCCGTAGTGGTTTTGATGATCGCCATGAACGGCGCATCCGGCGCGTCTCCGAAAGACGTGATCCTGGCGCGCGGCTTTAATACCTTCGCCGGCGGAGCGTTGGCCCTTCTTGCGTATTGGCTATGGCCCACACGGGAGCTCACTCAATTGAAAGAGCGCTTGGCGGAAGTGCTGCAGGCCTACGGCACTTATTTTCTTAGGCTTGCTGGAACGTACATGTCTGGTGCCGATGGAAGTGCGGAGGGGATCGCCAAAGAAACCGAAGCCGCGCGCCAGAAATCGCGCGTCGCTCGCTCCAACTTTGAGGGCTCGCTTGACCGTTTGGCCTCCGAGCCCGGCACCACGGAGCAACAACTGGATCGCTTGAATGCCATGCGTGCCAGTTCGCATCGCCTGGTGCACGCCATCATGGCCATTGATGCTGGCTGGTTGCAAAGTTCCCCCGTTCCGGCGCGTCCCGCGTTCAAGACGTTCGTGGCGGACGTTGAGAAGACCATTGCCCTGTTGGTTGAAGCGTTGCATGGTGCCCGCGTGCAGGAAAGCGAATTTCCAAACCTTCGCCAGGACCACAATGCATTGATTGAAACCGGCAACCCGGATATCGAGCGTTACGCGCTGGTCAATGTGGAAGCCGACCGCATCACCAATAGTCTCAACACGCTTCGCGAACAAATCTTGGAATGGATGCGCGACGAACATGCGCCTGCCCGGCAGCCTTCCGAAGCACCCCAGCCGGTTTGAATGTGCGTGGCGAGCTTTCGCTTGTAAGTTTCAGGTTATCGCGGCGGAAAACCCTGTGGGCAGCCGTGGACACCACGGAAGAATTGCCACATGTGATGCGATGGCTGGTAAAAGCAGGTCTTACAGAATGGAATTAATTTCGGAATCGATGGAGATGTGTGTCACCGGTTCGTTATCGATGGAATAAACGTTGCCATCCTGCTTTGAAAAATGAAAAAACCGGCTGATGTGATAGTCCTCGTTGTAGCTGGAAAAAACGTTCTCGATTTGTGGCACAGTCAATCCGAAAGAACGCAACGCCACCGGAATTCCAAATATCTTTGCCAGCCTCAGATATTGCTCGACCAGTTGTCGCAGCGGCATAATCGGCGGGCGGCGGGTAGCTTCAACCCTCATAAATAACTCCTCCCGAAGCCCGAATTGTACACCCGTAGAGCGTTCCTGCTTTGTGCGCGGTCAAAACTCAATCGCGGTCATTACTACTAGGGTGCCGCACTCTCTGGTTTTGAGGTGCGGGTTTAGACTCAGCAACTTCTCGGCGTTGCGTTCCCTGCGGTCCCAACCCGTGCTACAACCAACCCGCCAACTGGAGAACTTCCTGTCTTGAGTGCTATTCTGATGCCGGTAAAATCGCCAAACTTCACCTAACAACTCGCCAGGAGGATTGCATGAGCGTCACCGTAGGAACCGTCGCCCCAGACTTCACACTAAAAGATCAGTCCCAGAAAGACGTAAAACTTTCTGATTTCGCCGGTAAGAAAAACGTGGTGCTCATGTTCTACCCGCTGGACTGGAGTCCCGTCTGCACCAATGAACATGCCTGCATGGTCAACGACATGAAGTCGTTTGAAACTCTGGACGCCGAAATCCTGGGCGTTAGTGTGGACAGCGTCTGGTCGCACAAGGCCTACGCCGAAAAAATGGGCATCCACTATTCCCTGCTGGCGGATTTTCAGCCGCGCGGCGCGATGGCGGAAAAGTATGGCGTGTACATCCCGGAAAAAGGCATCACCGGCCGGTGCATCATCATCGTCGGCAAAGACGGCAAGGTTGCTTGGATCAAAAACTACGACATTCCCGTGCTGCCGGATCTGAAAGAAGTAGCTAGCGCGCTGGAAAAGGTTAAGTCCGCGGCTGCGTAAACTTTCGGAAAGCTCGAAACGAAAAAGGGCCGGATTCTCGGCCCCTTTTTCTTTTTTCTAACAATTGTTTTGGCCGCTAGCGGTGCGGCTGCGGTCTTGCCGGTTGATTTTCTGGATTTGTTGCTGTGGCCGGCGCAGGCGTCGTGACAGGCACATCTGCAGGTTGGGCGAAGGACCGCACTAAAAAGACCAGTTGCCAGCGCTGTTCTTCGGTGAAGCGGCGCTTGAACGCCGGCATCGGCTTCTTGCCTTCGCTGATTTGATAGAAGATTTCGCCGTCCGTCAGCCCCTCGTTAAATTTCCGGTTGCTCAGGTCCGCGGGCAGCGGATCATACATCGTTGCTTCCGGGCCATCGCCTTTGCCGTGCTCCCCGTGGCATTGCGCGCAGTTATCCAGATACAGCTCCCGCGCGGCCCGCAGCGCTTCCGGAGAAAATTGCAGTGGATTCTTTCGCTGCTTGGCGTCATCGGGAATATTCCAGACGCGTTTTTCGCGGGCGGCGAATACCAGAGACATCGCCGCCAGAGTCAGGGCCGCGACAAAGAAAATCTTGCCCATTCGTCGGCTAGCTGGAGTATTGGCCATTGGAAGTGAGCAATTTTCTCACAGTTTTTGTCGAACGCGCAGAATGCCGCAATGCGATGGCACCTACGCAGTATTTCCTTTACAACGAGTTAGCCACAGTTGTGGCGTTTACGCGCGAAGAGTAAGGTAAATCAATTCGGCGTTGAAGAAAAGAATCGCTACCGCAATCGTCCATGCAATTGAAGTAGCCAATCGTGAATTCGCAAATTCGCCCATTTTCTTTTTGTCGCTGGTGAACTGCACCAGCGGAATCACCGCGAACGGCAGCTGAAAGCTGAGCACTACCTGGCTCAAGATGATGAGCCAGGTCACCTTGCTTTCTCCGGCGATGGCAATCACCAGAACTGCCGGAACAATCGCGATGGCTCGCGTGATCAGCCGGCGAAGCCAGGGTTTCAGGCGAATGTCCAGAAAACCTTCCATCACGATCTGGCCCGCCAGCGTACCCGTTAGCGTGGAGTTCTGGCCGGAAGCCAGCAACGCGCACGCAAAAATTGTGCTGGCCAAGCTGGCACCCAGAACGGGGCTGAGCAGTTTGTAAGCGCTGGAGATTTCCGCTACCTCGTGCAAACCGCGGGTATGAAAGGCCGCCGCGGCCAACACCAGAATCGCCGCATTGATGAACAGCGCGATTCCCAATGCCAGATTTGAGTCGATGACCGCAAAGCGCAGGGCTTCGCGCTTGTCTCGGATGCCGCTGCCGAATGCGCGCGTCTGCACGATACTGGAATGCAGATACAAATTGTGCGGCATCACCGTGGCGCCCAGAATGCCAATGGCGATGTACAACATTTCGCGGTTGCGCAGGATCTCCGTGCGTGGAATGAACCCCAGCGCGGCGTCCATCCAGATCGGCCGAGCGATGAAAAGTTCGTAGGCAAAGCACGCGGCGATGGTCAGGATCAGTGTCACTACAAAGGCCTCAATCAGACGGAAGCCACGGCCTTGCAGCGCCAGCACAATCAGAACGTCCAGCGCGGTGATGATCACGCCGGCTAGAAGCGGAATGCCGAACAGCAACTGCAGCGCGACGGCCGAACCGAGTACTTCAGCCAGATCGCAGGCTGCGATCGCGATTTCGCAGGCGATCCATAAGAAAAACGTGGTACGGCGAGAATAGTGGTCGCGACAAGCTTGCGCCAGGTCGCGACCCGTGACGATGCCCAGCTTGGCGGACAGCGCTTGCAGAAACATCGCCATGAGATTACTGATCAGCACAACGCTGAGCAGTCGGTAGCCGAATTTCGCTCCCCCGCCCAGGTCGGTGGCCCAGTTTCCCGGGTCCATGTATCCGACGGCCACCAGATAGCCGGGCCCAGCAAAAGCGAAGAGTTTGCGCAGCCAAGATGACGTGGAAATGATGGGAATGCTGCGATGCGCTTCGGGAAGCGATGGAGCGAGGGAGCCTGCCGAGGACGCCCTTGCAATCAGTCGCGCACCGGGCTTCAGCGCCTGCTTTTCGGACTCGAGGGTTTCCAGCGTGCCAGCCATGTTGTATGTTAACCTAGATAAACTCCGCTATTAAACTACGCTTAATACCACCGGTTGTCAACGAAATCGTGGCGCAGATAGTGTCGAAGTTGGTAAGCGGATACCGAATGCCTGTGTTAACTTCGAGACAGAACGTCGCGGGTGAAATTGCAATAACATTTCCGGATTTGCAGATCGGCAGAGGAGCACATTCAATGGACGAGCAACGGCCACCGCAACAACCGCAGCAAGGCCAGGTACAAATCAAGGCGGACGAGAAAGAGTTGCAGGGACAGTACAGCAACCTGGTGATGATTCACCACAACCAGGAAGAGTTCACGCTGAATTTTATTTATATTTTTCCGAATGGGACGCAGGGCAAATTGATGAGCAGCACAATTGTGAGTCCCGGCCACGCCAAGCGCATCTGGCGAGCTTTGGGAGAAAATCTGGCACGGTACGAAGCGCAGTTTGGCTCAATTAAAGAAGCGCCCGAAGGTGGACCGACGCCGAACGTGGGTTTTGTGCAGTAGTTCCGGCATCAGCGACGAAGGTATACGTTGTGCGGTAAGTACTCCGCCTGATAGAATTTCTAGGTTGTTCTTCACGTTGGGCCTGTAGCTCAGGTGGCTAGAGCGCGCCCCTGATAAGGGCGAGGTCGGTGGTTCAAGTCCACCCAGGCCCACCATTTTTTCCTCTTGCTATGTTCTGGGCAATTCTCAATTTCACCCGTGCCAAATGCGGGCGGTTACTTTTGAACTGGCGAATCCTCGAGCAACAGAACACCTATAAAAGTACTTAAAATCGGCCGTCGCGCGGGTAACGTGGCCGAGATCCTGGCGATTTACGCAGCCCCGACGCGGAACGCTCCGGCAGGCGAAGCTGGACGGTTCCCGGTGAATTTGCCTGGACTGGCGGAGCGTTCTTCCCGTCCTTCGTTCCGAAACGGAGAAAGCGTAATAACAATTCTAAGAAAAGTTATAACGCGCCAATTTAGTGCGAAAAGGTCCATATCTACTTGGGAGCAAGTGCTTGCGAACGGAGGAATAAGTAACGTTTTGCGGGGCATTATAGGAGTATGGACCGCACCATCACTGACACCGCTTCGCATCCAGACCACCCCGCCTCCGATAAACGAGAAACAGCTTCGAGGGCCACTCCCGGTGGCACGGTGACACCGCGGAGCGCTCAAGGTTCGCCTCCTGCTCAGGCGCCAGGCCTCATTCCTTCATTTCGCAAACTACTAAGCTTGGCGTTTGTCGGGAGCTTGATCCTTCCCGGCTACGCGTATCTTTCCAACTCATACTCCGGCGGAGTAGCGGTTGCAGCGGACTCAGCGTCAACCCTGGGCGTGGTGATATATGTATGCGTGGCGCTCGCCGCCTTGGCAGCATTCTACGCGTTGACGGGAAAACTTGTCCCGCTGCTGTCGCAGGAAGCGCTCGAGCAGGCAAGCTTTCTGGAAGTGATTCCCGAACGTTTCTTAGGAGTAGCAATCGCCGGTGCGGCAGCCCTCAGCCTTTTTCTGGAGCTGGCGGTGATTCGCTGGCAGGGGACCATCTTCGAGTTTTTTGCCTTCTATAAAAATTACGGATTGCTGGCGTGCTTCGCAGGATTGGGCCTCGGCTACGCGCTTTCGCGAAGCAAGGACGGCATTCCACTTCTGCTGGTCTTCCCTCTTTTGTGCTGGCAGTTCATGCTGCTGATCGGATTGCGATTCGGCTTGCCGAAACGCGCTTATAGCTTGGAAGCGATCCCCTTTCGCGAGCAATTGAACATGGGCTGGAGCGCTTCACAGGACCAGGTCGGTATCATTTATTTGCTGATCACCGTGGTGTTCTTTTTGACGGCACTGGCCTTCGTGCCCGTGGGACAACTCTGCGGGAAATTGATGGAACGCAAGAGCCAGCTCTCCGCCTACGGAATGAACCTGCTGGGGAGTTTGCTCGGTGTACTGCTGATGTTTCTGGTTTCTTTTCTGTGGACGCCGCCGGTGGTGTGGTTTGGGCTGTGCGCGCTGGGATTACTGTGGTTTTTCGTGCGTAAGCCAAGAACGCTGTTGGTGGGCGTAGTCTTCGCCATGACGGCGCTCGTGTCATTGGCTTGGCCGGCCAATTCGCTGTGGAACAAAATTTATTCGCCCTACCAACTGCTGGACGTTGGCTACAGCGATGATGGCCTGATGCTGATTCGCGCTGCGGGACACTACTATCAGCGGATTCGCAATCTTTCGCACGCGCAAATGGACGCGTCCACCGACGCCACGGCGCTGGCTGTGCGCGATTATTACGACCTGGCATATAAGTTGCATCCCGGCCCGAACGACATCGCCATCGTCGGAGCCGGCAGCGGCAACGATGTGGCGGCCGCGTTACGTTCCGGAGCGCATCACGTAGAGGCCATCGAGATCGACCCAGCCATCCAGCTGCTCGGCAAAAATAACCACCCAGAGCGCCCCTACGACGACCGTCGTGTGCATCCGGTAGTAAACGACGCACGCTCTTTCTTCCGCACCACCCACGGGCATTTCGACCTGATTGTCTACGGCTTGCTGGATTCCCACACGCTCTTGAGCCAGGCCTCCAGCGTTCGCCTGGATTCTTTCGTTTACACCGTCGAAGGGATTCGCGAAGCCCGCGAGCGATTGAAAGACGATGGCGTGCTCTCGCTGTCCTTCGCGGTCCTGAACGACTCCCTGGGCAAGAAGTTCTTTCAGATGATGACCGCCGCGTTCGACGGCCAGGAACCTCTCTGCATCTCCGCTGGAGCGGAAGGCGCTGTGTTATTTGTTCAACAGAAAAGCGGCGGCCTGCACATCCCGGCGAAAGTGCTGGCGGACTCACATGTGGTCGATCGCTCCGCCTTTTACCGCAACTCCAATTTGAAAGTAGACATGTCCACCGACGATTGGCCATTTTTATACATGCCGCGCCGCGTGTACCCGGTCTCTTACCTGGTGGTGCTGGGACTGATTGTGCTTCTCTCGTTCGTACTCTATGGAACTTTCTTCCAGGAGAAGCCCGAAGCGGCACACTTGCCATTTTTCTTCCTAGGCGCAGGCTTCATGCTGGTGGAGACGAAAGCGATCACCGAGATGGGCCTTTCCTTCGGAAATACCTGGCAGGTCATTGCCATCGCGATTGCCAGCATCCTGGTGATGGCCTTCTTTGGAAATTTGATCGTTCAGAAATTCAGAGTAAAGACTTCTATCCTTTCCTATTTCTTGTTGTTTGCGAGTCTCGCAGCCGGCTGGTGGATCTCCACTAACGGAGGCTTACCGTCGACAACTTTGGGAAGACTTGGCACGGCAATTATCCTGACGTGTCCGCTGCTCTTTTCCGGCATCGTATTTTCCACATTGCTTTCCGCACAATCCAGAATCTCCAGCGTAATGTGCATGAACCTGTTGGGAGCGATGTGTGGCGGCATTCTGGAGTACAACTCAATGTATTTTGGATTCCGCTTCTTGTACGTCTTGGCGTTTGCACTGTACGTAATGGCGCTCTTGTCGGGCCTTGTTTTTCGGGGGCACCGAGCCTCGGTCGCAGCCGCTGCAGCATAGTCTTGCAGGCCGTTATAGCGGCGGTCTTTTTACTCTGAGCTTCGAAGGGCAACCCGCTTGTTCGACCTCCCAGCTGATCCTTAGTAGAAAGCCATTTTACCCTTCTTGGAACAGTCTATTTCAGGACAGAAACGGTACTCCTCAATTCCCAGAAGTGAACAGTTCCAAATCCAACGTTCGGACCTAGTGTTTTTTCCGTGTGATTCACTGACGATTACATGTAGCCGTCTTGGTGCAAGTGCACCTACGCTTGGCCAAACTGTGGAAGCAAAGGTGCGAGGCAGTTGCTGACCAGGGGCGAGGCGAGACAAGCACACATGTTCGTAATCATCGGCATCGTGGTGGTTTTTGGCGCCGTTATCGGCGGCTACTTAATGGAGCACGGCAACTTGAAAGTGCTCGTGCAGCCCGCTGAGCTCGTAGTGCTTGGTGGGGCGGCACTCGGCACGCTGCTCATCGCCAATCCACTGCACGTCTTGAAGGCGGTGTTAGGCGGAATCATGGGGACGTTGAGCGGCTCGAAATATGACAAGGCAAGATATTTGGAAACTCTAAAAATGATGTTTGAGCTCCTGAGCCGAGCGCGTAAGGAAGGCTTGATGGCGCTGGAATCAGACAGCGACGCGCCGGACAAGAGCCCGGTATTTTCCAAGTATCCGAACTTCCTAAAAGATCACCACGCCCTGCACTTTGTCTGCGACACGATTCGCATGGCTTCCGGCGGCGGCGTGGAAGCCTTCGATGTAGACCAGATGATGGAAATGGATATGGACACGCATCACCACGAATCCGGAATCGTGGTGGCGGCGCTTTCCACCGTTGCGGATGCGCTACCTGGCTTGGGAATTGTGGCCGCCGTGCTGGGCGTGATTATCACTATGGGCGCGTTGGGCGGACCGCCCGAAGAGATTGGCCACAAAGTGGCAGCCGCATTGGTGGGAACATTTCTAGGAATTTTGCTGTGCTACGGCGTGATCGGACCTGTGGCCGGGAATATGACGAAAGCAACCGACGCGGAACATTCCTACTATCAAGCCTTGCGCTCGGTAATTGTGGCCTTCATGAAAGGCTCGCCTCCCAGCCTCGCAGTGGAATACGGCCGGCGAAGCATCCCCGGCGATGTTCGCCCCAGTTTTCAAGAGACGGAAAAATATATCAAAGGCGGCGGGGCCGCTGCGACGCCCGCGGCATAGTTCCCCGCATTCATGGCTAATCCGAATTTACCTCCGATCATCATCAAGAAAAAAGTCAGCCATGGCGGTCATCATGGCGGCGCCTGGAAAGTGGCTTATGCGGACTTTGTGACGGCCATGATGGCGCTGTTCATCGTGCTGTGGCTCATGAATACCAGCAAGCCCGTGCAGGATGCGATCAGTGGCTATTTTCGCGATCCTTCCGGAACCTCGAAAAAAGTTGGAAGCGACATCGCTGGACCCGCAGCCAAAGCGGCGGCATCCAGCAAAGAGGACATGCAGGAATTGAAGAAACAACTGGAAAAAGCCATTAGCGAAATGCCGGACTTTGACAAAATCAAGAAACACATCGACATCACCATCACCAGCGAAGGCCTGCGCATTGAGTTGACGGAATCCGCCAAGGGAACTTTCTTCGACAGCGGCAGCGCGAAAATCACCGGCGACGGCCAGGAAATTATCAGTACGCTGGCGGAGCAAATTGGAAAATTGCCGAACAAGCTGGCCATTGAAGGTCATACGGACTCGGTCCCATACGGACCAGGAGCGTCTTACACCAACTGGGAGCTTTCGTCCGACCGCGCCAATGCCGCGCGACGGCTATTACAGAGCCACGATGTTCGCCCGGATCAAGTCACCCAAGTGCGCGGCTTTGCTGACCAGCGATTGCGCCTCCAGGAAAATCCGAAAGACCCCGCCAATCGTAGGATCTCGATCATCGTGCTGTACTTGCCAAAAGACGTCGAAGAACAAGTCGATAAGCCGCAAGGCGCCGCGGCCGAGCCAACGAAAGCGGGCGCGACGGAAACGGAAAGCTCTAGAGCGCAAGATGTTCCCCGGGAAAAACCAGCCACAGGAGAGGCAAAATCCGCGGAAACATCAGAGAAGAGCAAGGAAAATAAGGAATGATCTTCAAACATCCTCAACTTGAATTCTCCGCGTCGATCGTCCACTACCCTTTTATTTGTACCTCACCCTCAAACATACAGTAGCCGCTTCATGAGCAGTTGACCCCGTCCATAACCTCCGCATCACAAACAGTGACACCAAGGACTGCGCATTTTTGCGCAACTTCAACAGTGGCGTGGTGTTTATAGCGTCTTGGAGGAAACATGCGAGCTGCAATGATGTGGCTGGCTGCGGTAATTTTGTGTCTGGCCGCCACGGCGCCGGCAAACGCGCAGTGGTGGAATCACAAGTGGGAAATTACGCCGTTCGCTGGCTATGAAACCAGTGGTGCGTATCCCTTAAGGCCGGACGTTAGCGATTTTGGCGCAACCAGCGTGCGCATCAATGGCGACCTGAGTTACGGCGGATTCATCGACTATTCGTTGACCCGCAATTTTCAAGCGGAGTTCATGTACGTACGTAACGACACTTCCTATAGTGACCGCGTTTTCCCCAATCCCACCTATACCAAGGCGTTTAATTCGAACGTGAACCAGTTTCAATTCGGCGGCGACTATATGTTATTGGGACCGCAGCATCGTATCCGACCGTATATCGCGGGTAGCGTAGGCTTCACACACGAATCAAACGGAATGTCCGTCCCGGATCGCACCGACTTCGCGTTCAGTGTCGGCGGCGGCGTGAAATATTTTGTGACCTCGCATCTCGGTTTCCGCGCGGACGCTCGGTACATGCCAACGTACGCCAACTCTTCGGATAACACGTTCTGCGATCCGTTTTTTGGGTGCTTCAGGGCGCGAACACAAAACTATCAGAGCCGCGGCAATTTTGTGGGCGGAATTATTTTCAGATTCTAGTTGCTGTGCATTTAGTGCGCTGAGCTTTTTGGCGGCGGCGGTGGCGCGAATTTGCCGTCATCGATCGCCACGTTCTGCTTCACATCCGTAATTTGGATCGTAAACCGATTTCCCGGCCGCGCCAGGGTCCATCGGAATGGAATCTTTACCCCGCCGGAGTCACGATAATCGGCATAGTCGATCTGCGTCGGGTTGCGACCCAGCGGGGTTTCCGCATACCGCACCAGGCGCAACAATAGGCCGGATTGCGCGTCCAGATAGAGTCGTAGTGGTGGCTGCCCCTCTTTGCGGCCGACCACCAGGTAGGTGTCGTGCCCATCGATCTTATCCCCGGGTTCGACGCGAAACTTCTCATACAAAGTTTCGATATTTATCGGGAAATAGAAATCCGCATCGATACGCGCTGAACTATTTTCCGCGGCGGACATCATATGCGTCCGCGAAGGCACACTCAGCCAACCTTGTTGCCCATCGAACGCGGTTAGGCTGTCGCCATCTTTCATGTGCAGGGCGGAGAGCCGTTTGTCCGGAGCCTTCGTGTACACATCGACCGCCACGCTCTGGCCGGCGAAACTCGCCGTGCCGGTCTCCGCGCGGCTGGTAATTTTCTTCAGTGCATCGGCGCCACCCACCGCGGCCAGATATTTGTCCAATAATTGTTCCGCGGGAGGCAGAACGGATTTTGTAGCATCGTCCGCGGCCTCCGACTTCGGCGACTCTTCGGCGGCAATGATCGGCGTAGCCACTGGGTCCGTGGCCCCTCGGTGGCAGGAATAACAGGTGACCTCCCGATGACCTTCGAAATTATCTTTGTTGATGGCCATCATCATGGTGATCATTTTGCGCGCAACAAGCTTCGGTTTCTTGTCGTCTTTATCGAACGCGCCCTGCACGTGGCAGAATTCGCATTCCACCCCGAGAGAAGCAGTGATGAACTGCATGGAGGGAATAAGTTGGTCCGCGGGAATGTCGTTGAGCACTTTGATATTTTTAAACTGTTCCGCGGCGGTTTTTGGCGCAGGCGATGTGGAAGGCGTTTGCGGCGTCGCCCAAAGCTCAGCTGCCACAAGCAACAGAAGGCTGAGCAGCAGCGCGCCGATCATTGCATACGAGGAAGTCCGAAATATCTTTAGCCGGAAAAAACTCTGACGCGGTCGCATTACTGTACACCTCCGAAAAGCCCACGGAAGTGTAGCAAACGCAGAGAGAAAATTCCGGAAGTTCTGCAGCCCGCTTTTTATGCTGGTATTTCGCCGCGTTTGGCAAGCGCAGTGATGCGATCCGCGGCACGGAAGGCCAAAGCTTCGATCGTCATCGTCGGTTGTCCCCGGCCAGAGGTCACTAGGCTGCTGCCATCGCAGAGAAAAAGATTCTTTACATCATGCGTCCGATGATCGGAATTGATCACCGACGTTTTGGCGTCGTTCCCCATGCGACAGGTACCCAGCAGGTGCACGGCGAATTCCTGCTCGCTAACCGGCAATGTCCACTTTTGCTTCGCACCAGCGGCATCCAATAATTCCAGCGAGCGTGCGCCCAGCCAGTTGGCCAGCTTCAGGTCGTCCGGATGATCTTTGTAAGTCATCCGCAGCGCCGGCAAACCCCACGCGTCTTTCAACTCCGTATCCAGCGAGAAACTGTTGTCTTCGCGCGCCAGGGAAGTCCCGTGCCCAAAGATTTCCATCGTGCGCACAAAATTATTTTGCAGCATGGACTTATAGTCTTTGCCCCAGCGAGGTGATCCAGGCGGCAGGGAGCCCAGAGCAAAACCAATCGGCGTCAGATCAAAACGTGCGTCGAGACCGCCACCGCCGTAGAAACCAACTTTCTGGTGGTCCAGTTCGTAAAAATCGTGCAGCACACGGCTAACGGCAAATCCCTGATAGTCATTGAGCGGTTCGTCGAAAACTGCGACCGAAACAGCAGCGCTGTTGAGCATTAAATTTTTGCCCACCAACCCGCTGGAATTCGCCAGCCCGTCAGGAAATTGCTTGTTTGCCGAGAGCAGCAACAAGCGCGGCGTCTCCGCCCCATTCGCGCAAACAATCACCGCCTTGGCGCGCTGCAACACCGTGTTTCGCTGCGCGTCAAAATAGGTTGCGCCAGTGACGAATCCACGATCATTCATCTCGATGCGATGAACGTACGAGTTCGGTCGAATTTCGCAGTGACCGGTCTTCTCCGCCATGCGCACCGCCGTGGCCAAGTGAACTGGATTTCGCGCCCACTTCACAGCCGAACGACAGGCAGAAGCCGCAATTAACACACGCGCTCCGGCCCGCGTAGGCCTGCGAAAGAATCGCCATCGGCGCCGGGAAAGGATTCCAACCGAGTTGCCGCGCGGCCCGTTCGAAAATCACACCGCTCGATTTCACCGGCAGCGGCGGCATCGGGTAAGGCTTCGAACGCGGCGGATCAAAAGGGCTCGCGCCAGCCAGTCCCGAAACGCCAATCTCCCATTCCACTTTGTGTAGTACGGCTCCAGGTCGGCGTAAGTAATCGGCCAGTCCGCTAAATTCGCGCCGGGAATCGCGCCCACTTTGCTGCGCTCAATAAAATCGACTTCGTGAAACCGCCAGAAATTTGCCGTGAAGTGTACGCTCGTCCCGCCAACCAGGCGGCCATACACCAAGGCTCGTTGTTGTTTCGCTTTGTCCTCGGGAGTCTTTCGAAAAGTGGTCGGTTGCAACTTGGGGTGATTGGTGAGCAGGTCTTCCTGCAACACCTTGATTTCGTCATGCACGAAATCTTTTTCCGTCAGGTACGGACCTTGCTCCAAAACTACGACCTTGAATCCGTGCCCCGCCAATTCCTTCGCCAGGATTCCGCCGGCCGCGCCAGATCCAACAATCACAAAATCCACTTCATCGGACGGTCGATACTTGGGAGTCTCGATCATGATTTAGACTTTTCGGGCTTCCAGCCGGGGTAGCCTTTGTCATAAAAGCCAAAGGGCGGTTGAAAGGAATGCGCCGGATCCCGGCCGATTAATTTCCAGCCCACTCCGCCGCGATTCCCCCCGTATTCGGACTCCGGATCGATCAGAAACGCCGCCACCGTGTGTGCGCGGATGGCTTCAAAAAAATCAGAGCTGCCCTTCGAATAGCGTTGGCGACGACCCGTAACCTCAGGGATGACTTCCACTTCATGCAGAAATTTGTCTTGTTGCTCCACGGAAGCCGCCGAAAATTTGTCGACGCCCGGAAACATGTTGCGGATATCTTCCTGGAATTTGGCCAGCCCGTCGCGATAAACGGGTTGTTGATCGACGGCGATCGTTGCCAGGCAGTTGTCGATGAAATAGACCGCACCGGCTTCTTTTGCGCCAGGGGAATCGTCGGACGGAATAATGCGCGAGGTGATCGCGGTGACCTCCACCGCTTGGTCGGCCGAAAGAAATTTGAACTTCGGCGGGTCCACCGCCACAGCCGCCGAACGAGCACGTGCGCTAGCCGCTAACGCCTCCGGCCAATTGGCCGTAAGCCACGCGAGCCCCAGACTTCCGCCGGCATTGACAAGAAATCCGCGGCGGTCAAATTGCATAGTTTTTCCAGCCGATCATAGATGGACGCACTTGCAGTATTGCAAACTCTAGGCGTTTGACGCAGCGCGCGTCAAGCCGAAAGCAGAAATACTTCCCGGCACACCTAAACTGCGGAACGAATTCCAGCGCATCGAGTGCCATTGCCCCAGCCCTCTCGGCTGTTGTAGCATGCGCGGGAATCACGCATTTGCCAGGCCAACGCGATACAATTTCGCAAATCCGGCGCTGTTTGAGACACTAAATAAACAATCATGGCCACATTAACCGGAGGAATTGGGACCGGCAGCAAATGGCTGCTGGAGAGAATCGTCGGCGTGATCGCGGCGACGGGAATTAATCCTAATCTTCTGACCTTTCTCGGATTGCTCGTTAATTTTGCAGCCGCTGCGAATTTCGCCGTCGGAAATTTTCGCAGCGGCGCGTCGATTATTTTTTTCGCGGGCTTCCTGGATATGCTCGATGGCCAAGTCGCCCGCCGACAAAATCGCGTCACTGCCTTCGGCGCGTTTTATGATTCCACGCTGGATCGCTACGCGGACATGGCGCTGTACATGGGCCTGCTGGTGTATTACTCCGTCAGCGGACGCACACCTTACGTAGTCCTTGCGGCGGTTGCCACCGCCGGTTCGGTCATGGTCAGTTACGCGCGTGCTCGTGCCGAATCGTTAATTCCCCTCTGCAAAGTCGGTTTTATGGAGCGTCCAGAACGCTTAGTATTGCTAATTATCGGCGGCGCGTTCAACCGCATGGGACCAGTGCTGTGGGTGATCGCCGTAATCTCCACCATCACCGTGATTCACCGCATCGTCTTCACCTGGCAGGAAACTCGCGCAGGTCGCACTCTTCCTGGAATCAAGCTCGCGCAATAAAAACTCCCCTTCAACTATCGCCAAACGGTTCCGCAATCATCCGCCGCACCGTGTCGCGCAGCGCCGGCACATCCTCTTTGTGCAAACCCTTAGTCTCGATCGTATCGTGCAGCACAATTTTCACCGTCGCGGGCCGCAGCAACCATTGCCCGGTGCGAAAATGCCGGAACGACCCCACCAGGCTGACGGGCACAATCGGCACGCCCAGTTGCATCGCTAGCCGAAATCCTCCGTCTTCAAACTCATTCAGATGGCCATCCCGCGTCCGTTTGCCCTCAGGAAAAATAATCAAGCTGGTGCCACCGTCCAACGCGTCGCGCGTCATCCGCCACATGCGCTTTAGATCCGACGGGCGTCGCACATCCGGCACCGGCACGTTGCCGAACCGTTTCATCAACCATCCATACACCGGTATTTTGAAGTGCGATTCCAGTTCCCATCCCCGCACGTACTGCGGAATCGCGCAGTACAACAAAAACGGATCGAACAAATTGACGTGATTCACCATAAAAAAACACGTCCGCTGCGGATCGAACTTTGGCGATCGCTCGACTTGCAACCGCGCCCCTGAGAAAAACGCGATGCGCCGGCACAGCGCCCGTTGCAACCAATCATGTTTTCGCGGATCCAGAAAAATCGCCAGGAATATCAGCACCGGGACAGCTAACCCAAAGTGCAGCAGCGTCACCGCCCACAAAAGTGCGCTGCGAATCTGCTCCCACAAACTCCTCATATGTAAACGTCCAGCGCGCCCGGCAGAATGTCCAGAGACGCCGGTTTAACCGTCAGCACCTCGCCATCAATCATCACGTCCACCGGCTCGGGAACATTGAACTCTACGCGCCGCACCGCCTTACGCTCACATAGCGGATGCTGCGTGTGCGAGCCGTCATACAAACGCGGCAAATTTCGCAACAAATCCAGCCGGCCGATCGGCCCCCAGCGCACGAATTCGATCAGCCCGTCGAACGGATTGGCATCCGGCGCGATCTGCATCGTGCCGCCGGCATATTGGCTGTTGTTGAAGGTAAGAAACAAGGCCCGTCGTTCGTCCCATTTGTTTCTCGTCATCGCTGCGCAACGCAAACGATCGCCGATGCAGCTGCGCCACCTTCACCAACACTCCCAGCAAATAACCGCGATGACCGAACGGCTTGAACAAGCGATTGGTGATGGCGCCAACATCCGCCGTAAACCCCAAGCTGATAAAATTGAAGGAATACGTTTCGCCGTTGGCGTGTGTAAGCCGCAGTACATCAATCGCTTTGGTGCGGCCCGCGAGCAACGCCCCTACAGAATGCGCCACGCCATCCTTTGTGAAGTCCCTTAGAAACGAATTGCCGGTGCCAAAAGGCAAAAATCCCAGCGCGACGCGACGCTGCGGAGCACCCGCCGAGAAAAGACCATTGATGATTTCGTTTACTGTTCCATCGCCGCCCACCGCCAAAAATCGACGGTATCCTTGCGCGTAAGCTTCGCGCGCCAACTGCGTGGCGTGGCCCGGCGAACTGGAAGCAATCACATCGATCGACAGCCCCTGCCGGCGCAGCTCCGCAAGCTTGGGCCCGGCCAGTCCAGCTGCGCGACCACCGCCAGCGGCGGGGTTGACGATGGCGATAAAGCGTTCCATGCCTCGGCTTTCCCATGCGCGAACTTACTTGCAGCCTATGTACGTGCAGCTTACAACGGCTGGACAGCCGCGGCGCGATCCATAACCGCCAGGCGTTCTTTCAACGTCTCCCTGAGCACCTTTTGCGACGCGTTCCGCGGAAAGTCTTCCCCGAACAGCACCAGGCCATGCACGCGCTTATAATTCAGCAGCTTATTGTTGCGTTCCACAATCTTGCTGCGCAATTCTTCGGTGAGATTCTGCCCGGCTTCCAGATGAATCACCAGCACCAACTGCTCTCCCACCATCGACCGCCGAGGCCAAACGTAGTCCGCCGCAAACACACAAAGTTCCTTCACCGGAAGGCTTTCGAATGCGCCTTCGATATCTTCGGGGAAAATATTCTTCCCTTCCTCGGTCACAATCATGTTTTTCTTGCGGCCTACCAGATGCAAGTGCCCTTGCGCATCGAAATGCCCCAGGTCTCCCGGTAATCAGCCAGCCGTCCACAATCGTTCGCGCGGTGAGTTCCGGTTCATTCAGGTAACCGGACATCACCGTTTTGCTGCGCACGTGCACGTCCCCGATCCCGTCGCGATCCGGATTCACAATCCGCACTTCCATCCCCGGCAGCGGCTTTCCCACCGTATCCGCGCGAAATGGATGCAGATCGTTCACCGTGATCGCCGTGCCCGCTTCCGTTAGCCCATAGCCGTTAGCCACCGGGATGCCTAAATCATAGAAAAACTGCAGCGTATCCGACTCGGTAAAAGCACCGCCCACAATAATGCAGCGCAACTCTCCGCCAAACGCCGAGTGCACTTGCGGCAACAATCGCCGGCTCAGCCCCAGGCGCGGCTGACCTTTCGTCAACGCTCTATTCACGGAAACTAGCGCGTTGAACATTTTTCGCTTGCCCGGCGGCAACGCATCGAACCGCGCCTGCAGTCCCGCCCGCAAATTCTTCAGCACCAGCGGGACCAGGCTCACGTAAGTAATTTTGTATTTCGCGAACGCTTCGCGCACATACTCCGGCCGCAGCGTCCGAAGATGCACCACCGTCGCCCCGCAAGTGAACGGACCGAAAAACCCCACCATGAAATCAATCGCGTGATTCGTCGGCAGGATGCTCAGATACCGCACACCCGGCCAAAACGGATACAGCGACGTCAGCGCCACGCACTGTTCCAAATAATTTTCGTGCCGCATCATGCAGCCTTTAGGTTGGCCGCCGGTTCCGGAGGAATACACGATGCAGGCAATATCCTGCCGTTGCCGTTCAACAAACGTCGGCGCCCCCTCGCCGCGAAACTCTTCCCATCGTTGCACCTCGAAAGGCTGCGCGCCGGAAAGTTCCGCGTTCGCCGGCGCTTCGGTCACCAACACCAATCGCACGTTCGAAACCGCCGCCCGCCGCTCCACCACGCTAAGCTGCCGCCAGATCGGATACTCCGTAATCAGCACCGAAGCGCCGGAGTGCCCCAGCAGTTGCCATTGCTGGTCCGCAGTCAGCTTGTAATCGAGCGGCACCAGCACTCCGCCGCAAAAGAAAATCGCCGCCGCCGAAATCAGCCACTTGGACTGATTCGTCATGATGATCGACGCACGATCGCCCGCGCCAAATCCGGCGTTCTGCAGCGCCCGCGCCAGCGGTTCCGTGCGTTCTTGAAATTCTCGATAGGTCAGCCGAAGATTTTCTCGCTCGCGGTCCGCCTCAATCAGGCACGTCTCGCCCGCGAACTGCTGCAACGCGTCTCGCAGCGCCGCTCCGATGGATTGGTACTTGGAAAGATCCAACATTTAAAGGCGGGATTGTATCCGCTCAGCCAGCGTTTTGAAATCGCTGACGCCCTGCATTTCGTAGTCCGGCAATTCAATCGTGAAGTGATTCTCGATGCGCGTAAGCAGTTCCAGAGCCTGCAAGCTGTTGATTCCCAGCTTGTTGAAAAAATCGTCCGAGGGCGCCAGCGTCCCCGCCGGCACATGAAAATGCTCCGCCGCCAGACTTAGCACTTCCTGCGTGGTTTGCTCAATTGTCCGCATGAATTACGAATTTATCATTTCTGCAGCAGGAATGAAAATTTCGCCCCTCAGCCGCCGCCTGCCCCGCGATTCTGTCACAAAACGGCCTACTCCCAGGTCATGGCTGTTGAAAGAAGCCAGTCCGGTGGGAACGCAGTGACGCTGACGCTAGGGGAAACCTTCTGTGAAGGTCTCGACGATATTCATATCGCGGGCCAGCAGCACCAGATCGGCAAAATTCCTGGTGCCGTTATTCAAAAAAACAAGGCGCTCCGATCCTGGCGCCACAAAACTGATTGCCAGACGCGACAGCTGTAGGGTAAAAGGAAGACCCCGCCACAAAACTATCTGCTGTTCTGTCTTTCATGAGTATGGAAGGCGAATTCCAAATGCAAAAACGAAAGGGAAAGGACGCAACATGAAAATCGTAGTAATTGGCGGTACTGGACTCATCGGATCAAAGCTCGTCAAAAAGCTTCGTGAGCCAGGGCCACGAGGCTATCGCGGCATCCCCGAATTCCGGCGTCAACACGCTCACCGGCGAAGGACTGGCCGAAGTACTGAAGGGCGCCTCGGTAGTGGTCGACGTAACCAACTCTCCTTCCTGGGAAGACGCCGCAGTACTGAATTTCTTCGAGACCTCCACCCGCAACCAGCTCTCCTATGAAGCGGCCGCCGGCGTAAAACATCACGTGGCATTGTCCGTCGTAGGAACGGACCGCCTGCTCGCCAGCGGCTTCTTCCGCGCAAAAATGGCTCAGGAGAACTTGATTAAGGCGGGCTCAATTCCTTACACCATTATCCGCGCCACGCAGTTCTTCGAATTTGTCAAAGGCATCACCGACTTCTCCACCAAAGGCAACAAAGTGTACCTGCCAACCGCCCTCATCCAGCCTATGTCCGCCGACGATGTTGCCAGCGCTGTGGCTCGGGTCGCCGTGGGCTCACCCGTGAATGGCATGGTCGAAGTAGGCGGTCCAGAAAAGTTTCATCTCGATGAGCTCGCCCGGCAAGGCCTGGCCGCAAACAAAGATCCGCGAGAAGTTGTAGCCGATCCCCAAGCCAGCTACTACGGTGTGGCGGTCAGCGAGCGTACTCTAATTCCGGACGATAACGCGCAACTCAGCCAAACGCGTTTTGCCGACTGGCTCCGCGACCCCGCATCGCAGGCGCCAAACGCAAAAGCTGCAACTTCCACAAAGGCCAATTAATCACAAAGGCCAATTAATAGCCGGTAGTCTCCTGTAGGGGCACGGCATGCCGTGCCCGCTGCAGCGCCATCGCAAATCCAAACGAAGTCGGATAAACCGATATCGCGTGGGCTGCCGCTCGACAGGCAGGCGATTCCGGCAAATAAGTGGGTCAAAAAACGTAAGTCCTTTAGAATGCACACTTACGAAAAAGTGCGCTATAAACTCTTTAGAATGCGCAATTAGCTTTAAGAGCGGGGGGATATACCACGCTATGTTAACTAGGCCTCGCATCCCGAGCATTACCAATACGGCCCATACGTCCTGCGTCAGGGCAAATAGGGCATAGCGTCCGTCGCTTCCACGAACTTCTTCAGGGCCGCCATCACCGCTGGTCGCGCGAATAGTTCGCAGAAGATCTCCACTTCCTCCTGCAACTCTTTGTAAGGAATGGGTTTCATCACCTTCTTGGCGGTAGCGCGCGTCTCCGCATCGAATTTCGTGACTTGCGACGCCATCAGCCGCGCAATCTTGAGCGCTTCCCCTTCCGCGGCCAGTTGCGCGACCAGTCCCACCGCCTGCGCCCGCGCCGCGTTGACCGTCCGGCCCGTCAACAACAGTTCGCGCACGAAACCGTTGCCCACGTCGCGTTTTAGCCGCGCAATTCCGCCAAAGCCGGGAATCAATCCCAGCCGTAATTCAGGAAACGCAAAGCGCGCTAATTTGTCCGCGATGATCACGTCGCAAAGCAGCGCCAGTTCCAGCCCGCCGCCAAAGCAAACTCCGTGCACCGCCGCGATCGTCACGAACGGCACGGCGTCAATGGCGTTGGCCACCGCGTGCATGCGCTCCGTAAAATCGCGCACGCCGGCCACGCGCTCGCGCGGCTGCAGCGCGCTTGCGCCGTGATACAGTTCCCGCAAATCCGCGCCCGCGCAAAATCCGCGTTTGTTCGCACTGGTGAAAATGCACGCGGCGGTATCGGTCGCCAGCGCCGGAATCGTCGCAACAAACTTTTCCAGATCGGCCAGCATCGTCGTGCCGATTTCGTTGGCCGGCTCGCGATCGAGCGTCACCTCCACGATTCCGTCGCTCCAGACCCAGCGCAACGCTTCGCCTTGAAATTGCTTCATCGCTGCCCCGCCGTCGCGACCGCCGAACTTTTTGTGCTTTCATACATGGCGGCAATTTCCTTTTGAAAGTGGGCGTTGATGGCATCGCGGCGCAACTTTCCGTTGGCGGTCAGCAGCCCATTTTCCGGAGTGAAGACTTCCAACACGGTCGCGAAATTCCGGATCTGCCGGTAATGTGGAAGATCCGCGTTTACGGAGTCCAAAACCGACTGTACCGCGGAGCGCTCCACATTGCCGGTGAGCAAAGCGCAAAGATATCCGCGTCCGTTGCCGACTAACACCACCTGTTGCGCATCCGGCAATTGCGCGGCAATTCTTTCTTCGATCGGCTCTGGCGCCACATTGTGACCGGAATTCAGGATGATCAAATTTTTCAGGCGGCCGCTGATGCGCCAATTTCCGCGCGCATTCATTTCCCCCTGGTCGCCCGTGTGAAACCAGCCGTCGCGCAGCGCATGCGCGGTATCTTCCGCTCGATTCCAGTATCCGGGAAAAACATTTGGCCCGCGCACGACTATTTCCTGATTCTCCGCCACTTTCATTTCCATGCCTGAAACTGCGGGGCCAACATAGCCAGGTTCAACCGGGGCGCGCGGATCGTCCATGGTGCAGATGCCGGTGGTTTCCGTAAGTCCGTAAACTTGCAGCACGGGAATTTCCAGCATGTCGAAAAATTCCTGCGTCTCTGGAGTCAGCGGCGCGGAGCCGCAAATCAGCGCACGGATGTATGCGCCAAACCGCTCTTTGATCTTGCTGAAAATCAGCCGCCGCCCGAGCCCCAACCAGACCGCATCCGTGAAGGAAGCCCTGCCGATTCTTTTCTTCTGCCAGGCGATCCGTGCTTTGGCAAACAGCCACTGGATAATCGCCGGGCGTTTTGCAAACGCAGCCTCGACACCGCGCTTCACGCGCTCGAGCAACGTTGGAACGTTTAGAAAATAGTGCGGCGCGACTAATCCTATTTCATCGACAAGGCGATTTAGGTCCGTAGATAGCGTCACGGTGCTGTCACGCGACAGAAAGGAAAGCAACGCAATCCAACTCGCACAGAAATTAAATGGCAGATAGTGAAAAATGCGGTCTGGTTGCTGACCGGAAGCGCGAGTGCGCGTTGCAAGGGCTTTAGCATTCCCCATCAATTGATCCAAACGTTCCGCCGTGCAGGAAAGCATGAAGGTGACATTGCCGGCGTTCAGACATACGCCCTTGGCTTCACCCGAAGTTCCCGAGGTATAGATGATCGTCACGATTTCCGTCTCTGCGGCGGCCTCGGGAGCCGCCAACGTTTTATCCGGAGCTGTCGCTGTAATCCCACTCCAAATATCGTCAAATAAAATCGTCTGTGGTGCGGCTTTTGGATCGCCGGACTTTTGCCATTCTTGGGTGACTTGTTCGCCCAGCTTCGCGTCGCTGGTCAGTAGTAAGCGCGGCTGAGAATCCCGCATCATGGCGGCCAACTCCACGGGAGCTTGGCGCGCATACAGCGGAACGACGATCACGCCCTCAGACATCAAGGCCAGATCCACCACCGTCCAGCGAATGGAATTGCCTGCGAGCAGGGCACAGCGATCTCCGCGTTGCATTCCAGATTGCTTCACAAATTCGCGGACGTGTTGCACTTGCTGCAGCAATTCCCCGCCAGTAACGCTAACAAAAGTGTCGCCATAAACTTCACGCAAAACCACACGGCTGTGGCTACGCGAAAGCTGCTCGAAAATATTTTGGAGAAAATTAGCCATGATTCAGAAAGCGGCGCGGCGAACTTCGCGCAAACGCATCACCGCGCGCCGCCACCAGAGGCGTTGCTGGAAGCCGCGCCCACGGCAGCGCCAACGGAATCGTTAGCGTCCGCGCGGTTCTGCGCCGGGGAGTGTGCGTCGTAGCGTTCAACGAGGCGCAACAAATTTTCGCTGAGTGGCGGAAGATAGTCCTGCCAGGTCAAAACACCCTGGCGCAGCGGAAACTCCGGATAGGTATTGCGGATGGCGTCTTCGAGGTAGGTCCCCATGCGTGCCATTACTTTCAAGTTGCGCACCACTGTCTGGGCAATGCCTTCGCGAATGGAGTCCGCTTCGGCCACTAGCGTTTCCATTACGCCCAACAACTTGGTTTCAAGTTCCGGATCGTCCACGGTAAGAAACAAATGGGAGTGACCGCGCTCGCGCATCAAGTTGCGAATGCGCTCGTCCATGGTGACGCCAGCAGAAACCACCTGGCTAGGCATGGAAGTGACGATGCCGTGGTAGCGTGAGGAAACCATGTACGTGCAGGCCCGCAAAATCGCGACCAGCTCAAACATGTTGTACTCGTCGGAAGTAAAGATGGGTGTGCCCGGAATACGCTCGGAAATCTCTCGGCACGCGACGGCGTCGAGCCGCTCCATCGCAACTAAGATCGGGAATACTTTGTGTCGTGCGCAAAACGCTTTCGCGGCGTTGGTGTATGCGGAGATATAGTTCTGGAATTTTCGATCCACATCCGCGCCGGATTCGTGGAAATACACGGTACGGTACTGCGCTTCTTTGTAGGCGCCAGTGGTGATGCGCGCAATATATTTGGCGATCGATGCTTTCACCGGCCACACGAACGGATGTATCGGGCACAAAACCAAAATGGGAGTCTGTCCATCCCATCCGGCTTTGCGCAAAACACTGTTCGCATACTCCGGCGATTTTGGCTCGAAAGTCCATGCGGTATCGGTGCCTAGCTCCGTGGTAATTCCGAGCTGGCTCAACAGTTTCTGCGACTCCACATTGCGGGTGATTACCAGGGAATCCTTCACGTAACGCGCGCACATATCCTGAATCATGCGGTCCATGTGGCCGGCTTCTCCGCCGTAAGCCAGCGATAATTTATTTTCCGCGGAGGCCAGTCCCAGCGAGCCAATCATCATGGTGGTCAGCGCGTTGGCGAATTTGCTTTTGAACATAGAGCCTTCGCAGGCGACGACACCGTGGTTGGCGCGCACTTCGCGATATAAGAACGGCGGAAACATGTCCGGCAAGCGCACCTGGCGGGTGCCTTCGAAATATCCCTTGGTGCGCTCAAAATCCTGGGACATGACGCTGAAATCCACATTGTCCGGGCTCAGGACGTGGCGGATTTGGCGAATCATTTCTTGCACGCGAACGTCGCTGCCGGTATTGCGCGTGCCGTTGTAGCCGGCGAACAATAATTGAAGTTTTTCGCCACGTCGCCAGCGTTTACCTAAGCCAAAGATCCACCCCAGGCGCGTAATTTCGATCAGTGCGCTGACCCAGGCCACCAATAGAAAGTCGGTCATGCGCGAGCGCCCTCGGCAACCGCCACCAGGGGCGCGGCGGCATTCGCAGGCCACGGCTTAGCGGGATATTTGAAATGATTTTCGCGGCTGAATTTCAAGAGCGCGTGTCCGTAAGTGGTGAATCTTGCTGGAGCCTCGTTCATTTCCGCAACTACTCGAGAATTATCGAATACCGTGTTCCAGGTCAGATATGGCCAGAACACTTTCAAGAGCGACGCGGCGTAGCCCACATTGCTGCGGCGCTTCGCCAACGAGTTTACCGCGCTGGAGAAAATTCCGCCGAGTGCCGGAACATACGCCGGCCGGCGAGTACTGCCCTCTTTCGACAACGCATCGGTCAGTTCGCGATAGGTCTGCGAACCGGTGCCAGAAGAAAGATGATAAATCCCGTGCGCTGGTTGCGCTTTTTGATGAATGGCCACGATTGCGGCGCCTACGTAGTTCGCCGGTACGATATCAATTTTATCGTCAGCGCGCAGTGGAAGCACGGGAAAGCGCGACAAAATATCGAAGGCCTGCACCATATCAAACTGCGTGGTTTCCGGGCGCCGGCTATCGCCTAAAACAATAGCAGGGCGAAAAATCGTCCGCGTCACGTCCGGCAACAGCTGCGAGGCCATATGCTCGCAGAACTTCTTGGTGCGCGCGTAGGGATCGTAATCGGAGCGCGCCCAATCGATGGCCGCATCTTCCGTTACCACTTCATCGTGGCGATGGCCGGCCACGGCGACGGTGGACACATGGGAATACCGCCGCAGCCCGTGATGATTTTGCGCGCGCCGCGCCAACTGGATCACTTCCAGCGTGCCGCGCAAGTTCACGTTCAGGCATTGCTTCTCCGACTTGCGATTTAAAGAGGCAGCGCAGTGAATCACGGAGTCCGTGCTGTCCACCAGTGCGCGGTATTCGTCGTCCGGAAGTCCGAACCGCTCGGCCGTCAAATCCCCAAGAAATATTCGCGTGCGAGTGCTCAAAAATTCATAAAACTCCGGAAAGTCAAAGTGTAACTGCAGCGACGTCCACAATCTCTCGCGAGCTTCCTGCTGCGTTTTTGCGCGCACCAGCAGGTTCAGCGGTTCGCGGTGCCCGATAAAGAGGCCCGCAGCCAAATAGCTGCCGAGATACCCGGTGGATCCAGTTAGAAAGATGGCCATAGAGAACTAATTGCGCAGTATATTATGCGCGGTTGCGGGGAAAAACTATGCCGCATTCGTCGGTTGCGCGGTCCAATCGAGCTCACGTGGCGTCCGCGCCTCCAGCGGACGGCCTTCCATCAGCGGGTAGCACCAGCGGCGCAACGCCGGAATATGGATGTTAATCCAATAGTCCCACCAGTCAATGGCTTCCGGGGCGAATCCAAAGATGGCGTGTTCTTCCGGAGGGAGCGCCGCGGAAAGCAGACGCGCATTCTCAGATTCAAATACGTGTTCGTTGTGTAAAATGAACGGCTCGTACAATTCGATGAGTTTTTCGGCGCGAGATAGTTCCCGTTCCGCCTTGGCCAGCGGGGCCTTTTTCATGTGCAAGGAAATCGCCGCGCGATTGATGCCCGAGACCACGGCCTTCTGCATGGGAATGGAAAGCCGTTCATAGCGCTGTTTGGAAACCGGGATGGTTTCAAATTTCACTTTCAGCCAGTTGTCCACGCTGGATTGCTGGCGGTAATGTTTGCGGTGCGCCAGTCCGGTCAGCTCGATGCTGCGCCCCATATTCACGGGATTGATCGCCGAAGTAGCCAGCTGATACATGCGGGCGTTGCATCGTGCAATCACTGCAGCTGCGATCAAGGACATGCCGCGGCACACCATATCTACGGGGATGACGTCCAGGCATTTTCGTTCGTTGGTGGGCAACTGCCGGAAATTGGTTCCCAACAAATAGGAGAGCGGCCCGGAAGTGTTGATGCCTTCGTTCCAGCCGGTGAACGGCGAGCGTTCGGAACTCTCCACGATAGAGGGCCGCACAATCGCAATCGGCAGATCGCGGCCTTGGCGGGCTAGGATCGATTCGCCCAAGCTTTTCGTGAACGTATAGATGTTCGGCCAGCCGAGATGCTGCGCGCGCCGCAGACCCACGCGCACCAGCCGATTGCGCGCCCAGCGGGCGCGATTGCGTTTCAGGACGCCTTGCAATTCTTCCGCAGGAGCCGCCGCGGCGTCCACACCACGCCCCAAGGCTTGGCGTCGTAGCGCTTTGCTTAACTCGGGGCTTTCCGAACGCGTTTCGATGCGCTGGATGGTTTCGCGCAGGGATGCGATCTCCCGCTCCGCGTCAAATGCGGCATCGCCCGCAGGATTGTAATTTTCTTGCAATTCCTCCGTGACGCGGCCATCACGCATACCGACCACATAGCACGTGGAAAGATGCATCAGCCCGGCATGCGGCGAACGGCGCAAAAATTCCAGCAAGTACAGCGCGGAATCCACATTGGAAGAAAGCGCATCGCGCAAATCCGGGTTGAAGTCCGTGAGCCCCGCGCTGTTTACGATCAAGTCCAGCGAATTGGCCAGCCGTTCCTGTATCTCAGGCTCCAGCCCCAGGCCTGGCTGGCTGACATCGCCTTCCACCACCTCCACTTTTTCTTTCAGGAAGGCGCCGAGCTTTTGCCCGTAACGCTGGTGCAAAGTATCGAAGGTCGGAGATTCTTCGACGATTTTTTCGAAGCGGCGCTGCGCAGAGGTGGTGCGGTTGCGACGAATGAGCAGGGTAACTTTGCCGATGTCTGGAATGTGTTCCAGCAAATCCACCAGCCACACTTTGCCGATAAAACCAGTTACGCCGATCAACAAAATGTGGCGGCCTGCGAGTGTTTGGCGCACCGACAAGTGCTCGACCTTGGGCTCGTCGCCAAACATCGCCACCGCTTTGCCCGCGGGCATTGCGGGTCGCGCTGTCGTGCACAAAGCGCCGTCGAGTTTTGCAGGATCGTCCTGCCAACCCAGCCGGTGCAACAATTGCTCGCGCGGAATGCGGCCATTCGCGGCGCCAGCCGACAGCCACGCAAATGGTCCGCGCGGCCTTACGATGGGGTCCACGAGTCGTCCGGTCGCTTTGCCGTCGCGAAACTCCAGCCGATTGGCGATGAAATGCTCCACGCCAAAATAGGCCGCCAAGGGGCGCAGCACGCTTTCCAGTAATTGCCCGACAAGCACTACGCGCTCGCCGCTGCGGACCGCCGCTCGCAACTGCTCGGCAGCTTCGGGACGAAGCTGCGGCTTTAACACGTAGTGAAAATATTCTTCGCCGAGCAGGTCCAGCCGATCGCGAGTGACCCCGCGGAGCAAGGTATGCAGAAAGCGCGTCGCAAACGTGCGGCTCGCGGCATAGGCAAAAGGCCGCACCAGCGCCATTCCGGCCATTCCGGCGCGACGGGCCCAACGCTCCGAAAAACTGCGCCCGTTCCAGGTAAAGAATCCCACGGGACGCATGGCGCCGAGTTCTAGTAGCGAGCCTTCCACGCGCCAATAGCTGACCGCGCCGTCGCGCACAGGTTCAAAGGCTTTTGCCGAATTGGAATTTTCTTTCAACACTGCATGCCAGTCGTCATCTTGCGAGCTTCGAAGCAACGTCCGCAGCCCACACGTGTAACACACGCCTACACGTATGCCAATAGCGTGAAATCGACCATCCTCAAGATGGAATAACCTGGACGGGGCAACCGTGAACGTCTGAGCTCTTGCGATTGCAATCCCGTGTCCGCTCAGGCGTAGGCGTCCGGGAGTTAAAATAACATTCTGGTTAGCTGGTCGCAACAAGCAGAGGCCGAACGGCGAGCTACGAATCAGGAAATGCGCTACACACCCCAGCCGTAACGTTCGGCGTGTTCCAGCGTCCGCTGCATTTCTTCGCGCAAAATTTCCATGAACGCCCTGCCGCCCACGGCGCGCGCGCCAGGTTCAATAATATCAGGAGTGCGGTATCCGCCGCCGAGCACGCGGAGCAACGAATGCTCGACCCACTCCGCTTCCAGCGATAAACCGAACGCATCGCGCAACATCATGGTGGCGCTTAAAATTGAGGCGACGGGGTTGGCGGAATCGCTGCCTACCAGTGACGGCGCGGAGCCATGGATGGGCTCGAACAACGGCGCGGCATTGCCAAAACTCGCCGACGGAATCAAGCCGATGGAGCCGACCAGCGCCGCCGCGGCGTCGCTTAAAATATCGCCGAACATATTGGTGCTGAGCATCACGTCGAACTGCGCGGGCCGCAGGGTTAACTGCATGGCCGCGTTGTCCACGTACATGTGTTCGAGTTTTACCGTACGATAGGCCGCGTTCATGGCGGTCACAGTGCGGCGCCACAATTGCGAACTGGTCAGGACGTTGGCTTTGTCCACGGAGCAGAGCCGCCGCGAGCGACTCTCGGCGCGGGTGTAGGCGAACATGGCTACGCGTTCAATTTCCGGCGTGGAATAGGATTCCGTGTCCCAGGCCCGTTCTGCGCCGCGTTCGGTGATGTTCCCGCGCTCGCCGAAATACATGCCGCCGGCCAGCTCTCTGACAATTTCCAGATCGAGATCGCCGAGGCGCTCGCTTTTCAGCGGAGAAATGCCGCGCAGCGGCTCGAGAACTTTCACGGGGCGGACGTTTACGTACAGCCCCATGCCTTTGCGCAAATCGAGCAGGCCGCTCTCCGGCCGCTTGCCTACCGGCAAGCCATCCCACTTGGGTCCGCCGACCGCGCCGAGGAATACGGCGTCCGCTTTTCGACAGGCGTCCAGGGTTTCCGCGGGCAGAGGCGTGCCGGCTTTGTCGATGGCTGCGCCGCCGACGGCTAGTTCCACAAAATCAAATTGATGATTGAATTCCTGCGCGCAATCGCGCAGCACGGTGGTCGCCGCGCGCGTCACTTCAGGGCCGATTCCGTCACCCGGTAAAAGTACGATGCTTTTCTTCATGGCCGCAGACTCCGGTTCGTGAACAATCTGGTGTAAGACGAACTGCAGTAAATGTTATCAACCGCTTGCCGGGCGCCACACAGGCAATTTTTCGCGAGTGTCGTAAAAGCGGGGCGATTAGCAGACGATTGCAGCCGACCGCGGCTCAAGCAGCGGAGGTTGCTTCCGCGGCCAGCGTGGAACGGCGCCGCAACACTTCGTGCGCGATGCCCACCAAATCGCGGGGACGGATCTCTTTGGCTTCATCGGCGAGCGTGGTCACACGCTTGTAAACTTCGCCCAACTCGGCATCCGTGGGGTCGTAGCCAAGATCGCGAAGCGATTCACGCAAGGCGTTGCGCCCGGAATGTTTGCCGAGCACCATGGAACGCTTCGGCACGCCCACCATTTGCGGCGACATAATTTCGTAAGTCAGCGGATTTTTGATGATGCCATCCTGGTGAATGCCGGCTTCGTGCGCAAAAGCGTTCGCGCCGACTACGGCTTTGTTCGGCGCTACCTGCGCTCCGGTGACTTCGGAAAGCAAGCGGCTGGCGGGAAATAGCTGCTCAAGATTTATGTTGGTGGTGACGCCGAAGCTTTCTTTGCGCACGGCAAGAGCAACGACTACTTCTTCAAGTGAAGCGTTGCCGGCGCGTTCGCCGATTCCGTTGATGGTGCATTCGATTTGGCGGACGCCGGCGCGAATGGCGGCGAGTGAATTCGCTACGGCTAGGCCGAGGTCATCGTGGCAATGTGCGCTGAGGGTGATACCCGGAGTGTCGCCGAGCGATTCACGCACACGGCGAAACATTTCTCCGTACTCCTCTGGGACAGCGTAGCCGACAGTATCCGGCAAGTTCAAAACGGTGGCGCCGGCGTCTACGGCTACGCGGCAGACCTGGCAAAGAAAATCGATATCCGTGCGCCCGGCGTCTTCGGCGGAAAATTCGACTTCTTCCACATGCTTGCGGCCGAGCTCGATCATGCTGGCGATGGAGTCGAGGGCCTTCTCGCGAGACATGTTGAGCTTCACCTTCAGATGCAAGTCGGACGTTGCGAGGAAAACGTGCAGACGCGAGGATGCGGCGGGCTCCAGGGCTTCGACAGCGGCCATCACGTCATCTTTGCGGGCGCGTGCCAGCGCCGCGATCGGCACCGTGCGTATTTCTTTGGCTACCTGTCGCACTGCTTCGAGATCGCCGCGCGAGGAAATGGGAAATCCGGCCTCGATGATGTCCACGTTAAGCGCCGCAAGCTGATGCGCCACGCGGATTTTTTCCGCGGTGTTCATGGAAAAGCCCGGCGACTGTTCGCCGTCACGCAGCGTGGTATCAAAAATGCGGACTACGTCTGGCAAGACACCCATGGAGACTCCCTGATGTAGTTACGCAAATGCGACCCTACGAGTCAAATTTATCTTTATTCTGCTTTTGATAACTCTGCCTTATAGTGATATATAGTCGATTTGGCCGCAAAACCGCGCGGCAGGGAGAGTCGTGGCCCATGGATTTAGGCGAACTGCAGGTATTTTTGATGGTCGCGAAAGAAGGCAGTTTCTCTCGCGCGGCCGAACGGCTATTTCGTACCCAGCCGGCGATCAGCCTTACGATCCGCAAGCTGGAAGAGGACCTGGGCCAGCCGCTGTTTGTGCGCGGGGCTCGGCCGATTCGGCTTACCGACGCAGGTACGCTGCTGCGCGAATACGCGGAACGGCTGATCAATCTTCGCGACGAAGTAAAAAAGGGACTCGACGAACTGGAAGGCTTGAAGCGTGGCGAACTTTCCTTGGGCGTGAATGAAAGTTCCATTCACGCGCTGCTGCCCGCATTGGCGGAATTTCGTCAGAAGCATCCGGGCGTGCTGGTCCGCGTAAATCGCATGTCCTCGCGCGATATTCCGCACGAGGTGGTCAACTATCGGCTGGATTTGGGCGCCATCTCTTTTGTTCCGCGCGATGCGCAATTGCAAGCCACGGAAATATTAAAAGACGAACTTACGCTGGTGGTGCCACCGAAACATTTTCTGGCGAAACGGAAAGAAGTCGACATTCCGGAACTCGGCAAAGAAAGCTTTATTGCGCACAGCGTCGAGAGTCCTTATCGGCGCCGTGTAATTGAACTTTTCGCGCGCCACCGCACCGATCTGAATATGCCGATCGAAATGCCTACCATCGAGAGCATCAAGCGCTTTGTACAAATGGGGATGGGCGTGGCGATCGTGCCGCGCATGTGCGTGCGCTGGGAAATTGAGCACGGGTGGATGAAGGAAGTGAGAATCCGTCAGCTCAGTATGCCGCGGCACGTGTATCTGGTGTCGCGCCGGGGGGCGCGGCTGCCGCACGCGGCTGCCGAACTATTTCGAATTTTGAAGGAAGCCTGAGGACTCCAGCTGAATAACCTCGGCTGTGCAGTTCAGCCCGCGCACGTCGGCGTGCTTAGGCGCTGGCAGCCAGCGCGTCTGTGGCGGCGGGATATATGGGCAGCAGCTTTACCAATCCGGACACCTGCATTACCGCAGTGCTCTGCGGAGTCAAGGCCGCTAGAGCAAATGTCCGGCCTTCGCTTTTGCGATGTACAAAGATACGCACCAACGCGCCAACGCCTGCCGAATCCAAGAACGATAATCCGCTCAGATCCAAAATCATGATGGGGGTCAGGCTCCGTCCGCAGTTGGGTGATGAAACTGTGCACCGTCTCCAGGCAGAGCTTGCCGTTCAGCCGCAAAATCAATTTGTCCGGCGTCGATTCCGGTTGTTTCTCGAACTCCAGGTTAGCTAGTGGCATAAGCAAGCGAGGTTAGCGCAACGGCGCTGGCCGGAACATTAACGTTGTGTAAACGCCGGCCTGAGGGGGCCTGGAGGAGGTCAGTTCCATTTTGGAACTGTGCCTAGTACTTCCTAAGGAAACTCTAATTAAGTAAACCTTTCAGTAATTCCTTGATTCTCATCCGACTCCGCGCAACAATGCCTGTCGGCCCTCTCAGATTTCATCTCTGCACTGTAAGGCTAAAGGAAGACGCACGCATGGCCACGCCTACCCCTCTCGGCGCTCGCACGTTCGCTTGTTCATTTTTATTTTTCAGGAAACTGGTATCCGGCTTGGCGCTGGCCGTCACACAAGTAGTTTTTCTGTTGTTTTGGTTCATGGCCATGGCCGTTCCGGCTCAGGCGCAATTTCAGCAACCGTTGGTTTTTTCTTCAGGCGGCGCCATCGTCGTGCGAAACGATCAAACGGGTGCACTTACGCCGGTTTCTGGGTCGCCATTTCCCGCGACCAATCAAACGCTGACCCTCGACGTCAAGGGACGCTACCTTTTCGGAATCGGCGTGAACAGCATCCATATGTACGCGATCACCGATTCGAACACTGGCGCTTATGAAGAGGTGTCCAATTCTCCCTTCGCTTCGGACAACACTGATTCTCCGGTATTCATCGCCGTGGAGCCCACGGGAAATTTTCTGGCAGTGGTAAACAGCCAGACGCCCGGCGCGTCGCTGGGCAATGTGGAAACCTTTCAGATCTCACCCTCCGCTAGCGGAGGTCCTGCGTTGCTTCCCGTCGCCGCTTCCATGATGTCGCTCGATTCCGTCATTGTGGGGATCAGTCAACCCCCCGCTAGCCCCACCGCTTTCTATCTCTATCTCGGGCCGAACTTCCCCGACACTCCAAATTTTCCCACAGGAGAAGAACTGGACTTCATCTCCATCGATCCGAAAACCGGACTGCTCTCCGGACTGCCCTCGCAGAACATGGGTAGTTCCAGCGCACGCGCATACGCAGCCGATCCTCAGGGCCGCTACGTGGTCACCGGACGCGGCAAGGTCGTTGGGCAAATCATCGTCACCGGCATCGACGGGAAATTTCTCGGAGCCAGCGTCACGCTTCCCGATAATGTTTTCCCGAATCAACTTTGGGTGGATAGCACCGGCACGTTCATTTACGCCACGTACACATCGGACTTGGGTCTGAATCCGCCTGTACACATCTATGCGCTGGACCTGCAGAACGCGATTCTTTCCGAAACCGCGAGCTCGCCTTTGCCGAATAACGCACCGCTGCCCGGCTACACACCGGATCCCACCGGGCCTTATAACTACGGTACGTCTAGTGACAATTTGATCTCCGCATTTACCGTGGATCCCGCAACGGGCTATTTCATAGCCGCACCGAATTCGCCCTTTTCCATTGCCGGCGCGGGTTCGCTGACTTTCAGCATTGCGTCGGGACAGCAAGCGGTTGGTGGACCGTCCGCAAAGCTTTCTGGCACAGCTTTTTCGTTCGGCAATGTGCAGATCGGAAGCTCCAGCGCGCCGCAGATGGTAATGCTTACCAGCAACGGCTCGCAAGCGCTTAGCGTTAATTCCATTTCGGTGAGCGGTGCTGACCCCAGCAAATTCATGGAAACGGACACCTGCCAAGTTCCCTCCGTCTTGCAGCCCACCAAGTTCTGCACCATCAGCGTCACGTTTACGCCGACGGGTGCGGGGCCGCAGAGCGCTTCGATTACCATCACCGATACGGCACCGAATTCACCGCAGACGGTGCAATACACCGGAACCGGCGTCGCACCTACGACGCCCGAACCGGTAGCGGCCATCTCGCCAAATCCCGCGGCGTTCGCCACCATCACGCAGGGGACTTCGAGCGCACCACTCAGCATTTCCGTCAGCAACACTGGAAATGCGCCACTGCACATTTCAGCTGTAACCGTGGGAGGCAACAACGCCGCGGACTTCAGCAACGCGCCCAGTAATTGTTCCGGAGCGACGCTAGCGGCCGCCGCTTCCTGCAATATTTCGGTAGCCTTCGCGCCGCTCGCCGCTGGCCAACGCACCGAAACGATCACGCTGAGTGACGACTCCGCGAGCTCGCCGCAAATTATCACCGTGCTGGGCAACGCCAATCCCGCCTTTGCGGTGGGTGCCACTTCCACCACCGCGACGATTACTGCGGGCGGCACCGCGCAGTATCAGCTGCAGCTGACGCCCGGCTCAAATTTCACCGGAAGCATCACCATGGTCTGCAGCGGCGCACCGCTTGGAGCCACTTGCCAAATTCCGGCCACAGTTCAAATTGCCAGTGGAGCCGTCGCACCTTTCACCGTCTCCGTAGTCACTAGCGGCGCCACCGCGTCGGTCACTCCGTACACAGCTCCGCGCGGACCCACATCTCCGTGGGCTTACCCAGAAATTTCCATAAGAATTATTTTGGGCCTGTTGCTGGTAGCTTTGCTGTTCTTGACTTCAGAAATCGCGATCCCTCAAGCGCGCAAAAAAGTCAGATTCACAACCGCGTTGTGCACCGGGTTGCTCCTCACCACTTTGACTGGTTTCTTCGCCGGCTGCGGAGGCGGGGCTTCCCAAGCAGCAGTGGTAGCTCCGCAGCCCCCGGCGCGCATCGTCACGCCGCCAGGCACCAGCATCATCACTGTTACGCCCTCAGCAAAGAATGGCGCTGGCGCACCTCTCCAGTTGCAGCCTATCCAGCTGACACTAACAGTGAACTAAAATTTTGAACGAATCGGTGCAGCGCACAGCGGAAAACCGCGGGCTATTTGGCTACGGTAATTCGATAAATCACGGCGGCCCCATCATCCGCCACCAGCAGTGACCCATCCGGCGCCACGGCAATTCCAACCGGCCGTCCATAGACGTCCGCCTTCGTCGGATCCGGAACATTGCCGGTCAAGAATTCTTCCGGATTGCCGGTCGGTTTGCCGTCTTTAAATGGCACGAAGGCCACCAGGTAACCTGCCCGCGGCGCACGGTTCCACGATCCATGCTCCGCAATAAACGCTCCGCCGCGATATTTCTCCGGAAATTGCGTCCCGGTATAAAACGCAAATTGCAACGGCGCGCGGTGCGAGCCCAGCAAAACATCCGGCACGATGGCCTTGCTCACCAGCGCCGCATCTTGTGGCTTCACGCGCGGGTCGACGTGATTCCCGATGTAACTGTAGGGCCATCCATAAAATCCGCCGTCCTGCACGGACGTAAAAAAATCCGGTGGCAGGTCGTCTCCCAAACCATCGCGTTCGTTCACGGTGGTCCATGGAACGCCGGTCTTCGGTTCGATCGCCAGGCCCACAGGGTTACGCAGCCCGGTAGCGAACAAGCGCGCATTCTTGCCATCCGGATCGCAAATAGTGATCGCCGCGCGGCGCGGATCTTCGCCCGTGCTGGCGTTGGACTCCGAGCCCACGCCGATCAGCAGATGTTTTCCGTCTGCGGTAAACGAAAGCGTCCGCGTGGAGTGCCCGCGTTTCGGCAAATCCAGCAACTTTTCCATTTCGCCGGTACGTTTCGATGTTTTGGCGTCGTAGGTAAAGCGCACCAATTCGTCTTCGTCGCCCACGTAGACGTACCCTTCCTGAAACGCAATGCCGAACGGGCGATTCAGCTTGGCCGCGAAAATTTCCTTCTCCGGCTTGCCGGTGTTCTTCGGATCGCGCAAAATATAAATCTTCCCGCCGTTGGCATCCGCCAGGAACACATCGCCGTTCGGCGCCACCTTCAAATATCTCGGTTCGTCAAACCCATCCGCGTACACGCTGATGTGGAAGCCCGCCGGCACGGTAGGCATAAAACCGGCAGGCGCCTTCACCACGTTCGGTGGATTTGGCGCGGATTTTGTCGCGAACGGTTCCGGCAAGTTCGGTACTTTCCCATACGTCAACTGCTGCGCCAGCGCAGGGGAAGACAACAGCAGCCCGGCACTCAGCGCCGTTACCAAGACATTCGCAACTCTCATATCGCAACTCCCATATGGCTTGTAACCTCTCGCTTGTAACTTCAGGATGAATTTAGGATCGTATCCGCAGTGGCCAACTGCAGTTCGCAACCGAAGAAACACCGAACGGTGGCCACAACTGAGATGAGAAATCGTGCCGAAGCGTTCCATCCGCCGCTCATTTCTTGGCATCTAATGAATGCAAGCTAGCGCAGAACACGTATATGTCCTTACGAGGCAACAGTATGCCCACATCAAACACTGGCCGAACACTTTCGATTGTCGCCATCGTACTGCTCCTCGGTTGGACCGGAATTCGCTCCCTCGGCGCCCGTCCGCCGGCTGCCCCGAACGCCGAAATGCCAAAACCGGCTCTGGACGCTCCCTTGGCTAGCGCATCCGCCAAGCAAACCGCCGTATTCGCTGGAGGCTGCTTCTGGGGCGTGCAAGCCGTCTTTGAACACGTAAAGGGTGTGAAGTCCGCCACTTCTGGTTATGCGGGTGGATTTGTCAGAAATCCCAGTTATGAAGCGGTCAGCACCGGAATGACTGGTCACGCGGAAACCGTCAGCGTCGTCTATGACCCCTCGAATGTCACCTATGGTCAACTTCTCATGGTGTATTTCTCGGTGGCGCACGATCCCACACAGCTGAACCGCCAAGGCCCGGACTCCGGCTCGCAATATCGTTCCTCGATTTTCTATACTTCAGACGAACAAAAACGCATTGCGGAAGCGTACGTCTCGCAACTTACCGGCGACAAACTCTACGCTCGCCCGATCGTCACAAAAATTGTTCCCTTCGAGGCCTTTTATCCTGCCGAGGACTATCATCAGGACTTCCTAAAGCACAATCCCGACAATCCGTACATCCAGATGAACGACCTGCCCAAACTTGACGATCTAAAACGTAGCTTTCCTTCCCTCTATCGCGACTACTGAGTCGTCGGATCAGTTGGCCGGACTAAAGTCCGGCACCTACATGAGGCCGGCACGCAGGGTGTTGCCGGGCACTGCATCCGCGCCAATGCCGCTTTAGCCACACCTCCGCCCCGCCACCTTCCCTTGCGCTACATTCAAATGTGTGGGGTTGTTCCTGCTTCTGAAATCTACGCCAGAGGAGTATTCCTTGAGATCGATCATCTGTGCCGCAAGCCTATTGGCCTGCCTCGCTTCGCCTGCGCTCGCGCAAGAAAATCATGCGCACTCCGCCACGAAACCAGTTGTAGTGGAAATACACAATTCTCAGGACGAGTTGGTGGGCACCGCTACGCTCAGCAGCGTTCCGGACGGTGTGCGCATCAAGCTGGACATCAAAAACCTTCCGCCGGGCCAGCATTCCATGCACATTCACCAGGCGGCGAAATGCGATGCTCCGGATTTCAAGACCGCCGGACCACACTTCAACTCCGCGAGCCACGCCCATGAAGGCCAGATGTCCGGCGATATCCCCAACTTCTTCTTAATCGTTTCCAACGATCACACCGCTCACGTGATCGTGACGGCGCCGCACGTAACCATGGGCGACGACGATGCCTCGGTGTTCAGCAATGGCGGAACGGCGCTGGTCATCCATGCCGCCGAAGGCGGGGCGCCCGGCACCCCCGCGCGTATCGCTTGCGGCGTCATCAAAAAGCCGAGCTAGATCTTCCGTTGTACTAGCGGCGAGTCTTTAGAGTCGCAGGCGTTCCCCAAGCCTATCGACAAATTCGAGGGCAGCCGTGTTCGCAGTACCGGAACTGGTCTGCCTTTTTTCTTCTGCCCCCACAAACTCCGTTGACTCCCGCAACGCATTGCGATACAAAATTCAGGCGCGTTCGTTCTCTCCCTCCCTCTACCGGTTTTTTTGACGCGCAAATTCATTCCAACAGGAGTGTCCAAATGTCCAAGAAAGTCCAAGCTATCCCCGAAGGCTATCGCACCCTTTCACCCTCGCTAACCTGCAAAAATGCCGCGGCGGCCATCGACTTCTACAAGAAAGTCTTCGGCGCCAAGGAGCATGCCCGCATGATGGGCCCGAATAATTCCGTGATGCACGCCGATCTGCAGATTGGAGACGGCCACGTTTTCCTGGCCGATGAATGGCCGGGTATGGCCAGCGCGCCAAATCCGAAAACTCCCGCCGGACAAACTGGTCACGCCATCTTCGTTTACACCGAAGACATGGATTCCGTGATGAAGCGTGCAGCGGAAGCGGGCGCGCGCCTGGATATGCCGGCGCAAGATATGTTCTGGGGCGATCGCTATGGCAAATTCACCGATCCATTCGGCCACAATTGGGCCATCGCCACGCACATCGAAGAGGTCGCTCCGGAAGATATGAAGGGGCGCATGGATAAGGCCATGAAAGAGATGACTAAATCTGCGGGCGCGTAACCGCATGGTCTACGTCTAGAGCGGTTAGTCACGTTTACAAATCAAAAGGGGCGCAAGTTGCTCTGACCATCGAGAGCGAATTGCGCCCTTAATTTTTTCTTGCGGGTATGCTGTGTGACCACCGAGAGGAAACCTTGCCTCTACTTCAATCAGCTTAAGACCAGTCTGCCGCGCAGGACCAGCCCATCTCGAAAAGCAAAGGCGGACGAAGATTGTCTGACGAGCACGGGCAAATTTTCCGCCGTGCACATCGCCAGAATCCAAACCGCAGCCACGGACAAAAAATAGACGTGGAAGTATTTGAACTCTTATGGGTTTGCCGTCAGCGCGCCGCAGCGTCGCGCGCTTTTAGTCGATTCATTTCCACGAGGCGTTGTAGTCTCGGTAGGAACTCGGATTCGGCAGGATGCATTTTTACTTTCGCAGTTTCCGCGTCAAAAAATTCCGCGCGATCGATTTCCGGGAACTCCTGAAATTTGCCGGAGTGCGGTGGCCACTCCATGCGAAACATGTTGCTGCGCACGACGCTGGGATCGGCGTCGCCGGCGAAGGCCCAGGCAATGACTCGCTTACCGCTTTTGTGGTGCACGCTGCCCAATTCTAAAAATGGTGGCTTCGGAGTGATCCCGGTTTCTTCCGCAAATTCGCGCATGGCCGCCGCCAACTCTTCTTCGCCCGCCTCCAGCGCGCCCTTCGGGATAAACCACTGATCTTTGCGCGTCCAGAATGGGCCGCCTAAATGCACCAGCAAGACCTCTAGCATTTCCCCGCGGAAGCGGTACATCAACAGGCCCGCGCTGAGTCGGCTGGCCTTCTTCGGGGGAATTGGAGATCGCTCATTTGTGCTCATCGGTATTCCGTCTTTCGAGTTACGCGGACGATATAAAGGGAATGTTTCGTAACTATATATTTTAGACGCTCTAAAGCATTCTTCTGATAGCTGGTGACGTCACATAACGCAACAATTCTGCCGTACGCGTCTACCGACAAAATCGAACCCCCGCCGTTCTCAAGGAGCCATGATGAAATCCAAATTTTCCTTATTGTTGTTGTTCGTTAGCTGCGTAGCAATGCCATGGTTGTAGGAACCAGCTATGCGCAGGTGCCGGATAGCACCACGCAAAGCGCGCAAGACACCTCTCAAGACAAGAGCGCAGATTCGCGGACGCTGACGGGTTGCCTCTCGCAGGGAGGCGATTCGAAATCCTTCAACCTTTTGGCGGACGACGGAAGCACTTGGGTGTTACGTAGTAAGACGGCCACGTTGTCTGACCACGTCGGCCACACCGTTACGGTCACCGGCAAAGTCTGGCATGGAACCATGCATGGTGCGAAGGAAAAGACCAAGGACGCCGTCGATCCGGGCGCCGAAGAACACGGCCACCTGAATGTTGCAACGGTGAGCATGGTCAGCGATACCTGCAAGAAATAGACACGATGGCTTCCGAGTAGTCTGGAGCTTGGGTGGAGGTGTCCGCGCATGTATCTTTGCGCAGCCCTTTTCAAATTCGCTCTTTTTTTTGCCGCTTCACATAGCATGCTGGGAATATCGGGGATTCTCCCTCCCAGGAGCCCGCGGCATGGTGGAAATTAAAGGTTCGGCGGTCCTCGATTCCATCACAGGAATCAAGAAGCGCGACGGCGACGAGGCTTATGAAGCGCTCGTCTCGCGTCTAACCGGCGAAACCAAAAAAATGTTTCAGGACACTGTCTCGGGATCCAGTTGGTACCCGCTGGATTATTTTCTGAATTTTCTCGCCGTCGAACTGGACGCCTCGGCGAATGGCAACGCCGAAGTGCTGGTTACGCGTTCCGAAAAAGTCGTTGAACGGCAACTACGCGGTGTCTACAAAATTTTCGTAAAGATGGGCTCCCCGGAATTTCTGATGAAGCGCATCGCCGCCGTACATATGACGTATTTCAACGGCGTAGGAATCGAGTTCACGCAACTCGGCGAAGGCCAAGCGGTCATTCGCTACACCGGTTTTGAGCCGCAGCATCGACTCATCGGGTTCACTATTGTTGGTTTCTTCCGAAAAGCTCTCGAGCTGTCTGGTGCGATGGATCGCCAGGTTCGTTTCACAACGCCCATCGAAGCTGGCAGAGGCTATGCCGAGCTCGCAGTCTCCTGGAAGTAGGTTTGTTGCTGTTTTTGTAGCTGCCGCCTTCTGTTTGCCCGTGCCAAAGGGAGGCCGAGCCTTCTTATGGTGCTCGCACGCTGGTCCTCTTCGGCGACGGCGCTATTTCTGTTGTGCCGGGCCTGAGACAAGCGGTGCCCCTACCAGGTGATCCTTCTTCCACTGCATCGCGGTATGAATTCGCGTGCGTCCGCTGGGATGATCGAAAAATATGATTTCTTCGAGCGGCGCCGGACTCATCTTGCGGTATTCGCCCAGTTTCAAGTCCACTTCCGCTTCTCCGTCCGGCTGCTGTGAAGCGTTCAAACCGTACATGTCGGCTTCAAATTCCTGGGTGCGTACTGCGGTGTTGCCGATGGGTGTCGTTAGCAGGCCCGCGATCGAGAGCAGCAGCATGGCCAGCGGCAAGACTGCCACGTCTGTAATTCCGCGGATTTTCCAAGCGTCGCCCCAGCGCGCCAGGCATTTTTGTGTTGCCCAGTTCAGGTACGCAAACATCAGAACCGCCATGATGATGAAGAACATCGCCATCTTGTAGCTGTGATTGAGAACGTAATGGCCCATTTCGTGGCCCATCACCGCTTCGATTTCCGCCAGGGAACAACGCTGCAGCAAGTTGTCGTTCAGCGTGATGCGCTGCGTACCTAGGAATCCGGAAACATTGGCGCTGACGCGGTTGGATTGCCGCGACGCATCCACTTCGTAAACGTCCGTGGCGGGGATGCCGTTCGCGCGCGCCATACTCAAAATCGGATCGCGCACCGTGCGGTCTTCCAGCTTTTTGTACGTATTGAACTGCGGAAGAATGAATACCGGCGCGATCAGCTGAATAAATAGAATCAGTACCACGCTGGCGCCCGCGGCCCACACCCACCACGTTCGCGGGAATTTCCGGACGAAGCCCATCAGCACGGCGATAAATATCGGCAACAGGATCAGCGAAATCACCAGTTCAATCAACTGTTCCTTGAACCACGGGCCGAATGATTGATTCAGCAAGGCGTATTTGTGCTCGCGGATGTAGCCCTCGTAAATGGTCATGGGCAGATCCAGGAGCGATACGACCAAGATCAGTTGAACCGCGTAGATGATGGACTGCAGCGGCTTGAAGCGCGTCAGGCGCTCGGCCACATCCCGCATGCGCGCGGAAATTCCCGCGCTGAGCAGGAAAATAACGATCACTGCGCCAACGAGAAAATCCCACAGGATTAGCCAGTAGCCCCCTTCGAAATAGGCGTCGGATGCGGCGCGTTTGTTCGCCGGAATCTTCGCCAAGTAGGCTTCCGTGGCGGCGTTCACGTCGAACGTGTCGTACGTTTCGCCGTGAATACTTTCGATCGCCGGCGGATAGCTCGGCAAAACTGCTTTCGGCAGGTCCGCCGAGAGCGCGGTGCTTGACGATGCGTCTTGCGCCGCGTGAATACCGCCGCACGCCACCAGAATAAAAACAATCAGCAGCGACAATCTCAACAAATTCAGAATGGCTGCGCGCAAAACATAACTGTGCATGCGGTCTCCTGCACTTCAAAGTTTTGGTAGGTTGGTCTGTAGACTATACGAAGGAGGGCGGCAAAAGTTTCCTTTTTTTGCGAGAGATCGGCCGCATGAAGGACTATTGCTGAAGAGCCAGGGAATTGGCGTTGAGTAAACGAGTGAGGTCGGCAGCTACCCCATTCGCGAATAATTTCAGCGATTCTTCGGAGGGCTCCCGTTCCACTTCGTAACGGCCGATCGGCGCGTAGACGCTGAGGGAAATTGCCGGACCGACATTGTCCGCTGTTGGTGGCGCAACGACTGTGTACATCGTCTGTTCGGGCTTGGCCAGATTTCCGATGCCCACGTACACCAGCATGTTCGGCGTGGTCACCGCGCCGCCAACGACCGTGCGGCGCAGTGTTTTGGTTTCGTCCAGCTCCGCAAAAACGCCACGAATAACGATTCCGCGATCTGGCCTCGTGGCGCTTCCGCGCGTACGACGAACGACGTAACCTTGTTGTTCCAATACTTTGACGAGCGTTCGTGACGTTAGATCTACGAGTCTCGCAGCCTGCGCGCGAGGACTGTCTTCCTGGATCACCTCTGGTTTTGAGCCGTCAGCTCTGGATCCGTCGCCCCTGGGCCCATCCGCTGACGCGTCGTTGCGGGGAGCGTCAGCCCTCGCCCCGTCCGGTTGCGTCGTTCGGCTCCCAGTGGGCGGCGCCGACGTTTGCGTCGGCGGCGGGTTGGGCGTGGCAGAGGCGCCCGAGCCACTGGAATTTGTCGCTCCGTTTGATGCCGGAGGTACCGGCCGGCTCGTCGGATTTCCCGGTGGCGGAGGGGTTCCGGCCAAACGCGCAAAATCTAGATCGAAGTCCGCGACGTAAATGGTGATCGATTTATTAGGAAAAGTGTCTCCGCTGGGAGACTGCGCGGCGCGCGGCGCGGCAGTTGCGGCAGCTGCGGGCAATCTTGGCGCGGCGATGCATGGAGTCAGCGTGGCGGACAATACGAACGCCAATACGGGCGCCAATACGAGTGAACGAGCGTTCATCACTTGCCTCGTCAGCATATCAAAGCAGGATTTACGCGGGTGGGGGCGTAATTCAGCATCGCACATTTCCCGCGCCGCGTTGCGCAACCGCTCGCAGCGAGTTCTCTAGAGACACTAACGGCAATCCGTGTCGACTGCGCTTACCGGATTTGTCTCCTAGCTATGTTTGATTCTCAATTTTCTGTTGCGGTTCCTTGTTTTTTTCTTTTTTCGGTCGTTGCCGATTTTGCGCGAAGGAGTTTTTACCGATTTGCTGGATTTGGCTGAAGGCGCTGCTGAAGAAAGTGATGCGCGGATTTTTGCGGGAAGTTTCGCCACCACCAGATCGTAAGCTTCCCGGAGTAGCGACGCCAATTCAGCGGTCGGCAGAGCGTCCCGTGTTTCCAACGCGATCCACTGCGCACGCGCCAGATAAGGAGCCGGAATTATGTTCTTCCGTTCGGCGAGCTGATAGAAATTTTCCGGAGAGGACTTGAACGAAAGCCACACCGGGGGACCGGGATCCAAAACGGCGTGCGCAAACATTTTGTTCGCGACCTTGAACGTTAGGTCGTTGCCCCAGATCATGTGCTCAGTAACGGCGGGAAACTGCGTGCAGACGCCGCGGACCCATTCAGGATTCATGAGCGCAGTGTAAACATGCGTTCAGCGGCGAGCAAGCGCAGAGCTGAAGGTCCAAAGGTTAGGATGTGGTAGAGTGACGCCGCAGTAGCGGAGCGGCTTGAGGAGGGGATATGGAAGCGGCTATGAGCAGCAAGGCAACGACGGATGCGGCGGGCGTCCTGCGGCGATGGTTTGAGGAAGTGTGGAACCAAGGACGGATGGAGACGATCGACGAATTGTTTCCCACCAATGCGGTGCTGTGGGGCACGGGGCGACCGGACGCGTCGTCGACGGGCCCGGCGGAGTTTAAGGAATTTTATAAAGCACTACGCGGAGCTTGCCCGGACATCCGCATCACCGTGGAAGACGTGGTCCAGGAAGGCGACATGGCCTTTGCGCGATGGACCGCGCGCATGACGCACACCGGCGAAGGCTTGGGGATGCCAGCTACAAATCGCGCCATGACGCTGTCAGGAATGTCTGCCTGCCGAGCGAAGGACGGTAAGTTGGCGGAAGGCTGGAATGTCTGGGACCAGTTGGGCATGCTGCGGGCTTTGGGAGTGCTGAGTGGCCCTGCGGCAGAGATGTTTAAGTAGGGCGGATACGTTCGGGCTACTTTCTTGCGGGCGCCGGCGAAGGCAAAGTGATTTACTCGCAGCGGACGGTTAGGGCTATGTCCGAGGTGGATTGATCGACCGTGCTGGCGGCATCGAGCACCTGCACGTTGATTAGCGGTGATTCGCTTTCGGGATTGCGAACGAATTCCACGAGAGACTCTACGGTGTCCAGGCGGTTGCCGGTGACGACGGCGAAGTACGGCGGCTCGAGCTCGAAGGCGACATGCCGCCGGTGGTGACCCAGGACGGGTCGACGCGAACAGTGTAGCGGTGTTCGATCTGGATTTCGGAGTCGTTCTCCGCACCCTCCGGAGTGAACGCGGATGCCGAACGGAAGATGGAGAGCGGACCGATGGTGGTGACGAGCTCGCCGCGGTCCCAGGTTTCGGTTTCGTTTGCCATGTCTCGGTGGGCCTCCCGCGAGAGATTAAAGTGGAAGCCTTGAGTGAGTCAACGGGCGTCTGGAACAGTCGAGGTTGACCCTCAAATGCAGTCCTTTTTCGGGGGAAGCATAGCTAGCAATCTCCAAAAACGCCCGGGCACCGAGGGCAAGGCGTCAAAACGCGCGGTTAACGGGGTCGACGGCGGTAAAAACCGGCTAACACTGTCGAAACTGCAGCCCCTTCCATAATTCTCAACGGCACTCCATTCCGCTCAAGAATCGCCAGTACGAATATGCAACCTAGAAAGCAAGCAGTGCTGATCGTGGAGACAAGCCTTGAAAGAGAATCGATTTTTTGCGGGCTCGCCACTAAATAAAACAGGAAATCCCACCAGAGGGTACGTTTGGAACGCCGAACCATGCGGAGACTGCGCTTGGATCGGGATTGCGTATTTGGCGATCGGTGTTTTGCGCACATTGGACACCATGGCGAAAATTGGAGAAACCAATTCCGAGTCTTTCGAGCTAAAGGTCTATTAGACTTTTATAATGCACTCAAATCACCATTTAGTACTAGGTTGTAGCAGGTAATTCCCGAAAGCGGAAACCTATGCAAGTTATTTGTTTTCATAAAACTCGGAGAACTTTCGATTTATGTTCGACTTAATTCTTGGAAGTATGAAAATGACCGCGAGATTCAAATCGGAACTGCCGTTCCCACATTGAAACAATGGCGATGTCTGGGACGGGAGCAAGTTCGAACTTAAGGGATGCGTTTGGTATTAGCTCGCAGCCAAGCAACGAAAGCAGGTTCGTCGAGAGTGCCAGCGGCGAGACTTAGGATGGCTTGTGCCGCAGAAGCTTCCGTAGCGGTGAAGCGGCAACCGTTTAGCTCGAGGAAGAGGATGCCAACGAGGAAGCCCGTGCGTTTGTTGCCGTCGACGAACGGGTGATTGCGTACAATTCCTGCGGTGTACGCGGCGGCCATGGCAATACTGTGGGGATGATCGCCATAGGCGTGCAGGTGCTGTGGACGGGCTAAGGCGGACCTCAGTAGTCCTACGTCACGGACTCCGGAGGCACCGCCATCCAAAGCGAGTAATCGATCGTGAATTGCTAGTACGTCGCGTTCATCGATCCACGTTGGCTCGGTCACGGGTCCGCAAGCGATTCTTTTGAGGGCGATTTGGCGTCCGTCGATTCCCTTGTCTGAGTCAAGTGCATAAACCGAAGTCCATGCCACTTACTTCGAGAGGGTGTGCAGAGTGTTCCGATAGCGGGCGACGATGTCTTCCGCTTGATTCATTTTTTTCTCGAAGGCGGGATCGTAGGGAGTGAGCTGATACGCGCCATTGGGAGATTCAATGAGGAACAGGCGATCACCCTCTGCAGCTTGCAAGCGATTGGTGGCTTCTTTCGGGAGAACCACGCCTAACGAATTGCCTATTTTCCGAATCTTTAATTCAAGCATTAGAACCTCCGAAACGTTATAACAATTGTAGCAACGATTGGAGCTGTATGCAAGTCCTAGTAGGCAGGTCCGTGCGAACAGACCGGAACTGAGGTCGCCCGCAACACGGGTAACGACTTCAAGGGCAAGCGCCAGGCATAAGAAAAAAGGGTGAGCCAAAGGCTCACCCTTTTAAAATCTTGCGCTTTGACAAGCGATACGATCTGACAGAATCCGCCGAAGTTGTAAACCGAACGGGTCAACTGTTTCGTCCGTGAGGACTAGCAGGAGACCTATTGCGTGGCATGGTCCGCACACCATAGCGGATTGAGCCACGACTACTTTAGAAAGGAGGTGATCCAGCCGCAGGTTCTCCTACGGCTACCTTGTTACGACTTCACCCCAATCGTGGGTCATACCTTGGGCGCCTGCCTCCTTGCGGTCAGCTTGGCGACTTCTAGTACAACTCACTTTCGTGATGTGACGGGCGGTGTGTACAAGGCCCGGGAACGTATTCACGGCGTCGATCTGATACGCCATTACTAGCGATTCCGGCTTCATGCAGTCGAGTTGCAGACTGCAATCCGAACTGAGCAGAGTTTTTTCCGATTAGCTCCCCCTCGCGGGTTGGCAACGGTTTGTGCCCTGCATTGTAACACGTGTGTAGCCCTGGACATAAAGGCCATGCGGACTTGACGTCATCCCCACCTTCCTCTCCGTTATCCGGAGCAGTCCACGTAGAGTTCCCTCCTTGCGGAGTGGCAACTACGTGCAGGGGTTGCGCTCGTTGCGGGACTTAACCCAACACCTCACGGCACGAGCTGACGACAGCCATGCAGCGCCTATACTAGTGTCCCTTGCGGGAAGGCCGTATTTCTACAGCTGGTCACTAGCATTTCGAGCCCAGGTAAGGTTCCTCGCGTAGCGTCGAATTGAACCACATGTTCCACCGCTTGTGCGGGCCCCCGTCAATTCCTTTGAGTTTCAGTCTTGCGACCGTACTCCCCAGGTGCAGGACTTAACGCGTTAGCTCCGGGACGACTCACGAACGTGAGCCACCCCAAGTCCTGATCGTTTAGGGCTAGGACTACCAGGGTATCTAATCCTGTTTGCTCCCCTAGCTTTCGTTCCTCAGCGTCAGTTGTGGTCCAGTGCGCCGCTTTCGCCACGGGTGTTCCTGCAGATATCTACGCATTTCACCGCTACACCTGCAATTCCACGCACCTCTCCCACACTCAAGCACAGCAGTTTTGGAAGCAGCCTCTGGGTTAAGCCCAGAGATTTCACTCCCAACTTGCCACACCGCCTACGAACCCTTTACACCCAGTAATTCCGAACAACGCTGGCCCCCTACGTCTTACCGCGGCTGCTGGCACGTAGTTAGCCGGGGCTTCTTATACCGGTACCGTCAGTCCTCTTGCGAGGCATTCTTCCCGGTCGAAAGGGGTTTACACACCGAAATGCTTCATCCCCCACGCGGCGTCGCTGCATCAGGCTTTCGCCCATTGTGCAAGATTCCCCACTGCTGCCTCCCGTAGGAGTCTGGACCGTGTCTCAGTTCCAGTGTGGCTGGCCATCCTCTCAGACCAGCTAACGATCATAGCCTTGGTGAGCCGTTACCTCACCAACTAGCTAATCGTGCGCGGGTTCCTCCATCGACGCCTTACGGCTTTGAATCCAGAGACCGAGGTCCTAGGAATGTTATGCGGAATTAGCCTCGCTTTCGCGAGGTTATTCCCCATCGAAGGGCAGATTACCCACGTGTTACGCACCCGTGCGCCGTGCGCCATCTGTATTGCTACAGACGCGCACTCGACTTGCATGTGTTAAGCACGCCGCCAGCGTTCGTTCTGAGCCAGGATCAAACTCTCGTTTGAAGCTGGTTGCTTGGCGAAAAAAAATCCCGGGATTTTCATCCCAGGCAGCCTGCCAAGCGAATTAATGTCGCTCGATTTACTCAGACCAATCGGGCTCGAAAAGCGCGATTGGTTTCGAACGGATTCTGGCACATCGTATCGGTTGTCAAAGAGCAAGACCTCCCTGTCATGCAGAAAGGCTACATACAACTTGAAGAGTATCTCAGGGGCACTGCGGATTGTCAACAGCAGATTACAGATTTCCACACGGATTCACAGCGCGCCAGTAAGTCTATACGCGGTGGTAGGATACGGACAACGCGAAGGAAACTTTCGCAAAAAATTTCGATGAAGAACAAAGCGCGCGCGGCGAAAAAACGGGACTTGGAGAGATCGACGGATTTGGCGCGAAGCGTTTTTAAGGCTCTCGAGCGCTTGGGAATTTTGCGCGACGGCATGAAATTGGGCGTGGCGGTTTCCGGGAGGAGCGGATTCGGTCGCCCTGCTGCGGCTGTTGGTCGAGCTGCGGGTCGCCGCAAAAGCGAAAAATCCTTTTGAAATTGCAGTTTTGCACTTCAATCATCAACTGCGCGGACGAGCCTCTGATGCCGACGAAAAGTTCGTAAGAAACTTGGCCAGCGAGTTCCACCTGGCATTTTATTTGGGTACGGCAGACGTTAAGGCTGCAGCCAAACGGACGAAACGTAATCTTGAAGACGCCGGGCGTCGGGAACGATATGCATTTTTCGACAGCGAGATCGCGAAGGGGCACGTCGCGTGTGTCGCCACCGGGCACACCATGGACGATCAGGCCGAGACAGTGTTGGCGCATATTTTGCGCGGGACCGGACTCGCGGGATTGGGTGGGATTCATGCAATTTCAGGTGGCGTGGTGCGACCGATGCTGGGAGTTCGCCGTGCGGACTTGCGCCGATATTTGAAATCGCGAAAGCAACACTGGCGCGAAGATGCCACGAATCGCGATGTCTCGCGCACGCGTGCGCGTATTCGATCCAAGCTTGTTCCGCTGCTCGAGAAACAATTCCAGGGGCAGGTTGTGGAGCATCTTGCGCAACTTGCGGAACACGCGCGCGAAGACGAAGCGTTCAGCGATGCGGCTGCGCGGGAGCGCGTTGACGAGATTTTAAGCACTGATGGGCCGATGCGCGTGCACGTCGCAGATTTGACCGGGCCGGAAGTGCCTGTGGCGCTGCGAGGGAGAGTGGTTCGGCTAATTGTGAATCGTTGCAAAGTGCGCGCCGGCGAACTGAGCTCAGCCCACGTCGCAAGCGTGCTGGAGTTTGCGCTTCATGGAGAGAACGGCAAGCGGTTGCAGCTACCCGGCGGCGTAGAAGTGCGGCGGGAGCGCGATATGTTGCATTTCCGCAGCGCGACTGCAGGCCAGCGAGGTAGAAAACTCAGCGATTATTTATGAGCATTCGATCGCGCTTTCGGGCCCTAGTACCACCGTGGCGCTGCCGTTGTTGAACTGCGCATTTCGCTTCAGAACGATTGACTGGCTTGGCGAGAGAGGGGAAACTAGTAAGAAGCGCTGGGCTGTGGATTGCGCGCGACTTATGCAGGGTACTTCGGGCCAATTGCTGTTGCGAAACTGGCGGGCAGGGGATCGCTTGCAACCGGCGGGCCGCAGCAGGGTTTATAAGCTGAAGAGGTTGTTGAACGCGCAAGGCATTTCGCGCTGGGAACGGAATGGCTGGCCGGTTTTAGCTAGCAACGGCGAGGTGCTTTGGAGTCGCGGATTCGGAGTGGCCGCGCAATTCGCCGCAACGAAAGACACGCGGACCGCTTTAGTGATCGACGAGGAACCACTTTGAGCGCAGCCTATTCGCCCGCGCGAATCGCTAGCCGGGTTGCAGAGTTAGGTCGAGAAATTTCGCGTGCGAACCAGGGACGGCGCCTGGACGTGGTGGTCACCCTGGATCGCGGATTTATTTTCGCGGCGGATCTGGTGCGGCAACTGACGGGACCGACGGTTTGCCACTTCGTGCGGGAAGACGTGAACGACGTGGAGCACGGCGGCCGAGCGCGGCGGGAAGTTTTTTTTGGTGTGCGTCCGGACTTGAAGGGCCGCGATGTATTGCTGGTGGATGCGGTGCTGGACAGCGGCGTGACGCAGGAGTTTTTGCTGCGGCGCTTGGGCGAAAGCAAGCCGCGCTCGCTGCGCTTGGCCGTCCTTCTGGACAAGCCAGATCGCCGGCGGGTGGCTCTGGAGCCCGATTACTTTGGGTTCCGGACTGCATCTAAAGATATGTGGGTTGGGTACGGCCTCGCGGCGATGAACGGGACAGGGCGAAACGGACGGCAGCTTTCGGCAGCGAGCTCGCAGAATCATGCGCGAGCGTCGAAAAAGAAAACTGTCCGGAAACCGGCGCGACGCGGAAAGTAGTTACGATTTGCAAGTTTCGGTTCGGGTGTTTTTTCGGTTCGGGTGCAGTGGGTTTTTAATGCAATTTCTGGGGACGGAGTGAGGTCAACGTGAATTCCAGCTCGACAATCAGAACGGTCATCTTTTGGATCTCCATCGTCTTCCTGGGTGTGTTGTTGTGGAAGCTGGTCTCGGCCAATGGGCAACAGACGCGTGAGGAGGAGCCCAGTTACAGCGAGTTCATGGCCAAGGTGGACCAGGGCGAAATCAAGGAAGTGACGCTGTATCTCTCTCCAAACAGCTATGAGTTGCAGGGCGAATACCAGAAGGAACACAAGAAATTCCACACCACGATTTTCAAGGAAGCCGCGCCGGATTTGATGAAGACGCTGCGCGACAAGACCGTGCAGATCAAAGTGAAAGAAGTACACAGCGGGGATTGGGTTCTGATTTTGCTGAACGCTTTGCCGCTGTTGCTGCTGGCGGGATTTGTGTTTTTTCTGATGCGGCAGATGCAGGCCGGCGGAAATAAAGCTTTGAGCTTCGGCAAGTCTCGTGCGCGACTGCTTTCGGCCCAACAGAAGAAAGCTACGTTCAAAGACGTGGCTGGCACCGACGAAGCCAAAGAAGAGTTGCAGGAAATTATTGAGTTTTTGAAGGATCCCCAGAAGTTTCAGAAACTGGGAGGACGTATTCCGAAGGGCGTGCTGCTGGTCGGGCCTCCGGGAACGGGCAAAACTTTGCTGGCGCGGGCGATTGCGGGCGAAGCGAATGTGCCGTTCTTCTCGATTTCGGGTTCGGACTTCGTGGAAATGTTCGTGGGCGTGGGCGCGAGCCGCGTGCGCGATTTGTTTGAGCAGGGCAAGAAGAATGCGCCTTGCATTATCTTCATCGACGAAATCGATGCGGTGGGACGCCATCGCGGAGCTGGCCTGGGCGGCGGACACGATGAGCGCGAACAAACCTTGAATGCGCTGCTCGTGGAAATGGACGGATTCGAATCCAACGAAGGCGTGATTTTGATCGCCGCAACGAACCGTCCGGACGTTCTCGATCCGGCGTTGCTACGGCCCGGCCGATTTGATCGCCGCGTGGTCGTGGCGCGTCCTGACGTAAAGGGCCGCGAAGAAATTCTTCGCGTGCACACACGTAAGGTACCCATTTCGGACGACGTGGATCTTTCGATCATCGCGCGCGGCACACCGGGATTTTCTGGCGCGGATTTGGCCAACCTGGTTAACGAAGCGGCCTTGTGGGCCGCGCGCCAGAATCGCAAGTTCGTGATGATGGTGGATTTCGAGATGTCCAAAGACAAAGTGATGATGGGCGTCGAACGGCGCTCCATGATTTTGTCTGACGAAGAAAAGAAAAACACTGCATATCACGAAGCGGGACACGCACTCGTCGCGGCAATGACGCCGGGCGCCGATCCGGTTCACAAAGTCACCATCATTCCGCGCGGCATGGCGCTGGGCTTGACCATGCAATTGCCGATGGACGACAAGCACACCTACACCCGCGACTATCTGGAGACGATGCTGGCCGTGCTGATGGGCGGGCGCTCCGCGGAAGAAATTTTCCTGGGGCACATCACCACTGGCGCGGGCAACGACATCGAGCGCGCAACGGAAATCGCGCGCAACATGGTCTGCGAATGGGGCATGAGCGAACTGGGTCCATTGGCTTTCGGCAAGAAAGACGAAGCCATCTTCCTGGGACGAGAAATCACGCAGCACCGCGACTACTCGGAAGACACCGCTATTCAGATCGACAAGGAAGTGAAGCGCATCGTCAGCGAAGGCTATGACAAAGCTCGCGCGGTGCTCAACAACAACAAGGAAATGCTGGAGCGCATTGCCTTGGCGTTGCTGGAACGCGAAGTGATCGACGGCTCGGAAGTGCGTTTGTTGATGGAGAACAAGCCACTGCCAGAAAAACCGCGTACTCCGCCTCCGCAGCCGCCGCAAGCGGCACCCAGCACGGATCCCAAGGTAGTACGTCCGGAACTGCGGCCAGCACCAGGATTCACCCGCGGAGATAGCCCAGCCAAAGCTTAACCACAGCAGAATCTTAACCACAGGGCGCGACTCATTCGCGCCCTTTTTTTTTGGAAATAACGTGAAAACGAACATCTACAAACTTGGCAGCTATCGCGACGCAAACGAAAAATCGCCTCCCGTCGACGAAGTACGACATGTTTATCCAGACACATTTGAGACCGAATCAACCACAGGGGCACCACGGTTGCGCATTGGATGTTCAGGATCGCCAATTCCTGTCATAGCTTCGCTAGCCGAACTTTTGTCGCCGCCCTTCATCGTGCTGTTGGTGTTAAAGGTTTCTCGGTGCAACAACAAACAAGGTCGCTATCAAAGTCCGGCGCTCGAGCGGCGCGAACTCGACGACATTTTTGCTGAATTCGGTGAATTTTTTGGCAGCGACGCCAGACTTCATTTCTGGGTGCACTCCCCCGATGACCGCGCGACGATTGTTCTCGATGATCACAACATCGTTTATGGGTATGGTCCACTCGACGATTTCCGCAAGACGCTTTCGGAACAAGGTTTTCGTCCAGGTCCCGTGGTCATACCCGTGCCACACTGTCAGCACTACAACGCCGAGTTCGACAAACAAGAACGTCAGATCGTGAAACGCTATAGTTGGAAAGTGACGCCGCTTCAAGAAGACGATGAGGATTAGGCGCCGAGGTTTCGCGCGTAAAAAAACGGGAGTAGAATGCGGTTATGGGACTGAAAGACGGCGAAAATCTGAATGTTGTTTGCCCGTGCTGCCAGGCCAAGCTGGTGGTGGATCCAATGTTTGGCGCGGTGCTTTCGCACGAAGCCCCAGTGCGGCCCGGTCCGGATGTGGACCTGACCAAGGCAGGAAATATTCTGAACGAGCAGCAGCGGCAACGCGAAGACAAGTTTGCGGATTCCTGGTTCAAGGAATCGAACAAGGAAGACATCCTGGCGAAAAAATTTGAAGAGGCGATGAAGAAAGCCAAGGATGCGCCCGCCGGCAAGCCGATCCGTGATTTCGATTTAGACTAGGCTGGACGAGCGCCGGTAAATCGAGCTGCGCCTAGAAGAACTCCCCGCTGGCTGAAGTCAGTACGCTCACCTCATGTTCAAGCGCAGAAAATTCAAACTGAAACTGCCATCGCGGACGTTGGTACTGGGTGAGCGGACGCTAGTTATGGGCATTCTAAATGTGACACCGGATAGTTTCTCCGATGGCGGAAAATTTCTTGGCGTTCCGGCGGCAGTAAAGCAGGCGCTAGCGATGGAAGCCGCCGGCGCGGATTTGATCGATATCGGTGCGGAGTCGACACGCCCAGGATCGCGCGAAATATCGGCGGAAGAAGAACTGCGGCGCTTGCTACCCGTGCTAAAGAAGTTGCGCGGAAAATTGAAGATTCCCATTTCGATCGATACGCGCAAGTCCGCGGTGGCCGATGCGGCGCTACAGGCCGGCGCGCAAATCATCAACGACGTATCCGGCTTGCGTCATGATGCAGCAATCGCGCGCGTGGCCGCAAAGCACAAGGTTCCGCTGATTTTGATGCACATGCGCGGTACGCCAGAAACCATGCAAACAGACCCTTTTGCGCGGGATGTTCTGAACGATGTTACGCAAGGTCTCCGCAAGTCCGTGGCGATTGCCCGACGGGCTGGGGTAAGCAAGGCGCAAATTGTTCTGGATCCGGGAATCGGCTTCGGCAAAAGCTTTGCACAAAATTACGAACTGCTCCGGAAACTTCCGGAACTCGCGAAGCTCGGCTATCCGCTGTTAGTCGGCACATCGCGAAAGGGCTTTCTGGGAAGAGCGCTATCGTCGGAGGGAAGACCAGCGCCTCCCGAAGAGCGCATCTGGGGCACCGCAGCGACGGTAGCCGCAAGTATTCTGGGCGGAGCACACATCGTGCGCGTTCATGATGTAGTGGAGATGGCGCAAGTCGCCCGCGTGTCAGACCAGGTGGTAAGCGGTGACGGCGAATTTGACTAGGCGGCTTTGCGGATTCGCAGCGACGCCGGCTAGCGAGAAAGCAGCGCCGCGGCCGCCGCACTGGCTTTGGCATTGTCTCGTCGGATGTAGATCCAGAAAAACACCACCATCGAGAGCAGTCCTCCGAGCAGCGGTCCAGCGAAAATCATCAAAACCGCCCGGAACATTCTGGCGCCAAAGCCGGTCCCGACAGCCAACACCACATTTGTTCCATGCACGCCGCTCGCGTAGGCGCAGGAAAAATCATACTGCCCATCTCTCGGCGCGGAAAATTCCAAAATCGAGCGGCCAGAGCGGCCTCCTATCTTATATTGGGTGGGATTGCTGGTGGGGCTTATCGCTGCCTCCTCGCCATCGTTCAACGATTTGACGTGGCACTCCAGGGCACTCACCGATTGACGAGTGGAATAAAGCTTTCCGTGCACCATCGTGTGCGATTCGTAAAACACGGTATAGGGCTTGTCCCGTTCGAGGTTCAGGGTAGCTTGGCCGGGAACGACCACGCGGGTCAAAGAATCCGCAACATGCATCAGCCCATGCGAAAACTCATAGATAGAAAGGCTAATTCCTCCCAAGAAAATTGGCACCACCAGCCAGTAGTACATGGTACTTGGACGAATCGGTGTCACTTCCGGCATTAAAACGGCTCCAGCGGATCGTTCGCGTGAGCTTATCTGGTATGGAATGAAAATCAATTTCTTTTCACGGTGACGCGCTATAATCCGCGCGGTCATTTGATTTAGGAAAACGAGGTGCTTCCGTGCGGCCGGCAAAAAGTCTGGTTACTTTAATTTTGTTTGTGTGGTGCACCATGAACGTCGCTCCCAGTTACGCGCAGTTGCCGCCAGCGAAGACAGATGCCCTGCATCCCGCGCAGAGCAGCCCGGCGTGTTCGACAACGGAAACCTCGTCTTGCGCCGAGGCAGCGGCAAAGATTTTGCCGCAGGTGATGGGACCCTCACCAATGGAAGAAAATTTGCGGCGATTGACCGACGAAATTGGCGGCCGCGTTTCTGGTTCGCCGGAAATGGCGAAGGCCGTGCAATGGGGCGTGGGAGCGTTTCGCGCCGCGGGCCTGACGGCGCACACGGAAAAATATACTTTGCCCGTGGCGTGGGCGTCCGGCGAAACGAAACTAGAGCTGGAAGGTTTGGACGCTTTGGGCATCGAGAAATTCCCGTTAAGGTTAGCCGCGTTGGGCTGGTCTCCCGCGACTCCCCCCGGCGGGCTGGAAGGAAATATCGTTGATGTCGGCTATGGGAGCGAAGCAGAATTTGCCGGCGCAAATGGCCCGTTGAAAGGCGCGCTGCTCCTGGTACACGGCGACGTCAGCGTCACGTGGACGGATCTTTTTGCAGAATACCTGCGGACGCCGGACATTATCGCGCGTGCCATAAAGTCCGGCGCAGCCGCAATTTTGTGGACCAGCCAGCGCGAACGCCTGCTCCTATATCGCCATACGAATACCGGAGACGGAAAGCTGGAAGAGCTTCCGCAGGCCATGGTGGCGCGCGAGGACGCGTTGCGTCTGGCGCGACTGGCCGCCGCGCATCCTGGCAAATTGCACGCGCGCTTTACGATGAACAATAAGATTGGCGGTCCAGTGGAACAGGAAAACGTGATCGCCGAGATTCGCGGCTACGAAAAGCCGGACGAGGTGGTTTTGTTAGGCGCGCATCTGGATTCCTGGGAATTGGGAACCGGCGCCCTCGACAATGGTTGCAACGCAGCGCTGGTGATCGAAGCCGCGCGTGCCATCAAAGCAACCGGACTGGTACCGCGCCGCACCATCCGCTTCGCGCTGTTCAGCGGTGAAGAGCAGGGTTTGCTCGGTTCGTGGGCGTATACGAAAACGCATGAAGCGGAACTGGATCAAATCAAAGCGGTGGTGGTTTTCGACTCTGGCGTAGGTCGGGTCACCGGATATTCGTTGGCGGGCCGACGGGATATGGAGGACCTCACCCGGGAAGTCTTGAAACCACTCGAATCCTGGAACGTACAACACCACACGCAAGATGGCGATGCTGGCACTGATAATTTCGATTTTCTACTGCAGGGGGTGCCAACGCTGGTGGCCAATCAGGAAGTGGCGAACTATCTACAGAACTACCATGCCGCGTCCGATACGTTCGATAAAGTGGATATGCGTGAACTGAAAGCGAATACCGTGATTGCCACGCTCACCGCATGGGGGCTCGCCGATCACAATGGTCCGTTTGGAAAACGCCTGGGTCGCGCGGAAGTGGAAAGCAATTTGAAATCAACCGGACTCGATGTGGAGATGAAGGGCTTCGGCATGTGGGCCAGTTGGGAAAACGGCACGCGGGGCCGTAAGCCATAATGGCCCGCAGCCACAACTCAACCGCGCGGCGAAACGCTGGGCAGTGCTAAATACCGCTATAATAGAGGGGTGACCGATTCTAGCTTGTCGCAGGCCGCAGGTACGTCTGTGCGCATTTTGGCCCTCGATTATGGACGCGCGCGCATAGGCGTGGCTCTAGCCGACATCGCTGTAGGTCTGGCGCAACCGCTATGCACTTTGGAACGTATTAATCGCAACGAAGACATGCGCAGGCTGCGCGAGTTGGCGCGGGACAACGGCGTAAAACAGATCGTAGTGGGTCTGCCGTTGCGGCTGGACGGTACCCGCGGGGATATGGCGGAGGAAGTCGAAGGATTTGCGCAGCGTCTCCGCAAACAGATTGGCCTGCCAGTCGAAATGGTCGATGAACGGCTGACCAGCTGGGAAGCCGAGAGGTTGCTCGAAGAAGTCCAGGGACGAGTTCTGAAGGCTCCGGCGATTCCCGGCAGGCCCGCGAAAAAAGATTTGGGACGCGTCGGCGTGGATGCGGTAGCCGCAGCGGTGATCCTGAAGGAATATCTGGATCGCCAGCAAGCTGCGAGTGATAACAAGATTTAAAAGACCCGAGATACCTGTAGTGATCTCACGCTCGACGAACGGGGACGCTTGAAATTTTTGCTTACATTATTTCTGCTGGCAGTTTTGGTCGCGGCCGGCGGCGCGGCGTGGCTGTGGTTTGGAATCACTCAGCCATACCAGGGCTTCGCACCGGATGGCGTGTTCGTGGATATTCCCCATGGCGCGTCGAGCCGCGCGGTGGGGCGCCTGCTGCAAAATAACGGCGTAATTCGTAGCGCCAAGGCGTTCGAGCTTTACGCCAGGCACAAAAGTCCGCGCACCGTGCAGGCCGGCGAATATTTTTTCGATCGTCCAACGAGCGGCCGAGACGTTTTCTGGAAGCTGGTGAAGGGCGATGTGTACGAGCAGCCGTTCACCGTCAAAGAAGGCGATACCATGTTTGATATCGCTAAAGGGCTTCAGAAAGCCAAACTTTTGACCGAGGAAGAATTTCTGGCCGCCGCCAACAATTCCGCGCTGATACGGGATATTGCGCCGGATGCGCCAACCTTGGAAGGTTTTTTGTTTCCGGCTACGTACCATCTGTCTCGCCATCCGGTGGCCACGGATTTGACCGCGGAAATGGTCAAAAAATTCAGGGAAGAGTGGGCCGCCATCACGGCAGAAAGCACGATAACCAAGAGCACCGAGAACGCGGAAGCCTCGCCGAACAATGGCGCCGCAACGACTGCCTCCGGCCAAGCATCAGAAGTCACGGGCGCTTCGCCGAATGGCCAGGGCAACCTCGAAGCCGCCGCGCACGTAGACCAGCGTCCGGTGCTCGCGGTGGTTACGCTGGCTTCCCTGGTGGAGCGCGAAACTCCGCGTGCGGAGGAACGACCGCTGGTCGCCGGTGCGTTCACGAATCGGTTGCAGAAAGGCATGCTTTTGCAGTGCGATCCTACAGTGGTGTATGGGATGGAGCGGGCTAAGAAATTTCGCGGCACGCTCTTGGGGAAAGATTTGAGATTCGATTCGCTTTACAACACCTATGTGCACACCGGTTTGCCTCCCGGCCCCATCGCCAATCCGGGAGAGGCTTCTCTGCGCGCCGCGTTGCAGCCCGCCAAAACCGACTACATTTATTTCGTGGCCAATACGCATGGCGGTCATTTTTTTGCGGGAACGTTAGCGGAGCACAATCGCAACGTGCTGAAGTATCGGCACCTGCTCGAAGGCGGGCCCGCCGAGCCTGCGATAGTCAATCCGCCGCCGGCGCACACATCCACAGCGCCCCGTAAAGGTGCGGCGCAATGACCGACGCTTTTAACTCCGGCGAAGAACAAGCCAAAAAAGAGCAGCCTAAGAAGGAACACTCTAAAAAGGAGTTGATCCTGGCTGCCGCGCGTGAAATCAGAACCGCAAGTTGGACGCCCGCGGAAATCGACCAGTTGCGCCGCAGGCTGATCGCCATCCATGGCGATGCCGGCAAGACCAGCTCGGAATACATTACCGATGTGTTGAAAGATGCCGGTTTCAAATTACAGCTAACCCTGCAGGAAGACGCTGAAGACCAGTACGAAGAAGAATTTGAAGACATCCTGCATTTTTCGACCTTGCAGGACGCGGAAGTCAGCCTGATGCGCCTCGATGAATTGATGCGGCGGTTTCAGGCGCACGGGGAACCGGCCGCCGTGGAGCGCGTATTAAATGTGGCGCGCCTCGGCAAACGCCGCGCGGAAATGATCGCGCGTAATCGCAAAGTGCACGCCTCCAAACGTGCGGAAAAAGAAGAGATCTCCGGATGGTTTCGTATCTGGCTGGAAACTCCAGACGCATTTTTCGATTGGCTGGACGTTCGGAAGAAGTCGTCCGAATTTCAGGAAAAATTCCCCCAGTGGGAGTCCGAGGAATGAGCACGAACGGCGCGACAATACCGGGAGAAAGCAGCCAACTCGAACTGCCGCCGTTTTCTCTGGACGTGCAGGCCATGGACTTGGGTCCGGGAATCAAAGCCGTGGGGCTGGAACTGGTGGAGACGGAAAATCGCGAACCCGTGCGCGGCCCGCAAGCGGCGGCCATCTGGTCCGTAGTTGTGCCGGCATTGACGGCGGATGACGCTTACGTCCTCGATTTTTTCAGTCACGTTGATCGTGTTGCGGAATTTTGCAATCTGCACGAAATCAAATACCGTGAGGGTGCAGGCCGTTGCCTGGTGATTCCGGAACCCAACGCCGATCAATTGCGGGAACTTTTTGAGCGCTTTGAGAAAGAAACCTTCGGATGCCGCGCGGGTTTGGCATCCAAGGCTCCCGATGTCGCACTTGAGGGTGAACTATCAAAACGCGGGTTGGATGCGTATCAGGAAGCGTACGGCCGCTATACATTTTGCGCCGTATGCGAACCGGAAGACGGCTGGTTCACGATGCTCAGCGAGACGTTGTGGAGCAGCGAAGTGATCCGGCGAGTACGACCGGCGTTGCAGCCTTTTGACGTGTACATCGCGCGGCCGCAATAGTTTGCCGCTGCAAATTTGTGGTGGCGGAATTGCACACCTCGGAAGCACAGGGACAGAAAGTTTGAGATTGCGAACATTCTGGTGGATGGCGACGGCGACAGTGGCGGCGATTTGCTGCGGCTGCGGCGGCCACGTAATCACGAAAACCACCACGTCGCAGCCCTCCGCACGACCGATCGCCAAGGATGCGACGCGCGAAGAATTGATCGAGCGCTACAACACCTTCGCACGCGGAATACAAACGCTCAACGCCACCGTCGAGTTGAAACCAATCGCTGGCTCCGCGTACAGCGGTGTGATTCAGGAATATCATGAAGTGAAAGCGTTTCTGTTGGTGGCGCAACCCGCCAGTGTACGAGTGATCGGCCAAGTGCCGATCGTGGGAAAGACGGCGTTCGATATGGCCAGCGACGGCACGACATTTCAAGTTTCCATCCCTTCGAAAAATAAGTTTCTCGTCGGCTCCGTGGTCAACGTGCGCACCAGCGACAAACCCATCGAAAATTTGCGGCCGGAACATCTTCTCGAAGCTTTCTTATGGCCGGAAATTCGCAATGGAGAAGAGGTTTTGCTGGAGGAGTTCAACACCGACACTGGCAGATACTACATCCTCACCGTTTTGCGCGGCGGTTACCGCACAGAAATTTTGCGCAAAGTCTGGTTTGATCGCAGCGACCTGCAGGTAAGCAGGCTCGAAAATTTCGCGCCCAAAGGCCTGCTAATGGCGGACATTCAGTTCTCAGACTGGCGGGCGACAGATCTGCCGGCTCCGGGCACAACAACTCTGCCGGTCACGGCTAGTAGCCCCGGCCCACTCGCAAACTTCGCGCACACCATCGAGATCAACCGGCCACATGATGACTACCGTCTCGATCTGCAAGTGACCAAGATCGTGATCAACGAACCCATCGCCGCCTCGCGGTTTCAACTGTTGCAGCCCCAAGGCTCGGAACTGGTTCAAGTCAGCGAAGCAAACGCCGCGAAGGATCACAAGCCATGATGTGGGAATTGGTTCTCCGCAATCTGCTGCATCGCCCGCTGCGCACTCTGATCAGTGTTATTGCTGTGGGTGTAGAAGTCGCCTTGGTCGTTCTGATCGTTGGCCTAACCTCTGGCCTTCTGCAGGAAACCGCGAAACGCATCGAAGGTATCGGCGCCGATTTGATGCTGCAGGCTCCGGCCGCATCCATGATTTTGGGTTTTAACAGCGCTCCGATGCCCATGAAAATCGGAGACAAAGTCGCGGAGCTGAAATATGTGAAAGCCGTCTCTCCCGCGTTGGTGCAGTTCAATTCCGCGGGCGCCATCGAGGTTATCTACGGTATCGATCCGGAGTCCTTTCGAGCGGTATCTGGCGGCTTCATTTTTCTGGAAGGGCGCGACCTGGAAGGTCCCGACGATTTGTTGGTCGACGATTGGGAAGCCAAGGCCAAACACATCAGCCTCAACGATACGGTCAATTTGCTGAATCACAATTGGCACGTCGTGGGAATCGTTGAACACGGCAAAGGTGCTCGATTGTTTGTTCCGCTTCCAACGCTCCAGGATTTGGTGGGCGCGCACGATAAGGCTTCCATCTTCTTAATAAAGTGCACGCGGCCAGAACACACCCAGGATGTTTCCGAAGAGCTTCACAAACTCCTTCCCGCTAACACTATTCGCCCGTTGAAGGATTTCCTGTCGTTGATGACCTCCACCAACATTCCCGGCCTGCAAACCTTTATCGACGCCATGATCGCTTTAGCGATCGCCATCGGCCTGCTGGTCATCTTTCTCACCATGTACACCACGGTGATCGAACGCACGCGTGATATCGGCGTTCTCAAATCGCTGGGAGCCGATAAAAAATTTATCATTCGAGCCATCCTGTTTGAGTCCGCCATGATCGCCGCTTTCGGCATCGGTGCGGGCATTGGCATCAGCTACGCCGTGCGCGCCGCATTCCTGGCGGGCTTCCCCACCCTCTCGATTTTGATCACTCCGGCCTGGGTCGCTCGCGCCGGAGCCATTGCACTGTTGGGAGCGATTGTCGGCGCCAGCTATCCCGCGTGGATCGCCAGCAAAAAAGACGCGGTCGAAGCGCTTTCCTACGACTGAGTCAAAACAGTGCAATTAAGAACATTCTTTGGGAACACGTGTTACGCACAGGTAAGGCCCTTCAAAAAGGGCCGCAAAGCTAGGCAGCGAGGAAAATGGCAGATACACTACGCAAGACCACCATACGTTTGACGCTTGAGGACAAGGGGCCGGATAAAAAAGGCGTGGAGCCCATTCTCAAAACCCAGGGTCTCTGGAAGCTTTACCATGCCGGCAAGGTGGAAGTGCCGGCGTTGCGCGGCGTGGATTTTGAGGTTATGCCCGGCGAATCTGTCGCGGTCATGGGCCCATCCGGGTGCGGAAAGTCTTCCCTACTCTATGTGATTGGCGGACTGGCCAAAGCCTCTCGCGGCAACGTATTAGTTGACGGCAATGACCTTACCGCCATGAGCGATGCGGAACGCACTAAGCTGCGCCGCCATAAAATCGGTTTTGTGTTCCAACGCTTTAACTTGTTGCCTACGCTCACCGCCAAAGGCAACATCGCCATCGCGCAATACATTCATGGCGACGGCTTTGACCCGCATCGCTTCGAAGTAACCACCAGCATGCTGGGCCTGAAAGGCCGCCTACATCATCGCCCCTCCGAACTATCCGGCGGTGAACAACAACGCGTAGCCATCGCCCGCGCGATCATCAATGAGCCAAAAATTTTACTAGCCGATGAGCCCACCGGAAACCTGGACTCGAAGAATTCCGATGTGGTATTGCAGATGCTCCGCCAGTTGAACAAAGATCTGGGCCAAACCATCGTGATGATTACGCATAATCCCGAAGCCGTCGTATATTTCGATCGCGTGGTGCATATGCGCGACGGCGTAATCGTCGACGGAATTCCAGCAGACTGACATGGCCGGCATCGGACAAATCTTCACACGAACGTTTTTCTGGACCTACGAGCGTGGCACGTGGCAATACGACGTGGCCGTCGTCTTGATCTTGATTTTTGTGTTGCTCACACCCAGAGCCTGGTTTCACGAACAACCGCAAGTCGGCATCAACGCCATACCGGGTGAGGTGAAACAGCTCAGCAGCGGGGCCGATTCCGACACGTATCGCGTAGACGCCCGCCTGCTCGCGCCCCCGGTACAAACCCCCGCGCTCGAAAACGGCCTGCACAACGCGCTCACCAACACCCTGCCGGAGCTCCGCAACCGGCGCTTCTCAATTTCCCGGATTGAGGCGGTTCGCGACGCCGGCGGCACCGTGATCGCCTACGACGTCGAAGTCCACCATTAGACATCAGCCCGGCGCGACGCGCACCTATTCTCCCAGTCCGCGCATCTCTTTCCCTGTGCTACGATTGTTGTGGAATACAATCGCCCTATTATTCCCGCCCCACCGAGGAAGCGTTTGATACGTTTACGAATTTCCTTAGCGATATCCGTCGTTCTAATCGCTTTAGCAACCTCTCAAACAGTTGTCGCACAAGCTCCAGCACCCATCCATTGGACTACCGCCACCGTCTTGGCCTGGATGGATAAATCCGCCCAGGGTTTTCATTCCCTAACCGCCCACATAGAGCACACCAAATACACCGCTGTCGTTAGTGACACTTCGACGGAATCGGGCGATATGTTCGTGCGGCGCGACGACAAACTGCGCATCGATTTCAACAAACCTGACAAACGCACCGTCCTCCGCAATGGCGACACCCTTTTCATCTACACCCCAAAAATCAACCGCGTGGAAGAATATGATTTGGGCAAAAATCGCGCGACGGTAGACCAATATCTGTTACTCGGCTTTGGCACTCGCAGTGCCGAGGTGCAGAAGAGCTACGACGTCGCGGTCACTGGTGAAGAGGAACTGGATGGGCAAAAAGTAGTGCTGGTAGAGTTGACTCCCAAGTCTGCGGAGGTCCGCCGGCAGATCACCAAAATTGTAATGTGGGTGGACGAAGCCAAGTGGTTGCCGCTGCAGGAGAAATTTTTCGAAGCCACGGAAGGTGATTATTTCCTGGCACACTATACCGACATGAAAGAAAACTTGAAATTCCCAGACAGCAAATTCAAGCAGGATTGGCCCAAAAACGCCCAGCACGTGAAACCGCAGAGTTAGCCTCACAACTGCTTGAAAAGCTGTCTTCTACTAGACCACAGTTTCGCAGGCCGGATTACACCAGCGAAAGTTTCGCGGATTTTTCCTTCGCCAGCAATTCTTCTTTCCGTCCGAGCCCCCACCGATAGCCCGCCAATTTTCCGTCTTCGCGAACCACGCGATGGCAAGGCACCACGATAGACACCGGATTCATCGCGCAAGCTCGCGCCACCGCGCGAACCGCCTTTGGATTCCCCACCGCCTTGGCCACCTGCGAATACGTGCGCGTACTGCCGCGTGGTATTTTCTGCAGCTCTTGCCAAACCCGCCGTTGAAACGCCGTGGCCTGCAAATCCAGCGGCACTTCCATATGCGGCTGTTGCCCATCGATCCGCTGGACGATCTCCTTCACCCATCGTTCGTAGTTTTCCGTAGCCGGCACCAGGTCCGCGCGCGGATATTCCTCTCGTAGCGCTGACACCAGTTTCTCGTTAGTGTCGCCCAGATAAACTGCAGAAACGCCTTTCTCTGTAGCGCCCACCAGCACTTTACCCAGCGGCGACTTTGCGATTGTGTATGCGATCTTCATTCCCATTCCTCCTTTTCGATAGGCAGCCGGCGTCATGCCCAGCTGCGAATTACTTCGTTCATAGACCCGGCTTGGTGAGCCGTATCCCGTTTCATACATTGCTTCGGTGATGGAGCGGCCGGCGCGCAACATGGACTTGAATCGTTGCACGCGCATCGCTTCCGCCAGCTCGCGAGGCGTCAGCCCGGTGACCTGCGCGAATGCCCGTCGCAATGTAGCCGGCGAGGTATGCAACGCATTGGCAATCGCGCCGAGCCGCACGTTTCCATCGTCGTAATTCGCCAAGAGTTTTGCCGCCCGTTGCACCAGGGCGATCGATCCTGCCACTTCGTTGGGGCGGCAACGCAGGCACGCCCGAAAGCCGCCGCCCTCCGCTTCTTGTTCTGTGCGAAAAAACACCACGTTGCGCCGCAGCGGCCGTCGCGCCGGGCAAGACGGTCTGCAATAGATTCCCGTCGATCGCACTGCCAGTACAAATGTCCCGTCCGCTCGTCTATCGCGCGCGACGGTCGCCTTCCAGTAACGCTCTTCCGACCCGCGTGTGATTCGCCCAGTGTTTCCTGTGTTTCTAGTGTTTGTGTGTCTCATATCGTCCCAAGTCCAAAGTAGCTCACTGTTCGCGCAGAATCTATCCGCAAACGCGCACCAAAGGTTTTGGTAGCACAGACTTCAGCTTGCCCGTCAGGGGTCTGTGTTCCTTTGACTTTTGCAGCCTCGCCACCAATCCCACGACCGTTTGTCCGCCGCGAGCGCCTCGTTTTTGTAGACACTGCTGCAGACGGAAATGCCCTTAACACAATGTTCACAGCCCAACGCCACCAAGGCAGGTACCATTACCAAGTGTTTGAAGTTAAGACACTTCGCACAATTTCCACAGGTGACGCTCAGCCCTGAGAATGCCATCTTAGCCACCCGCCTCACCGGCGGGTTTTTTCGCGGTTCGGCCCCAGTTGATTTCATTTGCAAGGTTCGGAACAAAGTTAAGGACAGCGCTCTGCTGCCAAGACTGGTTTATGATTTGCTTCTGAGGGCGAGATGAGCGCGACAAACCGCGCAATTCCATTTGAGGTCGTCTCCGGGCGTGCGCAATCTGCCGCTCCCGAAAGCGCTTCTCTACCGTGCGTACCTCGCGTGCCCGCTTTGCGCGTGGCTCCGCTGCTGCAGCCCACGCTGCCTCGCCGCTTCGTGCGCGTGCCCACCTACGCCGTCGGCGTGGTACCTGAACATCGCGAATATCCCCGCGCCACTCTGCGCCTGCCGTTGCGCCTGCGTAGCGTCTCCGGCGTAGCCGAAGAGTTTCCCATCACTCTCGTTACTCGCGACCTTAGTTCCACCGGCGTATTTTTCCTTTCGCCTAAAATGCTCCCGATGGGCGCCACCGTCGAACTGGAAATTGTTCTCGTCAGTCGTCCCATGGGCCACGGAAACGTGGTCATCGCCACCATGGCGCAAGTCCGCCGCGTTGAGCCCGCCGCCATGCCCAATTGGTTCGGCATTGCGGCATCATTTGACGACCTGCAATTCGGTCGCGACGATGGACAGCCTGCGCGTTTCAATTTCCCGACCAACCTCTAACGCACTCTCCGCTCCTCCACTCTCCGCTCTGTTACTCTGGACCTCCATGCGTCGTCGCGCGATCTCGTAATTCTCCACATCAAAAAAAACGCAAAATTCTCGGCGTGCTCTTCGATTGGGACGGCACTTTGCTCAATTCCTATGAAGCGGATGCGGCCGCGTATCTGGCCATGTTTCAAGCCATGGATATCGCCTGGGGACTCGCAGATCTCGCGCAACACTATTCTCCCAACTGGTACAACGTGTATCGCGCGGCGGGCTTGCACGAAAGCCGCTGGGAGGCGGCAGACCTAGCCTGGCGCGCAACATATGCCACGCAGCGCCCGCAACTATTGCCCGGCGCACGCGCATTGCTGGCCAAATTGCAAAAAAACTATTCGCTCGGTCTTGTGACCAGCGGCGACCGCGATCGCGTCCTGCGCCAACTCAAGAACTTTCGCCTGATGCGCACCTTTCCCGTACGCGTATGCAGCGGAGACACCGCGGAGAAAAAGCCCCATCCCGCGCCACTACGCATGGCGCTTAACGCCATGCGACTTGACGCTCGCGATTGCGTCTATGTCGGAGACACCCGCGAAGACGTTCTCATGGCGCGTCGTACCGGAGTGCGCACCATCGGCATCGTTGGTCCGTTCCCCACGGCCAAAAAACTAAAACTCGCCCGACCAGACGTCCTTCTGGAATCCCTACAAGAGTTAACCTCGGCGCTGCAAAAAATGCAGCCGTAACAACCCCGAACAGCTCGCCCAAACGAGGGTGCCGCACCCTTTGGTTTCAAGGGTGCGGTTCTTGACCTTATTAGTGATTAGTGCGGCGGCGGACTTGTGGAAGAAGCGCCGCTGTTGGAGGACTACTTGGAGGCGCACTACTTGGAGCAGCATTACCCGGTGAAGTGCTAGCCGGCGCCGTACCAGCCGGATTCGTCTTCGCCGGATTCTCACCCCCAGGCGCCGACTCCCCCGCCCCAGCCAACTTAAAATCGCTCCACTTAATCACCATCCGCAACGGAACGTCTTCGCCGCCCTTCAAATGCAGCGTCTCATCCGACCGCGAATACGTCGGAAACCAATATTTCCCATCCACAAATTCCCGATACGTCTCAAACGTGGTGAACGGAACCTGCGGCGAAGACTTCACATCTCCCAAATCATTCACCCAGCTTCCATACGACTTAACCACTTCCAGATATTTATCGTCGATCCACACCACGCCCTGAAAATACGCGTGCACTCGTTCAACCACCTTGGGCTTCACCTGAAAAATGTAGCAGCTGATTTCGTCCACCTGATCCTTACCCAGATATTTCAAGTCGTACTTGCTCAGCTGGCTCGTAGTCAACGGAAACGATGGAATGCGATTCAGTCCGTCCAGGTCCTCGGACTCCAGTTGCATGTGCGTCAACGTAGACTGCGGCCGCTCCACCACTTTATCGACCGGCGTCCCATCCGACTCATGCCCCGACTGCGTCACCAACAAATACTCCCCAACCGGTTTCCCATTCGGGCCCATCTCTTGAATGCGAATCGTCTTGCGATACGTGTACTTCGCACGCGCCAGGAAATACGTATCTTCTTGTTGCGAAAGCTTCTTGATCACTTGATCGACGGGCAGGTTGGGCGGCTCGCCAGGGTCGGGGGTATTGCTGATCCGCGTCGCATGATGTTCCGGAGGCGGATCCATCGGCCCTTCCGGCGGCTGCTGCGCAAACACCGAACATGTCACCAGTCCTGAAAAACCAACAGCCACCGCAGCGCGAAATAAAACGCCACCACTGCGCAGTAATTTTGTCGTGAATAAATACCAGGCCATAAAAGTTGGATGCGCCAGCGCCCCTGCACCGTCACCTGGTCAGTCTAACGCACTCCTTATGCCGCTTCTAGCACACCAGCCGGCTCCGCCAACTCCAGGAGCCTCCGCGTCTCTGGTACAATTTCTTGTTCCGTGAGCGATGCAAAACAGGCTAGGCGTTACTTCGTCTCCGGCTCCGTGCAGGGAGTGGGTTTTCGCTACTTTGCGCAGAACGTCGCCGAGAAATTGCATCTCAGCGGATTCGTCCGCAATCTTCACGACGGCCGCGTGGAAGCGTTCGCCTGCGGAACCGTGAAGCAACTGGACGAATTTCGCGCCGCGCTTGAGCGCGGACCGCGTTTTTCTAAAGTGCAGCACGTTGTGGAAGAGCCGGCGGAAATCGACCTACGCGCGTCCACGCAATTCATAATTACGCATCAGGGCTGAATTCATCACCACAAACGAAATCGCCACACGTTCGATTGGATCAAGACGAATCGGGCCACAGGAGCCTTGCGATGGAAGACCTTAAAAAACTGATCCGCGAAGTTCGCGATTATCCCAAGCCAGGTATTTTATTTTACGATTTGACCACGCTGCTGAAAGACAAGGTCGGCTTCCACCACATGATCGATCGTCTCTGCGATCACTACAACGGCCACACCATTGACATCGTTGCTGGCATAGAAGCTCGAGGATTTATTTTCGCGCCAGCATTGGCCTATAGCCTTGGCGCAGGCTTCGTCCCCGTCCGTAAACCAAAAAAACTCCCCGCAAAAACGTCCAGCGTCTCCTACGCCCTCGAATACGGAACGGACACCCTCGAACTCCACGAAGACGCCATCCAACCCGGCCAACGCGTTATTATCTGCGATGATTTGCTAGCCACCGGAGGCACCGCCGCGGCAACGGCTAAGCTAATCCAGCAGCTCGGCGGCACCGTAGAAGGAGCCGCCTTCGCCGTAGAACTAACTTTCCTCAATGGCCGCTCCAAACTCCCCAACCTCGACATCTTCTCCCTAATCCAATACGACAAGTAGGGGGCACGGCATGCCGTACCCGGCATTTGCTGCCGCCCAGCCCTGTCACCCTGCGCGCCCTGGTACACGCCTTGCAAGTTTTGTAGGGGCTCACCCGCTTTTTACTCGCCACTCGTCACTAGCCACTCGCCACTTCTTCCGTACCAACAATGCTCTTCAGGCCACTCCCGCACATCTGCGAAGCGAAAAACCTCCGCGTATTCTCTGCGCCTCTGCGTTATCTTTTGCCCGTCCGCTGCCTTCTCGCCTCAAACAAAACCACCCCCGCCGCCACCGACACATTGAGCGACTTCACCGGCCCCACCGTCGGCAACGCCACCAAAAAATCACACCGCTTCCGCGTCAACTCATGCAATCCATCCCCCTCGCCGCCCAAAACAATCCCCACCGCCCCCGTATAATCCACCTCGGTATAATTTTTCTCCGCTTTCTCATCCAGCCCGATCAACCAATACCCAGCCCCTTTCAACTCCTCCATGCTCCGCGCCAGATTCGTAATCTTCGCCACCGGCAAATGCGCCAACGCCCCCGCCGACGCCCGCGAAACCGTATCCGTCAATCCCGCCGCCCGCCGTTCCGGAATCACCACGCCGTGCGCCCCCGCCGCCAGCGACGTCCGCACAATCGCTCCCAGATTGTGCGGATCCTCCACGCCATCAAGCAGCACAATCAAGCCATTTTCAGATCCCGCCGCCGAAACCGACGCGACAATATCCTCCAACGAAGCCGCCGCCCGCGCCGCCGCCAACGCCACCACACCCTGATGATCCTTCGACCCCACCAATCGATCCAGCTGCCCGCGATCCTCAAACCGCACCGGCACGTTCAACTTTCGTGCCAACTGCACAATCTCTTCGGTCCGCGTATCCTGCCGTCCCTTGGCAATTACAATCCGGTCCAGCGCCCGCCCCGCCTCCAGCGCTTCCCGCACCGCGTGAATCCCCGTCAAATGATCCATAAGCCCACCAGTCTACCGTCGTCTCTACTGATTATCTGGTCGTAAGTCCGATTGCGATTAGATCAGGAAACCGGCAAGCAGGAATCATTTAGTTGGCTACCTCTCGGTCAGCCCACCCACGTGTAATGCCGCAATCGCTTCAAGGCTGCGAAAGTCGGCGAGTCCTGCCGACACCCTTATAGCTTCCACGATCTCCGCAATATCATTGGAATAGTAGAAATCCCAACCTGCCGCGTACTGGCATTGATATGCGAACGCATAATCTTTCTCTCTGGTCGCGGCATCCGCGCGAGCTAACCAAAACTTACGTGTCCTTCGCTCCATCGTCGCATCAATATATTCTCGTACGCCGGGTTCGAGATCGTCACCGGAGAGTTCCAGTAGGCGATCCAACGCGAATTTTCCTGTGTCCGATTCCGAGACTAGCGACCAAGGCATCGTAAAAGACGCCGACGAACCTAACTTCTGGGCCCCGGTCTTGTACATTGCAATTGCATCCCCCGGTCGCCCTTGTTTTTCAAGCGCTCGTCCAATAACTGCGTAAGGCCAAGCCAAGTCGGGCCGTGATTCCCGAACCGACTGAGCTTCCGCCAAGGCCGCATTCAAATCCTGTCTTATCATTTCTAGCTGATCGATTCCCAGAGCGACGGCCAGTCGCTCACGCGTTAGCACGGGCATAACAGACGGATCCCGCAGCCAAGGCCGGAACTCCCGCCAGCTAACACCGGCAAATTTTGCTATTTTTCCTCCTCCTATACGTCGACACGCACTCTCTAGCTGGCTTCGCACGGCGAATTCGCACGCCTCTTCGCTCAGCGCCACACCTGAAAGGCCCCAAGATGGGGGAACTTCCGTCCCATCTATAGGGTTTTCGTCTCTCTGATACCGTCGTCGATCAAACGCAATGGCCTGATTTATCGAGTATCCATAGTGCCTCCAATAGGCGCCCTCGTGTAACCACTCGATCACTTCAAAAGCTCTCCGTCGTTTGTGAACCGCGCGCACAAGCTGCCACCCATTCCATTCTTCAAAAGCGGTATAGAATCTGGGAGCATCATGCCGCCCCAAATACCTTCGGCGTGCTCCAGAACCTCGTGCGGGTCTAGTGGTTGGTTATAGAGAGAAGCATTGCCGTCGAAATCGCGCCAGCCGCCTTCAAACCAATTTTTATCAGACGGGGAGAGCTGTAAATGAAAGCGTTTGGTCACTTCTTGCATCGTTTCCAACCCCGTTACAGCACCGCGGAATAAAAATCCATTTCCTGTATTGACCATGCTATTCAGTCAAACCGGCTACAAAACTCCACCACTCTCTCTCGCGCACTCTTCACTGGCAACGCAAATGGCAAAGCAGCCGCCAAATCCAGCAACAAAATCACCCGGTCCAGCGCTCCATCCCCCGAATGTCCCGTCAACGCCAGCCGTATCGGGTGAAACAGTTCCCGCCCCCGCGGCTCCATGCTGTCTTTCATCGCCGTAATAATTTCGCTGAATCGTTCCGGAGTCAGTGGCGCGCCATCCAGCAGCGCCAAAGAAAATTGCCGCAGCACGTCGCGGGCCGCGTAACGCGACATCACCAGATGACTTTCCATCCGCTCCAACGTGTCCGCCGCATCGTAATAAAAAACAAAGCTCAGCAACTCCGCCAGCCCCGCCCGATCATCCACCTGTGCGCCGAGCAAAAACGCGGCCCGCTCACACCACGCCGTCTGTTCCGCCGAAGCTTCGCCCACCAGCCATCCGCGCTCGCGTAAAATTTCCAGCACGTCGCTGCCGGAAAAGGGATTAAAACGCGGCACCTCAGCTTCGTTCAATTCGTCAGACATTTATGTGAGAGAACCACTCGACAATGCTTTAGCAGGAACCCATAAAGCCCAGTAGCACAGGCATTCCTGCCTGTGCACCTTCCGAAAGAGCTACATCCTCAGCCGCACCGGTCAAATCGAATACCGAAAATTCGGTCGAGAGGGTCTTCCGCAGCTTGCTAGGAAGAATGCCGCACCGTAGCCACCACCCAAGCCGCAATCGCCTCACCGCGCCCAATCGCATCCACCCCTTCATTCGTCTTCGCCTTGAGGTGAATCTTCTCCGCAGCCACGCCCAGCGCCTTCGCCACAATCCCCTGCATCTTCGCAAAATGCGGGCCCAATTTCGGTTTCTCCAGAATCACCACCGCATCCACATGCTCGATCACAAATTTATTCTCTTCCAGCAACTTCCGCGCGTGCTCCAGAAAAATCAAACTGTTCGCGCCCTTCCACTTAGGATCGTTATCCGGAAAATGCCGTCCAATATCTCCCAACCCAGCCGCTCCAAACAGCGCATCGCACAACGCGTGCGCCAGGACATCCCCATCCGAGTGCCCTGCCGGCCCTTTATCGAAAGCCAACTCCATCCCACCAATAATTAATTTCCGCCCAGCTTCCAACCGGTGTAAATCGTAACCAATGCCGCAGCGCGTGCTCATTTCTTCGCGCGCTCGCGTTCCAGATAAAACTTCGCCAATTCCATATCCGCCGGCTTGGTGATCTTAATGTTCCGCTCTGAGCCCAGTACTACATGCACATCGTTCCCTAGGCGCTCCACCAAACCCGCTTCATCCGACGCATTTACCCCATCCGCCGCGGCCTTCGCAAACGCCTCTTTCAACAATTTCGCCGCGAACACTTGCGGAGTCTGCGCCAGCACCACGCGCTCCCGCGGAATCGTCCCGGTAATGAGCGCCACATCTTCTGGCAAACTAGCCCGCTTCACTTCTTTCACCGTATCCATCGCCGGAATTCCCAGAATCGCCGCCTTGCACCGCCGGGCCTCTTCAATCACCCGCGCGATCTGTTCCACCGTCACAAAGGGACGCACCGCGTCATGCACCAGCACCAGTTCCGCATCGTCCGGCACCTGCTGCAACGCCAGAGTCACGGATTCCTGCCGCGAATCCCCGCCGCGAATCACTGAAACCTTCTGTTTGAATTTCTCCGTTAGCAAACTTTTTTCCAGCGAAGCCACCACGTCCGCTCGCGTAGCCACAACAATATCCGTAATCAACGCGCAAGATGCGATGCGCCGCACGGTATGAATCACAATCGGGGTTCCATCCAGTTCCAGGAATTGCTTGGGTGTTTCCGCGCCCATGCGCGTCCCCAAACCTGCGGCAGGAAGAATTGCAAAAATTCCACTCATAATCGGGCGCGACAAGCTGGCATACGAAGCGGCCTGACCGCCCCCAAAAGCTCAAATACCAGTGTGCGAACTTCCGAGTGTACCCGAATCCCCATCATCAGAACAAACCGCGCCGCGCGCCGGTACTGGGTCAGTTTCCGGTTACGGCGTCAGTCGGGAGTTGAGTGGCTAGAAATCGCGTGAGCAATAAGAACTGCACTACTGGATTTAGCAACTCGCAGTGAGACAACGGTTTAGACTAACGGCATGAATTCTACTGCGGAAAATGCCATGCGACATGCTCGGATGACCTTAGTGCTATTAGTCGTGATTGGCCGTGTACCCATGACTATGGCTCAGCAGTCTTCCGGAGCAGTGCCTCAGGTGGTACAGCACGCCCAGCCAACGTATCCGCCGCTGGCCCGGCAGACTCGCATCGATGGCGAAGTCCGCGTCAGGTTCACCACCGATGGCGAGTCCGTGATTGATGTCGCATCTGAGTCTGGTCATCCGTTGCTCTGCGCCGCAGCAGAGGAAAATGTAAGAACCTGGAAATTTGTCGCTCATACTCCAGGTACTTTCCATGTGACGTTCCGCTACAAATTAGCCACAGACGCTACGGAAGTTTCATTTTTGGATTCACCAGCAATCGTTCAAATTGAATCGCCTACACCCGTAATTGGGGGAATCGTGTGGGCCTGGCTCGGCCTCGGTACATGGAAAGCTCAGCTGAACAGTTCCCACGGCAAAACTTGGCAGGTCTTCACACTGTCATATTCTGGTCCGAATGAAGACTGGCTTGATGGAGACGCCGTAGGTCCGAAAGGTGAGAAGGAAGAAATCGATTTTGGCCACAAGGAAGGCGATTTCCTTGCCTTCACCATCAATCTTCGGCAACCCGACGGCAAGCATATAAAGACACTGTTCATCGGAAAAATATCAAAGTACAAAATCGTTGGGACCTTCGTAGATAATGCCGGAATCACTGGTGGGTGGACGGCAGTTCGGTTAGCTGACAAGCCTAAGTCCTGATTGGTCGCGTAATCGGAAACTGACCCACCACCAGCGCGCCCCGCTCGGCCATCGCACCCGCTAAACCGCGCGAATGTTAACGCCGCTCCGGAACCACCGTTCCGCCCGGACGTCCGCCGCCAGGACCATCACTCCCCCTCGGTCCCAAATCGCTGCGCACAGTTCCAGTCGTACCCGCCGCTGCCTGCTTAACTTCCGACGCACTCGCCGCACCCCGTTCGTCCACTCGCCCGAAAATCATTTTCCCCGCCGTCGTCTGGTGCACCGACGTCACCACCACATCCACGCTTTTGCCAATCAATTTCCGCGCGCCGTCCACCACCACCATCGTCCCATCGTCGAGGTACGCCACGCCCTGATTCGGTTCCTTCCCCTCACGCACCACCAACACCCGCATCGGCTCTCCCGGCAGCACCGCCGGCTTCATCGCGTTCGCCAGCAGGTTCACGTTCAACACCGCAATGCCCTGCAGCGTCGCCACTTTGTTCAAATTGAAATCGTTGGTAACAATTTTCGCGCCGCGGCTGCGCGCCAATTCCACCAGCTTATCGTCCACATCTCCGCCCGGAGCGATTCCCGCATCATCCAGGATGCGCACTTCCACATGCGGTAACTTCTGCATCCGCTGCAAAATTTCCAGTCCGCGTCGCCCGCGCTGCCGCTTCAACGTATCGCCGGAGTCCGCCACCATCTGCAGTTCGTGCAAAATAAATTGCGGTATGCCCAGCACGCCATCCATGAAGTGCGCTTCGCAAATATCCGCAATCCGCCCGTCGATCAACACACTGGTGTCCAGTAGCTTCAAGGATTCTCCGCCGCGCGATTCACTCACCACCGTGTTTCCGTTGCGTTTCTCCAGAAAATCCGCGCCCAGGCTCGATCCCAGCATCAATCCCAAATACGCAAACGCAAACAAAGACAAAAACTCCAAACAAGACTTGGTCGCATCCCCTTCCGAAGTCCGCGCCAGCAACAACGAAGTCGCCAGCGCCGCGAAAATCCCCGCCACCGTCCCAATCGCCCCACCCAACACGCTGCCCAGCGCCCCCCGCCGCAACCGCATCTCCAACACTAAAATCAGCGCCGCAAACAGCGCCCCCAGCACCGCTGCCGTCACCCGCGCCAAACCAAACGGCTGCCACGAGTAGCAAACCGCCGCGCTCCCTATCACCAGCAACCCTCGTATCGCCCAGGCCGCCCCAACCGCCAATTCCTTCGCAGCGCCAGGCGCACCATTGCCCGGCGCCACCGCAGGCGCACTCCTGCGTATCTCCTGCATGTCTTGTGTGGGTAATTGCGCAGAGCGCAGCGCTTCAGACTCGGGGTTGCGCATACGACCTCACAGTAAATCAACCATCACTGCAAAATCGCGACAGCCGGCCCGCAAGCGCACGCGAAACAACAGGCCAGTGGTTATGGGCGTAACGGAAGTTATACTTCCCGCGACGTTTATGTTCTCACAAATACCCACCCCCACGCCATATTCCGGGTATCCGCCAACCACAGAACCCCAGCGCACATCCCTAGGCAGCAGAAAAACAAAGCATTTAGGATCATCGTTGGAATAACTAAGAGGAACCGCCACACTTCATCAGGAACTTCGTCAGGAGAGATAAACCCGCGGCACCCGCTGCGTCACCGCGCACAGCAAATCCGAAGTGACCGTCCCAATACTCCGCGCCACCGCGCTCGCCAGACAGCACTTCGCCACCCGCCACCCCATAAATCGTCGCCGTATCCCCCACCGCCACGCCCGGCACATCCGTCACATCAATCATCGTCACGTCCATCGACACAATGCCCACGATCGGCGCCAACACTCCGCGCACCAGCACATTCCCGCGATTGCCCAGCGACCGGTGAATCCCATCGCCATATCCCGCCGCCAGCACCGCGATTCGCGACGCCCGCTTCGGCAAAAACGCCGCGTCATATCCCACGCCCGATCCCGCCGCCACCTCTCGCAAACTGATAATCCGCGATCGCAAACTCATCACCGGCCGCAGCGGCAAGTTTCTTCTCCATCTCCGCTCGCCGTTCCATCGGATCGTAACCAGGATGGTAGCCATACAAAATCGCTCCCGGCCGCACCATGTCCGCCCAAGTCTCCGGCCGCGACGCAATCGCCGCGCTGTTCGCCAGATGCACAATCCCCGTATCAATTCCCATCGCGCGCAGACGCGCGAGCGCCGCGTGAAATTTTTCTTCCTGCTCCCGCGTCTGGTGCCCCGCCAGCGAATCATTAAAAACTTCCGACGACGCAAAGTGCGTCATCACGCCGCCCAGCCGCAAATGCTTGCACTTCCCCAGCTCCCGCGCGAAACACTCCACATCACCAAGAGCAATTCCAATCCGGTTCATCCCCGTATCAATCTTCAAATGAAACCCAGCCGCCTTGCGCGACCCACGCCGCCCCGCCGCCTTATCCAGCGCCGCCAACTGCTCGCACCGGTGAATCACCGGCGTCAAATCGTGCTCCAGCAACCGCTTTTCTTCCCCGCAACAAAGCTCGTCAGGATCAGCACCGGCCCGCGCACTCCGGCTTTGCGCACCGCAATCCCCTCTTCCGTGCACGTCACGCCAAACCAGTCCGACCCCGCCTTCTCCAGCGCCTTGGCCACCTGCGGCCCGCCATGCCCATACCCATTCCCCTTCACAATCGACAAAACCTTCCGCGCCGCTTTCCGCTTCTCCCCCGCCGGATTCACATACTTCTTAATCGCCGCAAGGTTGTACGCCAGCGCCCCCAGCGACACCTCCGCCCACACCGGCCGGCTGTGCGCAGGCGCAGCTTCGCCCGCGAGTACTTGCATTTTCTTGTGATTGTTTTTTGTGCGCGCCATAACCTAGATCGGCCAGAAATTTAGTGTACGACATCCCCGCCGCCCCTCACGACAGCCACATTGGACGCCGCGCAAAAGGCAACACCACACCCAAATGCACGCCCCCAGCCATCCGTAAGTCCTTTATTAACTGAGACCAATCCAGGCAGGAACAACGCCTCAACCCACACTCTGTGGACCCACCGACACGTAAGAGCCGCCTCGCGTAGCACAGACTTTAGTCTGTGTTCCTTTGACTTCTGCCGACTCGATCGCCAAATTATCGGAGCAACCACAGTGGCACAGACTTCAGCTTGCCCCCGTCAGGGGGTCTGTGCGCCTTTGACTTCTTCAACCCTAACCCACTCTTGCCTAATTATCCGGCGCAAACTGCGCAAACGCATCCGGCGCCGCCTCTTCAAACCTCGTCAACCGGCTCCTAAACACAAATCTCACCTTATCCGTAGGACCATTCCTCTGCTTCGCAATCAAAATCTCCGCCTGATCCCGCTCTTCCGGCGCCGCATCCAACTTAAAAAAATTCGGCCTATAAATAAACATCACCACGTCCGCATCCTGCTCAATCGCGCCCGACTCCCGCAAATCGCTCAACTGCGGCCCGCGCTCCTCCCGTTCCGGCGCGCGCGTCAACTGACTGAGCACCAGCACCGGAATCTGCAACTCCTTCGCCAACCCCTTCAACCCACGCGAAATACTCGAAACTTCTTCCTGCCGGTTCGAAAATCTCCCGCGATTCGTAATCAACTGCAAATAATCCACCACCACCAGCGCCAGATTCTTCTCTTTCTTCAGCCGACGCGCCTTTGCTCCAATCTCCAAAACGCTGTTCGACCCCGCATCGTCAATCCAAAGCGGCGCCGCAGAAATCTGCCCCAGCGCATCCGTCATCCGCCGCCAGTCGTCCTTGCTCAAATGCCCGGTGCGAAACTTGTGCGCATCGATCTGCGCCACCGAAGCCACCAGCCTCTGCAGCAGCGATTCCTTGGACATTTCCAAACTGAAATATCGCCACCGCCTTCCCGCCGCGAATCGCAATATTTTCCGCCAAATTCAACGCCAGCGCCGTCTTACCCTGCGACGGCCGCGCCGCCAGAATCAAAAGCTCCGACGGCTGCAGTCCCGACAGCAACTTGTCCAGCTCCACATATCCGGTCGGGACACCGGTGATGCTCTTCCCTTCGCGAAAAATCTTTTCCAGCCGTTCAAAATTATCCCGAACAATATCCTTGATCGGAATCAGCCCGGCCTTAACGCGATCTTCCGCCAATGCAAAAATCGACGATTCCGCATTGTCCAGAATCGCGTCTGCGCCATCTTCGCCTTCAAATGCGTTCTGCTGAATCTTGTCCGTGGCGTGAATTAAATTCCGCAGCAGCGCCTTTTCTTTCACGATCCGCGCGTAATGCTCCACGTTGGAAACTCTGGGCATTCCGTCGGCCAGGGAAGCCAGATACGGCGCGCCGCCCGACGCTTCCAGATCTCCGCGTCGGTGCAACTCTTCCGTCAGCGTCACCAGGTCGATGGCCTGCTGCGTCTCTCCCAGCGCCACCATTTGCGTGAACACCCGCCGATGCTGGTCCAGAAAAAAATCTTCCGCGCGCAAATTCTCGATCGCCGCGTTCAGCGCATTGTTATCCAGCAAAATCGCGCCCAGCACGGACCGCTCCGCATCCAGATTGCTCGGCAACGGTTTTTCTAACGTCGTATCAGCAGCCATAGGTCTTCCATTGTTGCGCAGCCAATGCTTCGCCTTTTCTTCGCTATAGATAACATAACGCTTTTAGCGGGGCAAGTTCGATTATTTTGTGTGGGCTGATTCGTTCCCTGTACGAATTCCATCCGAACACTTCGCGCAGTGTGCGCGGAAATTTCTCTGCGCGTCAATCAGAGTAGCTGTGCATCGCGTCGGAAATCCGGTGCAAAAGTTTTTCCAGCTTGCAAAATTATTTTATTTTTGAATCGCGCAAATATATTTGCGAGCGGCGGAGTCGTTGTAGCGGCCGCCTTCTGAGGCGGACGACTTTTGCATCCAAATAAAAAAGGGACGCAAACCGCTGCGTCCCTTCATTGCAAAATAAACTCCGACGAATTTATTCCACGTTCTCTTTTTCCACCACCACTTTAATCGTCGCGTTAATATCCCGGAACACTTTGATCGTCACGGTATATTCGCCCAGCGCTTTAATCGGCTCGGCAACATGAATCTGCCGCTTGTCCACCTTAAAGCCCTGCGCCCCGAGCGATTCGGAAATATCTCCGGTGGTCACCGACCCGAACATCTGATCGTTTTCCCCTGTCTTTCGCTTGAAATTCAGCGTAACGCCGTTCAGCAATTCCACTTGCTTCTGCGCGCTCGCCAATTCCGTGGCCGTCTTCTTCGCCAGCGAAGTGCGAATCCGCTCCAGCGCTTTCATGTTTCCGCTGGTCGCTTCAATCGCCATCTTGCGTGGCAGCAAAAAATTGCGTGCATAACCGGGCTTCACGGTGACGATGTCTCCGCGGTGTCCCAGCTTATCGATGTCTTCCTGAAGAATGATTTCCATGTGTATTCTCTGGGCTCCTTATCCTTCAGCTCGCGGCGCTTCTGCAGCCGCCGGGGTTTCCACTGGTTTGCCAGCCTCGACTGGTTTCGCGGCAGCCGCTTCAACCGGCTTCGCGGCTTCGACAGGCTTTGCCGCTTCCGCATGCTTGTGATCGCCGCCGGGAACAACCTGCGCGCGGCTGTTGCGTGCCGCTGGCGCTGCCCGCAAACGGCAGCAACGCGATATTGCGCGCCCGCTTGATGGCCACGCCCAGCCAGCGCTGGTGCCGCGAACAAACGCCGGTCATGCGCCGCGGCAAAATCTTGCCGCGCTCCTGCACGAACTGCGAAAGAATGTCCGCGCGCTTGTAGTCGATCATGTCCATCTTCTCGACGCAGAACTTGCAAACTTTCTTCTTCCGGAAATATTGCCGCTTGCCGCGGCGTGGTCCGCCCGGACCGCCGCCTGGTCCACCCGGTCCTGCATCGCGACGCGGTCCACCGTGACCACCACCCGGCCCGCCTTCACGACGCGGCCCGCTGTGTCCTCCGCCAGAATGCCCGCCACCCGAATGTCCGCCGCCACCAGGTGCTGGCGCCGCCGGCGCTGCTGCTTGTTTGATTTCGTCTGCCATGCACTTCCACCCTTTCAGTTCTGTGGCACAGCCTAAGGTTTTGCATCGAGCGCCCTTCGCTCGATGAATCCTGGCTGTGCTCCAATCTCACAATTCAAAAAATTTCAGCAAGAGGGCAATGCTCAGCCCGCGTTCTCCACATGCCGCTCCGGTGCCGGCTGCGAACGCTCTTGCTGCGGCCGCTCCTGATGCCGCGGAGCATGATCCCCACCACCCGCCGGAGGCGCCGCTGCCGCACGCCGCGGACGACGCGCCGCGCGCTTCTCGCGCCGGTCTCCCAGCTTCTTCTGCAGCTTCAAATCTTCATCCAGCCGGATCGACAAATACTTGATCACCACGTCCTGCACGCGCAGCCGGCGTTCCAGTTCCGCCATCAACTCGCCATGCGACGTGCGAATCTGGTGATACACGTAAATTCCTTCGCGATGCTTGGCCACTTTGTACGCCAGCCGCCGCGTTCCCCAGTGCTCGGTCTTTTCGATCTTCCCGCCCTTTTCCGAGCAGGTGTGCTCGATGCCGGTGATCACTTTCTTGATGTCTTCTTCCGGGGTTGCCGGACGCACGATGAAAATCAGATCGTACAGCCGCTCTTGCTCCATGTTGCTCATGTGACCTCTTCTCTGTCTCTGCCCAGGCGCAAAGCCCGGGAAATTTTTTCTTACTCGCCTGTCCGCATCCTTCGCGGTTGCGTCCGGCCCCGAATTTCGCCGGTTGTACTTGTTCATCGCCGCCGCGATTCCCTGCTGCAGCAGCAACTCCACCGCATCGCCCGCTTCCGCAACCATTTCCGCAGCCACTTCCAGTTCCGCCTTCTTCAGCGGCTTCAAAACATACTCGGCCAAATCCCGCACCGGATGATCCGGCCCGCATCCCAGCCGCAGTCTCGGAAAATCCTGCGTTCCCACGCTGCTGGTTACCGACTTCGCCCCGTTATGCGTTCCCGGACTACCGCGTTCGCCAATCCGAATCATGCTCCAGGGCAAATCCCGCTCGTCAAACATCACCAGCAAATCCGCGGGCACTAAATCGTACTTCGCCAGCAACTCTCGTACAGAAATCCCGCTAAGGTTCATGTACGTTTGCGGCTTGGCGAGAATGATTTCTTCCCCGCCAAATTTTCCGCGCCCTACCAGCGCTTTCGCTTCAGGCCGCGAAACGCGAATCCCGCTGCGATTCGCCAGTTCGTCCACCGCCATAAAACCCAGATTGTGCGGCGTCCACTGATACTCCGGGTCCGGATTCCCAAGCCCAACAATAAGTCGCATACGCCAGCACGTTGCCTCTGCCTCTGTTGCGGCGCCTTGGCCGTTGACTTAGCCTTCGTAGCGGCCGCCTTTGAGGCGGGCGCACGTTGACTTGGCCTTTGCTTTGCCGTTGTAGGCGCCGGGCTTTTTGAGGCCCGGCCCCCGTAATCCGCTCGGCAAAACTCGCCGCCGACAATTACTTCTTCTTCTTGTCGTCCTTCTCCGCGGCCTTCTCCGTCTTCCCGCCGGCCTTGGCGTCTTCGCCCTCTTCGCCTTCTTCGTCTTTCTTACCCTTCTTGATAACTTCCGGTTCCGCCGGAGTCGTTGCCGCTGCCGCCACATCCGCCGGCTTCTCTTCCTCAACCCGCAGCGTAACCACGTGCGCCAAAACGCGATCCGGTTCCGTCAACAACTTGATCTTGTCCTTATCCAGCGCCAAATCGCTGGCGCGCAATGCGCCGTTGAGCGCCAGATCGCTCACATCCGCTCGGAATTCCGTCGGAATATCCGCCGGCAAGCACTCCACTTCCACTTCGCGCGTGACCACTTCAAACACGCCGCCTTCCACCTTCACGCCCTTCGGCTCGCCAAAGGTGTGCACCGGCACTTTCACGCGCATGCGTACGTCCATCGCAATGCGCAGCAGATCCACGTGCAGCAGTTTCCCGCTGACCGGATCCACTTGCCAGTCCTTCAAAATCGCCGGCTCGTGCTTTCCGCCCAGATCCACCTGAAACAAGGTGTTGTGTCCGCTCTCCGACCGCAGAATGGCCCCCACTTGCTTGGCATTCACGGAAAGCGCAATCGCTTTACCCTTGCCGCCATACAGCGTCGCGGGCAATTTGCCCGTCAAACGCAAACGCCGCGCTTCATTCTTTCCGCGCTGTTCCCGCGGCGCGCCTTCAACAACAACTTTTTCTGCCTGAGCCATAACATTGTCCTCTCAACTAAAACTCTTTTGACTGTCCCAACTTTTACTCCAACCGCAATCTCTCCGCGTCCCTCTGTGCTCTCTGCGTCTCTGCGTTATCTTTTGCCTCTACTTCAAACAAACAGCTCGCTGATCGAGTCGCCGTTAAGTGGCACAGACTTCAGCTTGCCCCCGTTAGGGGGTCTGTGCGCCACGCTGCCCGCCCCACGATGTATCCGCGAAGCGCTAGCCAACCCTAAATAAACAACTCGCTGATCGAAGTCTCCTCGTGAATACTCCGAATCCCCCTCGCCAACAAAGCCGCAATACTCAGCACCTTGATCTTCCCCATCCTCTTTCCAGCTTCCGAAAGCGGCACCGAATCCGTAGCGATCACTTCCTTGATCACCGACTTCTCAATCCGCTCCACCGCCGGTCCCGAAAGCACCGCATGAGTGCAGGCCGCATAAACTTCGGTCGCGCCTTCCGTCATCAACGCTTCCGCGGTTTTCACCAGCGTTCCCGCGGTATCGATAATGTCGTCCACGATCAGCGTGCTGCGTCCGCGAACCTCTCCGATCAAATTCATCACTTCGCTGACGTCAATATCCACGCGTCGTTTATCTACGATCGCGAGTGGTGCGCCCAGCTTCTTCGCAAAAAACCGCGCCCGTTCCACGCCGCCCGCGTCCGGCGAAACCACCGTGACGTTGGACAATTCCTTCGACTTGAAATATTCCACCAGCACCGGCGCGGCATACAGGTGATCCACCGGCACGTCGAAATATCCCTGAATCTGCGGCGCATGCAGATCTAAAGTCAGCGCCCGGCTCGCTCCCGCGGTTTCCAGTAAGTCCGCCACCAACTTCGCGGATATCGGAACGCGCGGCTTGTCTTTGCGATCCTGCCGCGCATAGCAGTAATACGGCAGCACCGCAGTGATTCTCCACGCTGACGCGCGCTTGAACGCGTCGATCATCAGCAGCAATTCGAGCAGGTGGTTGTCCACCGGATAATGGCAGGGCTGCACCACAAAAACGTCCGCGCCCCGCACATTTTCCAAAATCTGAAAATGTATTTCGCCGTCGCTGAACCGGCCCAATTTTGCCTGGCCGATCTCCACATCCAGATGCTTGCAGATACTGGCTGCCAGCGTCGGATTGGCCGTGCCCGTAAAAATTTTGAACCGGTCGTCGTGCAAAACGCGATCGCTCCAATATTAGAAATTGTCATCCCGAGCGCAGCGAGGGATCTGCTTTCCCCTGTCCTCGCACACACCCGCGAAACGGGCCTGATTCGTGCCTTGAACTTTTATCGAAGACGCTGCGGCTTACCTGACACTCGCGCCAGTTACAGCGCGTACATACCTGTCTCGCGAAACCGTCTCGCAAACGAAGGTCTGATCGTGCGGAAACCTAACAGCGGCTCGGCGCGCCAACACTGGGCTCGGGAAAACTCCAAACACCGCCGAACCGCTACCCGCCAGTGAGGCTTCTGCAGCTCCGTGTTGCAGCAACACCCGCTTGATTTGCTTCAATCGCGGGTAACGCTCGAAGACCGGACCCTCAAAATCATTCGAGAGGCTAGTCCCCTGCGCGCTCCAACAGAGAGCACAGAACCCCCAAATATTAGAGGTTTTAGCCAGTTTTGTCAACGCACGCGTGGCCTTGCTCTTCTCTGCGGCTCTCCGCGTTCTCTGCGTCTCTGCGTTATCTTTTGATTTTCGCGTTTGTCCGTCGCCATAGATTGGACTTGCCGCCAACCAACGATATGCGTCGGGCGTCGGCACATGAATCGATTCTGGCGAAACAACTAGTAAATATTGTTTGGGGACGTCCGGGAGCGGGTAGATTTCGTCACCCTTGCTGACGCCTAGCGCGCGTCCACCACGCAAAAAGAACGGCACGTCCGCGCCCAGCGATGCTGCCAACTCGAATAGTCGCGCTTCGTCCAATTTCTTCCTGGTCAGCCTTAAATATCCAAGCAACGCCGCCGCCGCATCGCTCGAGCCGCCACCTAGACCTCTGCCGGCCGGGACATTCTTCCGCAGTTCAATGTCTACGCCATCGCGCAATCGCAGTTCGCGGCGCAGCAAGTCCACCGCGCGATGCACCAGATTTTTCTCCACCGGCTCGGTGGAGAGCATGGCGTTGCCGGTGACTTGCAAAGAGATCGCCTTGCCTGGAGCGCGCCGCAGAATCAAATCGTCGTGCAGCGAGATGCTTTGAAAAATGGTGCGCAGTTCGTGGAAACCGTCGGGGCGTTTGCCGACCACGTCCAAGCGCACGTTGATTTTCGCGAACGCAGGAATGCGCACTTCATTCATAAAGTTTCGCCAAAAACTTTCGCCGAGGGCGCCAGAAATTTGACTGGAATAGCTACGGCTTTTCGTTCGGGGCATCCGCGGGAGCGCCGGTCTGTTGCGCTACGCGGTGTTTCGACTGAGAAAGTTTCTTTTCCACTTCCGCAATTTTGTCGTTTTCCACATCGGCGGGCAACACGCGATGCCACTCGGCGAGGGACTTTTCGTATTGCACGACGGCTCTGTCGCCCTTGCCGCTCTTGGCGTACACATCGCCGAGGTGCGAGTGAATGGTGGCATCGTGTCCTTCGCGCGCTTCGGCCATTTTCAGCGTCGCTTCGGCGTCCGATAGTTTGTTTTCTTTGAAATAAATCCAGCCCAAACTATCGAGATATGCGCCGTTGTATGGATCGATTTTCAGTGCGCGCTTTACTAAATCTTGCGCTTCGTCGAGACGCGTGCCCTGGTCGCCCAGCATGTAGCCATAATAGTTCAGGGTTTCGGCGTTGTTCGGATTCAGATCCAGCACTTTTTTGAATTGCGCTTCGGCGCGATCGAACATTTTTTGTTTTTCGTAAATGGCACCGAGAAAGAACAAGACCATTTCGTTGTCGCCGGGCTTGCCAGGTATGGCTTCGGCGGCGTGCGCGGCTTCTTCCGCTTCTTTGTAGCGCTTGGCGCGTTCGTAAACCTGAGCGATGTTGACGTAGGTGTCGCGGTCCGCGGCACCAGAACCGGTCAACTGCGCGCGCAGCGTTTTAATAGCTTCATCCGTCTGACCGTTTTCGCCTTGCAGCATGGCGTAGCTGGCGCGGATCGCAGTATCTTTTGGATATTGCGCGACGGCATCTTTGCCCACGGTGAGCGCGCGCGGAAGTTCCTTGGCTTGGCGGTAGACTTCCATAATCAGCAGGCGGGCGCGGCGATCTTCTTCTTCGCCCAAATGCCCAAGTTCGTCGAAGGTGAAAACCGCGGCTTGATAATTTTGCGTGTCGCGATAGAGCTGGCCGAGTTGCTGGTACAAAATCGCCAACGAGCGGCGGCGGGTGGGCAGCATGGCGGACTGGCCCTTGATGCCGGTGACGGCGTCGGACAAGACGTGGATAGCGTCGTCGAAGCGACCCTGCGCCTGGTACAACATGGCTTCGTTGTACATGACTTCCAAACTGCCGGGAGCATACTGGCGCGCTTTCACCAGATTGTCTTCAGCTTTATCCATCTGGTGGAGTTCGCGATAGATTTGCGCGATGCGCAAATAGACGTCGGCGTCGTCTGGAGCTGCTTCGACCAACTTTTGGTAGACCACGAGGGCGTCTTGATATTTATCTTCGGCGAGAAGCGTTTGACCCAAGCCGCGCTGGTGGCTCAACTCCGCGGGATCGAGATCCATGGCTTTGCGGTAAGCGGCTTCGGCTTTGGCTAGATCGTGTCCCTGGGTGTAGGCGTCGCCGAGCAAATCTAGCAGCGATGGAGAACTTTGCCGCGCGGTGATGCTTTCGAGGAGGTGGACGGCTTCGCCGTTTTTGCCTTCGTCTAACAATAGTTGCGTGAGTTGCTCCACGGCGGCTTCGTTTTCGCCATCGGCTTTCAGAATGCCGCGCAAAACTTCTTCGGCTTTTTCCGGTTCATTGCGGAGGCGGTAGAGGCGGGCGAGCCAGAGGGCGGATTCGGTGTCGTCGGGTTCCACGCGGTAGATTTCGCGATACTGCTCGATCGCTTTGCTGACGGCTTCGGAGTTGCCGTTGCCGACGCTGAAGTCTCCCAAACTGCGCAGATAAATTCTTCCCAGCAGGCGGCGCGGGCCCAGATTGTTCGGGTCACGCTTTAGAACGTCGTTGGCCTCCTGCACGGCGTCGTGAATGCGCTGGGCCTTCCAATACATTTCGGCGAGGCGTTCACCGATTACGGGAGATTTGGGATCGAGGGCGTAAGCTTTTTTGTAGGCGTCGATCGACTGGGTGGCAAACTCGGCGCGGCTGGTGGCTTCGTATTGCTGTTCGAAGATGTGGCCCATGGTGAAGTAGTAGTAGGCGTCGGCGCGTCCGGCGTTGTCGGGTTTGGTGTTTGGTGTTTTTTCGGTGTCGGCTTTGGGTGTGGTTGCGGCGGCTTCTGGCTTGGCGGGAATTTGCGCGTCGTGCGCAGGAATGGCGAGCATTTGGCCAGCAGCGGCGGAACAGGTGAACCCTGCCAGTAGGATGGTCCATGCGAAAGGTCTAAAGGTCATGTGTGCCCCAAAACAGAAATTATCCCATGCGCGACAGGGTGGGTCAAAACGCAATCTTTGACGGTGTGCATGAAAGAAATGCGTACGTTTGAAAGTGCGGCCGATAGGTACCCCTCCTTTTTTTGTAAGTGCGCATTCTAAAAGAGTTATTTCGCGAAATCTTGCAAGTGCGCATTCTAAAGGGGTTATAACTTCTTTGGATGCAACACTTGCGTGTGGGCTTTCAGGGCTGACAACAGGCGAGACTCGTTATTTTTGGCGTCGTATTCCTCGTTGAAGGAAGAGGGATCGATTCCTGGCGGTTCGCTTACTTCGTGTTCTTCCTCGGCCTGCGCATCAAAGTTCCCCCCGTCTTGATCTTCGCCGTCTTGATCTTCGCCGCCTTGGCCTTCGGCGTCTTGGCCTTCATCTTCGTGTTCCGCGGCGGTGTCCGCTTCTTCGTCATTCTCTTCGCCATTTTCTTCGGAGGGTTCATCGGTGCTATCGGACTGAAAGTCGACAGGTAACGCCGACTTCGTGGGAGGAGGTTGAGGAAGTTTCTCTGTAAGCGCTTTGCGAGAGACTTTGCACCAGGAGGTGTAGCTGTGAGCGTTCATGATTTCGCTTTTGATGGCTGTGGTGGAATTGAGAAGGAGTTGGCCGACGTAGGCCATGAGCGCGGCGTTGCGGAGCGGGATACGGTTCAGGGCGATGGCGGTGTAGAGCTTGCCGAGGACGGAGTTGACGTCGGTGGCGGTGAGGAATTCGCCGGACGGAGTGGCGGCGAGGAGCTCACCGATGCGCTCGGCTTCGAGGAGCTGGCGGTCTTCGCGCGAGTGATGGATGCAGTACTCGGGATGATCGGCGGCGCGAGGCATGCGGCAGTAGCGGCCATCGGAGAAACTGAAGCAGCAACGTGCAGCGGGAGAGACTTTTGCGGTGCGAGGCAGGGATCGGCGCGGGAAGACCATGACGGCTCCTTAGACAAGATTTCTTAGAACGATCTTTGGGATGGAACAGGCTGAAAGACGAAAATCCCCAGCAGTAACCCGACAGCAAAATAACAAGCGTTGCAGCGGAAGAGCTTAGCGGGAAGAGCTGCCGGAAAAACTGAGCTTCGCAGGGGATGCCAGGCGTGGTTCTCTACCCACCCAGAGTACCAGATATGGTTACTGGATGTCAATACTTATTTTTGTTACTGGTTGGTATGATTCGAATGGAAGGGGACGTGCGCTAGCCTGTCCGGAGGTGCGGGTACTTTTTGGGGTGGTCTGGTCCACGGAGTGGAGGCCGGGTTCATTCGGGTAAGACCTATCCTTGTGGGGTCAGCGGTATCCGCAGACATCGAGGTAAAAACATGAAAAACCAAGTTTTGCTTGTGGCGGGCGCGTTGCTGGCGCTACCCGTATGGTGTGCCGCGCAGACTCCGGCGCCAAAATCGGTTTCGAAAAAGAGCGCGGTGCCCTCTTCCAAATCGAAAGGTGCGACTCCGGCAGCGAAGCCGGCGGACCAGGGGCCACCGAAAAGCCCTTACGCGGATTTAACGATTGGGGAGTTGATCGCGGAAGACGCCAATCGATGGGACGACAAAATGTCTTCGCATGCGGCGGTGAGTGGGTTTGTGACGCAGATCGTGAAGGCCGCCGACGGGGATACGGAAGTGCATATTTGCGAGAACCCGAAGATTGCGGGGATGGACCGGGCGCGGTGCGTTGTGGCGAAGTGCATACCAAAGATTCCGTGCGATTTGCCGGCGGTGGGGAGACCGATCACGGTGAAAGGGATTACGCGGTATGACGCGGGGGTGGGGGCGCATTGGTGGGAGATTCATCCGGTGGAGGAAGTGGAGAAGTAGTGCTGGGCAAGGGTTAAGAAGTCAAAAGCGCACAGACCTCCTGACGGGGGCAAGCTCAAGTCTGTGCCACTGGAGGTTGCGCCGGAGAGTCTAGCGATTTGGCTACAGACGTCAAAAGAACACAGACTGAAGTTTGTGCCACTGGTTTGTCGGTTGCGCGCCTCGGTCCATGCTAGCGCGTTAATCCGGCACTATGGCGACAATTTGGAAGTCGATAATCGGAAAATTCCGGTCTAGTCGCACATGGGAAGACCATTCCAAAGCTTGCTGTGCGACCCTTATCTGTAATGAGGGCCAGCTAATCTTCCCACGAGTTCATTAAACCTCAGTGCGTTCCAATACCAACTGCGCAATGAACGGACTTGCCAGCGCCGCTAACGACCAGCCTACTAACGGCCAAAAGGGTGGCAAGGTCGAGGCGAGTTCTGGATGTGACATCAATTTACTCATTCCGAATGGATACATGTCTGCTGGCGATGGCAAATGAATCTGGCAAAAGTGTTCCAGCGCCAAACAAATCATCGGAAATAGAATCACCACGCCCAGGCTGCTTAGAAATCCGTCGCGCCCATTCTTATGCAATACGGCCAATAGGTAGGTCATGCCGAATATCAAAAAGGTCACAATGAGCCCCGGCAAGAAGGCCAGCAGCAAACGCCCTGTAATCGGCGCATGGTATCGCCATGACAGAATCGATGCGCCGACTAACATCATGCTTACCGCTAATGTGAGAAATTGTGCGGCATTCGCCGCCCAAGCGGTCCAGACGAAGTAACGAATCGATCGTGGCTTGGTCAGCAAGAAACTCGCTGTTTTGTGAGCAAACTCTTCACTAATCCCGGTGGCTCCGAACGAAATCGCAGCGAGAGCGAGCAACGCGCTGGAAGCGAACAGGAGAATCACCCACGCGAGCGCGAAAAGTTGCTTCGGGGGCAACTCGCCCATGGCGAAATCCATAATTTTCCATAGGAGCGCCGCCAACGTAACGGCAATGAATAGAAAAACATAAAAACTAACACGCGTCTCACGCCAGCACTTCCAGAAGTACATCACTGCTCCTTTCGAATGAGCTGCAGGAAGATGTCGCGCAGGCCTAGCGTAGCGATGCTCGTAACGGTCGCGCCGTTCCGCGACAGTTCAGCGGCAAAGCCTTCGGGATCTCTTGTCACAACGTATCGGTAGAAATTTTCCTCAACATCAACGGATAAAACCTGCGACGAGGTTTGTGTCGGAAGGGAGTTGCCCGCGGCGGTAATCAGGCGGAATTCGCTCTTGATATCGTCCAGTCGAGCCTCCATCAGAAGCTTGCCGTGATCGATGAACCCGGCGTATTCCGCGATCCGCTCCACCTCCTCAAGTTGGTGGGAGGAAAAGAAAATTGTGCAGCCTCGGTCGGAAGCATTCTCGGCCAACACATGCATCAACTGGTCTACGGTAATCGGGTCCAAAGCAGTTGTCGGCTCATCCAAAATCAGCAAATCCGCTCCTTGGCAAAGCGCCAGCAATAGCCAAACCTTGGTTTGATTCCCGTTGGAGAGCTTCTCAAAGCGTTGTTTCATCGGGATTTCAAATCGCCGCGCATATTTCTCTACCGCGCTGTCCGACCAAGTTGGGTAAAACCCACGACTAAATCGCACCAGTTCGTATGGCGTCAGCGAGGGATACAGAGTCTTTTTCTCGCTGACAAAAGCGGTGCGCTGCAGAATGGCAATGTGCTCGCTGCGTGCGTCCATGCCCAACACGCGAGCCGAACCGGCCGTGGGGCGTACAAGTCCGAGCAGCATTTTGATCGTGGTTGTTTTGCCTGCCCCGTTGCGGCCGAGAAATCCATAGATCGATCCGCGCGGCACGGTTAGGTTGATTCCATTGACGGCGTGGATGCCGGCGTAGGTCTTCGCGAGATCCTTGGTATCGATGGCAAGTTCGTTCATTTGTGGTCTCCCACGCGTTCGCCTAATTTGGCCAGTTCCTCTTGCACGATTTTCAGAATGTCTTCATCCGTAAGGCGGAGTTGGACACCTTCGACGGCGATCTGCTTGGCATATGGTCGCAGGCGGCGCAACTTCTCCGATTTCAGAAAGCGCGGGACATTTTCTGCGACGTATGTGCCCCCACCCGGGATGGTGGTGATGACGCCATCGCGTTCCAGATTCTGATACGCGCGTGCGGTGGTGGTGGGATTGATCCCTAGTTCGGCGGCCAGCTTACGCACCGAGGGCAATGCATGGCCCTGTTTCACGGCGCCGGCAGCAATCGCATTCTTCACTTGAATCTCGATCTGGGCATAAATCGGTACGCCCGAGGATGGATTCACGTGGAATAGCATTCTGTATGATTACAGCCATACAGTAGCCATGTCAACCGAAGATTCCGTGCGATTTGCCGGCGGTGGGGAGACCGATCACGGTGAAAGGGATTACGCGGTATGACGCGGGAGTGGGTGCGCATTGGTGGGAGATACATCCGGTGGAGGAAGTGGAGAAGTGACGGCCCGGGCGGACTCATCTCATAAATCGAATTGGCGTACCTCTGCTGAGTTTGTTAGCCGACAGCTTTCGGCACTTCGTCATCCAGAACGGGATTGCCGAAGCGACGTTCCATCAATAAACACTAGGCGACTTCTCGCTGCCTATCGCCTATGCCGATCTGGATTTAATTCCGGTTTGCCGACTATCCGGGAGGTATCGCGTAAAGCGGGAATTCAGGGGTTCACTTCTATCGGCCAACCTATCGGTAATGAACCGAATCACCGCTCTCCATTTGTTGCCCTAAGCTCTACGACTCCCGTAGGTGACCGACCGTGAGCTGCTTCGGAAGATTCGCGAGGGCAGCGGAGAAACGGGCTGGAATCACCGAGAACACGGGAGACTATGAGTCCACCTTCGATCGCGGCTACCGCTTCTTGAGAACGTCTGTGGGCAATCGCCGGGCTTAAGCCCGCATCTCGGCCGAGGCGGGCGAATGCATCGATCCAAGACTCCATGGAGCGCCGGGCGTGTGCGCGTGTGGACGGACTATCGGCGAGTGTCACCGTGTCGAGCAGACACCACTGTTTTCCGGATCTGTAGAACTCGCGAAGCCTACGCGCAATCTTGCGGGCACGGACCAGCGGTTCTCCCTCTTCGAACGCGGGCTTAACAACATACTCTGCAAACTGGCGGTCCACTTCGGAGAGTATTGCGTTCACCATGTCAGCCTTCCCGCCCGGGAAACGGTGGTACAGGCTGGCCTTCACCAAGCCAGTCGCTTTCATCAGGTCGGAATAAGAAGCCCCGTCGTACCCCTTGCGGCGGAAAACATCCGACAGTTCCTGGAACAATTTGTCGTCAGAGATCTTTGCAGGGCGCATGGAACAGCCCTCCTCTCCCTTAGATGTCCCACATTCCTCTTGGGTTAGACCGTACGGTCTAATTCTTGCCTGTTTTCGGCCTTAGTCACCAGCTTTTTCTGAAACTTTTCGGCTATAGCTGTATCAAACCCCATGTAGACCGAATGGTCTAATACGAAGAACGGTAAAGGAGAATGAGTATGACGCGCGTAACCTATCACACGACGCAGGTGGATGGCTTGAAGATCTTCTATCGCGAGGCCGGGCCAAAGGACGCACCGACCGTCGTGCTGCTGCACGGTTTCCCCAGTTCGTCCCACATGTTCCGCGAACTGATTCCACGCCTGAGTGACAAATATCACGTTGTGGCGCCGGACTATCCGGGCTACGGCTACAGCGACGCGCCTTCGCCTGAGCAATACGTGTACACGTTCGACCACCTCGCGGATACCGTAGATCACTTCCTTACCCAACAAGGCATCACGAAGTATTCGATTTACATTCAGGACTACGGTTCACCGGTGGGATTCCGGCTGGCAACGCGGCATCCCGAACGCGTCCAGGCAATCATCACGCAGAACGGCAATGCCTATGACGAAGGCCTGTCACCCTTCTGGGCAGAGTATCTGTATCCGTACTGGAAAGATCCCAATCCAACGAATGAAGCCAAGGTGCGGCAGTTGCTTACACTGGACGCGACGAAACTTCAGTACCTGCAGGGTTTCCGAAATCCGGACGATGTAAGCCCGGACTCTTACCTCTTCGACCAGGCCAAGCTCGACCGTCCGGGCAATGACAAAATCCAACTGGCGCTGTTCTATGACTACCGCAACAACCCGCCGCTCTATCCGGCATGGCACAAGTATCTGCGGGAAAAGAAGCCGGCAGTGTTGGTCGTCTGGGGAAAGAACGATCCGGTATTTGCCCCCGCAGGCGCAGAAGCGTTCTTAAAGGATGCACCGAGCGCAGAACTCCACCTGCTAGACACGGGACACTTCGCGCTGGAAGAAGATGGAACGGAAATCGCAGAGCTCATCCGCGCGTTTCTCGCAAAAAATGTTCATTGATCGAACGAGGAAGGAATCTCGAAACCGGTCGCGCATGAATCCCGGTGAGCGACCGGTTGAGCCAGCTATGTTTATCAAAGAACTGTGGCGCTATCCAGTTAAATCGATGGCGGGCGAGCGCGTTACTCAGATCCAAGTTGGCGAGCTTGGCTTCGCTGATGACCGTAAGGTGCTCGTGCGAGCTGGCAACGGCCGTGTGCTCACCTCGCGGACGCATCACCAGTTGCTGGGCCTGAAAGGCACGCTCGGTGCCGATGGCCAACCCCAAATCTCCGGTCATGTCTGGGATTCCCCCGATGCCCTAGCCCTCGTACGAAAGGCGGTTGGTGCGGATGCCGAACTGTTTTACTACGACGGGCCGGAGCGTTTCGATGTTTTGCCACTTTTGGTGGCAACGGATGGCGCAATCGGCTATATGGGTTTCGATAGTCGGCGTCTACGTCCGAACATCATTGTTGGCGGAGTGGAGGGCCTTCAGGAACGTCAATGGCCTGGGCATCGTCTTCGAATCGGCGAAGCCGTTATTCGCGCCGCTCAACTGCGAGGCCGGTGCGTGATGACGACATACGATCCCGACACCTTGAAACAGGATATGGGCGTCCTGAGGAGCATCGTCCGCAAACTCGGCGGGGTGATGGCGTTGGATTCCGCTGTCGTGTCTGGGGGCCTCATTCGTGAGGGCGACGTGGTGACGTTAAGTGATTGAATGAGTTCCTGTACAAGAACTGCGTCGAGGCGATAACTCTTGGGTGCGGGACAGGATAGGGCGCAACTAAACGGCGAAGGATGGCTCTGAATTTCTCGCAAGCGATACCAGATAGGGTACTTAG
>CAWAZN010000022.1:0-172092 GCA_963786485.1 uncultured Acidobacteriota bacterium
GGGCATTCCACGTGGCGGGTTCCACGCGGCACGTCATGGTGCAACCAGTGCCCTGCTCGCAGACGGCGCAACCCCGGCTGTGGTGCAGAAGCAACTGCGGCACAGTGACGCACGCATCACGCTGGGAATCTACGGCCATGTGATCGGCAATCAGCAGCGTGACGCTGTTGAGAACCGCTCAGCACGCATCGAAAAGTTCGCGGTGAATTAGTTCAATTGTTGTTAAACGGCTTATTGTTGTTAAATTCCAAAATAAACCGTTGAGAATGAGAAGTTTTGGTAGGGGCGGTGGGGATCGGACTAAAAGCGCGATTGAAACAGCGTAACTTATTGATTTCACATGACGCGAAAATGGCTAAAAGCCCCCCGATTCGCTGAAGCGAGGTACACGCCAGGTACACGCCATCGATCCGTATTACACATGGAATTGCGAGATCCTTCTTTCCGGCGCGCAACCGTGGAGTCGAACTCCATCTCTCCTTAAGCTTAGTGATGTTGTATAGCTCTCCTGACTTATTCTGCGCGCTGCGCAGATCGATCACAAACATCGTCTGCTCGGGCCATTGGCCGGAACCCAGAAACGCTTGGTAGGCCCAAATTCTTACGAGAGAATGATCGGATGCTGCGCAGGTGCTGAAGCGCGGATTGCAGAGGCCGAACTGGTCTCATCCCGGCGACTGAGAGACTCAAAAATGAACCGACACGATGCTAACGCTTCGGCGAAGTGTTCGGTCTTCGTCGAGTCTGGCACAACGAGTTTCGGTACATTTGTGCAGACCGCAAAATCTCAGCCTCAGCATTCCGAGGGCCTTGGTCTGAGATTTCTTTTTCGAATCAGTTCTTCCAACAACTCCGGCTGAGAAACCACAGATTTGATGAAATCTGCCACAGTAATGTTTGGTCTGTCTGCCGCAGTTGAAATTTCCGATGCGCGACATAAAACGTCGATTAGTGTGGGGTCGATCGTGACTATGGCTGAGAAACTCTCCTCTTGTCTGCGCGGATTGAGGGGGTCGCCCAGCCCGGAACGAGCAGATTCCCCGACGCAGAGTTCATCCACCATTTTCCGATATGCGTCCTCACTTTGAAAGTACCTCACGGCTTGTGCGCGGTTTTGAAGATACAGACCACAGAGAACGAACTCAGTCGTCATCGAACTCTGCGGAAACTTGGGACAACAGTTGAGCATCGCTAACCTAGACGCCGAAAGCAACTCTGGTTCAAGTTTCTTGAGAGCGGACAGCGCGGCTCTTTTCTTGGGGTCCGGAATCCATAGCCACTAATGGCAAATTGGATTTGGAAAGGAAAATACCACTTCAACATGGTTGCGGAAACCAGGCGCCGATAGAGCTTCGATTGTAACCAACAATGGACAGGGCTGAAAAAAGCATCCCCATGAATTTCCTCTGTGGAAATACCCGCTAATTCCGTCGGTTTGGGGGGAGTAACATCCATAAAGACACCCGACTCCCTGCACTCCAATCAACGTTCCGGGAATCACCGGAGTAAGTAGTTCGCAATAACAGAATTCTTGGCCCACTTCTTCATGGGGACCGAAGAAACCCAGAGGTAATGCTGCCCACGGAAAAGCTAGGTGTCGACTATTTTTTAGTTTCTAAGTTAGTAACGAGGTCACGGAGAATGCCTCGATCATTTACATAAGGCCGAACCAAAGAGGCGGGCCAAAACAGTGAACGTCCGAAGCTTGGGAAGCTTTTAATAAAACTCTGAAAGCGATTGATCTGGCGGCACTTATCTTCACGGCCGAAGGCCTTAATTGGAAACTAGGTGGAAACTGAAAGCAGCCACCAGATCGCGACGGTCTTGCTGTGCCGATTGCGCGACTGAGGATGACGTCGTTCATACGCTCTGGACGGTGCCTCTGCCTTGGGCGCACGACAGTCGACTCCAACAACTCCACCCATCACTTCTAACTACCAACATTTCCAGGTTGCTTCACACCAGCCAATCAGGGTTTTTCCATTTCGAGACTTTCGCGCTTCTTTAACCGATTCGTCTCAATAAGCTTTTGAAAGGCAGCGAGCGCCTGCTGCGCTTCTGGCATGCGTCCCGCGCGCCGGTAGGCTTGGCTTAATTGAAAATAGGTGGCGTCGTGGTCTGGAACAAGCTTTCTGGCGGTCTCCAGACTCTCGATGGCTCCGGCGGTGTCTCCCTGCTGCAAGAGAGCGCGGCCGAGTTCGAAATAGGCTGATTCGTAGCCGGGCAGGGTCTTGATCACATCGCGGAAGAGAGGCACGGCGTCCTCTGGATGCCCTTGGGCCAACAGTGCGTACCCAAGATGATAGGTCGCGAGGGGGTCGGCGGCCCGAAGCTGAAGTTCGGCGCGAAATTCCTGCACGGCGGGTTCGAACGTACTTTGGTGAAGATAAACGAGACCTTCGTAATAGTGAGCCTCCGGAAGTCGGGGATCGAGCTGCAAGGCAGTTTTCAGTTCGGTCAGTGCCTGGGGGTAGTCCTTCTGCTGGGCATGGGCCTGTCCGAGTAACAAGTGAACGCTGGGATTGCTGGCGTTTTGTTCAAGAAGACGGCGAAAAATTTCCATGGCCAGATCGGGCTGGCGAGTGCGAACAAGTGCGGTGCCCCAAGCGAAGAGCAGGCCCGGATCGTCGGGCGGAGCTTTGAGGAAAGGACGGAGGACTTCCGCCACCTTAGAAAAGTTTTCCGCGATGAAATAGCTGATTCCGAGAAGCTGACGGACTAGATGATCCTCAGGATTAGCCGCCAGTTGCCGCTCAAGGGGAGGGACAGCTTCGGAATAAAGCTCGGCGCGATAAGCGGCAAGGCCCCAGTTGCGGTCGAGACCGGGAAGGGCGGGATTCCAAGCGCCAGCCTGCTTGAAGAGCTCAGCCGCATCCGCGAAATTCGAAGCCTTGGCGCGCATAACGCCGAGATCGTTGTAGGAGCTGGCGAGAATTTCCGAAACGAAGGCGCGGTATTCTTTCGCGACCTTGGATTCTGTGGCTTTTTCTGGAGCGGGCAGGCGCTGGACAGAGGGATTTTCCTGGACGCCTTCCTGCATCATCGCTTCCGTTGATTTCTGTTGGTCGCTGGCGCCGGATTCGAGAAAACCGGCGATGCGGTCGGAAGTGTGGCTATCGCCGTCGGAAGGGGCGGCGGGCTCGTCGAAAATATGCTGGGCGTCATAGCGAAATTTCGCTTCGCGATAGCGCCGGGAATTGGCGAGTGCTTTTTGGGCTTCGTCGAGACGGCCGAGGCGGCGCAAATCCTGGCCAAGCAAGTAATAGGCGCGACTGACGTCGCGTGGAATTTCCGCGGGGTCGGGGACGAGACGGATGTAATGTTCCAGGGCTTCGACGGCCTGGGGAAGACGCTTTGTTTCGCTGTAGATTTCGCCAAGATAGAGATACGCGAAGGATTCGACAGGACGGAGCCGGCTGGCGTGGAGGAGAGCGGCTTCGGCAGCGGGAAAATCGCGTAGCGCGACATCGGAGATACCAAGGAGCAAGAGCGCATTGTAATCGTTGGGATGAAGCTTCAGCTCGCGTTCGAATTCGAGGCGGGCCTGCGGGTACGCCTCTTCCCCGCGGAATTCCAGCAAGGAGTAGCCGAGCAGTTCGTGAGCGCGGGGATATTTTGGGTCGAGCTGAATGGCTATGCGAAATTCGGTGACGGCCGATTCAGGAAAATGGCAGATGGAGTAGGCGCGGCCGATGAGAACATGCAATGCGGCGGAAGGTTCCATGGTGCCCGTCAAGTGTTGAAACCATTGCTGGGCATCCGTGAGGCGCTTGGTTTTCAGGTAGGCAAGACCGAGAAAGTAGGAGGTTTCGAAGTTATCGTTCAGCGCGATAGAGGCCCGGAGATCCTGAATCGCGGCGGGAAAATCCCCGCGGTAGAGCTGGATGCGACCGAGGACGTCCTGGGCGCGAGCGTAACGAGGATGCGCGGCGACGACGGCCTGGGCAAGCTGGCGAGCTTTCTCGAGGTCGCCAGCGCGAAACCAAGCGACGGCGGCTTCGACAGCAATGTCCGGATCGGCAGGAGCGAATTTGAGAGCTTGATCCAATTCGCGAGTGGCTTCGTCGAAACGGGATTCAGAGACGGAAATATTGGCGACCTGGCGGAGACCGAGAGCGATGGTCTGGTCGTAGTGGCGTTCGGCTTCGGGGAGGTCACCGGAGGCACGAGCGGATTTGGCGGATTCGAAACTACGCTTAAGGAGAACGGCGGGATCGTCGGCTGCACAAGTTGTTACCGCGCCAAGCATGGAAAAAAACATGAGGAGCAAGTATTTCGAGCAACAACACAGCGACGGAAAGCGGTGTAGAAATAAATTGTGCAGCGGAAAGGTACGGCGAGCGAATCGCGGGCGAGAAGAATTCCTTTGAGAGAAGGGGAAAGCGGAATGGAGCTTAGCGGGCACCGTTGGTTGCTCCACCCGTGGGCGGCGGGAGAGGTGTGGCGTTGCGGATGCCCGAGCCTTCGACAATCGTGTAGATAGTGTCGGCAGCGAGGTTTTCCAGAGTTTCAACCTTGCCGCTGGGCCAGCGAATTTCGACGGATTCCATTTTTTTGGCGGCGCCGAGCCCGAAGTGGAGGCGGAGGTCGTTCTGCGAGAGATAGCTCCCCCCGCCGCGAACTTCGCTGAGTTGCTTTATGCCGGCGGAGCGAATGGTTACGCGGGCGCCGATGGCGGCGCGATTGCTTTTTGTGCCGACTAGCTTGAAAAGGACGCGATGATAACCGTCGGCGTTCATGTTTTTCAAGAGAGAGGGAGGCTCGTTGACGTTTAGCAGGAGGACATCAATGTTGCCGGTGTTAAAAACGTCGCCAAACGCGGCGCCGCGTCGGGAGTGAAGAGGAAGTGCGACGAGGCCGGACTCCTTGGACACTTCGTCGAAGGTACCGTCGCGATTGTTGCGATGGAGCAAGAGCGGTTCGCGATAGCGAGGGCCGGTCTCCAGAGTATCAATCTGCGGATAGACGTGGCCGTTGGCGACGAGAATATCGAGCCAGGTGTCGTTGTCCATGTCGAAAAAAGCCGTGCCCCAACCGACATAAGAATAGCTCGGCGGACCGACATCGGAGGTCCAACTCACGTCGTCGAAACCTTGCGGCCCCATATTGCGATAGAGCGAGTTGGGCTGTTCCTCAAAGTGCGTGACGAAAAAGCTGAGGCGGCCGCTGTGGTCGAAGTCGCCCCAATCGACGCCCATGTTGCCGAGCTCGGTGCCTTCCCCGCTGAGGGCCACACCGGTGAGCATGCCCATGTCGGTGAAGGTGCCGTTGTGATTGTTGTGATAGAGATAGTTGGGAACGGAATCGTTGGCGACGAGAAGATCGGGCCAACCGTCGTCGTCATAGTCCACCCACATGACGCCGAGGCCGTAGTATCCGATGTCATCGTGGACGCCGGCTTTGACCGAAACCTCTTCGAAGGTGCCGTCACCGCGATTGTGATAGAGAAAGTCGCTTTCGCCTTCGAGACCCCAGGGGCCGCATTGCACGAGAATGCCTTTGAAGCGGCAGAATTTATTGCTGCCGAATTGGGGGAGATTGTTCATATCCAGATGGGAGTAGCGAGAGACGAAAAGATCGACGAAGCCGTCGCGGTCGTAGTCGCCCCACGCAGCGCCAGTCATGAAGCCGCTGCCGGCGACGCCGGCTTTTTCGGTGACGTCCTCGAACTTGCAGTTGCCGAGGCCGTGATAGAGTGCACTTCCGCCGAAGCCGGTGACGAAGAGGTCAAGCTTGCCGTCGTTGTCGTAATCGGCGATAGCAATTCCCATGCCCCAGCCGCGGCGAGTGAGGCCAGCCTCCTTGGTGATGTCCTTGAAGGTGCCGTCGGGCTCCTGGTGATAGAGAGTGACCAGAGGGTCGCCGCCGGCGCGATCGCGCTCGACGGTGGAGCCGTTGACAAGGACTGCGTCAAGGCGGTCATCATCGTCGCAATCGAAGAGACCGACGCCGCCGCTGGTGGAGTCGATGACATAGCGGGCTTCGGGAGCGGCTATGTGGGAAGCGGTGAGACCAACGTCCTTGGCGATGTCCTTGAAAGTGGGAATGGGCGGCAGGCCGCTGCGGTCTTTCTTCTCTTGCGGAGAGCGTTTCGCCGGTGGGGAGACCGGCACCGGAACCCGTTGCGGCCCCTGCGTTTGTGCGAGTGAAAGAGGAACGAGGAACGGGAAGAAAACCAGTAAAGAAATTAATAAAGTAACCGAGCGAGGCCAATTCACCGTCATGAGCCCCATTATACTGGAAAGGATTCGAGCATTCGTGCGACAGAGAAGCGCGAGGCCGACAAATTTAGAAAAGAAAGTCCCGCCGAGCCCCTCGACGGGCCTGGCGGGACGGTGAAGGAGCAGTTTGTGCCAGTACGATCAGAAGGTGAACCTTAATGAGTACTGGATTTGGCGGTCTCGCTGATTGTCGGCGGTCACCTGGCCTACAACCGCAGTAGGACTTGAGTTGGCAACGGAAACGGCGTTCGAAAGGGAGGTTGTTGGAGTTCCGTTCGCGGTCAGAAACGCGGGGCTTGCTACGGTGTTCGCCGCGCTGAAGCCTATACTCGCGTACCCGTTCGTGTTTCCGTTGTTGGGATTGTTATACTGCGGGTGGTTGAACAAGTTAAAGAAATCCATGCGAAATTGCATTTTTATCCGCTCGGTGATCTGGAAATTCTTCGCCACGGAGAAGTCCGTCCTGGATACTCCCGGCCCGAAGCAATCGCCGACGGGGGAGGTCCCAATGGTTCCCAACTGGAAGCCGTTCAAGGTATAGCGGTTGGGGTTGATCCACTGGAAGTTCTTAAAGCTGGCGTTGCGGCAGGACTGTCCGGCCACAATGTCTGGCCGGTATGCGCCATTTCCCAGACCTATGCCGGAAAGATCATTCACCCCCGATCCAGCAGCACTGAAACTGTTGATGACTGGAGTATAGGGCGTCCCACTCGAAACGTTCACGATCGTGCTGAGCTGCCAATCTCCCAAACTGTGTCGGACGATCCGATTCATGTTCTGCAAGCCAGGCGTGGTGTAGATCAGGTTGGCCGCAAAAATATGCGGCCGGTCAATGGTCGCCAGTCCGCGCATAGCACCCAGATTGAAGGGATCCAGAAGGAGGTTGCCATTTCCATTGTTAGACCTCAGCGCCACATCTGAAATCGTTTTCGAGTACGTGTAAACCGCCGCGAAAGTCAGATCGTGCCGGAAGCGGGTGTCGAACGCCGCTTGCAGCGAGTCGTATGAGGCGCTGCCATGATAGGAATAAACCGCGATATTCCCAGAATTAATAACGTTAAAAGGCTTCAGCGAATTCAAGCTCCCGTTTGACTGTGCAAAGGCGAGCCGATCCGCTGGGTCGATAGCATTCGCGTCGTACTTGCTTTGAGCGTTTTTCGTCCGGCTGGCGACGTAACCCACTTCCAGCCGGGTATCCTTCCAGAACTCATGCTGAACGCTGACATTCCACTGCAAGGTATACGGCTGCCGGGCGGTCAGTTCCGTACCGACCGAGGCGTTTCCCAACCCGGTGCCAAAGCAGTCCGGAGTGCAGGCGGGAAGCTGATCGGTATTGTCGAGAAACCTTCCGTTGCCGTTAACGGATCTGAAATTGGCAACAAACGGAGGATTCGCTCCGCCAAGCCCGTCCGTCAAGCTGATGTCGTCGCGGTTGTAGAATTGTCCGAATCCTCCCCGGAGCGCCCACTTCCCCGATCCAGTAGGATCCCACGCAACACCCAACCGGGGCGCAAACCCGCGGTCATAATTATTCCGTAGAGCCCTGTTGGGACCAGGCAACCCGCCCGTTCCCGGTGGGCAGGGATTCGCCAGTAAGCCGGCGGAGTAGAACAAACCATTGCAAGTCGCGTTGCCGAGGGCCGGATTGAATGCCGCTTGATTGAATACCGTGTACTTATCATTTGCCGCGTAGGGATTGGGCAGATAGGAATAGCGCATGCCCAGGTTGAACGTCAGACGGCTGTTGAATTTCCAGTCATCGTTGACATACCACTCCAGGTTTTCCCAACGTCCGAGGTTCGAGAAGAAATTACCCTGCTCACCCCACCCGAACGCAGAGCCGGCCAGGAACAAGTCCGACGTGCCATACCCGGTCTGATTGGCGGTAAGGCCTTGACAAAAAGCCGGCTCACTCGTGTCGGTGGGCCCGTGACCTTTGCATCCGCCGAAACCCACAGACCCGTTGAGCACGCCGTTTTCCTGGTCAAACAGGTCCTGGTTTTTCTCGTTCCGGCTGTAGAGGACGCCGGCCTTCAGCGTGTGGCGCCCGATGGCCTTCGAAAAGTCATCCTGAAAGGTGTAGAGATTTTCAGCGTTGGCCCACGGCCCAAAATTCCAAACGGTGGGAAGATTTCCGGCGTTAATCCACGTAGCCGGCCCATTGGCGGGAGTGAATCCCTTGTTCGCTGCGGGCAGGAATTGCGGAAAAAGACTCGAGAGCGTCGTCGCCGCTCCTTGATTCGTAGGCGTAATATTAATGCGGTTGTCCGAGAAGGAGAATTGGAAATCGTTTACCGCGGTAGTGCCGATCGTCTTGCTCAAGCGGGCCACGGCGATGCGGCTGGGCTGGCTCCACGTTTCGGAAAGGAGGGACGTGCCGGAATCGGCGCCCCATCCGGAACTTCCCGTGGCGGGCGGGCCAAATGTGTTGTTGTCCTGGAGGTATCGCAACATCAGCTTCAGGCTGCTCGTGAGATTGATGTCCCCCTTGATACTTTCTTCGCGGAAGTTGTTGGCCTGATTGAAGGATTTCGAAAAGTTGGTCCCGCAGCCATAGTTAGGCGCCCCCTTTGGAAGCGTGGGTAGAAGATAGGTATTTAGAACACCCACTCCAGCAGGGCTCATGCGGGAAGCGGGGATGACGTCTATGAAACCCGCCCCTGTGGCGGCACTATTATTTGGGCTGGCCGTAAATGCACCGCCCACACCATTTCCCGGGTCCGCGAGTCCGGCCGTCGGCAGGCAGCCCACTGTATTCGCCGAAGTAAAGGCCGCGTCGTTGGCTTGATCGGAAAAGTCACCGGTCCTCTCCAAGGGCGTGGGCACACGTCCGGAGTTCACTCTTCCGGTGATTTGGCGATTCCATTCCTGGGACCAGAAGAAAAAGACTCTGTCCTTCTTGATCGGCCCACCCACGGTATACCCGAAGTCGTTGCGGCGAAGCTTGGGTGTCGGGGCGCCCGGATTGTTGGCCTTAAGATTGGTATTGTTGGCATCCAGGACGTCATTGCGTCCGAAGTAATAGGCGCTGCCGTGAAAATCGTTGGTGCCACTTTTCGTGATGAGGGTGACCTGGCCTCCGGAATTTCCGCCGTATTCGGCTCCATAGCTGTTCCGCGCGACCTTGAACTCCTCGATGGAGTCAATGGAAGGATAAACAAGAAGCGTGCGGCCCGATCCGACATCAACGTTATTAGCGCCATCCACCAGAAAGGTGTTGGCATTCGAGGCGCCACCGCTGATGGAGAGATCCGCGCCGCCGTTAAGACCTTTTTGATTGTAAGCAAAACCATTGTCCTGGTCCACGCCCGGCACCAGCGTCAGCAATTGCGCGAAACTACGGCCGTTCAGCGGCAATTCGGTGATCTGTTTGCCATAAATCGTGCCGCTCAGTTCAGCATTGTTCAACTCCACTTGCGTCGTGTTGGCGACCACTTCGACCGTTTCGCTCTTTGCTCCGACGTCCAAACGGGCGTCCATCGTCAAGTTATCATTGACGTGAAGGACCACGTCCTTAGCCTCGAAGGCCTTGAAGCCATCCCTGCTCACGCCCAGAGTGTAACGACCGATGGGAAGGCTGGGGAACACGTAAGAGCCGTCCGGGTCTGTTTTCTGGCTCCGCTGATAGCCGGTATCCGCATCGGTTATCGTGACGTCGGCACCCGCGACGGCCGCGCCCTGCACGTCGGTCACAGTGCCGCGCAAGGAAGCAGTGGTGTTCTGAGCGCGCGCGGTGAAAGCGGTGCAAAGGATGAGCGCCAGCACGACGAGCATTGAAATGACTGGCCGCAATTTACCAATTGACCTGGTTGCATTGGGAAATTGAATGTTCATTAGTAGACTCCTCGAGGAACTATTTCACGAAGAAAAACCGAATGCCCCGCGCGCAGTGTGAGCTGGCATGAGGACTCATTTCCCTCGCTACGTCACCAAAATTTAGGTCGAACCCCGTCACTAAAACACTACGGACCGTAGTGCTTTCCTACTAGTGGGGCTATTTACAACCACTCGGAGGAGCTTGTCAAGCAGAAATAATGATATTCTACAGAAATAATAATGATATTCTAGGGCGCGCCGCAGGGAAGGTGGAGTCTCGCAGCGGACCATTAGCATCCACGGTGAAGACAGCGATCAGCTAGGCGTCTTTCTCAGCGGGCGCGACGTTGCCCTGCTTAAGCGCATTCGTGATTCGCTTGTGGCGGACGGCACCAATGCACCACCAGCCCCGGCCTGCGCAGCTGCATGTGTCGACCACGGTAAAGAATTCTAGATCGCGCGCTGGCGATGAAATCGTAGAACTCTACATCCGCCTTCGGGGAACCAGCGTCGCTCTTCCCGTAAAACAACTGGAAGAATTTCGAACACTTACTCTCTCGCCAGGACAATCTCAGCGCGTCGAATTCACCCTGGGACGCGATGAACTTGTATTCTGGAACATCGACATGCAAAACGTAGTGGAGCCGGCGCATGCCACCGTGTGGATCGGCCCCAGTTCCGCGGAGGGCGAGAGTGCGGATTTCGTGATTGCAAAGTAGCCAGGCTTTATCAATTCATTTCGCACGAGCCGAACGATATTGCTAGTGCGTTTTGGTAAATAATCTTGCAACCATCATCCATCAGCGCGGGGGCAACGTAAAATGCAATCTCATCTCGAACTTGGTGAGGCAGAAGCGCGTCTCGCGATTGACGCTTGTGCCGCCGAGCTTAGGCGGCGAAAAAAAGTAGGCTCCATCGCCGTCGGCGACAAGCATGGCGAGTTGATTGCGCTTCTGCGTATGGATGGCGCTGCGCTGCCGTCCGCTGGAATAGCCGCCAACAAGGTATTCACATCCTCTCGCCTCCGCCAGCCCAGCGGCGCTTTGGGGCGCGCTGCGGCCGCTGAGGGTTGGGACGTTCACTATCACGGCGACATCCGATACCTCGGGTGGGATGGCGGAGCCCCGGTTTTTTACCGGGATCAATGTGTCGGCTCTGTCGCGGTCAGTGGACTTTCCGGCGTGGAAGATCTCGAAATCGCCGAAATTGGCGTCAACGCCATTCTCGCATCATTAGATTGAACCGTGACCCGCGTGCCGTTGTTGATCCACCAGGTGTCTTATTCCATGTTCAACCACTGGATTTGAGGAGCGACCCACTCTAGCCTATGAATACACTCCACTCCCCTGACTACGTCGTCTTTCTCATTTATTTCCTGGCCGTTTCCGGCTACGGGTACTGGATCTATAAGAAAAAAAAGGCCGCCGCGGTTTCCTCGACGGACTATTTCCTTGCCGAAGGCGCCCTGACTTGGTGGGCCATCGGCGCCTCCCTCATCGCTTCGAACATCTCCGCTGAACAGATGATCGGCATGAGCGGCTCCGGTTTCAAGATGGGTTTGGGCATCGCAACCTACGAATGGCTCGCCGCGGCCACACTCCTCGTCGTGGCCGTGTTCTTCATGCCGGTGTATCTGAAAAATAAGATCTACACCATGCCGCAGTTTTTGCGGCAGCGCTACAACGGCACCGTTGCAATGACTATGGCCATTTTTTGGTTATTGCTCTATGTGGTGGTGAACCTTACTTCCATTCTTTATCTCGGCGGGCTCGCGGTCCACGGCATCTCCGGAATCGATCCTGCAATTTGCATGTATGCGCTCGCGGTTTTCGCCGTAATCATCACCCTTGGCGGAATGAAGGTCATCGGTTACACCGATGTCATCCAGGTATTTTTTCTCGTGCTTGGTGGCTTGGTGACCACCTATCTCGCCTTGAATTTGGTTTCCGAAAAATTCGGCACAACCGGCGTCGTGAACGGATTCCTCTTGTTGCGGGAGCACGCGGGCGATCATTTTCACATGATCCTGAAAAGAGACAATCCCAACTATTCGGATTTGCCGGGATTGACCGTCTTGATCGGCGGAATGTGGATCTCCCATCTGAGCTATTGGGGCTGCAATCAATACATCACCCAGCGCGCGCTGGGTGCCAGCCTGCCCACGGCGCGCGCCGGTCTGCTGTTCGCCGCCTTCCTGAAATTGTTCATGCCCGTGATTGTCGTGCTGCCGGGCATCGCCGCTTTTGTGTTGTATCGCCAGGGAAGCTTTCAAAGTCAATTGCTTCTGGATGGCCAAGTGCAACCGGACCAGGCCTATCCGGTATTCCTGAACGTGCTGCCGACCGGTCTAAAAGGTTTGGCGTTCGCCGCGCTCACCGCTGCCGTCGTCGCCTCCCTCGCCGGAAAAGCCAACAGCATTTCCACCATCTTCACGCTCGACATTTACAAGCGGTATCTGCATCCGGGAGTCGACGAGAAGAAAATTGTCTGGATCGGCAAAATCGCGATCGTCGTCGCCATGGCTGTCGCTGTGTTCCTCGCTCCAAGAATGGGCATCGGCGCCAAAGGTGGATTTCAATACATCCAGGAATACACGGGTTTTGTGAGTCCCGGGATTTTCGCGATGTTCATCCTGGGTTTTTTCTGGAAACGCACGACCTCAAATGCCGCGCTCTTTGCCACCATCGGGGGGTTCGCCTGCTCCTGCTTGCTGAAATTTCTTCCGAATTTCGCAGACCTTTCCGGCCTCGCCCACCTTGGCTTCGCCAAGGCGACGGACGCCGGGGTTTACGAGATCCCTTTTTTGGATCGTATGGAGATCGTTTTTATTTTTTGCGTGATCGGGATGGTGATCATCAGCCTGCTCGGAAGAAGACCCGCTGCCCCGGGCGGCCAAAGTTCCTCCGGAACCTCGTTGGCCATCGACGCCTCCATGTTCAAAGTATCGAACGGATTTTTGGCGGGCACGCTGATCCTGTGCGGCGCCCTGGCGGCATTGTATGCGGTGTTTTGGTAGGAAGTTGAAATGTGTACTCTTCGTATCTGCTCTGCGATCTCGGTCTCCAACGGAGCGTTGGCGAGCGCTCGCGCCAAGTCAGATTTTCTCGATGCCTGATAAACGCGGTTACCGGAGAAGACTATCCTCCACTTGCCCGGCCATCCGACTTTGCAGGCACAAACGCAACTACCCCAGGCCACCTGTTCCAGTGTACAGCGTACATGTTCCGGCACGCCGTCCCAGGACCGCTCTGCATTCAGGGCACGCCTTCGCTAAAATCAGCGTGTGCCGAAACGGAATTGCACAAGCCGAGCGGATTGGCGGCTACAGACTGGCAAGCCTGCAAAGGCTCTTTCTCGACATTACCGGCTCGACTGTGACTACGGAACCGAAGTCATTATTTGCTGGGAAAAGGGCGGCAATGAGCCCATTTACGCGTGCGAGAGTCACGCGAAGCAACTGGGGCCCTCGCGCGACCACGGCCCGGAAGCCCGCGTCCTAACTGCTGAATTCGAACCGAATGACAGTCCGATCAAGCACGAGGATCGAAGCTCAACCCCGATTGTCACCGACACAAAGGTAAACGCCTCTGCTTCGCCGGAAGCTGCGGGCAGTCTCCCAGAAACCAAGGTCGGTCGAGCAGTTACCGGTGCATCCGCCAGATCCCGTCTCCGCGACCTCACATTCGGAAATTCAGCGAAGGCTATGGTGGACGAAGCCATTTGGAATATGGCAGCAGGAGACTTCGAGGTTTACCGGACCGCACTGCAGCAAGGGAAATCCGCGAGAGAGGCAGCGCTAGCTGCTGGCGGACAGATGGCCGTGATCCATCAAAAGATCGACGACTACGCACTCAAACTGGATGCTGTCCTTTCAGGATCAAAAGCAAAAATCAACGTGGCAGAGACCATAGATAAGCCACTCGAACAAGCGATGCTTGAAATCATTAGCAATGGCGCGATGAACGACTCGGAAAAGGACGCGGCCGTTCAGCAACTCGGCGCAGTTCAAGAATGGGTCAAACACGGTCTGCAGGGAGATATGACACCCCTCCAAACGAACCAAATCATACTGGCACTTGGTGAGCGCCTAAACTGGGGAGGAAGTACCGACGTTTCGGAGGAATCTAAGCCGGTCTATCGGGCGATATACGGTAGTCTGAAAACTGCGATTCGTACAGCCGTTCCTGAGGCACAAAATTTTCACGATCGGCTGACCAACCTGTCCGCGGCCAAAACTGACCTTGATAGAGAGTTGCTCACCACAAAAGAGCTGACCCAGGCTTTTCGCTAGGCAAGTGCCTGATTAACGCCAGTTCAAACGGTCGATGCAACATCATCTAATGCCCTGATTCGATGTTGTTTTCTCGGGCGAACGCGTCTGCTTGGCTGTATTCGGTCACACCAAGCCAGGGTAGTGTTTCTACCGATCTAACCCTGGCAAGTGATTTTCGCCTTTGTTTTCACCGTAGGTGGGGTTCCATCTGACAGTTGCGTCGACCTATTGAGACCACCCGACTTATCGGGACTTAGTATTTGCCGCTGCCGCCTCCTGCGTAATAGCCCGTGCGCGCCCGTGCGTCCTCCGAGTTCGCAACCTTCACTTCAACGCGATGGTAGTAGTTTTTCGGGTCTGATGGAGCAGGTACGAACGTAATCTCGTAGTAGTTCTGCGTATCTGCGACGCACTGTCGCATCACCCCGCTGACATCGTTGTTAAAGTCGATGACGCGGCCGCCGCTCTGGACGGCGAGCACTTGTAGCGAAAGATTTGCCGGCTCCATCCTCCTCGGTTCGCTGACACCCTTCAGAAACGCTTCGTAGTAAGAGGCGCGCGCCTCACTCTCTCCTTGTCCCAGCGGATTGACGGCGTACAAAGTAATATTCGCGCGTTGCATTTGCGTCGAAAGATTCACGAGTGTGTCGAACAACTGCTTCTGCTGCTTCGCGTCGAGCGAATTCTCGACGGCGGGGCCAGACAGCAAGGGCCAGCCCGGCGATACAAACAGAATGATCTTTCGCTCCGGGCTCGACACTTCACGCGACACTAATTCGCGCAGCCCCTCGATCGATATGTTGTAGCGCTCGAATCCGCCGTATTGCGAACTGCGCCGGATATCGCGAAGCCCGGTAACGTTCGCCTCGGCGGCGGCGCTGATGGCATTTCCGTCGGTCGAATATTGTTCCTGCAATTTCATGCCGTTGTCGGTCAGCACGGCAAACGATGTCGGATGCGCAAGCTGGCCGCCTTCCGCACGCAGATACTTTTCAATTTCCTCGCGCGCATAGGCGACGCGTTCGTAGTCAATGTTCACCGCGTCGAGAACGATAATCACTCGAGCCTTGGAGTCGCGGCCGGTGACTGTACGGAACGAGGTGATTGGTTGCGTTTGCTTGTTGTCGATGATGGTGAAATCTTTCTGGCCCAGGCCGCCTACCGCTGGTCCGTTCTTGTGCGAGACAACCACATCCAAACGAATCGAATGCGTCGGATCGGCCTGTGGAGGTGCGGATTGGTGCGCTTCGGCCACGCTTTGGGTTAAGGCCAGGGTAGCGACAACTGAAAGATGAGCGATTCTTGCGCGATTCATACAATTCTCCGGTGGGCACGCGCCCAATATCAAATGCGACGCCAACGAGTGTAGCCGTTAGAGGCGCACTCGTTAGTGCCATCCAAGATGTAAATGCAGAATAAAGCCACAGTTTATTCCAACTGTCTTGAAGATCGTACCAATGGTGACTGCATTAGTCCTTATGCCTGGTAAACGCGGTGCATTCAATGGGTCGATGCAACACTTACCCAAGTCTGCTTACAGGGCTTCAATACAACTGCATAGAAGCTGTTGCATCCACCGGTTGAGCTAGCACGACTTATCAGGACTTAGCCCCACTACGCCCAGCAACGGCACTCTGTGTAGAATTACACGGTAGGATTTTTACGAGTAAATTGTCGATGGCAAGCGACCCTGTGACAATTCTGAAAGATATCGGAAGACAGTATGGAAAGCGTGTTTCTAGAACAAATCATTTTGACGCGAATGTCTGCATGAGCCCAGTTGACCATGAGCGTCCTTGGGAAATTTTGGCTCTCCCCGGCGACATCTTTCGTCACAAACTCAACATCACCTTTGGCGACCGCAAAATTACGCTTCACGCGAACGGCGTTTTCATCGCGGCGACAGTTAGCGGAAGTCTCGAAGTGGACGTGTGCTCCATTAATCGGCAAGACAAAATCTTCCAACTAGACCTAGTCCAACCGCGTGTTGCAGGTTTTGAATCCCTTCCTGTATACAGTCGTCAACCGCACACAGACTTACGACAATTGTTAAACTCACTGGCGCTGGTCAAAGCGTTGAATGCTCTTCGATTGACCGGGCAAGAAAGTGTCCATATTTATCGCAACGGCATCGTTCTTTACCTTCAGCGAGATTCCAAAAAGGGAATACTGTCAGCGGTCGAAATCGCGTGCAATTTGGCGGAACAGCTCCCAACTTAATGAGGCGAATTTACAGGGGCCGTCTGGAATGCCAGCGAACCGAGAGCAAATAGAGCAACTAATTTCGGCGGCTCCGGATTTTCGGAACCGGTGGGAGGGATTCCTTAAAGACCGTGAGGGAGAAGAAGTACCGCCATGGTTTGTCGGTATGAGCGAACTCGCACATTACGTTGTCGAGAGACTCCGAGTGAAGAGCCTGACTTTATTTTTGATGAAGGAAAATTGGGAATAGAAGTAACCGAGCTAATGCTGCCGGCAAGCAGCAAATTTTGGGATCGTGCCCGTCGCCGAAGCCGCCTTCAATCTTCAAGTTGCCCAAATGGCTCAGCAGCAATACTACCGTTCTCCTGATGCCACGGCAGTTAAAGTCAGCTTATATTTTCCGAGTTCAAGAGGAGCGAAGCGCGACAAGTTTGCGATGGCCAAAACTCTGGTTGAGTTCGTGAGAAAGAGTGTTCCGACAGACAAACGATTCGTCACCTTCTCGCCAAGAAGATCGCCAGAGCATTTTGGTTCAATTGTCATCAGTCTTGAGCCAGAGGAATGGTGGTGCGCCGAATCGGCCAGTGTAACAATCTCTGATATCCCAACTGCATTGTCGTCACGCATTGAATCGAAAAATCGGAATCTTGCCAAATACCGCGGCAATCTCGCTCCCAAAGCCGGACTTTGGCTTTTGCTCTACACAGTTACTTCTGTTTCGAGGAGCATGCCAATTCCGCACGGCATTGAAGATTGGGTCTTTAAGTCGGAGTTCGACCGTATCTTTTGGTACGTGTGTCTGGGAGATCAGTTTGTAGAAATTCGAAAATCTGAAATTGCAGAAGCGACATGCCGATAGACGACAATCCAATCAAAGCATTGCAGCATCAGTTCGAAATGGAGGACTTGTCCTCATCTCCAGTGACTGGAAAGGTCATAAAAATTGCATCTGAACTGCCAATTATTCCGTCTCCCCTCGCCAAGATCATCGCATGGCTAGGAAGGTCGATGGCGGCAAATGCCGCCGAGCGCGATCATCTACTTATGGAAACCATTGCCCAAGAGGTTGTTAGTCATGGCGAGGAACTTGACCGCACAAAGAAAGTTCTCAGCGATCAAGAAACTCGTATGAGTGAGGAGGTTCTTGGACCGCTTTTGCTGGACGCATTCAGAAAGGCAGAAAACACTAGGGCCAAAGATCGAGTCCGAAGAATTGGACTAATTCTCGCAAACGCGATGATTGAAACTGCCCCGAAGGACTCCGACGAGATTGAAGAGATGATGCGCGTCGCAATGGAACTGAGCGATAGGGATATCTATTTTCTGAAGGAGCTAGCGAAACTAGAGGGATGCATGCTCGAAGGCGAATTGAAACGAGTCCCCCGTCATGCGGCGCACGTGAAGTGGATTGAGGGCCCGTGGGGCGAAAGAGTTGACCCAGAATTGGATAGTGTTTTTAACAAGCTCGAAAGCTATGGACTGGTTTCCAAAATAGCGCCGCCGAACAATTTCAATATCATGGCAGACTATCAAAACAGATTTGTACTACTTCCCAAAGGCGCGAGATTCGTAGCTTTAATAAAGGGCCGAACCGCTTCTTAATAGTTTGGCTGCTCAATTGGGGTTTTGAGGGACTTTCTTGGCCCCATTGCTGGTTTATCTCCCGCTGTGAGGTACACGCGGGGTACACGACAAGAAGCCCGGCTGGAACTCCTCTGTTATCAAGAAGAAGGATTGGTAGGGGCGGTGGGGATCGAATTTATCAAGGCGCAGAATCTAAAGGAACTCTGCGTAATGTGTTGTAGTCGTAAGTCGTTTGTTGTCTTGAGTCGGAACTACTGCTGCCCCCGGATTGCCCCCGCGTTTTTGTGAACAATTTCACGCCGTTTTTCTTTCGGGCAAAATCATTCGAACGACTTTGCTATTCGCTTCACGCAGTGCTGGTGACACTGTGTGCGTGTAGATATTCATCGTGGTTCGAATGTCCGAATGCCTCAGAAGTTCTTGTTGAACCTTCATGTCAGTCCCGTACGCGTGCAACAAAGTCGAATACGTATGTCGAAATGTGTGCCACCCGATTCGACCGATGCCCGCTTTCTCTGCGGCTGGCTGCAGGTGATACCGCACAAGTTTGTGCGCCCACCAAGGCTTGCCGGTGAAGGGACTCGCGAAGACCCAACCCGTTTTCAATAATTCATCGGGCATTTTCTCCCGATGCCGACGAAGAAGGTCCGCCAGATTCGCGTCCAGAGGCAACCACTTTTCTGAGCCTTCGGTCTTCACGGCTTCTACTCTGCCGTAGACCCACGACCTCTGAATTTTGACTCGCAAACTCTTCCAGTCGAAGTCTTCCCAACGCAACCCAAGCAATTCACTTGCTCGAAGCCCGAGCGACGCGTCTACCATCGACATTGTCCGAGTATCTTCATCGAGATGCGCCCAGAGACTTTGAAGTTCTTCAACCGACAAAGCACGTGGTTGCTTTACTCGCTTTGTAAGTCCTTTGAGCTTTAGAAGACTCATTGGGTTGCGGTTGTACTCCATAAGTTCCCAGCGCATCGCCCACTCGAACAAAATGTGCATCACGCTTCGAACATGGCCCTTACTTTTTGGCGCTAGATTCAAACCCTTAATCCACATCTCTACTGCTAAGGGTTTGACCTGTGAGAGAGGCACTGCTTCCCATCGTGGATTAATGTGATTCAGAATCCACGAACGGTAACGATCGGCAGTTCCTTTCCGCTCAGGCAACGCTTCCCTCAAGAAGCGATTGATGAGCCCACCAAAAGTCACGAGATCTGGTTGAACTGGGTTACCGACTGCCAAACGAACGCCCTCAGCAGCTTTCCATGCTTCGGATTTCGTCGGATAGCGCGTTACATCTCCGACGACAACCGCAGGCTTCGTTCCTGTGCTGCCAGAGACATCCGCGTGGTAACGCCAAACCCAAACCTCGGGACCTCGTTTCCTCTTTCGTTTCTCTAACCAACCGAATTGATGCCGTGCTCGCTTGAACATGGAAGATTCTCCTTTTATGTTCAGCGGCACGAGTGACGTGATGAATGTAACTCTGTTCTCATCCAGCAGTCCAGCTCAGATGCATAGAAAAACCAACGACCAAAGCGAAAATGACCTGGAAGTTCTCCGCTTCGTGCCATGCGCTTGACAGTCTTTGGATGAACTCGCACGAACGCCGCGGCTTCCTCGCATGTCAAAGGTCGCTCGACAGACAGTCGCCTGCTATCCCCGAGCAATTGCTGAGATGCGGTCGTAGCGGTTTCTCTCCCCCCTGTGGTTCCCTTGTCTAGGCCTGTGAGTGACAGCTCGAATGTTTCTTTAGTCGAAAGTTTCAGTTCTTGCGCGCGCTCATCGGTTGTCTCAGTTGAGTGCGACGAATCGAACGGTTGTAACGAACCACTTATTGCAGGACGCGAGGCATGCCGTCTTGACGACGCTGTGTTCTCGCGCATGTCGAGTTGTGTTGGTGCGTCCTTCATTTGTGTTACGCGGTCTCTTTGAGTCCGCCTCCTGTGATGTCGTGAATTTTTCCATTGTTCGGCTGTTGGCCTAGCCAGGCTTTGAATTCGTCATCACGTTTGAAAAGGAGCTTCAGAGCCTCGGTGATGACGTAAGACGGGGTTGAGTCGATGAATTTGGCATACAGATCGAGCTGCTCTTTCACCGACTCTTCGACTCGCGCCTGAACCGTCACTGACTTTGGTTGTTTGGGTGGTGCCTTGATGATTGCCATGTTGCCTTTCGTCTCCTCTCAGTTGGCTTTGTCTTACGTCCTGCATTACGCCTTGCGTTCTCCGATTCCTGCACGCGGCAAAAACACGGTCACCGTTGTCTAGTGACGGGCGGGAGCGACCCCACTTTGATTTGGGCGGCTGGAAGCCGTCAAAAGTGGGGTCGCTCCCGCCCATCCTAGTGTTTTTGCCGCGTGCATTTGTCACCTCTCTCTCCTACGCATTTGCCTTTCTCGGAAGGACTTGTTGTTCGGGCCTGGGTGAACCGCGAGGTGAAGTCGCCCTTGAACTTCCTCGCACCTTCCAACCGTCACCCCATCTCTTCGTTTCCGTACCGAAAACTGCGTCGTGGCCGCAAACTGTCATCACTCTGAACCCGCAGTTCTGATTGCAAAAGCCTTCGGCTCGCAGGTCTTTTGGCAGTTGGTTTCGCTTCCAGAGGTAGTACAACGTGGCGAAGCTCTCACCCGTGTAGCGCTTGCGGCTTTCACTCAGAAAGATCAATTCATCCTCTGAAAGCTGTCCATATTGTTGGTTGTCCCATTTCGTTTTCAGGTCGAAATATCGCAACAGATCGGCTGAGCCCCGGCCCTGAATCAGCAACGCGAAAATCTCCGCAGCCTCGTCTTGTTCTTTCGAGGCAGTAGAAACAAAGACAAACTGAAAGGATGGAAGGGCCGCGAAGAGCCGCCTGTGCGTCCGAAGATGCTTGATGAAGGGGTCGAGGCCAACCATCTCGGATGCAACGTAGGTGAAGGTAACTATAGGAGTGGATTCAGCGGAGGCTCGCGAGACGCCTATCGGAAACCGATCCGAGAACGTGATAACGTCAGGCTCATCCGTTTCCTTCCTGAAGATTTCATCTGGCCCTTTGAGGGCTTCCACGAAGTACCGGAATTTGGCCTCGGCAGTCTCAAAATAGTCATTCTCTGGATGCGCCAGAATGTAGTCGAGAGCCAAAAGACGAGCCCGGATGTGGCGAATCTCATGGTTGCGTCGATTGCGAACCTCGCCCTTGCCGATGGCGTCGTACAGGGCGCGGGAGTGCAAATGATAGACGCAACTTCTCCGGCGGTATCTTTGGGCTGTCGCGTGGCCTTGCGAGAACAGCTTCTCAATGAGATGGGCGTTCCTCTTGCCGCTCTTGGCATGGGCGAAGTCCAGGAACTGCCGCACAGTGAAGTAGCCAGAATGCGTCGCCACAAGGTAGAGGAAACGGGATTCAACTTCGGTGTAACCGAGGGGTCGAAGCGGAGCGAGTTGGTCTGCTGAAATAGGCATCGGTCCTCACATCATGAGAATCGTAGTCATCAACTCCTCGCGGTCCCGAACGCTTCGCAAGCGGCTGGTGTCTTCGGCCCGGGCATAGACCTGAAAGCCGGCACGAGCCTTCTCCGAGAGCCCGCGGGGACGGTAGTGGTCTGTGGCCAGCTCGAGATCTCGGCGCTGCAGATGGCCGTCGTTTTCGTTGACATATTCGATGCGGAGGTCGGGTATCGGAATCTTCCCGTCCACCACCTTAAGGTGGTAACGTTGGGCCATCTCCTCGCGAATGGACTGCGGAGATTCCTGCCTCGATTTCGAAGCTCTGGCAATCCTCGAGTAGAGTTCATCTTTCAGCTCATAGTCGAGGCGCACAGCCACGACTCTCCCGCCTTTCGATTCAATCTCGTCGCTGACCTTGTGATAGAGGCGGTACAGGTCCGCATCGTGTGCCGCTTCCTTTGGCTTCTTGAGTCCGTGATAGGTGCGCTGGCGAGACTCCAGAATCCCGCCTTGGCGCAGGAGTCTGTTTCCTTCCTTGGTCAAAGTCACGACTTTGATGGCGTTATGCTCGGCGTCCGGGATCGTCTTGACCTCGGCCAATCCCTGCCGCTCTAGGTTTTCGATATCGCGTTCCACGCGGCTCCGGTCGCTGTTGTACGCGAATTCCGCAAGGTCGTTTTGCGCCACGACGCGAAACTTTCCTACCTCCGAAAGCAGATGAATCTCCGAGTCTCTGAGTTCATACGTCTTGTCGCGATTCCTAAAAACGGTGCGAACCCGTTGTGCCAGAATCTCCCGAACGCGCTCCTCGCGATGAAGCGGTGGACGCTCTTGCCTTGAACGGTCTTGGCCTTCTCGGTCATGCGCATCAGCGCGCTCTTCTCTTCTGTGGAGTTCGCTGAGGCGGACACGCAGGCTCCAAAGCGACTCCGCGACTCCGCTCGTGCCACGATCAGGATCATCGGGGCTGCGGAAATCGTCGCGGTCAAACACATCGAAGCTACGGGTCATAGCGGCACTTCCAGTTCCAAGTCACATAGTGGTTGATTGAGGTAAACAGAGAAAAACCCTATCGGGCCGGGCAGCTCGATGGAAAGCAACCGGAGGGGCAAAGCGAGGAACATTGAATGGGACACGCTAGCTAGACGGCGGGATTCGTCGTTGCTGGTAGTTCGTTCTCCTGATACAGAAAAACCTCTTCCACGTTCTTTCCAAAGGCACGCGCGATCTTGAAAGCCAACAAAAGACTCGGATCGTACTTGCCAGTTTCAATGGCATTGATGGTGCCGCGAGCGACTCCGACGTTGACCGCCAGTTCGGCTTGCGACCATTCTTTCTCTGCGCGAAGCACGCGCAGCCGAGTCTTCATCGGTCCCGCCATGAATAAATAATTAGCCCAAAGCTCCACAGGACGATCATCACTGCAGGAAGCCCCAGCCAGGACACGGAATGAAGTCCAAGTTGCTGCGCCACGCCAACAACGAGCGAGAAGACGAGCGTGCCGACAAAAGCGAAGGTCAACGCGCGGTAGTTGATCTGGTGTTCGCGTTCATCTCTCGAACGCAAGAAAAGCACGAGGAAAAAGGCGGCGGCGAGAGCCGTTACAAGAGCGAGGACAAGCGAAGGCCTGTGGTAAGAAACTGAGGCATAAGGCACAGCACTGAACATGATGGCTGACAGAAATGCAGAGGAATAGAAAAGCCACAGCACGTTGTGATTAGGAGGACGACTGGAAGCAAGGAAGGACATAGCAGACTCCGGACAATTAATGTACGCTATACAGAACACTATGTCAACTATAACCGTCTCCTTGTTTGGCACAGCGCTCTTGACTGGCTATAGCCTATGAGCTATATTCCTTCCATGGAATGGGAGGTCGAATTCACCAACGAGTTCGAAGATTGGTGGACCTGCCTCTCTGAAGATGAACAAACCGATGTGAACGCGAAAGTGATCCTACTGCAGAAACTCGGACCAAGCCTTCCGCGGCCGCACGCCGATCTGATTCATTCTTCGCGGCACGCCAACATGAAGGAACTTCGGATTCAGCATTCTGGCAGGCCGTATCGCGTGCTGTTTGCGTTCGACCCGCGCCGTTGCGCCATTCTGCTGATTGGTGGCGACAAGACGGGCAATGATCGCTGGTATGAAGAATTCGTTCCGGTCGCGGACGGACTCTACGACCGGCATCTTGAGGCACTGGAGAAGCAACAGGAGAAAAAGTGACCATGGCGAAAAACTTCAAAGAACTTCAGGCGAAGATGCCGCGCGAAGCGCGTCTCCGCAGCGAAGCATCTGCCGCGAAGATGATTTCAGAAATGGGTCTGGCGGAACTTCGCGCCGCTATGGACATGACGCAGGAATCGCTTGCGAATGCGCTCCATGTCAAGCAGGCATCGATCTCCAAGATGGAACGGCGCTCGGATATGTATATCAGCACGCTCAGCAAAATCATTGAAGCCATGGGCGGCGAGCTGCAAATCGTTGCCAAGATGCCGAACGGAAACGTGAAAATCCGGCAGTTTACTCAGATTCGAGAAGACGAATCTGAAACTGCCTCTACCCTCAGCTAAAAGCCAGAACGGATAACTTGGCTACCGTGGAATGGGCTTCATGTACTCGCGGATGATGTGGAAGTCTCCACTCTGCCAATCGCTGAGTTCAGCTCCAACGGCGGACATATCGCAGGCATAGCGGACGCAAAAGCTCGTCTGGTCCGTGAAACGGACGGTGAAATACAGCGTGCCATCGTCGATGGTGTGAGTGATGAAGTCCACCACCTTGCCATGGACTTCGGGATATTTCCCACGCAGCCGCCGCTCCCGTTGCTTACTGCGTCTTTCCATTTCTCGGCGTTCCTTCTTAGTCATCGGTGCCATGGTCGTTCCACCATTACTTCCGATGCTTTCCGGGGCGCTTCTTCTTCCGCTCCTGCTCTGCCTCCCAACGTTCTTCCGCTTGGGCCACTGCGGAGTGCGGGAGAATACTGCCGATAACACGCTGGGGCAGCCCCTGCTTCTTTCGTTCTTCCTCGCGGCGCTCGACGTCGATGTACACATCATCGGGGTCTCGCCACTTCTTTTCAAATGCTCGACGCTGCTTCCAGAAGCGGCCTTCATCGAAGCGTTCGCTGTCCGCCATTTTCTCTGTGAAATCGGCATTCATGTCGCATCGGACCTCTTCGATCTCGACAACCGCACACTGCACCGACTCCTTGTCGGCAAAGGGAAGCTTCTCCATCTCGCGCAGGAGGGCAATGAGGTGGTCCATACCTTCGTTTAAGAGAAAAAGACTTTCGTAAATACGCAGCTTCGGGGAACGTTCGGGATGTTGCTTGGGAAACCGGGAACCGATACCTTCATTACTAGCCATCGTTGCCTCCAATCAGGTGATGGTGGTCAGGGGCGCATTCGTGTTCAAGCACGAGCGCGCTCCGCTCTCTTTGAGATTCTAAGCACTAACGCTAGTTCTCGGTCGCTATGCTCATAGCGCTATGTGCATGTGAATTATGGCAAGATGCCGACTCGTTGTCAACCTCCACAATTGGTAGAAGAAGGTCATCCATCATAAAATGATGGTTATGAGACGTGACCTCGTTTCCAAAGTGATGAGCGAGATGGGTAGAAAAGGTGGCAAAGCCGCCAAAGGCAAGGGTGTGAAAGCACGCATGGCCGCCCTTAGCCCCGAAGAGAGGAAAGAACTCGCAAGGAAGGCTGCGAAGGCTCGGTGGGCGAAAGACAGAAGAGCGAAGAAGACACGCGGCAAAGGAAAATAAGGTGAGCGGAGGAGACGAGCCGGACGGAAACTGGGTTTGGAATCTTCTCTAATATCTCTTTCTCTTTTTCTTGGTTATCTTCCTTGAAATGAACTCCGCGACCCGATCCTGTTTGTATTCGTTGATCCTGTCTGCGCCCAAAAGCTTTCCCTTCTGTTTGGTAAGGGACCGTAGATAAGGTGGTAACATGCGCAGAATCAGCACTTCCGTATCGTGAATCATTTTCGAATCACTCAAGACATACCAACTGAAGTGGTCCCAGAATTGACCCCTACTTTTGCTGCGCCTAGCTCCCCGGATTCGGCTCTTGATTTTCCCCTTTCCAGCGTAAACGGGCATTGAACCATCGTAAAGAATATAGACTCCTTTGCCACCTTGTGGACTTTTGCCGCCAGGGATTCGCTTGATGTTTTTCAGGTTGCGTGCCCACATCTCCCCAAATTCGCAAACAAGTGGCAACGTGAGCCTCCGATTTCAATTGTTTCGGACAGCGGTTTTCCCATCTGTGACTGCTGCCAATTCAGACGAGCGAAAATAACTAGAACGATAAGTCAGCTACTCCGGTGTTTCCGTGCCCGGATATCCTGAATGCGGTTTTATCTTGACCCATCCCGCCCAGTTGAACGCATGTACCGCGCCAGTCAAACGATCCAAGCGAATCATCAGGTAAGGGTTTTTTATCGGCTCGCCACCAATTTTGTCCATGAACTGGTAGCGTTCCAGCAGAATGAGTTTCACAAACCAGACGACAAGACCCCAAAAGGCTGTCACCGACGCAACGATTATACTGGTTGCCACATGTCCTCCTGTCATCGCCATTCCCCTCGTTTGACGCCGCGAGGAGAATTCTTGCGAACTTGTACTCTTTCAACTTCGCGTCCGTGATTGGGGTAGTGAGTTTTGACCCATTGCTCAGCCTGCAATTGGGTGTCGTGCTGGGAAACAATGCTGCCGCCATGTTTGACAATCCACTTACCGATTTTCCCGTGCCATTCGATGTAGAACTTCGAGTCCATAAATCCTCAATCGTTCGGAGAATTAGGGCAAGCCTGGGCGTGTGTTCTGCGCGGTATCTCATGTTTTAGCCTTTACCAAAACGCCACTATACCTCAACTGAGGCCGCAAGTCTTCGTGGCCGAGTTTCCATGCGAGTCCGCTCCGCTTAGTTCCGAGTGACTCGAGGCCGTCATATCGAGTTTCGGGGGGCGCCGAGTGGAACTGTCAGCGCCGTTCTAGGTCTAAGAACACCGAAAGAGCTTGCGAACGTTTTGTCTGTCGTTTTGCTTCGTCTGGCAGCGCAGACGCGAGCACGCCTAGAGAGAACATTCCGAGCGTTATTTGCCCAGTCACGAAAGCGCCTGCCCCACTCACACCAGCCAGGGCTACTTTGCCCAAGACGGTCTTTTTGATCTCCTCGAATTCATTCTTGAATTGTTGATATTGGGCCTCAAGCCCATCTTGAAATTCTTGGATGGTGGCTAATCGCTGCTCTTCGCTCAGGTCCTCTTGTCGCACTTTATTCCAGAACTCTTTGACGTAAGTTCGGAAGCTAACAAGTCTGTTTTCCGTTCGTATTTTCAGAGCGAAATCTAGCGGAATGTCGTTCAGAAAATAGAACTGAAGCCTCTGAAATGCTTCTGCCAGGGCACTCATGCGCCGTCTGATCTCCTCCGAGTGTTTCTTCTGTTCTTGTTCTGGAACTGTTTCGTCAGCGAGGATTTCGTTCCAGACGGTGCGCCTATCAGTGACCAGATGAGAACCAGTCAAATCGGCAAGCCACTCGGCATCCCGCAAGTTCATTCCGCTTCCCCACACATTCATTCGGGGTTCGAATTGCCTGTTAAGGGCCCATTCATAGCGCCGTGGTTCGTGCTGAAGCCGTGCAATGGTTTTCCTTATGTCCTCCCTGCGTCGTTTCATTTGCTCAAAAGTCTGAATTGCCTTCTTTCGCGTGATGCCTTGCATGTATGGTTCAATCTGGTTCCAGAACGTATCGTCTTGTGCCACTCTTTGAGCTAATTTCATTTCCGATTCTTCAGGTTCCATCGTCAAAAGCTCGGCTGGTGTAAATCGCAAGTAGTACTGGGCTTCGATTGTGTCTTGAACAAGCTCATCCCAATCTTCTGACGACTTCGCCGCAAGTCTTTCTTCCATCTGTTGACGGTTCTTTTTTCTCTGAGGGTGATACAGCGACAGCGGAAACGCTGTTGCGAAAACCAAACCGTTGGTAATCCAACCTTCCAACGACGCAAGATAGACGCCGTCCCGGATGATCTGGCGAACCCAAGCCTGTGGCTCGATATAGGGAGAGTGCTTGAACGTCTTGCTCATCCCGTGAAACACGGCGAGCGGGTCTATGATGAGAATTTGATCGCAATAGAGAGAATATCGGGCGAGTAGGTTGACCGTGCTTAAGATGTCCGCGTCTCCAAAATACAGAGCGCGAAATTTCAAATCCGCTTTGGTCGGCATCGATGAGATCAGGTCCGGCTTGCTGTCCCAAAGATTGTTCACTCGTTCTACGAAAAGAAGCACATCTGAATCAGTGACTCTCTCCCGTACTTCAACTTGATCGTCCTTAAGTTTGACACCAAATATTTCTTTGAAACTTTCGATTTCCTTCAGAATTATCTGTTTTACAGAAAGGTGCGCGTATTGCTGCGGCCCTCCTTGTCTTTCGTTCTCGACACGCTCGCAGCACTTTTTATATTTTCGGTTTGCTCCACATGTGCATCGGTCATTCCGTCCCGGCTTTTGTGAAGATTCGGCTCGCATACAGTCAGTTCGCCTTTTTAGACATCCATTTTTCGCTGTTCCACTTCACATCCGTGCCGAATTGCAGCCAAACGACGGTCTCATCTGCTTTAGCGTTCGGACCTAACGAGTATCGAGGCTCTGTTCTCTTCGGGAGCGGTTCGTAACTGACTTGAATCGGAAGCAGACTCCCGAGGTTGTCCGCTAGGGTTCTGGCTGCTTTGTCATTCCTGTCCATGTGAAACACCACGACATCGGGAACCATCCCGTCCAGCGCATCTCTTTCATCGTCTGGATTTGTGGCTGGAGCAGCGAATGAGAAGCAATCGGAGACGACGTGAGAAAACTGCATCACTTCGCCAGAGAGATGAGTGCGAGAGTTTCTAGGTTCTGTAAACCACATGACACACGGTCTGCCTTTTTGAGCGTGACGGTACATGTCAAAGTCCATCAGCAACGACCGGAGATTTCCTATCGCGGGGTCAAGGAAATAGATGTGCTGCTTTCGGTCTTCGATTTCCTTGCTCGCTTTGTCTAGTCGCATTGTTAAATCTACGCTTCTGTTTACCAGAACCTTATGCTCGTTATACAGGCTCCGCACTAAGAAGTATTGAAACGCTCCGGCATAAATGATTATCACAGCGATGAGAAGCAAGGCCGAAGGCTCGACCGAATTCTGAAACGCATCCCTCCATGACAGTTTTTTTCGCCAGCGGAAGTTCGCAACGCCTAGAAGGGCAGCCACTATCGGGACTGCGAGGGAACCCAAAAGCAACCCAACATTCGACGTACTGTTCTCCTCGATTTCGGTGGTCCAAGTGCGGTGGATGAAATGAGTCGCAGCCGTTCGCCGCTCCGGTACTACTGTGACGGAAACAACGATACAGGCGAACGTGAGGATGATGACTGCCGCTGCCACAAAAATGCACTTCTTGAACCTGGGTCGAAGTGGGTTCATTTAATTCTCGCCGCGCTCAAGGTTTGCAAACATCCTGATCGAAATCGATGATTCGACAGTTCTAGCTATGAGGCTTTGGGACCGCAAACCCACAATGGATACCGCTTAGTGCGGGCCTCGATTCTGAAAGGTCTGTTGCAAAGTTCGTGTAGTCACGAAGGAAGTGCGCTAGACGCTGTTGAAAAGCATTCAAGCTACTCTTCGCTTTAGGCGTCAAGATTTGAACTTCGTTGGACGGCAGCCCGTCAAATAGTCTCCAGACACATTGATTGTTATACGTCCCTACGAGGTCAAAAAAGGCCGAGAGTTCATGCCGTAGTTCTGTGATATTTCCTTGACGCTTTGCATCCACGCGGTCCAGCCGGTCTGATAAATCTTTCCAAAAACCATGCCACACCGACAATTCAGGGAGCGCGAGCGCGTTGTAACGCAGGCCGTGACCCTCACAAACCTCTGATTGAGCGATGTAGTGGAGTGTGTCGGAACGGCTCGTGGTTAAAAACGATTCGAATCGGTGGACGAACTTCCGCAACTCAGGAAACGCCTTACGTGCTGCCCGCCGATCTTTCCGGCTCTCAGCCCATCGACGCAGAGTACTCATGACGGGCTGATGCAAACCCACCACGAATGACAGGATTGCGAATATACCCAACGGCCACGATAGTGCGGGCTTAATGTTCCTTGTAGCGATCAGAGCCACAAGCGAAAGCACGGGCAAGATGAGTCTTGTCACATAATCAAAGGTGTTGGTCTTGGGCTGCTCGCTCGCTCTCAGAAGCTCCAGTTCCAGCGTGCTCATTGATGACCTTCCTTTCAATCTTTCCAGATCGAGTACGTGGGTTTTCGGCCAGTATAGCACCGAATGAGCATTTCGCCTTGTCTTCGCTCTCGATGAAAATTGTGTTATTGTCGCCGCGTGGAAGATTTTCGCAAGTCCGCAACCATTGCTGTGTCCGCGTCTATCTTAGCCGCAAGAAAGTTGGCGGCTGTCCCACGCAACTCGCCCGGGTAGGTCGCCGCGATTGCCGATGCGGTAGCGGATGCGAGACGGATTGTCGAAACGATTGAACGCGACGCGAAAGGAGTTGAGAGGTCCGTATGAGCGAGGACGACGATAAGCGACGACGGGAGTTGTACGACGCTCATCTAAAGCAGGCGTGGCAGGACATTCAAAGTTCAACGGACGATTTCGATAAAAACTTGCTGGCGGTTTCCAGTGCTGCTTTGGGACTGTCGGTCGGATTCATCAAAGACATCGTCCATTTTCCCACTGCCGTGTGGCATCCGGTTCTCTTCACTTCTTGGATCTGTCTGGCTGCTTGCGTAGTGCTGACCGTGCTGTCGTTTCGTCTCAGCGTGATCGCCTTGAAAAAGCACCTGGACTATCTTCACGAGTACTACATCAAGAAAAACGATGAATACCTGACGAGGAAAAGCCGTGCTGAAAAAGCACTGGAGTGGTCCACGTGGACAGCGGGCTTGTTCTTCTTCGCTGGTATAATCTGTACAGTTGCCTTCTGCATCAAGAACCTTCACTGAGTGAGGAGGACGACATTGAGCGACGAGAAAACGTACACCAAGGACGCGAGATCACCCATCTCCATTACTCCTGTTCCAACCGACCTTCAAAAAGCTCGGGGACCCATACCCGTGACACTCTTCTCAGAGGGAAGGGCACCCGTAGCGATGACTCCTGTTTCTGGCACGGAAGATCGTGGACGACAACCCGTCAACATCACGCCGGTTCCACCTGCTGTTCCGGCCAGCCAGCCGAGTGCCCCTGTGTCGTCGGGAGGAAGTTCCAATGGGAGCGGTACTGGTAAACCTACTGGGAAGAATTGATCGGTTCACCTAAGTCGACGCCCATGTCACTGCCCACTGTCTGCATTAAGTCGTCCGACCCGAAAATCAGAGAAACAAGAGAAACACAGGTTCGGCAAGTCTTAAGTCTGGTGAAGGACCTGCCGGACACTCGGCTCCTCTGTTTTTTCGATGATGAAGATTGCCTTGAATTTAAACGCCTGTTAGGACAAGCCAATAGGGGCTTCCATCGCCCCCTGAGCGATCAAGCCGCATTCGCAGGGTGGCCGGAATACGTAACGGAGCAGATTTTCTTTGATGACCCGAAACAATTTTGGTACAGGCGGCTCTTCGACCATGTGGTCTATCTGTACGGCAGCACCTGCGAGAGTTCCGTTGGTCTAACGATGACGCTTGCTCACGAGTTGCAACATGTCATTCAGTATGAGACTGTTCCCGACCTTCTCACAGCCAGTAACGTTTTTAAGCAGCTTCCCAAACCCCTCTTAGAAAGTACGAACTTCCAGTGGGCGGACATGCCTGCTGAGCGAGAGGCCCGAGCGGTCGCTAAGAAAATTGCGATTCTTATCCACGGCGAGCGGACGGTTGACCAATTTTTGGCTGAGAGAGCCGCCGCCGCCATCAGCCCACTCGAACTAGCAGACGTGCAGTTTATTCAGCAGCTCGATGCTGAGGCTCCGTATTCGGTGAAGGATGAAACTCTTGCCTTATATAGACGTTTCAAAGCTCATCGCGAGGAACTCGTGACAGCAATGGAAATACTTAAGGCGGGCGACCCGGAGTCCAGGCCGATTGACTTGAATCCGTTCTTTGACGGAAGCCTTATCTAGCTCTTACCGCCACTGTTACCGCGTAACGCTTCCAGAATATAACTCGCCAGCGTAAACGCGGCGTGCGCCGCCAGCCTTTCCTCATCACCGATGTAGGGGGTCACCGCCTAACGGCAATCCAGGTCAAGACGAGACGCAACATCGGGTCCGATAAGGGTTGGCACATGAAGCCCAAGCACGAGCAACTCACTTCGGACTTCTTGTTCTACTGCTTTGTGGATTTTGGGGACGGATTTGCCGATCTCCCTCGAACTCTTGTTGTTCCGAGTGCAGTTGTTGCTTCGGCAGTTCGAGAATCCCATCAACACTGGTTGAAGACACCCGGTAAGAAAGGGCAAGCGCACAAAGATTCAAAAGTAAGACGATTCCTTCCCGACTACACCAAGGTGTTCGGCGAGGGCCACGCAATATACGGCGCGAACTGGACGGAGAAATATCGCGAGGCTTGGCACCTGTTTGGACCACCGCAGAAAAGCGGGGACGAAGTCGAGGAACCGCAGATCGAACTAGATGAAGGTACTCCAAACACGGAGTAGACTGCGAGATCCCCGATTGAGTTGATTCGTTAGCCCAATTGGCCACTTTTAACTTTCCACGGTGGGCGCACGCCTATTTTCGCGCCACAGCTTCACGCAATTCGGCTTCCGACATCAACTCCCCAAATTTCTCCTCAGTTCCGTCCATTCCCCGCTCAACCAAATTCGCTATGTTTAGGTCAACACGAAGACACGTAGATTTGAGCATCGACACTAAGCGCTTTAACGTTCGCTTGTTTTGCAAAAGGAGTTCCTGCGCCTCCGCGACCGCCTCGGCGTATTTTGGCGCGTCGCCGCGCGTGAATTCGGTCTTGTCAGCATTAGCCCCACCCTCGTCGTATGGAGGGCCATAGACTACGACCTCGGCTGCACTACCAGCAGCGAGAAAAATGAAATCCTTTCGGCTGTATTCAGTAGGGGCTGGTGAGAGAGCGCAAAACTTGTTCGCGCTCTTCTGCCAGAAGATGCCGTAGCAAGGGATTCCATGCAATATGGCTGCAAGCGCATGACCGCTTTCATGCACTAAGGCCCGGCCCCATTGGTGCTCCAACACTTTGTTCCAGTCTGGCTTTGTTTCTGAATTCGCAGCGTTTCTCAGGTTCCCCCCATTTTTAGGCAGAATCAGGAGTGGTCCGGCGCTTTGTTGAAAGGCCACACCAACGTCCCGCAGACGCATGTCTTCATTTGAGAAGTTGCCTCGAAATGGTTTTGCCGATTTCCCAGAGAATCACTGCGTCATCTGTGCTCAGTGAAACGTTGTGTGAGAGTTCTTTCTGTGGATGAATGTAGTTGCGATAGTCGCGAAGAACCACTCCAACATCTTTTGCCGCAACACTAATCCACTTCAGTTCGTGCGCAACACCGATGTAGTCCTGAAGGGTCCATTCTTTCAGGGGCAGAGGATTGAATGTTACTCTCTCTTTGGGGGCGGCCGCCGCCGTGAAGATCGGCTTCTTGTTCAGTTCCCGGTTGACTCGGGCGAGTAGCAGGCCTTCGATGAGACCGCCTATCATCACTGTCGCAGCTAACGGCGCACCTTGGGTGATACAAACTACGCACTCGGTCCATCGCCGTTGGAGAATGCCCTGCATCGCAGGGTCCGAAATAAGCTTTGAAAAGTCGGGTGGAAGGTCATTCGTTTTTGTTGCTCCTGCCAGCTTGACCACATTCCCAGCGCGAAGTTGGACAAGTTTTGCTTTGATTTCCTTCCATCTGCTGTCGTAGCCAGCGCGTGCAGCGCTTCGGTGGCTCGCCTCTACGACCCATTGATATTCTTTGTCCAGTGGCTGCAAATCGGTATCCGAGAAAATACCCACAAGCTTAAGGCGATGGTTCTGAAACCACGTGTGAGCGGTGGCGCGTATGGTGTCGCACTCCAAGCCTTTTACTTGCACTGTACGTTTCTTGCGCACGGACGAGCGGACGCGCTCTGCTTCGTTGATTGCCTGATAGAGTGCTTCGTCCGCTTCGTTCACGACTGCTCACTTTTTGCTGCGTGCTAGCTTGGACTTCGGCTTCTTGGGTTTCTTTGAAGAGCCGCTGTTTGACTGAGGAGGGAGTGACATGGCAACAAGATTTTCCCCAACGCTGTTGATGACGAACTTACCTGCTTCACTACCACTGTCTAAGAGTCCCTGCCCCTTCGCGTTTAGCAGAGTCTGTCCGGGTTTTGGTGGGCGACTCCAGTCGGCAAGCCTGCAGGAGTTTAGAAGGATGCCAGCGTCTATCTCATCTTTTCTGTCAGAGACTGGTGCTTCAAAACGGTAAAAGTAAGCGACGGTCGCAGCGTACTGCACATCGCTCTTCGGGCTTTTTGCCTTTACAAAAGTCTTCAAGTCTTTTGCAGACGCTGGTTGGGCTTCAGGTGCCTCAGACGATCGCGGCGGCGTCTGCTGGTGAACGTTAGGCGGGATGCGCACCTCGGGCTGCGGGGGTGCAGGCATCGCCGGCGCAACATTCAGCCTCAGTTTCTCGCGTGCCCAACGCAAGATTCTTTCTTGGTCATCCGAGTTAAAGTCCTTCAGGGCGGTTGCGATAACTCGCACCGCCTCAAGGTCATCAGGCGTAGGCTTCGGCATTCGATGCTCCACTTAACAAGCTTCTTGGCTGGGTTAAGTGGCCGTATCTTAGCAAATAAGGAAACCCACAAACAACGTAGCCAACCCTGATAGACCAGGAAGTGCTGCAGGTTCCCAGTTGTCGCTCAGGTTGTTGGAAAACCAAACCACGCTACACTGAGGTGAAACACATCCCGATTACATTGCGCGGTTATTTCCGCAAGGTTAGCGACGGAAGTGTAAATCTCGTCGAAAACGCTTGTAGTTTTTTGGGAGGACTCGGAATGTCGGAAATTGCTCCACTAATTATCGGAAGCGAAAAGCTGACGGCGATCTTCGGCGGCTGGCCGTCGTTTCACGACGCTGAGGTGCATGAACTCCACTTTCAGCGAGGCCACATAGACACGAATGCTAAGGTCTATGAATTCCCCTGTTTAACAGTAAAGATTCATTTATGGCTCATGACAAATGATGTTGATCAGAAGGGCTACTACGTCTCAACAAAACATACTCTCGCCACATTGAGATTCTACGACGTGGACAATTTCAAGATGGAAGGGTTCAACCATCAAAACGCCATTTTCGGATTGGGAATCGAGCAAAAGACACGAGAGGAAGGACCTACGCCATACTTCGCGGTCGACTTCGAGCCATCCTTTGGAATCGACGCCGCATTTACATGCTTGCGTATCGAAATTGTTGAAGCACTGCCTTGCGACGCTGAAGGCAGCTCAACTTCATAGGCTGGCCGCAGTCTAAAAGGTGGAAACGGTGTCCAAAAAGTTGTGCCACCTAGCTGGGAACAAATCGAGAACAAATTGGGAACAAACTACCGAAGAACACCCGGGTCGATCAACACATACGCAAGTCATTGAGAAGCAAAGACGGGCTAGTGTTTTATCCGGCTCATAACCCGAAGGTTGTCAGTTCAAATCTGCCCCCTGCAACCAATTTGTGAGTTCTGAGGTTCGGAACCCGGATCCCGGGCCTTCTTGTTTTGGTGGCATCACACGCGGCACTCAAGGGAAAGACACCGCCCCTTTTTGCCCCCGCGTATTTTTGTTAAGTGTCCATCCATCAGGAACACGGTTGGTAGGGGCGGTGGGGATCGAAAATTAACCCATCACTCCAAAGTCCTGTAAACAGTGGTGTTGCGACCGACCTACCGAGACAACCGTTACAAACGCTACAAACATTCACTTACAACGGTGAATAAGCATTCCACGCCGATTCATCATCGGCCCCGGCCCGACCCCTCTTTCATGAGACCACGAAGGCTCTAACCTCTGCTCATTTTGCCTCAGGTTTGCTTTCGGGTTTTTTCTCTTCGGCTTTTTGCGCGAGGAGCTGCTTAATCCTGCCATCGAGGAAATTAAGAAACCATGCCCCCGACGCCGGTAGGTCATCCCAAACCGTCTCTTTGCTGTTGTAGACGTCCTCAGTCTGTAGGAGTTCAGCTTCGACAACAGAAAACAGCATACCGTTAACTTCACCGCGTTGTGCGTCGCAAACCAAAGTGTGAAGGAAATCGGCGCCCTCATATCTGTCGGAAAGAATCACGAAGTAGGATAGCCCTCCAAAGAGTCTAACAATTGCATCGACCCGATGCCTGTCGTTTCTACCAGCTAGGATGATAGCGTGTTGATGAGGTCCCATCTCCACCGAGGCTAGAAATGTCTCATGGATAAAAAGTCGCGATGGAGAAGTCCCTTTCCCGGAGCGGATAAACTCTCGAACGGCTTCGAACGCCTCGCTGGCAGCGAACACTGAACCGCCACAGAACGCCAACCCTATAAAAGCGATTTTTGCCGCAGTTCGGAGTCCGTCAATTGACCCAATCACGCGGAGGTCACCGCTTACTTCTACTTCCGCCTCTTCGGATGGGCTAGGTTCGGATTCCAACAGTTGAAACTTTCCTGCCTCGGCATCGCGGCGTAGCTTTTCAATCTGGGCCTCCGTGGCGAACTGAAAATGAATTTCCTTAGAACCGTCTCCTCCTTTAACAGCTGTCACAATCGGTCGAAGTCGCACGTTCCCGTCAGGTTGAGCCTTTGCTACGTATTCTTTGCCTTTCGTTTTCGCGATGGCATCCGCTTCAGGAATCTCGCCGTCGCGGTCTGGTATTTTAAGTAGCAGTCTGATTGGGACAAGCTCTTTGGCGACGGGCGATTCAAATTTAGAGAAGTCGTTGTTGCATTTTTCGCATACACCGTCTCTAAGCTCGAGGTTGCCCCCAAGCGCTGCCGGGAAAACATGTTCGTTGGAGAGTTTGGTAAAGTCTTTTTCACAGAATAAGCAGCGGGGCATTTTGCGGTCCTCCTACATTTCTAACGGCACTTAATGAACTATATACTAGCTCCATAGCTAGCAGAATCGAGTCAAGACGGGAGCTTGCAATGACTGAATCCAATTCCCAAAGCGAATCCAGCAAAGGCAGAAACCGCAAGAAAGTGCAAAACCTCGAAAAACGAAGTGAGCAGCTAGTCGAAGCGCAAGCTGTACATACACAACTAGTGAAAGCTTTGAAGATCGAACAAGAAAACTTCCGCCTTTCCAAAGAACTGATGGACCATTCTGACGGTTTTTACCTAGAAATAAATAAGCTGGCCAAAGGTAGAACGCCGTTGTCGGCCAGTCCATTGGTAAGGCAAACCGCCAACGACATTATTAGCGACGCAAAGAAGCTGATAAAAGTTAAAGAAGATATTCACATGGACAGAATTAAGGAATTCGTGCCCGCAGGAGATGAACCAACATACCCAGACATCCTTGTTGTCACGGGTTCTGTGAAACATTGCCTGCAGAGACACAAAGAAAAGCAAAATGAACGTATCAAGTCGACGCAAACCAAACTGAGAATTTGTAATACGGTGATTGGCGCTCTGGAGTACGTGCTTGAGGACGAGGAAGCTAGTGTCGAAGAAAAGGAATTTCCGACTAAGGAAGCACTCGCAATCTACACTGACGGTTCCATTAGCAGCTTGTGCTTTGAGGAATATAGCGACTCCTCCGACACCTATTTCGATTTTGAACGTTTGGATTCTGCGAAACTAAAGGACTACATAAACACGCTTAGCGGCAGCGTTGACGATGAAGAAGAAAGCGACGATGAATCGCCACTAGATGATTTAACACTTCCTGATATTGATTTGACTGATGCTGAGGAGGACGATGAGGATGAGCAAGAATGACCACCATAGACCCTCGAACTCCCTTAATAAAAGGAATCTCGCAGTATGACGTCGATTTTGTTATTCCCAGGCTTGGTGTCGATATTCCAGTCGGCATCGACCCTTTCCTGCTCTACAAGAGTCGAGACCCGGAATATCGCAAAATGCACTCTCAACTATTGGGTGCGTTCCATCTCGGCATTGCAGCGGTTCGACAAAATAAGCGAGGTGAGGCAAAGCGCATATTCGATTTTCCTGAAGTCTCTGCAATTGGAATGGGGTACACGGTTGGTGGGAAGCGAGGCTCGGGCGTCGGAACGTATCTGGCGGGACTAATTGTAGACACAGTCCTTGGTTCGCCAAATCTACAAGAAAGAGGAATACGCCACATCGAAGAAATGCAATTGTTGTCAGCTGGGATTGGTGCAGACCGCGTCAGCGACATTGCTGCCAATATTCTCAAGAGCTTTTTAATCGAATATACCCAACGGCAATGCGCGATTTGGAGCATTCCACTGAAGTCCGGCGTTCCAGTTGAGCATATCTACGATGCCGTGAACCGAGAGTGGATAGATTCTTATACAGATCTCCCGGTCAGCCCTGTTGATGGCGCTCCAATTCTCTTGGTTCCTCGCAGGATTGTCAGGACATTGCCCTGGATAAACTATGATGATTTCTTTCGGACTGAATTCAAGGCCTACTTGGCAGCCAAACGTCAGGCGTACCGTCAGTCATCACCCGCCAGCAACGCCACAGAGAACACTCCGACCTCAAAGTCCAAGCCACAAGTCGTCACAGTCACGCGAAGCGACCTGACCGTAGTAGAACGCTACGTTAAGGCTCGCGAACGACAAGCAGCTGAGGCCCGGCCGGCTCTGGACTACATGGACGGCGATGTTTGCAAAGAAGCTGAAGTACTCAAGGCAAAACTGGCGGCCATAAGACCGGGACGCGAAGAAGCTGGAGCCTACCAAAAGCTTGTCTTAGAAATCTTGAACTTTCTATTCAATCCCGAGCTGATAGACGGAACTCCGGAAGTTCGTACAATTGATGGTACGGAGCGACGGGATATCATTTTTACGAACGATTCTGACGAATCTTTTTGGGATTATGTCCGAACATCCCATGACGGAGTCATCGTAATGTTTGAAACCAAAAATATGGACGAACTGGGAATGCCTGAGATTAATCAGACTGCAACTTATTTGGGTGACAGAATCGGAAGGATGGGAATTATTGTAACTCGACGACCTCCCGGCGAGAACATAGTTAGGAAAATATTCTCGGTATGGAACGACTCTGCAAGCGCGCGAAAAATTATCTTAACCCTGTGTGACGGTCAGTTGCGCGAACTTCTAGACCTACGTTGCAAGGGAGGATCCCCATCGAAATGGATGCAATCCCACTACAGAACTTTTCGGACCTCGGTTCAATAATCTTGGATTTAGCGATTGTGAAACCAGTCGATTTTGTCTGGCCGCAATCGCATCGATTCAGACAGGACTTGTGCTTACCGACTTCGTGATGGTGGTTGTGCTTCGCTAACAAGTCGGGCAGCCAAAAAATAAGGAATGGGCCTGAATCATCGTGCGATACAAGTGTTCACCGATGGCTCCGCTATTGATAATCCTGGTGGTAGGGGGGATTGCAGTCGTTGCCTGTTACCCGGAGCGTAGGCATCGTACGTCCTCCTTCGTCCAGTGCACCATTCTGCTTTACGGGAAGCAATGTAATAGTTAGAAACGGAACCAAACTTTGAGGACCCAATAAGCTCTCTGCAGAATTGGTCCCGACGTATTCATAGTGCTCGAGAGAGCTCCGGCGTTTCTTCCTTCACCAAGAAATTGACGGCATTTGCTCCGCTTCGAAACTGCCCAAGTTAGAGGCTGCCCGTAAACCCTAGCCATGAGGCAACCTCATCATCACCCAAGTGCGGCGGAGAGACGACAAACACCACGGCAGCCTTCAGATACCAAGGTAATTTACATATCGATTATAGACATCTAGGTTGCAACCAATTGGTAAAGCGACTTGCTGCGCGTTCACCTACTTGCAATCCTTCAGATCATTCCCCGGAAACGGGGTTCAAGGAAATATAGATTGAAGGCTGAAATTGACGCGTCCGGTTGTCACCCGTGCCGCTGAAAAAGAAACACAGAACCGGATCATTGGCCCAATCTGCCCCTTTTTGCCCCCGCGTGTTTTTGTTAAATGTCCATCTATCAGAAAGATAGATGGTAGGGGCGGTGGGGATCGAACCCACGACCTTAGGCTTAAAAGGCCTCTGCTCTACCACTGAGCTACGCCCCTGTCATGCAGTCCAAATATTGTAGCATGACGGGGCGTTGGGTTCAGTTGCCCGCAAGCGCGACATTTTTTCGTGATCGACGGTTTTTTGTTTCGCATCCTGCACTTACAACGCTTAATTTCCTCCAGGTTTTTTGCCAGATTCAATCCGGGCCTATTCGAGGGATGGGCGATCCATTTCGCGTTTGCGTTTCCATTCATAATCTTTGCGCAGGATGGACTGGTGTTTCTTGAGCTGGCCTTCCAGTTCGCTGAAGGCTTGCTTGCAGCAGCCCAGTGGATTTTCGGCGGTGCCGGTGGCGTGCAGCGAGCCGGTGGGCAGGGCGAGATTCACGGAAAAAGAGTGCTCCTCTTTGTGCGAATTTTGCGAAAACGTGCCGTGCAGCGCTACCAAGTCTGGCTCGTAGCTTTTCAGCAGGCGATTTAGTTTTTGTACGTGGTGCGCTACTTCGGCTGCCACGGGCTGATGCGCGTGGACGTGCTTGTAGCTGATCGACATTTTCATAGTCACACCTGTGGGGGAATTTACGATGGGACGCGACGCAGAGAATTCTCTGGCACCGGTCATGAGAGAAGCGTAGCACCACGAAATGTGCGCGGCAATGGTACGAATGGATCTACAGGAATTATCTTTCCGATGTAATGGAAGCATTTTTGCGATGCTCGCTCTACTGCAAATACTGCGCACCGCGACTTCACGAGATTGACAGCGTGCGGGTGAGCGAACGATTCTTGTCAGATCACAATGGCGACGCCGAAAAACAGTTCGCAGAAGAATGGCAGTGGCGGGTGGCGCACTGACCAGAGTGATTTGCGCATCGGTCCTGCGGGCTGGGCCTACAAGGATTGGACCGGCGTGGTTTATCCTGCGCCGCGGCCGAAGGGATTCCACGAAGCGACATACCTCGCAGAATTTTTTGACACGATCGAAATCAACACTTCGTTCTACCGGCCGTTGCGCATCGAACAGGCGGAACAATGGACTGAACGGGTCGCTGGGAATCCGCGATTCTTGTTTACCGCGAAATTGTGGCAACGATTCACGCACGATCCTTCTCCGGATGTGGCGGACGAGCGTGAAGTGCGGCTGGGATTCGATGTGCTGCGCGAACAGGGGAAACTGGGAGCAGTGCTGCTGCAATTCCCTTTCGCGTTTCAGCGCAACAAAGAGACGTTTGTGCATTTGAAAAGCTTGCTGAAGCGTTTTGGGGATTATCCGCTCGTAGTGGAATTTCGTCACGCGACGTGGCGCGCGCCGGAAACCTTCGATCTGCTGCGAGAACATCGCGCGGGATTCTGCAATATCGACCAACCCGTGATCGGACGTTCGCTGGGACCTTCCGCGGAAGTTACTTCGGAAGTCGGATACGTGCGTTTGCACGGCCGACGCTACGACACCTGGTTCGAGGCTGGTGGACCGCGCGAAGCGCGATCGCGTGCGAACGCGTGGTCGGAACATCGTGCCGGCGACCGGTCGCGAGATCGCGGAGAAACGCGTCACGATTTCTTTCCGGAAAACGAGGACGTCCCGATTCCAGCATTTGAGCGCTATAACTACCTTTATTCGGAAGAAGAGCTGCTGCCGTGGGTGGAGCGCGTCGAAGACATTCGCGCAACGGCGAAGCGGACGTACGTGGTGACCAACAACCACTATCTGGGAAAAGGAGTTGTGAACGCGTTGCAGCTGATCAGTATTCTGAAAAATACCAAAGTGGCGGTCCCGGAGCCTTTGCGAGCCACGTATCCGGCGTTGAACGAGATTGCTGCGGAGCCGCCATTGGCTCCTACTTTGTTTCCGATGCGGTGAAACCCTACCACGCAGAAGCTTCCTCGGTGTTGTGATTGTGTAAGGCGGAGAGAATCCATTTCTGCAGGGAATTCTTGCAGTGCGGCTTCATTTCGCGAAAGGCTACACACATTCCCGACGCCGGGGTTACGTGGACGACGCTGCCTTTGGCTTCAAAATATTGGTTGTCGTGAAAGATTTTGACGAGAACGCGCGTCTCGACGGGAAAGGGCGATGCGAGCACAAAGCATCGTACAACTGGGCGCTAAACCTGTGTAGTCGTGCTACCGGGCTGAGCCCATTGGCGGGTCCACGGTCCGTGGACCGAGAGGATGACCGAGAAGAGCGCGGCGCGAGGCTTGTTTTGGGAGGGCTCAATTTGAACAGGGCTAGTCAGTTTGCAAGGAAGTTGATTGCAGCGGCGAAAGTGTGCCACGGCAATTCGTAGGACAAACGCCAGACATTTGCTAGCCCCACTAACACGGGCAAGTGGCGTAAAAGCTGAATGGTTAGGTCAGTGAAAAGACGGAGCGCCCATCCGCGTGGAAAAGTTGCTGGGCCGGCGATAAGAATTGTGATAGAGAGTTTCAGTAGGACTTTGACAACTATTGGAACGGCCTGCCGTGTGATGGCCTGTAGTGTGACGGATGGTGTGGTCACGATGAGCTCCTATTTTTTTCTTCGTCGGCCAGAAATGTAGCCAGTTTGTCCAGACGGCGATCCCAGATGGTGCGGCGAGCGGTAAGCCATTTTTGGGCGACGTCGATACCGGTGGTTTCCAGGCGGCAGGTGCGGACTCGACCGAGCTTTTCGGTGTGCACCAGGCCGCTTTCTTCGAGGATTTGCAGGTGCTGGATCACTGCCGTGGGAGTGATGTTAAGTGGGCCGGCCAGATTGGTAACCGAAGTCGGGGCTTCGCTGAGTTTTTCGAGTATGGCGCGACGGGTAGGATCGCCGAGGGCGTGGAAGACCTGGTCGATTTTGATTTGCGACTTGGGCATTTTTATTCCTCGGCGCTGCGTTTGAAAATTGGGCACGTCCTCCATGGCTTCAGGCTAAGGCCCTGTTGTTTGGTCCGGTGCACCGGGGCTCTTCGTTTCTCTGGGTGACCTGAAGCCCCGGCCTCCTGATCTCGTCGAAAACTGGCGTCAGTTACTTGGCGACCAGGCTATTGCCCAAGCTATCGAGGAGTTTGCGCCAGCCGCCTTCGCGGCGTTCGGGGCCGTCGGAGTTTTCGAAGAAGGCGCCCTGATGGGTGCAAATCAGGTCGGTACCTTCGGCGGTTGGCAAGAGTTCGATGGTGACGAGTGAGCTGGAGAAAATGTGGCCGGCCATGGCCATGCTGGAGGCGGTCACGATGCGGCGATTGGGGACGATGTCCTGATAGGTGCCATCGTTAGCGAGTTCGACGCCGGGGAAAGGCGAGTTGGCATTGAAGCGATAGCGGGCGCGCTCGGCGCCGCCCACTTTGAAATCCGATGAGAATTCTTCAAGGTCGTGGTGGTCGCTGGTGGCAAACCACTGGCGTTTCTTAGATGGGTCGGCGAAGGCGGCAAAGACGCGCTCTGGTTTCGCGGGGTAGCTGCGTTCGATGACGAAGGTGCTGTGAACGATGGTTGGAGATGACATGGTTAAAATCCTTTCCTTTAATTAGTGAAGCAACGGCTTCAGTATTACAGAAGGCCGATTTAATTGTCAAGTGGATACTTCAGTGTTTTTTGTGGACGAACCGGCGAGGCGCTGCAGGTGGCAGGTCGATTTATTGTGGATTTTGTCGGGGATATTAGAAGTGCTTTTGTTGCGACGTAAATTCCAGACCGAGGCGGGATTGCAATTCTCGGCGGCCCAGGGCGGTCACAATCAATGAGCGGCTGTCTGGTTCTCGGGACAGCCATTTTCTTTTGAGGGCCTGCTGCAACAGGGCGGCGGCCAAGGATCCTGCGAGGTGCGGACGGCGTTCGCTCCAATCGAGGCACGGCGAGGCGAAGCGGCGACGCAGCTGGAGGAGTTGGTCGACGTCGATGTCAAGCTCTTGGAGCGCTACGCGGCCTTTGGCGGTGGGGCGATAGGAGTTTTTGGCGGCCCCGCCGCCGTCGGCGTTGTCAGTGACAAGCCAGCCGAGGGATTTGGTAAGCCGATCATGGAGCGCGACACCCAGAGTGCCGGCGAGATGGTCATAACAAGTGCGCGCCGCGCGAAGGTACGTGGGAGTGCTCGGATGAAAATTTGGAGCAGCGGCGGTGGACAGAACGCTGAGGGCCTCTAGCGCGACCGCGACGGGTTTGCCGTTGAGGCTGTAATAACGATGCTTTCCCTGTTGCAAGACTTTTATAAGATGTTCGGCGGTCAGGCGATGCAGATGGGCGCTGGCAGTGGACGGGCTCACGCCGGCGAGGGCTGCCAGTTCGGTGCTGGAGCGGGCGCGGTCATCCATCAAGGCGAAGAGGATGCGGGCGCGGGCGGGTTCGCCGATAGCCGCGGCGATTTGGGAGACGGCGAGGTCGTTGCTGGTAGAGGGAACGCGAGCGTGTGCGGGGGTTGCAACCATAGTTCGATGATAAACGAAGTATGGTTGCGAGGAAAGGACTAGATTGTGGATAGCATGAGCGGCGACGAGATTCCGATGATGCGTATCGACCGAAGGCGAGCGATTGGATATCTGGCGGTATTGTGCGCGGCGTTGGGAATCAAGCTGGGCGGCGAGGCGTTTGGAAAAACTTCTGGCGAGGGGAAAACCATGACGATTACCTGTTTTATCCGATATCAGATCGATCCGTTTCAGCGTGAGGCGTTCAAGAAGTATGCGGAAAATTGGGGAAAGGTTATTCCGCGGTGCGGCGGGCACCTGGTGGGATATTTTTTGCCTTATGAGGGAACGAATGATATCGGGTGGGGACTGATTGCGTTCGATAGTCTCGCGGCTTATGAGCGATACAAGGCGCGGTTGAAGGCGGATCCGGAGGCGTTGCAGAATTTTGCGTTCGCGGCGGAGAAGAGATTTATTTTGCGCGAAGAGAGAAATTTTGTGGAAGTGGTGGACGGGACGTTTGGCGTGGCTAGCACGCTGGGGAAAGAATAGCTGACGTAGTCTCTGCCCCTGACTTCTTTGTAGGGATCAACAGATTACATCTTGGTGAGGGTAGCGCTTGCACTTCGTGGATGCCCGGTGCGAGCGGCTACGTGCACAGGCAGGAATGCCTGTGCTACCAAACGCTTGAACCGCACTAGTTTATTTGAGATAGTTCAGTTGAACTATATGGACACACCTTTAGGGCTTTGGGAAATTGCGATTCTGGCGTTGTTGCGGGAACGAGCTATGCACCCGTACGAGATGCTGCGCTTGTTGCGCGAGCGGCACAAGGATGAGCTACTGGTGCTAAAGCGTGGCTCTGCGTATCACGCGATACGACGATTGCTGGTGGCGGAGCTAATCGAATCGACGGGTAGCCGTCGCGAGGGCCGACGGCCGGAACGTACTATCTACCGCATTCGGCCCGGAGGGCGGCAAGAGCTGGTGCGCAGTTTGCGACAAATGATTGGCGTGCCGCGCCAGGAGCGCTCGGAGTTTATGGCGGCGATTAGCTTCTTGGTGTTTCTGACGCCAGAGGACGCGGAGGCACGGCTCGCAGAGCGCATCGCGCATTTGAAAGCTGAAATAAAGGAGTTGGAAGCGCGGATGAAAGTGGCGCTGACGCGGACAGAGCGCATTCACCTGATCGAGACCGAATATTTATTGGCAACGCGCCGCGCGGAACTTGCCTGGGTACGTGGGTTGGCGGAGGAGTTGCGGTCCGGGCGACTGAGCTGGGATTTGCAGGAGATTTTTCGAGGAATACGCGCCGGCAGAAAATCGGAAAAGCGACAGGTCGGTGGGAAGAAGGGGCGGTAACAATCATGAGTAGCGCGCAGGACCATTCGTTGGAAAGAGCGGCAGAATCACGCTGGCAGCGGCTGGCGCCGATATTTACCTTGATCGTCTTGGCACCGGGCATCGCGGAAGTGCTGAGCGGCGCTACACGCGTGAGTGTGATTTTTGTGCTAGTGCCGGAGATGATGGTGTGGGGTTGCGGGGCGCTGCTGATCCGCGAGGTGGTGCGGCGATGGGGAGGCGGTTGGACGAGCATGCTGTTGATGGGCCTGGGGCTTTCGATCGCAGAGGAATTTATTATTCAGCAGACGTCGGTGGCGCCGCTGCCCTTCCCCGGAGCTAACGCGGTTTACGGACGTATGTGGGGCGTGAATCTGGTGTGGCTTTTGTATTTTTTGGTGTACGAGAGCGTGATGGTGGTGCTGGTGCCGGTGCAGGTCACTGAGTTAATTTTTTGGAAGCGGCGAGAGCGTCCTTGGCTAAATACTGGCGGGATCGTCATTGCCAGTGTGGCGTTCGTGCTGGGCTCTTTTCTGGCGTGGTTTCTCTGGATACGCATCGTACGGCCCAATGTGTTTCATGTTCCTTATTATCCGGTGCCGACGACGGCGACTCTGAGCGGTTTGGGAATGATTATTTTGTGCGTGCTCGCGGCATATGGCGCGCGAAATGTGCGGAAGACGGATGCGGAAGCTGCACGGGAGCGCTCCCCGCTGCCGCCGTGGGCGATATTCTTGGTCGCCTTAGTGTTTTTTGTTCCTTGGTACGCCTTGATGGCGTTGATTTTTGGACCCGGACGCGATTGGGCGGTCTGGATCCCGTTGACAGCTGGAACTGCGTGGGCGGTGCTGGCATTCGTCGTTGTTCGTGGTCTCGCGGCTACTCCAGGCTGGAGCGATATGCATCGGTGGGCGTTATGTTTTGGCGCGACTCTGGTGTGCATGGCATGTGGATTTTTGGGCAGCAGTTGGTGGCCACGCGTGGACATCGTCGGAAAGGCAATCTTAAATGTGCTTGCGGTGGCGGGTTTTATTCTGTTGGCACAGAAAATAGCACAGCGCGCGACGGCGCAGAAATCCGCTCGCCGGCTAAGCGCGTTTGTAAGGAATGAATTTCCCGTCGGCAACCACCGCAACATAGCGGCCATCCTCCAAGAATTGCATGACCTTTTGTCCGCTGCGCGCCATGGCAGCCCAGCGCGATCTTGTATCAGGATTTTGTTCGAGGCCGCGAAAATTGCGGCCATCCAATTGAAAATTGATCTGTTTTAATTTTTGTTTTGGCGTGACCAAGACAGAAAACGTATCGTCCGCGACAGCGACTACTTTTTTCCCTTCGAGCAAGGCCTGCCGCCAAATGGCGAGGAAGGTTTCTTCCAGTTGTTCCTCAGACGGCATGTTGGCGGCTACTTCCCTACCCTGCTGCAGGTATCTTCACACTCTCTTTGAGAATGGGGTCGTTCAGAAGACTTTGCGCCTTTTGGAAGACCTCCGGATTGTTGAGGCGAAGGCAAAGCAACGTGGTTCCTTCGATGTGAAAGACGGGCAGCTTGGTGGCCACCCAGTTCCAGAAAAGCGTGGTGCCGGCGACGGAGCCGTAGTCATGCCGGAAGATAACTCCGCCAGGTTTGAGAGTCGTGATGGCCTGAAAAAGTTCAGCTGCCAGCCCGGGCATGAGGTCGCACGCGTCGCAAAAAACAATTTCTGCGGAATTTTCATATGGGCGCGAATCCCATTCGATGACACTGCAGGAGACTTGTTTGATTTTGGCTTTGGCAGGGTGATTCCAGTAAAAAAAGCCAACATCGTTCTGCCCGACAATGGGAGAGAAGTCCAGCGTGACGACTTCACCTTCGTCCGCAAGGTGCCTGGCGAGATTCACGGCCGTGCGGCCTTCCGCGGTACCAAATTCGATCACGCGACGAGGCTTAACGTGGCTAGCGACGCGGCAAAGAATTGCCAATTCCTCCGTGGAAATGCCTAAATCTCGCGAGATGGGAAAAACCAGGCTGGGACAATCCGTGAAATCAATTTCCGGAAAAAGTTCGCCGATGCCGCGTTTTGGAACGGCCAGATTTTCTCGCCACGGCAAGGTGGCCCAACTCTTCGGCATGCCGTAGCCGGCATGCACATGGTGGCAACTGGCCACAAAACTTTGCGTGGCGGCAGGCCCCTTGCGAAGAAACACGCGAAAGGAATTCAGGCTCAAGGCGCTTAGACCACGAAAAAACCGCGTAGTTGCCGAGGGATAGTTATAGGCATCGTTGGCCAAAAACTTTTGCAACGTGAGCTCCTTGCGGGAAGCGCCTGATGAAAATCAAGAATATAGGCGTTGCGCAGGGATGTCTAGGTTGCGAGGGCACCGGCGGTGCGATGTCCCAACAACTTTACGACGGAACGGTGAGGTTCTTAGGAGGTGAAGAAATGTTTGCGTAGTGGATGGCGCGGGCGACGGCCATGCGCGAAACGCCCAATTCCCTGGCGATGGCGCGTAGGCTCTTGCCCTCCTGATACAAGGTAACGGCAATGGTGGGATCAACTTTGGCGTTCGCGTGGCGGCGGTGTACACGAACGGTCGCGGACTTAGCCATGGGAGAGGCCTCGAAGTTGGGATGAACGCTTGTCGAGTTACACGTAGAGGTACGTAGAGTAGTGATTCCAAGATGGGAATCGTTTCAAAGCATGGACTAGTTTCTTCACCCAGCATGGCCCCGTGGCAGGATGACCCTTCGAGCGGGCAAATCTGTCAAGCCCCCAGCGGCGGAACACCGTAGGTCTCCGGGAATTAGGTAGGGCGGTCACCCGTTTGCTCCACTCCGATTGGCTGCCACGATCTGGCTCGCGGCGTGTTTAAAGAGGCAACTTAGTCCCGTGGACGCAGGCGTTTTATCGCGCTAGCCTGCCGTCGGACCTCGATTATTTACATGACTGCGCTACTCACTGTCGAAGACCTGCGCGTGCGTTTTCGCGAAACGGACGGAGTGCTGGTGCACGCCTTGAACGGCGTGCATTTCAATTTGCAAGAAGGTGAAGTGCTGGGAGTTCTTGGGGAGTCGGGCAGCGGGAAATCGACGGTAGCCAAAAGCGTGATGCGATTGTTGGCGCGGAACGCGGAAATTGTAGCTGGCACCATGAAATTCGCTGGCAAGAATCTTATCCAGCTTTCGGAAAGACAGATGAATCGCGTCCGTGGCGCGGGGATCGCCATGATTTCGCAGGAACCGGGGTTGGCGCTGAACCCGGTTATGAAGGTTGGAGATCAAATCGCCGAGGTGCTTCGCGCACATTACCCTCGGCGTGGGCGCGAATGTCGTATCGAAGCCGCGTCCATTCTGGAACGCGTATTACCCGACAGTCCTACGCGGAAAATGTATGACGCTTATCCGCATCAGCTCAGCGGAGGCCAGCAGCAGCGTGTGGTGATTGGACAAGCGCTGGCGTGCAAACCATCGATCATCATCGCGGATGAGCCGACTGCTTCGTTGGACTCTGCGACGGAAGCCGACATTCTGAATTTATTTCGTGAGTTGCAGTCGGAACGAAAGATGTCTCTGTTGCTGATCACGCATGATCCGACGATTCTGCGAGGCCTAGCAGATCGCGTATGCGTGATGTATGCAGGAAGAATCGTGGAGGAAGCCGCCGCAAATCAGCTGTTTGCGAATCCGCAGCATCCCTATGTCGCAAGGACTGTTGGCCTGCCTGCCGACCGAAAATGCATCGCGAACGCGCGGACTGAGGCTGCCGACCATCGTCGGCGCTCCACCCGATCCACGTAGATTGCATGCAGGTTGTACTTTTTCGCCGCGTTGCCTCGAGCGGCTGGACAAGTGTGAAACCGCAAGCCCAGCCGAATTCAGAAACCGGGAACGATAGTCGCGTGGAGTGCTTTTTATATGATCGCTGACGCGCGCCCAACGAAAACCGATTTGCCACCGTTACTGCGCGTCCACAATTTATCTCTGGCGTACGCAAAGCGCCGCGCGTTTGCGGCAGAAAGCATCGCAACGCTTGCGTTGCGCGGAATCTCGTTCGAACTGCGCGCAGGCGAAACTCTAGCGCTGGTGGGACCGTCCGGCTCGGGAAAATCCAGCCTGGCGCGATGTCTGGTTCGGCTGGAAACACCGAGCTCTGGGCAGATATTTTTTGAAGGCAACGACCTCTGCGCCATGGACGCGATCGCACTGAGCCCGGTCCGCAGGAAAATTCATCTGATTTTTCAAGACGCGGCTTCAGCATTGAACCCGCGTTTCACAGTGGAACAAATCGTTGGCGAACCGCTAACAATTCATGAGCCGATGATGGGCCGCGCCGAGCGGACAAGTCGCGTTGCCGACGCCCTCAATCAAGTGGAACTTGCGCACGGCTGGCACAGCCGCCGCCCGCGCGAGCTGAGCGGAGGCCAGCGCCAGCGGGTAGCGATTGCCCGTGCATTGGTACTCCAGCCCAAATTATTGATCCTCGATGAAGCGCTCTCGTCGCTGGACCTTTCCGCACAGTCGCAAATCGCCAATTTGCTTTTCGAGCTGCAGGAACGGCAGGGGTTGGCCTACCTGTACATCACGCACGACCTTCGCATGGCCAAAGCAATGGCCGGCGAAATCGCAGTGCTGGAAGCGGGGCGCCTGGTTTCACAGCCTTTGCCCACAGAGTTAATAGCCTCCAATCTACAAACGGTTTCCTGAGGATTGCCCGCCGTTTCGCCGCAAGCCAGACTTAAAACGTCCACTTTTAGGGCAATATCCAATGTTGCGAGTCGCAAGGCGAGTACTGCACGGCCTGGTGCTCCTGTTCGGAGTGTCGGTGCTTACGTTTGCGTTGCTTTCTGCAGCACCGGGAAATCTCTTCGACGAACTGAAACTAAATCCACAAATTTCTCCGGAAACAGTGACAGCGCTAAAGGCCGAATACGGCGTCGATCGCCCGTGGCTAACGCGGTACGCATATTGGACGAGCTCGGCGTTGCGAGGAGACTTCGGCTATTCGCTTTCCTATCGATGCCCGGTCGGGAAACTTCTGTGGCCACGCGTGCGCAACACCCTGCTTTTAACCGTATTGGCAACTTTTCTGAGTTGGATGATCGCGATTCCTTGGGGAATGTTTGAGGCGATGCGGCGAGGTCAATGGATCGATCGCGTGGGTGGAGGCATCACCGCCACTCTGCTGGCGATCCCGGAGTTGGTGCTGGGATTGCTGTTGTTATTGCTCGCCGCGCGCACCGGTTGGTTTCCCGCCGGAGGAATGCTCTCCACGAACGCGGGCGACGCGACTGTCGTGGGAAATGCTTGGGACTTGGTGCGGCACTTGGTGCTGCCGGTCATCGCATTGGCACTCGGGTCGGCGCCGCTGCTTATCCGCTACGTTCGCTCTGCGATCGCTTCCGTTATGGATCTGCCCTTTATCGAAATCGCGCGCGGCCACGGAATCTCTCCGTCGCGAATCGTGTTCCGGCACGCGTTCCCCGCAGCGGCCAATTCGCTGATTTCTCTGTTGGGTTTATCTGTCGGGACTCTACTGAGCGCTTCTTTGTTGATCGAAATTATCTTGAGCTGGCCGGGGCTCGGACCATTGGTGCTGGAAGCTATGCTGGCGCGAGATACCTATGTGGTAATGGCCGTGGTCATGCTCTCTTCCGTCTTTCTCATCTTGGGAAACGTGCTTGCCGATGTGTTGCTGTATTGGAGCGATCCCCGGATCCGCGCGGTGTAACGATGAACAAAAAATTTCGCTCAATAGCGCTGCTCATCTTTTTGGTTTTGTTGCATGTGGCGTTGTTGTTCCCCGGATTTTTTGCTCCTTACGATTTCGCCGCGCAGAACCGCGATTTGCCGTTTGCTCCTCCAACGAAATTGCATTTCACAGATGCCGCGGGCGGTTTTCACCTTTGGCCATTCGTGCATCCCTTCCAGGACAACTCCGATGCTAGCGGCGTGTACGCGGAGGATTTAACGCAATCGTATCCGCTTCGTCTGTTCGTCAGTGGCGATCCTTACAAGGTCGCGGGCCTTTGGAGCGCGCACATTCACTTATTCGGAGTGCGAAGCCCCGGCCAGATATTTCTGTTTGGTACCGATGATTTTGGACGGGATGAATTGTCTCGCATGTTTTTTGGCGGACGCATTTCGTTATTTGCGGGCATCCTCGGCGCGACGATCGCGATTTCCGTTGGTGCCGCCATGGGATTAGTCGCCGGCCTTTTTGGCGGCTGGCGCGACGCCGTGATCATGAGGGTTTCCGAGTTATTTCTGGCGCTGCCGTGGCTATATCTCCTTTTCGCCGTTCGCGCGCTGCTTCCCTTACGCGTAAAGAGTACTGACGCATTTTTGTTGCTGGTCTCCATCGTCGGATTGGTGGGCTGGGCTCGGCCGGCGCGCCTGGTGCGCGGAATTGTGCTGGCCGCGAGAGAAAAAAACTTCGTGCTGGCCGCGCGAGCCATGGGGGCGTCAAATGCGCATCTGCTGCGCCACCACATTTTGCCGGAAACATACGGCGTGCTGCTGACCACTGCGGCGCTGCTGGTACCGCAATTTATTCTCGCCGAAGTCACGTTATCGTTCCTCGGCTTGGGTGTGGGGGAACCGATTCCAAGTTGGGGAAATTTACTGGCACCGCTGCAACGGTACAGCGTTCTTACGTCGTATTGGTGGATGTACCTTCCCGCCGTCGCACTCGTTTTTCTGTTTCTCGCCTATCACTGGGCTTCGACAACGCTGCAGAGCAAAACCGCGGAGGTGCGCGCTTGAGCCTGGTGAAAAATGCCCGAACGCTCTGTCAACTTGCGGTTGTTGCCGCGCTCGCTTGCGCAAATTTCAGTGCTGCACTCCATGCCGCGCCGCAGGATTTTGCAACAGTTCCTGGTGAAGCAGGTGAACCCGGCGGAAAGTTGGTGGTCGCGCTGCGTTCCGAGCCTAAGACGCTCAACCCGATCCTCTCCGTCGACGCCACTTCTCGCGAAGTCATCGGCACGATGAACGCAGACCTGATTCACATCAACCGCGAAACGCAACGCACGGAACCCGCTCTCGCAAAATCCTGGACCGTTTCTCCGGACGGCAAGAAGTTCGTCCTGCAACTGCGCAAGGGTGTGAAGTTTTCCGATGGAACTCCTTTCACCGCCGATGACGTGGTTTTTTCCTTCAATTTGTACCTCGATGAAGCCCTCCATTCGCCACAACGAGATTTGCTGATCATTGACGACAAACCCATCGTTGTTAAAAAGCTGAGCGACTTCGCTGTGGAATTCGATTTAGCCAAGCCCTACGGCCCCGGCGAACGCTTGTTCGATGGACTGGCGATACTCCCGCGCCATTTGCTCGAGAAGTCTTATCGCGAAGGCAAGCTCGCTCAGGCTTGGGGAATCGCCGCGCGACCGGAAGAATTCTCGGGTCTGGGAGCGTTCAAACTGAAGTCCTACACTCCCGGCCAACAGTTGGTCTTGGAGCGCAATCCGAACTATTGGAAAAAAGACTCCGTTGGAAAGCCATTGCCATATTTGACGGAACTGACTTTTGTGTTTGTGGCCAATGAGGACGCCCAGATCATCAAGTTTCAATCGGGAGATACGGACCTCTTGGAGCGCAGTAACGCGGATAATTTCACCGTCCTGCAAAAAGATGCCGCTGCAAAAGGTGAATGCCTTAGAGACTTGGGCCCCGGCCTGGAGTTTCAATTCCTGGTTTTCAATCAGAATCAACTCGATCCTGCGAAGTATCGCGACCTCGCAGCGAAACAAGCATGGTTCCGCGATTTAAAATTTCGCGAAGCCGTTTCGCTCGCCATGGATCGCAAAGGCATGACGCGTCTGGTTTACGGCGGAAAGGCCACCCCGATCTGGGGAAACGTAACTCCGGGAGACAAGTTGTGGCTCAACACCAGCCTGCCGCATCCCGAGCGGTCCATCGCCGAGGCGCGCAAGCTGCTGCAATCAGCCGGGTATTCCTGGAATTCCGACGGCTCGCTGCTCGATCCCCAAAAGCGCTCTGTGAATTTCACGATCATGGTCAGTTCGTCCAATGCGCAACGTTCGAAGCTGGCCGCCCTCGCACAAGACGACCTGAAACAACTCGGCATGGATGTGCAGGTCGTGCCTACAGAATTCCGCGCACTGGTCGATCGCGTACTCAATTCCAAAGATTACGAAGCGGTGCTGATGAACCTGGTGAATGGGGACACCGACCCCACGCCCGAAATGAATCTGTGGCTCTCTGGCGGCGAAACGCACCTGTGGGATCTAGGCGAGAAGAAGCCGGCAACCGCGTGGGAAGCGGAAGTCGATCAATTGATGGAATCACAGATGACCACGACCGATCCCGCGGCTCGCAAAAAACTATATGACCGGGTCCAGCAGCTTGCGGCAGACAATCTGCCGCTTATTTTCTTGGTGAGCCCTAATATTTTAGTCGCTGCACAATCCAAAGTTGGAAACTTTCGCCCCGCGATTTTGGAGCCCTACGTACTTTGGAACGCCGACCAGCTCTTTCTGCGACGCCCCGGAGCGGCAAAATGCCCGTAAAGCTCGCGGAGCGGCGCGCCACAACGCCGTCACCGGCGGCGAAGTCTGACCGAGACTTGGTCCAAGGCTGCTTGAAATATCGCGAGGAAGACTGGGCGCTGCTCGTCGATAAATACAAAAGCCTCATCTACTCGATTCCCTTCCGCTACGGATTCACGCGGGAAGAGGCGGCAGATATATTTCAGTCCGTGTGCCTGGACTTGATCCAGGAATTACCAAAATTACGCGACCCGCAAGCTTTGCCGAAGTGGTTGATGCAGGTCACCGCGCATAAATGTTTTCACCGGAAAGCGTTCAACAATCGCATGGTGTCGCGGGACGATGAAGATATAACAATTCCCGAAACGTCTGCACCCGCAGAAGCAGAAATCAATCTTTTCGAAATTGAAGAAGAGCAAATGTTGCGTGACGCGATGGCCTCGCTGGCGCCGCGTTGTCGCGACCTGGTGCATATGCTTTTTTTTGAAGAACCCAAGCGGCCGTACCAGCAAGTGGCAGCTTCTCTTGGTCTCGCAACAGGTTCCATCGGCTTGCTGCGCCAGAAATGCCTGGACCACCTTAGAAAACGCCTCGACGAATTGGGATTCGCGTGAGTGGCGGAGCCAGCCCGGCGGGCCTCGCTGCTCAAGATATTCTGGCTTTGTCGGCGCTTGAGCATGACGCCGGCCGCCTGGCTTATCTGCAGAAGCGCAAACTTCTTCGCTCCACAATCGTTTCGCAACTGAACGACGCCACACTAAAAGAATTTCGCGCCAACACGAAAAATGCCTTAATGCTCGCCGAAGCGGCGATTCTGTTGGCGAAACGTGTGCGCCACCCAGAACTCGTGGCCCAAAGTTTGCGTGTTAAAGCCAACGTATTAACCGCCGCAGGCCGGTATCAAGACGCCATCCAGCTCTATGACGCGGCGCTTGCAATCTTCACCAAGAAACAAAATCAAGAAGGCATCGCCCGAACGCTGACGGCGGTGATCCAGCCGCACATCATGCTGGGCACGTATGAAAACGCCTTCGCCGCCGCGGAGCGCGCTAGGAAAATATTCGTGAAACTCGGCGATACCCGGCGCCTGGCGCGACTAGAAAATAACATTGGCAATATTTATCACCGGCAGGATCGCTTCGCGGAAGCGCTCACGCACTATGAACGCGGCTATCAAGAGCTACTTCCGCATGGTGACTCCGAAGAACTGACCATCTCTCTCAACAACATGTCCATGTGCCTGATCGGCATGAACGATTTCACGCGCGCGCGCGAAACGTACGAGCGCGCCAAGGAACTACTCAAGACGCGGGATCTGCCGCTGATTCACCTCATCACCGATTACAACGTTGCGTACCTTTACTACCTGCGCGGCGATTATCGCAAAGCCATCGAAATGTTGAAGGATTCCCGCGTCGCGGCAGAGAAAATTTCTTATAAATATTTGCTGGCACTCTGCCACCTGGATCTTTCGGACATCTACATCGAGCTGAACCTCAGCGAAGAAGCCAAATCCGTCGCTGGCGAGGGTTGCACCCTCTTTCGTGAAATGGAAATTGGCTACGAAGCCGCGAAAGCGCTCGCCAATCAGGCCATCGCCTATGGTCAGGACGGCAAGACGCGACGCGCCTTGGAACTCTTTGCCGAGGCTCGCACGCTGTTTGAGAACGAGAAAAACGATGTTTGGCCCTGGCTGATCGATCTCTACCAAGCCATCGTGTTGTTTCACGAAGGCCGCGACTACGAAGCCCGCCGGCTTGCGCTGGCCGCCACGACTTTCTTCGACAACTCCTTCCTGAAAAATAAAGCCGTCGTTTGCCACTTCATTCTTGCGCAAATCGCCATCCGCACTGGGGACGTACCGGAAGCTCGGCAAGAAAGCGCTCGCGCTCTCGCGTTGGTTCAGGATCTAAACGCCCCGATTCTCAGCTATCAGGCGCATTTCTTGCTCGGCAGGGTGGAACAGGCTGCCGGCGATTTACGTGCTGCCTACGAACAGTACCAATTCGCGCGAACCGAACTCGAAAGCCTCCGCAGCAATTTAGGCCGCGACGAACTAAAAATTTCTTTCATGAAAAATAAGGTGGAGCTCTACGAACGGCTGGTGGAAATCTGCCTCGATGAAAGTTTCGCCGACGACCTGCAGCGGGAAGCCTTTCGCTACATCGAGTTGGCCAAATCGCGCAGCCTGACGGAAATCATGCTGCGCCACAGTCATTCCTTGCAAGATGAGAAACCGGGACAAAGCGAGCTGGTACACAAGATCCGCGACCTTCGCGAAGAATTGAACTGGTACCAACACCGCATTGAATTGGAACAGTTAAAACCGGAGCAAAATAGCGCCGCCCGAATCGAGCAATTGCGCACCGACGCCTTGGAAAAAGAGAAACAGATTCTGCACGTTTTGGATGAACTACCCGTCACCGATGCCGAATCTGCCGCGGTATCTCCCCAAGCCGAAATTTCTCTCGAAGCCATCCGCCCCTATCTCGATGACGACACTACCCTTCTTGAATATTTCTACGCCGGGGACAAGATTCTGGCTGCCGTAGTCACCAACAAAAGTCTGGAAATCACCACGGTGACCAACGCATCGCCGCGTCAGCCAGTCTTTACGCCTGCTGCGTTTTCAGCTGGGCAAATTTCAGATCCATCAAAATCTTCAGGAAGCCACTTCGGTGCATGCGTATCGCGCCACGGTAGCGCATTTGTCGTTGCTGTACGACGAACTAATTTCGCCATTGCGGCAGCAACTCTCGACGCGCCATTTGGTCATCGTGCCACACAGCATCCTTCACTACCTGCCGTTTCAGGCGTTGCACGATGGCGAGGCCTTTCTGGCCGATAGCTACGACATCTCATATTCTCCAAGCGCCGCGGTTTACGCCCTGTGTAACGCGCGCCGGGCGGAATCTCTAAACTCATCTCTGGTTCTCGGCGTTCCAGACGCGCACGCACCCATGATTCGAGAAGAGGCCGAAGCCGTTCACAAGGTCCTGCCGAACTCGGAACTGTTCTTGGGAGAGGCGGCGAATCATCGAGTCTTCCTGGAGCACGCCAAGCGCAGCCGCATCATCCACGTGGCCACTCACGGCAGCTTCAGGCCGGACAACCCGATGTTCTCTGGTGTGCGACTGGGAGACGGCTACCTATATCTGTATGAACTGCAAAACATGCAATTGTCCGCTGAGTTGATGACCCTAAGCGGATGTGCCACCGGGCTCAACGTCGTTGCCGAAGGCGACGAATTGCTCGGTCTGATTCGCGGAGCACTCTATGCCGGGGCCCGCTCGCTGCTGTTGACGCTATGGGAGGTAAATGATCGCAGCGCAACCTCCTTCATGACGGCGTTCTATCGCAGGTTGTTAACGGCCCGGTCCAAGGCCGAGGCTCTTACCCTGGCCGCCCGCGAAGTCCGGGCAAGCCATCCCCACCCTTATCACTGGGCTCCCTTTGTTGTTGTAGGCAAAGCACTTAATGAGCTATGAGAAGAATTTTGCGAAATAAGTGTTTTGGGACAATTTTTTGACTACATGCTTACCCCTATTCTCAGACGGGAAATACGCGTAGGACGGAAATGACCAAGAAAGCCGATAAGCATTATTCAACGGAGGAGCTGGTGGATTTCGTGACGCTACAGGCCACGGCGGAAGAATCGGCGCACATCCGGAAACATCTTGATGCTGGCTGCAAAAAATGCGGCGCAGCGCAAAGCCTGTGGAATCGCGTGTTGCGAACCGCGAGCCGTGAAACGTTGTTGCCGCCGGCTTCCGCGATACAACACGTTCGCCAAGCATTCGCAATCGTCGCCGAAACGCGACGTCCAAAACGCGCCGCCCTGATTCCCCGCCTGGTATTTGACAGCGCCTGGCAGCCAGCAATGGCCGGCGTCCGTTCAGGAGGAGATACTCCGCAGCGCGTTTTGTACAAGACGCGCTCGGTCAGCATCGAAATGCATCTGGAGCCGGAACCGCGCTCCGAGCAGGTAAATATCGCCGGCCAGGTTACGCTCGCCGAGCAAACCGAGATGTTGCCACCGATCGCCGTGCTGCTTAGCGGAAGAAAAGGCAAGCTGGCGTCGACGTCCACGAACGATTTTGGTGAATTTAACCTGGCATTTGTGCCCGAAGATGGGTTGCGTATTTCCTTCGCCATGGCGGACAGCGAGGAATTACTTGTGCCGCTGGATGGTTCGGGCTTGCGGATTTTTTATCGCAATTAAGTTTCCAGTCCCGGCAGCGAAAAAGCGCTGCCATGGCTGAAAAGCAAGGGGTCAAACGCCGGAAACCGGTGGGTGGCCCAAGGGCAAGGGGAGCGGTAAACGAGGGAAAGCAGCAAGAGGTTGGGGGCAAACGAAAGTTCTGGTGAGGTCCTACTTACGTACCATTGCTGCATTTCGGTGCTTTTTCCGAAACTAGGCGGGTATCAATGCGGACTTTGGCAGCACGTTTCGTTCAGTTAAGTCGTTACGACTGAACAAGGGACGAAGAGGCCCCCAACGATGAAACGAGTACTACTTGCTCTGGCATTACTATTCGCATTTTCGGTCGCCAAGCCCACGGCTGCGGCCACCACTCAGGTCTTGGTCCAAACCAATCTGGGCGGACCTGCCATTAATCTTGTTTGCTTGCTCACTGGCTGCCACGTAAGCCAGTCGCTGAACGGCACCCCGAACAATTATTTCGTGCTGTCCTTCTCAGGATCGGCGAACGTCGAACTATCTTGAGACGCTGCTCTCCAAGATTCCGGGCATTCTGAATGTCACGGTGGTCGGCAATTCTCAGAACCCTGTCGGTAACCGTTACATCGTTCGCACCGTCGGCGGATTGCTGAACCTGCCGCTACTCTGCAAGCTGGGGCTCTGCAGCACCATTCAATCGCTCGACGGAACTGTCAACCAGCTGTTCCTCATCACGGCCCCCGCCGGTCAAGACACCAACCTGGTCATTAACATCCTCAACGCCATACCCGGCATTTTGCACGTCGAGCTGGATCAAACCTTGAATTTGCTGACTGGTGGCGCCGACGCGACCACTCCGCCGCCGTCCCTGGTCGACACCACACCGATTTCTTACTACGGCTCGACGGTTTGGAACGGCTACGTAAACCAGCCGGCGACGCAGATTATTCGCTTAGCGCAAGCCCAGCAGAACTTCAACGTCACCGGAACGGGCGTAATCGCCGACATCGACACCGGCGTCGACCCGATGCATCCGGTATTAGCTCCTGTACTTCTAGCGGGCTATGACTTCACCCGCAATCAAGCCGGCGGTTCAGAAATGAACGATTTGCCGGCCGGCACGCCGGCGCCGGAATCTCCTTGCGTCAATTGCACGCCGGGCCAAGTCAACCAACATTCCATCGCCATGGTGGATCAACACAGCATCGCCATGGTGGACGGCCCCGGCCTGCAGGCCTTCGGCCACGGCACGATGGTCGCCGGAGTACTCCACCTCGTGGCTCCCACGGCGCAGATCATGCCGCTGAAAGCCTTCGGCCCCGACGGTACCGGAAGCCTCGCCAACATTCTCCAAGCGATTTACTACGCCTCGCAAAATCATGTGAACGTAGTGAACATGAGCTTTGACCTCAAAACCTCTTCGCAGGAATTGGTGAACGCCATCAATACCGCGGAGAAAAACGGAGTGCTCTTCGTCGCCTCCGCCGGCAATGACGGCCAAATCGAAATGGTGTACCCCGCGGGCCTTGCCAATGTGATGGGCGTCGCCTCCACCAACTTCCAGGATCAGCGCTCAAACTTCTCCAATTATGGCAACCAGATCGTTTGGGTCGCTGCCCCTGGCGAAGCCATCGTGACCACCTATCCCTTCGGCACTTACGCGGCCGCATGGGGCACCTCATTCAGCGCGCCGATGATCAGCGGTGGAGTCGACTTGATCGACAACCTCCACCCTGGAGTATCGGAAACCCAGGCGTCATTCGCTATCGCGCAAGGCCAATACCTGTTAGCCGTCGGCATGGGTAACGGCCGCCTCGATTTGGTTCGCGCTTTGACAGCCAGCAATCAGTCAGGTTTCTAAATGCTAGCTCTCTCAGACCTCACGTCTCCGTCAGCAAAAAAAGCTGGCGGAGACGTGCGTCGGTACGAACTCAGGATTCGCGAACTCGAAAGCGAAGTTCTGAATCTTCGCACTGCTTTGGTCTGTTCCTTCAATCAGTTGCTGGATCTTCGTGACCTAAACACTGGAGTACACAGCACCCGCTTAGCGGAGTGGGGTTTGCGTGTAGCCCGCGATCTAGGCGTCCCGGAAAGCGGCATGTCCGATATCGAAATGGGTGCGTTGCTCCACGATATTGGCAAGATCGGCGTGCCCGATCAGGTCCTCAACAAACCCAGCCGCCTGACCTCCGAAGAATACGATCTCGTAAAAAAGCATCCGGAGTTCGGCTGGACCGTCATTCGCAATCTTCCCGGCCTCCAACGCACCAGCTTGTATGTTTTGCATCACCACGAAAATTTCGACGGCACTGGCTATCCCGCCAAGTTGAAAGGCTCTGAAATTCCCATCGGCGCGCGCATCGTGTCCGTCATCGACGCCTTCGACGCCATGGTCTCTTCACGCCCCTATCGCCAGGGAATGCCGCTGCAGGAAGCCGTCCGTCGACTTCACGAAGCCAGCGGAACGCAGTTCGATCCGGCGGTCATCGCCAGTTTCGTGCCCATCGCCGAAGCAGAAATGTCTTCCGTCTTAGCAGCGGTAGGCATTTCCGAATCCGAAACCTTCTAGTCCTTCATCGCTCCGCCCCGCGTGGCTCGCCAGAATGCGCATTTGTATGCGTGGTTCGTGGCCGAGAAAACTGGGGGAATTGTGGTGGCAACCTTGCCCCTACTTATTCCGAATTCCCCACCATCGCCGCCAACACCCACTTCTTCAACACATTCTGAAAGAACGGTTTGACGTCGTGAAACTCCACGCCCATCCCCAGATTGGGGTGCGCATAAACCACCTTTGCCGGAGCTTCGAAGAAATCATTTCCTGAAAAGATCTTCACCGACATCGCCGTTCCTACGTCCAAAGGATGCGTCATATCCAGGTAGCAGCCCGTCAAACCAAATTCGCTCACACGCGCCTTCAACTTTGCGCCGGAGGTTGCCTCGATCACCTCAGCATCCGCAATAAACGCATAACGCGGCGTCCGCCGTTTTTCATGTTGCACGCGTATTCCTCCCTGTGAAGCCAAGCGCCATCGCGCCGCCCTGATGAGTAGACGAATGGATTTAGATAAAAGGAGTATCACAACCGAGGGCAGGAAGGAATCAGGAAGGAATCTTTTAAGATCCGCTCACACTGGCGAGTGTCCTCTGCGGAACAAGTTCCGGTTGCGGATCCGTAATCAGCGGAGCGGCTTTTTGCAGCAGCGTAATGCCATTGCGCAGGGCATACGCGCTATGAAAGTGGATCTGCGAATACTCGGGGCAATTTCGCAGCAAGGCATTCACAAACAGCCGCTCAGAGACCGCCGGCTGATATCGTTCGGCGTCAATCCAACGCCCGTGGGCCGTATTGGAGTTTGTGAACCTGCGATGCTCATCCTTGAAGAATCTTTGATGCCAGACTCCCGTGTCATGTACAGCCACGATAGCGGATTCGGATAGGTGGGGCCGAATCAGCTCGAAGGTTCTTAAGTTAAGTGTGAGGTCGTGCGAGGCATCCAGAAAGCACAAATCGATTTCCCGGTTGCCAATGTCTTCTGGCGAAAAATCCACCTGCGATTTTCTGATAAAAGAAAAATTGTAACGATGACCGAAGCACCGCCGGGCAATTCCCTCGGACCTGCCGGTGACGTCGTAACTGAACACCTGGCACTCTGGATCCGCGGCCAGCACAAAATTCAACGCACTGTGCCCGTTCATAAAACCGAACTCTACGATGGTTCGCGGGCGGAGGATGCGTGTCAGACCAAATAAGAACACAGCTTCATCGCGGTGGACGGGACCGATCTGTAGTTCGCGGACGGAAAGAATATGAGAGAAATCAAGCCGTGACCGTTGATCGCGAATCAACCAGCGTGCTATCCATCGTGAAAATCTTGATTGAAAGTACAACCCTCGCAGTATTTCTTTCGGTGAAAGCACAACAAACCTTGTTCATACTCGGCATAGCTTGGGCCGTGTCGCCCGGGTGACAACAGAACTGTGGAAAACCTGAAATAACCCTAAACCGATATGTTAAAACCCGGCTGCTACGCTAGAAAATACCTAGTTTTCTGTAGAGATTGCCAGAGGCGAATATTGGCCGCACGATAGCGTTGATGCGAAAATGCGCAATCGGGTGGCCCGGTGAAGCAGCGGAATCTCTTTGGGATCTACTGAACGGCCTTGAGACGATACAAGTACTTTCGATTGCGTCCAAGCTGCACTGTTCTACGTTCCATCACTCCCGTCCGCACCATACGCAGCACGTGGCTTCGCAGAGTCTCATAGCGGATTTGTGACAGCTTGAACAATTCGTTCAAAGACTTTTCTCCGCTTTGCAGACACTCTAGTATTTTTGCCTCCGCGGGCGAACGCTTCTCGCTCGCCGGAGGTCTGTCGTGAACTTTCCGCATGCGCGGGGCGGTCATATTTATGTTTTAGCACTGGCGGGATACCGGCTAGTCGTCATATTTCGAATCAAATAAAACGGTAACTTTTATGACCGGCCCGCGCAGAGGTTGGGCCTCCCAACCCGACCTCATCCATGTGAATAGCCAAAAAAGAAGGGCGGCAAAATTCGCCGCCCAATTGGGGAAAACTCGAAGGTTAAACCCGGGTTCCGCCACGCATCAGGTGACCGATCAACGAAACCAAAAAAACCACCAGGAAAATGAAGAATAGGATTTTCGCGATTCCGGCGGCTGCAAACGCAACCCCGCCGAAACCCAGAATGCCGGCGATGATGGCAATCACCAGAGCTACCAACGCATAATAAAGCATAATTCCTCCCACGGACGACGCTGCGAGGCGTCATGAGTTTCCGTCGTCCACCATGTAATCACTCACGCTTTCCCCGACCTATACGGCACTCACCTTAGAAACCGTGGGGACAATCCCGAGGTCCTCTCTCCATGCTTCCACTGTTATCTAGATAGCTATCATTCTTGCGGGCACGCTATCCGGCCCGATCCGATCGGACCCGATTGAGGTCGAATCGTTGCGCCCGAACAAAGAGCGTGCTTTCATTGGAGCAGTTAGTCCCCACTGGGAGGTCGCCAATGAACGAGACAACAGTGGCTCGACAAGTCGGCAGCGTCACCATTTTGGATGTCAAGGGCCGGTTGGTCTTCGGAGAAGAAAGCGCCAAGGTTCGGGACATGATTATGGATTTGCTAAGCAAGGGCCAAAAGCAGATTTTGCTTAACCTGCGCGAAGTGGAATATATCGACAGCATGGGTTTGGGTTCTCTGGTTGGTACGCTCGCGACGGTGAGAAAGCAAGGCGGGGAGCTCAAACTGCTCAACGTGAACGATCGCCTCACCGACATCATGCAAATAACCAGGCTGTACAACGTTTTCGACACTTCAATTGACGAGCGAGAAGCGGTTAAGTCTTTCGGAGTTGCAGCGGCAACGGACTAAGGCACCCCAGCGAAATGCCGGCGTTCTATAAAATCGACAAAGAACACAGGGTGGTTCTAAGCACCGCCTCTGGTGTCTTCGATTTGGCGGCGGCGCTTGCACACCAGGACCAACTTCTCGCGGATCCCGATTTCGACCCCAGCTATTCCCAACTTCTCGACTACTCGCACGTCACCGACGTAAGAATCGACGCGAACGATGTTCGCAAACTGGCGGAGCGCTCCGTGTTTTGGCCGTGCTCGCGCCGCGCGATGTATGTAACCAGGGACATCGAATATGGCTTCGCGAGAATGTTCGAAATGCTTCGTGAGAACGCCGGCGAAAAAGGGATAAGAGTCTTCCGAAACCTTGACGACGCCCTGACATGGATTTTTGCCGGTCGCGACGCCACGTACTAGCGCGTTGTTACTGCGAATCCTTCGCTGCATTGGTCTCTCCGGAATCTTGGAGTTTGGCATGAGCCGTGACGCGGGTACCGTTTCAAAATCAATCAAAGACGATCGCCTCCCCTCGTCGATTGCTCCCATGGGTTCCACAGCGTCCGCTGCCAGCAATCGTCGCCACCATCAATACCACATTCACCTTAGTGTCCAAACAATTCTCACATTACAGGGATTCATGTATATCCGCACCGACTACCCGCCGGTAACTTTTGTAGGGTGTACTACATAGCTTGCGCCGTAACTTACCGGGTCCTAATCGCTGACGACAGCCCCCTGGTTAGAGACGTCATTAGAACGTTTCTTGAAGAGCGAAATGACCTGTCCGTTTGCGGCGAGGCCGCCAACGGCCGCGAAGCTGTGGAAAAAACCCTGGCGCTCAAACCAGATCTGGTCCTGCTCGATCTTTCCATGCCCGAGTTAAACGGCGCAGAGGTCGCTTCGATCATCAAACAGGCTTATCCCCACGTTCGCATTATCTTGTTCACTATGTTCAGCGAGCATGTCGGCAAATCGCTCACATCCGCGATCGGCGTCGATGCCGTGCTCTCCAAGCCCGAGGGAATGAAAGAACTCGTCAAAACGATTGAGGATGTGTTCGCCGACAAGACGTGGGGCGAAGATTTCCTGGCATAACGAGGAGCGCTTCATGCCACGAACCCGCAGGGGTGATCTCCATACCACGACCGCTTCCCTGCTCACCCTCCTCGCAGTGTTCGCAGTATCGCCCGTCCGAGCAGACGAGCCAATCAAGCCCAGCAACCGCGCCGAAGCCACTGCGATCATCGCCGATGCGCGCAAGATTTTGACCCCCAATGGTGTCGAGCGATTAGAGAAAGTTCGCATCGGCGGAATTGATCAATGGGTCTCCGTCCGCGGCAACGACCGCAAAAATCCCGTCTTACTGTACATCCACGGCGGCCCGGGCTACGTCTCGATCCCCATGAGCTGGTGGTTCACTCGCGACTTGGAAGAATATTTCACCGTGGTCCAGTGGGATCAGCGCGCCACCGGCAAGACTTATCTCCTAACGGATCCAGCGGAGGTCGCCCCCACCCTCACACGCGACCGCATGATTGCGGACACTGAGGAAATGGCCGCCTGGGCTCGCAAGGAGTTCACCAAAGAAAAAATTTTCGTACTCGGCCACAGCTGGGGCAGCTTCCTGGGATTGCAACTGGCGCAGCGTCACCCCGAGTGGCTGTACGCCTATATCGGCGTGTGCCAAATGATCGACGGTCCAGAAAGCGAACGGCGCGGATGGCGCTTCGCCATGGACGCCGCCCATCACGAAGGCAACGCGGATGCCGTGCGCGAACTCGAACGCATCGCTCCCTACGGCGCCCCAGGCCACACTATCCCCATCAAAGACATTTACGTCGAGCGCAAATGGGTCGGTTATTACGGTGGCGTCATGGCCTATCGCCGAGACAACCAAGCTGACAGCGCCCTTGCCTGGCTCTCGCCCGACTATAGCGATCAGGAAATCGCCCACATCTGGGATGGCAACAAGTTCGCGACCCCTTATCTCCTTCCAGAGTTCCTCGCCCTCGATCTCACCAGCACAAAAAAACTCTCCGTTCCGTTGATCCTGTTCGAGGGTCGTCATGACCGAAACGTGAACTCCGAAGTCGCGGCTGCATGGTTCGACACGCTGCAAGCGCCCGACAAACACCTGGTCTGGTTCGAGCATTCGGGTCACATCCCGATGACCGAGGAACGCGGCAAGTTCCTCCTCTCACTGGTGCGCTACGCTCGCCCGATCGCGGAAAAAGCTGGAGATGTGGCTCCCTGACGCACCGCCATCGCGTGCACCTGCCGTTGTAGCGGCGGGTCTTCAGACCCGTGCCTTTGACTCTAGGTTGAGTGTCACGCTTTTCACCCACAGTGTCACGCCTTTCGCCCACTTCTACATACTTCACCTTTATAAAAGTTATCATATTAAACACTCCTTACCGCAATTGGTACGTCATTGACCATACATCGCGCTAAGCTATGCCTCGGCCCTCAATCCCCAACTGCGCCTCCCTAGCCCGGCAAGGACGCGAACACATGCCCGGAGATATCCTCGAAAAGAGCCTGTCGGTAAAAATCGACGCCACCGTAGAACGCGGCCGCAGACGCAGCGAGCGTGTCGCGTTACGCATTCCGCTGAAAATGACCGCGCGCCTCGCGGGTGGCCGCCGCATCTGCGTCGAAGTCAAAACCCAGGTCGTGAATGCCCACGGCGGACTGCTCGATATTGGCATGGAACTTGACCCCGGCCAGCGCATCATGCTGAACAACGATCGCGGCCCCGAACTCGTCACCGCCACAATCCTGCGCGTCGAACGCCACGATGAAGGACGCTTCTTCGCCGCCTTCGAGTTCGAGTTCCCCGTACACGATTTCTGGCCAGTTGCGTTCCCGCCTGACGATTTATCCTGGATCGGCTAAAACACCAACGGACGGCTGGCGCGGGTAGCCAACCGCGTTTTTTACCTCAAAGTGGCTCCGAACGGTTGAAGGCGTTGCCCCTCAGCAGAGCGAGCGCGATCTGCAAAACAAATCCCCGCAACGATGAACGCTACCAACCGCGGCAAGTGCAAATAGTTCTGCAACACAATCTCCAGGATCATTGGCGCCGCAACAACCAAGCTTCCTCGAGCCATCGCCCAAGGGAGCGAAAGCGCTATCTTCTTTGAGTGGGCTGTCATTTTACCAGCCTGGCGGGTGTCGGCGTTGTATCAAGTCATTGCTGTCGCGACCCAATTAAAAGTGGAAAAGGCATGTTGCAGCGATCGAAACGGTGCCGCTGAATCCTCATGGCAAATTTAAAATATAGTAGTCCGTGTTTCCGACTCTGCGCCAACCCATCGACATAGCGGTACGCGGAACGTTGCGCGTCACCAGCACTCTTGCTCCTGTCCCAACAAGCCATTTCTGTACCTCTGTCCGCTCCGTCTGGTCGGTAGTCCAGAACGTCAACGCGTCCTCAGCCGGAATTTCAGCGGACATCCTCACACGGGCCAAATGAGCCCACGCGTGGTCCGTTAGCGCCTCACCCATGAAGCTGACGCGCTCGCCCGGTTTTAGCCCCATATCTCGCAGAGTTGTTGCCACCTCCCAATCGGGGAACTTGCGGTTTTCGCCGAATCTGGCGACTTCGTGTCCCACCTTCATTACGCTTTGGCTGATCAGTATGATTGAAACCGCAACCACGACACTCCAGGCCGTTCTCCGGCCCTCATCGGTGTCTCCGACGCGCAATGCACACAGTAAGGCGACGAACAAACCGACCGTAAATCCCGCCAGCATTCTTCCCTCTGCGCGAACCAAAGCGTACAAACCTAAGCCCGCAATCGCGGGAACCCAAAGGACCCATTGTCGCAGCAGCCGCTGGGCGAACCCCCGAAAATTACCGCCCAAAACCATAAGAACCACAACGCCGGTTACCAACGCCCCCAACAATTCGATGTACAGCTCGAAATAGTAATGAAGCACGATGTGGGTCCGGTTGATCTGCCGCCGCAAATTGAAATGAGTAGGAGTGCCCTTATAGCTGAAGGATGGGTCGGCCCATGGTGGATAAGTCCCGAGATTGATGATTCCCGCAAAATCCTCGACGTGCGGTGCGGCGACCGGTCTTGGGGTTGTAAGCGCCGCGTTTTCCTCGGCATCCATCCCCATCACATGTCGATAATTCACAACTCCCGCATCTCCGTAGGTCAAGCGACCTTTGCTTTTCGACAATTCGAAAATAAACGGTGCACTCACTGCGGCAAACACAACTGTCGCGAGCAGTACTTTAGGCAAGACCCGCTGCCACTCTCTGCGCAAAACGAGCACAGCAATGAAAGTGAATGCGAGCGGGAACATAACGGCTTTCGTTAGGTACCCAAGCGCAAGAACGACGCCGAGCAGCCCGAACCGCCACCATTCCCCCGCGGAACTCATCAGCCGCAGACAAATAGCCGCCGCGATCAGGTACAACGCGAAGACCAAGATGTCCGGCTGTTCGAGATAGGGCGGCGTGAGAAATGTGGAAATCCAAAAGAAAAGGGCATAACCCAGCATCCGGATGGCATCGTCAGGAATCGAACCGCCTTCTCCTTGGTTTTCCTCCGCAAACTTTTTCCGGAACGTGAAAAAACTCGATAGAAAATATTCAAAGCTAGCCAGTGCACCAATCAAGCTCACGACCGCGAATAGGTGCAGCGCCAGCGGTTCGCGAAAAGGCCCGACGTGAAACAGCTTTATCCATAACGCAAGAAGGAACGGAAGGCCAGGACTCCAGTAACCGTTAACCAGTGCGTGCCAGTTCCCACTAATACAGGAATAGGAGATATCCAGGTAGCCGACCGCATCGGCATCAATAAAATTGGGTGCCGTTAGAGCTTGCACCAGCCAGGTGCACAACAAAATGATCCAGACGCAAATCCTGAATGTCCGAGAAATCTTAATTTCAGTAGTCAACGCTCTCCCGTACGCAGCTCGATGCTCTCTTTTGCAAATGATAATTGGGTACGTTTCTTTCGACAGCCTGAGTTACGCGGACCGAGAGTATCAAGGGTTACGAATGTCTCGCAACCTCCGGCTGGACACGAACTTCTGATGGTCTCACTCTAAGAAAATCCCTCTAATCAACCTCGATCGGTCGAGGACGGTTGGATTTTCCTGGAAGAAAAAAAAGACGAGGAAGCCTTGGGCCTCACTCGTCTCGTTTACCGAATCGACCACTCACCGGGAAGTGAGTTTGTAGGCACTCATACCGCTCGCGCTCAAACCCACTTCGCGCTCGCCCGCCTCCTAGTTCACAGACACGGTCACCGCAATTCGATCCTCAGGATACTGGCGGTTGTACAGATAATAGCCGTCGTCGGAGTAGTCAAGGTAAACATCATCGTTGTCGTACCAATCGTTCGCCCAATACTCCGGCCATGGATCGACGACACTGACCCAGTATCCGCCGTACCGGAAGCGCGGATATCCGCCGAACATTGCCACACGATACCTACTCAGGCGGAACGCATGCTCCGGTCCAAAGTGTTCGCGATAACGGAACTCAGGGATCCGGTAACCGACGTAGCCGCCGCGTTCCCGCCAGTCCCGATGCTCAGACCGCCAATCGTGTGCGCGATGTTCATTCCAGACGCCCGCGAACTCAACGCCCCCTCCCCCATCCAAGTCGACGCTGATGGCAATTCGGTCCTGCGGATACCGACGATTGTGCAGGTAATAGCCGTCACCGGAGTAGTCAACGTACACATCATCGTTTTGATACCAGTCGCTCGCCCAATATTCCGGCCACGGGTCAACAACATTAAAGTAAAAACCGTCGTACTGGAATCGCGGATGTCCGCTAACCACCGTTACGGGATGACTATAGATCCTGAAAGAGTGGGACGGCCCGAAATGCCCAGCGTACCGGTCTTGAGGAATCCGGTAACCGTTGTAACCGCCGCGTTGCCGCCAATCGCGGTGTTCAGATCGCCAATCGTGTGCGCGACGCTCCTGCCAGACCCCACGCTGTTCGATCTGCTGCCGGTGCTGCTCCTGCGGAGTTTGCACTTTCACCTGTTGCGTACGGTATTGCTGCGTGCGGCGCTCTTGCTCGGTGCGTTGGTTACGCGCATTTAGGTCTTGGTGCTGCCCCTTCTGTTGTTGTTCCCTCGCTTGTTGCTGAGCGCGCTGTTGCTGCCCCTTGGCTTGTTGTTGGACGTGTTCTTGCTGCTGCCTCTCAGCCTGAACCTGGTGTTGTTGTTTTTGTTGTTGAGCCTGTTGCGCCCCAGCCCGTTGGTCAGCATGCTGTTGCTGCGCGCGTTGTTGCTGCTCGTGCTGCACCTTGGCCTGTTGCTGCGCGTGTTCTTGCTGCTGCTTCTGAGCTTGAACCTGATGTTGTTCCTTTTGTTGCTGTTCGTGTTGTGCTCTTGCTTGTTGCTGTCCGTGCTCTTGCCGCTGCTTCTCGGCTTGAACCTGGTGTTGTTGTTTCTGTTCCTGAGCCTGCTGCGACTTGGCTTGCTGTTGCGCATGCTGTTGCTGCTGCTTTTCAGCCTGCGCCTGATGCTGCTGCTGAGCCTGTTGCGACTTCGCTTGCTGTTGCGCGTGTTGTTGCTGCTGTTTCTCAGCCTGCGCCTGATGCTGCTGCTGAGCCTGTTGCGACTTCGCTTGCTGCTGCGCGTGTTGTTGCTGCTGCTTCTCAGCCTGCGCCTGATGCTGCTGCTGAGCCTGTTGCGACTTCGCCTGCTGCTGCGCGTGTTGTTGCTGCTGTTTCTCAGCCTGCGCCTGATGCTGCTGCTGAGCCTGTTGCGACTTCGCCTGCTGTTGCGCGTGTTGTTGCTGCTGTTTCTCAGCCTGCGCCTGATGCTGCTGCTGAGCCTGTTGCGACTTCGCTTGCTGCTGCGCATGTTGTTGCTGCTGTTTCTCAGCCTGCGCCTGATGCTGCTGAGGCTTCGCCGGTTCCTCCTGCTTCGGTTTTTCTTGTGGATTTTGGCGCGCACTAACTGGAACAGAAACTCCCAACAGCAGAATGATCGATGCCGCACTGATAATGCCAATTGCTCTCATCTTGTTGCCTCCGTCTAGCTGTATTCGCGTGCCCGCCATTGCGTTCGCGCCGAGCGGCCAAACATGCCGATCTTTCGCTTCCGTAAGTGAAACGTACGACCTTACGCAAAGGACGCCACGCGAAGGGCTTTGCTTGGGCCAGTTGCTTGGGCCAGTTGCATGGGACAGTCACGTGAGACTCCGCTCCAATCGCGGAACAAAACTTGATATCCCGCGAAGCCGCAGACTCACTACGTATTTGGGGTGTGATCGTTAGCGATTCTCCGTCTCAGTTTTTTGACCTTGCGGTTTACCTGGTCCGCAAAAACGCAAGCCAACAACGGGACGAGCGGAAAACGATTCATGGCGACGATTGGGGAATTGGGGGAATCTACCTGGCTACCGTCGTCGCGTTCTTGATGGAGAATATCCAGCCACGCCAAAGACGGCCATACCCATAAGTCCCGATTAAACGTAAAGCGTGAAGGTAGGCGCGTGGCGCACCCTTAATCCACAGAGCGTCCGTGCCAACTGGAGTTTAAGTTTTGTGGATGTCCAGTGCCGGATGAAACACAACTGTACTTCTGTCCCATGTTCGGTCCCGGATCTCCTTTTAAGATGTACATACCGTGGAATCATTTCTTGTAAGTCCCTGGCGGAAATTTGAACAAAATTTCGAAACGAAACGAGAGGAAAGAAGACTGCGTGCGTCCGAGAATTCGCGAGTTCCTGAAGCCTCTCTTGGTGTTGCTGCTCTTGCTCCCCGCGGTTATTCAAGCCCAAGAAAAAATGGTCTTGGTGGCAACGGGCTCCAGCATGCCGGAACCCCTCTACAAGAATTGGATTGCAGCGTTCCACCAGCAACAACCGTCGACCGATATTCGCTATCTCGCGGTGGGAACGGCGGAGAGTACCCGCAACATTCTTGCAGGTTCGGGCGATTTTGGCGGGGGCGATGCGCCCATCCCAGAAGCCCAGCTGCGCATCGCCGGAAAATCAATTCTTGAATTGCCTGCGGTTCTGATTGGAATTGTCGTGATCTACGAGCTGCCCGACGTGAAGGGTGAACTCAAGCTCACCGGGCCTGTCGTGGCAGATATCTTTCTTGGGAAGATCAAACTTTGGAGCGACCCGGCAATTGCCAAGCTTAACCCCGGCATGAAGTTGCCAGATCTCGCGATCCAAGTTCTCCACCGCAACGAGGGCAAAGGCTCAAATTACATTCTTTCCGACTATCTCGCCAAAATGAGTCCCCAATTTCTTGCCGCCGCCGGCCGTGGCGAATCCCCGAAATGGCCGATCGGCATGAGCTTCCAGCGTTCGCAGGATTTGGTGTCCAAGCTGCGCAGCACACCCGGGGCCATCGGCTACACGGAACTAAACCTCGCAGTAAGCTCGGGGGTTCGCATGGCCAGCATCAAGAATGCCGAAGGCGAATTCGTCAAGCCATCTGCGCAATCCATCGCAGCGGCGGCATCCGCCAGTGGCAACAAGATGAGCAATGATTTCCGCGTCTCTCTCACCAACGCGCCCGGAAGAGAGAGTTATCCGATCAGCAGCTTCACCTGGGTCTATGTTCCCGCCGCCGCCCAGGATCCCGAACGGGGCCGCGCCGTGGCGAGTTACCTAAAGTGGATCTACAGCAGCGGCCAGAAAATCGCGCACGAACAGGGCTACGCAAACTTGCCCGAAGATGTGCTCGAAAAAGTTTTAGCCAAGTCCGCCACAATTCACTGAATCGAAATCGCACGGGCGGTCCGGACTCAAGCCACGACAGCTACCGAATCCTTATTCTTCCTTTTGATTCTGAACAGAATCGCTGGATTTCCCTATTGGGCTGGTTAGCAGGCCATATGCGCTTTCGGCCGCCCTGATTGGATCAGAATCCGCAACAAGTTCCGCAACCTGATTTTCAGGATTAAGATGCGAATTTAGGACGAGCGCTGCACTTTCTATTTCGAATTGCCTTTTGAACGCGTCGATCTGATCCCCCAGTGTCGGTTGTCCGTCCTGTTTCACGAAAGTAGCATCTCGAAGCAACAAACCAAATCGCTTGCCCTCCTTAGTAAATATAAGTCGCCATTCGAGAAGGATCTCGGAATCCCGATAGTCGGGGTATTGCGGCTCGGACATGTGCGAAGGTGGCCTTTCGCCGAACAGTTCCGATATGCGTATTACAAAATGCCACCAAAAATTAGAAGGATAACCAAAGTTGAGCGCTTTCAAGTAGTCGCCAGCCCGTACCAAATACCATGCCTTGATTCTGAGAATGCGTTCCTGTTCTGGTGAAACGGGGTGGTTTTCGACCGGCATTTTATACGAAAGGATATGATGCAGGGCTGGAATGTAGACTCCATTAAGTACATGCGTCTCCGAATACTTGTGTTTTTGCTGCTCGCCTATAGCTTTGGCGAGTTGTGCCGCCAAACCCAAAACGTTCTCCGTGAATCTCTTTAACAACGGCAAGAGGGGATACTGCTTAAATCTTGGCGGCTGGTCTGGATGGTAGTCTTCCTGTTTGTAACCCCCATGAAGCAATTGCAACTCAGATTCCCCTGTGGGCATAAGAATGAGCAGGAAAGAAATGCGATCGGTGTAAATATTTAGGTCGTATCCAAGGTGAATTAGTTTATCTCTAATCCCACGCAGTTCCATAAACCAGTCCCAGTGGTCAGGTAAGAAGCGGAACGCTTCAAAGATTCTTGTGGGATTATCCTTCGCCCATCTTATGAGGTCGTGAAAGGACTTGCCTGGGACCTGTCCTTGTTTATTCGGTTCGATACAAAACATCGCAAAAGCACCTGCAATCAGATCGCAGGCAGTGCGTAAAAATATCAAACAACTCTCTGCCGCTCCAGAGATCGCCAAAAGATCGGGCGATCTGCTCATATCCGGAGTCACGCCTTCGTACCACAGGAGCTGTCCTGCCAGCGTTGCCAAATTAATGAAGTCGTGGGAGAGCGAATGGGCAAGTTGCGAGAATCGCAAAACGAATGGGCCATCAATGTCCTGTTCTACGAGGTCGAGTAGAATGTCGCACAGGGGCAGATAGAAATCATGAGTGGACAGTGGTCGCGCTTTTTTAAGCTTTACGGTTTTGCCAAGAGCTTTAATCATACGAAGGTGGAGAAGTCTCCCGGATAGTAATTCCGTGAGGGCTTTCTCGCAATCTATCTTTCGTGCCGGCGGGTGACCCGAGCGTAACGTCAAGAATGTTTGTGGGTGCCCCACGCTCGGCGGGTGGCGCACCCTTAAACTGCAAAGACCTCTCGGGTGGCCTACCCTTTGCGCCTTTTGTGTTCAGCTCCATGACATCCTTTACAAGTTGTTCCGGGACATGCTTTACACTCCGGCGCGCGCGAAGTACGCGCCGGAGTGGCTACGATGGCATGGAAAACCGTGGATATTCAAGAACAGCGCGTGCGGTTTGTAGTGGCGGCGGATCAAAAGGCCAAGACTTTTAGTTCATTATGTGCGGAGTTTGGAATATCCCGGCCCACGGGATATTTGTGGTTACGACGGTATCGGGCGTCGGGTGCCTGTGGCATCGCCGAGCAGAGCCGCAAGCCGCATTGCAGTCCGCGACGCACGGAAGCGTGTTTCGAGCAGCGCGTAGTGCAAGCACGCCAGCGTTATCCGGACTGGGGCGCCAGAAAGCTAGGCGTGGTGCTGGCGCGTGAAGGTGTGAAACTTCCCTCGACTACCATCCACCGCATCTGCTGCGCCACAGCCTGGTGCGGGAGGAAGCTCACACGCCTCGGCTCCGCAACGGTTTGAACGCGAACGACCCAACGAATTATGGCAGATGGATTTCAAAGGGCCACGCTGCTGGCCACAGCCGGTGGGGCCGCTTTCCGTGCTCGACGATCACAGCCGCTATTTGTTCGCACTCGCCGCGAATGGCAGTACACAAGGCGAACCGGTGCGGCAGCAGTTGGAAGAAGCTTTTCAGAGATGCGGAGTCTGAAGGCATGTTGATGGACCACGGCTCGCCGTGGTGGGGACACCTGGCGCCTTCTGGGCATACCCGCTTGTCGCTTTGGTTGATGCGCCAAGGCATTCGCCTGCATTGGAGCCGCATTCGACATCCACAAACACAAGGCAAGGTCGAGCGGTTTCACGGTTCTCTACAAAGGGCGCTCACGCACCGCGGTCTTCGGCGCAAGACCTGCAAGCTTGGCTGGACCACTACCGCTGGGAACACAATCACGTGCGTCCCCATGAAGCGCTGAATATGAGAACCCCCGCTAGCGTGTGGAATCCCAGCCTTCGACGTTACAACCGCGTCGCCGCCACGTTGGGAGTACCCGACCGGAGCTTGGGTGCTGAAGGTTGGCAGCGACGGAAAGATAAAAGTGAAAGGTCGCAATTGGAAAATCAAACGGCCCTTGCCGGCGAGTGGGTTCAGTCCGTCGCGTGGAAGAATCGCATCATGATTTTCTACGGCGCCACGATGGTCCGCGAACTCGACCTCGCCACCCAGCGCTCGACGATCGTCGAGCGCTGGGTGGCGGCCCAAACCTCAACTCCCCATTGTTCCGACTGTAAAGGATGTCCCGGAACACTCTGTAAAACATGTCCTGGAACTTGACACACAAAACCGCAAAGGGTAGGCCACCCTGGGATGCTATTCTATTATAACTTTAGAGTAATATTTTACGCTAGATATTCCATTGCAAGAGAGAAACCATGTGCCACCCGCGATATGGCGCCTGCGAAGAATAGGCTGAAGCGCTATGTTATTGTGTTTTCTGGAAACGTTGGGGGCGAGATATGAGGCGGGCCGGTATTACAATCCTTGGTTGCCTCTTGGTGGCGGTCATGTTCAGTCCAATATTAGCCACACTTGGTGGGCATATTCGTCACAACGATGGAATGTATGTGGCCGGAAGAAGATTTCGAGTGCCGTTCGGTTGGTACGCCGCGAGTAGCTATCAAGGCATTTTGATGACGAGTTACCCAGTGTCAATTTTTGGTGATTTCACAAATCCATCAATAATTAGTGTGGATTTGATTCGCACGCCACCCACAACCAATTCAGCGAAGGAGGATGCCATAGAAACCTTGTGTCAGCGATCAGCTTAAATCGAACACGAACTTATTATTCAAGAGCGCGTCCGTGAGGGTAGCGGTGACAGTGAGGCTTTCTGCATTGAGACGAAATTCAGCGTTTCTGTTAACCGGGGCACAATTGATTGCCTGATAGGCGGGGCCAGATGGTCGGCAAGATTTACGGGTGACCTGAAGAAAGAGACCGAATTCTATGCAGTTATTCGATAGGAGTTCGCGTCCTGGGGCAGAAGAGACCTACCCAAACGTCCTGGTCTTGTTTTGCACGAAATGTCGAGAGTCGACGAAGAGACATAAACGGCGCGTCCGACCTTCTGTGGCCCAGGCGGACCTATCCACTAAGCTACGACCGCTGAGGATCCTCTTGAGTTCTTCACACCCTAGACGCCATTTCAGGAATTTTTCCGCGCCGCATTGCTTCGGCTCGCGTCGCGTATTCTCTTTGATAAGCCACAGCCCGCTTGCCGCGATTCTTGGTTGATTTGTTACGCGGTCGTTGTGTTGTCCAAGCCGCGGGTTAGGTCGGACGTAAATCCAGTATTTTCGACCGTCTCGTTTTGCCGTACGTAGGCGGGAAGATTCAGGTGAAATGGTGCATCCGAACTGGTCGAACACCTAACCTTAAAATTTCCGCCGCAGGCGGACTCTGTCCGACACCAACTACGCAAGATGGTGCGCCCGAGGTGGGTCGAACACCTAACCTTCGGTTTCGTAGACCGACGCTCTATCCAGTTGAGCTACGGGCGCACAGTTTTGTAATTGTAACACAGCCGATTATTTTCTCGGCAAAACCGCGCCAGCCAAGCCGCACGCAAATTCGTCCGCAAACTCCGTCAGCGTTTTCCGCGCAGCGTAAACTTCTTGCAACCGCATCCGGGAAAACCGCACGGCGTCCGCACTTTCCCACTCGCCCGCGTCTCGCGATGAATCGATTTGCTATGTCGGCAGGTACATTCCAGCTTCGCAGCCATACCCAACTTTACCACGGCCCAATCGCCGTCCCCTCAGCGATCCGCCCCACCGAATCAAAAATTCCCAATCTGGTCCGAGCCGCTTTGAGCCAGTTCCAGTACCTAGTATTATCTTGACACAATCGGTACCTAATGCTACCCTCCAATAGTGCAGCACCACGCCCGTCCCGCCCCCGCCCGAATCCCAAATCGATTGTCTTCGTAGGGGCACGATATTTCGTGCCCGGGTTTGCTTTCGTAGCGCCGCCATCTTGGAGGCGTCTTCTCCGCGCCTCGATCCACCACCTCGGTTTTGTAGGGGCACGATACATCGTGCCCGTCTTGCGGCGCGCCTGCATCCGCCCGATAACCCAAGCGATGCCATGCACTTACAGACCACAAAACCTAACTGCTTTAGAATGCGCAGCAAGCCATCATTCACTTCGCCGACCCCGACAACTGCCTGAAGTTCATGGTTAAGCTGCGCTGGCCCGACGGCAAGGTAATTTGCCCCACCTGTGGGCGGGACGATGTTGTGTTCCTCCAGAATCAGCGCAAGTGGCAATGCAAGAGCGTCCACACTCAGCGGCAGTTCTCCGCCAAAGTGGGCACCATTTTTGAAGACTCCGCGCTGCCCCTCGACAAGTGGCTCGTCGCTATTTGGATGATTGCCAACTGTAAGAACGGAATCAGTTCCTACGAAGTGGCCCGCGCACTCGGCATCACTCAGAAGTCCGCGTGGTTCATGCTGCACAGAATCCGGCTGGCAATGCAGACCACGCTCGCTCATGCAACTCGGCGGCACCGGGAAGCGAAGTCGAAGTGGACGAAACTTTCGTCGGCGGCGCGGCTCGCTTCATGCACGCTGACCGGCGCAAGCGCCGCATCACTGAGACTGGCACCAAAGACAAAACTGCGGTGATCGGCATGCTCGAACGTGGCGGAAAAGTCCGCGCTACAGTCGTTCGGCAAGTCGCAAGAAAGACGCTCTGCAAACTCAGATTCGGAATCACGTCGAACGCGGGAAGCGCGATTTACACCGACGCCTTGCAACTCCTATGAAGGACTCGGAACGACGCGTGGATACGAGCACAAGGTGATTGACCACGCGGAGTCGATACGTTAACGGTCAGGTGCACACCAACGGACTCGAAAACTTCTGGAGCCTGTTCAAGCGTCGGAACTCAAGGGAACTTACGTGAGCGTCGAACCGTTTCACTTGTTCCGGTATCTGGACGAACAAGTGTTCCGGTACAACTCTTGCGCAAAATCGCAAAATAACCCCTTTAGAATGCGCACTTCCAAAAATACCCCGGGGGAGGGGTAACCGCTATGTCGTCCCCACAACCTCAGCTTCTCTCACCCGTCATAAACACCCTCCCATGCTCCTCAGCGCCAAACCACAGCAGCACTCCCAGCGCCACAATCGTTACGATCTCAAACCCCGCCAGCGCCCACTGATAGCCGAATCGCTCCCGCAGCGCGTACTCAATCGAATTCGTCGGCGAAGCAAACAGAATTCCCAACTGGTACGCCATGCCCGGCATCAACCCGCGCGCCGCGTCGGCCGCCAGTTCATTCAGGTGCACGGGAATCACGCCCCACGCCCCCTGCACGCCCATCTGCATGAAAACGCGCCACGATCAGCACCGGCAAAGTCTGGCCAAACGCCCAGAACGGAATCGCCACCAGCGACAGCACCAGCGCCACCATCATCTCCCGACGCCGCCCCGCCCGTTGCGACAACGATCCAAAGATCACCGCGCCACACACCGCGCCAACGTTGTAAATCATCGCGATGTTCGCCACCGCCGACGCCACGCCATGAACTTCTTCAAAAAGTCCGGATACAAATCCTGCGTGCCGTGCGAAAGAAACATCATGAACATCATCAGCACCACGAGATACAAAAACCGTTTGTAGTTCTGTGCCACCACGCGCAGCACGTCGCCCATGCTCCCCGCCCGGTGATGCTGCCACGCCTCCGACTCCGGCACTTTGGTGCGAATGTACAGCGCCAGCAGCGCCGGCAGCGCTCCCAGCCAGAACATGGGCCGCCACCCCCAGTGCGGCAGCACGAATCGCGTCGCCATCGCCGCCAGCAAATATCCGATCGAGTAGCCGCTCTGCAAAATGCCGCTCAGGATGCCGCGCCACTTTCGCGGCGCCGCCTCCATCGCCAGCGATGCGCCCACGCCCCATTCGCCGCCCATGCCGATGCCAAACAACGCGCGCAAAATCAGAAACACGGTGTAGTTGGGCGCGAACCCGCACAGCAATTCGATGATCGAAAAATAAATCACATTGGCCATCAGCGGAATGCGGCGTCCATAGCGATCCGCCAGCAAGCCGAAAATAAACGCACCCACCGGGCGCAGCGCCAGCGTCGCCGTGGTGGTCAAAACGATGGCTTTTTTGGTGACGCCAAACTGGTGGGACAGCGTGTCGTAGAGAAAAACGACGATAAAAAAATCAAACGCATCCAGCGTCCAGCCGAGAAAACCGGCCAGCACGGCGTGGTGCGTTCCTTTTGGCGCGCGCGGAATTTCGGCGGATGATCCAGCTGCGCCGAGCACTGCGGAAGTGCTTGAAACGCCAGGCGCTGACGAACCTGAGCTTGGCGGTGTGGTCATGCTTGATCCGTTGCAAGATTACTCATGCGGATCGATCTTGCCATGTTAGGATTCTTGCCAGGCAGAGGCTTCGGGCATCAGGCGCCAGATGATTACGCCGCACCACTTGCCAGCAGCGCCAGCGCTGCGCCGATGGCAAGCGGCCAAAGCAGAGCTGCCCGATGCTGAACAGCGCGGCATAGACGAAAATGCAGCCCATGATCCAGCTGATCAAGATTCGTCCCAGATCGCGAGTGACTCGTTCGTCGCCGGCACGTTCGCCACCGGTCCCCAGCCGCGGACATCCGGCCGCACTTTGCGATAAAACTCCACCAGAGTTTCTGCAGGCTCGGCGGCGGTCAACAATGTGACGACGAGCCACACCAGCGTGGTACACGCCGTGGTGCACAAAGTCGTTTTTGCGAACACGACTGGATCCGATCCTAGAAAGGTTGCCGGCCCCCGACCAGGCTCATCCACAGCGATGGAGGTGCAACGCCAACGTGGTCACCAGCGCCGCGGCCATTGCCGAAATTTCGCTCCACGCATTCACCCGCCACCAATACCAGCGCAGCAAATACACGCCGCCGGTGCCCGCGCCCAGTTCCAGCACAATCTTCCAGCCCTCACTCACCGATTGCAGTTGCATGGACACCCACGCCGCCGCAACCACCAGGAAAATCGTCGCCAGCCGCGATGCGTTGACGTAATGTTTTTCGCTACCCTTTTTTTCACGAACCGCCGGTAAAAATCCTCGACCAGATACGAACTGCCCCAATTCAATTGCGTCGCCACCGTGGACATGAACGCAGCCATAAATCCGGCCAGCAAGATTCCGAGCAGCGCGTGCGGCGTGTGCCGCGTTGCCACCAGCATGTACCCGCGTTCCGGCTGCGCGAGTTCGGATAAAAACCACCGCGGCCAGTGCCGTCAAAATCCACGGCCACGGCCGCAGCGCGTAGTGCGCAAGATTGAACCACAGCACCGAAAGCAAGCCGTGCCGTTCATCGCGTGCGCTGAAAATTCGCTGCGCAACGTAACCGCCGCCGCCCGGCTCCGCGCCCGGATACCAGAACGCCCACCACTGCACCGCCAGGTGCACCACGAACGTAATCACCGGCAGAGTCCATAGCGCTTCGCCGGTCAGCCCGCGCGAAAAATCAGGCAGGAGTGCCGTGATGTCGCTCGCGTGCGGTCCAGCCGCGGCGCGTTTCGCCGCCAGGTTCTCCAGCAGTTGCGGCATGCCGCCCACCGCGTGCACGCCATACCACGCCACTGCAATCACAATCGCCATTTTCAGAACAAATTGAAACAGATCCGTCCACAGCACGCCCCACAATCCGCCCAGCGAAACGTAAATCCCCGTGAACGGCATCAGGAAGAAACACGCAGATCGCCAGCGCCTTCGCGTCACTGATTCCGAGCGAGGTGCTGATGATGTTCACCATCGCCTTGGTGACCCAGCCGAGAATCAGGCAGTTCATCAGCAAGCCCGAGGTACACCGCGCGAAAGCCGCGCAGAAACGCCGCAGGCTTTCCGTGATAGCGCATCTCCGCAAATTGCACGTCGGTGATCAGCCCGGAGCGCCGCCACAATCGCGCAAACAGAAAAACCGTCATCATTCCCGACGGCAGAAAACTCCACCACAGCCAGTTCCCTGCCACGCCCTGCGTGTACACCAGTCCGGTGACCGCCAGCGGCGTGTCCGCGGCAAAGGTGGTCGCCACCATCGAAGTTCCGGCGAGCCACCAGCTCACCTGGCGCCCGGAAACAAAATAATCCTCGGTGCTTTCGCCGGACTTCCGCCGAAAGTACAGACCCAGGACTAACATGATCAGCAGGTAGCCAACAATAGCGGCCCAATCAGCAGCGGTTAAGTGACAAAGTGTTTTGCTCCTTCTCTTCAAGAAACCAAGTGCGTTCGAACGCGAAACGCGCTGCGAAAAACTAAACGAACAACGACTGACGAACTACAAAAGCTTTAATTCTGAATCGGGGCGCGCGCTGCTTTTCCCGGGAAAATGTTGTCGACTAGTTTGCCATTCTTTACGACCGGAACGCCATTCACCAGCACAAATTCAATGCCCTCGGAATATTGCAGCGGTTCTTCGAAGGTAGCCTTGTCGATGACGCGACCAGGATCGAACATGGTGATGTCCGCCTCTGCGCCCACGCGAATCCTTCCCTTGTTCGGAAAGCTGGGCGCGCGTTTTTCCAAACGTTGCGCGGGCAAAAGGGTCATCTTGCGCAACGCAGTCATCAGGTCCAGCACTTTTTCTTCACGAACGTAGTGCCCGAGTACGCGAGAAAAAGAACCCTGTCCGCGCGGATGCACTTTCGGCCCGTTGAATCGGGATACCGTCGCTGGCGATCATCACCATGGGATTGCCGACCGCCGCGCGCACTCCTCTTCCGGGATGTTGAAGATGACGACGCTGCCACCTTCTTTGCGATACTTCTCAAACGTCTCGGCGGTCAGACGCTCGCCGGTCTTCGCCCATTGAAAATCCTTGATAGGTAATGCCCTGCGCTCCTGCCATCCGGGATCAAAGAGCGCCGATTCCAAGGCCGTGCTCGAAGCAAGATACGGATAACACTCGGTGGTGACGTCCAGTCCCTGTTGCGCGCTCCTTCGACCATCGGAGCAGCTGCGGCGTATCGCGCAGCCCGACACTGGTGATGTGCACGACGTGCAGCGGAGCACCGGCGCTGGCCGCGGCGGCAATGACTTCTTCGAGGCAGCCAGCCCGTTTTGCGGCTCCAGATGCCGACGTAGCGCACATGCACGTGCACGGACGCATGATAGTTCGCCGCGACGCGAAATATTTCCAGAATTTCTTCGTGCGAGGCAGCTTCGGTGTAGTTGATGCCCATGCCGACGGCGAGTGCTCCGCGCTGCAGGCCGTGTTCCATTTCCTGTGCGCATCCCGCGAGTTGCTCTGGCGTGGCAGGTTTGTGCGCGCCATCGGCCGCTTGGCAAAAATTTCCCAGGATCCTTCGATGACTTTCATGCGCACCGGAATGTGCCCGATGCTCACGCCGAAGTTGATCAGGGATTTTCCTTCGCGTTGCGCGTACCAGGCGTCGACATCGGCGGTGCCGACTTCGAGTTCCAGCGAGGTGGTGACGCCATCGTGAGCCTGAAACTGGTAATTGCGCGGCTCCTGCCCATGCTCGTGCAGATCGATGAAACCGGGCGCGACGACTAAACCTGTCGCGTCGATTCTTTCTTTACCTTGCAGCGTTTCGTCGGAGATTGCGGCAATTTTTCCGTCGCTGATGCCGACGTTGCGCACACCGTCGAGCCCAGATTCAGGGTCCATGACGCGGCCGTTGGCAATGACCAGATCGTAGGTGACGCCCTGTGGTTGCGCGCGGAAGGTCGTAGCGAGTGCGAGTATCGCGGCGACAGCCAAAGCTGCGAGCAGAGTGCGTTTGAGAGTCAGCGGAGATGTCCTTCTTTCCCTTGGCACGGTCAATGCCGAGGCCTAGTCTCGTCAGTAGGGGCGCTGCTGTCAAAGGTTTTCTGAAACGTTTTAATAGAGCGGTTTGGAGGGGGAGCTCAAAGGAAAGACCCACGTTCAAATACCCGAGCGTTTGGGACCCAGAATCATTTTCGTGACTGAGTTCGGGCCACCCGCCGATAATCCTCGCGCCGGCGAACGCCATTGGCAGATGTGATAATCTGCGGGCATGAAGTTAACAGCCGTTTTCGAGCCCGCCGAAGAGGGTGGCTATACTTGTTTTGTAGAAGAGTTTCCCGCCGCGATTTCGCAAGGCGAAACCATCGAAGAGGCTAAAGCGAATCTTGCGGCCGCGTTTATGCTGGCGCTGCAATGCCAGCGCCAGCTTGCGGAAAAAGGCCTTTCCCCACGCGGTGCTTGAGGTTTTCGAAATAGCAAAGCATGTCACCCGCCCTCGTCCCTCGCCCTCCTGGAATGAAAATATTAGGAAACGTCCCGTCTGTCCCGGGTTTTCCGTCCCCGGTTTTCCATGCCGCTCACGCCTCCAAGGAATCTCCGGCGGCTTCCCGAGCGCGGAGCGTTCGAGGGCACTGCTGCATCTTTGAAAGTGGCATTTGAGACTTTAGGTGGAATCGCTGAGACGGAATCCTCCGCTTGGATCACGTCACCAGGATTGGTCCTTTTGAGCTCCTCGATATGGTTTGCGCGATGGACACGTCGGCAGAAAAAATGAAGTAAGAAGAGAAGCGGGAGAGCAAAGCAGTAACAGTAGCACAATCTAAGAAAGATGTCGTAATGCACGAACGCTTACTCACGTTCTAGCTGAACCATAAGAATTAAAGAGTGAAAAGTGCGTTGGGTAAGATTGTTGCTGCTGCTGGTGCTTCGGGATTTCTTGCGCGCTCAGATCACACTGGCGTTATATGCTGGTAGGGAAACCGCTTGGCCTTTTATCAAGGAACAATACAAATGCGATTTGGACGAATTCAGCATATGTTGATATCGCAAACCAGTGTTTTTGTCGGCGAAATTGTGGGCGCGAAAGATGGTATTTATCCGAGCGCATTATCAAGCGAGCGTTTCTGCTGGCATATGGTAAACTGGTACTTTTCTGCAGCTGGCGAAAAAGAATGCTGCCGTTGGAAGCCAGTCGGAACATCTGACGGCTTTATTTTCTGTAACATATGCGCGTTTGAGCATCCGGTTGAAAATAGATATAATTTTATTTTTTAAAAAAATTTTTGTGTATTCCGATCATGCGATTTCTCCCTTCGGTTCGGTTTGCGCGATGGACACGTTCAGGAGACACGTGAGAGAGCGACCAGGGCAGTACAAGCCGCAGTTAACTGCCGTTTATAGGATGTTAATGCGAATAGGGTTTACTGCGCTGCTGAGGTAAAAAGTGAAACTGTAAACAAACTAGTACGAAATTTAGTGAGTGTGATATATGACGAGTATATAGCTTGATCAGGTAGGATATAGGATTGTTCTCACGAATAGTACGAGTATGATGAGTCTGCGCCTAGGGAAAATAATAAATTATTACACGTTAGTTAATGTGCTATATTTTGAAGGTGTGCGTAATCCGCGACGACAGGTCTTCTAACGGCTTGCTGAGAAATGCTTGGAACCGATTCCTCAGGCTGTTAAAGCCCAGATCAGTAAACAAATGGAAGTTTCAGCCGGCAGCGTTCGAGGACAAACCAGTCGTCGCTTGGCAGCAAGTTGAAATAACTTTTCGTCCAGTCGGAGCAAAGGCCCCACACGTAAGAACGCGACTTTCCGGAACAAGCGGATAGCCCACTCGGCACGTAAGGATTCGCGCGGCACTATTACAAGTAAGACGAGCTTTCAGCTCTTCTTTAGCTCAATGCCGCCGTTGGTCGTCGCGGCCTTCAATTCTCTTCCCCCGGCGCCGACCGTGCCGGAGAGCGTCTTCGGACCAAACGTCCCCTGTACGGTAATCGGGAAGTCCGAGTGAATCGCGCCATTGGTGGTGGCCGCAGTCACCTTGAATTCCGCGGAAGCCGGCAGCGTCACGTCCACACTGCCATTCGTGGTGGTGAGTTCCAACTCGCCGCTCCACTTGGCATTGCCCATGGGTGACGCGCACGCTACCGTTGGTGGTCCTCGCCGAGGCCCACTCGCTGGTGGACACTTCCACGTTGCCGTTCGTCGTGGCCGCCTGCACTACGCTCTCCAGGTTCGCGCAATGCACCGCACCGTTGGTGGTCAGCGCGTGGAAGAGCACGCCGCGCGGCAGTTGAAGGCGGCGTTTGCGGCGGCGGCATTACCGAACAAGCGTCTTCGCGGCGCACGTAGCGTTGCCCGAAATATGGCAAATATGGAGGCGGAAATATAGGAAATACGGGGACCGACGGGACGTTCACTCACGTTTTGGCTGAATCATGAGAATGCAGACAGCCGAAAACGTCCCGTCTGTCCCCCGTTCTCTAAAGCTAAACCGGCGATCGAGCCATTGACTCTCTCTCCCCGAACTAGTCCTCGTCGTCCCGGTCACGGCGGACAGGCCGCGCTTTCAAGATGACCCCAGCGCTGGTGCAAGTCCAGTAAACCGTACCGTCGCTCGCAACCGCGACCGCGTTCGGTTGCGGATCACCGAAGTGAATTAATGAGGTTTCTCCAGTGCGCAGATCATACTTGGATACTTTGTTGCTCCCACCATTGGCCCCTGACATCCCCGGCGTGGGGACTTCGGTGAAGTACAAGTTCCGGCCCTTGTGGTCAATCGTTATCCCTGTCGGTTTGCTCAAACCCGTGATGAACTCGCTAACCGTTCCGTCCTTCGCGCTTCGCTTCAGAATCACGCCCGCCGAGCGGCAGGCCCAGTACAAATCACCGTTCCGCGCAACAGTAATCTCCACGGGCTCGGGCTCACCCATATGGAGCGTTTCGATGGTAACGCCGCCATCCGAGGTTGAAAACACGCCGTTCGCTCCACCGGGTACTCCGGGCACGGGCACCTCCGTGAAATACAGGGTACCTTTGCGATCGACTGCAATGCCGCTGGGGCTGGGCAAGTGAATAATGAACTCGGTAGTCACGCCGTTTGGATCCCGTTTCAGAATCACGCCCGCCGAAAGACAGGCCCAATAAAGTGATCCATCGCGGCCCACCGCAATATTGACGGGTTGGGGCTCGCCCATATGAAGCGTCGTGATCTTCTTGTCTTCCAAATCCAGCTGTTTCACCGCGTTCATGCCTCCGGGCACGCCCGGCGTGGGCACTTCCGTGAAGTAAAGGACGTCATCGTCGATGGCAAGTCCGGTCGGCTTGTTCAATCCGGACATCACAAGTGTGACCGTATAATTCTGCGCTTGTGACAGCTCCGGCAATACAAAAGTGAAAACTACCAATAGAGCGAGTACAGGGATAGCTAGTCGAGTGAGCCGAGCAATTCGAGAAAGTCGAGTCATTTGTCGTCTCTCCTTATTTGGCGCCTTTTGGCCCGAATCGTGGGCCGAGCTATACGCCCTCGCGCTTGTGAATGCAAGCGAAATCTGCGACGCTTTTCGTGCCTTTGACGCGCACTCGGGAAGCCATGCACAACTCCTCGTTTCATTGGAAGTCTATGTATGGGCGCTGAAATGGTTCCGTCGAAGATACTCAGGACATCATCGTGAAGGTGTCTCGACCGTATTTGGAGTTCAGCATTGGTGATTGAACAAAAAGTGTAAGAAAAAGCGGAACACAATCAAAACAGAGTTAAAAACACGGGTCTGAAGACCCGCCGCTACAACTTCAAAAACGTCCGCCTCAGAAGGCGGCCGCTACAAAGTCAAATACGTAGTCGAAACCGTTCCGTCTGTCCCACGTTCTTCACTTTCTTCCCGCTCTCGTCGCTTGACATGTCATTTCTCTCCCCACTACAGTCCCCCTTATTGGAGGCTGCTTGACTTCCCCTGCTCCTGTTTTGCCACAGCTCGACGGCTCACCTCCTGCACCTCCTGCCAAGCCGCTCTCCCTGGCCAAACGCGCCCTTGTAATGCTTTTGGTGTTTCTCGGAATCGCACTTTGTGTAGTGAAAGCTCTTTTGTGGTCGGGAGGGCGGTGGAACGCCGAGGTTTCCGGCTATGCCATCGGCGCCCTCTTGGTGTCGCTCGCCGTGTCGTACGGAGTCGCCGGTCGAAAGAAAAATCGGAAACCAGTTCTTTTCGGACTGATCTTCGCCGGTGTCGCGTTCGTGCTCTGCATGATGGAAGGAGCCCACCCGCGCAAGGATCCGAATGCCGAAGTCGCCGATCTCATCCGAGAAGCCAGCGGCACTAAGTCCATTGACCGTCGCGGCGCATTTGACAGTCCGCAAGACAAACTTTTGCGCGAGGTCATGGCCACCTTTTTGGATAGCGCGAAAACCCACGGCGAAAAGGGTCACAAATTCGAAGCCGGGCTTATGGCCCTCTACACACCCGAATCATTTTCCAGCGTCGAGGCGATGAATCGCACGCGCGACAGCGTTCAGAGTGTCGCTGCGCTGGACCATGAGTTCGTGCTTGAGATTGAACAGTGGCCAGCTCGCGTTCACGACCGAGCCGCCCAGTCCGCTTTATCAGAACCTGACAAACAAGAATTTCTCAAGGGTTTCGAGCAAGGCTTCTCGAATTCCGAAATCGTCACCTTGCGCAAACAAGGCGACGAAATTGAAGCCAAATGGTGTGAAGAGACTCTTGCTCTGTACGATTTCGCTCGCTCGCAGGCCGGGCGAATCCATGTGAAGAATGGTCACATCCTGGTAGATGATGCCAACGTTCGAATACGCTTTAACGATCTCCTCCAGCAAGCTCGCGGGCAACTTCGAAAAATGGAGGAGACGAATGCTCAACTAGCGAAACTGCAACAAGATAATCTTCAGAAGTTCGGTTTGACAAAAAAGGACATTGGCGTAGCCCAGCCTTCTGAAACGAAGGCCAATTGAAATATGGGGATAGACGGAAGATGATGCGAATGGTAGGTCTGGTCATGGCGCTGGTCGTGACCTCCGCTTTGCACGCCCAGACAATACAGTTCAAGGGAAAGATATACGCTGCAGCGGTTGTCGAAGACTGCCCCGAACAGTCAACCCCGACGAACGGAACGCATTGCGTCCGATCTGCGGACCATATTTATACGATTGAATCGCTGGCGCAGGACAAAACTCTGTCAACTTTAACGTCGGGCGATTCGGTTTATGTTCGGGTCGGAAACAAGCGAATGAGCGTTGTGAAGAAAGATAAAGAAACTCATTATAAACTTTTGAAAGTCTGGATGGTCGAAGCGGACGTTCCGTAATGTGAATATGGAGACGTACGGAATGTTTACTCAGGCCTCTGGCTGAAACCATTGGAACGTAAAGAGTTGAAACCGTCTCGTCTGTCTCCCCGCGGGAGTCAAAGCTGGCGAGCACGGCGGTGATTCGCAAACCGGCTGTGTCCCTGCTTAGCTCTTCTTTAGCTCGATGGCGCCGTTGGTTGTCGCGGCCTTTAATTCTCTTCCCCCGGCGCCTACCGTGCCGGAGAGCGTCTTCGAGCCAAAGGTTCCCTGTACGGTGATTGGAAAGTCCGAGTGAATGGCGCCGTTGGTGGTGGCCGCACTCACCTTGAATTCCGCGGAAGCCGGCAGCGTCACGTTCACACTGCCATTCGTGGTCGTGAGTTCCAACTCGCCGCTCCACTTGGCATTGCCCATGGTGACGCGCACGCTGCCGTTGGTGGTCTTCGCCGAGGCCCACTCGCTGGTGGACACTTCCACGTTGCCGTTCGTCGTGGCCGCCTGCACCACGCTCTCCAGGTTCGCGCAATGCACCGCGCCATTGGTGGTCAGCGCGTGGAAGAGCACGCCGCGCGGCACTTGCACGTCAAAGTTGATCTTCGCGCGATGGTTGTGAGAGCCGCCGCCGAAATCCGACGACACTCCGCCGCGATGGCAGTGGCCCGGCGCCTTTTCTTTGGCGTATACGGCGCAAACCGTGACGCCATCCGCGTACTCGACGACCTCGATAAACATTTGTTTGTCGTCTTCGTTGCCGCCTGGCACGCCTGCGACACGCGCCGCATCGCCAGAAGCGCGGTTCGCGCCAATCTCTCCATTGGTGTTGACCACTTCCAGCGTCTGCCCGGCCTGCAGGCTCCCTTGCCAATGAAAATCGGCCGGGTCGAAGACGGTGCGCTTTTCGCTCTCGGCTCGCGCGGGCGCACCCGCCACGAGCGAAATCACCGCCAGACACATCGCTAGGCAGATCGCTAGACAGATCGTTAAGACAGGGGGCACCCGGTATCCAGTTCCCTACGAAACTTTTGATCTTGTTCATGATTCCTCTCTCCCTGACGGTTGACTGATGGTTGACTGATGGTTGACTGACGGTTGAAGCGGCCCGCCTGTCTCATACTGTACCAATATACGGAGTTCGACGCACTTTGGTTCCCAAGACAGCGGTGGCCCGGATGGAATTCGCAAGAACGAGTTTGGGTGCCCGTCCTCGGTTCTGCGGTCGAGGCCCGTTGTCAGATGCGTTATTTTGCGCTAAATATAAGGGTGCGGGAGGCGGCTATGAGTAAACGTCAATTGTCTTGGTTCAAGATTTCGGGCTTTGCTGCGATATGCGCTCTGTCGGTTCTAACCCTGCGTGCGAATGCACCGCGTGGGTGGTTTCTTGCGGGTTCTAATCCGGCCGAGTACGAAACGGGCGTGGATGCCGGCCAGTCGTACCAAGGTCAAGGCAGTGCGTCTTTGAAAAGCAAAGGGACGGCCGTCGATGGATTCGGGACTTTGATGCAAAGCATTAGTGCGGAAAAGTATAAGGGGAGCAAAGTCCGGCTCAGCGGGCTGGTGAAGTCCGAAGACGTGACCCATTGGGCGGGGCTATGGATGCGCGTCGACAAGGGCGGCGAGATGCTTGCTCTCGATAACATGCAGAATCGCGGAATCAAAGGAACTACGGGATGGCAGCGTTACTACGTGGTGTTGGAGGTTCCCAAGGACGCGACGAAGATTGCGTTTGGAATTTTGCTATCGGGACCTGGATCGGTTTGGCTAAATAGTCCGAAGATCGAGATTGTAGACGTCGATGAACCGTCTACGAATATGCCGGAGCAAATTCTTCCGGAGAGCCCGGTGAATCTGCAGCTTGTGCCGTAGGAGATTGGTCGAACAAAAGTCCGAGCGAGGGCACGCCGACAAAAGCAGAAGTGCGATGTTGCAGCCTGTCGTCTCGCTGCGGAAACCGCAGGGAAGCAGGGAAGGCTCTAGTGGGCCTGAAAGTAGGTCGCCATCGCTGTAGAACAGGAAACCATTCCACGTTTATCAGCGGGTATGGCTTTGCCGCTCAGTTCCAGGTATTCGATTGCGAAAATTACGTTATCTTTATTTTTTTGGCCGTCTTTATCCTTACTTGTCGCAGCAGTGTAGAAGACGGTCAGCACCGTGCCTTTTGGAACTTGCGAAAGGTGATATTTCTGAGCCACGCCGCCTTGTACTTTACCGGCGCAGGTCGACTCGGGCCTTCCGACAAAGTCGTCGGTATGAGCGCCCTTGGTATATCGCAACGTGACTAGTTCGGGCGACTGAGTCGCAGACACCAATGTCCCAGTAAAGGTCGCGCCGGTATAACCTACCGGGTAGTATCCACTCGGTGCGGATCCGTACTGCGCCAAGGCTGGAATGATGGTCACAATGACGGCGAGAATCACCAAAAGAAAAATCCGATGTGGCTCCTTCACATGCGCCTCCTAGGTGTTGAAGAAGCGGGACTGTAACACGTCGTTCCGGTTTTGAAAATGTTCTAGCGAGCCGCAAAAAAAAACGACCCGGCTGGGGGACTAGCCGGGTCGTGGTGACCGAAGGATTCAGGTGTGCTTTTTATTTGATGACCATGGCTACCAGGATTCGGTCTGCCGGTCCCTGTGCCAGCTCCTTATCTTCCCGCAAGTGTTTCGGGACGTCGTAGCGGATGTCCATGCCGAGGCTGGCCAAATCCGCTTCACGGACAACGTAAACGCCCTTGTGACGTTCGAGGATCAAGACGCTGGTGCGGCTTGAAGGTTCGCTGGTATTGATATATCCCAATTCGAAAATCGTGCCGTTCGGGCCCGAGAGAACCATGGGCGTTTGTGGGGCAAGAGATGCGAACGAGAAGGTGTAGTCGCCGGCGGGTAACGTCGCGCCTTGCCATCGAACTTCGTAGGGAAGCGTGAAATGACCTTTGGCGGCTTCGCGGGCGGATGTTGGGAGAGCGGATGCTATGACGCTGAACAGTCCTACCGCGGCGATCGTAAATACGCGATTGATATTGATTTTCATGGTGTTGCTCCTTTCACTGATTTGCCGTGCTCTGAATCTCTGTTTTGCAAGGCACGTCTGTGGAGAATGCATGCGCTGTGCCAATGCGCAGCGTGAGAGTGCGTGCGGGTGTGGTTAGTGGAAGTGGTGAGTTTGGAGAAGGATGCGCGTCCAAATTAAGTTGAGAGCAAAATTTTGGGGGAGTGTCGCACTGCGTGGATGCTATCTCTTCAGATAGGGTGCTATCTTTTTGGATAGTGGCCGCGATGTAAGGCCAATCGCTGGCATGCAACGCTGTCAAAAAAACGTCCGCCTCCCCACGGGGCAAGCAGAAAGCGGCCGCTGCAGAATCAAAGGCACGGGTCTGAAGACCCGCCGCTACAACGTCAAAGGCGCGGGGGAGTGTCATGAATAAATTTGAATGTGTGATTCCGATTTTGAATGTTAGGGATTTTGCGGTGTCGACGGAGTATTACGTCAAGAAAATGGGATTCGCGAAGAAATGGGATTGGGGCACTCCGCCGACGTTTGGGTGTGTTACGCGAGATAAGATTGATATTTTTCTCTGCGAAGGGGCGCAGGGGCATCCGGGCATGTGGATGTCGATCTTCATGGAAGATGTTGATGCGCTGCACGAAGAGTACAAACAGAGTGGCGCGACGATTCGGCTGCCGCCCACGAATATGCCGTGGGGAACGCGGGAAATGAATGTGGAGGATCCGGACGGCCACCGTTTTCGTATGGGAAGCGACGTGACGGGTCCGGCGGATGAAGAGGGGATGAAGCGTTTCATGGAGATGGAACAATCCGCGAGTTAAACGATCGTTCCAATTCCGGGGACCATGAAATTGTCTCGACTGGATGAAAATATCGGGGCGGTGGCAATTCAGCTTTCGGCGGAGGATTTGAGGAAGATTGATGACGCGGCTGCAAAGATTACGTCGGAGGGTGACCGGTATCCGGAAGCACTGCAGAAAATGACTGGGCTATAGAAGGCTCTGGCGCGAGCTATTTCAGTCCGAGCCAGAACAGGCGGCGATGCCAGAAGGCTCTCAGCCCTTCTGCTTTCCACAGCAAAAAATGCATCATGACGATCACTACGAAAACCATGGCGAGATTCTGCGGATTGGCCAGTTGGGACGCTAGGATTTTAGGGTGGGTGAGTACGGCGAATATGTAGCGCGTTGACGATCCCGCGATGTTGACGTTTTTTATGACGCCTTGGAACCAGGGGATGGCGAGCAGTCCAAACAGGATCAGGCGCACGAGGTGCCTGGCGAAACGCAAAGATTGGTTCTGGGTCAGCTTGTATTCGAGGCGGCTCACGATTACGGCTGCGGCAAATCCGGCGATCACTCCGCCCAGCTGCGCCACGCTTACCTCATCCGCAGCAGTCAGTACGCGGCTCAACATGGAATAGGCTGCGAAACCTGAGAATACGGCCGCTGCCGCCGTCAGTGGGTAAAGGCAAATCCAGAACATCCACACCAGCGGAATCATCAGGAGGCTGATTGTGATGCTCAATAGCGGGTGCGGGCGTCCACCCGCGGATCCCACCATGGGCGGAGCAGTGTAGGTTTCAGCTGGACCGAATTGCGGCACAGGCTCTGCTGCAGTCGGGTTTGGCTTTACTTCATGCGGCGAGGTTTCAGGACCGTGCGGGCCCCAGGGAAAGCTGCCCATGCCGACTCCATTCCGTGATTTTTGTTTTTTGTCCGAACGCGGGGAATATGCGGGGAGTATATAGACGCCTCCGTGGTCTTACAAGCCTTACCATGCGCTGGCGCGCCGTCCATGAGTGATCCGGCTGATCAAGTGCTCGTCGGCGGCACGATTTTTTGCCACCACGGGCGCGTCAAATTCTGTTGCGGGCGGCCGCCAAAAAAAAACCGGGTCGCTGGGGGGAGCGACCCGGTGGGGTTTACTGCCTTGAGGGGGGCCTGGGGTAAAGGCGTGAACTGATTGCTGCAAGATTTTTCGCCGCGGCTGGCAGCGACCTTGGCGTTCGCTTTAGTGCACGTGCTGGGTGGCCAGCACGCAGATTTGGCGAAGGTCTTCGTAGGTGAAGAAGATCTCGTCCTGGCCGTCGGCGGTTTCATGAAGTCCCAGGCCGGATTCGCTGGACAAATCGCACAGCTCTTCTTCCGAAAGACCGAGCAACAGGGCAGCCCGGCGGTGCGTTACGTATTTGAATTCTTGGATTTTCATTTGCCCTCCTTCAGAAGCCAGGTAAAAGCCTAAATTCGGCGTTGCGTTCCTTGTTTTGATCCCTAACTCAAGCCCTATACGGTTTTGATGCGCCACCGGCTCAAGCGGGCAATAAAGCCATAGCATCCTGCTCGACGCCCATGATCATGGCCTTGTATATATCGACGTCCCAACCGTCTCCGATGCGTACACGTACGGTGTCATTACCGTCTTTCAGCAGCTTGCCGCGCAACGGGACTTTGATGTCACCAAGCGCTACCTGTAGAACCACCGCTTGTCCCACCCAAGGCTGAAATGCGTCCATCACGTGTCTTCCCCCTGTGAACCCGAACCGTCCTGCGAAAGAGAGAATCGCGCACGGTACTGCGGGGGCCAATGGTACAGAGAGGGTAGGCGACTGGTATCAACGTACTAGTTTCGGGCGGAAGTGGACCTTTTTGGGAAACTCCAGCGAAGTGGAGTAGAGGAAAGGAAGAAAAATGCTTGAAGTACGTTAGTACTGCCTGAACGGGACGCCGGGTCCATTGGTGAAAACCACCGGCACCACCATCCTTTGCAGATGGAGCGAACTGCCCATAACGCTTCATCGCTGACGGGTGCGCGCGATTCGCGCTCGGGCAATCCCTCAATCACCCCCTCGGGTGCGAAACTGAGTGGCGCCCCGTCGGCCCAGCCCGGCATCGGATTGGCACTGGGAGGCGGCTTTGCGCGCGGCTTCGCGCACATCGGCGTCTTGCAGGTTCTGGAAGAAAATCACATACCCATATCGCATATTGCGGGAACCAGCGTAGGCAGCATTCTGGGTGCGGCCTACGCCAGTGGTGCTCCGCTGGAACGAATCATCGATACTTGCCGCACGCTGCGCCTGCGAGACATTGCACGGTGGCGCGTCTCGCGGTTGGGGCTGGTCAGCAACTATTGCCTGGGCGATCTGATCGCGCGCGTTTTCGAGTCTCGGCAATTCGAGGATTTGCGAATTCCCGTCAGCGTAGTTACGACGGATTTGGCGACCGGCGAGCCGGTGGTTTTTTCGCACGGTCCGTTGGTGGAAGTGATTCGCGCGAGCTGCGCGTTTCCTGGGTTGTTCGAACCGGTGGAAATGGGCACGCGCTTTCTGGCGGACGGCGGACTGGTTGCGCCAGTCCCAACCCTAGCAGCGCGTAATATGGGCGCCACGCAAGTGATCGCGGTTTCCGTGGGCATACACGACGGATATCGCGGCGCGCCAACCAACATTTTTCAGGTGGTGAGCCGCGCGGTCAGCGCAGCGCAAAAACATCAGGCGGAGATTTGGGAGCGCCACGCCGACCTGGTGCTGCGTCCCGACGTGCACATGCTGGCTTGGGATGATTTCGATCGCACCGCCGAAGCGATTGCCGCAGGTGCTGCGGCCGCGCGCCGGGCACTGCCGCGCATCCGTCAGATGCTGAGCATGGCCACGGTGAGCGTTCCGCTGATGCCCATCCCAGACATCGTGCACCGCCCGGAATTGTGGCTGGCCGACGTAGCGCAGGAGAACGTCCCGGCGCGCGGAGCAGCGCGATGAACCGGCTCTCCGTACTGTTTTCGACGATGTGCATCCTCGTCTTGATCTGGCATGAATGCGGAGAGAATCCGGGCTTTTTCTGCTACCGTATTGGTAGCGGCGCTTTCAAGCTCGTGCGGACTCGCCAGCTTGCTCCCGTGCCGATTTCTTCCGCAACGCATTCGCGTGTTGCGCAAAGGACTAGTTCTGCGTGTTTGAATCTATCTTCCACTTTCTCCGTGCGCTCTATAACCCAGAAGGACTAAAAGAACTGATTCGTTGGGGCGGCGCTCCGTTCGTCTGCCTGGTGATCTTCGTTGAAACCGGATTGTTTGTAGGTTTTTTTCTGCCCGGCGATTCCCTGCTGGTTAGCGCGGGGGTTTTCGCAGCGGGTGGAGTTTTGCCGCTGCGCTGGATTCTGCTGCCGGGAATTTTGTGCGCCATCGTCGGGGATCAATTGGGTTACTGGATCGGCCGCAGCGCGGGTAGTGCGCTATACACTCGCAAAGAGAGCTTCTTTTTCCGTCGCAAACACCTGGAACAAGCACACGCTTTTTATGAAAAGCATGGCGGGAAAACGGTAATCCTGGCGCGCTTTGCGCCGATCATTCGCACGTTTTGTCCGCCGGTGACCGGCGCGGCCAAAATGCCGTATGGCACTTACCTTCTCTACGACATTTTTGGGGGCACGTTGTGGGTGGGCAGCATGATTCTGGGCGGCTACTTTCTGGGTCGCCATGTGCCGAACATCGAGCATCGCATCCACTACGTAATCGCCGTGGTCATCTTTCTTTCAATTCTGCCGGGGATCATCGGCGGAATCCGCGCCTGGCGAGGCGCCGGCAAGGCTTCCGCGGCGACACTTCCTTCTGAAGCTTCCGGGAAATAATCGATGCCTGCCGAGCAAAAGATCCGCGCAATTATTTTTGATATTGGACGCGTGCTGGTGCGCATTGACCTGGGCCGGGCGATGAGCGGACTCGCCGAAGCCGTATCCCTTTCTCCCGAAGAAGTTTGGGCCGCGCTCGAAAAGCACCCGACATGGCTGGACTGGCAGGAAGGTCGCATGACGCCGCGGGATTTCTGGCTAAGCGTAAACAAGCGCTTCGGTACGTCGCTTACGTTTGAACAGTTCACGGAAATCTGGAACCGTGTCATCGATCCAAAACCCATCGTGGACGGCACCCTGCTGGCACCGCTGGCCAAACGCTACCGGCTCTGCCTGCTTTCCAACACCGACCCCATCCACGTGGCCCACCTGGAAGCCACCTTCGAGCCGATGCGCTATTTTCCGCGACGCATCTATTCGTGCGCGGTAGGCGTATGCAAGCCCAACCCGCTGATCTATCGCGCCGCGTTGGAAGCGTGCCAAGTGGCCGCCAAAGATGCTGTATATATTGATGACATCCCGGCCTACGCCGAAGCCGCCCGAAATTTGGGGCTGGCAGCGGTTGTGTTTAAGTCCCCAGAGCAGCTTTCCAGCGATCTGCAGGCCTTGGGAGTCCGGGTTTCCTAGCCTTATCCGCCCTTGGCCGAGATTTAACAACTTTGTCATCTGCTGCGTAATCTTTGCGCGGACTAGTACCCGGGCTGTTTGGTTCTAGTCCCCCATAAAACCCTGCAAACAAATCGTTTAACCCGCGGCTCCGATGGCCCTCGATTGGTGTGTTGTGTGCTACCTCTGTCCTATCGACACGCCAGCCAACCCCTTCTGTCCTGGAACTGCGTGCGCCCTAGAGAGTTTCTGAATTACCTATAGAGGAGACCAGCACATGATGTCCGACGAACCCGTAGTAGTTGAAAACCGTACCGCCCCGGCCTGGCAATTGCCAGCCATCATCATCACGGCGCTTTTGGCGATTGGAGGTTTGGCTTTTGCCTACAATTCGTCTACAAAGCTGGATTCCACGCAGGCCTATGTGGCCGCACAACTGAAGAACCAGGAAGCCACCGTGCAGCAGGACGTATCCTCGATGAAGGACCGTCTGGCACAGGACGAGAAGGCCAACACCGATTTGCAGGGCGACTTGAAAGTGGTCACCGATAAGCTGAAGATCACCCAGGGCCAACTGCGCAAGGCGCGCGCTGAGTCCGCCAAGCTCAACAGCGACACCACGGACAAACTGACCGCTCTCGATACTTCCGTGCACAGCGAACTGGCCACCAAGGCTACTTCGGATGACGTGAAGACCGTTGACACCAAAGTGGTCGGTGTGCGTACGGACCTCGACGCCACGGCCAGCGACCTGAAAATGGCGCGCAGCGAAATGGGCACGCTCATTGCCAAGAACCACGATGAGATTGACTCGCTCCGCCGCCTCGGCGAACGCGACTACGTCGAGTTCACCATTGCCGGCAAGAACAAGCCGCAAAAGGTGGGCAACGTTACCGTCGAGCTGAAGGGCGTGAATGAAAAGCGCAATCAGTTCAGCGTGGCCATGACCGTCGAAGACAAGCGGTTCGAAAAGAAGAACCGCGCACTGAACGAGCCGATCTTCTTCTACACTTCCGGCACCAAGATGCCCGACGAAATCGTGATCAACAAAGTCGGGAAAGACACCGTCAGCGGATACATCAGTATTCCTAAGGCCAATGCGGCGGCGCAAAACACTTCCGCTTCCGGGCGATAAGGCCTAGTTCTCAACACCGCAGGAAAGGGGAGCGCTTCGGCGCTCCCTTTTTTTGTGCACAGTGCCCTCGCTTATTCCCTAGAAAATTATATGGCTGAGAAAGTATCGAAACAAACCGAAGACGACGCTTAACAGGACCAGCGGAATAACCTTCAGCTTGAATTTTTGCAGCAGTAGGAGCGACACCAGCACCCCGCACACCGCGATGGCACTCACGTGCTTGAAACCCACGACTCCGGACGGAAAGACGACTCCTTTCCCCAGAGAAGACCGTAAGGTCCAGGATCGCGCCGACCACCACTGCGGTGATAAGTCCCAGCACGGCTTTAATCATCGGCTGGTTCTGAGTTCGCTCCACCAGCGGCGCACCGGCGAACACGAAGAAAAAGCACGGAAGAAATGTATAAAAAGTTGTCGCCAGCAAGCCGAAGATTCCCATCCATACCGAGCCGTGGAAGTGGTTGTACGCGGCGAGGAATCCCACGAAAGCGACCACGATAATCAGCGGGCCTGGCGTGGTCTCAGCCAGCGCGAATCCGTCCATCATTTGTAGCTTCGTCAACCACTGCAGCTTGGTCACTGCCACTTGTGCGACGTAAGGAATTACAGTGTACGAGCCGCCCACGGTAACGAAGGCGGTCTTGGTGAAGAATAAGACCAGGACGGCCCAGAAATGGAAGTCGTCCACGAAGAGGTAAAAGATTAAGAGCGGCGTGAGCCAGAGGAGCAAGACGCTAACGACCAACTTGACTGCGGGGAGGACTGCGAAAGGTTCGGACGGCGTCGAAGTTTGGCCGACCAGGTCACCATCCTCGTCCTCTGCGGCAGGTGTTTCGCTACTGCTGCTCACCAGGCTGGGTCGCAATCGCCCCAGGACGACGCCTAAAACTACGGCGCTGAGCATCACAACCAGCAGCGAGACATCAAAGAAAAACATCGCTACGAACGTCGCTGCCGCAACAACGCTTTGCATCGGTCCGCGCAGCGCAGTCCTGCCGATTCTCAGGAGGGCAGCGATCACCAGCGCAATGACCGCTAGTTTCAGGCCGCCGAACATGGCCGCCACCCACGGCAAAGTGCCGAATCGCACATACACAATACTGAGCGCCAGCAGCACGAACATGGAAGGCAGCACGAAAAGCGTTCCGGCCACGATGCCGCCCCGCTTGCCGTGCAACTTCCACCCGATATAGATCGTCAGCTGTTGCCCTTCGGGACCAGGAAGGATCATGCAGTGGCTTAGCGCATGGAAGAAGCTTGCATTGCTGATCCAGCGCTTCTTCTCCACCAACTCGTCGTGCATGATGGCGATGTGAGCGGCTGTGCCGCCGAAGCTGATCCATCCCAGTTTGCTCCAGAAGCGCAGTGCCTCTTTGAAGGATGGTTGCTGTAATTGGGCGGTGTCGTTCACCAGGCGGCATTCCAGGGACCTGGCGCGGGAGCCGGAGGCCGGTATAAAAAGCGCAGAATGTTTGTAACCATCAAGACATTATAACATCATAATGTAAGCGATTCGAGACCTGATTCTTGAATTCGCTGCACGCTTTCGAACTCGTCGGGCGTGTTTGGCTATTTTGCAACCAGAAGGTAAGGAGATTTCTGACATGAACGACCCTTTGGCATTCTTGCACCGACCGTCGGTGCTGCGTTGGGCGCCTATTCCGCTACGCTTGATTGTTGGCATTGGTTTTTTGGAGCACGGCTTCGCAAAATTGTCGAAAGGACCCGATGCCTTCGCTGGGATTTTGCAGGCTATCGGTGTGCCGGCGCCGCACCTGATGGCTTGGGTTTCCATCGTCACAGAACTTATCGGTGGTTTGGCGATCCTGCTTGGAGCATTCGTTCCGCTTATTAGCCTGCCACTGGCCGCGCTGCTTGTGGTGGCGATCTTCAGCGTTCATCTCCCCTACGGGTTCAGTTCGATCAAGCTGATGAGCGTAGTGTCCGGCCGCGCGCAATTCGGGCCGCCGGGCTACGAGTGTAATCTGCTGTATCTCGCCTGCCTGGCCGCACTGGTCTTGGGTGGTTCAGGGCCGATGGCGGTCGACGGATTTCTACGGAAGAAATAACGGTTTCAGTCCGCGCCACTTGATAACGCTGCTGAACGCTGACTCAACGAACAGTCTTTCTGGCGAGACGGGTGACGAACCGAATCAGATCACTGCGGTAGTACAGCCGTTCGTAGTCGACCGGGCGGCTGTTCGTCGAATAGGTGGTCCGCTCAATACGAAAGATGGGACTGTTTTGTTTTACTCGGAGCGCCGCGGCGACCTCGCTGTTGGCTGCCACCGCATCCAGCTTGTATTCGGCTTCAATAAGCGGGATGCCGTATTGGCGCTCCAGCAGAGTAAAAATAGGCTCGACCTTCAGGTTGTTGCTGATGATCTTGCGGCCGATCTCGAGACCCAGGTAGGTTTCATCGAAAGAGAGAGGAACGCCATCTGCCAAGCGCACGCGGCGGATTCTGACGACGCGCTCGCCTTGCGTCAATGCGAGTGCGTTCGCAACCGTGGCGTCCGCCGTTACAACTTCTTTGCTGAGCACGCGGGCCGTTGCCTTGCGACCAACAGCGTGCATATCCTCCACGAATCCGCTCAGCTCGGTAAGCTCTTGCGTGATTTTTGGTGCTGCGACGAATGTGCCTTTGCCGCGGCGAATCTCCACCAGACCGCGGGTGACTAGATTTCGAATCGCTCGTCGAACGGTAATGCGGCTGACTTTAAATCGCGCAATGAGGGCATCTTCGGTGGGCAGCTGGTCGCCAACTTTCAACAGTCCGTCGGTGATTTCGCTGGACAGCACCGTTTCCACGCGTGAATAGAGAAGTGAATTCTGCGCCGCTGGCATGAATACATTATAACGTCGTATTGTCAGAAGCTTTGGCGGATAACTGGAGGCAAATCGCTGCGAGGATTTTCCTTGGATCGGCCTTAGTTCCTACTTGCCCGGGAGTAGCGTGCTGTGGCTGGCAACGCAAAGCCATACGCCCTTACGGTTGATCCACGTATCCGTAAACCGCGAACGGATCACGTACGGTTTGCCCTTGTTAGTCCCCGTCTCGCGATAAATTCCGGTGGCGACCGCCGCTTTGTCGTACACATGCACCGTAATTCCTTCGTCGTACAAGTGATCCGCTTTCTGCTCCGGAGCCACTACCCACTTCAAATATTGCGCCCGGGTCATGAACGAGCCATCGTAGTCGGTGTACACAAATCCTTCCGCCAGCAGCGCGGAAACGGCGCCCACTTCCTGCTTGGCCTCCGCCTGATTCCACGCGCGTTCCAGTTGCCGGATTTGAATTTCGTCGGCGCTCGCAGATGGCTCCTGCGCAAATTGCGGAATGGCACATGTCAATATCGCCAGAATCATCCACGCAAAATATTTCATGCCCGTCCCTCTTCTCTGCGTTGTAAATTCATTGAAATTATTGAAGTTGAGAAATGTTAACAAGAATACGCCGGCAGGTATTAAGAGATTTGCGAGGTGTAGCTAAAAGTTAGTCGGGTCGCACGGACGCGTCTTTAAGAACGCTGCTGGTAGCCGCTCCACTGCTTATCGCCATCCCATTCTCGGTGATCCGGCAAAATTGGGGATTTCCGTTAGAATGGAACTGTCTCTTTCGGAGACTATCTGCGCCAGACATCTTGCGTACTTTATCTTGCCGTCGATCCCTTTATTCCTGTGCGCGGAAAGCCGTTTGACGGGCTGGACGAATTCAATGCGCGGCTCGATCATACGGGCGTTCCCGCGGTGTGGGTCACCAGCCGCACGCGGCTGCAGATGGACGATCCGCGGCGCAAGAATGGCCACACGCACCCGTTTATTGGCGAAGGCGGTTGCGCGGTATATCTGCCGGAAGATTATTTTCACTTGAAGCCGGAAAAAACGCTGCGCCTCGGACGCTTCACCAGCATGCCCGTCGCCCAGCCGCAGCCCGCCGCGCAGGAAGCGCTTGCCAGCCTGGCAGAAGACACCGGAGTCGAAGCCGTCCCGCTGCGCAGCCTTTCTCCTCGCGAGTTGGTGCAGAATTCCGGGCTCCCGGCGCGCGACGCGGAAATGGCCCGCCAGCGCGATTTCGACGAGCTATTTTTCTTTGCCGGCGCTACGGACGAAGACATTCAGCGCTTCGTCGCCGAAGCCAAGCTCCGCAAACTGGCGCTGCGCCAGCACGGCGTGCTGTGGTCGCTGGCGGTCGGCGCCAGCCTGCAAAAATGCGTTCGCGATCTGACCAAACTTTACGATCGCGCGCTGCGCTATCACGCCGTAGTTCTGGGCGTAGCCACGCGCCGAGGAAGCTCCGGATCTTTTTCCTTGCTGCGAGCGCAACATTTTGCTGGCCAACAATTCCGACGACGAATCAGAGGGCCAGGAATTTGCGGAAGAAAGTAGCAGCGAAACCGCTGAAGACACCGAACTTGGCGACGACACCAACGACTCAACCGAGGGCGAAATCGAAGCAGCTGACGAGGAAATACGCGGCACCCGAACTACATGAAAAACCTGCCAGGAAAAAACCGCCTGCCAAAGATCCCAAGTTAGGTCCTTATAGCCTGACCATCCCGTTCCGCGCGCCGGAGACTTGGGATCGCCTGCTCGAAACCGTCGGCTCGCGCACTTACAAGTAAGCTGAGTTGTGGATGCGGGGGAAGTTAATTCGCACTAAGGTGGGTTCCGTTGCACACAGGCCTAATTCTGACTTGCAGAGCAGAGCAACGAAGCCTGAGCAACTTCACTGTTTTCCTGCGTTATGCGAGCTGAAATTGCGTCACAGCAAATGGCCGACCAATTGCGTGCCAATTGGAGACGGGTGCTCCGCAGGCACGCAAATAAGTAGCTAGAGATGGAATAAGTCCTGAACGTACTAGGAGATCCCCTTACCATGGCTTGGCTCATTCGCTCGCTCCGTATTCCTGCCAATGAAACGAAAATGGGAGTCGTTCTCGCCCTGTGCGCGATGACCATGAGCATTTTGTCGCTGGCCGTAGCATGGCAAGCGCAAATCATTTCGCAGCAACACGAAGCCATTCAATGGTTGGCGAAAGCGAAATTCGGCTTCTAGCTTCCCTGCGCATCTCCGCTCGCTTCTGCATTCTCGCCCAGCTTGGCGATGACGCCAATTGGTACACAACTGCCTGCATTTTCCACCGCGACAATCCTGCTGGGTTGTGATTGAATGTAGCCAGGAAGTGCATCTTTTTCAGCGGGAGAACTGGGATGTATCGATTTTCGAAATTGCTTTTGGTAGTTGCAGTGCTTACGAGCTTCATCGTGGGAGTGCCAGGAACGACGTCGGCCCAGCCTACTCCGGGAATGGCTGGAATGGCAGCGGTGGACAACGCAGCATCCAAGCACGATCGCCGCGCGCATCACTCCAGCCACGTCCGCCATCGGCGGCACCATCACGCGCATCACTGATTCCTGAAAATTTTCGACACAACGGATATTGCAACAAAAAAGGCGGCCAGCGGCCGCCTTTTTCTCGTCAAAAACAAATCTAAACTGCAGCAGATTACTTGATGAACAGAGTTTCGCGAAGCTGGTCGCGGCCGACGAAAGATTTGCTGGTGCGATAGCGCGAGAACAAATCCTGAATTTCGCGATTCTGATACACCTTCTGCGCGGGGCAAATCATGGGAGAAGAAATCACCTGCAGGGTGTTCGAATCGGCCACGCGGTAGCGCTGAAAGCCTTCCGGCTTTTTGCTATGGAACATAGCCAGCACTACTCCGCCGGGACGCAGCAGTTCGGTGATCCACGCCACGGTTTGCTTGGCCACCGCCGGCTCAAGATAATCAAGCAGGTCCCACAGGAGCACGGCGTCAAAGGAGCTTTTTTGATACTGCAGGTTACCGGTTAAAAAGCGCTCGGCGCGGCCGCTAGGAGTCATTTCCGGATCTGGATTGTTAGAAACGGTCGCTTCGCGCATGCGCGCTTCTTCTTCGGTGAGAAATTCCTTCCAGCCGCGCAGAATATCTTCAGACGAAACACGGAAGCCGCGTTCGATGAAGAAACTAAGCGTGGTCTGCCAGGCGGGACCGAGGTCCAGCATGGTGCCGCGTCCCAGGCCATCGAGGTTCCACAGAAACTCTTTCAGGCCGTTCGAAACACGATTCGATTCCTGCATTTGCGGTGCTCGTGTGGCACCAACGGCAGCGGCCGCGCCGTTACCGTTGTGCGACTTACCATTCACATGAACGGGCCGCGAGGTTTCTCTAGAGACGCCAGCGCCCATTCCGATACCCAACTTATTCAGAAAGCCCATAGATCAATCCGCCGCCGAAGTGGAGCTGGTTTTTCCGGCAGCCGCAGCAGCCATCGCTGCGCGCACTTCCGCAATTTTGGGAGGAACTTTGCCGGCCTCGACCTTGCCGCGCAAGGACGCGCCTTCATCGATCGCCAGGCGTTCGGTGCGCACTTCCCCGGAAACTTGGCCGGTGCTGCGCAATTGAATTTTATCGTGCCCGACAATATTTCCTTCCACGCGGCCGCTAACAAAAACTTCGCGAGCATCAACGTCCGCCTTCACAACGCCATTGGGGCCGATGGTGAGCGCGCCGTTGGACAAATTCAATTTACCTTCGACATGGCCGTCAACATACAAATCTTCGCTGCCGGTAACTTCGCCCTTGATCCTAATTCCCTGACTGATGGAGGCGCCCGAGCGTGCAGCAGCCGGCGCACCGGACGCCAGCGGCGCATTGCTCTTCGGAGTCGCAAACGTGCTCGCGATTGGAGCTACGGGAGCTGGAGCGGGAGTTGCAGCGGGCTCCAGCGCGTTTTGCGGCTTCGCATCTTCTTTTTTCCACATTTGAGACACCTCGACCCAGAGTTTTGTGTTCCTAGGTCGCATCTCGACTGGGCGGGGGTTGCGACTAGAACGTTGAACATAGTACAGGACTTAGCGGGTGTAAAGGAAAATGCCTGGGGGTAAATGTAGGGTGTTTCGTGAAGGTCTATACCGCTAATTGTGGTTTCAGTACGGCGCCACCCACAACAGATTGAGATGGGGATTTCGTCTCATTTTTGGGATGGGAAACGGCGCTTCCAGTGTCACGCAATTCCCACATGGCAACGATCATGCCAAAAAATTCGCGCGCGAAATATTTCAGCGATTTGCGCTTTTGCCACCATTGTTGCGGGTCGAAATCGCCATCGCGCGCGCTAACCACCGCCAATTGCATGTTCGCGGGGAAGATTTTCCGGAAAACATACCGCGTGCGGCGCGTGTGATAGTTGGACGTAACCAGCAGCACGGCGGTCCATTTTTTTTCAGTGACGAAATTCGCCAAGGCTTCCGCTTCCTCGCGGGTGCTGTCGGCGTCATGTGGAAAGACGACAATTCTTTCTTTCGCTACGCCGCGCTCAATTAGATCGTGCTGCATCAGCTCCGCGATACCGGCGTATGGACGCAGTCGGCGGCCACTGGCGACCACTAGAGGAGCCTTGCCATCGCGCATCAGCTCCGCGGCGCGGGTGACGCGGTCGGCGTAAAAATTGTCGTCGCTGAGGACGATGATGGCGTCGGCATGATCGAGAGTTTCGTCTACGATCCAGGATTCGCCCGCGAAGCGCAGTATCGGGCGGCGCGCCAGATAGACAGCACCGCACAAAACCACCAGGAAAAGCAGGCCGATCAGCGTGCTGATGATTCCGCCGCGCTCCGCATGGCGCCCTCTGTGGCCCATGTTGCGGGTCATGAGTTGGGATCGATCGCGCGCAACTGTTCGGCGGCTTGCTCGGGCAGCGCGGCATTAAAATAAACTTCTTTAATGCTGTAGGACTTACTGCGCGTCTCGACGATAGGCATGACTTCGATATGCCAGTGATAGTCTTCCGCCAAGGTCTTCCAATAGCCGGCCAGTTCGCCCTTTTTGCTGCGCGTATTGGGCGACGTGTGCACTACCAAATGAAACGCGGGCGTAACTTTTTCAAGGCGCCGCAACACGCGGCCCAGCAGCGCCGCCAAATGGCGCCGGTTCGAGCCCGCGCGCGGCTGCTCGAAAAGATGATTGTGCCGACGATGCATCAGCCAAACTTCATACGGCACACGAGAGGCATAGGGGCACAGCGCGTAGTATTCGCCCTGCACATCCACGATGCGCTTGCCCAGCTTTTCTTCCTGGCGCACCATATCGCAAAAAATGCAGCGCTCTTTTTCTTTGTACCATTCGTGCGAGGCAGATAGCTCGTATTTCAAACGCCGCGGCACAAAAATCGTGGCGGTGATCTGCGAATGCGCGTGCGCGAATTCTTCCCCGGCAACTCCACCCTGATTCTTAAAGATGCTGACGTATTTGAAACGCGAGTCTTTCTTCAGATCCGTGATGCGCGCACCCCAGACGTTGAGCACACGCTCGATCTCTTCGTCCGTGAATTGCGACATGCGCTTGTCGTGCTGCCGCGTTTCGATAACCACTTCGTGCGCGCCCGTGGCCCCCATCTTGTCGTACATGCCTTCCGCGACGCGGCCGGGCTCCCCTTCGATTTTATAAAGAGGATCGGGATGCGGAATGACCCGCACCTGCCAGGTGCCTTCCGCCGGGTATGAGACGATCGCCGGTTGTTTATCCACAATTTCCGGTTCGAGCGGACACTCATGCGCTTCGCCGAGCGACTCGCGCTGCCCCAGAACCACCCAGCTTTGCGTGATTGGATCTTTTCGAAGTTCCATGCCGTATGTTTCTCGCACGCAAGAAATGTGCGCGCATCCTCATTCGGTTAAATTTTTTTGCGATTTCTGGGTGGAGTAAGTCTCTTTGCCCGGCAAGCGATTGTCAAGCAACGCGGTGCAAGGTTTTGGGGCGGCCGCCTTCTGTTTACCCGACGCAGGAAGGGAGGCGGCGCATTTTCGATCCGTCTCGCCAATATCTCGTCCAGTCGCGCAACTCGCATCGCGCCGGCAATGCTATGCTTTTCTCCCGATGGATGCTGATTCGCAATTCATGCAACTAGCGCTCGACGAGGCGCGTGCCGCAGGAGCGGCGGGCGAAGTGCCCATTGGGGCGGTGGTGACTTACGAAAACAAGGTTATCGCCGCCGGAAACAATCGCACCATCCGCGATTGCGACCCGACGGCTCACGCAGAAATCGTAGCGCTGCGCGCAGCCGCACGACATTTTGCGAATTACCGTTTGGCGGCCACAACGTTGTACGTGACGGTTGAGCCATGCATCATGTGCGCCGGGGCCATGATCCAGGCGCGCGTCGCTCGCGTCGTTTACGGGGCGGACGAACCGAAGGGCGGTGCGGCACGAACCTGCTTCGCGGCGCTGACTAACCCGGCGTTAAATCACCAGATTCCCTTCACTCCAGGAATTCTAGGCGCGGAATCGGTGGCATTGCTACAAGAGTTTTTCGCGTCACGCCGGTAAGTGTGCGCTTGGGCTTGCGCATGCCGCATTTACCAAGTGTGCGGACCCAGCATCCGACAATCGCGTTGTGCACGGCAATTGCCCGAACTCGAGCCGCTCTGTTACGATTGTGGTGCCACAGGCGTACAACAACTGTTCTGCATGTGGTGATGTACATGTGTTGTGCAGTGACCGCTGCGCAACAACCTCGGAGAGGTGGCTGAGCGGTTGAAAGCACTCGCCTCGAAAGCGAGCGTGCGGGAAACCGTACCGTGGGTTCAAATCCCACCCTCTCCGCCATTCCTTTAGAATCCAAGAGCTAGAGCTTCCTAAAATCTTTTCCTAAGAAATCTCCAACTGGACGGCCGCGTGTCACCGTTTGTCTTCCGTGCCGTGCGTAGATCCAAACCGATCGCGACGGGTCAAACGTTTTCAGCTAGACCAGGCACGCGGTCCCCTCGGAAATCGTTTGAAGTATCTACAAGTTGGACTTCTAGTCGAGACTCAAGGAGGTGGGAGGCGGCGCCAAGCAACACGCCGGAATTCCGTTAACAACGCGCAATTTATGGCTTCGATGCTCCGCCGCTGGTCATTGGTGATGTCATCGGTGGCAGCACAGTGCTGCAGGAGACGCGGGGAAACTTTTTGGATCGAAACGTCTGCAATGGGAGGCTGTTGGTGGTTCGGTTCAGGGCTCCGATCACAGACGTCTCGATGGTTCTGGGACTACGGGCTTGTTTTTGGTCCACGCCCTCCTATTTACAACCAGAACACTCGCCTTCACGGTTCGTCCAAAGGACGAAGATTAGGATGTGAAGCAAGTGGTGAGACCGACCTATGAGATAGAGCAAAAACGGCCTGAAGGTCAAACGACCTGCTACTGAAAATACTATGACCAAATAAGCCTATTTCTGTGTATATCATACAAGGTCATATGATTGAGTACCTCGACCTAACATCGCTGGCTTTTCCGTGCTATGCTACCCGGCGACCAAGGGTCCACGAGGGTTGGTCGATTGCTCGAGCCACAGCTACAGTCCGCGAAGACGGTGAGGTTCGGCCTGTTTGAAGCCGATCTGGGCAGAGGTACGTTGACGCGGCAAGGGACGCGGCTCAAGCTGCAGGAGCAGCCCTACCGCATCCTTATATTGTTATTGCAACAGCCGGGAGAAATCGTGTCCCGGGAGCAATTCCGTCAGGCCCTTTGGCCCGAGGGGACGCACGTCAACTTTGACGGCAGTCTGAATGCGGCCCTGAAAAAACTCCGAGCAGCACTTCAAGATGATGCGGAAAACCCGCGATTTATAGAAACGGTGCCACGGCAGGGATACCGCTTCCTGGCGCCGGTACAGATTGTTAATGATGCGACGGCTTCCATCCGGGATGGGCAGCTTTCGCACCTGGAAAACGGAGATAAATCCATCGAGCTGCGGCTGCACCTGCGGCCGGAAATGGCTCAGGGATTTGCGCCTGCGCCATATTGGAACCGCGAACAAGCACAACGCACACAACGCTGGTTTGATGCCGTACTGCTTTCAGTGGCGATTCTGTTTGGATCCTGGTTTCTTTTTTTCATCGTATACCCCGTACCACATCCCAGCGTGCAACGGATGAAGAGGCTAACGAATGCGGGAAGAATCGATGAATGGGGCGGCATCGTATCGGACGGAACGCGGATATTTTTCCTGGAACGGACGGAGGGCCGCTGGAACCTGATGCAGACGTCCGTGGAGGGCGGGAACGCGGAGAAAATGCCCGCACCGTTTGATAACACTCGGCTATTCGCGATATCGCCGGATCATTCGCAATTTCTGATCGGACAATTCTCGCGACGAGACGAGGAGATGCCGCTGTGGCTCTGGCCGGTGCAAGGCGGTGAACCGCGGAGGCTTGGCCAAGCTTCGGGTACAGATCCGGCCTGGTCTCCCGATGGCTCGCAGATCGTCTTCGTGCAAGGGCACGACCTGCTGTCGATACACCGCGACGGGACGCAAATGAAGCAGATCGCGCACGTGGAGGGGCGACCACATTCGCCAGCTTGGTCGCCGGACGGAAGCAGCATCCGGTTTACCCTGGATCGCGGCGAATTTGGAACTCCAGCGATCTGGCAGATGACCGCGGAAGGCCGGGGGCTGCAGCCGATCCTGTCGAGCACAGAGCGTCCCGCGCAACAATCCGTGGGTAACTGGACGGCGGACGGCAAATACTTTTTGTTTTCGGGATGCGCGAACTATAGTTGCAGCCTGTGGGGCATTCGGAATGCGTGGAGCTGGTTCCGACGCTCACATCATGACCCCTTCCCACTGACCAGCGGGCCGGATTCGTTGCGGGTAGCGATACCAGCGGAAATGGGCTCACGAATATTCGCTTTCAGTTTTCGGTCGCATCGTGAACTAGAAAAAATCGATGCAAAAACGGAACGTGCGACCACGTTGGGCCTGGATACTTCCATATCCCAAGCCGCGATCTCTCCGGATGACCAGATGGTGGTGTATACGAATCGCCCGGACGATGCGATGTGGTGCGGAAAACTGAATGGCAGTTCGCGCGTGCCGTTGACGATCGGCCCATTGCACGGACGCTCACCGCGGTGGTCGCCAGATGGGAAACGAATCTTATTCACCGGAGTTCGCGAAGGTGAACCGCGAAATATCTATACGATTTCTCCGGACGGAGGTTCGCTGCACCCGTTGTTGCCGGCAGGATGGGAAGGTGCGGAAGCGGACTGGTCTCCGGATGGCTACAGAATCGTAGTTTCCATTCACAATCAGAAAGCGCAAAATCCATATGCGCTCTATACCTTTGAGGCAACGACCGGGGCGTTGAAAGGAATACCGGACTCGGAGGGTCTTCTGGAACCGCGATGGTCACCGGATGGACGGTACATCGCGGCGATAGACGGAACAAGACGGACACTGCAAATTTATGACTGGCAAAGCAAGAAGTGGTTCACCGTGGCATCCGGTGAATTGCTTGAGTCGGTAAATTGGGCAAAGGACAGTTCATCGGTTTATTTTCAGGACCAATTGGACTCGCAAGAAGGAATTTTTCGCGCAAGTATGACAACAAAACATGCGGAACGTGTTTTTGGATTTGGAGAGATCTTGCGCGGGAGCGCGGCGCACTTTTCGTTCAGCGGACTGGACGATACAGGGTCTTTCTATGTGATGGTAGAGCGTGGCGGAACGGATATTTACGCGCTGGATTTGGAACTTCCCTAGTGAATTAGTCGGCGTTGAACTGATTGCGCTTTTTGTAGGCCATTATCAGTGAAGATCACAAAAATCAGCATTGGGGGGAAAACCAGTATCAGGATACCACTGCGCAAAGCTTCGATGACGCGTTGACCGGAAGCGGCGGCCTGCGAGTAGCACAGCGCACAGTTCTGCGCGAAAAGGGCAGGCGGCGTTAGCAAGGTGATCGCCAAGGCAATCGTCAGGAATCCGACACGTTGCGGCATCGAGGATTTGCGAAACCAGTTTTTCGTCGAAGTATCCATTCCCCATTCACCCTGAATTCCACGTCCCGATCGTCAGTGCGCGAAAGGCTTCATGTGCAGCAGACGAAAGCTATCTGACCACAGCATGTTCATCATGATCAAAACAAATATCGCAGCCGGAATCAAACTGAGAAACAGACTACGGCGTTCTGTGTTCAGGTGCATAAAATACATCACGGCCAGCGAGCCGCCGGCGATGGCTAGCGCCAGCAGGATGGCCAGCAGCGCGCTGGGCGAGAATTGCTGATACGCCAGGAATACCTCCAAACCAGCAATGGCAAGTAGCACGAAATAAACTGGAAGATATTTGGCGATTACGTTCGAGGATCGGTTTGACGACATAGGAATCCTTTTCGCGGCGAATCTATTTGGCGACATTCAGCAGATAGATCAACGGAACCACAAACATCCAGACCAGATCGACGAAATGCCAATACAAGCCGGTGGTTTCGACATGCCCGGCGGTCAGCGTGCCGCGGGAAAATCCACGAGAAATCACGGCGATAGCGACGACGCCGCAGATGACGTGAAGCAGATGCAAACCGGTGATGCTGAAGAACGTGGCTCCAAACAGCGGTGAGCCCCAGGGATTCTGAAAAAGCCGAACGCCTTCATCAATCATGGCGAACCATTCACGAATGTGCAGGCCGGCGAAAATCACGCCGAGAAGAATGGTGGACCACAAGAAGCGCTTCGTTTTCAATTTGTCGCCAAGTTTGGCGGCGTCCACGGCGCCCAACATGGTCAGGCTGCTGGTGATCAGCACGACGGTCATGATCATGACGTTGACGATACTGGGATTAAATTTGAAAGGAGCGGGCCAATCCGTGCTGGCGACGCGCAAGTATCCGTAACCGAAAAGCAGGGCGCCGAAAGTGATGGCGTCCGAGATGATGAACAGCCACATGGTCAGTTTTCTGGAAGGAATGCCGTACGGCGAACCCTCCATCAGAGCTTCCGTGGCGCTGTGTACGTTTGCGTGCGTCTCGCTCAAAGTTTTCCTTTCCTTTCGCGGCCGTTGCGTAACCGAAGCAACGTCTAGAGCCGCGTAAAAATCACCAGCAACAGGTAGAGCCACAGGACGGCCATGAAGTGCCAGTAGGTGACGACCCCATTCAGCAGGTTCTGCCGAACCTCGCGCCTCCCCGCGAGATGGACGCACAAATAAATCAATGCGGCGAGACCACCCAGAAGATGCAGAGCGTGCGCCCCGGTGAAAAGATAAAAGAAGGAACTGTTTGGGGTAGTGGCCAGGTACAGGCCCTGAGCGCGCAACTGCCTCCAGGCAGAATATTGGCCGATCACAAAAAGCATGCCGAGCAATAAGGAAGCGGTAAGGAACAGGCCGCCCTTGGCACGGTCGGCAGATTGCGACTGTGAATCGGGTTTAAGCGCGCCGCGGGACAACTCCAACATAGCGCTGCTGAGGATCAGAAAAAAAGTGTTGAGAAATAAAATGCGGGGAGCGGCGATGTGCGTCCAGTCCGTGGAGGCCTGCCGGATATACAACGCACTGGTGAAGGCCGCGAAGGACATGGTGATGGCGAACATGCCAACCCAGATGCCGCTCTGCGAAGCCCGTGCGTGGGCTTTGGCGGAAGTTGCTCCACTGGCGGCCTGAAGTACTGCGGGTGTGTCGATCGTTAAAGCCATGTGCTCCCCGTGATCTGAAATAACTAAGATACGAACAGCAGAACGCGGCGTTTCGTAACTTCTATGCGGTTACTCATTCTCAATTGGCTCAGGCGAATTCTGCATCACGAAATCTCCCGCCGAACCTTTCACGCCGTACTGGTGCGGGTCGTGATACACAACGGGATGCGCGTCACCGAAATTATTCCATGGCGGAGGAGAGGAAACGCTCCACTCCAACGATGTGCCGTTCCAGGGATTTTCCGGCGCGGGCTTTCCGCGAAAGCGACTGTGAATGAGGTTGAAGAAAAAAATCAGCTGCGCACCGCCGGTGATGAGTGCGGCTATCGTGATGAATTTATGGAGGGGCATAAGCGCGGGCATAAAGTCGTCGACAAACGATGCGTAGCGGCGGACGTTGCCGACGAGGCCCAAATAGTGGAAGGGCATGAAGATGCAATAGGTTCCCACGAAGGTAAACCAGAAATGAATGGTGCCGAGGGTCTCGTTCATCATGCGACCGGTCATTTTTGGAAACCAAAAATAAGTGCCGGAAAAGATGGCAAAAATCGCGGCTACGCCCATGACCATGTGAAAGTGGCCAACGACGAAATAGGTGGCATGCAGATAAATGTCGATGGATGGTTGAGCCAGAAAAAAACCGCTGACGCCGCCGGTAACGAACATGGAAATAAATCCGAGCGCAAACAGCGATGCCGTGCTGAGCTGAATGTTGGCGCCGTACAAACTGCCGAGCCAGATTAAAGTAATGATCGTGGCGGGAATGGTGATGGTCAGTGTGGGGAACGAAAAGAGCAGCGAAGAGAAAGGATTCATTCCGCTGACGAACATGTGATGTCCCCACACCATCCAGCTAAGAAACCCTATGGACAGCATCGAATAAATCAGGACTTTGGCACTCAATAGCGGCTTGCGAATGCTGTTGGTGAGGATGTGCGAGACGATGCCGACTGCGGGAAGAATTGCGATATAGACCTCTGGATGGCCGAAAAACCAGAAGAGGTGTTGCCATAAAAGCGGCGACCCGCCGGAATGACTCTGCAAACGGTCGCTGACCACTAAACCGGAGGGGATGAAGAAACTGGTTCCGGCCATGCGATCAAGCAACAAGAGAAGACACGCAGGCAGGAGCACTGCGAAGGCCAGCAGTCCGATGGTGGACGTGATGAACCACGCCCAAGTGGAGAGCGGCATGCGCATCAGCGTCATGCCCTTGGCGCGTAAATCGAGGGTGGTCGAGATGAAATTGAGCGAGCCGAGGAGTTGTCCGATGCAAAAAACCGCAATGGACATGACCCAGAGGTTTTGTCCCCAACCGAGCCCGGGCCCGGCATCTTTTCCGATGGCGCTCAACGGAGCGTACGCCGTCCAGCCGGAGATTGGCGGACCGTCCGGGATGAAAAATGCCGTGATCAGAATCACAAACGCGACGAACGTGACCCAAAAGGACATCATGTTGAATCGCGGGAATGCCATATCCTCTGCGCCGATTTGAATCGGAAGAAAGTAGTTGCCGAAGCCGGCGAAGGGCGCGTTGGTGAGTACGAAGAACACCATGAGCGTTCCGTGCATGGTGAGCAGCGACAGGTAGTATTCCGGAGTGATGATGCCGCCGGGGGCGCCGTTCTTGGATATGAATTCGAGCCCGACAATTCTGGCGTTCGGCCAAACCAGGTGAAAACGCATCAGCCAGGAGAGCACCATGCCGATAAACACAGAGATAAGCGCGAGCGCATAGTACTGTTTGCCGATCACCTTGTGATCGAGGCTGAAAACGTATTTGCTCCAGAAGCCTACTGGCGGAGCATGCACGTGAACTTGCGGCTTCAGCGCTGGTTCCATCGATCCACCCTTGTCACTGCGAACTCCTGCCAAGCTTCAAATTTCTTCGCAGCGAGTTCTTCGAGTTCTTGTTGCGAAAACTATTGCTCTGAAATCTTCTGTTTCATCCATTTATCAAAATCGTCTTGAGACATGACGTTGAGATAAGCCTTCATGTTGTAGTGGCCAAGACCGCAAAGCTGCGTGCACAGAATTTCGTATTTGCCAATCTGCGTGGCGGTGAAATGCAGAGAAAGGTCCAGACCGGGCACAAAATCCTGCTGGATCCGAAGTTCGCGTACGTAAAAAGAGTGCCCCACGTCTTTGGAGTGCATCAGCATGTGAACTTCGCGGTTCACCGGGATGGCCAGTTCGGCGGCTACGATGTCGTCACGCGCTTCGACATCATTGGCAGGGTCCAGTCCGAAAAAATTCTGGTTCCCTTCATCGATTTTGTCGGGATGGAGAGGGCCATATTTTCCGTCTACCCCGGGATAGCGGAAGTAAAAAGCAAACTGCCCCGCTTGGGCCTGGACTTGCAGATCGTCGGGTTTGGGAGCCGTGAAATAAACTTGAGCCCATGCCTTTTGTCCGAGTACACCGAGAGCGATCACTTCCGTTCCGACAAGTATGAATGCGGTGACAACGACGACTTTTGCGCCACCGGGCATGTGGAACACCTTGGAGCCAGGCTTGCGATTGGAAAATTTGAACACGAAGAAAGCCAATAAAAGCTGGGCGAGTACGAAGGAGAGGCCGGCCTCAGCCATCGTGTCAGAGAGTTGCTCGTCGATGGAATGCCCATGTGTGGAAATATCCACAGGCTGCACGTACATGTGACTCACGATCGGATAAGCGGAGAGCAGGGCGATGATCGTAAGAATGATCGCGAACACTTTTCCCATAACACCTCGATTACAACGGAACGCGCATGCAGCGAGTGGCGCTTTTCGGTGATCGACAGCAGCGCAGTCAGCAAGAGATTCCTGAGTTGGCTCCCCTGGAGTTAATAGGGCTTGGCTTTAAACGTAAAATTGATGGTCTTCGCATCGGAACCAGTAATGGTCACATCCTGAGTTTGTTCGCCGTACGACTCGTGCCACGCAGTGACGGTGTATTTCCCGGGCGGCAAATTGGGCAGCTTAAACCCACCATCTTCGCCGGAAATGGCGTAGTGAGAGTTTTTGAGAACCGCAAACGTGCTGTGCATCCAAGGATGGATATTGCACTTCACAGGAATGAATTCTTCCTTATCAAACTTATCGGTAATTGGCGGCGTACCGGGAGGTTGAGATTTGTTCCATTCCCGGTTCACTTTCGCAAGCGGGTGGATGTTGTGCGACGTTTGATCGTCGTTCACGATTTGCAATTCCTGATTGGTCTGAAAGGCAATCACGTGCGGTACATACCGGCAGCCCTTCTGCGTGAATACCGCGGGTTGCGACGGGGCGCTCTCATCAGGAGCGCCAGCCGAGATATACACCACCACGTTCTCCAAAGCATTATTCGGGCCGGTGACTACCGTCTCCGTAACCGGCGGCGTGGTGTATTGTTTCGCGCACGTCGGCTCCTTGGACATGTCTATGACCTTTTGTTTCGCGGGAGTTCCTTCGTAAGTAATCTTGCCGGAAACGCTTCCGCCACCTGCCGGCCCGCCAGAACTGGCCGTCGAAATGGCAAGGGTTGCGGCAGCTACGAGAACCAACTTTGCGATACGCATTCGATTACTCCTCTTGGAATTCGTTTCAGCTGCTCGAAGCTACTGCATCACTCCTGAACCAGTCGGCGTTCCAGAGATGCGCTGCGCCTTGACGATTGCTGCTCCTTCGGGAGTGCCTTCCCAAAGTGTCAGTTCTGGGCTCTTATGTTTCACTTGGAGTGTGCGCAAGTAATGCACCAAGTCCCAAGCGTCGTTGGGCTTAATCACGTCGGCAAAGGAGGGCATGGGCGTACCATCCAATCCCGTCATGAATATCTTATAAAGATCGTGGTTGGTTGCTCCGCATTTGAAACGTGAGCCAGCGGAGAAGTTGTAAGGGCGGATGGGCTGATCGTTACTGTCGGTAAGAGTCGAAGCGGATGGGCCGTCCCCGCGACCTTCAGGGCCATGACACTTCCAGCATTCCAGTTTGGTAAAAAGTTCCTTCCCATGCTGGATGCTTTGGACCGTGACGGGAGATTCCGCCGGGACTTGGACTTGATCGCCCGGCTTTTCATTCTTCCATCGAGGTGAAAACGTCTTAATAAATGCCACCAGGTCGGCGCGATTTTGATTTGTAAGCGTGATCCAAGAAGGCATATTGGAATTAACCAGGCCGCGGTCCAACGAATTGTATAGATCCTGATCGGTGGGCAACATACCGGTGGGCGTGGAGCGGCACTTGAAGGTGGCGGCGACAAAATTGCGCGGCAGGATGTTCAGGTACTGCGCGTTCTCTCCGTTGCCATCGCCGCGGAATCCATGGCAACCCCAGCAATAGCGATAATAAAGCTGCTTGCCAGCGCCGGCGTCTCCGTTGTATTTGCCGATATGGGATTCGCCCTGCGCCAAAAGCAGCAGCGGAACGGCGAAGAAAACACTAACAGCCAATAATGCTTTCAAGCTGCCACTAAGTATGCGCATGCTGTCCACCTTAGAAAGCAAAGTCAAATCCAATAAACACGCTACTGGAAGTCAGGTCACGCCCGGTTACCGGCGCAGCGCCTCGTTCACGAACGATGGAGTATTCGTTGTGAAACGCGAAGCCCGCGCGGCTTGAAATGAACGGGTAATAGCGGTAACCGACGGTGAATGCGTCCATGTTGCTCAAATCGGATGGATTCGTGGCAAATGGCTGTTGGGACATGCGGATCAATTCATATCTCTGAATCAAAATAAATTGCGGGTTAAACGTGTAATGGCTTTCAAAGAGTCCGCCATTCCAGATCCCGGCCCGTCCGCCAATCGGAAGCGTGGTGTTCGCCGGCGTATTGGTGCTGAGAAAGGCGTTGTCTGATCCATGGAAATACATGGCTGTTAGATCGTATTTCTTGATATAGAACTGGCCAATTAACCCTTCGCGGTAAAAGGTCTTGTTCCCGATGCCGACGCCCGGAATTGGTGCGCCGCCTTCGGTAAATTGAAAAAATGTGGGCGCCTGCCCGATGTAGGCAAACGCGCCGATGCGTTGCAAGCCTAAGCTACCCGCTTGGAAAGCTCGGCTCGCTGCGAAGTAGCCATCGTAAGTGCGATTGACGGATATATCGGGATTGCCATCCGTGGAGCTGAGTAGCGACGCTGATACGCGGGTTCGGTCGTCTGCGGAGTGGCCCATCCATTCCAAGCCGACCTGGTTATCTCCGATGCCGAACCCGTAGAAGGTCTCGGGCGCGCCGGGCGAAGAGAGCGGCTGAAAGTGATAGTTCAGGTAAGAACCACCGTTCGAAGAGAGTGTCAGAATTCGCTTTTCGGAAAGTAGATTGTCCAGCTCGAACTTGCCGAACTTCAGGTTCAGCCAGGTTGAGTTGAACAGATTGTCCAGCCGCACGTTCACGGACTCCATGTGAAACGCGCCTGTTTCGTCCGCTGAGGGAACCAAAAGGAAACTGATGTTTTTCGCCAGCGTGCCGGCGGTCAGAATATCCAAACCGCTGTAGTCAAAGCCATGGTTCGTAATTCGCGCTTCGGTTTGACCGCCGGTAGCCGGATCATCCACCTGCACGTGATCCGTGGACTCGCGATGCCAATTCGGCGTGATACGCATGGACACTGGCCAATACGAGGGATTTTGATAGATGGGGGCGTCTCGATCGTTCCCCATTTGGTAGCCATTGTCTTTGAAGGATTGCCCAAACGGACTGAGCATCGGCCACGCCAGATGGCAAGAGGAGCAAGGCATACCGTACTTTCGAGCAAAGGCAGGGATGGCGCGAATGCTAACGGTGGGCAGCGGGCCGGCAAGAACGGGCTGGCGATCCGCCAACAGCGTGGTCAATCCAAGACAGACAACGAGCACCGAGAACGCAAAAGATAGCATCCTTCGGTTTCGCAAAACGAGATCGCCCGACATAGCCCCTCCTAATCGTGAAGCCTATGCGCTGCAATTGGAGCAACGGAACCGTGGTAAGGGAAAACTGCTTGGGAGGGAGGGGGCGTGAACGAAGCACCACATGCAGATGCGAGAGGTATCTGCATTTCGGCAAAGCACGAAAATGAAACTGCGCACAACATGCCCATTGAGATTCTTGGTAGCAATTTGCCGCGAGGCAAACGCGAGCCAATTTCCCACGTCCCTGAACCGCGCGCATCCTAACTCCACAAAAATGGGAATGCAAGAGTTTTCTTAATCTCATCGCAAAATTTTATCGAGGTGAAAAACTTTCCCTGAAGAACAGTCTCGAAAACTGCGCAACATGATCCATTTCTGGCATCCGAAGTGACTGCAAATCGTGCGTGCTATCGAAACCATTGCCGCCAGCCAAGATCACGAGCGAAGATTTTGGAATTGACAGTTCCTGCGCAAGTGCAGTAGTAAGTGCGGGTGCGTCTTTTTATGCAATGGGTAGCTTTCGGGCCTAAGCAAGCGGACCGAGTTCTTCAGTGCCACAGGTTTTCTTCACGTCTAAGCGTCAGGTCTGACTTTGTTAACTCAATAGTATACACAAGACTGGCTCATTTTTTATCGACGACCCTGATGGCGCTCACGGTTGTTTTATTCACCGTCACCTTCGCTGCGGGTTCCTTTGCGCGAACGAAGGATCCTGAACTCGGCGCCGGCCTTACAAGGGAATTTTCTTCGTCACCCGAAGACATGATGCAAGCGCTGCGCGAAGTTCTGGGCGACAATATAATTCACGGTACGCTTATTTATGACAAGCAGCCGGTGCTTGATGGTGCGAAATCCGCTGATTCTACGCCTGTTTTCGAAGCTTACCGTGGCTCCGGAAAAGTGTTCTACAAAGTGCGGCCGGATGCAATCGCTCCGCGACACTTCCTGGACAGCGCGGACCAGGGAACGATTGCGGTTCGCTATATCTTAACCACAATCACTCCGGAGCGCGTGCGCCTGCACATTGACGCGTTATACGTCGAGAAAAACCATCGCGTTGTGCATATCTCCGACGGCACGGTGGAAGCCAGCGAAGCGAAGACAATAGAAGACCATTTGACCGCCATTCAGTTTACTGAACAGGAAACAGCCGAGGCCAACCGCCGTCGCGAGAGCGCGGAACTTGTGAAGGAAACTCAATTGCGCCAGCACATCGAAGAAACCAAGTTACTGGAGCAGACACAAGGCTCCGTACAGGATATGGAACGGCAGATTTTGGCACTGCGCCACGAAATGGAGCGCCGAGTGAAAGCGCCGGGCGCGCAAATGAAGGCCGCCCCTTTCCTTTCGTCCGCGGGTTTGGCGACCGTGCCCGCCTATACCGAGCTGTTGGTGGTCATCGTCACACCCCATTGGTATGGCGTTGAAACCCCCGACGGTCATCGCGGGTGGCTCCCAGTGGACCAATTGGAACCGCTGCCGTGAAAATTTCCGCTTCATTCCGGACCTCGTGCGCGCTAACGTTCATTCTAATTGCAGCGCTGTCGGCTGGAATTACAACGGTTCGCTCCCAAGCCGTCCCATACGCCAAGACGTTTCAGCACCCCGAGGCGGACGTGCAGGCTGCTCTCAAAGAGTTACAGGCGTATTCTGGCCAAAAGCTCCCGATTGTAGATGGCTTCGTCGGAACCGTTGAGCACCCTTTGGATCGCTATCAGCGCGCTTTTTACCAGTTCACTATCGATATTTTTCCGAACACCGCCTCTGCCACGATTGTCCGACTGACCGCCAAAATCACCGCATGGTATGGCGACCCGGATCCAGCGAAGTCCGGCTACGAAGTGCTGCCCTCCAACGGCAGACTGGAAATGGATATGCTCGACAGGCTATCCGAAAAGTTCGGGATCAAGTCGGGATTAGTTCTCCCACGAAACTCCAGTCTGCTACCGCCAAAGCCAAAGATCGATGCTGCGGGCAATTATTTGCCGGAGAGTCCAGTCTCTGCCGCTGCCTCCGTAGGCGGAAAAACCGCCAGCGGCAATTCGGAGTCCAACGAAACCGCCGCGCTCCGCGAACAGCGCTTGGCCGAACAGAAAAAAATGGCTACTCTCAAATCGGAATTGGAGAGCCTGCAGGAAGCGCAGCACAATCAGGTGCATCCCCACAATTTGGTCACGGTAAAAAAATCAGGGACGCCAATCCTGGCCAAGCCCATCGAAGGCGGAAGAGTTCTCTTTGCTGCTGCGGCTCATGATGAATTCGAATATATCGAGACGCAGGGCGATTGGCTGCATATTCAAATTTCCGGGGCGTCGCGCGGTTGGTTGCGCCGTTCGCAAGTCGAACCGATGGAGACCCACGGCACCATCGTTGTTCCCGTGGATGAACCGGCTAAAGCAAGCCTGGGCGGATTCAGAGTAATCCGCGAAGACGACGAGCCGTTTCCGGGCACTTGGGCGCCACTCAGGGGTAAACCAACGAAGGTCTACTGGGTTCAGCCCGCTGCGTCACCAACTGCCGAGACTTCCGCCGTCGATAAACGAGAATTCGCTAAAAGCCTGCTCCTCCGCGCTGCGAAAGACTCTATGCAAAGCAATTCACAAGGTGTTGTGGTTTTGTTCGATACACCTGATGGCGGGCAAGTCTCTACTACGTTCGTAACGCTGCATGAATGGACTGCGGGAAAAATCAACGATCAAGCGTTCTGGCTGCAAAGTTCCGTCGACCCGCCTGAGTTGTTCGAACCAGGAAGGAAAAACTGACTGACGCTAAACGACTAGTGATCCATCCGAAAACATCGCTACGACCTTCGCCAAGTCGCTTCCGTAACTAGTGCCTCGCTGATTGGCAACTCAGAGGCGGCGAGCGGCGCTGGAATAGTCAGCCGCGGCGGTAATTCCGGCGGGTCTCCTGAACGGGCTGCTTTCTTGGCATACAGGAACTCGTCGGCCCGGGAAAGAAGGGTTTCGACGGTGTCTCCATACTCATACTGAGCGCTGCCGCTCGAATAGCAAACGTGGACCGTTATCTTGTCACACTGAATTGCGGGCGTGCCGATACGCTGCAAGATCACGTCGACTTTGTCCCTTGGGCAGTCAGGCAGGACCAGCAGGAACTCATCACCGCCAAGCCGGACGGGCGTATCGAACGCGCGCATGGCCTTGCGGAGGCTACGCGAGAATTCCTTCAAGGCGCGATCACCGATTGCATGGCCGAACTGGTCGTTGATTTCCTTGAAATAGTCCAGATCGATGAGAACCACTGCCAAACAGTCACCGGTCTTTCGCGATTGCTCAATCGCCTCTTGGAGGCTTTGCTCCCCGAACCGCCGATTGTGGAGGCCGGTCAACGGATCCAGAATCGATAGATCATAGAGGCGATTTGTTTTCGCGCGGTCTTTTGCGCTGATTTCCAGCTGCTTCAGGACCAGCGCCCCGCACTCGTGGATGCGGATCATTTGGTACCAGTGGCCGAGGAGCGTGGCCAGGATCAGCACGACCAGAAAAAGTTTCGTGCCGACGTAGTTGTCGGAAACGCCGAGTAGCCGGAATACGACGCCGACGGCAATCATGAGCGCAACTAACTCGATCGCGGCGTGTCGAAAGCCTGTCTTTAGGCGCCGCCCCAGCTGCAGGTTGATGTCCTGCGGCGGGTCCGGCTCCGTTGATGTGCCGTAGGCATTTTTAGCCATGGCTCGGGTCGCCCCTGGAGATCCAAGATTGCGACAATGCCCTGCCGTTAGCTATAGGACTTAAGATTGCATTCCGAAGGACAGAGGTACTAAGGGAAAGAGTTGATATCCAATTAGAGTGATGAAATGACGTCTAACGGCCGGATTGCTGTTTCGCCTCGCAGGAGACCGGCTTTCTCTGTTCCAGCAGTCTTGCCACGCGGTCGGCGTTTCTTTCGTTAGCGTCGTTGCAGAGCGCGTGACCCAATTCGTGGCGGATCGCGAAATCAAGAAGGCCCATCCTGTCCATGCTCCACTTCAACATTAATTCGCCGTTTCGCACCGGTACTTGCGTCACCAGCGCTTCCTCGATGACCGTCTCGCGTTTCGGATAAAACGTAAACGCTGGGCTATCCGGATCGAGTCCTCTGGCGAGCACAATGGCCCTCCATTGTTCGGAACGCACCAATATCCAGGTCCAATTCCCGAGCTGCGCTACAGGATAGTTTGCCAGAGCTTTTCTCAGCACCACCATATCCTCGTCACACTGCCTCCGGCTATAACCTGTGTTACACACGAACTTCTGGGCTGTGATCGGTCGGTATGGCTCTCCGCCGATGCGTATTGGTGGTAGTGCCGCCAGTGCCGGTGGCGATGGGAGAGCGGCGGCGAGCAAAGGCGCGGAAATCTCGATGCTTACCCCTGATCTTTTCGTGTCAGGGCCCGATTGTGCTTGAGCCGAACTCTGAAAGAACATCCATGCCAGCAGACAGCAGAAAATCGCGATTTTCACGGCGCTCACCTCTGCCGCATTTGCGGCTGCGCCGAGAATTGGTCAGGTGGGAATGCCGTTCAATGGACGGGGTCTGACGACTGGATGGAATGTCTGTGGCCTGGCAAGTCTCTATTTGGCAGTTGGTTACAACCGACGCTGACGCGCTTCGTCGCGCGGAATGGTGCTAGACTAGCGGCAGTTTTCGACCGCTTTAGGTGTCGCCGTGCCTCCCCAGAACACTTCCGTGTACCGCTTCGGAGTATTCGAGCTCGATTTGCGAGCCGTAGAGCTGCGCAAGAACGGCATGAAACTGCGGCTTCAGGATCAGCCCTACCAAGTGCTCCTCAAACTGCTCGAGCGCCCCGGCGAAGTCGTAACCAGAGAGGAACTGCGCTCCACACTCTGGCACGGCGACACGTTTGTCGATTTCGAAACCGGCCTGAATACCGCCGTTAAACGGCTGCGCGAATCGCTGGGCGATTCCGCCGACAGTCCTACCTTCATCGAGACTCTTCCCCGGCGTGGTTACAAATTCATCGCACCAGTCGAAAGTCCCGCCAGCAAGGACAGCGCAATATCTGGTCAGAGCAGCCCTCCGCAAGCATCCGCTGGAAAAAACTTTTTGAAGCGTAGTGGAGCTTTTGCCGGTGTTGTAGTTCTGGTGCTGGGTTGCGTGGGCTTCTGGCGCAGCCAGCCGCAACCGCCAAGAGTCACCAATATGGTTCGCATCACCAACGACGGCAAGGCGAAGAACGCGCTAAATCCGCCGGTGACCGATGGCGTCCATCTCTACTTCACAGAAGGGACGCCTTCCACCACGGGCTCTGGGATCGCTCAAGTCTCGGCGGCGGGTGGGGAGACCACTTGGTTGGCGACCACACTCCAGGATGCTTTGGCCGTAAGTCCCGTCTCTCCCGATCGCTCGGAGCTATTGGTCTCGAAAGTCGCCAGGGTCGGATCGGATCTCATACTTGAACTTTGGGCGCAACCGCTGCCGGCCGGCTCGCCCCACCGTATGGGAAACATCAGAGCGCTGCTGGCAACTTGGACGCCAGATGGCACACGCATCGCATACCCGGATGCGGGCAAGATAATGTTGGCAAACAAAGATGGAAGCGAACCTCATCAACTGGCGGAGGTTTCCGGCCTTGTGTTTTGCATTCGGTATTCACCGGATGGCCGGCATATACGGTTCGATATTACTGACCCAAAAATCGATTCCAACTCGATCTGGGAAATGGACGCCAATGGGGGAAACATTCATCCCCTTTTTCCGAATTGGAAAGAGTCCTCCTCCTCCGGCTGCGGAAATTGGTCGCCGGACGGCAATTACTTTTATTTTCTAGCGGGCCGCGGGAACGCTCAAGCCATCTGGGTGATGCCAGAGCGTCGTTCCCTTTTTCGCAGACGCGCCAAGAGCCCGTCGCGTCTGACGTCCGGGCCGCTACGTTTTAGTTCTCCTATCACCAGCTCCGACGGTAAGCGACTGTTTGCGCTGGGCGAGGAAGCTCGTGTGGAGCTTTTGCGCTATGACGAACGGGCTCGCCGATTTGATCCTTACTTGCAAGGTCTCTCAGCTGGCCCCGTCGATTTTTCGCGCGACCAGAAATGGATAGCTTACGTTTCTTATCCGGATATGACCTTGTGGCGAAGTCGCGCAGATGGAAGCAACAAGATGCAGCTTACCTTTCCACCAGTGCGAGCCTATGGACCGCGCTGGTCGCCCGACGGCTCCCAGATTGTGTTCATGGACGTGCGGTTCGACAGCCCCTGGAAAATCTACCTCCTCTCTTCATCGGGAGGCAGTCCGGAAATGTTGACGCAGAGCAATACGTATGAAGCAGACGCAACTTGGACGCCCGATGGGAAGTCCATTGTTTTCGCAAGAACCGACAGGCTCAGCAATGCCGGGATCTATCGCCTGGATATGCAAACCAAGAGAGTCTCCGTAATTGCGGGAACCGATGGATTTTTCTCTCCCAGACTATCGCCGGACGGACGCTATATCTGCGCCATTACATCAGGTCAGACAAAACTGATGCTGCTCGATACAACCAACAATCGTTGGTCCAGTTTGGCGGAGGGGGACGACGTCGGTTACAACGAGTGGTCTCATGACGGGAAATACGTCTACATGCGTGAGAACCGGGATGGAGCAGGGGAGTTAGTGCGCGTGAGAATCAAAGATGGCGTGCTCGAGCACCTTCTCAGCCTCAAGGATTTTCCTCAGCCCGCCGACGGCTTCGCGTCTTGGATTGGACTGACCCCGGACGATGCACCGCTCCTAATGCGTGACCGCAGCCTTCAGGAGATCTACGCGCTCGATCTGAACTTCCATTGAAAATCCTGAAGCCAAATACGTGTTAACTGGAGTACACTCCCGGTAAACCCCCCGTCTACGTTTATAGATGTACAAATAGGGATCTCCAACGCAAATAAGAATTGCACTGTCGAGTGCTCTCCTGCTCCTTCTCGCTTGTTTCGCTACGGGACAGGAAATCACCGCCACGATTTCCGGCTGTGTCAGCGACCCAAGCGGAGCGGTGGTACCTGGGGCGACTATCACGGTTCTGAGCACCGACAAGGCCGTTACGGTCCGTAGCCTCAGAACGTCCGGCAGCGGCCAGTATGTGGTTCCCCTCCTCTCCGTAGGATATTACGCCGTGACTGCGGAGGCGTCCGGATTCGATAAGAGTTCACAGACCGGAATTGAACTAAACGTAAACGACAGCCGCACGATCAACTTTGTCCTGCAACTCCTCGGGCAGCGCCAGGAAATCAAGATAGAAGCCGATCCAATTCAAGTGAACTTGCAGAATCCCACGGCTGAGGGACTGATCTCTGGGACCCAGGTTCGAGAACTTGCGATTGGTACGCGCAACTATTCGCAGTTGGTCGCGTTGCAGCCAGGCATCTCTTCGGGTCTCGATTCAGACACGCCATACGTGGGTGTAAGTGGTTTGAACGGCGGGACAAACTTATTGTTCTTCTCCGTGAACGGCGCGCGGCCAAGCCAGAACAACTGGACACTGGATGGCGCCGATAATGTCGACCGCGGGTCAAATCAAACGCTCCTGACTTTCCCAAGCGTCGACTCCATTGCAGAATTCAAGGTTTTGCGCGGCAACTATAACCCAGAGTTCGGACGCGGATCTGGAGGCCAGATCAACGTAGTTACACGCTCTGGGACTAGCGCTTATCACGGAAGCGCCTTCGAATTTTTCCGCAACGACTCTCTCGCGGCGAACAACTTCTTTAATAACCTGAAAGGATTGGACCGTCCGCCGCTGCGCTACAACAATTTTGGCTTCACACTAGGTGGACCTGTCTTTATCCCGCATGTATATAGCAAAAAAACTTTTTTCTTTTTTTCGCAAGAGTGGCGGCGCGTGATCAATTACACCACGTTCACCAGTGCCGAGGTGCCTACGAAAGCGGAGTTGCAGGGTACCTTCGCCGCGCCGGTGTGCACGGAGCCGGTCATCGACCCCGTCACGCAACTCTGCATTGGGCCCACAACCACGCAGATCACGAACTTTGACCCTACCGCGGCCGCGTACATCAAGGACATCTACTCGAAGCTGCCCGCGCCAGGGCCTGATGGAACCATCAGTTTTACTGGGCGCAACGTGTTCAATTTTCGAGAGGAAAGCATCAAGGTCGATCACATCTTCGGTCCCAGGTTAAGCGTGTTCGCCAGGTACATTCAGGACTCAATTCCCACGGAAGAACCCACCGGGCTCGCCGCCGGTTCGCAGCTTCCGGGCGTGGCTACCACGGAAACGAATGCCCCGGGGCGCAACCTTGCGATTCGCGCCACGATGACGATTACCGCTCGATTGCTCAACGAAGTCGGATACTCCTATTCTTACGGAGCCGTTCTCAGCCATCCAGATGGGCTTAACAGCTCTGCTCTCTCTCCCGACATTCATCCGAATTTGCCTTTCGAAAACTTGTCAGGCCGCGTCCCAACGTTGTTTTTCGGTAATGGCGAAAGCTTGATTGGATTTGGCGCCTTCCGTGATATGAACACGAACCACTCGGTTTTTGACAACTTCACCTGGGTCGTCGGCCGGCACATCACAAAGTATGGGCTGGTCTACAATCACTACAAAAAGGACGAAGGAACCTTCGCCCGAGACGACAACGGCCACTTCAGCTTCCTGGACATTGGTCCAGCAGGGCGCAGCTTCCAGCAGGAATGGGCGAACTTCCTGCTCGGTAACGTCGTGTCAGCCGGGCAGGCCAACACCAACGCCAGGGCAATTATTCTTCAGAACCAGTTCGAGCTCTTCGCCCAAGACGAATACAGAGTTCGTCCTAACCTGACGCTCAGCTACGGTCTGCGTTGGTCATTCTTCCGCCAGCCGACCGAAGGCCAGGGACACCTGACCAATTTCGATCCCCTCGCTTATGACGCTGCCCTGGCACCGGCGATCGATATCACTACGGGCGCAATCGTCACAGGCACGGCCACGCCGGTGATGAATGGCATTATTATTGGCGGCCAGAATTCGCGGTTCGGCAATGCAGTGGCACGGCAGACCAACCACAATGTCGCACCCCGAGTCGGATTTGCCTGGGATCCCTTTCATACCGGCAAGACATCCGTCCGCGGCGGCTACGGCATTTTCTTCGATTCGCCCGCTACGGGTCCTTTCGAAGGCGGCACTCAGAAAAATCCTCCGTTCGTCCAGAGCGTAACGATTACCAACACCAGCCTGAACAATCCTGTCGGCACCGTTCCCGACGTGAACCTCACTCCTCAAGCACTCGGCGGAATTGACGTGAATTGGCGGCAACCGTATGTCCAACAGTGGAGCATTGATGTTCAGCGGCAACTTGGCCCCACCATGCTGTTTGACATTGGCTACTATGGAAACAAAGCGCTACATCTGCCCGCGCAGGTAGACATCAACCAGCCACGTCCCGGAGCGTACTTATCGGCAGGAGTTCTCCCGCAAGGACCAATAAACATCGGTAACTCCCAACTCCTCAACTACGTTCGGCCCTTTCGCGGCTTCGATGCCATTAACGTGGACTCCACCATCTTTCGATCGAATTATCATGCGCTTCAGGTTCAGTGGCAGAAGAGATCGGGCGAAAACATAGTGGTCGTGCTGAATTACACTTGGTCACATGCCTTGTCGGATGCTCCCAGTCAATTCATCGCCTCGCAGAGCGTTTATGACATCCGAGCGGAATATGGCCCTGCTGATTTCGATCGCCGCCATATCTTCACCGGCAGTTACATCTACCGCTTTCCCTTTTACCGATTGCAACGCGGCTTTACTGGACATGTGCTTGGAGGCTGGGAAGTCTCAGGCATTGTTTACGCTCAGACGGGTCTGTGGTTGACCGTCCACGGCGTGCACATCGATCCCGCCGGGCTGGGACTCTCGGACTTCAGCAGTCCCAGTTTTTTGAGCGCTCGACCGGACCAACTTGGCAACGCGAACGCTCACCCTGCGCACAAGGTTGCACAGTGGTTTGATCCGTCACTATTTTCCGACCCGCCCGCGGATGGTATTCGACCCGGCGACGCCCGCCGGGGTTCGATCCTCGGGCCCGGCGCGTGGCGTTGGGATGCGTCGTTGTTTAAAACCACTGCGATCAGCGAACGAGTGAACGTGCAGTTTCGCGCAGAGGCCACGAATGTGCTGAATCACACCAACTTCGACCAGATCGGTACTGCTTTCTTGTTCGACCCCGTCCATTTCGGCCAAGTGCTGAGTGCACGTGACCCACGCATTATCCAGCTTGGTTTGAAAATGCTCTTTTAGAAAGCCCGTGATACATGTTGTTCCTGGCCATCGGGATCCAGAATTTAAGCCGGAGGCGCGCGTTGACTCGCCGAAAAAAGGCCTGCGCGCCTGGAGAAACTCGGGCCAGCACTACTTCAAGGCTGATGTTGTGTAAACACTGTGATGTTGCTGTGACGACGAAAAAGCACAGCTTGCAAATGGAGACACGTCGTGAAGGTTGATAGAACTGCGCAGTTTCGCGCGATCGGTGCAATTCGGTCCATCCTCAAGTCGCGCAGCAAGGCGCCCAAGCAAGGCTCCGAAGGAGCGCCCGATGCTTGGCTGGAAGTGCGTTCTTTCGCTGCGCCGGGTCTTGACGGGCTGGTTGTCGGCCAAGACCTCATTGTTGTCACTTGGTTGCATCGCGCCCGGCGCGATGTGCTGAAAGTCCATCCACGCTCAGATCTGCGCCGTCCGCTCACCGGCGTATTTGCAACGCGATCTCCAGACCGGCCAAATCCCGTCGGCCTTCATCGCGTTACTGTGCGCAGGATTGTGAAAAATCGGCTACGGGTCGGCCCCATCGAAGCTATTGACCGCACGCCAGTCATTGATATTAAACCGGTACTCGCTGGGATGCGAGACTTCTAGTTTCGGATGGCACTGGAACCAAGCTTGCTCGCGGCCACTGGGGATTTTGTTCTTCCGCAACCGGTGTGTGGGGAAATGACGTATTGGCCTTTCTTGATGGCAAAATAAACGCGCGTTTTTAGGATTTCGCACCGGGACGGTCAAGCGCAGTTATCAGGCACTGAGTCCACGTGCTGGTGGGAATTTTTCTCAACGCTTATCCCTCTGACACTATAGACTGGCCCGTGCAACCTTGAACTTGGAATTAGCTTATGGGTGGACTACGAGGTAGTAGCAATGAGAGGAGCGGCCTCTTAAGTGCTTAGTGTCATTATTTCGAAATTGTTCGCCAGCATTCGATCATTGGCGGGTCGGAGCCGCCAGACAATCAAGGAAATGAAGAATGATCCAACGATCATCTTCACTCTCCCGGATGGCAGAAGACTCACGATGGAGGAGCTGCAGGGTGTCACCGGCCAAGTGGCATTCCGCGACGGTAAGCTACTGGACGTGATTGGTACGGTTCGATACGAAATTGTTGGCAAGGGCGCCGTGCCCGCTGCAGCCGAATCGCTCCATCAGCAGGCGCGCGAAGCGGGTGCGCGCGGTGATTACAAGAAAGCCATCGCGCTCCTAGAGCAGGCCTCTGAACTCGCGCCGGAGTGGCCTTACCCAGTGTATGACAGAGCGTACACTCATTTGCTCTTGAACGACTTCGATGCCGCCAGAATGTACTACCGACGGACCTTGGAACTGTCGCCGCGCGGGTTTTGGACTGCAATTACAGCCCTAGACACGCTAACCCGAGAACAGAATGGTGAACTCCCCGTTGGAACGTACTTGGCATATCTATCCCTGGAATGGACGGACGACGTTGCGAAAAAGAATGATGCCCTGCGCGAGATGATTAAGGCGATCCCCGATTTCGCACCGGCGTGGAAGCAGTTTGCTTCCCTATGCAACGACGACGGTGAGAGACTCACAGCCATTGAAAATGGCCTAGCGGCGCATCCCGATGCAGAAACGAAAGGGATGTTGGAAATCAACAAGGCTCTTGTCCTTAATCTGAAGGGCCAGCGCGAGGCAGCGGTGCGACTCCTTGGAGAGCTCGCCCTTGATCCCAAGGCAACGTTCGGGACAGAGCACTCAGCCAAGGCGGCGTTGAGCATATTGATGAGTCCCGAAGCACTTAAGATGGTGCGCGCGAATAAAGAAGAAAAATCGGTTCACTGACGCAGCCTCGCGTCTCGTTGCCCGAAGTTAATCAAGCACTCGAGGACTCAAGAATACGCTGTGATGATCTGCCATCCAGGCCAACTTCTGCGGCAAGCGCACTAATCAGGAGTTGAGGTTGGCGTCGGTTCGACACTTCAAAACTGTAAGAAACGTCAGGCCTTCTTCGTCTTGTACTCGTCGTACGCTGCCAGAAACCGGTCCATGTCCTTGCGCAACAAATAATACGGCGTCGACAGCCGAATCTTGGACGGCGCTCCGCCGCGAATCTTGATTTTCTTGGTCTTCCACATCCAGTTTTCAATTTCCGCAGTCTGGATGGGCGGAACATTCACGGAAACAATTGCGCATCGTAACGCCGGATCGGGCGAAGCCCACGATTCCGCGCCGCGCTTTATCATCTGCTCCAAAATGTAATTCGCCGAAGTTCGGTGTCGCTTCTCAATCCGCTCCATGCCGATATCGTTGGCAAGCTTTACCGCCGCCCGCATCCCCCAAAGCGACGGCACGTTCGAACTCCCAATCCGCTGAAATCGCTCCGCCTTTAGCTTCGGCTCGTCCCATCCTGCGGTCACAATCGTGTTCCACAGCCGGTCCATCACTTCTTCGCGCACATAGAGAAAACCACTCCCTTTCGGCGCCTGTAGCCATTTGTGTGGGCTCGATGTGTACATATCGCAGCCGATTTCATGCACACTCAACTTCATCATCCCTACCACGTGTGCTCCATCCACCGCCGACAAGATCCCTTTCGATCTCGCCAGTGCGCACAGTTCTTTCGCCGGCAGCACCACTCCCGTAACCGTCGTAATGTGACTGAAAAACATAATCTTCGTCCGGGGCGTAATCGCTTCGCTGAAAAGATTCAGCACCGTCGCCACATTCGGCACCGGCTTCGGCAACGTAATTTTTTTCACTATGATTCCGTAGCGTTTGGCACGCAAATTCCACGGTTGCTCGCCGCCCGGATGCTCCTGATCCGTCATCAGCACTTCGTCGCCCGGCTTCATGTCCAGGCCATTGGCGATGTAGCTGTTCCCTTCGGTGGCGTTGCGCACCAGCGCCAGCTCGTCGCGCGTGCAGCCGATAAATTCCGCCAGCGGATCGCGAAACTCGTTCCACGGACCATATCCCCAAATCGGATAATCCTCCGGATCGTCCGCCGCCATTTTTTCCGTTTCGTGATATCCGTCGAACACCGCGCGCAGGACCGGCATCGGAGACGATCCCACCGTCCCATTGTTCAAATACACTTCATCTTCCGGAATCAGAAATTGTTCGCGAAGCGCCGCCCAGTACGCTTCTTCATCTTTGGCGTAAAGCGCGCTATCTGGAAACGCGGGCGATTTCTGAAGCGGGTCATTCTGTAAGAAATCTGAAATCGGCAGCCGCGCGGCCGCAGCAACCGCACTGAACGTCGACAAAAATCCGCGGCGATCGATCACTAGAACCTCCAACACTTTTCTTAGCGCGGAGTCTATGCGTTTCTCTTCGCAGCGGCAACTCTTTGTGCGCGAGCCACAACTTGCTCGCGCGATATCTGTTCGATGACGGGGCTCGCGCCGCAGAAGATTCTGTATCGCCACAAACATATGGCTTGAGGATAATGTTGTGGTGTTTGACGTAGTGCAGGTTGTGACCACCTTCTGGCACGGCGTTGGCGCATGCACCACGGGGAACAGCGCCAGCCCGCAACCCTGCGGCGAGACACAACTATCGTGGAATGAACTTGCTTGAAGGAATTAGCCGGCTGTTGAATAGCGGCCGACCGTGGCCGCCGGCATCTTGCGCTGGAAGCCCCAGAAGCGCGAGTCGCAGTCGTCGCAACGGTACGGCCACACCATGGCCATCCGAAAGAAAAATCGTTCTACAAATCCTCTGCGCGTAGAACGCCGGATCGCGGAGCTGCTGCAATCGGGACATTCATATAATGTTTTGGCGAAACGTAGATCCATGCGGCGTACCCGTTGAGCCCAGTATCAGTAGATTTGGTACTAAATGCACCCAGCGTCCCACTCCCTCGTTCTTCTGCGTCAACTGGCCCTTCGGACGGTTTTGATTAAGCCACTTGCAGCGACGCGAACAGTCTGGGCCAAGATCACTAGAGACACGGCCTGCGCTTTACTCGTCGTCTCGATAGCCCTATAGTCATCAAGCCAAGCGAATTGCCCTTCCTAAAATGCGCCTCGCCCTTCCCAGATGTTTTCTTGTCCTGTACCTCGCGCTGAGCCTTTCGCAGCTTTCCCGCGCGGAAGACATTTCCAAAATCAAGCCAATCGGCTACGTAACCGACCTGGCTGGCGCGCTCAACGCTGACACCAAAGCAAAACTCGAAGCGCTGGGCACCGAACTGGAACAGAAAACCGGCGCGCAGATGGCCATCGTCACGATGCATTCGCTCGAAGGCGAGTCCGTCGAGAACTACGCCAACGACCTCTATAAGAAACTTGGCGTCGGCGGCAAGAAAGACGATCGCGGCGTGCTCCTGCTCGTTTCACCGGACGAGCGCAAATACCGCATCGAGGTGGGCTACGGATTGGAGCCGGTCATCAACGATGCGCGCGCCGGCGATACCGGCCGCGCCATGGTTCCCTTTTTGCGCTCCGGCGATTACAGCGGCGCCATTCAGACCGGCGCGTGGCAACTCGCCAAATACATCGCTGACGATCGCGGAGTAACTCTCTCTGGCCAGCCGCCACGGCGCGCCGCGCCCCGGTCAGACGATTCCGGAGGCTCGTCAGTCGGCGCGGTGATTTTCCTGATCGTCATCGTGCTGATTTTCCTGGCCGCGCGCCGCGGCGGGGGTGGGGGCGGCGGTGAGCGGCCTGTTGTGGTTCCTCCTCGGCATGCTCAGCGGAGGCGGCGGTGGTGGCGGCTATCGCGGCGGCGGCGGATTTGGCGGCGGTGGCGGCGGCTACTCCGGCGGCGGTGGTTTCGGCGGTTTCGGTGGAGGCAGCAGCGGTGGCGGTGGCGCGTCCGGCAGCTGGTAAGCGAACGCAGCGGAAGTAGTAGCAGGAGGCAAAATGTTGTCGACGGATGCGAAGTTAAGCGAACTGGTCAATCGCCTGAAAGAACTGGCAGGCGCGAATCTGCATTCCGTAGTTTTATACGGCTCGGCAGCGCGCGGCGATTTTCACGAGCAGCGCTCCGACCTGAATGTGCTCTGCGTGCTCGGCTCTCTCGCGGCAGCCGAACTCCGCCGCGTGGCTCCCGCGGTCCAATGGTGGATCAACGACCAGCGCGAACCTGCCCCGCTCTTTTTCACCCAAGAAGAGTTGCGCCGCTCTTCCGACGTCTTCGCCATAGAAATTCTGGACATCCGCGACGCCCATCGCGTTCTGCACGGCAAAGATCCCGTAGCCGCCATCAACATCCCGATGAATCTGCATCGCGTCGAGCTCGAACACGAGCTGCGCACCACACTCGTAAAACTGCGGCAACACTTTTTGCTGGGTTCAGGAAATTCCCGCGAATTGAGCGCGGTCTTGGCTAAATCCACCTCCTCGGTGGTCACCCTTTTTCGGCACGTCCTAATCGCCTTTGACGAAACGCCCCCCGCATCACGAAAGGAAGTCGTGGCGCGCACCGCGGCCATCGCCGGTGCGGACGCCTCCGCCTTAGCAGCCGCCTTTCAGCTGCGCGAGACCGGTGAAGCTGGCGCAGACATCGTGGCCGTCTACGGAGCCTACCTGCAAGCCATCGAAAAAGTGATCGTGGCGCTCGATCAATTAATCCCCAAGCATGAATGGCAACGCGTGGCCAAAGCGTGACGCGCGGAATTCTCGGCCCGTTACGCGGATTTGCGCGACAACGCCCAAATTCTAAGTTATCTTCAACTAACGCAATACTGAGGGAGCCATGAAAACAGCCATCATCGCCATCGTCGTCCTCGTAATACTCGCCCTAATCGTGGGCAGTTCGTTCATCGGGATTCGCAACCAGATGGCCGTCAAAAAGGAAGCCGTCAGCGCGGAATGGTCCCAGGTAGACGTAGTCCTGCAGCGCCGCGCGGACTTGATTCCCAACTTGGTGGAAACCGTAAAGGGCTACGCCTCGCAAGAGCAAATCGTTTACGGCGATATCGCCAAAGCCCGTTCCGCACTGATCGGCGCGCAAACTCCCGCCGACAAAATCGCCGCCAACGGCCAGCTCGATTCCGCGCTGAGCCGCTTGCTGGTCATCGTGGAAAATTATCCGCAACTGAAGTCCAACGAAAATTTCATGCGCCTGCAGGATGAATTGGCCGGCACGGAGAATCGCATCGCCATCGAGCGGCGCAAATACAATCAGGTCGTGCAGGACTACAACACGTTCCTGGTCACCTTCCCCAACAGCCTGATCGCCAGCATGTCTGGCTTCACCCGCAACGACGCCTATTTCAAGACGGACGAAGGCGCGCGAAACGCTCCCAAAGTGAATTTCGATTTCAACAAGACCGCACCGGCAACTCCGGCCCCGACGCCCGCTCCAGCGCATCCGTAAAAAGCTAGCCGGCGCCATCTGAATAGGCCGGTGCACATCCTGCACCGGCTTTTTCATTTTTGTTTTTCGCAAAAATGAGAAGCCCGGCTACAATACCCGCAACGTCCCTGAAGTAAATCCCATACTACGGAGACTTGCGAGTATGAAACTCTTCTTCCGCGGCTTGCTGTGCGCTGCGTTCTTATTCTTTGCCGGCCAAACGTTCGCGCAAAATCCTGACGACGCCGAAGGCTGCAAAGACTCCCCGCTGATCAGCCGCTTCCCCGGCGGAACCATCCACGTTTGCGAAAACAAGGAATTCGACCAGGCCGATTTCCTGATCGGCCACGACAAAGACGGCAACGAAATCAACAAACATCTCGAAGGCGAATATCACTATTGGGATATGGGCACGCGCGATGGCGTCAGCGATTTGCAAGTCTTCCGCAATTTTCAGACGGCCATCAAAAACGCCGGCTTCACCATCGATTACACCCAATCGCCGCAACTCATCGTCGCCCACAAGGGCAACACCTGGGTGCAGATTGATAGCCGCGGCACTTTCTACTATCAGACCATCATCACCGTGCAAGATATGAAGCAGGAAGTCACCGCAGACGCCTCTTCCCTTTCCAGCGAAATCGAAAAATCCGGACACGTCGCCGTCTACGGCATCAATTTCGACACCGGCAAAGCCACCATCCAACCGGACTCCGAAAAGGTGTTAGCGCAGATCGCCGCACTGCTGCAGCAATCTCCCGAGTTGAAATTGCGCATCGAGGGCCATACCGACAATCAGGGCACCGCCGCCGCAAATCAACTCCTCTCCGATAAGCGCGCACAAGCCGTTGTCGCTTGGCTCGGCAGTCACGGGATCGCCGCCAGCCGCCTCAGCCGCCAAAGGCCTCGGCCAAACCACCCCAATCGCCGACAACACCACCGAAGAAGGCCGCGCCAAAAATCGCCGCGTCGAACTGGTAAAGATAAGTTAGCTTCGTCGTCCCGCTCCTGTAGGGGCACGGCATGCCGTGCCCGCTCCGGACGCGCCACCCCAACGTCCGAGCTACGTAAGCGCAGCCCTCAAGACCGTATACAACGATAATAAATCTGACCAATCCTCCCCACCGTGCATCTACCTGACACCAGCGGCAAAGCCGCAGCCCGACCGTTAACCAACGCATACAAAAATTCAGAGAAGGAGAATCTCATGGCCACCATCACCACCAAAGACGGCACACAAATTTATTACAAAGATTGGGGCAAAGGGCAGCCCGTGGTCTTCAGCCACGGCTGGCCGCTAAGCGCCGACGCCTTCGAGGATCAAATGTTGTTCCTCGCCGACCGTGGTTTCCGCTGCATTGCTCATGATCGCCGCGGTCATGGCCGCTCCAGCCAGCCGTGGGACGGCAACGAAATGAACACCTACGCCGATGATCTGGCCGAGCTCACCGCGCACCTCGACCTGAAAGATGCCGTGCACGTCGGACACTCCACCGGCGGCGGCGAAGTCGCCCGCTACATCGGACGCCACGGCACCAAGCGCGTTTCCAAAGCCGTGCTTATCAGCGCTGTTCCGCCACTAATGCTGAAAACCGCCGCCAATCCCGCCGGTTTGCCAATCGAAGAATTCGACAAGCTGCGCGCCGCCGTACAACACGACCGCGCACAATTTTTCAAAGAACTCAGCGAACCGTTCTACGGTGGCAATCGCCCGAACAGCAAGCTCACCGACGGACTGCGCGAATCGTTCTGGTTGCAGGGCATGCTCAGCAGCCACAAAGCCTCCTACGACTGCATCAAAGCATTTTCCGAAACCGATTTCACCGAAGACTTGAAAAAAATCGATGTCCCCACGCTGATCATGCACGGAGACGCGGACCAAATCGTCCCCATCGTCGCCGCTGGTCTGCTTTCCGCCAAGATCGTCAAAGGCGCACAGCTCAAGGTTTACCCCGGCCAGCCCCACGGCATGTGCTCCACCAACAAAGACGTAATCAACGCAGACCTCCTAGCCTTCATCAGCGGACAAAAATCCGCCTCAGCCTAAATTCTCATTCGGCCCAAAGCCCCGCGCCAGAAAACGCCAGACCGTCGCCCGTCGCCCCACGGTCGCGGTCTGGCGTTCGCGTGAGAATCTCTGTAGGCGCCGGACTTAGCTTGCCCTGAGGAACGAAGGGGCCGGCCAACCGCTCCATCAAGCAACATCCCCTGCCGAAAAAACCTCTTGCGTATCTCCTATTACAGTAGTAGCATAACCTACGTATGTAGTAGGACGCCATCTAAATGCGCAAACCAAGACTAACCAAACTGGAACTCCAAATCATGGACACCCTCTGGACCCGCGGCCACGCCTCCATCCGCGAGATACAGGAAGCCTTTCCGGAAAAAGAACGCCCCGCCTACACCACCATCCAGACCACCGTGTACCGCCTGGAGCAAAAAACGGCCGTCCGTCGCACTAAAAAAATCGCCAACTACCACATCTTCGAAGCCACCATTTCTCGCGACGCCGCGCAACGCAAACTGGTTGACGACCTGCTCGCGCTCTTCGGCGGACACTCGCAACCCGTCATCGCCCACCTCATCGAGTCCGGAAAACTTACGCTTTCCGACGTGAAAGCAGCCGAAAAACTCCTCCACCAGCTCGCGCGAAAGGAAAAATCAAAATGAATCTGATTTTGTTCCTGAAGTTCTGGATCGCGGCCTCTATTATTCCGGTCGCCAATCATCTTTGGCAGTCCACTCTCTTCGCCACGGTCGCCGCATTCCTGATGTTATTTCTGCGCCACAATCACGCGCGCGCCCGCTACTGGCTCTGGCTCGCTGCTTCGCTAAAATTCCTACTGCCCTTTTCGCTGTTGGTAGCGCTGGGCGCTCGTCTGCCGTGGCCCCGCCATACACCCGGCGATGCTCTCGTACTCTACTCAGCAGTCCAACGTGTCGGCCAACCATTCACGCGCACAGTCTCTGCGCCTAGACTCATGGTCATGCCGCCGCCAACATTTTTCTCCGCTCTGCAGCAGTTTCTGCCCTGGTTCCTTATAGCGCTGTGGCTGTGCATTTTCGCCGCCATCGTCCTGGCTTGGTTCATCCGTTGGCGGCGCATCGCTGTCGCCGTCAAAAACGCCACGGTCCTCCACGAAGGCCGTGAGTACGACGCGCTACAAAGACAGCAGCGCTTCGCCGGAAGAAGGAGTTCCATCACACTCGCATCTTCCAGTGCCTCGCTCGAACCTGGCGTCTTTGGCATCCTTCGCCCCGTCCTGCTCTGGCCGCAGAAAATCTCCGAGCGCCTTACCGACGCCCACCTCGATGCCATCCTGGCCCACGAACTCTGCCACATCCGCCGCCGCGACAATCTCGCCTCCGCTCTGCACATGCTCGTCGACGCGCTCTTCTGGTTCCATCCGTTGGTGTGGTGGCTCGGCGCCCGCCTCACCGCGGAGCGAGAACGCGCCTGCGACGAAGAGGTTCTCCAATCCGGCACCGCCCCTCAGATCTACGCGGAAAGTGTTCTCAAAATTTGCGAATTTTGCGTCGCAAGCCCGTTGCCCTGCGTTTCCGGCGTCACCGGCGCCGATCTGAAGCAACGCATCACCCGCATCATGCAGCCCCGCACCGCGCGCGAACTGACCCACACCAAAAAATTTCTACTAAGTGCCGCGCTCTCTTTGGCGATTTTCCTGCCTCTACTTTTTGGCCTGTTAAACGCCCCACAAATCCGCGCCGCCGCGCAAGCGCGCCACGCGACCCTGGGCTCGATCACCAATCCGACGTATCCGTACGCGTTCGTCTCGATTCGGCCTTCTGCAAACACCTCCGCGCGCGTAGGCTTTGGCTATTCTCCCGATGGCTTCATCGCCAAAAATATCACCGTGCGACGCCTGATCTGCGAGGCCTTCGGAGTCACCGCCTCACAAATCTCCGGAGCTCCCCTCTGGCTCGACTCGCAGAAATTCGACATCGACGCCAGCCTCGACCCATCGGTGGCAGCCCAATTGCACGAACTCAACCCCGGTAAAGAATTCTTGGACCAGCACCGCTTCCTCCAAGCGCTGCTTGGCGTTCGGTTCAAATTGTCCACGCATGGCGAAGACAAAGAAATTTCGCAATATGTTCTGCAACTCGCCGCCAATGGCCCCAAACTCCACGCCGCCAAGCCGGGAGACGCTTACCCCGACGGATTAAAAGGTCTCGCGGGGCAAAAGCAAGGAATGTTTGTTGATTCCGGTCAACTCGTCGGCCAAGCCGTTCCCGTCGAGCCGTTAGCGCGCTTTTTGTCCGACCGTTTCGGCCGCCCCGTTGTCGACCAAACCGGACTCACCGGAAATTACGATTTCACGCTGAAATTTCCTGGAATTGGTTCCACTCAACCGCTCGACCCAGCGCTCCCCGTCGCACTTCAAGATCAACTCGGCCTCTCCCTCGAGCCGCGGAGCGCACCCGGCGAGATCCTGTACATCGATCATGTCGAACCGCCTGTGATCTCGAAGGCCCATTAGCACTCGGCATCGACCACCCCGCAAACCCAAAAAAAATTTAACCAACAGAGGGTCACCCCAAAAGTGACTGGCGTCGACCCGCTCGCTTGTCGATGTACGCCAAAGTCCACAGAGCCAAAGTCCGCTGAGATTGTCATCGCATTCCAGCCTTGCCACACCCCGCGGCCGAAGCTTACCCTCAACGAAGGGAGCTCCTGTCCGCATGACGATCCGCACTCTTCGCCACTTCGGCAAAATTTCTCTCATTTTACTATTCGCTTTGCACTGCGCCGCTCAAACGGCGGGCACCGCCAGAGAGCAGCACAACAGCATCTACAAAGCTCTACACGATTCTCACGCCGCCGGCGACTGGGCCGCCAACCTTCGCGCCGCCAAGGATTTCAAAGCCTTCACCCACGGTGCTCCCAATTCCCTGCTCGAAGCCGCACGCGCCGACGTGCATCTCGGTGATCTAGTTGCCGCCATGTCCGAACTGCAGCAATTCGTTCGTATGGGTCAGGCCAACGACATCCTCCTTACGTCGCCGGATTTCGCCACGCTGCGCCAACAGCCGGAGTTCACCGACATCGCCAAGCGCATGAAAGACAACGCCAGCCCCAGCACTCTGGCGAAGGCTGCCTTCACTTTGCAAGACGCGGATCTTCTGCCGGAAGACATCGACTACGATCCCAACTCCAAGCGATTCTTCATCACCAGCGTCCTCGAGAAAAAAATTATCTCCGCCGACGCGCAAGGCCTCACTCGCGATTTCGCGAGATCCCCAAACCATTGGCCGATACTGGCCATAAAAATCGATGTGGCCCGCAGCAAGGTATGGGCCACCGAAGTAGCTCTGCAGGGTTTCACCAGCGTCCTCAAAAAAGATTGGGGCCGCTCCGCACTACTTTGCTTCGACCTGAAAACCGCGAAGCTGCTCACGCGCGTTGAAGGGCCACATGGCGGCGCGCTCGGCGACATGACTCTCTCCCCCGCCGGCGACGTAGTCGTTTCCGACGGCGCAGGCGGAGGCGTCTATCGCCTTCCCGTCGGCGCCAAAGCTCTTGAGCGCCTCGATAGCGGCGATTTCGTCTCGCCCCAAACACCCGTTCTACTTCCCGACGGCAACCGTCTCTTCGTCCCCGATTACGCCCGCGGAATCGGCATACTGGACATCGCTACCAAGCAAGTCACCTGGCTCTCGCTCGACGGTCGCTTCGCCATCATTGGCATCGACGGCCTGTATCTCGACCATCAAACGCTGCTCGCCGTACAGAACGGCACCTCGCCTGAACGCGTCACCGCCTTCACGATGGACGACGCCCTAACCAAAATCGTCGCCGAAAAAACCATCGAACGCGCCACCACCACGCTAGGCGATCCCACCCACGGCGTAGTCCTCGGCTCCGACTTCTACTACATCGCCAACTCCGGCTGGAACACCCTCGACGACCACGGCGCCACCACCCCCAGCGCCAAGCGCACTCCCGCCCAAATCATGCGTGCCCCCATCCCCACCCCGTAACGTCATCGCCCAGTAAGACTCGTTTTCATTTCTCGCTCATCAGTTTTCTCAGCAGTTCTTCTCTGCGATCTCTGTGCACTCTGCGTTAAAATCCACATTAGAATTTATTGCGATCTATCCAATCAGCCGACACCCAGACATGCCCAGAGCTCATACACGCCCGTGACAGCACTGACCATCCACCCCGCCACTCCCGACCTCTGGCCCGCCATCGAAGATCTCTTCGGTCCTAAGGGCGCCTGCAACAACTGCTGGTGCATGTACTGGCGCATCGGTGCCCAATACCGCCGCAACCCACCGGCAAAAAATAAATCCGCATTCAAATCGATCGTCCGCCAAGGCCCGCCACCCGGACTCCTCGCTTTCGAAGGCGATCTTCCAGTCGGCTGGTGCCAGCTCACGCCCCGCAAAGATCTCGCCTGGCTAGAACGTACTTGGGGCCCGAAAGACAATCGACGAAACTCCCGTCTGGTCCATCTCCTGTCTCTACATTCGCAAAGGCCACCGCAAAAAAGGCATCACCACCGCTCTGATCTTCGCAGCAATCCAAGCCGCAAAAAAAGCGAACGTTCCTGCCCTCGAAGCCTATCCACTCGACGCGAAAAAATCCCCCAGCGCCACTGGCACGGGCTACGCCTCCACATTCGCACGCGCTGGATTCAAAATCGTCGCTCGCCCAACTCTACCCCGGCCCATCATGCGCATCGACTTAAGATAACGACCACACTCCCGAACATCTTCTCCACCTGCGACACCGCGCAAATGTTCGGCCTCGCGCATTTCGCTTGATATAGGACTAAACTTGTCGTATATTTCTACTTGCAACCTATTTGCAGCAAGATACATTGTAATTTCCAGGAGTGCGCCATGTGTGAACGAAAAGGTCTACTTGCCGTCGAAGAAAATTTCGGATGCGTCGCCGAATGCGGTTGCGGCACGCTTCATGTCACCGTCGGTCCCGTCAGCGTCGCCGTCGACGGCCAAGCCCTTCGGCGGCTTCACGAACTATTGAGCGCCGCAATTCACAAACTCGATTCCGCAGACTTGGCAATGCCCGATCACCGCACTTGGCAGTCCTCACACCTGGCCGTACGCAAGGTCTTGAAACTCAAACACTGATCAATCGCGTAAGCTCAGTTCTAAGAATCAGTTCCGCGCCACTCGCCAAGTTCTTCCAACACCACCTGCAAGGCTAAACCCTTTTAAAAGCAATCTCTTACACAAAATCCCTTCTAAACCCAATGAAATCTATCTCTTTCGCGAAACAGGGGAGGGGTGGGTAGGCCAGTTCCCAAAATGGAACCGGCGGCCGAGACGCGTTGCGCGTCAGACTTGGCCGAGAGATTCTCCCAGCAACATATGAAAATGGTGCACGCCATTTTCCCGCTTCACCGAATATCTTCCGCGATCATAGGTCGCGGACTGCAAGCCTTTTTGCACGTTGCGGCACAGCATAATGTCTTCCTGCTGCACCTCGTCGCTGAAAGCGACGGCGCGGGCGATGCGCTCTTGATTCGCCGGCGATTTCACGTCGTGAAAAAACCACTCGAAAATCGTCAGAGTTTTATCCTGCGAGAGCGGCACAATCAGATTCGTGGAAATATTGTCCGGATAAATATTCAGCATCAGGTTCGGAAAAATCCAGAAGTAGAGCGCCTCCTGCAACCCCGTTCCCGGCGCATAAAACCGCTCGGCAACGCTGTCGGTTTCCTTCATCGCACGGATCGGCGCGAACTGTTGCGAGTGATAGCGAAACGTTTCGGTGCGATAGTTCGCGTAGTCCAGCTCTTTCATCAGGCCCGGATGCGCGATGGGAATGTGATAGCCCTCTAAATAATTGTCGACGTACACCTTCCAGTTGCAATCGATCACATAGTCGCGGCGCTCGGCGAATTGCAATCCTGCAAATTCAAATCCCGCTGCCTGCTGCGGAATCTGTCCCAAAACTTCCGCGAGCGGCGGAGCAGCTGCATCAAAATTCACAAAGATAAATTGCTCCCAGGTATCCACACGCAGCGGAACCATTCCCATCGTGCTGCGATCGAAAAACTCCACGCCGTCGGTGTCTGGCGTGCCAATTAATTTTCCTTCTAGCGTGTACGTCCAGCCGTGATATTGGCAGCGCAGCACATGTTTGCAGCCGCTGCCGAGGGCAATCGGTCCGGCGCGATGGCGGCAGACATTGCTGAACGCGCGCAGCGTGCCTTGCTTGTCGCGGACTATGATGATCGGTTCGCCGGCGACTTCGGCGGTGAAATAACTTTCTGGATCGGAAATCGTGCGCGCTACGCCGTTCACTTCGCCGCAACTCTGGCTCAGCGTGCCGACCAGTTGCCAGGTCCGATGAAAGATACGCTCTCGCTCGACCGCCAGGATCGCCGGGTCGGTGTAAAAACGCGAAGCCAGCGTTTCGGCGCATTCAATCTTTTCGTTGACGTCCAGATGCAATGGCTTGGTGATCATGGCTTCACTTTGGAGTGCGGCGGCTTGACGCCGCTCTGCAGCGTTGATCGCGCCGGAATTCCGTGATGAGCTACGTTATCACAAGCATTTCTAGATCGGCCGCAGAGCTCGATGGCGGAATTTTCTCCATGCAGCATTCGCGAAAGCGGCGTCAAGCCGCCGCACTCCCAAGGAAACTAAAACTTGCGGGTTTCCTGGCGAGACCAACGCTCCACCACGATTTTTGATTCGGTGTAGAACTCTACAGCGTCGCGGCCTTGGCCGTGCAAAATACCAAAGAAACTTTCTTTCCAGCCGCTGAACGGGAAATACGCCATCGGCGCGGCGACGCCGATATTGATGCCGATATTTCCGGCGGGAGCTTCGTAGCGGAATTTGCGTGCCGCCGCTCCGCTGGTGGTGAAGAGCGAAGCTTGGTTTCCGTACGGGCTGCGCCGCAAGAATTCCAGCGCATCGTCGATGGAATCGGCGTGCACCAGGCTCAGCACGGGACCAAAAATCTCTGTGTGTGCCAGAGAGCTATCGGCTGGCAGGCCATCGAGAACCGTGGGCCTCAGAAAACTTCCGGAACCAAATCCGTCGATCTTGGTGTTGCGGCCGTCGAGCAAGGGCTTTGCGCCTTCTTTTACTCCGGCGGAAATCATCCCCTCGATGCGCTCCTTGCTCTGCACGGAAATCACCGGCCCCATTTGCACACCGCTATCCATGCCGTTGCCCACGCGAATGGCGGAGGCCGCTTGCGTAATGGCATCGCGAAACGTTTTCTGCGCTTCGCCGACGGTTACCGCCACGGAGACCGCCAGGCAACGCTGCCCGGCGCAGCCAAATGCGCTGTCGCTGATAATTTGTTTGGCGAGATCCATGTCGGCGTCCGGCAAAACGATGACGTGATTTTTCGCGCCGCCTTGGCACTGCATACGCTTCCCGCTGGCCGCCGCGCGTGTGTAGACGTGCTTGGCAACCGGCGTCGAACCCACAAAACTGATCGCGCGCACTTGCGGGTGATCGCACAGCGCGTTCACCACATCTTTTCCGCCGTTCACAATGTTCACGACGCCCTTGGGCAGTCCGGTCTTCTCGAGCAGCTCCATAGCGCGATGCATGGTCAGCGGCACGCGCTCCGAAGGCTTCAACACAAAGGTATTGCCGCACGCGATGGCGTAAGGCAAAAACCAGAACGAAATCATCGCGGGAAAATTAAACGGGACAATCGCAGCGACCACCCCGAGCGGCTGCCGAATCTGCATCTCATCCACGCCTGGAGTGACGTCTTCGAGCACGTGGCCCTGCATCATCATGGGAATGCCGCAGGCCACCTCCACATTTTCAATCCCACGGCGCATCTCGGCTTTTGCTTCGGCGAAAGTCTTTCCGTTTTCGCGCGTGGTGATAGCCGCCAACTCGTCGATATGTTCTTCAAGCAGCGTTTTCAGCTTGAAAAGATACTGCACGCGTTCTCCGGGAGGAGTTCTGCGCCAGGCGGGAAAGGCCGCAGCGGCAGCTTGTACTGCAGCGTCGACGTCGCTGACGGTGGAAATGGGAGTGCGTGCCAGGATTTCGGCAGTGGCGGGATTGATCACGTCTACAAATTCGGTGGCTGACGGAACGCTGCCAGCCGCCATTCACATAATTTTGCAGTTCAGCGGCGGGACTCATGGTGGTGCTCATCATTTTCTCCAAGCGCGTACGGATATGCGTGCGCCGCAAGCGCTAAAAACCTGGCGCACTAGCTGCGTAACTATGTGCGCACGCACAAAAAATCACGCGAGAGGTAGTCTATCAAATTGTCACAGATGGGGCAGCGGAACGGCCCTTAGAATGGCTCGCTGAGTGCGCGCTTCAGGCGAGATAGTGCGGCTGGGGTTGTTCGTCCGTTCTGCTGCGCCAAGTACGAAATGCCAGCCAGAGCATAACTGCGAGCATGCCAAGCCATCCGAGGATGCGGGTGGCTGAGCCAATTTTCCGGTCTTGGAGCAGCCATCCCCATTGCTCGAACAGCGTGGCCCAGTCGTGTTCGTCGCCACCCACCAGCGGGAGGGCCTGGGCGCGGGCGTCGGCCATGTACACACCGATGTAGAGAAAGTTTTCGAAAAACCAGAAACCGCAAAAGGCAGTAGCGGCGACTTCCCTTTTCCAGAAAAAATAGAGTCCGCAGAGCATCGGGACTAGAAGTTCGCCCAGCGTGCCGCCGAGGATCATGATGGTGTGGCCCATCCAGCCAAAAAATATGTGGCCGCCCTCATGGATGATCAGATTGACGTAATCGAGGAAAAGGAATTCGGTGCGGTCGGTGACGGCGTAGATCAAAAAGAGGAAATAACAGGACAGCCAGGCTATGCCTGCGGTGGGCGAGATTGGCTTCCAGTCTTCGAATTCGTAGCCGAAGTACCGCATGGAAGTTAGCGTAACAAGATCTGCGGAGGAGATTTAGAGAAGTGGTTGGCGCATTTCCAAGGCGGCAAATTTCTTGGCGGTTGGGAAATGACGCACTTCCAGCAGCTGACCGTGGCCCACAAAGCGCGAAATGCTACTTGCCGAGGGCGGCTAGGGCTTCGTAGGCGGCGCCTAGTAGCGGGGCGGTTTCGTTGAGGATTACGGAGACGGGGATATTGCTGAGCAAGCCTTCGAAGTGCCATTTGTCTTTGAAGGCGGCGGAGAAGGCGCCGTCTTTCATTTTTTCGAGAATTTTCACGGCGATGCCGCCCGCGACGTAGACGCCGCCGAGGGCCAAAACTTTCAGGGCCAGATTGCCGGCTTCGGCACCGTAAATGGCGGTCCATAGATCCAGAGTGTCGGCGCAGACGCGACACGATCTGTTCAAGCCGTTGCGGGTGATTTCGGGCGCAGGATCGGAATCGGGATCTTCAAAGGAAGCATGCTTGATATTCGGATTCAAAAATTCGTGAAGGGTGCGGAATCCGCGGCCGCTGAGAATCAATTCCCAACTCACTTGCGGATAGCGGCGGCGCATGAACCGCAACAGTTCGATTTGTTGTTCGGAGTGCGGAGCGAAATCGGAGTGGCCGCCTTCGCTGGGCACGACGTAATAGCGATTCTTGTTCCACACCAGAATGGCTTCGCCCAAGCCAGTTCCCGCGGCGAGCAAGGCGCGCGTACCGCCATGTTCAGGTTTGCCGGGATTTAAAACGCAGAAATCTTCGGGGGGCAAATGCTGCAGGCTGTGTCCCCACGCGCCCAAATCATTCATCAGCTCGATGTGGGGAACGTTGAGATCGGATTTCAAGCGCGAAGCTTCCACGATCCACGGAAGATTCGTGGCGCGCACCTGGCCATCGATGACTGGTCCCGCGATACCAAATCCGGCAGCATCAATTTTTTCGGTGCCGACGTGGGGAGCGGCGAGACGCGCAAATTCCTTGACGATCAGATCGAATTGCGCAAACTCTTTGCTGGCGAAACGCTGGCTGAAAACAATCTTCAGCTTGCCTTCTTTTTCAGCGAACAAAGCCAGATTGCATTTTGTGCCGCCAACATCACCTGCAAGGATCACCAAGGCCCCCAAGAATTTGCCGCTGCAATTGCGTCGCGCAGACCCGCCCGAAGTGGTTAGAAAATCAGGTAGCGGGCGGAGTGGAACAGTTCGCTAGGTCGGGTTGTGCCAGTGGCGGCCATCGCGCTCAATCAGTGCATCGGATTCGGCCGGGCCCCAGCTGCCCGCGGCATATTGCGGCACGCTGGCGCTCTTCGTGGCGCCCCAGACATCCAGAATGGGATCGACCAAGGACCAGGCGGCTTCGACGTTTTCGCCGCTGTCAAAGAGCGTGGCATCGCCGCGCACGCAATCATTCAGCAACGTGGCATATGCGGGTCGCGTGGACTTGCCGAAGCCTTCCTCATAACTGAATTTCATGGTGACGTTGCCGATGTTCATTTCCGTGCCGGGACGTTTGGCGCCGAAAGAAACGGAAATCCCTTCATCCGGCTGAATATTCAGCACCAGACGGTTGGGCTGAATGCCCTTGTCGCGAAAAACCATGTGCGGAGCGCATTTGAATTCGATGACGATTTCGGTGCTGCGCTTGGCCAGGCGTTTTCCGGTACGCAAATAAAATGGCACGCCAGCCCAGCGCCAGTTATCGATGAGGACTTTGGCGGAGACGAAGGTCTCCGTGCGCGAGTGGGGATCGACACCCTGCTCCTGGCGATAGCCGGGCACGTCTTTGCCACCGATATTTCCCGCGGAATACTGCCCGCGGATTACCGATTGCGCCATCATCCCGGGATCAAACGGGCGAATGGATTGCAGCACTTTCAATTTTTCATTGCGCACGGCAGTAGCGCCGAAAGAAGCGGGCGGCTCCACTGCGCACAAGGAAGTGAGTTGCAACACGTGGCTTTGAATCATGTCGCGCAATGCGCCGGTGGTTTCATAAAAACCGCCGCGGCGTTCCACGCCCAGGGTTTCGCCAGCGGTGATTTGGATGTGATCGACGTAGTTGCGGTTCCAAAGTGGCTCAAAAATGCCGTTGCCAAAGCGCAAGACCAAGAGGTTTTGCACGGTGTCTTTGCCGAGATAGTGGTCAATGCGGTAGACCTGATCTTCGTCGAACACCGACAGGACTTTGTGGTTAAGGTCGACGGCGGATGCAAGGTCTCGGCCGAAGGGTTTTTCGATGATGATGCGCACCCAGGAATCGGGGGAATCCGGTTTGTTGAGCCCGGCTTTACCGATCTGCTCAACAATGTCCGGATAAACTTCAGGAGGCGTGGAAATATAGAAGAGGCGATTGCCGCCGAGTTGTTTGGCCTCAGAAAGTTCTTTTAGACGCTTGGCCAGTGCCGTGAACGACTCGGGCTTATTGTAGTCGCCTTGGCAATAGTAGAGGTCGGCGGCGAACTCATTCCATTGCGTGGGATCAATGGGCCCGACTTCTGAAATAGTCTTCGCAGCTTCACCAATGGTGGCGCGGAAACTTTCGTCGGTCATGGCCGTGCGGGAAAAGCCTACGATGGCGTGGCGCGAACCGAGCGCCTTGTGAGTCGCCAGGTCGTACATGGCCGGAATCACCTTGCGTTTGGCGAGGTCTCCGGAAGCGCCGAAAAGAATTACGGTTACCGGATCGACGACGCCGCCGTATCCGGAACGATTGGGCTGTGTGGACATACATCCTCCCTTAAGCTGCAGCACTTAAACGATTCAATACTAACACCGGGGGCTGGCAGGGCCGCGACACCTCAAGCATCCGTCAAGCCTACCGCAGGCGCCTCGAAACTATACCTCAAGACCGTACGAACCGAGGTCGGAACGTAATTGCGCGGCGTTCTGATAATGGATGACGTTCATGCCCAAACGACGCGGACTTTCTAGGTTCAGGGGGCGATCATCGATAAACAGGCATTTTTCGGGGGAACGCTGGGTAACCGCCAAGGCCACTCGAAAGATCAATTCTTCCGGTTTGCGGGAATGGACGTAGCAGGAGCTGAAAAATACCTGGAAGTCCTGGTGCAGCTTGAAGGTTTCGATGCGGTATTTGTTGAGTTCGAGCGGCTCATTGTTCAGCGCGCCGATGAAGTATTTTCCGGATTTGGCTGCGGTATGCAGCATGGCGCGCGATTCGGGAAATTCCTTGGACTGCGAGTACATGAAGGAGATGAACTGGTCGCGGGTGAAAGGACGCTGGCGATAGAACAGCGTGCGATCGAGATATTCGTTCAGCGAGGTATTGCCGGCGTCAAAGGCCGGAAAAGCCAGATCGTGGCGATCCTGGAATTCTTCGTAGTCGAAATGAAATTCCGTGGCGGCGGCGCGGCGCGCGTGGCGGTCCCAGCCATTGGTGAGCACGACTCCACCGATGTCCCAAAAAAGCGTGGTGATATCCGGCACGGGGCGACTCTCTCGCGGCACAAGCAAAATACGCCGAAAAATGCTTACGAGATAGTGAAGACAGCGCGGGAGTCTGTCAAGGGAACGAAATTGGCTGGCTGCGAGGCGAACCGGCGTCGGTTATTTCTGGTTGGAATAAAGGGCGTTTACGAATGCGCGAAAGTCAGGATTCTTCATGAGGGTCGTGAAGGAGTCGTCGGTACGCGCGTCGGGGATCGTTTCACCGGAAATCACATTACTGCGGCGATCGTAAGCCAGTTTGAGGAGGTGTTGCGTATCCGCGATCTTGCCCTCTTCCGCGGCGGCGCAAGCCAGATTGTAATAGAACAGCGGATACGCGGGATCCTTGGAGATCCCATACTGGGCAGTAGCTTTGGAAGCGGCAAGGTTACCCGTGATTCCGTAGGCCATCGTTAAATTGTCGATCAAAGCGAACCAGAAGTTTTTTTCCAGTTTCGGCGAAGCCTTCTCTAAGTCCAGCGCTTTCTGATACGGGGCGATCGATTCCTGGTATTTGCCGTCTTTGAAAGCGCGACTGCCCGCCAAAAAGAGTTGGCGGCTTGCGTCGGAGTCCACCGAGCCGCCGGTCCTGGACGCGGCAGCAGCGGAAGAATCGAGAGGGACGATGTGAAAGGACTGCAGCAATTTATCCACCGCGGGTTGGTCGGCGTCAGTGAAGAGCACTTTAGAAATATGGATATCGATGTACGCGTCGTCTTTAGGTATGCACGCGAAGATATTTCGCTGCTTCAAAGTTACACCACCAGCCTCAGGGAGCGTGTATTCCAGGATTTGCATGTCGCCATTCTTGCGATACTGCACGCCTTGTAGCGGAGTTTTGGAGGTAGCCGCATTGCGCGAGGCGGTCGCCTTCAACGAACGTTCACACTCGCCAGGAGGCGGCGGAGTATTGGTGGGTTCAAGAAAGACCGACACTGTAAAAGGATTTGATTTGCTGTCCGCGAGGAAATATCGGCGCCCGCCCTGTTGAATTTCGTTAGTCCGCTGAGTGAAGCCCGGCGCGTCGAACACCATGCGCCAAGGCAAAGAAGGAAGGCTCACTTCTAGGGATTTCGATGAGTCGGATTGCTGGGCGTAGACGGATGCAGAAAAGGCTGTACACAGGAATGCGAGTGTTAGCAGATGATTTCTCACGCCATGCCTCCAGGCTAATGCTTGAACATGCCAATCGCACCGATTGTTACGGAACGATGGACTTACCCGGCGAGATAATGAACAGGCCATGCTGGTCTGTCAAGGGCACCGGGGCATTTTGCGGGACGTCGTTCAGCGGTTGCAATTTAGGGGATATGAAATAAGCTTTTTGATATGACTGATGGAGGCGGGGAGGGACTGTCGGATTTTGTGCAGAGGTCGAAGGGACCGTGGCTTACGGTCGTTGCAACGATATGGATTTTATTCGTTGCGTCCATCGTTATTGGAGCGTTGTGCCCGCAACTTCCCGTGCTGGGAATTGTCGGCGCCGGATGTGAATCGACCCTTTCGCTGCATGTTTTTTTGGCCGCGTGTCTGGGAGTTGTTTTAGCAATTCTCGCGCGGCGAAAGCGTACGGATTTTTTGAGCAACACAGTCTTGTGTTTGTCGTTGCTGGTGGCTGCGGGCGCGTTACTGCCGCTCGTGAAGCTAGTGCACACGGCGCGGGAGTTTGGGGCGCCCATTTCCTGGACGGATCATTTACTTGCCACAACGCAGAAGGCGGCGCTGCCGGAACGCTTGAGCCAGACGGTGCGTTTCGCGAAGATCGATGGACAGGATTTGTATGCGGATATTTATCAACCGTCGCCGCCAGGCGAGAGTCCGTCTCCCGTGGTGCTGATGATGCACGGCGGCGGATTTATTCATGGGAAACGCAGTCAACCGAACGGGTGGGATCGCTGGTTCGCGGGTCGCGGGTACGCCGTCTTTGATATCGATTACCGCCTTGCGCCACCGCCGACCTGGAATCAGGCCGCGCAGGACGCAGCGTGCGCGATGCATTGGATTGCGGCAAGTGCGCAGACCTATCACGTGGATGGCACGCGGATTTTGGTGGCGGGGCAATCCGCCGGCGCGGGACTTGCGCTGCAGCTTGCTTTCGGAATTGCGGACGGGACGGTGACGTCGAGCTGCGGCGGCGTGGTTCCCAAGCCGCTCGCGGTGTTTGCGCTGTATCCGCCGGACGATTTTCCGATGGGCTGGAATTTCAATACCGCGCTGGGTCCGGCGAGGGCCCGCATATTTCTGCGTAACTACATTGGAGGAGCGCCGGAGGATTTTCCGGCGAGGTATGCGGCGGTCTCGGCGGTCGATCACGTGCGCGCGGATTTGCCGCCGACGCTGATTGCTGCGGGCGACCACGATCACCTGGTGCCGTATAAGGGTCACGTAGAGTTCATGGAGAAATTAAATCGCGCTGGAGTGCCGAACGTATTGCTTACGGTCCCTTACGGCGAGCATGGGTTCGATATTGCCTGGAGCGGATTGGGGACGCAGATTACACGCCACGTTTTGGAAGATTTCCTGCGGAAATATTTTCCGGCGAAGGCACCGGTGCGCTAATGGCTTACGGTGGCTTCATGCTTTCGCGTCAGTAGACGTGCCAGCCAGCCGAGCAGTGGAGACCCGGCGAAACCTGCGTAGACGCAGTAGATGTTCAGGGTAAGGGCGAATGCGGCGATGCCCAGGAAAAAAGAGATAAAGAATGCTTCGGCGCCGAAGCTGGTGACCCAGTCCGGCTTCTTTCCGCTGGCCGGAATGCGCGCGATCACGGCAGGAAAGATGCGTGGGACGGCGTCGAGAAAATTCTGGTAACTAACTCCTTGGTGCGACGAGAGAGCGGCCTCTTCGCGGCCGATCAGGCGGTAACAAAGAAGTGGAATGGCGATTAGCACGATGGGGACACCGATCAGCGGGAGGAATAAGCTGATGGCCAAGGCCATCAGCACATTGCCGAAATAGAGTGGGTTGCGCACGTGGCGGTAGGGTCCGTCGGCGTGCAGGGCTTCGCTGTGGACCACGTGGTCATGCACAACGGCTTGACCGAGATAGGCGGAGCCCCACATGCGGAACAGCACAGCCAGCAGCATGAGCAATGCCGCTACGCCGAAGACAATGCGCAGAGCGTCGTCTTCTTCCATGGGCACGCCGGCAGCGATGCGGTCTGCGATCCGTGCGCCGACGGGGACGTGGTCGACCAATAAGAGGAAGAAGGGCAGTCCGTAAATCAGCGCGAAGATCCACCAGCGGTTGCGGAACTCGAAATTGGTGGCGCGCATCATTTCACGGTTACCTTTGAGAGCGGAACTTTTTCGGATATAAAGTGCAATTCGGCTGCGTTGGAGAAGTAGTCTATCGGAGTCGTCCTGGATTTGTCTGAGAATTTCACCGATGCCTAGCAGCGGTTTTTTGAGTGTCGCGGTACTTAAACGGGATTCAACTTGCCAGCGCGATTACCACGCCGCCGGCGACGATCAAGCTTCCGCCACACAGCACCTGGAGTGACGGCGGTTGCTTGAACGCGAACCAAGAGATCAGCTGCGCGACCACAAAGAAAAACACCACGTAGAGTCCCAGCAATTTGCCGAAATCCCAGGGAGGACGGTTGACCGTCCAGCCGTAGGCAAATAAGACGGCGGCGGCGACGGCGAAGAACAGGCCACGTTGCCAAAGCGCGCTGGATCGCAAACCAAAACGCAGGAACATGTCGCCCCCGGCCTCGAGCAATGCGGCGAGAAGCAGCACAAAGATTGCGGTGGTGCGAGTCATAGCGGATGCTCCTGTCGATGATGGTGGCCGTCTCGAATATAACAAGCGGTGTGTAGCGATGTATCGAGGAAACGGTGAGATGAACGAACGCAGGGACTTTTCGGCCGTGCGCTAGGAATTTGCGGCGTTGTGCAGTAAGGTAAAGTTTCGTGCAATTCAGGGAGGTTTGATCATGGCAGACGACAATTGCGCACCGGCACCAGCCGCCAGCGCGCCCGCAAAACCGGGCGAACGCATCGTACATTGCGTGAAATTCGATAAAGACTTGCCCGGGCTCGATCGTATTCCCTGGAAGGGCGAGATTGGGAAGCGCGTGTATGAAAATGTGTCGAAGGATGCCTGGAAGTTGTGGATCGAGCATTCCAAGATGGTGATGAACGAATATCGCTTGAATCCGCTGGATCCCAATTCGATGAAGATTATGGAAGAGCAGATGGAGCAGTTTTTCTTTGGGGCGGGCGCGAAATTGCCCGAAGGGTACGTGGCGCCTAAGGCGAAGGGGTAATCTGGATTGGTGCACGCCGCCGGGAAAAGCGGCCGCCGCCCGGCGGCCGCTACAAAGGCACAGATGGATGATGGACTTCTAACCTGGGCGTGATCTCAAAGTTCAGTTTGGCGTGCGCTCCGCGTAAAGCGGTTTCGACAATCTCCGGTGTCTCTCCCGTTGCAAAAATAAATCCCAAGTAGCTGGAACCTTCTGGCCAGGCCGCGATGTAGTCGTGCACGCGCGCGGTAATCACGATCTTGGTCACTCCTGTGGTTGTTGCGGCCCCTACTTCCCCGCTAACACCTTGAAAAATTCCGCTCGATGGCACCGGGATCATCATCACTCCCGAAGCCGCGGATTCGCGATCCTCGTCGCTGCCCGGCAATTCCAGCGTGTGGCGCAGGAGCAGTTCTTCCAGTCCAAACGTGTCCGCTCGCTCTCCTTTCTTTGGTGAAACAAAACGCAAACTCTCCGCACACAATCCGCCGATCGGGCGCGGCGCAATTTCGAGAGGCCAGACCTGGCCGGTGGCCTGATCGACGCGAAACTCCGCGTGCACTGGTCCGTGCGACAAACCCAATGCCGCCACGCACGCGCGCAACATTCTCTCGATGGCCGCGATTTGCTCGGCGGACAGGCGCGACGGCGTCACGTAAATCGTCTCCTCGAAATACGGACCCTCGAGCGGGTCGGGTTTGTCAAAGATGGCCAGCACGCGCAATTCACCGGCGGTCATCAGCGCTTCGACGGCCACTTCCCTGCCGGGCAAATAGCCTTCCACAAGCATTTCGTCCAAGTTTGCTTCGCGCGTGGCCTGAATTTCTGGAGTGCGCAACAGTTTGCGGATGCGCGCCGCGGCCGCTACAAATTCTTCTCGGTTGTTGGCGCGCACCACTCCTTGGCTAGCGGAAAGTGCCAGTGGTTTCAGCACACACGGATAGGTGATTCCAAGCAGCGCGGGTTCCGGCGCCGGATCGAGAGCGATGGCGCGAAACCACAGGCCGGGTAAACCGGCGTCTCGCAAAACTTCTCTGGTGCGCTTTTTGTTGCGGCACGCTTCCACGGCTAACGGGTGATGAAACGGAATGCTCAGCGCGCGTGCGGCAAAGGCCGCGGCGTGCGCTGGGCGATCGCCGAGCGCAAGGATGCCGTCTACATTGTTGCCGCGCCAATGATCAACCGCCGCCTGTCCGGCTTCGGCGGGCTTTTCAAAATGCGCGGCGATGGCATGATCTTCCCAAGGGTCGGGCAATTGATGGCAGCGATCCGTAACATACGCCAGCTCTACGCTTAGCTTTCTTGCTGCGGCTTCAAAGCTGCGCGTCTGATAACCCAGCTTGGCGCTGAACAACAAGACGCGTTTTCGCGATTCAGGCATCGATTATTTCTTCCGGGATTGTGCTGAGCAGGCTTTCACACAAACTGGTCCGCGGAAACCGAGGGAGGTTTCACAGCGACTTTTGCGGGCGTGGGCGCGGTGCGAAGAGTTCCCGCGGCACCGATAGACAAGAACTGCGCCGGCGTCGGTTCAGCGCAGCAATACCACGGCTCGCTCAGAAACGGCACGGCCTTACTCTCTCGAGGCAAATCCAGGTTCGGCGCAATTCTTCCCGCCGCGGCGTGTGCTGCTTGCCAAATCAGCGAAAAGGCGACGGTGCGAGAAAGTTTCTGCGCGTCGGGATGCGCGGCGATATCTTGTACCGCTAGGCTCAGCGCGTCGACGCGAGGGTCGCTATGCGTCCAGGGAAATACCAGTGACTGCGCATCGAACGGGCCTACCAGTTCTTTAACTTCAGGCAGGTCCAGCAGTCGGGAACCCGCGGGGATCAGCAGGCGAATTCCCAATTGAATGGGCGCAACGTGTTCGATCAAAGTTTCTTCGTAAATTACTTGAAGCAAATCGATGAAACCCTCGAGCGTGGTCCACGGAGAAAATGGAACGAACGTGGGATGTAGCGTCAGGCCAACGTTGCGAAACGCGGCTACTACATTAAGAAAATCCCTGCGCGTATGCCCCTTGTCCAGGATTTCCAGAAAATCGTCGTCGACGGATTCCACGGCGCTGATCACAAATAGGCATCCGGTATCGCGCAGGGTGGCCAGATGTTGTGGATAGTCGATCAGATGCTCGATTTTTATGGTGACGTCGTAAGTGATGCTAGGAAATTCCTGATGGAAGGCCTTCATTAATTCTAGCGCGTGGCCGATGCCGTTGAAAAAATCCGGATCGCCAAACGAGATGTGTTGCGCGCCCGCCGCCACCTGCCTGCGAATATCTTCGAGAACCACTTCGCGGGACACGATGCGAAACACGCCGTTGTAAACGGGCACGATCGGGCAGTGACGGCAGACATGCTTGCAGCCACGGCTCGCCTCCGTGGACCCCACAATGCGAAAGCCGTCGCCCGGCATAATCAAGTGGGCATATTTGTCGATGGGAGAAAGTCCGGCGCGGTCGGGGACTTCGAAGGCCAGCCGTTCCAACGAAATCAGCGGCTGCATCTGGACCTTCCCACCATCTTCACCACTCACATGGCCTTCGGATGACGGCGCGCTCCGTTGCGACAGTTCCTCCGCAAGGCTAACCAAGCCCGACTCAAATTCGCCACCGAGCAGCGTCTGCACTCCCAGCCTTCGCAGATACTCCACGTTCATCGGCGCATACAGGCCGTAACAACACAAGTGCGCTTCCGGATTCTGCGCGCGTAGTTCCGGAATCAGTTGCGCGGCCAGCCGCGTCGCAGTATGCATCGGCAAATAAATCGCAATTAGATCCGCCGAAGCTACTGCTTCTTTGTCGAGTGATTGCCGCGTCAGATCCAGGCACGTCACGTGGTGCCCGCGTTTGCGCAACCAAGCCGCGGGCGACACCAGCCCAAACGGCTGGCGCCCCAACTCATACGTCGAAATCAGAACAATGTTCATAAGGCGATTGCCCTACGCTACAGGAGGCCGGTCTGAAGACTGGCACCTACAACGAACAAGACCCAACTCCAACCGACGTCAACACCACCAAGTATAGCCGCCCGCAGCGCGAAAGAAATTCAGTTATCATATATGCAGGATTTTGTGGAAAGGACGGCGGGAATGGCCATCTCGGCAGGAAACTCTTTTCACACCAGCGACACGCTGCACGTGGGAGCGCAGAGCTTCGAGATTCGCCGGCTCGAGCGGCTGGAAAAAGATGGCATCGGCCACCTCGGCAAATTGCCGTTCTCCCTGCGCATCCTGCTCGAAAATTTACTGCGCAACGAAGACGGCCGCTTCGTGAAGCCCGCGGACATCCAGGCACTGGCCAACTGGAAACCCCATTCCGCTGAAAAAGAAATTGCCTTCATGCCCGCCCGCGTGTTGTTGCAAGATTTCACGGGTGTTCCCGCAGTTGTCGATCTGGCGGCGATGCGCGAAGCGTTCACTAAAATGGGCGGAAATCCCAAGCGCATCAATCCGCTCTTCCCTGCCGAGCTGGTGATCGATCACTCCGTACAGGTAGATAGTTTCGGCAATGTAAATGCCTTCGGCTTGAATGCCGAACTGGAATTTCAGCGCAACGTGGAGCGCTACGCCTTCCTGCGCTGGGGCCAGACTGCGTTTCAGAATTTTAAGGTGGTTCCTCCGGACACTGGAATCTGTCATCAAGTGAATTTGGAATATCTGGCGCGCGTGGTTTGCGTGACGCCTTCAGGCAGCCGCTTCGAGGCTTATCCGGACTCCTTGGTCGGCACGGATTCGCACACCACGATGGTCAACGCGCTGGGAGTGTTTGGCTGGGGCGTTGGCGGCATTGAAGCGGAAGCGGCCATGCTCGGCCAGCCTTCCTCGATGCTGATTCCCGAAGTTGTCGGTTTCCGATTGCACGGCCGGCTGCGCGAAGGCGCGACCGCCACGGATTTGGTTTTGACGGTCACCGAGATGTTGCGCAAAAAAGGCGTGGTCGGAAAATTTGTGGAATTCTACGGCTCGGGTCTTTCGAGCTTGAGCATTCCTGACCGCGCCACCATCGCCAACATGGCCCCGGAATACGGCGCGACGATGGGCTTTTTCCCGGTGGATGACGAGACGCTTTCTTATCTGGAATTTACCGCGCGCAGCCAGGAACAGGTGGCGCTGGTGGAAGCGTATTGCAAGGAACAATCTCTGTTCCGCACCGACGACACGCCCGATCCGCACTTCAGCGATACGCTGCAGCTCGACCTGAGAACCGTGGAGCCGACGTTGGCCGGACCGAAGCGTCCGCAAGACCGCGTGTCGTTGCGCGACGCAAAATCCTCCTTCACCAAAGTTGTGGACGCCGCCAGCGTGAAGCCGGTACATGTGCAGAACAACGGCGACTCCTTCGATCTATCGAGTGGCGCCGTAGTCATCGCGGCGATCACCAGTTGCACGAATACGTCCAATCCTTCGCTGATGCTGGGCGCTGCACTGCTGGCGAAGAAAGCGGTGGAGCGTGGACTGCACACCAAGCCGTGGGTGAAAACTAGCCTGGCGCCGGGGTCGAAAGTTGTTACGGATTATTTGAATGCCGCCAACCTCACGCAATATCTCGACAAACTAAATTTTCAACTGGTCGGCTACGGCTGCACCACGTGCATCGGCAACAGCGGACCGCTGGCGGACAATATCGGCGCGGCTATCAAAGACAACAATATGGTTGCGGTCGCGGTGCTCAGCGGCAATCGCAATTTTGAAGGACGCATTCATCCGCTGGTCCGCGCGAATTATCTGGCTTCGCCTCCGCTGGTGGTGGCCTACGCACTGGTCGGGCGCATGGATGTGGATCTAACCACCGAGCCACTCGGCATCGGCAGCGATGGCAAACCCGTGATGCTCAGCGATATCTGGCCCACGCCGCAGGAAATTGAAAGCACGGTACGCTCCGCCGTCACGAGCGCGCAATACGCCAAGCAGTACGCGGAAGTTTACGAAGGCGACGCACACTGGAAGTCCATGCCCATTCCCAAAGGCGACGTCTACCAGTGGGATCCAAAATCCACCTACATCAAGATGCCGCCGTATTTTGAGAATATGCCGGCCAGTCCGCCGGATTTGCAGGATATTCAGGACGCGCGCGTGCTGGCCATGCTGGGCGACAGCGTGACGACCGATCACATTTCTCCCGCGGGTTCCATCGCCGTGGATTCGCCGGCCGGAAAATATTTGATCGCGCATGGCGTTAAGCCGCACGAATTTAATTCCTACGGCGCGCGGCGCGGCAATCATGAAGTGATGATGCGCGGCACGTTCGCGAATATTCGCCTGAAGAATCAGCTGGCGCCGGGAACGGAAGGCAGTTGGACGCTGCATCTACCCGCTGGCGAGAAAATGTTTATCTACGATGCTGCACTGAAATATCGCGAGGCGGGCATGCCGCTGGTGGTGCTGGCGGGTAAAGAATATGGCTCGGGATCGTCGCGCGACTGGGCGGCCAAGGGCACGCGACTGCTGGGCGTGCGCGCGGTTATTGCGGAAAGCTATGAACGCATCCACCGCAGCAATCTGATCGGCATGGGGGTTCTGCCGCTGGAATTTTTGCCGGGGCAAAATCGCGAGACACTCGGATTGACTGGGCACGAAGTGTTCGGCATCGAGGGCGTAGCGTCGCTGGCGCCGAAGAAGAGTATTACGGTGAAAGCTGCGGCCGCAGACGGAACTGTGAAAACATTTTCGGCGATTGCACGTGCGGATACTCCAGAGGAAGTCTCCTACTACAAGCACGGCGGCATTCTGCAATACGTCTTACGCCAAATGTTATAGCGCCAGGCCGATCGCTGTTTTTGTAGGGCCGTAGCAATGCTGCGCCCCATTCCGGCACTATACTACCCGTCATTACTAACCCCTTTTAGAACGACTCCGCGAAAACCGAAAGGACTCAAGTGCTGAAGCGCGCCCGCTGGATTTTCCCAACTCTACTATCCCTGACCGTTCATGCCGCGGCGCAAACGAACGCGTCCTCGACCGCAACCCCGACCGCACCAACGCCCGCGGCAACCACTGTAATCCGCGCAGGCAAGTTCATTGACGTTGATGCCGGCCGCGAACTCACAAATCAAGTGATCATGATTCGCGACGGAGAAATTATTTCGGTATCAGCCAGCGCGAGCGCAACGATTCCCGCGGGCGCGACGATACTCGATCTTTCCAACATGACGGTGTTACCGGGCCTGATCGATTGCCACACGCATCTCGTGGGCGACCCTCGGGATACCGACCCGCTATCGGAACTGGGGAAAACCTCGGCTCAACGCGCGTTTGAATCCATTCCCAATGCGCGCGCAACGCTGCTGGCGGGATTCACCACCGTACGAGACGTCGGCACGTACCGCGCGTTGGTAGATGTCGCGCTGCGTGATGCCATCGCCCGCGGCGACGTGGTGGGTCCCCGCATGTTTGTCGCCGGGGCGTACATCACCATAACTGGGGGCGGAGGCACCGTAAACGGCGCTGCGCCGGATATTACCTTGCCGTGGGATTTGCGCTTCGGCGTAGCCGATGGCGCCGACGAAGTGCGCAAAAAAGTGCGCATGCTTGAGGAGTACGACGTGGACTTGATCAAAGTGATCGCCACCGGCGCGTTCCTCTCGCACGGTAGCAAACCCGGAACGGATGATTTTACCTACGAAGAGATTCGCGCCGCGGTGGAAGAAGCAAACAAGAAAGGGCTACGTGTGGCGGCGCACGCCCATGCCCCCAGCGGAATCAAGAACGCCGTTCGCGCCGGCGCCGCGTCCATCGAACACGGCACTATGATCGACGACGAAGGTTTGCGCATGATGAAGGATCACGGCACCTATCTGGTCGCCGATATCTATGACGACGAGTGCATTATGCGTCCGGTCTCCCAAGGTGGCGCGCCTGCGGACTTTCAAGCCAAAGAGCAGCAGTACGCCGAAGTGCAGCGGCAAAATTTCAAGAAGGCTGTCCTGATGGGCGTGAAGATTGCGTTCGGTACGGACGCGTCTGTTTGTCCGCACGGAACCAACGCGAAACAGTTTGCCTACCAGGTGAACTACGGACAAACCCCGATGCAGGCCATCCAGTCGGCCACGATTGATGCCGCTACGCTGATCGGCAAACCTGAAGAGTTCGGCTCTCTTGCTCGGGGTAAGTCCGCCGATATTATTGCGGTGACGGGTGATCCGCTGCTCGACATTCGCGTACTGGAAACCGTTTCATTTGTAATGAAGGAAGGCCGGATCTACAAACAGTAGCGTTAGGTGCTGGACGATGCCGTGTTCCTGTTTGAGCGCGTACCAGCTAGCTTTAATACGCCGAGAAGCACCGCACCAAAAATAATCGAGACCACGCTGGCGGCCTGAGCGTTCGAGAGGCCGAAGAAAGAACGCGGATTAATGCGCAGAAACTCCACGAGGAAGCGCGCCAAGCCCGTCAGTATTAAATAATTACAGAAAATTTCGCCCTTGGCTTTGGGGCCGCGTAGCGCTTTGCTGCCCATGTGCCAGAGGAATGCAGCGATGGCCATCCACACGATGAACTCGTAGATGGGCGTGGGATGCACGCGGTCCGTGGTGGGCACCACCCCGTTGGGGAAACTCATACCCCAGGGGAGCGTGGTGGGGATGCCGTAGTCGCCGTCGCCGGAAAGCAGGCAGCCGATGCGGCCAATGGCGTAGCCAACAGTGGCGGCCGGCGCGCAGATATCGAAGAATTCCAGGATGGGAATTTTGTAGTACTTGGCGATGAGGATCAGCGCCAGGAAGCCACCGATAAAGCCGCCGAACCAGGCAAAGCCATAGCGCGTCAGCAACATAGGCTTGGGGTCAGCGAAAAATTCGGCTGGGGTTTCGAGGACGTGGTACAGGCGCGCACCAACCAACCCAGCGATTCCCGCGATCGCCACGATCATAAAGCCGTCGTCGGATTTGACGGGAGGGGCGTCGGACTTGGTTTTTGATTCCGATTTGGAGGGCTTGTGCGGTTTGGTCAGCACCATTCCGCGGCGATTCAATTCGGCTTGGATGATGAAGCCCGCCACGAATATGGCGGTGGCAACCATCAGGCCGAAGGTCGGGATGGTTAACCAACCGATGTGCAGGAAAGGAATCATGAATGGAGCGATCCAAGAAAGTATACACGAGGGATCGAGTTGTCCCGGGTCGCTGCAGAGTTCAATCGCGATTGTTTACAAGCTATTTGAAATTAGAGGCTTGGCGGCGTTGACATTCTATTCATCGGGGATTAACAGGGCGCGCGTAACTATGGACGAGTGGAATTCGGTCAATTCAGGGGCTGCGGATTTTCATCAGACATATGAATTTTATGCGCGGGTTGGTTTGCTTTGGGATTTTTGTGTTTGGAGGTGTAGCTGTGCTCGGGCAGAAAGCGCCCAGACAAGCGCCGCAAGTCCAATCAAATCCATCGCAAGCCGCTGCGACAGCCTCAGAGGCTGGAGTTTGCTCGCGGTTGGCAGCCGGCGCGACGGTTCCGGAGCCGGAGGATTTGCGAAGCCGAGACGGGCTGCTGCGGTTGACGCTAACGTTTCACAGCGGAGTTGATGCTGCCGGACGGAAAGACCTTTTGTTATGTGGATGATGACGGTCGGCAGGAGCCTACGCTGCGGGTGCAACCCGGCGATAACGTGGTAATCACACTGAAGAATGAGGCGTTGGCCGCTGAAGCGGGCGGCAGTGCGCAGTTGCCGACCGGGAGTAAGAACGCCGCAGCCCGCAAACCGATCATCGAGAACACCGGAGCAGCCGGACGCGAAGTCTGCGCGGGCGGCGGAACGAAGACGGGATCGACGAACCTGCATTTTCACGGCATCACGATTCCTCCGGTCTGCCACCAGGACGATGTGTTGCATACGGCAGTGCAGCCGGGAGACGCTGCCTTCGAATACCGCTTTCAGATACCCAAGGATGAGCCGACCCGGATTGTATTGGTATCACCCGCACGTTCATGGATCTACGAAAGTGCAGGTGATGGGCGGAGCTTCGGGAGCGTTGATCGTGGAAGGAATCGAGCGAGTCAAACCGGAGCTGGCGGGTTTGCCAGAGCGGGTGTTTGTGATTCGCGACCAGAACTTGCTTAATCCAAACGCAGAACCGTCACCGGACGCTACTGGAAAGATGCCTCCAGTTGTTCTGGATGCGGACGGCGATGTAAAGAACACCGGAACCGGCACGGGCAAGCCGGCGCTGGACTTATCGCTGAACTTTGTTCCGGTTCCCTACCCGAATTACCCGCCGGCGGTCATCCGGATGAAACCAGGAGAGCGGCAGCTTTGGCGAGTGCTCAACGCCTCTGCGATTACTTATATGAGTTTGCAGTTGCTATTTGCGGAGCAAGCACAGGCGATGGCAGTCGTCGCAGTCGATGGGATACCGTTGAGCCACCACAGCTTGGGGGGCGCTGCCAAGGTGCTGTGGCAAAAGCATTTGGGAATTCCGCCGGGCGGACGCATTGAATTCCTGGTGACCGGACCCGCCGAAGGGGTGGAAGCCAGCCTGGTAACCCGCAGCGTAAACACCGGGCCGGGAGGCGAGAATGATCCGACGCGGCCTCTGGCCACCATTGTCGCGAAAGCGGACGCCCCGGAACCGCGATCGCGATTACAGGCAGCACCTATCGCGACCGCTCTGACGGATACGGCGTGGCTGGGGGATGTGCAGCCAGCTCGAACGCGGAAGTTGTACTTTCTCCGAAGTGCTGCAGGATCCGAAGGACCCGAACAGCCCAACGACATTTTTTCTTACTGTCGATGGAGATACCCCTAAAGCGTTTGATATGAGCAGTGATGTTCCGAACATCGTGGCGCATCAGGGCGACGTCGAAGACTGGATCATCGAAAATCGCTCGCAAGAATTACACGCATTCCACATTCACCAGGTACATTTCCTGCTGCTGGAATTTTTTGGACTGCCTGTGAACGAAGGCATCCTGCGCGACACCGTGAATGTACCGTTTTGGGATGGAAAAAATGCGGTGTATCCGCGCGTGAAACTGCGAATGGACTTCCGCGACCCCAACGCGATAGGGCTGTTCCCCTACCACTGCCATCTGCTGGAACACGAAGATTCCGGAATGATGGGACTTATCCGGGTCGATCCTCCAGTCAGCTCGCCAGCGCCGGACAAATAGCCCGCTCGGCTCCGATTCAACCCAGTGGGCTATTCCGATTTTGCTGACACAAAATGGAGAATCTTCCCCAGTTTTCTCGGTTAAAAGGTTTTCATCAGGGTGTCATCTGCCAATAACACGACCCGCGTATCTACGATACGCGTTTGATTCCGACCGCAACTCGTAAGCCCCCACGTGTCCGCGGTAAGGCAGCAAGCGAGCTACGAACTTCATAATCTTCAACGAGGAGAATTCATGATCCGAGAGAATTTACGCTGGATGGCGAGCATGCTGCTCGCCGCGAATCTAGCCCTAGTCGCACCTGGCGCGGCCTTGGCGGCCGGTGACAAAGACAACAAGAAGGGCGGCGGCGGAAATGACGTCGGCGGCGCAGCCACCGAGACGCCGATCAAACACGTGGTGGTAATTTTCCAAGAGAACGTTTCGTTCGACCACTATTTCGGCAGCTACCCCGACGCGGAAAACCTCAGCGAAGAAACGAAGTTCAAAGCCAAGAAAGATACGCCGACGGTCAACGGATTCACGGCGGGCCTGATGAATCACAATCTGAACAAGGATGCCGCGGGCACGTTTTACTCGCCCGTGCGCCTGGCACCGAGCCAGAACTACACCTGCGACATGAATCACGACTACACGCCGGAACAGCAGGCGTTTGATAGCGGATTGATGGACAAGTTTCCAGAGTTCGCCGCAACGCCCTGCAATTCCACCACTTGGCCGGATGTTTCGAACCTGGGCGCGGGAATCGTAATGGGCTACTACGACGGCAACACCGTGACCGGTCTGTGGAACTACGCCCAGAACTTTGTGCTCAACGACAATTCCTTCGACACCAACTTTGGGCCTTCGACTCCCGGTGCGATCAACGTGGTTTCCGGAATGACCGGCAATGCCGACCCCAACGCCAATGTGAACACGACCGGCGACGTGGTGGACCTGGCGGTGATCGGCGACCCCGATCCGTTCTATGACGATTGCAGCGGCAGCGAGAAAGTGGGCATGTCCGCCTCCAACCTAGAACATTGGCAATTTGCTGAGCGCCAAGGGCATTTCCTGGGCCTGGTTCCAGGGCGGATTCACGCCAACCACTCCGGCGGTACTGAACTCGGATGGTACGACGAAGTCGCCAGCACAAGTGCAAAACCACCACCAACCGCATCGACGGCACCCCGGAAGCGGCCTACAGCGCGCACCACAACCCGTTCGAATATTACAAGTCGACCTCCAACCCGCACCACCTGGCCCCAGCCAATTTGAACGAAGTGGGGCACGACGGGCGGGCTAATCACCAGTACGACCTGAGCCTCTTCCAAAAGGCGGCACTCGCGCACGGACTTCCCGCAGTAACTTACTTGAAGGCGAACCGCGCCAACGACGGACACCCGGGCAATTCCTCGCCGCTCGACGAACAGGTGTTCATAGTGCAGACCATCAACTTCCTGCAAACCTTGCCGGACTGGGATACCACCGCGGTCATTATCGCGTGGGACGACTCCGACGGCTGGTATGACCACGTAATGTCTCCGATCATCAACCAGTCGGCCAGCACCTCCGATGGCCTGACCGGCCCGAACGCCTGCGGCGACAAGGGCGGAGCCATCGCTGCGCAGCAATCCCGCTGCGGTTATGGCCCACGTCTACCCTTGTTGGTCGTTTCTCCTTTCGCCAAAAAGAATTTCGTGGACCATACGATTACGGATCAAAGCTCGGTTGTGCGCTTCATCGAAGACAACTGGGAGCTTCCGCAAATCGGCAACGGCTCGTTTGATCAGTTCGCCGGAACGCTCTTGAACTCTTTCGATTTCAAGAACCAGCGCAACGATCGCGTGATCCTCAATCCTTCGACCGGGCAAGTGGTTCCTCAGCAGTAGTAAGCGCTAGCTGGACCGCTAAACTCGCAGTAAGCAAGGCAAGAGCTCGCTCCGCAATTGCGGGGCGAGCTTTTCGTTTGTGTGAAGGCTCGCGCGGCGCCCGTTCGGGCGGCACGCTTCCCAGTTTCAGGAGGATGCCTTTCTGCACTACAATTTGTCCATCTCCATGAAAGCCGACAAATATCTAAAGCAAGCCCAAAACATCGCGGAGCAATACCGCATCACCAAGGGCAAGAAGTTTCGCCTGAAGCATTGCGACCCGAACGACACCGGCTCCATCAAGTCCAAAGACGAAGCCGCCAAACTGCTCGAGCATGGCACCAATCTTCTCTGCGACATGCAGGCCAAACTCTATGCCCAGGATAAATGGGCGCTACTGATTATTTTTCAGGCCATGGATGCCGCTGGAAAAGATGGCGCGATCAAGCACGTGATGTCCGGCATAAATCCGCAAGGCTGCGACGTAACCGCATTTAAAGCACCGAGCCCCGAAGAACTGGACCACGATTATTTGTGGCGCGCGCACAAAGCCCTGCCGGAGCGCGGCAAAATCGGCATCTTCAACCGCTCTTATTACGAGGAAGTGCTGGTGGTGCGCGTCCATCGAGGACTACTGGAACCGCAGCGCCTGCCAAAAAAACTGACACATGACGACATTTGGGACCGGCGCTACAAGGACATCAATCACTTCGAACGCTATCTGACGGACAACGGAGTGGTGATCCGAAAATTTTTCCTGCATCTTTCCAAAGAAGAGCAGAAGAAAAGATTCCTCTCGCGCCTCGACGATCCACAGAAAAACTGGAAATTCTCCATGGCGGATATCAAAGAGCGCGCTTACTGGGACAAATATCAAGAAACATATGAAGAGATGATCCAGCAAACTGCAAGCAAGGAAGCGCCCTGGTACGTGGTGCCGGCAGACAATAAATGGTTCACGCGCCTGGTGATTTCCGCGGCGATCGTAGAAACGCTGGAGAGCCTGAAACTGGAATATCCGACGGTGGACAAAGCCAAGAAGAAAGAGCTGGCCAAGGTCCGCGAGCAGTTGCAAAAAGAAAAACGCTGATTTCTCTTCAAAATTCCGTGATGCCCGAACGAGTGTCGCGATTCCAGGGCGGTTTGCCCTGCATCATGTTCGCCAGGCTGCGTGTAGGATTTAGAGCGCTGCGAATAAGCAGGCGCTTGAAGTGGCTCTCTGTGCGAACTTCCAACTTCTTGATTACGTACTGATCCATGGCGTCTTCGCCGACCATCCACAGAAATCCCACTGTCGGCGTAATCACCCAATCCACCACGCCAGCTTTTCCGGGAGCAGCGTCTTGCACATTGCCAATAGAAGCTTCGCTAATGGGCCCAATTTCAAATTGCAGGCTGAAGGCCGCGGCATAAGCCATGGCACGTAAGCGGCTCTTCCAATATTCGCTGGAGCGGCCAAATTCCGCCTGCCTGTAACGTGGATCGTGCGCCACCCATAAATATCCCGCGACGCCGCCCTCCATCGGATGGTTGATGTAGTTGGTTTCGAAAGGATCGCCATCGTTCCAGCCATGGATGCTGGCCACCGCATCCGCGTATCCTTTAAAGAAAGGACCAGACAAACCTTCGCGAGTTTCTTTTTCGTTCGCAAGACGATAGGCGTGGAGAAATAGTAGAAACTTCGTCGAATCCCATAACAAGTGGCCCCATTCCACAGAATCGCCCTGTTTTTGGGCGGTGACCGGCTGCAGGAATTTGTTCGATGGTTGCTGTGTGGAGGAATTTCCGCTGGGGGAATTTGCGCCGTCGGGGGATTTGTCGCTGCCGCCGGCCGCGGAAGCAGCATGTTGGCCGTCGAGCGACAGGCGAAGACACGATTCTGCGGAAGCGCTTTCAAAAACCGAATCAGAGAGCGTTGGAGTTACTTGCGCGTCGGTGCAAACGCCACCGGCTTTGCGGGATGGTTCAGAATCTTCACGCCAAGATGCGGCGTTGTACGTAAATTCCCTCCAGATGGAATTACCGGAGCCGGGAGCCAAGCTTTTCTCCGCAAAACTCTGCGCAGGCTGAAAGCGGTCCGTAACTTGGCCGCTCGCGCCAGGGAGCAACAGTCCCAGCAACGTCGCGGCCAATAGCAGCGCACAAGCTCTCGCCAGACGCTGGGCCAAAAGTGAAAAGCTACAGCAGTAGCAGAGGGGAGCCTGGGGGGAGGGTCGGACCATGAACGCGTACGGGATCTTTCTCTAGAGTATGGACTGTGGTCGCGGGGAGTGGCGATCCACGTCATGCTAGCGCCCAAAAATCACACGGACGGTAGACCAAATATGATAGCCACAGGAGGGACTTCAAAACCATACCAGTCATCGTGATTTTTTTTGCTGCAAATCACCGATAGACAAGAGTGGAGGATTCTGCAGAAAAATTCTGCTAGGATGCGTTGGTGAATAGAAGAAAATTGTTACAATATTTGCCGCTGGCGGCGTTGGTGCCAGCATCCGCTTGGTCTGCCGCGCTGTCGGCCAAGGCACAGACTGCTCAAGAGGGCTCTATGATCTTCGAACTGCGCGTGTACCATGCTCTGCCCGGAAAACTGAACGATCTGGTGGCGCGATTTCGTGATCACACGGACGTGCTCTTCGCGCAGCACGGCATGAAGAGCGTGGCGTACTGGATGCCTCTCGATGAACCGCAAAAGAGCAACACGTTCATCTACATTCTGCAGCACCCCTCTCGAGAGGCGGCGGCCGCAAACTGGAAGTCTTTTCAGGCGGATCCTGCATGGATCAGCGTGAAAGAAAAATCCGAGGCCAATGGAAAACTAGTGGAGAAAATCGACTCCACTTTTATGGAACTGACGGATTTTTCGAAGAAGCTTTCGTAAGGCTGTCCCGTCGAGACGTATGCGACCACGCACCCGGTCGTAATAGCGCGCAATCTCAGTCCAAATTGGCATCCTGTACAGTCATCAGGCCAGATTTGTTCAGCACCGATAGCCTGCTCACGCAGCAGGACCATGCGCGTCTAAAACGCTGGGCCGGGGTGGCCCGCGGTTTCACCATTCCAAAATTTTTCTCGCAGTGCGTCGAAGAGAAAGGACTCCTCATGTTCAAAACTGAATTTAGAGGTTGGGTATTGGGCGTAGCTTTGGCCGCGGTTCCGTGTGTTGCCGGAGCGCAGTCTTTCGTGCTGGACCTGCCGTTGCCGAGTCAGCGGGCGGAAATTTCGCAGCGGATCGGTATAACTGACGTCACCATTAATTATCACCGCCCCTTGGTGAACAATCGCAAAGTGTGGGGCGACTTAGTGCCCTACGGCAAAGTGTGGCGCGCGGGAGCCAATGAGAATACGACCATCACCTTCAGCGATCCGGTGATGATTGAGGGCAAATCGCTCGATAAGGGCACCTACGGGCTGCACATGCTGCCCAACGCCGACGAGTGGACCATAATTTTCTCGAAGAATTCCACGTCTTGGGGCGCTTTCACCTACGACGAAAAGGAAGATGCGTTGCGCGTAAGCGTAAAGCCGAAGACCGCGGATATGCACAACGCGCTGACCTACGACATCGAGGACTTGAAACCGGATTCCGCGGTGATCGAACTGGAATGGGAAAAATTGGCGGTACCCTTCAAAGTTTCCGTGGACGTGCATCAGGTGGTGGACGCCAGCTTGAAGAAGCAACTGCGCAATCTCTCCCAATACACGTGGATCAGCTGGGATGACGCGGCCAACTATTTGCTGACGGAAAAGATTGAGTATGACGAAGCACTGCGGCTGGCCAACAAGTCCATTGAAATCGAAGATCGCTTTGACAATGAGATGACCAAGTCGAAAACGTTAACCGCCTTGAACCGCAAAGAAGATGCGGCGGTGGCGTTGCGAAAGGCGCTGGATCAGGCGAGCCCGATTCAGATGCACGGCTACGCGCGGCAACTGCAAGGCGAAAAGAAGAACGACGAGGCGTTTGCGATTTTCAAAGAAAACGCCGCGAAGCATCCGGACCAGTGGTACGTACATGCCGGCCTGGCACGCATGTATTCGTCACAAGGCAAGTTTGACGACGCCGTGAAAGAGATGAAGGTTGCGGAAACGGGCGCCCCAGAAAATCAGAAGACCTATGTGAATGGCCTCGTGACGCGTTTGGCAGCCAAGCAAGACATTAACTAGGCCGCGCCGCGGCTTCTGGATTTTGTAGGGGCCGCCTTCCTAGGCGGACGCACTTTGTGTGCATCGCCAGTGCGTTCTGCAAACATAAAGGCTTAAACGTGGTGTGTGGATTCGCGGACCACTAACTCTGCGGGGAGCCGTCGCCGAACCAGCGGGATCTCGCGCTTCTCTTCCGCGGCGGCGATTGCTTCCAAAATTATGCCAACGCTGAGCGTACCCATGGCTTCCATCGGCTGACGAACAGTGGTCAGCGAGGGCCCCGACAAGGCCGCCTGCGCCACATCGTCGAAACCAACTACGGAACAATCTTCCGGCACGCGCATGCCTTTCTTCTTTAGCGCGCGAAGCGCGCCCAGGGCGGTCATATCGTCGAACGCCATCAACGCGGTGAAGCGTTTGCCGCTGCCGCGCAGCAGTTCCGTGGTCAGGCGCGCGCCCGCTTCAAAACTGGAATTGGGATCGAGGGATTCCGGCAACTCAGCGATGCGTTTTGCATCAAGGTGTAACCCGCTGTGGGTGGCGTATTCACGAATGCCCTTCCAACGCTGAACGGTGCTAGCTAGGATTTTCGGGCCGCGGATGAAGGCGATGTCGCGATGGCCCAAACGAAATAGATGATCGAGCGCTGCTGCCGCGCCCGCTTCGTTGTCCGCAGAAACCGTATTGACGGTCTCGATGTCAATTTCGCGCCCCACAATTACCGTCGGCACCTGGCGCCGCGTAACATCGGCTAGCAGTTTGATATCCATCACCAGCCAGTTGGCGATTACGATCAGCGCTTCCACACGGCGGTCCAGCAGTAATTCCAGATAGCGTTCGAAACGACGCGGCTCGTTGTGCGCATCCGCAAGCAACGAAAGCATGCTTCCCTGATACAGAGAATTTTCAATGCCGCGCAGTATGGGCGTGCAAAAGGGATCGGTAATATCGAAGAGCATCACTCCGACGACATTTGATCTGCGGCTGCGCAGCGATCGTGCCAGCGGATTGGGACGATAGCCGAGATGACGCGCGGCGTTCTCAATACGCTGCTTGGTTTCCGCCGGAATGTAGCGCGCCAGCGGCGCATTGTTCAGAACGATGGATACCGTAGACGCCGAGTAGCCGCTTTCACGAGCCACGTCGCGAATGGTCATCACCGCGGGCTTGGGCATAAACAGTAGACTCGGTCCCCAGTTACTCAGTTCGGAGTCTTGTAGTCGTAGCGCAGCGTTGCCGGCATGCGATCCGAGCGCTGCCGCGTGTTGTAGTCCAGCTGATAATTCAAGTGTTCGTCATCCTGCGGATAATCTTTGCCCGGCGCGTAAGGATACGAAGTGAGCGAATGCTTCGGAAGCGGTTCTACCGTAAAACCATCCGCCGCGTAGAAATCCAAATCCTTTTCGAAACCATCGGCATAAAAGAAATAGTCGCGCACCCAGCCAGCAGGTAACGCCGGCAGTTTACGCGGATCGAAATCGAGCTTCACGCCTTCGCCGGAACTGAAGATCGTGAACCGGTCATCGGAATTTTTCAGCAAATCGCGAACATCGCCGTAGCGCGTGTAGTTCCCGGCCGCTCGGGCGTAAGGTCCGCTCATGCTGCGGCGGCTGTAGGAATACAACGTGTCGCTGGCAGGAGTGAGACGCGTTTCGCGTGGAAAACCCAGAAATGCCAGCGAAGCGTTGGCCAGCGGAACTTCGGAAACATGCGCGTCCTTCGGATCAGGCGTTTGGTCGATGCGCACGTCGTCCCAATAAATTTTCAAATTGTTGACGATGCGGATGCGGCGCGTTCCGGTGGGCAGTTTGCCCGTCAGGTCCGCCACCATGGTGCGCGCCAGGCCCGCGGGGAATCCCATATCGTCCACCACGCGAATCCATTCGCCCTTAGCGTTTTGCGCTTCCACGTACGGCGCAATGACTTTGATCCCAGCTTGATCCGCGGCATACATTGACGTCGCCGTAAAATAATCGGTGTAGCCATCGATGATTAGTCGCAGCGGCTTGTGCTCGTCCCAAGCGCCAAGATCCAGTTCCAGCCAGTGCAACTTCGCAAAACCGGCATACGGCAATTCTTCGAAGCTGGTCACGTAGCGGCGATCGTGCTTCGCAATCAACGGCAACACATCGTTTCCGTGATCGTCCCAGGCACCCACCGGCGGCCGCGAGTCTTTGCTGGCAATTACGCCAAATTCCGGGAATGGCGGATTGCTGGCGAATCGTTCGTTCGGAAAAACATCGTAAGCCGCGGGATGGTCGATGGCCAGCAGGCGCACTTGATCGAGATAAACCGTCTCTTCCATCGGCTCCATGAAACGGAAACTCAGCAGTCCGTTTTTCGAGTGAACGCTGCGCGCGGGAACCTTCAGATACTCCGTGGGATCGGGAACGTCCCGTTCGCCGGGAGCCACCCAGTGCCCCACCACGCCGGGGCCAATCATGTCCGCAATAAATTCATATTCGCGCCCGTTCCACGAAAACAGCACGGGACAACTGCTGCCGCGACGATCCAGTTCCGCAATACTTTGCGTCTTCTCCGCCGCTAAATTCACTTCATCCTGCGGAACTCCCGTGGGCCACAGCAGCCTTACCACTTCGGCGTTCTTTTCCGCGCCCAACCCCGCCAGAATCGGCGCCGCGCTTTGCCCCAAGTATCCTGAAGCCCCCACCGTTTCCCACTTTTGATACAGCGGCCCCGCATACAATTCGACTTTCGTCCCGATTCCGCTCTTATTGTCATTCAGCGCCTTCAAATCTATGCGCATCCAATTGTTTTTGTTCCCGCCGCGATTGCGCAGCAGCACCGGAGGTCCATCCAGTTGCGTCACCAGCAAATCTGCGCCGCCCGTGCCAGTTACATCGGCAACGAGCACCGCACGCGGCTGCTTCAACTTCACCACATCCAGTTGCAAATCTTTACTGACGTCGCGCCAGCCCTTCGAACCGAGATTGCGCAAGATTCGCAACTCGCCGCCATCGGACGTTTCTCCCGCCGCCACCAGATCCACCCAGCCATCGTTGTCGTAGTCGAGTGCCGCCAGCCCCCAACCGTGTTTCCACCCGAATTCCGGCAGCGCCACGCGTTCCAGTCGCTTCCCTTCGACGTTTCGCCACAGACTGATCCCCGGCGCACCTTCATGTGTGAACGCCAGATCCATCCAGCCATCTTTATCAAAATCGAGCGCCACCACGCCCACCGCCGGCGGCAACCCTTCCTTCTTGAAATCAACCGCCCCAATCGCGCTGAACTTTCCGTCCCGCGGATTCAAATAAATCGACGCGCCGTTTGCGCCACCCGCAATCACAAAATCAATCGCGCGATCATTATTAAAATCCGTAGTCACCATTCCACCGTTCGTGCCCGCTACGCCCAGCGCAGTCTCCGCAGAAACATCCGTAAATGTACTGTTGC
>CAWAZN010000023.1:0-67063 GCA_963786485.1 uncultured Acidobacteriota bacterium
GCGCAGATTAGGGTATCCCATCGCTGGGGTGGGCTGTTCGGGTTGGCGGGGAGTGGCTGACCCTTGGGGCAAGTTTTTGGGTGGCCTGTCCTTTAGTTCAGGTTATACTTGCGGAGTTCGGCGCGTGGCGGCCCTGGTGGTTGCGTTTCGCGTCTTCCCCAGCTATCCAAGATTCGGTCGCGAAATTGGCGTAGTCGGCGGCTGGAAACTTGAGACTACCTGCGTGAGGTGATGTTTGCGTCGTACTTTACTCTTGGCAACAACCTTCGTAACCAGCGGGATCATGATGGCGGGCGCGACGCAAAGCAACGCGCAACTGCTGCACAAGAAAAAGGTTAACAAGTCGACTTCGGCGGACAACAGCGCGGAACCGGACAAGGTTCTGTATCTGCGGGCGCTGGACGATATCAAGCACGGGCGCCAGGAAGTGGGGCGGCTGAACCTTCAGACGCTGATCAATACCTACCCCGACAGCGAATACCTCGCAAAAGCCAAGCTGTCGATCGCGGACTCTTATTACAAAGAGGGCGGCACCGCGAACATGGCGCAGGCGATTCAAGGCTACAAAGATTTTATCGTGTTCTTCCCTTTCCTTCCGGAAGCGCCGTACGCGCAGCTGCAAGTTGCCAACGCACACTATCAGCAGATGCAGAAGCCGGACCGGGATCGCACGGAAGCGCGAGACGCGGAAGATGAGTACCAAACGTTCCTGCAGAAATATCCGAGCGATCCGCTGGGAGACAAGGCGCAGCAGCATTTGCGCGACGTGCAGGAAGTGCTGGCAGAAGGCGATTACCGCATCGCGTACTACTATTACGTGAAGGGCGACAAGCGCGCGGCGGCTTCGCGGTTGACGTCGATTACGACGCGCTATCCGTTGTACAGCAAGTGTGACCACGCGCTGTGGATGCTGGGGGACCTGTATGAAACCAGCGAAAAACGCGATGTGGCGGTGAAATATTATGCGCAGATTGTGCGCAATTATCCGATGTCGCCGATGGTAGCGGACGCGAAGTACAAGTTGAAGGCGTTCGGCATTCCCGTGCCGCAGGCGGATCCGAATGCGTTGGCATGGATGACGGCGAATGCGAATGCGCCGCGGCCGAAGACACCGCTCTATAGGAAGCCGATGGATTTACTGCATGGCGGACCGGTGGTGGAGCTGCAGACTTCGGCCAAGGTGGGCACTCCGACGATGACGCAGGAGAGCGATACGAATACGGAGACGCTGCACGCAGGGTCGGGACCACAACTCACGACCGGCACTGGAGCTGGGGCGGCGCCAAGCAAGTCGGTGGTGGCGGTCGTTGAGCCGGGTTCGGCTTTGGGCTCCGGTGCAGCGACCGGAGACAGCCACAACGGCGAGCATGACATTGCGAATACGGATCAACCTGCGGAGGCGTCTGCACCTGGTGCGAATGGCGCGGAGTCGGGATCGACGGCAGTAGCACCTGCGCCGGGCGAGGCTGTGCCGCCCGCCGCTGACGGAACTCCCGCATCGACGCCAGCCACGGATGCGGCTGCCAGCACGGACACGACAAAGACGGATAGCAGCGCGACTGCGGCACCGGCGGACGGCAGCAAGCCCGCGGAGTCCAGCAGCAAGAAGAAGAAGGGGTTGAAAAAGCTGGTTCCCTGGTAGGGCAGGGCGCGGCTTAAGTCGAAGAAAACCCGCCAATCAGGAGATTGGCGTTCCCAGGGGTTCGCGAGGTTGCGAACCCCTTTTCTTTTGAGGGACAGCGGTGCGGCTCAGGGATGGCCTCAGGAAAAGCGGTGAAATGATTAACTCGCCACAAGTACAGTGTTCGCTTCCGACACATAGCGGACCTGTTCGCATTGACGGGTATGGTGGTGGGTGCTCAAATACTCTGGAGAACGCATCCTCTTTGGTGAAATAGATATCGAAGGGATAGCGTTGCGGAGCGGCCAAGCGAGCGGGCGGCCGCGAGATATGGCTTAGTTCAAGCGCGGGCAGGCAGTTCCCCGGAGGATGTTTCGGTGGCCAAGATCCTGGTGGCGGACGACAACAGCAACATCCAGAAGATGGTGGGCCTGGCGCTGAAAGACCAGGGCATCGACGTGGTGGCTGTGGGCAATGGCGAAGCCGCCGTACGCAAGATTTCCGATATTATTCCCGACCTGGTTTTGGCTGATGTGTTCATGCCGGTGCGGAATGGCTATGAAGTTTGTCAGTACGTAAAACAAGATCCGGCATTGGCACATATTCCAGTAATTTTGCTGGTTGGCGCGTTTGATCCTCTGGATGAGCAGGAAGCGCAGCGAGTTGGCGCGGATGGCGTCTTAAAGAAGCCCTTCGTTCCGCCGGATCCGCTGATTGCGATGGTGAAGGCAGCTTTGACGCGCGCGGGGGTTTCTTATTCATCCGACAAAACGGATGGCACTGCGAAAGCCGCAGATAAAAAAGGTTCGGACATGCTCAAGCCGCGGCCGGTGCCTGCGCCTCAGCCAGCGTTCGTTCCACCTCCTACGATAGTGCCGCCTGAATCGATCGTCATGGATGAAATCGATATGGTGGAAGAAGCGTCGACGGTGTCAACGACACCCGCGCCGGTGAACATGGATGGCGCTCCGCTGGCATTTGCAAATTTGATGGATAACGCGGGAGCGGCGGTCGAAGAAGATCCGGGATTTACGCCAGCAGTGCATCCGGAATTGGCAATGGAACGGGATTGGCGAACGATAGAAGAGAGCAACGACGTTCCGGAGGACGAAGAGGAAGAGCCAAAAGCTTCGTGGCGACGCGACAGAGATGATGATGAAGCGGTAGCGGCACGCGGAACCGGGGGGGCGCCGAGTTGGAGTGAGGCAGCGTTTGAAGAAGCGGGTTCGCGAAAGAGCGCGCGGGAAGCATTGGATACGCCTGCGGCATTGCGAGCGATGACGGAAGCGGCAGTGACCGAAGTTGCCTCGGGCAATTTGACGCATGCGGCCGTGACGGAAACGCCGGCAGCGCCCTTCTCTGCGGAGGCATGGAACAACGCGATTGCAGCGGGAGTTTCTGAAGCGAGCCAAGCGATTTCTGGAACGGGAGCACAAACTTTAACGGTCGAAGCGGCGCCGGAAACGATAGTCGCGGATACTGCGGAGCGTTCCGCTGAGGTTGCAGCGAACACGAGCGACGTAGCGGTGCACGGTGCAAACGGAAACGGCGCGACGCGGGCATTCGAGCACGATGCCGTGACGACGGCGATTGATCGGTTCGCGGATTCGCAGGATGCTGGCAGCGAGTTACCGCAAGGTTCGCCAATGGCGACCAGCGCATGGGAAGTGCAGGCGCAGAAGGCGAGTTTGCTGGCGGCAACGTGGGATGCTCCGGTTGCGCACGTGGCGGAAATTGCGCCGGCGGAAGCGGAATTGGCTTTGGGTGAAGCGCGGAATTTCGCGGAGAAAGTGGAAGCGGAAGCTCCGAAGGAATTGCTGGCTGAGGCGGGCGAAGGGCTGGAGAGCGCCGCGGTCGATGCGGCTGACGTGACGCCGGCGGCGATTTCTGAAGAACACGTGACTGAAGATCAAGCGTCGGCAGCGTAGTGGAACCGGTTGTCGAGGAGCATCAGCGGCGCGGAAAGCGCGTACGCCGCGGAGGAGTCCTCCGAACAACATCTCCGACCAGCACGCGGTCGAAGAATCTTTGCCGCGCAGACAGGCGAGTGAGACCGACGGTGGATATGGCGCGATTCCGGTCGAGAACGTTGATCGGGCTGGAGTGGCAGAAGCTCACCCTGCGGACTCAGCAGCTGGACATTTTGAGCAGGTGCCCGTCGAGCAAGTGACGACGGAAGCGGTTTCGCATGACGTCGTGGCTGAGGAAGCTCCTGCCGCGGTGCTCGAGTCGGCGGTGCATGAGGCTGCTGATCACGCGGGCAAGGCGTCCACGGATGACGTGGTGGCTCGGGTGCTCGCGGGATTAAGTCCGGAAGTAATGCAGGCGATTACGCGGGAATTGTTGAAGCCGGTGGTGGAGGCGATGGTTAGAGAAGAGTTGAAGAAGAAGGAGTAGTTCCCTACCTATATTGTCGGTGACCGAGTTTTCAAGACCCCGCGAATTAAATCGCGGGGTTTTTGTTTTTTTGGGTAGTCCGTCGAACGGCAAACGCGAGCGCGGCATGCCATGCCCCCGTACGGTTTTGGTGCGCGGAGTTGATGGCGTATAGTCGAAGATTCATCGAAATACGAAATGGTATCTGTGTTTGGGAGTTTTTCTCTTAGGAGCTGCTGCAATTATGGGTCGTGAGATTGCCAAGGGGTATGAGCCGGCGCTGATTGAGGGGCGCTGGGCGGAATATTGGGTGCGGGAACAGCTGTTTAAGGCCGATCCTGCCGCGAAGACCGGCGGGAAGGTGTTTTCGATCGTGATTCCGCCGCCGAATGTGACCGGAACGCTACACATCGGGCACATGCTGGAGCACACGGAGATTGATATTTTGACGCGCTGGCACCGGATGCGCGGATTCAACACGCTGTATCTGCCGGGAACGGATCATGCGGGGATTTCCATGCAACGCGTGGTGGTGCGGCAACTGGCGGAGCGCGGAATCGATTATCAGAAATTGGGGCGCGAAGAGTTTCTTGCGCAAGTGTGGAAGTGGCGGGAGGAGAGCGGCGGACAAATCCTGGAGCAGATGAAACAGATTGGAGAGAGTTGCGACTGGTCGCGGCTGAAATTTACGTTGTCGCCGGAGTTGTCGCGGGTGGTGATTGAAGTTTTTGTGCGGCTGTTTGAAGAGGGATTGATTTATCGCGAGACGCGGCTGGTGAACTGGTGCCCGGTGTGTTTGACGGTGTTGAGCGATCTGGAAGTCTTGCACGAGGAGCGGACGGGGTCGCTTTGGTACATCAAGTATCCGGTGGTGGGGTCTGACAAATTCGTGGTGGTGGCTACTACACGGCCGGAGACGATGCTGGGTGATACGGCGGTGGCGGTGCATCCACTGGATGAGCGGTATGGCGCGCTGATTGGGAAGAAGGTCTTACTGCCGCTGGTGAACCGCGAGATTCCCGTGATTGGCGATGAGATGGTGGACCGGGAGTTCGGGACGGGAGCGGTGAAGATTACTCCGGCACATGATCCGAACGATTTTGCGGTAGGTAAACGGCACGGGCTGGAAGAAATTGATGTGATGACGCCGGAGGGGAAGATCAACGTCAACGGCGGCGCTTACGCGGGATTGGATCGCTTCGCGGCGCGCAAGAAGATTGTGGCGGATCTGGAGGAACAGGGGTTTTTGGTAAAGATCGAGCCGCATACGCATGCGGTGGGAATTTGCGAGCGGAGTAAAACGGTGGTGGAGCCGCGGATTTCCACGCAGTGGTTCTGCAAGATGAAGGATTTGGCGGCGCCAGCCATTGCGGCGGTGCGCGATTATGCGCCCGGTCGCGAGAACACCATCAACATTATTCCGGACAATCGGCGGACGGAGTTTTTGAACTGGCTGGACAACATCCGGGACTGGACGATTTCTCGGCAGCTTTGGTGGGGGCATCGGATTCCGGCGTGGCATTGTTCTGACTGCGCGAAGATTACGGTGGCACGGACGGCTCCGACGGCTTGCGCACATTGCGGTTCGGCGAAGTTAGAGCAGGATCCGGATGTACTCGATACGTGGTTCAGCTCGGCGCTGTGGCCATTTTCTACTTTGGGGTGGCCGGACAAGACCGCGGATTTTGACACTTACTACCCGACCTCGGCTTTGATTACTGGGTACGACATTTTATTTTTCTGGGTAGCACGCATGGCCATGATGGGAATTCATTTTACCGGGCGCGTGCCGTTCAAGACGGTGTATCTGCATTCGCTGGTGCGGACGGGTTCGGGCGAGAAGATGTCCAAGTCCAAGGGGACCGGACTCGACCCAGTGGCGTTGAATCAGCAGTACGGGACGGACGCGATGCGGTTTTGCCTGGCGTCGATGGCGGCACCAGGGACCGACATTGTGCTGAGCGACGACCGGCTGGCCGGTTCGCGGAATTTTGCGAACAAGATCTGGAATGCGGCGCGATTTTTGTTTGTAAATCTGGATAAGTTTGAAGCGGGAGGAACATCGCTGGAGGAGTTGGCGGCGCCGGAAGTGCGGGCTGGGGCTCCGTATCCATTTGGCGACAGCGTGCCGCTTGCTGACGCGTGGATTTTTTCGCGACTAGCGCGAACCATTTCGACGGTGAATGAAGCGCTCGGAGGAATTTCGCTTTCATGAGGCGGCGTCCAGCGTTTACCAATTCTTCTGGGGAGATTTCTGCGATTGGTATATCGAGTGGGTGAAGCCGGAGTCTGGTTTCGACAGATCGGACGCGGGCGGTAGTGTCCTGGAAGAATCTGTTTGCCGCGTTTGATGCGGCGCTGCGGTTATTGCATCCGTTCATGCCGTTCTTGACGGAGGAGTTGTGGCACCAGTTGCCGCAGAGGAGTGGCGCGCAATCGATTGCACTGGACGCGTTTCCGATGGTTGGGTCCGGATGGGTTAATGTATCGGCGGAACGCGAGGTGACGTTTTTGCAGGATGTGATCGGGGCGGTGCGGAATATTCGCGCGGAGATGAAGCTGGATCCGAAGAAAAAGGTGAAGGCGGATGTTTCGGTTGGGGATGCTTCCCTGCTTCGCGTGGCATCGGCTAACTCAGATTTTCTGGTGCGGCTGGCTTTGCTTTCAGAGTTGCGATTGACCGCGGAAAAATTGGCGGCTTCGGGAGGTGCGGCACGGTCTACGGCGGAGTTTGATGTGCGGATCGCGTTTGCGGCGGAAGCAGTGGATGTGGGCGCGGAGTTGGCGCGATTGAAGAAGGAGATTGAAGGGCTGGAGAAGGCGATTGCGTCGAAGGAGAGGCAGTTGGGGGATGAGACGTTTTTGGGCAAGGCTCCGGCAAAGATCGTCGAAGGATTGAGGACGGCGCTGGCCGGGCAGAAGGTGGAGTTGGGGAAATTGGTGGAGAGGAAGAAGGAGTTGGAGGGGAAGGGCTAGGCTCGATGGTTGGTGAGATTGCAAAAGTCAAAGACCGCACCCTTAACTCCAAAGGGTGCGGCACCCTATGTGGCTGCATTTGCGAAAATTTTTATGATGATTGATTTCAAGTCGGCGGAGATGCTGGAGCTGGTGCGGCGGGCGCTGGCGGAGGATGTGGGGTCCGGCGATGTGACGGCGCTGGCTACTGTGCCGGCCGGGGCGGTTGGCGCAGCACGGATTTTGGCTCGGGAGAACGTTGTTGTGGCGGGATTACCGCTTGCGGGAATGGTATTTGCAGAGCTTGACCCGGCAATGAACGTAGAGTTCTTCGTGGCGGATGGAGTTTTGGTAAAGAAAGGGCGAGATTTGCTTCGGCTGGCGGGGTCTGGTCGGTCGATTTTGACTGGGGAGCGGACGGCGCTTAATTTTTTGACGCACTTGAGTGGGATTGCTACGTTGACGCGGCGGTTTGTGGAGCTACTGGCCGGAACCGGAACGAAGATACGCGATACACGAAAAACCGTTCCTGGTTTACGGATGCTGGAAAAATATGCGGTGAAGATGGGTGGTGGGACGAATCACCGGATTGGTTTGTTTGATGCGATTTTGTTGAAAGAGAATCATATTGCGTTGGCAGGTGGAGTGAAAGCGGCACTCGATATGGCGCACGCATTTGCGTCTTCGCGCGTGGTGACGCGGAGTTTGTCGGCGTATGAGGCTGCGGGTGGTGATTCCGCGTCGAGCGCGAGTGAGAATTCTCTTTTGACGGTGCAGATTGAAGTGCGGAATCAGCAGGAGTTGCGGGAAGCTTGGGGGCCGGGGCGTCGGCGGTCTTGCTGGACAATATGACGCCGGAGGAGGCGCGCGCGTGCGTTGCAATTGTGCGGTCCGTGCGGCCGGAATGCATTGTGGAGATTTCTGGCGGGATTACTTTGGAGAATGCGCGGGCTTATGCGGAAGCGGGTGCGGATTATTTATCGTCGGGGATGCTGACGCATTCTGCGGTGGCGAGCAATTTGAGTTTGTTGGTGGAGGGGATTGGGTAGGGGTCGGGGACACTGCGAAGAGTTTCGAAAGAAAAGCAAAGGATTAACGCAGAGACGCAGAGGATCGCAGAGTTACACAGAGAAGCCGGAAGCGCAAGCGAGCGAAACTTGTGACGGTTCATGGCTAAGAAGAAAAATAATGCTACTGAGGTCACGGATAAGCGCCTGGGAGAGTTGGCGGCGCTGTTGGCGGAGAACGCTACGATTGTGATCAGCGGGGCGCGGATTGCTAGGGAGATTGGAGTTTCGCGGTCTACGGTGTGGCGATGGGTGACGCGGCTTCGCGAGTTGGGCGTCAAGGTGAAGGGGCGTGCGGCGACCGGATATTTCTTGGAAGCGATGGCGGATATTTTGGCGCCGGAGATTTTGCGGCGGCACTTGAAGGGCGGATTGTTTGGTAAGCGGGTGGTGCATTTTTTTCGGACGGACTCTACCAATCGGGTGGCGTTTGAATTGGCGCATGGCGGCGAGGCTGAGGGAACCGTGGTCATCGCGGAGGAGCAGACGGCGGGTCGCGGGCGTGCCGGTCGTGCGTGGCATTCGGAACGGGCTACCGGGATTTATGTGACGTTGATACTGCGACCTCGAATTGCTCCGGTGCAGGCGCCACTTTTGACGATGATGGCGGGAATTAGCGCGCGGAGTGCGGTGGCGGCCGTGACGGGATTGACGGTAGATCTGAAGTGGCCAAATGATTTGTTGGTTGGTGGGCGAAAAGTTGGCGGGATATTGACGGAGATGCACGCGGAGCCCACCCTGGTGAAATTTGTAATTGTGGGGATTGGCGTAAATGTGAATCAAGAGAAGTTTCCCGCCGAATTGGCGGCAGCAGCTACTTCGCTGCGTGCGGAAACCGGTAAGATGCAATCGCGGATGGAGATTCTGGTGCGGTTGTTGCGGGAATTCGAGAAGGATTATCGGGAGCTTTTGCGTGACGGGCCGGCTTCGGTGATTGCGCGATTTGAAGAGGTCTCTTCCTACGCGCGGGGAAAGAGAGTTCGAGTGACGACCGGGACGGAGAGTTTTGCTGGCGTTACGGCGGGATTGAGTGGAGAGGGTTTGTTGCGTGTGCAGCGGGAAGATGGCGGAACTTTTACGGTGATCGCGGGGGATGTGGAGGCGGTGCGGTGAGGACAACGGGCCCGATGTGGCGCGAGGAAAAGGCATAGGAGCAGGTCTAAAATACTGTCGAGGCAACCGCGATGGGATTAGAAATTAGAACGAGATGGGACGCAGCATGCTGCGCTCCTACAAAGGCGGTCGGATGTTGCTGACGATAGATGTGGGGAACACGAATACGGTGCTGGGAGTTTTTCGCGGCGATTTGCTGATGGCGAACTGGCGGTTGACAACCGCGCGCGAGCAGACCGTCGATGAGTATGGCGTTTTGACGCGAAATCTTTTTTCGTTGGCGGGGCTCGATCGGGATGCCATCGGCGGCGTGATTATTTCTTCCGTGGTGCCGCCCGTAAATTGGACGCTGGGAGAGATGGCGCGGAAATATTTGGGAAAGAAGGCGCTATTTGTGGAGCCGGGAGTAAAAACCGGGATGGCGGTACTGGTGGACAATCCGCTGGAAGTAGGCGCGGATCGCATCGTAAACGGAGTAGCGGCGTTTGCGGAATACGGCGGGCCGTGCATCGTGGTGGATTTTGGCACGGCGATTACGTTTGATGCGATTTCTGCGAAGGGCGAATACTTGGGCGGGTCGATTGCGCCGGGTTTGGGGATTTCGTCCGAGGCGCTGTTTTCGCGCGCGGCACGATTGCCGCGAGTGGAACTGAAAGATCCTGGAAAAGTGATCGGAACAAATACGGTTACGCACATTCAGGCGGGACTGTATTACGGCGCCGTGGACATGGTGGATGGCATGCTGGCGCGGATGAAAGCGGAACTGGCGGTGAAGGCCGGTGAAGCGGAGATTCCGGTAGTGGCAACAGGCGGTCAGGCGAAGCTAGTGGCGCGCGGGTCTCGGCATATTCAGCACACCGACGAATTTTTGACGCTGAAAGGATTGCGATTGATCTGGGACAAGAACCCGGATTTAGTGAAAACGCTGGTGGCGGAAAGTCGCGCTCTCACGCCGGCGGCCCAGCCTGTGAAGATGGACGCGACGAAAGAATCGCGTTAGTTGGTGATGACAGACGGTAACGATCCAGCGCAGCGGTCAACCGGCGAAGGCTGGAATTACTTCAACTACTACACTGAGATAGAAGAATATTTTTGGAAGAAGCGCGGAGCGCATCTGCTGGTTTCGCCGCTGGACTGGGCGATCATGGAGACGTGGCAAAGGGCCGGAGTACCACTGGAGGCGGTGCTGCGCGGGATTGATCGAGCGGTGGAGAGCTATGGGCGGTCGCGACGCGGAGCGGGAAAAGCGTTGAAGACGCTCGCGTATTGCACGGATGCGGTGCTGGAAGCGGCGGAAGAGATGAATGAGGCGGCGGCTGGGGCGACTCCAAAGGCAGGTCGTGCGACGACTGCTCCCGCATTTCCTGTTCAGGAGCTGCGCATTTATTTGGCGAAAAACGTTGCCCAGACGCGTGCTTCGGCGACAAAGGTTTCTGGGACACTTCCCAATTTGGGGGCGCGATTAAACGAGATAGCATCGGCTGTGGAAGCCGCTTCGGTTCTTTTGGATGCGCCGGGAATTCTGGACCTGGAAGACCTCGAGAGGCGGCTGACGGTGTTGGATGATAAGGTGTATGCGGCCGTCACGGCGGACGCCAGCGAGGAATTGCTGCTGCGGGTGCGGCGAGAGATGGATGGACAGTTGGCGATGTACCGCCGAAAAATGAAGGCCGAACAGATCGCTTTGGTTGAAAAACAGTATTTGCAGAAAAGGTTGCTGGAGGAGTTTGGGTTGCCGCGGTTCAGTTTGTACTATTTTTCGTAGAGAGCGCGGCTGCGTTGAACGTGCGAGCTGAAGATCCTCCAATTTTATATCGGCCGGACTAAAGTCCGGCACCTACAGAAGAATTTCCTTTAAATTTCGAATGGAATAGGATATTGATGGCTGAAGAGTTAAGGGTACCGATCGAGAAGCTGGTGTATGGAGGCGATGGCTTGGGGCACGCCGAGGGCAACACCGTATTTGTGCCGTTTGTGGTGCCGGGCGAGCTGGTGCGCGCGGAGGTTAAGACGCGCAAGAAGAAGACGGTTTGGGCCAAGCCCCTGGAAATTATTGAGCCTGCGGTAGGCAGAGTGAAGGCGCCATGTCCGCATTTTGGAATTTGCGGTGGCTGCAACTACCAACACATCGATTTTGCGGAACAGACTCGGTTAAAGATCGGAATTTTGCGAGAGACGCTCTCGCGGTTGGGCGGAATTTCGTGGGATAGGGAAATCGCCGCGCACACCGCCGAGCCGTACGGCTATCGCAATCGGGCGCAATGGGCGGTGCGCAGCGGCATGCCACGCGCGCTGGGATATTTTCTGCCGGAAAGTTCAATGATCATGCCGGTGGATACTTGCCCGGTGCTTTCACCGAGACTGCTAGAGACCTTCAATTTGTTGCAGGAAATGGCGCGCAGCGGAAAATTACCGAATGGCATTTTGGAAATCGAAGCCTTCGCTGATTCGAAGGACGAAAAGATCGCCCTAAACATTGCGTTTGAGGCGTATCCAAAGCCGGCAAGCGAATTGACGGAGTTTTTTAGAGCTGAATTACCACGGATCGAAAGTTTATTGTTGCTGGACCAAAAGAAAGAGCGATTCGAACTGACCGGCCCTGGTTTCTTGATGCACCAAGCTGGAGGATTTTCGTTTCGCGTCAGCCATCTTTCTTTTTTTCAGGTGAATCGATTTTTGATTGAGAACCTGATGGCGACGGTGACGAAGGGTGCCAAGGGCGAGTTGGCGCTGGACTTGTACGCAGGTGTGGGATTTTTTACTTTGCCACTGGCAAAAACGTTCACGAAAGTGGTGAGTGTGGATGCGAATCTGGCGGCGACGCGTGATTTGTACGCCAACGCGGAGATGGCCGGCGTAGAAGTGACAACTTTCAACGAACATACCGAAGATTTTCTGAAGAAACCGCAGGAGCGCCCGGACCTGGTAGTGCTTGATCCGCCTCGCTCAGGACTCGGCGCCGTCGCAGCCGGTAAATTGGTTGAACTTGGTGCGCCGGAAATTATTTATTTATCCTGCGATCCGTCCACTTTAGCCCGCGATCTGGCGATACTGACGGGCAACAGTAAAAAGCCGGCAGAAATCGCAACGACCGGACCCTTTTACGAGATTACCTCCATCGATATGTTCGATCTATTTCCGCAAACATTTCACCTTGAGACTTTAGTGCGTTTGCGCAAACTTCCATGAAGCTTCCGGCGGTGGCGATTGCCGCGGCGTTTGCTGTCGGAATCGCTATTGGCCTGCATCCAGCGATCGCGGCCCACGCCAGCTCGAGAGAACTGGTTGTGGGCCTTTTTGTTTTCGCGGCGCTCGCGTTGATTGCGGCGACGCTTCTTGCGTTGCGGAATTGGTTGTGGCCTGCCGGACTTGTCTCGATGGTTTGCTGGGTATTTTTAGGCGCATTGGGCATGCTTTTGAGCGAACAGCCCCCGGCATCTTCTTACGTAATTTCCGTGGTGCAAAACTTCGCAATCGATTTGCATTCCCCGTTGCGTTGGCATGGGCATTTGCGCGATGAACCTGCCCGACTGCCTTGGGGTTACGGATACGAGGTAGAGCTTTCCGGCGTCGACTACGAAGAAACCTTTCTGCCGCTGAATGGTGGCCTGCGGCTAAGTTACTCTACACAAAAAGATGCTGACGGAAACGACAGCCCAGCTCCAAATGTACACGCGGGAGACGAGATCACGGTCACGGCGGCCGCCAGGCGTCCAGACGTATTTCGCGATGAGGGAGCGTTTGATCGACGTGCCTACCTGGCGTCGCAAAATATCGATCTCGTGGCGACGCTGCGCGCGGTGGAGTTAATGGAGCTTGTCTCCGCGGCACGACCGTCGCTGGGAACTTTTGTCTCAAAAGCTCGGCGGCGACTACGGGACGAGGTCGATACGCTGTTCGCCTCAAAGCCAGACGTGGCTGGAGTCATGCGCGCGATGTTGCTCGGCGATCGCAGTTTCGTGGACCGCGCAGAGTCCATCGATTTTCAGCGCACCGGCGTCTTTCACGTGCTGGTGGTAGCTGGTCTCCACGTGGGAGCGATCGCCTATCTTTTGTTTTGGCTAGGCCGAAGATTGCGGCTGCCCACGGTACCAACGGCGGCGATAACGCTATTCCTGCTGTTTTCTTACGTGATGATGGTCGAGCAGCGCGCTCCAGTGTTGCGCGCGGCGTTGATGGCGGGAATCGTCTTGGTGGGCAGTGTTTTCTATCGGCGTTTAGACCTGCTCAATTCAGCGGGGATCGCGGTGGTTATCCTTCTAGTTGCGCGACCGACCTCCATACTGGATTCGAGTTTCCAACTGACATTCGTGGCCATTGGCTGCATCGCCGGAGTCTCTGCTCCATGGCTTGAAGAACATGTTCAGCCCTATGTTCGCGCATTGCGCGGCTGGCGAGAGGTTCGGAGGGACACCGCGCATCCTCCCAGAGTGGCGCAGTTCCGCATCGATTTGCGGACGGCCGTTGCGTGGCTGGCTTCACAAGTTCCTACCAAGCTTTTGAGACTGACAGAAAATCTCTCGGTAGGATTTCTTTGGGTTCTTCTTCGAATTGTGGAGTTAGTAGCGGTCACGCTCGTGCTGCAGATCGGAATGCAGCCGTTGATGACTGTTTCGTTTCACCGCGTGGCACTGACGGCCCCCGTAGTGAATCTTCTGGCCGTCCCGATGATGGGTGTGATGGTGCCTTTGGGGTTTGGAGCAGTTTTGAGCGGAACATGTTTTCCCTGCGCTAGGGCGTATTTTGGCCGCGCCTCTCGGTTGGATCACCGCGCTGTTGATCGCTCTGGTGAAGTACTTCAGCGGATTGCTGCGGTGGAGTTATCGAGTTCCTGGCCCACCCCAGTGGCTATTGATCGCATTTTTTTGTTTGCTGATTGTTGTGATTGTAGCTCTCCGACTGCGAAGCCGCACGAGCGTGTGGCTAAGCCGCGCCAGCGCTGTGAGTTTACTGGCCGTAGTTTTAGCAATCGCGACCTTCCCATTTGCGGCGCAGTGGCAGCGCGGCAAGATGGAGTTGACGGTTTTGGATGTTGGGCAAGGCGATTCCCTGTTCTTGGTCTCGCCGAGCGGGAAAACTTTACTGATCGATGGCGGTGGCGCGTTCGGCGGATTCCCGGGCCGTCCGGAACACCTGGCAACCGATCCGGGAGAAGAGGCGGTCTCGACCTATCTGTGGTCTCGGGGATTCAAGAGCATCGATGTTGTGGCGGTTACGCACGGACATCAGGATCATCTGGGCGGATTAACCGCAGTCTTGCAAAACTTTAAAGTTGGTACTTTGTGGGTGGGGCGCGAGGTTGCTGGGACGGCGCTGGCTAGTTTAGAGGAATTGGCGAACTCGCGGGGCGTAACCGTTGCGCACGAATTTCGCGGCGAACAATTTCATTGGGACGGCGCTGAGGGCCAGGTGTTGTGGCCGGAACCCGCCTCTGATGCGGGCGCACTGCCCCCTAAGAACAACGATTCGATCGTGATGCGCTGGGAGTTTGGCAGCCGTGCGTTCCTGTTGCCGGGGGATGCGGAGAAACAAGCCGAGCGGCAAATTCTTGCCGAAAACTCCGCGGAAAGCCTACAGGCGGATGTGCTAAAAATTGGTCATCACGGCAGCAAGAACTCGACCACCGAGGAATTTTTAGCGGCGGTCCATCCGCGACTGGCAGTGATTTCTTCCGGCGAGAATAATTCCTACGGACATCCGAGCCCGGAATTGCTGGAGCGCCTGGAAAAAGCCGCGGTGCGCGTGTTGCGGACGGATCGCAATGGCGCTGTACACATCTTGACGGACGGGAGTGCTCTGGAGGTTTCTTGTTTTGTGCCGTGCCCTGAGGCGACCGCGGCTCCGGCGTCAGTGCAGGTGAACGCGCCACAAAATTAGAAGTGCGGCAAGAATAAGTAGAAACCCTACGCCCGCTTGCCATTCGTGGTTCTTGCGATATTGCGCAAAGGAAAATGCCCCAGGGGAACCGGGGCCATCGCCAGAAACCTTGGCTGCGCCGAATCTCGGAAAAAATAGCGGAACAGATTTCGCATACTCCTCAAAAGCTGCAGAGTGAAATCTGCGCAACTCCCCTTCTTCCCTTCTCATCACGACGGAATAAAAAACGGCGAAGTATATAAGCAGCAGTGCCGCAGCGATCCACGAATGCGTGGCGATGCCAACTCCGGCAGCCAAAATCGCGCTGCCGAGATAGAGCGGATTGCGTGTATACGCGTAAGGTCCGGTGACGGTGAGTGTTTCTTTTTTGTGCAAATAGCCGGCGGCGTAGGCGCGGAGCCAGAGACCAATCGCGCCCACCCCCGCGCCAATCGCGATAGTTTGCAGCGTGGGCCTGGCCAGCCAAAGAATCGCGACAGCTAATGGATATCCCAGCCTTACCCGCCAACGAACAAAAAAGGCGGCGCGGTCACTCACGTGGCCGCCTCGACTAATGTTTTTACCGAAGCAAAAACCTGCTCAACGGAAATCTGCAGGATTGACGGATCCGTTTCGTCGATGCGACCGTGATTCCTGACGGCATCTGGCGCTCGCAAAACAATGTTGACAGGATGCCGCTGCGGCTTCCTCGGGTCCAGATTCGGAAACGGCCCATTGCGCTTGGGGTCCGTGGGACCATAAATGCTGACCGAGGGTGTGCCCAGCGCCACAGCCAAGTGCAGCGGGCCAGTGTCTCCGCCAACGATACACTCTGCGTTTTGCGCGATGGCCATCAAATTTTCCATGCTGCCGCTGTACGCGATTGGTTCGGCCGATCCGCTGGCGAATCTGACGGCCTGTACCAGACCTTCTTCTCCAGGACCGTAATTTACGACGCAGCGAAGATTCAGTCCGTCGCGAATTCGTTGGCAGAGCATGCCGAAGCGGTCCGGCGGCCAACATTTCGAACGCCATCCGCCGCCAGGACTCAGCAAGACGTAACGTTCGATAGCATGCTCTTTGAGGAATTGACGTACCGCATCGTATTCTTGTCTGCCAATCCGCAAGTCGAATCGAGCAATGGTTTTTGTCGAGCCAGCCCTTTGCGAAAGTTCGCCATTCTGTTCGGCAATATGGGTGGTCACGCAGCGGACGCGGTCCGTGTACAGAATCGGAACGCCCCATTCGCGAATTGTTTCGGACGAAAATCCGATACGCGTGGCGAGTCCTCCCAGAAGCGGAAGCGCGGCCGACTTCCAAAGGCCCTGGTAATCGATAGCTTTCGTAAACCTCGCGGCCCGTATTCGCTGAATGATTTCGCGAAGCGATTTTACCGAGCGCGTATCCGCGGCCCAAACTTCCGTGGCCAAACCACTGGCGGCAACCAAAGATTCCCAGCGCGGATGCGTCAGCCAGGTGATCTGCGCGGCAGGAAAAGCTTCGCGAAGCGCAGCGATAGCCGGAAAGGTGTGCACGATATCGCCCAATGAACCCAATCGCACGACCAGAAATCGCGGATCAGGCATTGGTCCCCTTGCGAATACTATCCAGCAGCTCTCGCGTCGAATGATTCTTCGGATCCCCAACGATGGCCACGCGAATTCCCAGACGCGCGGCAGTAGCGCGCTCTGGCACCGTATCGCTGGTGTAATCCGTGCCCTTGGCGTGCACGTGGGGCTGCAATTCCTCCAGAAGGCGCTCGACATTTGGTTCGCTGAAGATCACCACGAAATCGACGGCATCTATCGCAGCCACCAACTGGGCACGCGCCTGTTCATCAAGGATTGGCCGATTTGCACCCTTGAGAACGCGCACGCTGGAATCAGCATTTACCGCGGTCACGCGCACGTCTCCCTCTTCGCGCGCCGCCTGAAGGTAGCGGATGTGGCCGACATGCAGCGTGTCGAAACATCCGTTGGACAGAACGATTTTTTTGTTTGCTTGCCGGGCTGCGAAAAGAATATCGCGAAGTTTCTCGAGGCTAACAATTTTGGATCGGGCATCACGCATGTCAGGCGGGAGCTTTCGTTTGTGGTCCCGCGACGTATGGAGTCACTTCGCCCGAGACTTCTCGTCGAATAGCCTCGAGCAGCTCCCGCTGCGAAATGGTCGCGGTGCCACGCTTCATCACCACCAAGCCGCCAGCGATATTCGCGATGTGTGCGGCATCCAGCGAGCTCGCACCGCAGGCCAAAGCCAAAGTGTAGACTGCCAGGACGGTGTCGCCGGCGCCGGTCACGTCCACAGCTTGCGCGCCGCCGTAGATGGGAATGTGTGATACGCGCTCCGATTCGAAAAGCGCCATGCCATCGCGACCGCGCGTAACCAACACCGACTCGAGATTCATCGCCAATCGTGTAGCGTGCGCACAGCGCTGCAATTCGTCAAGGTTCGCGCCGATAACCGTATGGTGCAACGCTTCCACTTCGGCTTCGTTGGGTGTAGCGGATGTAATTTGCGATTTGGCGTAGGCGTGAAGATTGTGGCGTGCGTCCAAGGTGATGACAAATTTCCCTTTGCGCGCTGATCGCGCTTGCCGCACCAGCGTCGGGCTGGCCACTCCGAAACCGTAGTCGGACACCGCCAGCGCGTCGGCCTGCTTTAGTTTGCTGACCAGCGCCTTCTGTATTTTGGTGACCACTGCAGCGGGTAACGAAGTTTTCGGCTCGCGGTCCACGCGCAAGACCTGCTGGCCAGCGGTATGTGCCCAGCCTGCCAGGTATCGCGTCTTCGTCGGAGTGGTCCAACCTTTGGCAACAAAGACGGCAGAAACATCCACGCGAACAGACGAAAAATATTCGCGAAGCGCGGTTCCCGGCGCGTCGTCGCCAACTGCTGTGACTGGAATAATCCGCGCACCTAAGGCAGCGAAGTTATTTGCGGCATTAGCGCCTCCACCCGGCACCAAATGGGTATGACTGTGGCGCAGAATCAGCACGGGAGCTTCGCGCGAAACTCGGGAAATTTCGCCGAATTGAAATTCGTCGCTGACGAAATCACCAAGAAGCACGATCTTGCGAGAAGAGAAACGCTCAACGATGTCCGCCAGCACACTTAGGTCAACGGAGACAGACGACGCTGAAGCAACAGAGTTCGCGCTATGCTGCGATGAACGAGAAGTTTTTGCGGAACGCCGGCTTCGCTGCTTCATCGAGATTGCTCCAAGATCCAGTCCACAGCTTCCGTAAGAGTCGGGGCGACAAAATTCGGTTGTATCGGCCAATCAGCGGAGTGCCAAGCCAGATCGCCCTCGCCGTACCCGGTGCGCACAAAAATGCTGCGAGCTCCCGCGTTGTGCGCCAATTCTACGTCGCCGTGGCGATCGCCAACAACGAAGGACCGGCGTAGATCCAGACCATGCTCCGTGGCTGCACGCTCCAGCATGCCGGTGTTGGGTTTGCGGCAGGCACACGCGTCAGCGCCGGAGTGCGGACAATAGTAAAAGGAATCAATGTGTGCGCCTTCCCGACGCAGTTCAGCCTGTAAAGCTTCGTGGACCTCATGCACCAGCGATTCGGGGAAATAGTTTCGAGCGATTCCCGATTGATTGGTTACTACGATCACGGGCAGTCGCGCGTCATTTAGCTTACGGATGGCGGCCGCCGCGAAAGGAAAGATACGCAAACGTGAGACGTGATTCAAGTAGCCGACTTCGTCGCAGATGGTGCCATCGCGATCCAGAAACACGGCTGGCCGCAACGAGCGTTCGTTGGCAGTTGCGCGGCTGGGCATCACTTGGACTGTTTCAGACAAGCGGTACCACGTTTCGGTGCTCGGCGTCAGACGCGGCTATCCACGGAAGAATGGCCGTCTCGACCGCGACGGGTTGCACCGCCGTCATGCAACGATGATCCGTAGGGCAGCGACGCAGAAAACAGGGGCTGCAATACGGCTTTTCCGCGACAATTGTCGCGCACGGCGTAACGGGTGCGGTGCCAAGTGGATCGGTAGGTCCAAATACTGCGACGACCGGAAGCCCGACAGCTGCGGCGACATGCATCGCGCCTGAATCATTGCCCAGGAAAATTCCGCAGCGTGAAAGGAGCGAAGGCAACTCCGCGATGGTGGTTTGTCCGGCGAGATTTATGGGAGGCTTTTTGAGCCCGGCTGCGATCGCGCTGGTCACCGGCAGTTCGTTGGAGGTGCCAAACAAAATCACGTCTGCCTCGAGATGATTCTGCAGACGGTTCAGAGTTTCCGCGAATCTCTCTGGAAGCCAACATTTCGCGGAACCGTAGGACGCGCCAGCACCCACGGCAATCCGAAGAATGTTTTGCCGAGCCCCTTTCGCTCGCAGTATCTCTTCAGCGGCAGCAGCTCGATCTGCGGGAACGGTCAGCCGAATGAATCTTCTCATCCGGCAAATCCTGCAGCCATCCTGCGCGCCGTACTAGCTCCAGATAATAGAATTTCTCGTGCTCAGGAATTTCTCCTGTTTTGGGAACTGCGATCGCGTCCGTTAGTAGTAGACTCCGTCCGTCGCGCGCGTATCCGATGCGACGCGGAATACCAGCTCGCCACGCCAGCCAAGCGGCATCAAACGCGTTCTGCAAAAGTAGTGCAATATCAAATTTTGCCGTCCGAAGCTCCGCGGCCAACTTCTCGCGTCCACCCAAGCCAGCATGGACGCCCTTCACGTCATAAGCGATCAGTTCGTCGGCCACCTGCTGATCGCGATAAATATCTGCGACGTACGATCGAGCCAAGATCGCGATGTGCGCGTCTGGAAAGTGCGCTCGAACGGCACGAATTGCGGGAATGGCCATGATCGCATCGCCCACCCAATTCGTGGCACGAATCAGAATTTTCATGCCGCTGCCCCGCCGCGTCGCGAAATCTTGTTGGCAATAAGCAAAAGAAAATCTTCTTCGGGCGAAACTTCGATATCAATCACCGCCACGAAAACCGGATAGGACCGCAGGTCGGCGTCCTTTAGATTGTTGGCATCCTTCTCTGTCGTGATCAACCCGCGGGCGTTTGCGCGTTCCGTGGCCCGCTCTAGTTTCGCGCCGTCTGCCGCACTGTATTTGTGGTGATCAGAAAAAATACTCTGCGCCGCCACAGAAATATTCCAGTTTTCCAGATCACGGAAAAACTGCTGAGGATTGCCCAAGCCGCAAAATGCCAAAAACGGCCCACCGCCAATTTCGGCCCTGGAAAGAAGGGTCGCATCAGCGCTTCCGAATCGGCGAAAGCCCAAAAGCTTGGTGATTGAGGTGAAGACTGGGTAATCCGCAAGATGGGAGACCGCTGAAGAAATGCCGGGCTGGGTTTCCGCGCGGGTGAAGACCAACGCGTCCGCGCGTCCCATCGCAGCAATCGGTTCGCGCAGCGAACCGGCGGGCAAAAGCGATTCGCCAGCCAGAGGGCGCGACGCATCCATCAGCAGAATATCGACGTCGCGCGCGAGTTGCAGGTGTTGAAATCCATCATCCAGCAAAAATATGTCCACCGAGTGCTTGGTTTCCAGGGCGGAACCAGTTGCAAATCGATCAGCGCCAACAGCCACAACGGCGCGCGTACCCAAACGATTGCGCAGAAGTTCGACTTCATCGCTTGTTCCAGCTTGGCCGCGATAGCCGCGGGTCAACACCGCGACGTGCTTACCCTGCGCGATAAATTTCTCCGCAAGCCACAAAACCATCGGCGTTTTGCCCGCGCCGCCAACACTCAAATTACCCACGCTGACCACCGCAGCTCGCAAGCGACGTGATTTCAACCGCCCCTTGGCATACGCCCCCGCGCGCGCCGAAGCCGCAACGCCATACAACAGCGACAGCGGCCACAAAACTACGCGCGCAGCCCGCAACCTTTGCAATGCGTGCCAATTCATCCGCCGGCTTTCGCGCTACGGGATGCGGCCGCGCCGTTCGACAATATCCCCGAAATTTCGGACGCCGCACGATCCGTGGCACCGCGGCTTTTTTCCACCAACGTCCGCGCCGCATCGCCCATGCGCTTCATGCGCTCTGGGTCCCGCTGCAGTTCAATCCATGCGACTCCCACGTCTTCCGGGCTCGGCGCTTGAATCGCCGCTTCAGCAGCCACAAACCGAGCGGCCATTTCCGAAAAATTCTCCATCGAAAGCCCGAACACCGGAACTCTCCCAAATGTCGCAGGCTCCAGAATATTGTGTCCTCCGGAGGTTACGAGTGAACCTCCGACGAAGGCGTGGTCGGCCACTCCGTATAGCGAAGCCAACTCGCCGATGCTATCCAGCAGGATCACTTTCACATCGTCCGGCAATTGAGCGAAGCCATTCGTTTCGGCTTTAGTCACTTGGCCAGAGCTTGCCGCGCCTTGCACCGGTGCGGGCACCTGCAATGTAGACCGCCGAACATACTTGACGTGAAAATCCTCAATGAACTGCGCCGCAGCGTCAAAGCGTTCTGGCTTTCGAGGCGCCAGCACCAGCAAAGCCTTACGGTATTCCCCTTGCAAAGTGCCAAAAGCAATCAGCGCGAGCGGTTCTTCATTGGCCACTACGCTCCCCGCAACGATCACCGGTGAACGGCCCAACCGTGCGGCTTCCGCGGCCAACCATTGCGAAATGGGCGTGGCGGGAGGAATCGCCAAATCATATTTGAGGTTTCCGCCAACCTTGACGCGTTCCGCCGGTGCGCCCAGTGCACGCACGCGCTCAGCATCGATGTCACTCTGCATCAGGAAAACGTTCACCGAGGCCAGCGCGCGACGATAAAGCGGCCGCAAAAAAAATCCGAACACTCCAAGGTATTTCTGATAGCGCGCAAAAGAGCGGTCCGAAATCCGCCCACTCACAAAACTCACGGGAATATTTCGTTTCGCGGCCTCGCGCAGAAAGTTCGGCCAAATCTCCGTCTCGACGATCACAATCGTCGCCGGGTTTACCGCGGCAAGCGCACGCCGCACCGCGAAACGCCCAATCGAGCGGGAAATACAGAAAGCCATCGGCAAAATCCATTCGCTGCCGCGCCAAAGCTTGTCCAGTCAACGTGGTGGTAGAAATAATCAGCGGACGATTCGGATGATCGTTCTTCAGCTTTGCGCGCCAACGCGACGCTCGAAAGCACTTCTCCCACCGAAACGGCATGCAACCAGATCGCCTTTTCGCCGCCAACAGGAACCTTGGCCAAACCCGGAAAAGAAAATCCTAGGCGTTCACCCAGATTCGAGAGATATTTCCCGTGCCGCAAACTCTGTATCAGCCAGAACGGCGTCAACAGCAACGCGGCGCAGCCCATCAGCAAGCTGTAAATTGCAAACACGAATCGTTAACTCCGGTCTCTACGTAGCGGTCGCCAACAGCTTGCGAAAAGGTATGCCGACAGCGCTCGTTACAGGGCAACCCTGCACTTCCCCAAGGAATCGAAGGCGTCAAGATGAGATACAAACATTATAACCCGGCGCGAATGCTAGTCATCGTTCTTCCCTGCCTAGCGGGGATTTTTTTTATCACTGCCCGACCGGCCCCCTCACAAGTCCGGAAATTTCAGGAAACGCTCAAAACTTCCGCACTGGAATCCCACGAAGGCTTGACGATTTCCGCCCGGCCCTGGTTGCAGGCGCCACTGTACAAAGAGAAATTTCCCAAGAAATCGCCGTTTGCCGCAGGGGTCCTGGCCGTGCAAGTTTCCTTCCGCAACGACTCGGATCAGAGCCTGAAAGTGGGGTTGAGCCGCATTCGTCTTACCTTTCGCGTCGACGAGGAAAACAGCCAAGAGTTGCAATCGTTGACCGCCGGGCAAGTGGCGAACGCCATACTTCGTCCCGGCAAAAAAGATCCGACCGCGCGCCGAATTCCTCTCCCCATTCCGGTGGGTTCCGACAAAAGCAAAGACTTCACGGAGCTCGAAACCCAGGCGCAGAACGCCGCGATCCCCACGAGCGTCGTAGCCGCGCACAGCACCGTACAGGGTTTGCTCTACTTCGATCTACAAGGTCAGTTTGACTTATTGAATACCGCACACCTGTACGTTCCAGACGTGGCCATCATGGGCAAGGATGAAGGTCTTACGTATTTCGAGATCGATCTGAGCCACTAGTCTGCGCAAGTGTGAAGCGCTTTCACGCACCTCACCAAAAAACGTCGCTCTCACTCATTTGCGCGCATCGCCTCCCTCCGCTACCATGACAGTGCGAAACTTTTCTCCGCCACTTTTTTTCTGAAATGGATCGATGCTCACTCTCCTGAATGAATTGAATCCCGAACAACGTCTGGCTGCGGAAACAATTGAGGGCCCTGTACTGATTCTGGCCGGTGCCGGTACCGGCAAAACGCGCGCGATCACCTATCGCATGGCCAATATGATCGCCAGCGGCGTTTCTGCTGAATCGATCCTGGCGGTTACGTTCACAAATAAAGCAGCGCAGGAAATGCGCACGCGCGTTTCCAATTTATTGCTGCGTGCGGGTTTTCCCCCGGCGCAACCATGGCTCTCCACTTTTCACTCACTATGCGCCAGATTTCTTCGCCGTGAAGCGGCCAACGCCGGCCTGCCGCGTGATTTCGCGATTTACGACGATGATGACCAATGCGCCGCAGTAAAACTGACCATGGCCAAGCTGCAGATCGACGATGACGCGTTGACCCCGCGCAACGTCCTGAGCCGCATCAGCTACGCCAAGAATCACTCGCAGTCGGCCTCGCAAATGCGGGCCGCAGCCATCGATGCCGATGGCCGCAAGGTCGCCGACCTGTTCGCCGGTTACGAAACCCTGCTGGCGCAAAGTAACGCTGTGGACTTCGACGACCTCCTGCTGCGCACCGCAAAGCTGCTGCGCGAAAACGCGTCTGTCCGTGAACGTTGGCAACGCCGTTTCGCCTACATTCACGTGGACGAATATCAGGACACCAACCGCGTGCAATATGAATTACTGCGGCTGCTCACTGGCCCGCACCAGAACCTCTGCGTGGTCGGCGACGAAGATCAATCTATTTATCGCTGGCGCGGCGCAGACGTCTCGATCTTGCTGAGTTTCTCTCGCGATTTTGCGAACGCCCGAGTGGTGAAACTGGAGCGCAACTATCGCTCTACGCAAAATATCCTGGACGCCGCAGGCGCAGTCGTCGCCAATAATCCCGAACGCCTGGGCAAAACTCTTAGCGCGGAAAACGGTGCCGGCAGCAATGTTCGTTACTTCGAAGCGCGCGACGCCCAAGCCGAAGCGGAATTTGTCGCCGGTGAACTGGAAAAAATCCAGAACGACGACCCGGATCAAACTTGCGCCGTCGAATACCGCACCAATTTTCAGTCGCGCGCGTTCGAGGAAGCCTTCCGACGCCGCGGGCTCCGTTACAAACTGGTCGGTGGTTTCAGTTTTTACGAACGCGCCGAAGTAAAAGATGCCCTGGCCTACGTTCGCCTGGCGATGCATCCCGAGGACGACATCGCGCTCTTGCGCGTGATCAACGTTCCGCCGCGCGGCATTGGCAAGACCACGGTAGATGCCTTGCGAGAAACCGCCCGTGCCGACCAAACATCATTGTGGACCGCGACGGAAAAATTTATCGCCGGCGCTTCCGCTGGACGAGCAGTAACTCCCGTGCGTGCTTTTCACGACCTCCTTGGCAAACTGCGCGAGGCGCAAGCAACACAAGCGCCCGCCGAATTCCTACACACCGTTCTCGACGAGAGCGGCTACATGGGCATGCTGAAGGATCGCAACTCTCCCGAAGATGTGGCGCGGCTCGAAAACCTGGAAGAACTAACCCGTGCCGTCGCTGAGAGTATGGACGCCGGAGAAACCTTCGAGGACTTTCTGGATGCCGCCGCGCTGGTCAGCGACACAGATTCTTACGACGGCAAGAACGGCGTCACGCTGATTACCCTGCACAGCACCAAAGGCCTGGAATTCGATCACGTCTTCCTCACCGGCATGGAAGAAGGCATTTGTCCGCACAACCGCGCCATCAACGAAGAAAAAGGCATCGAGGAAGAACGCCGCCTCGTTTATGTCGGCATGACCCGCGCCAGAAAATCGCTGACACTGACCCGCGCCGTGTATCGCCGCATTTTCGGCAACGAACAGCAGATGCGCCAGTCGCTCGCTTCCCGTTTCTTGGCGGAAATTCCCAGCGGCCTGGTCGACACCGTACGGGGATCGCTGGCGGAAATCGGCGAAAAGCGCCGCTATGAGCCGGATCCCGAATACTCCTATTCCGCCGACGAATTCCTGCGTCGCGTGCGCGGCCAAACGCCTGGAACGCCTCCAGCGCGCCGCACCAGTTCGCCCAGCTCGTTTCGTGCTCCAACTCTGAAGCGTGGCGCCACCGCCAATCCCATGCTCGGCAGAAAAGTGCGCCATCCGGAATACGGTGTTGGAACAGTAGTGGGCGTCGAAGGCGATGAGGACGACGACCGACGCGTCTCCGTAAGCTTCCCCGGCCGCGGCACCAAAAAATTCATCGAGAAGTACGCCCAATTACAGCCGGCCTGAGTGCGGCATGCACAGCGTTCCGCGGTTCTGCCGCTCACCGTATTGCGCCAGGGGGCATCTCAAGGTACATTGTGGCGCATCTTCTTTTCGTTATGGTTTGCATAACGTTTTGCGTACTGCCGGAGCGGGCTTGATCCATCGCTGCATGCCACCCGCCTTTGATCGGAGCGCCTGAGTGGGATCAGATCTCTTCCGCTGCAAGAGTATCGACCAGCTACTGTCAGATTGCGAAAACGCCGAAGTTCCGCTAAAAAAATCGCTCGGATGGGTGAGCCTCACGTCGCTAGGCATCGGCGCGGTGATTGGCTCGGGAATTTTCACTATCATCGGCACTGCCATCGCCGGACAAAAGTTCACCACTTCTTCGATTCTCAACGCTCCTCTACTCGAATATCTGATTTATCACTCCGCATCGTTCGGACGGCCGGGAGCCGGCCCGGCCATCGCCTTGTCCTTCGTTCTGGTGGCCATTGTTTGTGGTTTCGCTTCGGTCTGTTACGCCGAGCTCGCCGCCATGATTCCCATCGCCGGCAGCGCCTACACCTACACCTACGCCACTATGGGAGAGTTGATCGCCTGGATCATCGGCTGGGACCTAATTCTGGAATACGCGGTCAGCAACATGGCCGTCAGCGTCGGCTTTTCCGCGCACATGGTCAGCCTGCTCGATTGGTTCGGCCTGCATCCTGACCCCAAGTGGATTTCTCCAGCCTACCTTCCCAGCGGCTTGTCGGATTTGCAGGGCAACACGATTTACGGACCCGGCTGGCATTTCGGTTTCAACTGGCCAGCCTTCATCATCGTCATGCTGTTGACGGTAGTTTTGGTTCGCGGCATTAAGGAATCGGCGCGCACCAATAATTTCATGGTGCTCTTCAAGATCATCGCCATCTTGATTTTTGTGGGATTCACGATGCGCCTGATTCATCCCGCCAACTGGCACCCTTTCGCGCCCAACGGCTGGCCGGGCATTCTCACTGGCGGTTCCATCGTATTTTTCACCTATATCGGGTTCGATTCCGTATCCACCGCCGCTGAAGAATGCAAACAGCCGCAGAAGGATTTGCCCATAGGCATTATCGCGACACTGGTGATTTGCACGCTTCTCTACATCGCGGTCGTCGTCGTTCTCACCGGACTGGTGCGTTGGGAAACGCTGGTGGATGACGCCGCGCCGGTGGTCAACACCCTGAAGAAGCTTAATCTCTCCACCATCCGACTCATTGTCTTACTCGGCGCGTTGATGGGCATGATCTCTTCCCTGCTCGTCTTCCAGCTGGGCCAAGCGCGCGTATGGTTCGCCATGTCTCGCGACGGCCTGTTTCCAAAGATATTCGGCCGCGTCCATCCGAAATTCCAAACGCCGGCATTTTCCACTTGGGTTGCCGGCTTCGTGGTGGGGATTCCGGCCGGTCTTCTGGATATCGGCACGCTCGCCGATTTATCCAATATCGGCACCCTCTTCGCCTTCGCGCTGGTGGCTAGCGGCGTTCTGATCCTCCGCTATCGCGAACCAAATCGCCGCCGCGCTTTCCGTGCGCCCGGCGGTCCCATCGCTCCCGTAATTACCATTCTTACGTGCATCCTGCTAATGGCCGGACTGCCGATCATGAACTGGATTCGTTTCTTCGTTTGGATGATTATAGGCTTGGTGCTTTACTCGCTGTATGGAAGCCGGAAGAGCACCCTGCGAGCCGCAAATCGCACCTAAGAGGAATCGCGAGATGTTGCGAAGTTTTGGCTCACCAGCTGCTGAAGAAATTGCCGGCACTGCTGGCGATGGCCGCGCTCTGTGCCCTGGCGCCTGGCCACGCGCGCGCGTGGGGCCGTAATGGGCAAAAGTTAATCGTCAATCAGGCCATCGATACCTTGCCGCCGGAAATTCGCGGATATTTTGAAGCGAATCGCGCTTTCATGCTGCAGCACGTCAGCGATCCACTGGACATCATTCCCAAGACTCCGGCAGAACGTCACAATCACTATCTTTATCTCGACAAATACGGTCGCTTCCCTTTTGATTCCCTGCCAAGAAATTACAAAGCTGCCGCCGCGAAAACATTTAAATGGAAGCTGGACAGCAATGGATTGCTGCCCTGGCAAGTCGGCGTCTACAGCCAAAAGCTCACCGAAGCCATGAAGGCGGGCAAGTGGGAAGAAGCCAAGGTGGATGCCGCACTGCTCGCACTCTACGTCGGCGAGACGAACGACCCTTTTCACACCACCGACAATTTCGACGGCAAACTCAGCAATCAACTCGGAATCGACGAACGCTTCGGCACCGCGCTGGTCGATCGCTTCTCTTCTTTCTTCCCCATGCGCCCTAACGATGCCTCCTTCATTCGCGACCCAACCGACCACGCTTTTGACGCCTGCCTCGAATCGCACAGCTGGATCGAAAATATTCTGCTCGCTGATCGCAAAGCCAAAGTGGGGCTAACCTCGTACACCGACGAATTCTACGATCGCTTTTACAATCTGTCCGCGGCAATCCTGATTAAACAGCTGTCGAGCGCTGCAACCGATACCGGCTCCTACTGGCTGACCGCCTGGATCAACGCTGGAAAACCGCAACTGCCGCACTGATTTTTCTCCAGGTTCAAGACTAAGTTCATCAAGGAAAGGTTCTAACTGTTGAGCACCTTCCCCATTCGCATTGCAGGCCTTCCGAAGGCAGAGCTGCACGTACATCTGGAAGGCTCCCTGCAACCTCGCACCGTAGTCAAAATCGCCGCTCAGAATGGGGTCGTAGTAACTGAAGAGGAAGTGCAGCGCCGTTACGCCTATCGCGACTTCGTGGAATTCATCGAGACCTTCAAGTGGGTCACCTCCTTCCTCCGTAAACCAGCCGACTACGCCATCATCCTTCGTGATTTTGCCGAAGCGCTGATCGCCCAGCACGTTGTTTACGCGGAGGTCACTCTATCGATCGGCGTTATGCAGCTTCGTGGACAGGATCCGCAAGCCAATTTCGATGCCATGCTGGAAGTGGCGGAGGAGTTCGAATCGCGTGGCCTGCGCCTGCGCTGGGTGTGGGATGCCGTGCGGCAATTCGGCGTCGAAGCCGCAATGGCGGTAGTCGAAGCCGCAGGCCGCTGCCGGTTCGGACAAAATAGTAGCCTTCGGCATCGGCGGCGACGAATGCAGCGTCCCCGCTCGCGATTTTCGCGCCTGTGTACGGTCGCGCCACGGACCTCGGCATGCACCGCCTGATCCACGCCGGAGAAGTGGGCGGCCCGGAAAATATCCGTCAAGCGATTGAATTTCTTTCCGTCGAACGCATCGGCCACGGCATCGCCGCCATTCGCGATCCCGCGCTGATGGATTTGCTGGCGGAAAAGAAGATTCCCCTCGAAATTTGTCCGGCAAGCAATATCTGCACCGGAGCGCTGAGCGCGTTGCTCGGCAAGGAATCTGCAGCCATCGAAGACCACCCTCTGCCGAAACTCTTCCGCCACGGCATTCCCATCGTGCTCTCTACCGATGACCCGACTATGTTCCACACGACGCTGACCGGAGAATACGAAAACGCCTGGAAGATGGGTCTGGATAAGACCGAGCTGGAGCGTCTCGTCGAAATGAGTTTTACGCACGCTTTCCGCTAACGAGACGAACCCTTTATTCGGCCAAACCCCGCCGATAGTATCCGCCAATGTTATAATGGCCCCATGAAAGCACACGTATGGGTGATGCCCAAGCGCACCGTTCTCGATCCCCAAGGTCAAACCATCCAGCACGCGTTGAGCGGCTTGGGTTACGCGCAAGTGCAAGATGTTCGTCAGGGAAAGTTTTTCGTGCTGAATCTCGACGGCTGGAACCGCGACGAAGCCCAAGCGCAAGTCGAACGCATTTCCAAAGAAGTGCTAACCAACACGGTCATTGAGGAATATCGTTTCGAAATTGTCGACTAAACCGAGCGCCAGAAAACTTACTTCGATGACGCCTCCACAATTCCGCCCCAGCAACACAAACTTTTCGCATTATCTGCTTGTTGCCCTCACGTTGGTCTTGATCACCGGCGCAACTGGCTGCAAAAACAGCGCCGCTCCACACACTTCCGACCCAAAGCTGACAGGCATCGACGAACTACTCGCCGCACAGTTGCCGCCCGGCACACCCAGGTCTCGTGTAGTCTTCTTCCTGAATTCCCGTGGCTATGCAATCAGTCCGTCTCCTGACTCTCAATCAGTCGTAGCCACCGTCCATCACATCAACACCAATACGATGCAGCCCGAAGCCGCCCGCATCACCTTTCATTTCGATGCCAACGATAAATTGACGACCTACGACCTCGAGCCCGCCAGCACCCTTCCGACTACCTGAGGTGCGGAATACGCAGCCACACTGCGCAAGCGCCAAGCCCGAATCCAACGGTTCTTATCGCCTCGTCACACCCATTCGTCCTCTTGGCTTTCGCGAAACCTCGCCATGTTAGTCTAGAAAAGTCACCAGGAGACGTCCCGCATGTGCGGAATTGTCGGCTATATCGGCCCTAAAAAAGTTGTGCCCGTGATTATCGAGGGCCTTCGCAAACTCGAATATCGCGGCTACGACTCCGCTGGCATCGCCGTGGTCACTCCCGAAGGAAAGCTGGAACTCCGCCGCGCCCCAGGAAAATTGCGCAACCTCGAAGAGGTGATTCACAAGATCGCCGATCGACGGAACCTACGGCATCGGCCACACGCGCTGGGCCACGCACGGACGCCCTACCGAAGAAAACGCGCACCCTCACCGGGACTGCTCCGGTAAAATCGTGGTCGTCCACAACGGCATCATCGAAAATTATTTGGAGCTCAAAGAACAGTTACAACGCGAAGGCCACAAATTTATAACCGAAACCGACACCGAAGTCGTCGCCCACCTGGTCGAAAAACATTCCAAAGGTGGCGTCCCTCTCGAAGAAGCCGTGCGCCTCACGCTGAAAGAACTCCGCGGCATCTACGCCCTGGTTTTCCTCTCCGCGAACGATCCCCACAAAATCGTAGCCGCCCGCCTCGGACCACCTTCCGTAATCGGCGTTGGTGACGGCGAATATTTTGTCGCCAGCGATATTCCCGCGCTCCTCGAACACACTCGCGAAATTTTCTTCCTGGTCGATGGCGATATCGCCGTCCTCACGCAAAAAGGCGTCCGCGTCATGGATCATGACGGACGCCCTGTCGATCGTCCCACCCAGCACGTCAACTGGGACCCCATCATGGCCGAAAAGGGCGGCTACAAGCATTTCATGCAGAAGGAAATCTTCGAGCAGCCCCGGGCCGTCCGAGACACTTTGCTCGGCCGCATCTCGCAAGACACCGGCAAGGTTTTCCTCGACGAGATGAAAATCTCCGAGGAGCAATTTCGCAACTTCGATCACGTCCGCATCGTGGCATGCGGCACCAGCTGGCACTCCGCGCTCGCTGGAAAATTTATGATCGAGCGCCTCGCACGCCTTCCCGTGGAAGTCGACTACGGCAGCGAATTCCGTTACCGCGACCCCATCCTCGACAAGAACACGTTGACCGTCTGCATCAGCCAATCCGGCGAGACCGCCGACACCTTAGCCGCGCAGCGCGAAGCAAAAGCCAAAGGCTCCCCAACGCTGGCCATCTGCAACGTGATGGGCTCCATGATCACGCGCGAAGCCGCCGGCACCATCTTGACGCACGCCGGCCCGGAAATCGGCGTAGCCTCCACAAAAGCCTTCACCGCGCAGCTCACTGCCCTGCTGCTCCTCGCAATTCGCCTCGGCGAAATTCGCGGCAAACTTTTTGGAGACGCCGCGCGCAATCTGATGCTGGAGTTCACCCGCATCCCTCACAAAATCGAACAAGTCCTGCAGGCCGATTCCACCGGCTTTTACGAAACGCTAGCCCGCCAATTTTTCCGCTTCACCGATTTCCTTTACCTTGGCCGCGGCATTCACTACCCCATCGCCCTTGAAGGCGCGCTCAAACTCAAAGAAATCTCCTATATCCACGCGGAAGGTTACCCCGCCGGAGAAATGAAACACGGCCCCAATGCGCTCATCGACGAAAATTTGCCGGTCGTCGTTCTCGCCACACGCGATGAATCCGATCCCGACTCCATGACGCGCTACGAAAAAAGCGTTTCCAATATAAAAGAAGTCAAAGCCCGCGACGGCATCGTCATCGCCATCGTCACCGCCAACGATCACTTGGCCAAGGAAGCCGCCGACCATCTCATCGAACTTCCGCCCGCTCCAGAATTGCTCGCGCCTTTGCTCGAAATTATTCCCCTACAACTCCTGGCCTACCACATCGCCGTGCGCCGTGGCTGCGACGTAGACCAGCCCCGCAACTTGGCCAAATCCGTCACCGTCGAGTAATCCCGCGGGGCAGTCACGCGCGCCAGCGATTTCTCGCTGCAAAATCCGTTAGAATAGGCGTGTGCGGTCCGTCCGTAACATCCTAAAGCTCGCGATAATTTTTGGCCTGAGTGCGGCATCGGCGACAATTTTTCTGCGCCCCCTCGTGGCGCAGGCGCCAGCCCCCGCAGGCACCGCAACTCTTCACGAGGTCACCACCGAAGGCCTGAAATATCTAAGTGAGCCAAACGTGGTTGCTCTAACTGGTTTGCATCCCGGCGCTCAAATCACCCGCGATGATTTACAATCCGGCGCCGATCACCTTCTGCAGACCGGCCTCTTCAGCAATGTGAGCTACAAATTCAAAACCGGCCCCGCCGGCGTCTCGGTGCTGTACCACCTCGAAGAAGCCCCCCGCCTCGCTGTCTATTTCGATAATTTCCCGTGGGTCGCCGATTCTGAACTCACCGATGCCATCCGCGCCAAGCTTCCCTTCTACGACGGCCATCTTCCCTCGGACGGCACCGCCGTCGAACAAGCATCGCAAGCCATCGCGACACTCTTGGTCGCCCGGGGCATCACCGCTCCAGTCGAACATCAACCGATCGCCAATCCCAACGGTGAAGGCGACATACTGCAATTCCGCGCAGAGGGTGAAACTCGCCAGATCGCCAGCTTAACGTTCAGCGATCCTGCGCTCGCCGAATCACCAGCCATTCGCGCGCATCTCCCTGAAATTGTCGGCAAGGAATATTCTCGCGCCGCGATCGACACCTTCCTCACCGAGCAAGTTCGCCCGTTCTATCTCCAGCAGGGCTTCTTGCGCGTCAAACTCGGCCCGGCGGAAATTCGCCTCGTGGGAAATCCCAACCAGAAATTGCCGGAACGTTTGCCAGTGTATGTTCCGGTCGTCACCGGCCAGGCCTACACCTGGAAGGGCGCGCAATGGCACGGTAACGTAATGCTCTCCGAAATTGCACTGAATAGAATTCTCAACGAAAAAGTCGGCGCCGTTGCCAATGGGCAGGAAATCGAAATTGGCTGGGATTTAATTCGCGAACAATACGGCCAAAAAGGCTATCTCGACGTAAAAATTAACCCCACACCCACTTACGACGATACCGCGCGAACCATATCGTATTCCGTCAGCATCGAAGAGGGGCCTGCATATCACTTCGGCAAACTCGTTCTCACTGGTTTATCTATGGAGGGCGAGAAGCGCTTGCAGCAATCCTGGCCCATCGGCCCGACCACGCTTTTCAACAAGACCATATATGAAGCGTTCCTGATTCAGGTGGAGACGCGTCCCGCGAAAATCTTTGGAGATCTTCCAGTACACTTTGACACTGTAGGCCACTACTTGCAGACCGACCCGAAACAGAGCACCGTAGACGTATTGCTCGATTTCAAACATTAAATACGCTACCAGGATTCTACTGAGCAAGAATGAGTTCCCTGATTCACATTTATGGTAACGACGGTGCACAGCTCCCGGTGCAGCAAAATGCCTCTGCGCAGCTTTCCCCTGCCGAGAAAGAACAATTCCTGCTGCAGCGCTTGGCTTCGTTACCTTCAGTGATTGTGGCGTTGTCCGGCGGAGCCGACTCTGCGTACTTGGCTTGGGCCGCGCATCGCGCTCTCGGCGATCGAGCCGTTTCCATCACCGCTGTCTCTCCCAGTTTCGCGGAGCATGATCGCGCCATTGTCGATCAATTCGTCTCCGCCACCCGCATCCATCACGAGTACGCAGAAACTCGCGAGATGGAAAATCCCGCCTACCGAGCGAATGCCTCCGACCGCTGCTATTTTTGCAAAGACGAACTCTTCAATGTTCTGGATGCCCTTGCGAAAGAGCGAAATTTCGCCGCCGTAGCCTACGGAGTAAACGCCGACGACACGCTCGACTTCCGCCCCGGCCATCGCGCCGCCACCGAGCACCACGTCATCGCGCCGCTTCTCGAAGCCGCCATGCACAAGGCAGACATTCGCGAGCGCTCCCAAATCGCCAACTTGCCAACTTGGGATCGTCCCGCTTCCGCCTGCCTTGCTTCGCGCCTGCCCTACGGCACGGAAGTGACGCCTGAGCGTCTCGCTCTTGTCGCGCGGGGCGAAGAAGCGCTGCGCCAGTTGGGCTTTCGGCAGTTTCGCGTTCGCCTGCACGACAAGTTGGCGCGCGTCGAAATCGCGCCAGACGAAATGGCCCGCGCCTTCGCGCCGGAAATCGCCGCCGCGATCTCAAAAAATTTGAAGGCCGCAGGTTTCACTTACGTCGCCCTGGACCTAGAAGGCTACCGCCAAGGCTCGCTGAACGAATCATTGCCCACCGCCAAAGATTCGGTCTCCGCCACTGCCGAATCCGTGAGAACAGTTGCTTCCGGAACATAATTACTATATTTCTCGTACCTTATTCTGTGAGCAACCTAAGGCGTCGCCCCGACCCTTTGGTCATTCGCTCCAGTTAACCGTTTTCGGCTAAGCACTGTTCCATGGAGGAACAATGAAGCGTCGTCGCCAAATCCTGCCACTGCTCGGGGCGTGTGCATTGCTGTCGATTGCCGAAGGATGTTCAAACGGTCCCACCGTTAGCGGCTCTTTCGATCGCACCTTCACGGTTTCCGGACACACTCGGCTTGAAATCAACAACGTCTCCGGGGAAGTAAAAATCACCACTGGCGCTGATGACAAAATTCACGTGCATGCCGATATACACACCAGGGGCGGCGGCCAGGAGGATTCACAAAAGCGCCTATCTGCAATCGAAGCCAATCCGCCAGTAGAACAAACGCCGGATGGCGTGCGCATCGGCAAGAGCGGCGTGCGCTTGGAGAACACCAAGTTCGACTACACCATCGAAGTTCCCCGCGACACCGAAGTAGCCAGCAACGTGGCTTCCGGCAACCAATCCGTTCGCGGCGTGCGTGGCCCCGTAAAAATTCAAGCCGTGTCCGGCGCTATCGCTGTGGCAGATATTGCGGGAGAAGCGCAACTCACCACCCTAAGCGGGGCTATCGCTGCATCGAATATCGCTGACGCCGTTCGCGCCTCCAGTTCCTCTGGCGCCATCGCGATTTCTGGCGTAAAGGACGACGTCCGTGCCAACTCGCAATCCGGCGCAATCAGCATCAGCAAAGTCGCCGGGCGTGTTGAGGCACAGTCCTCGAGTAGCGCGATTGAGGTCGATGGCGTCACCAGTGACGTTAAAATGCGCGGAGTTTCTGGCAACCTCACCTTGCGCGGCAATCCGGCTCCTAACAGTTTCTGGGATCTGCGTACCGTTTCCGGCACCGTGGAAGTCGGCACCCCCAGCGGCGCAAATTTCCATCTTCTTGCCGAATCCACGGGCGCGGAGATCAGCACCAATTTCCCCATCATGATCGAAGAGCAGGGCAAGCATTCGTTGCGCGCACAAATCGGCACCGGCGGCGCACGGGTTGAAATCCACACAGTATCTGGCGGAATTCGCTTGCTGCCATCAAACTAGCTGTGGCACTACACAGTTTCGGCGAATCATCCGCCGGATTCGCCTATTTCCTGCCATCCCGGGTAAAATCATCGCAAATGCTTTGGAGAGCGAGTCGACCTGCATGCTGCAAGGAGAATGTCCTCGCCGCTGCATTGTTCACCGTCGCTACTCTTATCGTGGTGTCTCCATCCCGTGCCGTGCCTCAATCCCCGACTACCAAATCCAGCGCCGCTCCAAAAATCTCTCCTGAAGAGGAATTGCAGAAGACCATCGACGCCGCCGGCAGCGATCGTGCGGCTCTGGTGCGCAACCTCGAAAGCTACCTGAAAAAATATCCGCAATCTTCTTCGCGTCCGCAAATTTATCGTGCGCTGGTCGAAGCCGACCTGCAACTACAGGACAACGTGCATGCCTCCGAGTACGCCGAGCGTATCGTCGCGCTCGCCCCGGAAGATATGTCCATGAAGTTGCTGGCAATTCAGATGCTCGAACGCAATGGTGATGAAGCCGCGCTGAAACGCGCCACCACATACGCCACCAGCGTTCTGGATTACATTCAGCGCGATGCGCCGGAAAAACGCTCGCAACGCGTTTCTCTGCAGGAGTGGGAGACCGAGCACCATCGCGACCAGATATCTCTTCTGGTGTTACGCGGCCGTTTGTATTTCAAGCTGAAGGACAACGATTCCGCGCGGCGCGATTTCTCCGCCAGTTACACAATCCTTCCCAACGCTGCCGCTGCGGAAAAACTCGGCGAAATCGCGGAGATGAAACATGACTCCGCAGAAGCCGCCAAAGAATACGCTCGCGCCTTCGCCTTGGCCGACGATTCCAAAGGTACTCCACACCGCCGCGAACTTCGCGGGAAACTAGGTAACGTCTGGCGCCAATCCCACGGCTCGGAAGCGGGCTTGGGCGATTTCTTACTCGCCGCAATCGACGAAGTCTCGCAAGCCGCCAGCCCCATGGTCGCCAAACGCAATCCCACAGCGAAATCTCCATTCGATTTCACGCTGCGACAAGTTAACAGCGGCGCGCCATTTCCGCTGCAGCCACTCAAAGGAAAAGTTCTGGTGCTGAATTTCTGGGCCACTTGGTGTGGCCCGTGCCGCGCGCTGGCCCCGCTGCTCGAACACGTCCACCAGCAATTCCAAAATGACGGCAACGTCCAATTCCTCGCCGCGAATTGTGACGAGGACGAATCGCTGGTAGCTCCCTATCTCGCCGAGGAGCACTCCAAAATCACCAGCTACTTCGCCGACGGTCTCGACCACCTCCTGGCGGTCACTTCCCTACCCACCGTAATCGTCCTCGACCACGACGGAAAAATCGTTTACCGCAGCGAAGGCTTCGGCGAATCCAACTTCGAAAAAGAGCTAGCCGACGCCATTACGAAAGCCACCACTCCGCCTTTGTAGCGGCCGGGCTTCAGTCCCGGCGGTTTTGACTAAGCTTCACCGTAAAGTTGTCGGGTGCCGCACCCTCTGGTTTCGAGGGTGCGGGTTTAGACTCAGCGAATCCCAGATCAACCGCTCTTCTCTGCGTACTCTGCGCCTCTGTGAACTCTGCGTTAATCCTTTGCCTTCTTCTACAATCTTCCCAATCCAGCGCCTCGGGAATCCGTTATGCACTAGCGAGGTTCCTACCACCGTTCGCCACATCCCGCGCCGCCACAATCGTATTCACATGAATCCGCACAGTATCCTCAACCTTGCGCGCATATCCACCTGCCAGCGCCGTCACCACAGGAATCCCACGCCTCCGCGCCTCCAAAAACACGCACCGATCTCGTCCTGCCAATCCTTTCTTCGTCAGCATCAACCCACCCAACTGATCCTCACAATACGGGTCCGCGCCGCCCACATAGAAAACCATCTCCGGCTGAAACTCGTCCAGGCCCTTCACCACCGCCGGTATCAGCGTTTCCAGATACTCCTCGTCTTCCACACGATCCGCCAAATCCAAATCCACATTCGACGACGGCTTGTACGCCGGATAATTATTTAGCTGGTGGATCGACAGCGTAAACACGGAAGCATCACCGCGAAAAATATGCGCCGTGCCATTCCCGTGATGTACATCAGTATCGACCACCATGGCCCTCTTGATCGCGCCATCCGCCTGCATTCGCCGAATCGCTACGGCTACGTCGTGAATCGCGCAAAACCCCTCGCCATGTGCCGCATGCGCGTGATGAAACCCGCCGCCAATGTTGCAGCCAAACCCATCGCGCAGCGCACTCTGCGCCGCCAGAATTGTTCCCCCAGCCGCCAACCACACCGCCTCGACCAATTCCGCCGAGTACGGCACTTCCAGCAGCATCGCCTCGCTCGCTGTCAGCGTCCCGGTCTTCAGCTTATGTACCCAGTCCGCCGTGTGCACCCGCAAAATATCCGCGTCGCTAGCCACCTCCGGTTTCAAGAAATCGGAAGGCGCCGCAATTTTTTCTTTAAGGAGTGTTTCCGCGATCAATCGGAATTTCTGCGAAGGAAAGACATGCGCCCCAATATTCAAGTCATACCCGGGATGGTAAATCAGCTTGAAGGGCAACATTTAAGCCTGCGGGTTTTTCTGGGAACCCCAATCTCCCGATTGGCGCCTTTCTAAAGGCGCACCGCCATCTGCGCTCTCGGCTACAATGCGCGAGAACGGCCAGGTTAGTTCTCTCGTTCTAAGACGAAATCCGGCAACGTCGCCAACGCCCGCGCATACTCCGAATCCGCTCCGCCGCCAAGTTTGATTTCACCGGCGTGCACTCCACCGTTGGCCGCCGCCCCATTCGCAAACACATGCCCGTTCAAGCAAGCCTTAGCCCGCCGCGCATATTCATGCGCCAAAGACCGCGTGCGATCAAGCGCTCCGGAATCCTGAACCAACGAAACAATTCTTTCCGGGCGCACGGTATTAAATTCCTTCTCTTCCAAAACTCGCGCCACCAATTCGCGCGCCTCGCGATGACCATTCTCCATCGCATAAATCAGCGGCAACGTAACTTTGCCTTCCTTCAAATCGCTAAGCACTGGCTTACCCAAGGTCTGCGCCGAAGCCGTGAAATCGAGCAAATCGTCCACCAATTGAAACGCCAATCCCGCGTTGCGGCCATACTCCGCCAGCGCTTCTTCTTCCGCACCTTCGAGGCCGCCGAGAACCGCGCCGAGCCGCGCGCAACCGCTGAACAAGCACGCCGTCTTGTACGTGGCCAACTGCAGCGCTTCGTCTTCGGTCACATCAATGCGGCCGATTTTCGCCAACTGCAACAGTTCGCCTTCGACCATTTTCTGCGTCAGGTCGATCAGCACATCCAGGATGCGAAAATTTCTCTCTTCGAGCGCCATCTGAAAAGACTGCATGTACAGCCAGTCGCCCGCCAGTACGCTGCGATGATTGCCCCACCGCGAATTGGCTGAGGGCCGTCCGCGCCGCGTGTCGGACGCATCGATCACATCGTCATGAATCAACGTAGCGCTGTGCAGCAGCTCCACCACCGCCGCCAAGCGAATCGCTCCGGGGCTGCGCTTCCCTGCCGCGTAGCCGTTGCACAGCAGCAGCAGGGCGGGCCGCAAACGCTTGCCGCCACCGCCGAGTAAATAGCTGGTTAGTTCGGAAACTGGAGCGAAGGCCACCGCGCTCTGCCGTGCCAATTCCTCTTCGACGAGGACCAGATCGTCGCGCACCAGGTCAAAAATTTCCTTGGCGGTAAGCAGAGCTATGACTTCCTCCAGACACAAATCAAGAAAAGGGACCTACGACTCGGAATACTGCTGAAACACATGCTACCGTGCATGAACTGGTCCCTGAACAATTACACCAGTTCGACGACAAGCATTGCTACAGGCGAAAAAACCGCCGAAAATTGGCTGCAGTGGCAGCGGCAAATTCGTCTGCAGGCAAGTCTCTCACAGTCGCAAGCGTACGCGCTACCTCGGCTACGAAGGCCGGTTCATTTCGCTTGCCGCGAAAACCTTGCGGCGCCAGGAACGGAGAGTCCGTTTCAATCAAAAGGCTCTCCAGCGGCAAAGCTTTTGCAACGTCTCGCAAATGCTGGGTTTTCGGGTACGTTGAATTGCCCGCAAAAGAAATCATAAAGCCCATGTCCAGCACGCGCTTGGCGTCTTCAATCGTGCTGGTGAAGCAATGCAGAATTCCGCCTAGGCCTGTGGAGCGCCAGTGTTTATCCAGCATGTCCAGCGTGTCAGGCCAGGCGTCGCGGCAATGGATGATGATCGGCAGCTTGGCTTGCGCTGCCAACTCCATTTGCGCGCGGAACACCTCGTGTTGCGTTTCGCGTGGAGAGTGGTCGTAGAAATAATCGAGGCCGATTTCGCCCCAGGCGATTACTTTGGGATGTTTGGCCAGTTGCGCTAGTTTCTCGAGGACTTCCGGAGTAACTTGTTTCGCCTCATGCGGATGCACGCCAATGGTGGCGTAGATCCAGTCGTGGGCTTCGGCGTAGGGGATGGCTGCGTCCATCTTGTCTGGGCCGGGGCCGGTGCCGATCGCCAGGATGGTCTGGACTCCGGCGGCTCGGGCGCGGGCGAACATGGTGTCGCGGTCTTCGGCAAATTGGGGGAAGTCGATGTGGGCGTGTGAGTCGATTAGTTCCATGTTGGTGGTTCCATATTGGGCAAAGACTGTTAGCTTACTGGGTACCTACCCCCCTGGGTATTTTTGTAAGTGCGCATTCTAAAGGGGTTAAAAACGCGAAACTCGTAAGTGTGAATTCTAAAGAGCTTACATTTCATTGAACAGGTAAGTGTTCATTACAAAAGGGTTAAGCTCGCAGGTGTGGCTCCTCGAAATCTGCGACCGGCGCACAGGCAAGATTGCCTGTGCCACTAAAACCGACGCCATTCTACGGTGCACAGGCAGGAATGCACCCTACGGGCGTAAACCTGTGCTACTGGAGCCTAACGGAGGCGGGCGCCGACTTCGACGTCTTCGTCGGGGAAACCGGCCAGGACGGGTCGGCCTTCGGGGCCGACGGAGGCGGCTACGATCATGCCGTTGGATTCGACGCCGCGGAGTTTGCGGGGGGCCAGATTGACGACTACGGCGACTTTGCGGCCGATTAATTTTTCTGGCTCGTAGAATTGGGCGATGCCCGCGCAGATTTGGCGGATTTCGGTGCCGATGTCGACGGTGAGTTTCAGCAATTTGTCGGCGCCGATGATGCGTTCGGCGGTTTTGATCTGGCCTACGCGCATTTCGACTTTGGTGAAATCGTCGATGCCGATTTTTTCGCTGGCCGCGGCCGGAGCAGGTGTTGCGGAACCTGGCGTCCCCGCCGGAGCGATCGCCGCGGCAGCGGACGATCCGGGCGCGAGGCCGGTCGATGGCGTGTTTGCGGTTGCCGGTGATGGGGCGCTCTGTTCTTCGTTTTCCATGGCTTCCATTCTCTCCTGAGCTTCTTTTTTGTCGATTCGTGGAAATAGCGGTTGTGACTTGCCAAGCGCGGTGCCGGGAGCGAGTTGTCCCCAGGTCAGCGCGCCGAGATCCTGACCGCTTACGCGGCCCGGCAATCCGTAGACGGCCCAAACTTTTGCGGTGCTGTCCGGAAGGATGGGATGGGCCAGCGCGATGACTACGCGGATCAACTCCGAAGTCGTCCACAGAACGGCGGCGCGACGCTGCTGGTCGACGTCGGCGTTCCACGGTTTCTCAGCGGTTAAATAGCGGTCCGCCGTGGCGATGAGCGACCAGAGTTTTTCCAAAGCGCGGTTGAACCCCAGCGCCTCGTAGCTTTCCAGAACCTCGGCTATGGCCGCTTGCGTTTCCTTGGCCACCGCTTCATCTTGCGGCGCCAAGGAACCTGGCCTGGGAATTTTTCCCTCGAAATATTTTTCGACCAATGCGGCGGTACGGCTCGCGAGATTGCCAAGGCCGTTGGCCAAGTCGCTGTTGTAGCGCTGAATCAGTGCGTCATAGCTGAAATTGCCGTCGGAACCGAAGACAGTTTCGCGCAGGAGGTAGTAGCGCAGCGCGTCCATGCCAAGGACGTCCACGATCGGACGCGGGCGAACCACGTTGCCTTTGGACTTGGACATTTTGCTGCTGTCCATGAGCAGCCAGCCGTGCGCCCAGATTTGTTTGGGAATCGGGAGCATCGCAGCCATCAAGAATGCGGGCCAGTAGACGGCGTGGAAGCGAATAATCTCTTTGCCGACCAGATGTAAATCGGCGGGCCAGTAGCCGCGCTGTTCGTAATTCGGTCCGCCGACCGCGGTAAGGTAGGCGATAAGCGCGTCAAACCACACATAAAAAACGTGGGGTTCTTCGCCGGGAACGGGGATGCCCCAGCGAATGCTGGTGCGCGTTATGCTCAGGTCGCGTAGGCCGCCTTCGACAAAACTTAGGATTTCATTCTTGCGGGCTTCCGGCTGAATGAAATTGGGATTCTTTTTGTAGAAATCCAGGAGCGGCTTCTGGAACGCACTTAGTTTGAAAAAATAATTCGCCTCGGTGACGGTTTCGGTGGGGCGGCCACAATCCGGGCAAGGTTCGCCGGGTTTCACGTCCACATAAGCGTTGTCGTAGATGCAGTATTGGCCGGTGTAATGGCCGGGATAGATGTAGCCATTTTCTTTGCAGAGTTTGAAGAGCCATTGCACGGTGTGCGCGTGTTTCAGGTCGGTGGTGCGCACAAATTCGTCAGCCTGCAGGCCCAGATCGTCCCAGAGCTTTTTCCATTCGGCGGCCATTTTGCCGACGTATTCGGACGGTGGGATGCCGGCTTTTTGCGCGGAACGTTCCACGTTGATGCCGTGCTCGTCGGTGCCGGTGGTCATGACCACGTCGAAGCCGCGCATGCGTTTGTAGCGGCGGATGGTGTCGCACACGATCGTGGAGTAGGTATGGCCGATGTGTGGGAGGCCGTTGGTGTAGTAGATCGGAGTGGTCAGATAGTATTTTGGTTTATCGGGCATTTTTTAGTTTCGTTCGCAAAATTCAATAAGAAACAAGGGCGAAAGAACGGGTCTAAAGACCCGCCGCTACAAAGGCTTGTTGGGCCGCGGTAATTACCTGCTGTAGCGGGACGTTTTTTTCTATGGCTAGCTTGCGACAGTCTTCGTATTCGGGAGTGGCTTGGCGGATGTGGCCGTTGACGCTGGCTACCTTCATGCGGACATCACCGAAAGGAGTCGACACGGTTACAGATTTGCGCGGTAACGTCACGCGCTGAGCGTTGTAGGTGCGCGCGCCGATGGTGGTGGTTTCGGCAAAAATTAGATCCATCAGCTTGCTGCGGTCTTGCGGATTGCAGAGCACCGTCAGGAGCGTGCCGGGGCGGTTCTTTTTCATTTGGACGGGCGTGGTGTAGACGTCCAATGCGCCGGCAGTCAGTGCGCGTTCCTGGAAATGACCGTAAATTTGCGGATTCATGTCGTCCATGTTGACTTCGATTACGGCGATTTCTTCGTCAAAGGCGAACGGCGTGGTGGCGGATTTTTCTGCAGCCTCGCCGATCATGATGCGAACTACGTTCGGCTGGTGCTCGAGATCGAGAGTGCCGGCGCCGTAGCCGACGGCGCTGACAGTCATGGCCGGTTGCGGGCCGAACGTGTCACAGAGGGTGGCGATGATGGCGGCTCCGGTGGGCGTTACCAATTCCTTTTGTACGCCGTTGGAGTAGGTTGGCGCGCCCTGCAGCAAACGTGCGGTGGCTGGTGCCGGCACGGGCAAAATTCCGTGAGCCATTTTCGCGGTGCCGCCGCCCGACATTGAGCGGCGAACTGGCAAATTTGTCGATGCCGAGCGCGTCAAAGCCAATGCAGGCACCGACGATATCCACGATGGCGTCTACCGCACCAACTTCATGGAAATGTACTTTTTCAAGCGGTGCGTCGTGTACGTAGGCTTCGGCACGGCCTAACTTTTCAAATATGGCCGAAGCGCGATCGCGAACCTGCGGCGCGATCTTGGATTTGCCGATGATGTCGAGAATGGTGGAGAGGCTGCGATGTTTCTGTTGATCCTCGGTGACGACCTTGACGTAGGTCGCGGCCATCCCGTTTTTCCAAATGCGCTCGGCCGAAAGGCTCCAACCGGGAACGTCGAGAGACTGCAACTCGGAACGCAAGTACTCCACTGGGCAGCCGACATCGACCAAGGCGCCCAAGGTCATGTCGCCACTGATTCCGCTAAAGCAGTCAAAGTAGGCTAATTTCATGGGAGTACGGCCGCGCGGACGCGGCCAAGAACGCGAAAATGCGATGCACAGCGCGTAAATCGATAGTATCGGCGGGGCTGAGGACTGTCAAACAAACCGGAGGACCCGGAGTGACGCTGAATGCGACGCGGAATCCGGCGTCACGCCGGCGACTTGGGGTGGATAGCAGCGACAGAAGGACTCGCGTGCCGCAAAAGAACCGACGCGCGAAGCCCGCTTCTTGTAGTTGCTAGTCGGCTGCTTCCGACTCTTCCGCAGTGTGTTCTGCCGCTTCGCTGGTCTCCGCGGCTCCATCGGCGCTGCCGGAAGCGGCCCGTACCGCCTCGATTTTCAGGCCCTTGTTGGCATCGAAGCGCTGCTTACGATCCAAACCCGCCACGAATTCTCTCGCGGCCTTACCAATGGCGCCGGCTATGCTGGACGCGTCAATCTTGACGGTTTTGCCTTCGGAGCCTGTTTTGCGATCCTCATAACGAAGTGTCACGTTGTAGCTGTTCATTACTAATCTCCCCTGATTATTTTTTGCTTTGTCGCAAACAGTTTAGGTGGGCTGCTTCAAGGATACCAAATTTCGCGATAGTTACGAGCCTAGCTCCAGCTGATCGAAGCGACGCCACTTGTAAACGGCTATGGATACGATCCAACTCAAAGCGAAAAGGGCCACGATGAAATAGCCGAGGGTCCCGAAATTATCGTTCAGCCGGGTGACCAACTCCCAGAAGCGGCCCTGAAAATGAAAATGCCCGGCGACCAGCCCCAAGGCTTCGATTCCGCCGACGACCAATGCGACGACGACGGAGACGGAGGTAATGGTCATGTTGTAGTAGAGCTTGCGGATGGGCTTTACGAAAGCCCAGCCATAGGCGCCCAGCATCAAGATGTTATCGGTGGTATCGATTAGGGACATGCCTGCCGCGAACAAGACTGGGAAAACCAGGATGGCCCAGAACGAAAGTCCTTTGGAGGCTTCGGCGGCGGAGATTCCCAGTACGCCGATTTCGGTGGCGGTATCAAACCCCAAGCCGAACAAAATGCCCAGCGGATACATGTGCCAGCTGCGGGTGATCATTTTGAACATGGGGCGGAAAAGGCGCGAAAGGAATCCGCGGTTGCCGAGCAGAAGATCGAAATCTTCTTCCACGTAAGCCCCGCCGCTGCGAACGCGTACAAAGGCCCGGTAGATGGAACGCAGGACGATCAGGTTCACGATGGCGATGGCGAATAAGAAGAAGGAGGAAACCAGTGTGCCGATCACGCTGCCGATATTGCGGAAGCCGTCGATGCGGTGTTGCAGCGCGAGCGCCGTGCCGGCGATGGCCGCGGCGCCGACGACCACAATGGTGGAGTGCCCCAGCGAAAACATGAATCCCACGGCGACGGGGCGCTTGCCGTCCTGCATCAATTTGCGGGTGACGTTGTCGATGGCGGCGATGTGGTCGGCATCTACGGCGTGGCGCAACCCGAAGCTGTAGGCCAGCAGCGCGGTGCCCATGAGCAGCGGGTAATGGCGAAAGGCTACGCCGGCCCAAATCCACGCGCCGACATTTATGGCCGCCAGTATCAGGTAAATGGCGATGATGCGCTCGCGCAGATCTTCGCCAGCGTCGTCAAACAAACTGCGAATTGTGCGCCACGTTTTCATTTTCGGTTGCGCTTTCGACACTACCACTGAAGCGGGCGGCAATCCATCGGGCGAACCCCGAGGGGAAAGCGGCGCTCGAGTGCGTTGACTTGCCCGCTGACGCGCCCTAAGATGCCGTCAATCCTTTGACCGAATCACAACCTATTCTCGGCCAGACATTCTCGCACTACCGCATCCTGGAACAGCTGGGCGGGGGCGGCATGGGCATTGTGTACAAGGCGGAAGACACACGGCTCGACCGCTTTGTGGCCATCAAATTTCTGCCGGAAAATCTGGCCAGCGACCCCACCACACTGGACCGCTTTCGCCGCGAAGCGAAAGCTGCTTCGGCGCTGAACCATCCGAATATTTGCACGGTGCATGACATCGGCGAAGAAAATGGCCGGGCATTTCTGATCATGGAGCTGATGGAAGGGCAAACGCTCAAACACGTGATCAGCGGTCACGCCGTGGAGCTGGACCGACTGCTGGATGTGGCCATTGACGTGGCCGATGCGCTGGATGCGGCGCACGCGAAAGGCATTTTGCATCGCGACATTAAGCCGGCAAATATTTTTGTGACCACGCGCGGTCACGCCAAAATTTTGGACTTCGGGCTGGCGAAATTAAATCGCAATTCCGATCCGCACGACTTCGCCACGATCGCCGGAGATAAACCGTCCGACGAGTTCCTGACGAGCCCCGGAAGCACGCTCGGCACGGTGGCGTACATGTCTCCGGAGCAGGCGCTGGGACAGCCGCTGGACGCGCGCAGCGATCTTTTTTCGTTCGGCATCGTGCTGTACGAGATGACCACGGGTGTTTTGCCTTTTCAAGGCGACACCTCGGCGGCGATCTTTGATGGGATATTGAGACGTGCGCCGGTTTCTCCGGTGCGGCTGAACCCAAGTGCACCGGCGGAACTGGAGCGCATCGTCAACAAAGCGCTGGAGAAGGATCGCGACCTGCGGTGTCAATCTGCCGCGGAGTTGCGCGCGGATTTGAAGAGATTGCGGCGCGAATCGTCCGGGCGTGCGAGTTCGCAGGCTCTCCGCGGAATCGCTTGCCGATTCGAATGCTCTAGCGGCCTGCAGGCCTCGTCGACCGCGCAAAATCCCGCGGCGAAGATTTCCAGCGGACGCCAACCGGCGGTATCCGCGTCCGATGTGGCGTCTGCGGCCCCTGAGCTCGTTCAATCGGGTGTTGCCGTACGCTGCGGCCGGCATTTTGCTAGTAGTACTATTCGTCGCTGGTCTGTGGTGGTTTCGGAGAAGTGGCGGCCCAGTTGCCGCCGTGCGACCGTCCATCGCCGTGCTTCCCTTGAAGAATCTGAGTACTGAACCAGACAGCAGCTATTTCAGTGACGGCATGGCCGATGAAATCTCCACGAAGCTTTCCAAAATTCAGGGCATCGACCTGGTCTCCCGAGAGTCCGGTGCGGGCGCGAAACTGGCGGACAAGACGCCTGCGGAAATCGGCAAGCTTCTGAATGTCCGCTACCTATTGGAAGGCAGCGTGCGAAAAAATGGCTCGCAGGTGCGCATCAACGTGCAGCTCATCGATGCCAATACAGGCTTTCAGACGTGGGCCGACGACTTTACTGGCGACATGCAAAATGTATTTTCGTTGCAGGAACAGGCTGCGCTGAAAATAGCGGAGGCTTTGAATCTGCATCTCACGCCGCAGGAGCAGCAAGCGGTGCAACGCCGCTACACGCAGAATCCGCGAGCCTATGAAGAGTTCCTGATAGGGCGCTCTTTCCTGACGCACGAAGATCAGGCCAAGGCTCTGGAAAGCGCGCGAAAACACTTCGAGGCGGCGCTGCAGTTGGATCCGAACTATGCTCCGGCGCTGGCGGGGCTTTCGGCGGTCGAGGGGTTTTACTATCGCGACGTAAATTCCGATCCGGCGACGCTGGAACGCTCGGAAAAGCTGGCATTACAAGCGTTGGCGATCGATCCGCAGTCGGCCGAGGCGCACATTTCGCGGGGGCGCAATTTAGGAGCGCACTACCAGTATCACGATGCGGTGGTGCAATTCCGTTCGGCCACGCAGACGGAGCCGGACAATGCTCTGGGCTGGGACAGCTTGTCCTGGGCGTTGGCCTATCAAACTCCACCGGAGCCGGTGGAATCCGAGAAGGCCGCGCGTGAGGCGATTCGGCTTAACCCTGCGCTGGTGTACGCGCAGTATCACCTGGGGCGAGCCCTGTACCTGCAAGGCCGCTTTCCCGAGGCCATGGCGGCCTTCGATCGGTGTGAAGAACTAAGCGGCGACGCGGCCGCCGCGAACCTGGGTCGAGCGCAAGCACTCGGCGCGCAGAAACGCTTCACGGAGGCCATCGCCATGATGAACAGGCGAGAGAAACGAAGCGCTACGACCGATTATTACTGGCGAAGCTCTTTCTATGCAGGCGCTGAGGATAGGAAAAACGCTTTGGCCGACCTGCGGCAGGCTCTTGCAATGGGCTTCCGGGATTTTCCGGCGCTGAATGCCGATCCGGCTTTTGATAGTTTGCGCAAGGACGTCGAGTATCAGAAATTGCTGCAACGCTATTCCAAATAAATACCGCCCTGTGGGCTGGTGGTCGCGAGTCTGATTCGCGCGTTTGCCGCACGTTGACTTCACGGGAGGCGCAACTTAAGATGCCGTTGCCACTGTGACGGAATCCCACCCCATTCTCGGGCAGACCTTTTCTCACTATCGCATTATTGAACAACTCGGCGGCGGCGGCATGGGCGTGGTGTATAAGGCCGAGGACACTACCTTGGGCCGCATGGTGGCGCTGAAGTTCCTGCCAGAGGAAGTTTCGCGAGACAAAATTGCGCTGGATCGTTTTCTGCGTGAAGCGCGGGCGGCCGCAGCTCTGAACCACCCCAACATCTGCACCATCCACGAAATCGGCGAATACGAAAACGGGCAGCGCTTCATTGTGATGGAGTTGCTGAAGGGGCAGACGCTGAAGCACCGTATCGCCGGCAGCCCACTGCCGACGGATACGTTGATCGAATTGGGCATACAGTCCGCCGACGCGCTGGACGCGGCGCATTCGGAAAATATTGTTCATCGAGACATTAAGCCGGCAAATATTTTCGTGACGGAGCGTGGCCAGGCGAAGGTTCTGGATTTCGGTTTGGCCAAGGTGATGCCGGGGACGGCTGGAGGGTCGTCGCAGGCTACGGCGACGATGGACGAAGCAAATTTGACGAGCCCGGGGGTGGCGCTGGGGACGGTGGCGTATATGTCGCCGGAACAGACTCTGGGCAAAGATCTCGATGCGCGTACGGATTTGTTTTCTTTTGGAGTGGTACTTTACGAGATGAGTACGGGTAGGCCGGCATTTTCGGGAGCGACCAGCGCGGCAATTTTTGACGCGATTCTGAATCGTGCGCCGATCGCTCCGGTGCGGTTGAATCCGGAGTTACCGGCGGAACTCGAGCGTATAGTCAACAAAGCTCTCGAAAAAGATCGCACGATGCGTTACCAGAGCGCCGCGGAATTGCGCGCGGACTTGAAACGCCTGCAGCGGGATACCGGTTCCAGCCGGGTGCACGCTGTGGCGTCGGGGCAAGCCGTAGCCGACGAAGCGGCCGGACAAGGCTCAGGCTCAAGCTCGGGGTACGCCAGCGGTGCCAGCGGGCCGCCGCTCACACCGCGTTCTGGAACATCTGTGGCCGGATCTTCCGTAGGTAGACCCGCCAACATCTCTGAAGCCAATGCGACGCCGGCTGACAAGAAGCGGCTATTCCTGGTCACCCGGGTAATCCCGGTGGTTATTTGCGTCGTCGCAGCGATCTGTTTCGCGGTGTTCAAAATGGTTCCGCACAAGGCGGTGCTGGACATTCAAAACATGCACATCGCGCCTTTGACGCAATCGGGGAAAGCTGCGGCGGTGACGATTTCTCCGAACGGGCAATATGTCGTGTACGTGCTGGCGGACAGCGGCAAAGAAAGTTTGAACGTGCGGCAGGTAGAAACCGGCAGCGACGTGCAAGTGTTACCGCCGGATGAGGCTTTCCTGGGCAGCCTGACGTTTTCTCTGGACGGCAACTACGTTTATTTCAATCGGAGCAGTAAGCAGATCGCCGGATACAGCGACATATTCAAAATGCCGGTGCTGGGCGGCCAACCGCAAGCGATCGCACACGACGCCGACAGTCCGCCGGCGTTCTCTCCCGATGGCAAGAGCATGGCATTTCTACGCGGCGAACCTGCAAAATTTCAAGTGAATGTGGTAACCGCGAATATTGATGGAAGCGGCGAGAAAATTATTTGCACAATTCCGGCGCTGGTTTCCAACGCCAGTTTGCTAGGCCCGGCGTGGTCGCCAGACGGCAAGACGCTGGTGCTGGCCAATTGGCATCAATCTGGTCAGCGCTACCTTTACGCCGTCTCGATAGCCGACGGAGCGTTTCGGCCTCTATACGAAACGACGAACCTCACGGGGCGACCGGTGTGGATGCCAGACGGCTCCGGCTTGGTGTTCGTGATGGCCGAGTCGACGCCGAATGCGCCGGGCCAGCTTTGGTATATCTCCTATCCCAAGGGTGAAGTTCACCGGCTGACGAATGATTTGACCAATTACGGGCTTTCGTCGCTGGCGATAACGCAGGACGCCAAAACAATTGCAGCGGTGCAATCCACGATTCATACGGAGTTGTGGAATGCGCCGGGCGGTAGTTCCGAACACGCCACGCAGATCGCTTTCAACGGCGAACCGTCGCGCATCGGATTTGCGGGCAACGAACACCTGGTGGTGCTGGATGCCAGTGGGAGGCCCTACACCGTGCATCTGGATGGATCCCCGCAAACACCCCTGTTGCAAGGACGTGATATCGGCGGAGTTTTCGGGTGCGGTGCCGCCGGTAACAGTTTGATCTTCACGGATATTCGTGGCGGCGCCATGAATATATGGAAGTCCGATGCTGACGGCGGAAACGCAGTGCAGCTGACGCATGGAAAGCGCGACCAGTTTCCGATGTGCACGCCAGATGGGAAGTCTTTCTTTTACTGGGACTCGCCAAACCAATACATCCAGGATATCAGCGGCACTACGCCAGCCCGGAAAGTGGACATTCCCGGGGGCAGCGGCCGGGTGCGCGTCTCCCACGACGGAAAACTGTTGGCGAGCATTGGCTTCGTTTCCGGGCCGCCAGAGCGCATGGCGTTCGTGTTCGTTCCGCTGGATGGCGGGCCGAACCGGTTGTTGTTCGAAAATGTACCGAGCGGTGCCAATTGGGCGGAGTTTTCGCCGGACGATAAGGGGCTCGATTATGCGATTTTGCGGCGGGGCGCGGCGAACGTCTGGCGGCAGCCTGTTGCGGGCGGGATGTACCAGCAAGTGACGAAGTTTTCCACGCCGGTGATGAGCAGCTTTGCGTGGTCGGCGGATGGGAAAAATCTTTATGTGGTGCGCGGGACGCGGAGCGCGGATATTATTTTGTTGCGGGATACGAAGTGACGGTGATGCCGTGCGCGGCTTCAGACGAGACAGTGCGGCATCCGACCTAGACGACCGCCCGCGGCGGCAAACAGAAGGCGGCTGCTACATTTTTTCTGGGGCTTCGATTCCCAAAAGCGATAGTGCGGTAACCATCTGGCGCTCAACCAGTTCCGTCAGCCCCAGCAAGAATCCCCTCTTCTGTTCGTCCGCTTCCGACAATATGTGGTGGTTGTGGTAGAACAAATTAAATCCTTGCGCGAGTTGGAACGCGTACTTGGCGACAAACGCTGGTTCGCCCGTGGAAATAGCTGTCTCCACCGCGGTGTCTAACGATCCCGCGTGAAGCAGTAACTCCCATAAATCGTTTCCGCCCAGGCCGTTCAACAGCGCCGCAATTGTATCGCTGGTGAACGCTCCGCTGGCCGAACCTGCTACCTCTTGTCCTTTGCGGCGGATGCCGCGGATGCGCACCACGGCGTACTGGCAATATGGGCCGGTTTCGCCTTCAAAGCTCAACGCGTCTGCGAAATCGAACGCGATGATCGAATTGCGTGTAAATTTCAGAAGGAAAAAGCGCAGCGCGCACACCGCGATAATGTGCGCAGTGTTTTTCTGTTCGTCGGCGTCCATGTCCTGATGGCGCTTCTGCACTTCGGCGAGCGTTGCGGCTTCGAGCTTATCGATCAGGTCGTCGGCTTTGACGCCGTGGCCCTTGCGGCCGCTCACTTCCACGTAGGGCTTTTTGGCTTCTTCTTCGGATAATTCGTAGCCGAGTTCCGCCGCGCAGCGCGGCGTCAGCGCCACAATTTCGTAGGCGAAATGGATCGAGTTCGCGGCTTCTTTGGCGTGCCCTAGAGGCGCGTAGTCCTTGTGCGACCACGTCCTGCAGGTAGGCCTGGCGCGCATCAATTACGTTGTAGACCGTGGCGGCTGGCGCTCCAAAATTCGGAGCGAGCGGATCGCCTTTATAGCTGGTGGTGGCCCACACCGTCTCCGCTGAAGGCGCATCTTTCCATTTGGCGTATTTGAAATCCTTGCCGAGCAAGCCAAATTTCCAAAGCTGATAGGCAATGTCTTTGCCGACGTAAGTCACCGTACCGTTGGAACGCACGATAATCTTGTCCTGCATATTTTCTTCGTCGACCGGCGCGGGGGTTTCCGATGTTTGTTGCGGTTCCTCTACTTGTTTCTTTTCCGCGGGCATGATCCAGCAGCCGGCCATCTTCCCGGTGGTCGCCAGGACAATGGCGCCCGCGGCTTTCAGTTTTTCAAACGCGGCGTCCCAAAACTTCAAATGCAGAATCTCACTCTCGCGAGCCAGCAAATCGTAATAGATGCCCAGCCGAGCCATTGTTCGCAAATGGAAGGTGACAATCGCGTCCGCCACCACTTCCGCGACTTCGGCATCCTCTCCGCGCCCCTCTTCAATCGCGCGCAGGGTCTCTCCGCGCATCTTCGCGGCATTTACTTTGTCGGAAGCAAAAAATTGCGTGGCCTTGGCGTAAATATCCCAGCACTCGTAATCGAAGCGCGGCTCCATGGCCATCATCTTCACGCTGACGGGCGTGCGCTTCTCCATCTGCAGCAGCCCGATCACGACGTCCGCGACCTGGACTCCGGTGTTGTCGATGTAGTTTTGAATCTGGACGCGGTGCCCGACGTGGCGCAGGATGCGCACCAAAGTGTCGCCCAGCACGGCGTTGCGAACATGTCCGATGTGCGCGGCTTTGTTGGGATTGATGCTGGTATGCTCGACGATGATTTTTTCGGTTGAGCGGTCCGTCGACGGTTGGCTGCCGCCGCTCACCATCGCCTTCCAAAATTCAGCGCGGTCGAAATAGGCGTTCAAATATCCGCCGCCAGCCACTTCGATGCGCGAAACGCCCGGCACGGGCCGAAATGCGTTGGCGATTTCCTGAGCAATCATGCGCGGAGCTTTTTTCAGACGCTTCGCCAATTCAAAACACACGGGTGAAGCAGCCTCGCCCATTTCGATCTTGGGCGGGCGTTCCAACCCAACGGCAATGTCCACGTGGTAGGTAAACGCGATGTGCCGAGCCAACGCGTCGCGTAGCCGCTCTTTCAGTGTTTGATACACAAATCTCCGTTCGCGTGATGCTGGAAAGTGCCTGAGTAGCCGCTCGCGCAGGAACATTAAAACCTAATCAAAATGAAATGGCACGAAATGATTTACTGCGAGCCAGCCGTGAAGCGTTTTCGCTGATTAGAGCGAGAAGTCGCAGGTCGGGGAGAAACTCCCGGCCTGCGGAGAAATTAGTACGACATAACTAAATGGACCAAGGTTCGCAGCGCGACTGCCGTGGGACCTTTGGCTAACCATGGCTTTGCTTCGTCATTCCAAGCGGTGCCGGCGATGTCCAAGTGAACCCACGGAGTATCTCCAGCGAACTCGCGGATAAACCACGCGCCGGTGATGCTGCCGCCGCCTTTGCCACTGCCAATATTTTGAATGTCCGCAAAGCTGCCTTTAATGAACTCGCGGTATTCATCGTCCATCGGCATCTGCCACATTTTTTCTCCGGACGCTTTCGCGGAGGCGAGAAGTTTGTCGGTAAAGGCCTGATCGCTGCCGAAGACCCCGACGTTTATGTTGGCCAGAGCTACGACGATAGCACCAGTCAGCGTGGCGGCATCGACCAATACCGTCGCGCCCAGCTGCTTGGCAAACGTTACGGCGTCGGCAAGAATCAGCCGGCCTTCCGCGTCGGTATTCAGCACCTCGATCGTTTTGCCAGACATTGCGGTCTGAATGTCACCGGGCTTCTGCGCGCTACCGCTGATCACGTTCTCGGTGCTGGGAACCACGCAAATTACTTTGACGTTGGGCTTCAGCGTGGCAATGGCGCGCATTACGCCAAGCATGGTGGCTCCGCCAGCCATGTCGTACTTCATCTTTTCCATACCGTCGGCCGGCTTGATGGAGACGCCGCCGGTATCAAACGTGACGGCTTTGCCTACCAGGCCGATCACGGGAGCGTTCGGATTCGGTTTGGCAGGGACGTAGGTAACCACGATCACGCGCGGAGGCTCCGGGCCGGCTTGCGCGACGCTCAGCAAGGCTCCCATCTTCAGGTCGGCGATGCGGCGCTCATCAAGAATTTCCACAGCCAAGCCCGATTCGCGGGCCATGGCTTCGGCCTTCTCTGCGAGGATTTTGGGGGTTAACTTGTTGGACGGCTCGTTCACTAGATCTCGCGTGAAATTTTGCGCATCGCTGATAGTGCGGCCCCTTGCGATAGCCGCTTCCGCGCCACTGCGGGCCGATTCCGGGTAGCCTGCGATCAGCACAGCGTCGATATTTTTGTCGCCCTTCTTGTCCGTCTTCCACTTGTCCGTCTCGAAATTGGCCAAGGTTACGGCTTCGGTGATGGCTTGCGCGGAAGCATCGTTCGCATCGTTTTCGCCGACGAGAAACGCGATCTTCTTCACGCCTTTCGATTTCAACGACCGCGCCGCGGCTCCCGCAACCTTGCGCAACGTCGCTCCAGAGAATTGTTCGCGCTTCCCTGCCCCTACCAGCAACAGACGAGGCGCGACCAGTCCGACGGGCGCATGGATCAAGGTGAACTCCAGCATTTTCCCGGTCAGTTCACCGCTTTTGTGCAATTTCTTCAAAAGCCCGCTCGACGAGCTATCGATGTCCAGCAAGTGGCTTTGGATCGGGTCGTTCTCTTCGAATACGAACGCCACCAGGGCGTCGGCTTCGAGTGTGGCGTACGGCTTGGTTTCCAGCGTGATCTGCATGGTGCGTTTATCGCCTCCGATTGCGATACATGGATTCGTCAACTTCCCTGCGCGCTTCTTTTTTCTTTTCGTCGGCGCGGCGGTCCCAATTCTTTTTGCCTTGCGCCAGTGCGATTTCGCATTTGGCGATGCCGTTTCGAAAATAGATACGCAGGGGGATAACGGTTAAACCTTTACCTTCGGTGCGAACCGAGAGCTTGTGGATTTCATTGCGATGCAAAAGCAGCTTGCGGGCGCCCAGCGGTTCGTGGTTCCATGGGCCTCCGGCCAGATATTGCGCGATGTGGGCGTTCACCAGCCAAGGTCCGCTCTTTTTGAAGTCTACATAGGCGTCGCGGATATTCGCTTTGCCCTCGCGCAAAGCCTTTACTTCCGTGCCGTGCAGGACCAGACCCGCCTCATAACGATCCAGCAGGGTGTAATTAAAGGATGCGGCGCGATTCTGGGCCACCAGCAACTCGCCTGGCTTGCCGGATTTTTTCGATTTTTCCGGCTTGCGGGGCTGCTGGGAACTCCGCATTTGAACGGTTTTTTTTGGAGGACTCGCCACTGCTCCATCATAACTGCTGCATTAAATCCGCGCCACACGGTGGCAAAAAGGGTGTTATCGGAATAAAGACAGCCAACCTTCCCCGGGTTGCTGTGCCTCTAAACCGAGTGCTAGACTGCGAATCGGTCGAGATCGCTCGCTTTGGCTGGGGAGAGTTCATGCTTCGTTGGTGCAAGGTGTTGGTATGTCTGGGGTTTGCGCTGCTCGCGGCGGGTTGCCCCAAGGGCCAAACGGACTATGATCAGGCGAAAAAAGCCGAGAACCTTCAGGACTACGACGACGCATATGTGTACTACCAGAAGGCCGTTAAAGCTGACCCCAACAACGCAAATTTCAAAATTAAGGTAAATCAGGCGCGCTTTGACGCTGGGCAAATGCACCTGCAGCGCGGGTATGCGGCGAGAAAACAACAGGACCTGCAGACCGCGTTGGCAGAATTCCAGCGGGCGTTGTTCATCGATCCTTCTAGTTCGGTAGCGGATCAAGAAGTGTCGCGCACCATGACGATGATCGCGGACCTCTCTCGCGCCGCAGATACGGCTGCAGAACCGGAGCCGGAAACTGGCGAACAACCGCTGGCTTCGCTGCCTCCGGAGCTGAAGCCGCTTTCCAACGCGGCCATTACTTTGACCATGACGAATGATGCCAAGATGGTTTTTGACACCATCGGCAAGCTGGCTGGGTTAACGGTGATTTATGATCCGGATTTCACCGGCAAGCAGATCAAGTCTCAGCTAAACAACGTCACGCTGCAGCAGGCCTTGGACATCACTTCCCTGCAGGCGAAAGCGTTTTGGAAGCCAGTAACGGAAAATATTATTTTCGTGATTCCGGACCAGCCGCAAAAGAGACGTGACTACGAAGAGGAAGTGGTCAAGACGTTTTATCTTGGCAATACCGTGCAAGCACAAGACATCACGGAAATCATCACCGGTTTGCGGCAACTGCTGGACATGAAGCGTCTGCAGCAGTTGAATTCGCAGAACGCGATTATCGCTCGAGATACACCGGACAAACTTGCTCTGGCGGAAAAAATGATCCGCGACATCGACAAGGCCAAGCCGGAAGTGATTATCCAGGTGCAGGTATTGCAAGCGCGCACGGATCGTTTACGGGATTTGGGAATTTTGCCCGGGCAGACGGTGGGCGCGGCGATTGTGCCGCACACAGTTACGAGCACCACGGGAACGGGGACCGGAACGAGCACCACGGGAACGACGACTACGCCGACGATTACGCTCGATTCGCTGCGGCATATCGGACAATCGGATATTAGCTTGACGTTGCCGAGTTTCACCGCAAACGCGGTGCTTACCGATACGTACACGAAGATTATTCAGGACCCGGAGATTCGCTCCGTCGACGGCCAGCCAGCCAAGTTGCGCGTGGGCGATAAAGTGCCGATCGCGACCGGAAGCTTTCAGGCCGGTGTTGGCGTCGGCGCCACGGGCGGCGCGGGCGTGGTAAACCCCCTCGTAAATACGCAATTTCAATATTTGGATGTCGGCGTCAACGTGGACATTACGCCGCGCGTGCACCCGAATCACGAAGTCAGCATGAAGGTGAAAGTGGAAGTCTCGTCGGTGACGGGCCAACAGCCGATCGGGGGAATTACGCAACCCATCATCAGTCAGCGCACGATTGAACATGATATTCGCCTGAAAGAAGGCGAAGTGAGCGTGCTCGGCGGACTGTTTGAGAAAACCGACACTCGAACATTGAACGGCTGGCCGGGATTGGCGAAGATTCCCTTCCTGCGGTATTTGTTCTCTTCCGACAACACGGACCATCAGGATAACGAAGTCTTGATTCTGTTGACGCCGCGCATTGTACGCATGCCGGAATGGACCAGGGAAAATCTGCGGCCTTTGTATTCCGGTACGGAAACGAGCGTTCAGGTAAAACACGAGAGTGCCATTCGCGCGCCATCGACGCAGGCTCCCGCGCCCGTTCCGACCGCACAAGGTCCGCTGGTGAATCCAGGCGGAGCGGCGCAACTGCCCGCGCCGGGCGCCGCCGCGGCCAATAACACGGCACCACAAACCGGAGCTCCCGCGCGGATGAAGTTTGAACCTCAGTCCCTGGCATTGAAAGCCGGCCAGGAAGTCACCGTGGCTATCTCCGTGGACAATGTGAACGACTTGTTTTCGATCCCGATGCTGCTGCAGTACAACCCCAAAGTGATTAGCATCGAAGATGTAGAATACGCGGCGGGGCAAGGCGGCAGCGGTGGTTTCCTTTCCGGCGGAACGCAGGAAATTGCCATCGTAAAGAGAATCGATCCGGATAAAGGGCAAGCAATTATTTCCGCCACGCGCCAGCCGAACACCCCGGGCGTGAGCGGCAGCGGCACGTTGCTCGGACTTAAGATCAAGGCGCTGACGACTGGAACTTCCAACCTTTCCATCGTGCAGGTAAACGCAAAGGATTCGCAGCAACGGCTGATTCCGTTGATCACGAGTGAAGCCACGGTTCAGGTGCAGCCGTAAGCGTTCGTCGCAGGAATGAAATGGTCCAAGGCCGGAAAATCGCGGCGCAAATCGGAACGTACTTAGTTCGAGGTCGCAGCGCTCGAAACATTCGAAGACAGTCCGGCATGACCTTGCTGGAACTGATTATTGCCTGTTCCGTTTTGCTGGTTCTCTCTACCGCGGCTCTGCCCGTGGCGCGCTATTCGGTCTGGCGTCAGAAGGAAAAAGATCTACAGCAGGATCTGCAAGATATGCGGGACGCCATTGATCGCTACAAAGACGCCGCGGATCTTCAGCAGATAAAGGTTCAACCAGGTTCGCCAAAACTATCCACCGGACCTGGAAACACTTGTAAAAGGCGTGCCCCTGGGAACGAATGGCGACAAAGTAATTCGTTTCCTGAGGAAAATTCCGACAGACCCGATGACCGGGCAGCCGGACTGGGGCTTGCGAGCGGTCGGCGACGATCCCGATTCCACCAGTTGGGGCGGCAAAAACGTTTTTGATGTGTATTCGAAATCGCAAGGGACCGCGATGAATGGCACCAAGTATTCGGACTGGTGACGGCGGCCGCAGATCTGGCTGGGATGCATTGTTGCACTGCGATAAAATTTAGTTTGGTCGGGAGCAGTAATTGAAGCGAAGCCTACAACGATCGAACGGATGGAGTGCACCGCGCAAACTGCGCGCGCGCGGAGCGATGCGTGGTTTCACGCTAATCGAATTGATGATCGTGATCTCCATCATTTTGATACTGCTGGGAATCGCCGCGGGACAATACGCCACTTCCGTCCACCGAGCTCGCGAAGCGGTGCTGCGCAGCGACCTGCAGGAATTGCGCAAAGCTATCGACAACTATACTTTGGACAAGCAGGCTGCTCCGCAATCTCTCGACGATTTGCTGCAGGCCAAATATCTGCATTCCATTCCGATCGATCCCATCACGCGCCAGGCAGACTGGGTGCCGCAGATCGATAACGTAGTCCTAAGCCCCGACCAGAACGGAACGGGCATGACTGACATACACTCCAACAGCACCGCCACCGCGCTAGACGGCACACAGTACAACACCTGGTAATTTTTAAGTCGTGATTTTGCGCAGATGGTAGTTCGTCCGGCCGGCAAATTGATCGAGCTTGGTAATTTTATTTGGCGCCAGCCTTTTTCCCACTGCACTCTTACCTGATTTGACCCCCGCTGGCCCGTCCGATATAGTGGTTGTGCGGGGTGGAGCAGCCTGGTAGCTCGTCGGGCTCATAACCCGAAGGTCGTCAGTTCAAATCTGACCCCCGCAACCAATTAAACTGATTACGCAGTGAGGGCTTTCGATGCTCCAATCGGAAGCCCTTCTTCTTTTTAGAGAAGATTGGAAGTGAGAGACATCGCTCACATTTACGGCTTCCTTCGGATCAGCACAATAATTGCCTACCCGGTAGGGCGTAACGAGCCGGCGCCATGCCGGTATCTTTCCAATGGCTAGCATGAGCCCGGGGAACATAAACTGAAGCCATCGTGCTCGAGCAGAAAATCAATGAATTCTTTGGCGACACCGAGTCTACCGGCTTCGGAACTGGCTGGTGGAGCGGGGTACTGTCAGCCTTTTTCGGGTTTCTTTCCTTCGGAGCAGTTTTGTGTCTGCATTTTCCCCAGCTCTTAAGTTCTCCGGAACTGCGTTCACATTATCCGATGCGGACGATGCGGATCTTAATCCAATGCCTCATCGTGGCCGCAATTTTGTTCGGAGTGTTTTCTGCGATTAAGCGCCAGAAAAGGATTTTGGCATTAAGTGGAATGCTGCTAGCCGTTGCTGCAACGGCCCTGGGTGGAGCAAGCGTGCCGATCAACGGCACGTTGCATAACGGGCCCGCCATCGGCCTGGACTGGTTTCTGCTTGATTTGCTGTTGATGGCGCTCATCTACGTGCCGCTGGAAAGACTCTGGCCCCAATATCCACAACAAGGAACATTCAGAAACGAGTGGACTTTGGATGTCGTTTATTTCATGTCCACGCATCTCCCTATCCAAATTCTGTCTTTTCTGGTTTTGTTGCCGGCCACCCAGGCCACCAAATATTTGGGGGTCCCCGCTCTACAAGGATTTATCGCGCGAATGCCCTGGCTTTTGCAGTTTTTCCTGGCCGTCGTGGTTGCGGACGTTGCCGAATATTTCATTCATCTGGCTTTGCACAAAGTACCTTTTCTATGGCGTTTTCATGCCGTCCACCACTCTTCGAAGGCGCTTGATTGGATCGCCGGCTCACGCTCCCACTTTGTAGACGACACCCTGGTGCGCGGATTTATCCTTGTCCCCATGATGCTGGGATTTTCGCAATCGATCCTCATGGCCTATTTGATCTTTGTCACCCTGCACGCCACTTGGACGCATTGCAATTTCGGTCCCAATGCGAAATGGCTCGAAAAGTTTCTGGTGATGCCTCGATATCATCACTGGCACCATACTTCGCAAAAAGAGGCTATCGACAAAAACTTCGCGATTCATTTTCCGTGGATCGATAAAATTTTTGGAACCTACTATTTCCCTGAGAAATGGCCGGAACAATATGGCCTGGCGGGCGAGGAAATTGCGCCCGGCTTTCTCAGACAGACGATTGAACCGTTTACAAAAAGAAAACGAACGCCCTAAAAATCCAGCGCGCCCAATGGAACGTCCGCGGGCAACTCTTCGCCCTTTTTCGTGGCCTTCACCAACCCCAAATATTTCATCGCTTTGACGGTGACAAAGCCAAAGTCGTATTCGGATTTGTCGTGGCTTAGTCGCAGAAGCCTCGGATAGTGATGATGATTGTTCTGCAGGCACGCGCTGAAGGTAGCCGTGACCGGTAGCCACTCGCCAATGTTCATGGCGTTGTCTTGTTCATCGTCATACCGCCGGTATCCAAACCCTCGCGTGTGGGTCCAATAGTTCTGCACCATATTTACCCACGCCGCAAAAATCCGTATCCCCACCCACATCGCCAGGGTAAATTTCAAATCTCCAACCAACTTCCATAAAAGGTAAAAGCTAAACGCTTGCGCAATAATCGCAAAAATCGGGTGGGCCACGACGCGAAAAGTCTGCGACTTTAGAATTTTGTCGCCGGCAATATTCTCGATGCACTGATAGGGCAACAGGCAGAGGTATAGCGTTCGCCAAAAGCCATCGTCTGAAAGTTTATTGGGATCTCCTGGATGGTCAGCGTGCAGATGATGCAATCGATGGCGATTCACCCAGGCGATTGGGTCTACATAGAGCCCGAAGACGTTATTCACGATTGCGACGGTTTTTATGAACCAGTCCTTATAGTCGAGTGAACGGTGGGCGATGCCCAAGTGCAGAACATCTGCCAGATACAAACCGCCAAGAAACCAACAAAAGATAAAATAAACTCCGCTGATCAACAATGCGTTCCAAGGTCCCACATGAGCCGGCGCGAAATACACACATACCAGCACGTAGAGCAAAATAATCGAATAGCCGATGACATTGTAGATTTTCATGGTGGCTCCGCCGCGCTATTCAAACAGAAATTGGAGCCGCTTTCAAACAACAAGTTCAAGCAGATTGAGTGAGTCCGTAACCCGCAGCCTCCAACTACCAGAGTATTTGCTGTGGCTACGGACTCAGCGTTTGATCAGCGCAACGCCTGCTCAGGCCGCAGCGTAGCGCATGTTCTCGAGATCGGTGATCATCCCCGGGCCTGTCGGCCTCCATCCCAGCCGTTCCCGCGTCAGCGCGCTGGACGCCGGTAGGTCGAAGCCCACAAACTCCGCGAGCCAGCCAAAATGCTCGCCGGCTTTTTCACGGAATAGGGAGACTACCGGCAGCTTCAAACCGCGGCCGATCACTTCAGCTATCTCGCAAACTGGCACTCCCTCTTCGTCGACCGCATTGTAGCGAGCCCCCGCTTTACCTTTTTCCAAGACCAACCTGTAAAGCTGGACGCAAGCAGACAAATGAACTGCCGGCCAGCGATTCAGCCCGTGGCCGACGTACGCCGAGACGCCCTTCTCGCGGGCCATCGCGATCAGGTACGACACAAGCCCTTGCTTGACCGTGTCGTGCACCTGCGGAAGGCGCACCACCGAAACATGCAGGCCCTGCGCAGCCAGTGCAGCTGCAGCCTGTTCCGAAGCTGCGCGGGGAATGGCGGAGCTCGGCACATCATCTTCCGTCGAGGGTCGCCCTTCCGCCCTGACTATTCCCGTTCCGGAGGTAATCACCAAGGGACGGTCCGAGCCAATCAGCGCCGAGCCGAGCGCCTCAATCGCGCGCCGATCGTTCTCACAGTTCGCAACGAACTTGGAAAAGTCGTGGTTAAAAGCCAGATGAATCACGCCATCGGACTGCTCCGCTCCTCTGCGCAGGCTCTGTAGATCCTCCAAATCCCCGCGATGTACTTTCGCGCCAGCACCCTCCAGAAATTTCGCGCCCGCATCGGAACGCGCCATTCCTACTACCTGATGGCCCGCCTTGATTAACTCCGGAACCAAAGCAGAGCCGATAAATCCCGTAGCACCCGTAACAAATACACGCATATTCTTTCTCCTTAGGAGCTCCGTTGCGGGTCGCATTGCTGGCCGCCGATCTTGACGGGGCATCGTGACTCTGTGTAAAACGGAGATACTCTCCGTATTCATAGATTAACGGAGGGTGTCTCCGGTTACAAGCTATTTTTGCCCATGCCCGCTAAAACTACAAAATCTTCAGCCCGTAAGCCCCGAACCGATGCCTTGCGCAATCGTCAACGCATCTTGGAAGTGGCCAAGCAGGCCTTTACTCGCGACGGCGCCAACGCCAGCCTCGACGATATCGCCACCCAGTCCGGCGTCGGCCCCGGAACTCTGTATCGCCACTTCCCCACTCGGGATGCCCTCATCGAGGCGGTCTATCGCGCTCAGGTTGAAAAGCTGGCCGCCGCAGCGCCCGACTTCGCTAAGACCATGCCACCGGTCGAAGCGTTGCGAGCCTGGATGCTTTTGTTCGTCGACCACATGGCCGCCAAGCAGATCATCGCCCCGGCGCTCAATTCCGTGGTGGGCGGCGCCTCGAAGCTCTATGAAAGTTCCCGCAGCCAGATCCGCGAAGCCGTTGAAATGTTGGCCAAGCGCGCCATCCACAGCGGCGATCTCCGCCGCGATCTCGACCCCAACGATCTTCTCCGGCCGCTCATCGGCGTCGCCCTGATACCAGCCAGCCCCGATTGGCAGCAAAGCGCCAAAAGACTGGTCGACATCCTCATCGCCGGCTCCCGCCCAGCCAAATAGACGCGAAGACTCAACTCCATACGTCGCGTACCACGCACACCAACACCTGATATATTTCGGAAAATGCCCTTCGCCCTGTTTTCTTTGGTTTTCGGCGTTCTGCTATTGGGTCTTGATCGTCAAGTTGCTTCGGGCCTAAGTCGCGTTTCAATCTTGGTCGGAAATTCCCTGCGGCATCTACGTTGGTCAAATCGACCTCTGGTGGAGTCGCAACATCGCATCGAGAATTTTCTTCGCTATGTGCGATTTAACGGCTGCCTGTGGGCCGCTATCGGAATGATTCTGGGTTTTGCAGTTCGGTGAGGGGATTTATCACGTCTCTTGTAGCACAGACTTCAGTCTGTGTTCCTTTGACTTTTTCTAAATGGCTCAATAAGACTTTATCTAGCGGCAAGGCCGCAATAACTCCTGCGCGCGCCTCCACCGCTCGTGACAATTTTCTTTCTTACATCCATTTACGCAAACTCAATCTGAACATCACAAAGCTGCAACAAAACTGAAGCTATTCTCGCCACTCGCGTTTATCCGCCGTTACTGCTTCCAGGAGAGTGTCCCCGATGAGCACCGATCGTCGTAGTTTTCTGAAACTTCTCAGCACCAGCGCTTTTGCCGCATCGTTTCCTGCCAGCATCGCACGTGCCTTGTCGATCCCCGCCAATCGGCGCACCGGCACGATTGAAGATGTCGAGCACATCGTCTTCATGATGCAAGAAAACCGGTCCTTTGATCACTACTTCGGTAGCCTGCGCGGGGTACGAGGTTTCGGCGATCCACGCGCGGTGAAGCTCCCGTCCGGCAAGAGCGTCTGGCATCAGCCCGACGCCAACAATCCGGATGGTTTTGTACTTCCCTTCCATCCTCCTGCTCCCGACCTCGGCCTGAAATTTCTCCAGGATCTTGCTCACGACTGGGCCACTACCCACGCGGCGTGGAACGAAGCAAAGTACGACGGGTGGGTGCCCAACAAGGGCACGAACACCATGGCATTCCTCACGCGCAAAGATATTCCTTATCACTACGCCCTCGCCGATGCTTTTACGGTTTGCGACGCGTACCACTGCTCTTTGCTGGGTCCCACAGACCCAAATCGCTACCACATGTGGACAGGCTGGGTCGGCAACGACGGAAACAACGGCGGCCCAGTGCTCGATAACGCTGAAGTCGGGTATGACTGGTCCACCTATCCTGAAGTGCTGGAGAAAGCGGGTATCTCCTGGAAAATTTATCAAGATGCCGGCGACGGTCTGGATGCGGCCGACTTCTGGGGTTTCACGGACGACGCCTACATCGGCAATTTCGGCGACAACTCGCTGCTCTACTTCCACCAATACCAGAACGCCCCCGACAACAGCCCACTCGCCGAGAAAGCGCGTGTAGGAACCAACATCAAGGCCAGCGGCACGCTCTTCGACGACTTCCGCAAGGACGTTCTTGCCAACAAACTGCCGCAAGTTTCCTGGGTGGTCGCGCCCGAAGCGTACACCGAGCATCCGAACTGGCCTGCCAACTTCGGCGCATGGTACGTCTCGCAAATTCTCGACGCACTGACGGCCAACCCAGAGGTCTGGAGCAAAACCGTTTTCTTGTACATGTTCGACGAGAACGACGGTTTCTTTGATCACGTCGTTCCAGCCACACCGCCCCAATCAGCAACCGACGGAATCTCGACGGTACCAACAACCAATGAGGTCTTCGCCGGCAACTCTGAGTTCGCCGCCGGACCGTACGGGCTGGGCGTGCGCGTGCCAATGATCGTGATCTCGCCGTGGAGTAAGGGCGGATGGGTGAACTCGGAGGTGTTTGACCACACCTCGTTGATCCGCTTTATCGAACGCCGCTTCGGCAAGCAGCATTCTGCAAGCATCATCGAACCGAACATTACTCCCTGGCGCCGTGCCGTAGCCGGTGATCTGACTTCGGCCTTCGACTTCGAGTCGCCCAACGACGCCATCGTGTCATTGCCGAGCACTATCGCTTTCATCCCGCCAGACAATTTGCGGCATCCCGACTACAAGCCGGTTCCGCCCGCGCAGCAAGCGTTGCCTCCGCAGGAACCGGGTACGCGTCCTGCTCGCGCGGTTCCCTACGAATTGCACGTCCACGGCGAAACGAACGACTCCCATGCAACACGTGGAACTTCGTTTCCGCAACACTGGCGATGCTGCGGCAGTTTTTCAGCTTCGTTTTGGCGACGGCCAGAACGCCCCTCGCAGCTACACGGTCGGTCCCAATCACGAAGTATCGGACACCATCCCGGCGAGCTCAGGCAATGTCTACGATCTTTCTGTCCTGGGCCCGAACGGATTTCTCCGCACCTTCGCCGGAAGCCTCGTAACCAGGAGCGCGAATCTTTCCGTCCGTGTCGGTTACGAACGGAGGGCAGAAGGCGTCGACCTGGAAATTCGTAACCACGGTTCCTCGTCGGAAAAAATCCGCTTGGTCGACGCATATACCGGCGAGACCACCGTTCATAATTTGCAACCGCACGGTTCGTTTAGTCAGTTTAGCGACCGCCATAAGTTCTTTGGCTGGTACGACTTCACCTTGACGTCCGATTCCGATCCCACATTCCGCCGCCAGATTGCCGGCCATGTGGAAACGGGCAGAGACAGCGTCACCGATCCGGCCATCGGCAAGCCCTCTGCATAGTCAATCGAAGCTCCCGCTGGTGATCCAGCGGGAGCTTCGCAAAAAATCTGCGGGCTCACGACGACCGAACTGAGACGGCAGCTCTCGGTAAATCATAAGTCAAACTTGGTCGACCTTCCGCAACCACCATCAAAAAATCGGCTAGACTAAGCACCGCCGGGCCAATGCTGGGGCAAATCCGTTCATCTACTTGTCAGGTGACGTCGTCTAATCAAGACAACCCGGTTTTTGCTTTTGTGGCGCGCCTGTGATCGTTAGAATTCCATTCGTCTCGTAAGCGCCGTTTGCCCGGACGTAGTTTTCACAAACAGTGAGGGTTTCTTTATTTGTGCGCAAAATGACCTCCTCCATCAACGGACATGGTTTGCGCGCCTAACTTCTGGTTCAAAATCACACTATGGAACGTTATGGCTGACGAAAATTGGCAAGCACGGTTTGAAGAAGCATGGGAATTTCGCGAAGAAAACCTCTACCCAACGCACTTTGGTTCCAAGCGGCAGGGCACGTACGTGTTGGACGGACAACTTTTCACCAACACTTTCCACCAAGAATCTTATGATCCTCGATGGCTCACTCATGGAATTTTTGAATTTGAGCCAGTCGAAAAAAGATCTAGCTGGGTTTACGTTACGTCGGGACTATCGAACGCTTGGGAGGCGGATTTGCCTGAACCTAACGGCCCGTCGAGACTCGGATCTGAGTTTGTATTTGAATGTCCTGCGCAATCGCGTTGGGCAATTATCCTGCTCCAGAGAATGCTGGCCTTCCAAATTCTGTTGGCGGCCGGAAGGTTTGCAGGGCGCGGTCCGTTGGGAATTTGGGACCGTATACCACTTCGGAGCCCTATCGATGGAAGCCACTCGCAACTTACGTGGGTCGTGCTCACGCCGGCAGCCGAGTACACAGGCGTGCAGCAGCTTCCACATCATCCGCGCCACGCTTCCAGTTTGACCAGTTCGTGAGGCATCACGGAAAAGAGAGCCGCAACAGGCGAGGGCCGGCGGCGGCGAGGAACGATTGCGATCTACTGCTCTGAAACATAAAGCCGCGCCCATTACCGATCCTAACCGTGAGTCTATTGTGTAGCTCTGCTCTTCGAGTTCCCATGACAATTGCCGATATAACGTGGTCGCATATTGAAAGCTTACCGATCACTCTATATCGCGCCGCAAAGCATCCAACCTCTGCACAAATCTCTCTGGAGGCTTTATGCCAGCCACGCAAACACTCGTCTCCCCGCAAGAGCTTGCTGCGAAGAACTTCGCCCACTTTCCCAACGAAAGCGCCGAATATCGCGCAGCTCGCAACGCGCTACTCGCAGAAGAAATCGAATTGCGTCGCGCTGTCGAACGTCTGGCTTCGCAACGACGCGCTTTACCTCCCGGTGGCGAGGTTCCACGAGATGTAGCTTTTTTCGCGGAAACCGGCCCTGTCCAGTTCTCCGATCTCTTCGGCAACAAAGACACGCTGATGATTTACAGCATGATGTACGGCCCCCAGCGGGAGACGCCGTGCCCCAGTTGCACATCTTTCTTGAGCTCTTGGAACGGGACGGCTGTAAACTTGCGCGAGCGCGTTGCCGTCGCGGTCAGCGCCCGCTCTCCCATCGAACGCCTGATCCAATACAAAAAGCAGCGCGGCTTTCACAACCTCCCTTTGATTCTCCCGACATGACGGGCCAATACACCCGCGCTTACGTCAGCTCCGACGACGCTGATATTCCAGGTTTCAGCGTTTTCACCCGCCGCGACGGAACCATTCGTCACTTCTACAGCGGCGAGATGAGCGGTGCGATGGCCGACCCCGGACAAGATCCACGCGGCGCCCCAGACCTCGATCCACTATGGCTGATGCTGGATTTGACGCCTGAAGGCCGCGGCACAAATTGGTATCCCA
>CAWAZN010000024.1:0-101981 GCA_963786485.1 uncultured Acidobacteriota bacterium
CGACATCGAACTGCCTCCCGACGTGCACGTCTACTCTCCCGGCGTGCAGGGCTACAAGCCCGTGCAACTTATGTTGCCCGCAGTTCCCGGCATCGCTGTTGCGCCCGCGATCTATCCTGTGCCGAACGCCCTGTATCTGGCGGCCATCAAAGAAACCGTTCCCGTCTTTAACGGAAAATTTCGCGTCTCACAAGATGTCACCATCATTCCGTCTAAGACCGGCGACATCGTGCGCTCCCTGCTCAGCAGCGAAAAAACCATCACTATCTCCGGGTCTCTGCAATATCAGGCCTGCGACCAAACCACCTGTTATCCGCCGGCTACCATTCCGCTTGCCTGGCAGCTGCAGGTAATCCCGCTGGACTTAACGCGGTCCCCCACTAGCATCCGGCACAAATAGCGGGTTGTCGGTCGTCACGCTAAAGAGAGCTTCCGTGAATCCCGCCGCAGTCTCAGTGGCCGTCCGCATGCCTCGCGTAAAATCATTCACTCTTGCTCGTCTCCGACGGCGCCGGGAAGCGTTCTTGAATCCACGCTTCCCAGAGCGGCGTCTCGCGGGCGACGGTTCCGGCCGCCTGATCGCCGTAGAGGTAGAAGTTTAGCGTGACCATGCTCTGGCCGCCGAAGTTGACCGCGCTAAGGGCGGCAGTCGCCGGGCCCGGCTTGTCGAGCCGCAGCAGTGCGGTATACGGACTCTGACTGACGTGCTCCACCGCGCCGCTGAGCGCTGGGACGCCCGCCGGGGCGGTCCAACGCTGCCCGGCGCTCACACCTGCGAGCCCCAATGCCGCGGTCAGCGTCTCCCAGGCCTCGGCTTCGGTCCCCGCGGCTGGTGCCATCCACTGCATCATCGCGGAGCGTTGCCCGCGGAAGTGCGTGAGATAAATCTTCAGGATGCGGAAGAATCCCGGCCAGCCGGATTCGGTGCCTTCCAACTGATTGTCCCAATCGTCCGTACTCGCGAAGAGGCTATGCACTACGCGGACAATGCAGGTGCCCCCGGCACGCGCTTCCACACTCCACTCGTCTGCAATGACCGGCGAGCCAGGGGCCCAGCCAGGCGCCTCGGCGCCAAATTTCCGGGGCGGATCCCAAGTCGTCACCGCGGAACTGGACTCCATACCCGGGCCGAAGTCCAACTTGACCGCAACCGGCTTCCCGTCGCGCATCTCAAACTCAGCGGGCACGAACCAGGACGAAATACCCGGCCCGGTGGCGATCGCCTGCCAGACTTCCTCGGGCGTACCGGGGACCTCGACTTCGACCTGGACGGAATGGCGTCCAGAGGCTTCTTTCCTCACGCTCATGATGGCTCCTTGGGATTGTGGTCACTATGATCGGATTTCTGCGATACGTTTTGCGGCCCGTCTTGCGGAACGTTCTGCGGCAAAGGATGCGCCACGACGATCAGTCGATGGGCACGACCGCCGACGGCGGATGCATCGTGGTATTTCGCAACCAGTTTCGTGATGGCCTCGGTGAGTTCGTTGCTGAAAGCCGCCCGCTCCGCCGCCGACCGGAAGCGAACTTCGGTATCCACCGCCAGAGTCGCCAGGCGTTTGCCCGTCTCTGCGGCGCGACGAACCAGATCGCCCAACTCGCGGACAACCCGCGCGCCGAGAGCGATGAGATAACTCGCGGACAGCCGATCGATTTCCCGATTCGGATCCGCGGCCACCGAACCCAGGGCGCTCGGCGAAACCACGTAGGAAACGGCCGTCGCCACCAACAGCCGTTCGGTTAGTCCGCCCCACTTGCGTTCCTCGGCCAGCCGTACCAGCCCGTGCGCCTCCAGCGCGTGCAGGTGGTAGTTGACTTTCTGCCGGGCCAGGCCAACCCGCGTAGCCAACGTCGCCGCCGAGGCGGGCAGCGCAAGCTCGGAGAGGAGTCGGCTTCGCATCGGTTCCAGCGCCACCGTCGCCGCTGCCGGATCATCGATGACTTGAATGTCGAGCACGAGGGCATGCTAGCCTTGACAACTTTTATTGTCAATGGCTTTCTAGGCTTTTTCTGAAGAATTAGTAGCGGCCGCCTTCGGAGGCGGGCGCCGTTCGGACCACCGCCGCGTCTGCCGAGTTGCTACAGTCTAACGGAAAACGCTCTTAGCCTACGAAAACTCTACATCATCAAACACATGATCCCCACGCAAGACATCGCTCCCCTCTTGCGTCTCCGGCCCATTCGTCATAATCACAAACGTCACCGGACAGTCCTCAGTGGGATGAGCAAGCTGTGCAAACGCCGCGCCATTACAAGCCTTGTTCCCACCCGAGCATTGCGTATCCAGTTTCTCCCCTTCCACCGTCAGCACGAAATTGGCAATCAACTCCGTGTCCGACTCATCCGCCTGAATGTCCCAGGTCGCCTTAACCTGCCCGTGATCCTTACCAACTTTAATTTCAAATCGTAGCGACAAGTTCCCTCCCAACGATTCACGCTTTTATTAGCAGCGGCATTGCTGTTTACACCCGTCAGAGTGCCTATGCGCTTCTTTCGGCAGTCGCCGCCATCGCGTTCAGGCGCACGATAATCTGTCACGGTTTCAGCCTGCCGGGAAGCGCAGCGGAACGCTATCCAAACGCGAAAGCGATCTTAGTTATTAATGCCCATCTGCGTTAGATAGTACGCATAGTTGAACGCGGCGTCTTTCAGGCGATCGTAGCGGCCGGACACTCCGCCGTGCCCCGCGGGATCCAGGTTTACCTTAAAAATTAGGGTATTGTGATCGGTACGCAGCGCGCGCATTTTCGCTACGTATTTGGCCGGCTCCCAATACATCACCTGACTGTCGTTGAACGAAGTGCGGACCAGCATGTTGGGGTAATTTTTGGCCACCACGTTGTCGTAAGGCGAATAGGTCAGCATGTAATCGAACGCGGGTTTTTGTTTGGGATTGCCCCACTCTTCAAATTCTCCGACGGTTAGAGGGAGTGATTCGTCCAGCATGGTATTCATCACGTCCACAAACGGCACGTTCACCAGCGCGGCGTGAAATAAATCCGGGCGCATGTTGAGCACCGCGCCCATCAGCAAGCCGCCAGCGCTGGCGCCTTCAATCACCAGCCGGTCTTTGGAGCCGTACCCCTGCGCCACTAGAAATTCCGCCGACGCGATAAAATCCGTGAACGTGTTTTTCTTGTGCATCATTCGCCCATCGTCGTGCCAGGCCTTACCCAGCTCCCCGCCGCCGCGAATGTGCGCCACCGCGTAGACTACGCCGCGATCCACCAGGCTGAAAATATTGGAATCGAAGTAAACGTCGGACGGAATTCCGTACGAGCCGTAGCCGGTGAGAAACAGCGGCTCCTGACCATTCAACTTGGCACCTTTTAGATGAACCACGGACACGGGAACTTTCACCCCGTCTGGCGCGGTAGCGTATAGCTGTTCCACCTGATATTTGGACCGGTCGTAGCCGCCGGGAATTTCACGCTGTTTCAGCAACACGGAAGTGCCCGCCGCCATGTCGTAATCAAATACCGACGACGGAGTAATGAAGGATTGGTAGCCATAACGAAACTTCGTCGTGTCGTAAACGCGATTCGCTTGACCATACGCCGCATACGCAGGCTCGGGAAACGCGATGTTGCGTGAAATCCCGGTGGTCAGATCCGTAACGTTGAGTTGGGGCAAGCCATTCTGCCTCTCAGACAATACGTAGTAGTTCTTGAAGAAGTCCATGCCGTCCAGCATCACGTCGGCGCGTTGTGGCACAACTTCTTTCCAGTTCGCCGCCTTCGGATCCTCTACCGGCGCCTTGACCAATCGGAAATTTCTTCCCGTATCGTTCGTGCGGATGTAAAAAGAATCTCCGTTGTGATCCGCGTAATATTCCACATCCTGTTTCCGCGGCTCCATAAGTTTCCACTCACCGTTCGGCTGATCCGCCGGCAAATACCGGATTTCACTGGTGGTGTGGCTGGAGGAGACCAGCAACAAATATTTCTTGCTGCGCGTTATTCCTACGCTGACGTCGAAGCGTTCATCTTTCTCTTCGTAAACCAGTTTGTCTGGACCCGCCGTTCCCACCGTATGCTGATAAATCTGATAGACGCGTTTGGCGACGGGATCTTCGACACTGTAGAAAATCGTCTTGTTGTCACTGGCCCAGGCCACCGAATCCACTCGTTCCGCGTGATCGAGCAGCACCTTGCCGGTCCGCAGATCTTTTGCCGCCAGCGTGTATTGGCGAAATCCGGTGTTGTCCGTGGTGTATACCAGCAAATTTCCATCTTCGCTGACGGCCGCGTCTCCGATGGACATGAACTTCTGCCCCTTGGCCATTTCGTTCTGGTCCAGCAAAACCTGCTCCGGAGCGTCTAAGCTCCCCTTTTTCCGGCAGTAAATCCCGTACTGCTTACCCGCTTCGGTTCGCGAATAGTAAAAATAGTCTCCGTCGCGATACGGAACGTCAATATCGGTCTCCTTGATTCGCGACAGCATTTCTCCGTACAGCTTTTTCTGCAGACCTTCGGTGGGCTTCATCACCGTGTCGGTGTAGGCGTTCTCTGCCTCCAGATAGGCCTTCACCTCAGGATTACTCTTCTCTCTGAGCCACGCGTAATTGTCCACCAGTGTTACGCCATTTACTTCCGTGGTTTTCGGCACCTTCTTCGCCACCGGCGGAACGGACGCCGCAGGCGCAGTGTCCGCCGCGCGCAGATTTATTCCGACAGTAAGAACCACAAACGCGAACGCCGCCAGCATTAGTTTCTTCACTCGCATCCTCCACCACTATTTGAAAATCGTCCCAATTCTACACCGTTGCATTCCCTATCGGCTTGTGCGTACCGGGAGCCACTTTCCCAAATGCTTTTCCAGGATTCAGCCATGATCCAGGATGCCCCTGCGCCTTGCGGCGCGCGATCTTCCAACCGCTGCACGCACCAACTCTTGCGGCCATGCGAAAATAACCAGCCCACTATGCTAGGCATTCTGGTCCACGGCAACAATCACTTCATCCTGCGCGGCCCGCGCCCGGACGAACCGACGGCACTACGCTTGGCCCGCCATTGGTCCGTCATCCAAATCGGCCACCCAGCTTCCCTGAAATTCGAACACTGGGAAATCCGCAACAAAGAATTTCGCGAAAATTTAACTTGGGCGGTGGTCATTCCCGGCGACCGCGCAATTTCTCCCGCTGCTGCTGAACTCTTATCCGAGCTGTCTTCGCGAAACGTCCCCATCGACCGTTACACCACTCCCTGTTGGTAGGCCCTGTACGGAGCATCTCGCCTCGAACTACAACAAATTCCTGATTCCGCCGACGACCCCCGCGTCTCAATTTGTTCTTGCGCGGACGCAATTTATAGCACTGCCGAACGTCGACGCGCCAATTCCAAACACGAGGAAGGCCCGAGATGCCCGAACAAGAAACTTTAGAACGCGCCCACGAAGATAAAGAAGAAGGCAAGTCTCCCAGCACGCAGGCCGGTGAATTCGTCCGGGAAGAAATGCATCACATTCGCGAAGGCAAACACGGAGCGGCCAACACCAAACAAGCCATTGCCATTGGTCTTTCCAAGGCGCGCCGCGCTGGAGTGGACCTGCCACCTCCACGCTCTGGGAAAACTTCCTCGCGCACTCGCAGGCAGGCCGGGCGAGATTCCGAGAAAGGCCAAACCTCACGCAGCGCCAAACCGTCCGTTACGCGCTCTCGTGCCACCACGAATGCCTTGAAGCGCGAGGGCCACTCCGCCGCCTCGTCTGCGAATCTTGCGCGGCACGCGCATACCGCCGCCAAGAAACGTAGTAGCACCAGCCGCAGCAAATCCGCCAAAGCCGCTGCGCAAACCAGGAAGCGAACCGCCGGGCGATAAGTGGACGTGTGAGCTATGCTCATTTTCCGTAGATCAGGATTGGTCGTTATTTGCCTAGATGCTTTTCCAGGAAGCTGGCCATGATCTGGTTGGCTTCTTTCGATTCCGGCAGATGCGGAGTATTCCAGAAGGCATGTGGCAGAGCTTCAAAAACGACTAGGTGCGCATCGACTCCTGCGCGCAGATACGCTCGGTGCAATACCGTCGTTCCGCTTAGCAATAAGTCGCGTCCACTGGTGACAAACAACGTAGGCGGGAAACCCGTCAGGTCTGCATAAATTGGGGACAGCACGGGATCCTTGGGATTCGTGCTCGTCGTGTATTCGATATCCAGTCCGTCGCCACTCGGCGGATCGAGGTGCCCGGAAAATCCATTTAGCGCGAACAACGCGGCCGAATCGCCTACCTGACTAAAATCCCCCAGCCCGGAAAAAATTCCGGTTACCGCAGGCAGCGGCAGACCTAGCTGCTTCAACTTCACCGTTACTTCCGAGGTCAGAATCGCTCCTGCGGACGTTCCGTAAATTCCGATGTGCGAAGGTTTGTAAGTTTTCAGCAGCTCTTTATAAACCGCGACAACATCTTCCAATCCCGCGGGAAAAGGATACTCCGGAGCCAATCGATACAACACCGCAATCACCTTGATTCCCGATAGATTTGCGATGGGAATTGTTTCAGAGAGTGAACCCGAATCGGAATTGAATCCTCCGCCGTGAAGGTTGATCAAAACGCGATCACTTTTTCTCGGAGCGATCGTTAGCGATGTAATCACTCGCACTGGCACACCCGCAATCGAATCAGCGCCGACATTCACGGGATACATTTTCTTGGACACTTCTCCGACGCCTGCTTGCCACGTATCCGTGCCCTTCCGTCGCTCTTCCAGTGATTGATGCATCGGCGCATCAGACTCCACGCGCGCCAGCATTTGCTGCGCCTCCGGACTGATCGTCTTCGGCACCGGTACGATGCGCGTCACATATGCTGTGCCATCCGGCAGAATCCGGCTTGAATCGCGCATCTCGCCGTTATCGCTCATTTTCTTTTCCCCCGCACCCCTCTGCACCCGAGCAGTCACCGCCATTGCCAGCAGCACTGCGGCTCCGATAACCCATGTTCGCAGTCCAATTTTTCTCATGGTTTCTCCTTGGAGGTTCTGGCACGGAGTTCCGCAATTCCCAAAACGAAACTGCTCTAAGGGTGAAAATCGCCGGGCACCACTGACAGCTTAACTCTTTTAGAATCCACACATACCTGTTCAACGACGCCTAAGCCTTTTAGAATGCACACTTACGAGATTTGCGTTTTTAACCCCTTTAGAATGCGGACTTACAAAAATAACCCCGGGGTGGGGTTACCCTTTTGCGATGATCTCGGCCTATTACTCCCGCTCGATATCGGCTAGGTCGACCTCAACCTTGCCCTTGGTGCGCTTGGCCATGAGGTAGCTGCGGATAAACGGGTCGATGTCGCCGTCCAGGACGCGATCCACATCGCCGACTTCAAACTTGGTGCGGTGGTCCTTGATCATGCGATACGGCTGCATCACGTAGGAGCGTATCTGGCTGCCGAAGGAAATCTCCAGTTTGCTCTCGTCCAGTTTGTCGGTATGCGCTTGGCGCTTTTTGATTTCTTCGTCGTACAGGCGCGAGCGCAACATCTTCATGGCCATTTCGCGGTTCTTGCCCTGGCTGCGCTGCGCCTGGCAACCCACCACGATGTTGGTCGGCAGGTGCGTGATGCGCACCGCCGTCTCCACTTTGTTTACGTTTTGGCCGCCTTTGCCGCCCGCGCGAAACGTGTCGATGCGCAAATCCTCCGGGCGAATATTAATTTCTATGCGGTCGTCGATTTCCGGAATGACGAAGACGGATGCGAAAGAAGTGTGCCGCCGCGCCGCTTGATCGAATGGCGAAATGCGAACCAACCGATGCACGCCAGTCTCGCCTGCCAGCAGGCCGTAGGCATTTTCTCCCACGAATTGCACCGTCGCGTTTTTTATGCCCGCTTCTTCGCCGGGAGTTTCGTCGAGCACTTCCGCTTTCATGCCTTTGCGTTCTGCCCAGCGCAGATACATGCGCAGTAGAATGCTGGCCCAGTCTTGCGACTCCGTGCCGCCAGCCCCCGGCTTGATGGTCATGATGGCGTTGAGGTGATCGGTTTCGCCGGAGAGCAGCGTTTTGGTTTCGAGTTCGCCGATGTAGGTTTCCGCGGAGTCGAGTTCCTTTGATAAATCTTTCAGCAGGTCTTCACGCTGCGCGGCGTTGGTTTCTTCTTTGGCTAGGCCAATGTATGTTTCGATGTCTTCGGAAAATGAGGTCAGCTTTTCGTCCGCGGCGATTTGATCTTCCGCCCGTTTGCGATCGCGCAGCACGGCTTGCGCTTCTTCCTGGTTGTTCCAAAAGTTGGGATCAGCGGCGCGCGCTTCTAAACCCTTCAGGCGTTCGCGATATTGCGGGGCGTCAAAGATAACTCCGAACGAGGGTGATGCGGGGTTTCAGGTTTTCCAGGCGGTATTGCAAATCTTCGAGAATCATTTGAGGTGATGCGGCTCCTTAATTTTTGTAAAGCGCGATAGATGATTCCATCGTGGGCACGACATCCGGTGCCCCTACTTGACGGCGCTTCTGGCGGTGGCCATCGGCGGCTCCAGAACTACGACCGGAGTTTCTACCAGCGGAATGGTTATGTTTTCTCCGGCTCCGCCTTGCTTCACCAAAGTCCAGAGGAAAAGAATAATCGAAATTGCCACGCAGAGCCACGGAAACCAGTCGCCATAGCGGGTGTAGATGGTTTTGTCGGTGCGGAAATCGTACGGCAGATTGGCGGCGGCGCGCACATCTGGCGGGAGCGGGCGATACATTCTGCCGTACGGATCAATGGATGCGGTGTAGCCATTGTTGGTGCTGCGAATAATCCATCGGTGATTTTCCGCGGCGCGCACGCGCACCATGCGCAGGTGTTGTTCCGCGGCGGCGCTACGACCAAACCAGCCGTCATTGGAAATATTGATCAAGAGCTGCGCGCCATCGTTGGCGAAGGTGCGAATTTCTCCGGGGAAAATCGCTTCGTAGCAAATGAAAGTACCGAAGTGGAAGCCGCCGGGGAGCGTGCCGATGGAATAGCGCGTGCCTTTGCGAAAACCGCCAATCTCGCTGGAAACGTCGGCTACAACTTGATGGATTAACGGAAAAGGCTCGTATTCGCCGAAGGGGACCAGATGAATTTTGTCGTAGGTGTAGACGCGCTGACCTTGCTTATCGAGCATCACCGCGCTGTTGTACGGAACCTGCAGGCCGGTGGGTTTACCATCGGAGGTGGGAGCTTTGCGAATCTCCACCACGCCAACGAGGAAAGGATGGTCAAGGCGAATGGCCATCGAGGAGGCCAGCTTGGAAAAGTCAGAATCTTCCACGGAGAAGGGGGCGGGCGCTTCGGGCCAAAGCAGCAAGTCCGTATTGGCTCCGTCCGGCGACAAACTCAACTCTTCCACTTCCTTCATTTGTTTAGCGTGCACCTGGAGCCAGTTCGCTTCGTAGGAATTATTTTCCGGAAAATTCAGTTGAACGGAGCGCGCTAGATGTTTGGCTTCCGCGGCAGGAACGAATCGCGGAGAAATTAGGTAGACGGCTAAGAGCGCAACCGTGGTGGCACCCAGGATTGTGAGGCGTTTCTTCGCGCGTGGTTCAGTGGCGGCGTCCGTCCAGGCCAGAAGCGCGTTGAACGCCGCGACGAGAAACGATAAGCCGTAGATTCCGGTCACACTGGTGATCTGCAGCAATCCCAGGTTAGCGGACGCGGGATATCCTAACGAATTCCACGGAAAACCAATCTCAGGCATTTTGCCGTGCAAAAATTCGGCGGCCACAAAAATGAACGGAGCGCTGAGGCAAGCGACTTCGATGCTGCGGCGGGCGAGGCGATTGACCAGCCACGCAAAAACTCCGCAACACACACCCCAGAGTGAAGCAACCATGAACAGCAAACCCCAACTGGCCGCGCGAGGCACGTTACCGTGCAGATACAACACTCCAGCGATCCAGGATTCGGACGCGATAGCAAAAACCACGGCGTGCAGGAATCCGCAGGCGAAAGCGATGCGTGGTCGCGCTCCAAACAACATAATCAGCAGGACGCCCACACAAATATACGAGTAGAAGGCGAGATAGAATCCAGTGAAAGAAAACGACAGAGCTGCGCCGCTGACGGCAGCCACCACCAAACGAAAGGCGACGGGAGTTACGGCAGCGGGGTGAGGGCGGAAATAAGAGATCCAGCGGCCAACGGCCATCAGTGTTTCACAATCGCTTTGAAGCCTGCGGCGTCGAGCCCTTTCTTGGCGGCTTCGGCGGATTTCTGGTCGGTATACGGGCCGACTTGCACGCGGTAAAACTTGTCGCCTTGCGGCGGGGCGACGAAGGACGGAAATTTTCGTTTCTGGAGATTCCTGGAAAGGTCGAGAGCATCATCCCTGTTGCGCAACGCCGCTACCTGCAGCGTGTAGCTACCGGTTGGAACAAATGGAGCGGAAGAAGCCTTATTGCGCGCCGGCGCAGCCCCTGGAGCGGCAGTTTTCACCACAGCGGGAGCGCTGTGCTGCGGAACAGCAGGACTTGGCGAAACGCCCACATGATTCGGGCGCACTGCGGTATTTTCCGGCTCGTGGATCTTCCATGCGGGATTCTCCGGAGTTTCCACGGGCCGTTCGGTGACTTGAGGCGTCTCCTGCGGAGCTACCCCATTGGTGTGTTTACCGGGAAGCGGCCGCGGAGTGACCAGCGGGTCGGCGACACCGATTTTCGGCAACTTGATACCGGCGATCACATCGGTCTGGCTTTGCCCCATCTTAAAGCCCAACGCGAAAAATAGCGCGGAAAAAAGCAGAATGAGCACAAAAAGACCGATGACGTGCCGGCCTTCGAGCACACGATCTCCCGCGCCTCGCCCTGCTGATCCGGATTTTCTGCGCACAGCCATAGTTACTTCTGGGAGCCCCCGAACGCTTTAGTCCACTGGTTAATGATATCGATGGGCAGCGGAAACACAATCGTTGTGTTCTTCTCGACACCTATCTCAGTTAACGTTTGCAGGTAGCGAAGCTGGATGGCGGTGGGCTGGGTTTCCAGGACTTTGGCGGCGTCGGCAAGTTTTTGCGAAGCTTCGAACTCGCCATCGGCATGAATAACCTTGGCGCGGCGTTCGCGTTCCGCTTCGGCTTGGCGAGCGATAGCGCGCTGCATTTGTTCGGGGATGTCCACCTGCTTCACTTCTACTTTACTGACTTTGATGCCCCACGGTTCGGTGTCTTGATCGAGAATGATTTGCAGCTTGGCGTTCACTTTATCTCGCTGGGAGAGAATTTCGTCGAGTTCAAATTGGCCGACGACGCTGCGAATGGTGGTCTGCGCAAGCTGGCTGGTGGCGTACTGATAATTTTGAACCTGAGACAGAGCCAGGTTGGCATCGACGACGCGGAAATAACATACGGCATTTACTTTAACGCTGACGTTGTCGCGCGTGATGATGTCTTGCGGAGGGACGTCGAGCGTTTCGATGCGCAGCGGGATGCGATAAAGAGTTTCGATGGGCCAGAAGACCAGATTGAGGCCGGCGCCTTTGGCGATGGGGATTAGGCGGCCGAGGCGGAGGACTACGCCGCGTTCCCATTCTTTGATGATGTAGAGGGAGTTCCAGAACCAGATTAGGAAGAAGGCGACGAAGATTACGATGCCTACCAGGGAGATTTCCATTTTTGTTTTGCTCCTTCGTGATGCGAGAGAACAGGTGACGCAAAGGCTGAAACATCCCTTCGATGCTGTGATCGTGGTGCGGCTACAAAAGGCGACCGCCTCAGAAGGCGGCCGCTACGAAATCAAAACCGGCGCAAAACACGGGTCTGAAGACCCGCCGCTACAGCGGCCAATTCGAGGACCGCTACAACGGCTCGACGTAGAGTTGCAGGCCTTCGACCTTTAGGACTTTTACTGAGCGGCCTGAGGGGACGTCGTTGTTGCTGATGGCGCGCCAGAGTTCTCCGTGAATGCGGATTAGGCCTGCGGCGTTGGCGGCCAGCGGCTCGACGACGACTCCCTGCTCTCCCAAAAGTTCCTCTTTGCCGACGGATTGCTTCCAGCGGCGCGAACGCAGAACCAAGCGCATCAGGAAGACGGCGATGATGGCGAAGGGCAAGGTGACGGCCAACGCCACGAAGAAGCTTACGCCGAAACCGGTGAGCGGAGAACGAATTAGAAACATAGCGCCGAGCAACATGCTGACGATACCACCGGCAACTAAAACACCGTGACTGGTGTACTTGGCTTCAAGAATAAAAAAGGCCAGAGCTAAAAGTATCAGGAAGACTCCGGCGGCGTTGACCGGCAAGAAGTGCATGGCGTACAGCGCCAGCACCAAGGCGATGCCTCCGATGACGCCTGGGGCGATGACTCCGGGATGAGTAAATTCAGTGTAGAGGCCGAGGACGCCGACGATGAGCAGGATAAAGAAAATATCCGGTTCGACGATGCGGGCCAAAAATTTCTGGCGGTTGTTTAGTTCAAAGGAAGTTTGGATTGGATTATTTAACGCGAGCGTTACTTTGCTGCCATCGAAACGAGTGATGGTGCGTCCGTTCAATTTGGCGATGAGGTCGTCCACGTTGTTGGCTTCGAGATCGATCATTTTTGCGTCCAGCGCTTCTTTTTCGGTGAAGGCTTTGGCGTCGGTGATGGCGGTTTCGGCGAGCTTCGGATTGCGGTTGCGCTGTTCCGTGAAACTGCGGAGAAAAGCCATGGCGTCCTGGTTGATTTTCTTGCGGAAGACTTCGTCGATCTGCGAGGGAATTCCGCCGATGACCATGATGGGCGAGGCGGCGCCGATATGTGTGCCGGGAGACATGGCGGCGACGTCCGCGGAAAGCAGGATGTAGAAGCCGGCGCTGGCTCCGCGAGCGCCAGTGGGCGTGACGAAGACGGCCACCGGAACCGGAGACGCGAGGATTTTCTGGACGATGTCTTTCATGGAGTCGCTGAGGCCGCCCGGGGTGTCCATGGTGATGATGACCAGGGCGGCGTGGTGCGTCGCGGCGTCCGCCAAGCCCTCTTCGATGTAGGTGGCGAGGATGGGTTCGACGTCACCATCGATGTGGAGGATGGCGACGACGGGCGATTGCGGGGAGGTGTCCGTGGCGTTGACCGGAGTGGGGACGGCGGAGATTACTAGAGCGAGCAATGCGAGCAACAAGATATTGAAACGAGGATTGGATTTGCGATTGGAAATTCTCTGCAGCGATTGCGATGGCGGAAAAAATCGGGCACGGCATGCCGTGCCCCTACAAAGGCGATTGATCACGGGGTGCCTCCGTTGGGGTTGGGGCTTTGGAGACGGTCGAGGAGTTCTTTGGCTTCGGTGTAGTTGGGGGCCAGTTTGAGAGCGCGCTGAACTTCGGTGCGGGCGAGGGCGGGCTTTTTTTGCTCGAGGTAGACGCGGGCGAGGGCTACGCGGACTACCGCATTGTCGCGGGATTGAAGGGCAGCTTGAAGTTGAAGGACCGCTTCATCCAGTCTGCCTTGGCGACGAGCAATATCCGCCAGGCCGCGGTGGGCGGAAGTATTGGTGCCGTCCATGGAGAGCGCAGCCTGGAAATCAGCGCGGGCAGCTTCAACATGGCCAGAAGAAAGTTCCTGGCGCGCGCGACGAATGCGATTTTCCGCGTTGTCTGCCGCGGGTGTTGCGGTTCCGGCAGTTACGGTTTCGGCAGGTTTGATTTCCTGGCGCAGCGTGGTGGTATCCAATTCCGTTTTGATGCGGGCCATGTGCGTGAGCGTATCGCTTTTGGCGTCTAGATGAATGGCGGGAAGACCGGTGGGACCAAACATTTCCGCAGCGGACTGGCGTTCCTGCTCGGCTTCCGGTTGTTTGCCGGACTTATCCAGAGAATAAATCAGCAGAGCGCGGTCTTCGGGATTGTCTGGCTCTCGCTCCGTGGCTTCGCGGAAATACGCGGCGGCATTCGCGGGATCGTTAGCTTGCAGAGAGAGCAAACCGAGATTAACGGGATAATCGTCTTCATCGGGATCGAGATCGGCGGCGCGTTGAAGATCGGTTTGCGCGCCGGTGGCGTCACCGAGACGCGCTTTGGCGAGCGCCAGATTATTCAGGATTTCGGGAAGGTCGCCGCCTGCAACGGCGCTGGAGTTGCCGTGTTCCGACGAACCGCTTTCGCGGAGCGATTCACGGAGCGAGGTGAAAACTTCCTGAGCTTGATCGGGCTGGCTGAGGAGCAGACGGCACACGCCTACGGCGAAAACGGATTCGGCATAGCGATCGTGCTGCTTGGGAATTTTGGCGTACCACGGCAGAGCGGAGTTGCAATCGCGACGTGAAAAATAAACTTCGCCTAGCCAGAAATCCGGTTCGGGCCACGTGGGTTCGAGGCGCGCGGCGTCTTTAAATTCGCGGATGCGGACTTCGTCTTCGCTGGCGAGCAGGCCCCGCACATAGTGTTCGAACGCGTCGAGACGAAGCGGGCGCTGCTTCTTGGCAAACTCAGCGAGACTTAGCGGATAGGAACGCTCGTTACTGGAGAGACTGCGCCAAGCAAGGCGCGTTTGCAGATCCATTAAGGATTCGAGGGGACCGGTCTCCGTGATGGCCGGTAAAAGCGCGGGGGGATTTACGCGGAGAATTCGGGATTCGACAGTGAGCTTGGAGCCGTCGGAGGTGAAGCTGCCGAAGATGACGTAGTCGACGTCCAGATCTTCGGCAATGCGCAGCATTGTGGCACGGCTTAGTTTTGCGCCGGGCGGAAGTCCGTAGCGATCAAGTTCGTTGATGCGACCAGTGTGCGAATACACGGCTTCGCCGGCGGCAGAGAGGCGGAGGATGGTGAGTTCTTCAAGGCCTTCGCCGAGCCAATCGAGGCGCGGAGAGGCACCGGCGTTTTCAAAGGGAAAGACGAGATAAATTTGGGAACCGATGGGATTGGAGGAGTGGTGGGATTGTTGAGCGACAGTGGCGGGTGGAGACAGGAAGGCCAGAGCGGTCAGGACGAGTGTAGTGATTCGGATGGGGACACGGATGTCCATGTGAGTGCATTGTAGCAGAGGATGTGCGGGTGGATTTGTTTGTAGGTGAAGCAGGTCGAAGACTGCACTTGCGGACTAGCTGGTGCGGTCCCCGGCGACAAATCTAACGCAGAGACGCAGAGGGCGCGGAGGTTCGCCGAGGAAAAACGAAGATAGCTCGCACTTGAGCGCGGCGCGTTGTCGCTGGCAATCGGGAGTGGTTACGGAAGTCAAAACCCGCGCCCACAAACTCAGTGGGTGCGGCACTCTCGCACGGAGGCGGGTCGGCAGCACTAGATGCGACTAGTGTTGGTCGAGGGCGGCGTTGCGGTAGTGGACGGTGCCGTCGGTGGGCTTGGGAGCCAAGGCTTCCTGGACGGCTGGAACTTTCAAGTAGGCGGCGAAGACGGGGTCGGACTTGGCGGCTTCGAGCGCGGTGAAACCTTCGTCTTTGGCTTTGCGGAGATAGATGATGCAGCGTTCGAGATTTCCCGCCTCGGCGAAAGATTTGGCGAGCAGGAAGTAGAAGCGGCCGCGATCATCTACAGAGCGATCCTGAAGAATGGAACCGGAGCGCGAGCCATTCTGTTCAAAGTAGTGCGGATCGATGGTGAGCGCCTGACGGAAGGAAGCGAGGGACTGATCGTACTTTTTATCTTCGTAATAGGCGTACGCCAGGTTGCTGTAGAGCACCGGCAAATCTTTGCGAATGTTGATGGCCTTCTGGTACGCACGGATGGCTTTACCGTAGCGCTTGCGCTGATACCAAATGGTGCCGATGTTATTTTCAGCGTCGGCGTAAAGCGGATCGGCTTTAACGGCGCGCTCATAGCACTTGATGGCAAGAGCCAACGCAGCTTGCTGATGCAGTGAGATACCGAGCTTGTTCCAGTAAACGGCGTTGCGCGGCGAGGCGTCCGAGAGACGCTTGAAGATAATGGAGGCTTCGCGATATTCCTTGCGCACCATGTAGAGATCGCCGAGCTGTTCGTCGGTGAGTTCGGGACGAACAGTGATTACGGACGGATCCGCGGCAGGCGGCAGCTGCGCCGTGGACATTTGCGATTGCGGAACGGCGGCGACGTGCGGCGGCTCCGCAACTCCAACGTTAACCGAATCCGAGAATGATTGTGCCGAGGACGACAACGAGAAAGTGAACAACAGCAAGCTGGCAGGAACTACTACTGAAAGTCGGCTCATGGGGAACCTCTTCAGTCCGGGTTAGGTTTGGCCTTTTCCGGATCCTTCTTCTTGCCCCCAAAGATACCAAAAATCTTCTGTAAAGGATTCTTTTTCTTTTCGGCGGGGGTTACCGATGGGTCCCCTACCTGGGTGGCGGCGGGGCCGCCCTCGTCGCTAGAGGCCAAGGGTCGGCCATCTGGGCCGGTTTGGGGAGGAGGCTTGGGCTGGCCGCCGCCACCGAAGATGTGGCTCAGCCAGTTGCCGCTGGTACTGGCGGCTCGGTTGCCACCGTGGAGCTCGCAGAATTGGGTGGGGGCGGAACCGGCGACGTAGACCTCGTCGCGGGTGATGGGGCAGCTGGGAGTGGCCAATTCCAGGGATTCGGAGTCGATTAGGACGCTTTGGATGCCCTCTGGGGCGACGAAGTCCTTAACGTCTTTGTAGGCCGGGAGGCTGGTGGCGCGGATCATGAAGTCGGCAAAGATGGGGGCGGCGGCGGCGCCACCGGCGAGGCCGAGGTCGCGATTGTCGTCAAAGCCGACCCAAATGACACAGACGAGGTTGGAGGTGAAGCCGGCGAACCAGCCGTCACGGGAGGTGCCGGTTTTGCCTGCGGCGGGCAGGGTGAAGCCCTTGGCGCGGACAGTGGCGCCGGTGCCCTTGTTCAGTACGTCTTTAAGGACGCTGTCGACGAGATAGGCTACGCGAGGGTCGAGGACGGCTTTGGTTTGCGGGGTGTATTGCTCCAAGGTGCTGCCGTCGGCGCGCATGACGCGGTGGAGGAACTCGGGTTCGGCGCGGGTGCCCATGGTGGCAAAGGCGGTGTAGCCGGCGGCGACGTCGACCGGGGTCATTTCGTAGGCGCCGAGAGCGACGGCGGGAGTGGGTTGAATGTTGGCGCCGAGGCCCATCTGACGAGCGATTTGTACGACGCGACCGTAGCCGATGAGCTCGGCCACTTTTACGGTGGCGACGTTGAGGGAGTTGGTAAGGGCTTCACGGACGGTGACGTGGCCCATGAATTTTTCGCCGTAGTTGTTGGGCGTGTATTCCTTGCCGTCAAATTCGAAAGTAGTGGGCTCGTCGTCGACCGTGGTGGCGGGAGTGATGACGGGCTGGACATTGCCGACGGCGTTGGCGAAGGCGGCGGCGTATACGAAGGGCTTGAAGACAGAGCCGGGCTGACGATGGGCGAGGGCGTGGTTGAGCTGGCTCTGGCCGTAGTCGCGGCCGCCGATGACGGCTTTGATTTCGCCAGTGCGCGGATCGAGCGCGACGAGGGCGACTTGGACTTGCGGGATGGTTTCGAGGGTGCCTTTTTTGGCTTGTTCTTTTTTCCACTTGTCGTATTTCTTGGCGAGCAGTTTGTCTACGTTGGCGGCACCGGCTTCGACGGCGGCTCCGGCGGCGCGTTGCAATGCCGGATCGAGCGTGGTGTAGACGCGGAAATTTTCGGTGCCCAGTTCGCTCTCGGAATATTTGTCGAGGAGATGGTCTTTGACCATGTCCACGAAATAGGGTGCTTCGCTGCCGGAGACCGGAAGTGTGGACCAGTTTCAGAGGGACGCGCTTGGCATCTTGCGCATCGGCTTCGGTGATGTACTTGTTGTCCAGCATTTGGGTCATTACGCGGTCGCGGGCCTGGGCACCGCGTTCGGGATGGCGGTCCGCGGAGGAGTAGTAGTTGGGGGCGCGGATGATACCGGCGAGGTAGGCGCACTCGGCAAGACTGAGCTGGCGCATGTCTTTGCCGAAGTAGGCGACGCTGGCTTCGGAGAAACCACGGATGCCGAAGCTGCCGCGGTTGCCTAAGTAGACTTCGTTGGCGTACAGCTCGAAGATCTGTTGCTTGGTGAAGCGGTGTTCGAGTTCGAAGGCGACCATGGCTTCGGCGAGTTTGCGACGCCAGGTGCGTTCGTTAGAAAAGAAGAAGGTGCGCGCGACTTGCATGGTGATGGTGCTGGCGCCCTGATAGTGCTGGCTGGTGTGGCGGAAGTCGGCCCAGGCGGCGCCGAAGATGCGGATGAAGTCGAGACCACCGTGGTCGAAGAAGCGCTTGTCTTCGGCGGAGAGAATGGCATGGACGAGATTGGGGGGAAGGTCGTCGTAACGGACGGGGCGGCGTTTCTCGCGTGCGCTGTCGAAGAGGTTGGTGATGAGTTCAGGCTCGATCTCCGCGGAGCCGAGATCTGCCCCGCCACCCAGTGGACGGATGGAGCGGATACTTTTGGCGCCGAACTGTACGGCCAGGGCGTTAGTACCGCCGAAGTAGGAAAGCTTGGAGGGACGAATGTCGACGGTGTTGTTCTGCACAGTGAACTGGCCGAGGGCGTTTTCGTCTTGTTCAGGGCGATAACCCACGCGGACGAGATAGGTGGTGAGCGCGTCAAGGGTTTCCGACTGGCCGACGGAGATTTCTTCGGGAGCAGAAAATATCTGCGTGGTGTTTTGCAAGATGTGGCCGGAGAGACGCGCGGTGATGGCATGGGAATATTTGACGTAGTAGTAGGTGAAGACGCCGGCGGCGGTGAGAAAGGTGGCCAGCAGCACGGCCAGAATAGTTAGGCCGGGGATCGAGGTGAAGAAACTTTTTTGCAGACGAATGCGCAAACGGTGCTCCCTCAGTGTGAAGCTCTATTGTGGCGTAAGGCTGCGCGCTAGCAAAGGCACAGTTCGTTGGATGCTGAAATAAAGAGCAACGTGCGCTTAAGAGCCGAAACTCGCAGCGGCGGCAGTCGCAGCCGCGCTAAAACAGAGATTTGTTGGCACTGCTGGGCGAAAAATGCATTTCGGTCTGATAAAACAAAAGATCGACAGGAACATTGTAATCAATGGCGATGGTCACCAGATTGTTGGTGCTGGTAATTTTGATGTCTTCTTTTTTGGCGGGAATTTCCAGATCCTGGACGACTTTATAGATGGATTCGCGAATCTGATCTTCATTCTGCCTGGTGACTACGGCAAACCGGGCGGATTCCTGCATTTTGTCGGCGAGTTGATACTCCGCGACGTAGGCGGGAACGGTGCGAAACCCGACGAAAATCATGGAAGCGAAGAAAAGGAGGAAGAGAATGGTCTTGAGCTTACCCTCGCCGCGCTGCTGGCGGGAACGGAGGGGCGCCAGGGGGGCAGCAACGGTAGCTTGGGCGTCATCTCGGCGCAGACGCTGGCCGTCAGGGGATACGGGAAGAAACAAGATGGTCTCCAAACCGCGTGAAACTGATATTTTCTCGGCTGCTTGACGTTAGCATTGGCACTGCAGGCTGTCGATAAGGAGGCGTTGCGAGTGTAACCAGAATGCAACCCTGAGATGTACCCCGAGAATGCAACCGCAGATACATCCCGAGAGATACATCCCGAGACAGCCTTTGGCGCGTCGCAATTCGTCGTTAGCAGGCGCTAGGACGCCGAAATATGACTCAAATAATTTGACGCACGCGAGTTGGTACAGCCTCGCTGAAGCCCGCTCAAGAAGGGCTACGACTTATTCTAATAGGCCCGGCCAAAAATGGCCCGTTCGGGGGCTGGTTTGCCGCAGGCAACGCAGTTACCGGGCGCGCCTTCCTGCTCTAATGGGATGCACCGCATGGTGGCGCGGGTTTCTTCTTTGATTTTGGCTTCGCAGTCTCCGCCGCCGCACCAAGGGGCTAAGGCAAAGCCGGATTCGACGGCGCGTTTCAGATCCTCGATCGTTTGCGTTTCGTGGGTGTTGCTCTTGCGGAATGCGAGCGCTTTATCGAACATGGCTTGCTGGATTTCGCCGAGAAGTCGTTCGATGGCGACCGGCAGATCGGCGAGCGGCGCGCTGACTTTCCCTTCCCTCCCGGGTTTGTCTCGACGAGCCAACACCGCGGCTTGCTTGGCGACATCTTTGGGGCCGAGTTCCACACGCACTGGAACGCCGCGCATTTCCCAATCGTTAAATTTCCAACCGGCGCTCTGCCCTTCCCGCTCGTCAAGTTTTACGCGGATGTTGGCTTTCACGAGTTCGGCGTTTAATTTGCGGGCGGCGTCGAGGACACTACCTTTTTCTTCATCAGTCTTGTAGATGGGAACGATGACCACCTGAATGGGCGCCATCTTCGGAGGTAAGACGAGGCCCTGATCGTCACCGTGCACCATGATGATCGCGCCGATGAAGCGGGTGGAGAGGCCCCACGAGGTGGTCCAGCAATGTTGCAGCTGGCCGTTTTGGTCGAGGTAGCGAACTTCAAAAGCCTGCGCGAAATTCTGGCCGAGGAAGTGCGAGGTGCCGGCTTGCAACGCTTTGCCGTCGCCCATCATTGCTTCGATGGAGAAGGTGACGTCCGCGCCGGCAAATTTTTCGGCGTCCGATTTTTTACCGGGAATGACGGGGATAGCGGCGTCAGTCACGGCGAAATCGGTGTAGATATCGAGCATCTGGCGAGTTTCGAATTCAGCTTCTTCACGCGTGGCGTGCGCGGTGTGGCCTTCCTGCCAATAAAACTCCAGGGTGCGTAGAAACAATTTGGTGCGCAATTCCCAGCGCACGACGCTGTTCCACTGGTTCATCAGGACGGGTAAATCGCGGTAAGACTGAATCCACTTTGACCACATGTGGCCGATGATAGTTTCGGATGTGGGGCGGATGACCAAAGGTTCGGCGAGTTCTTCGCCGCCACCGACAGTTACAACGGCCAATTCGGGCGAAAACCCTTCTACGTGGTGCTTTTCTTTATCAATAAAACTGCGTGGAATGAGCATGGGAAAGGCCACGTTCTGGTGGCCCGTGGCTTTGAAGCGCCGATCGAGGGCGGCCTGGATATTTTCCCAGAGGGCCCAACCATAAGGGCGCACGACCATACATCCGCGCACGGGAGCGTAGTCGGCCAACTGGGCCTTGAGCACGAGTTGGTTGTACCACTCCGAAAAATCTTGTGCGCGTGTGGGGAGCTTCTCTTCAGCCATTCCGCAGTTGCCTCATTCCTTCTGACGAGATAGTGATGAAATTAAGTGTTGAGCGAACACGAAAGCGTAACGGAGGCGTGTGGGCGTGTCAATTCAATGGGAGCGGTGCAAATTTCGGGTATTTTTTCTGTCACTGTTTCAAGTAACGAAGCGCGACACACCCTGATTTAAAAGGCTTTGACTCAACCAGTTTCAATTGCAATTTCTCGGGCAGGCTGACGCCCTCCATCAATCGTCTGCCTTCTCCCGCAATGGTTGGCATAACGACAAAACGATATTCGTCAATCAGGCCAAGCTCTACAAGTTGTGAGGGAATATTTACACCGCCGGCTAAAATATTTTTACCCTGTTCTTGCTTCAGTTTAAGTATTTCGTCGCGAAGGTTCGTACGAACAATTCTCGTATTTTCATCTTCAGCGCTGGCCAATGATCGTGAAAAAACAATCTTCTTCTTGGAGACAAAGGTTTGAGCAAATTCGATATCCGCTTTTGTCTCGGACTGGCTTTTTGCGATATCAGGCCAATAAGGAACCATCAATTGATAGGTTTTACGCCCATAGACGAGCAGGTCAAAATCTCGCAAGAGGTGCGTGTAATGTTCAAGTACTTCGTCATCGTCAGGAGGATTGAATTTGGTATGGTCGCAGCAGCCATCCAGGGTAAGGTTGATTGCGTAGATTACATTTCTCATTTTCGCCTCAGATTGAACAGCATGGTCTTCGAACATAAAGCCAATAATTTTGAACCGCGCGTTATCGCAACATAAAGATCAGATGCATCCAACTGGAAAAACCCGTCCCCAATGTCGGCCTTTTCGTTGGCTGTGAACAGCCTGCGCCTCCGCCGGGCATCCGCACGTGTAAATCCTACCGCAGAGTCTTCGTTTATATTTTCAAATAGGGTATTAAAACCAGTCGGAGCGGTAGGCGATCCACCAGGCCAGTATGCCAGCGGGAATGGTGGCGAGAAGTGCCCACCAAAAGGGCAAAGCGAGGTCCGCAATGATTCCGATTGCGGAGAAGGAGAGCCAAAAGACTTTCCGCTGCATGAGGTTATTGTAGCGAAGTCCGGCGGGTAGCTGTCGCGAGGGTGCATAAGTTTGCACAGTGATGCACTGTACGCAGGTCCGGTCGACGTACAGGGTTCGGACGATGAACTTCTTCCGGGCAGGTGTGCAGTTACGCACCCCGGCGCCAAAACGTAATCTGCTATTGAGAGATCCCTATTTGCTTTCGCAGGACACAGCACCCCACCGCAGTGTCCGCATTTCTCCATCAGGGGCCAGCCATGAAAGTCGAAATAAACGCTAAGGCAAACACCTCGCAACACGGAACGCGCGTCGACTTCGGAAGATCAACAGTTTTGGCTTGCGCCGTTGCGGGGGCGCTGCTCTTGGCGGCGGCACAAATCGCGCTGGCCAATAAGAAATCGACACTGCCGGATGAGGTCTTTTTCGCGAAGACGATCTACGTAGACAATCAGGCAAACGACGCAGGTTTGCAACGCTCGGCATACATGGCGCTGGCTCATTGGGGGCACTTTCAGTTAGTCGAGGCACCGAGTAAGGCGGACGTGGTGCTGCGGTTAACGGGATCCTCGTTTATCAGCAGTGCGCCCAGCGACACGCCGCCAGACATGAGTCTGAAGTCTTCGCGGTCTGCGCAAGGCGGAAATGACGCGCTGCTTCCAAATGGTGCAGCGGCTGCTCCCGAAGGCTTCACGCGCTTGACGCTCGTGGATGCGAAGAGCGGCGCGGTATTGTGGTCAGACCTAAGCCGCACGAATAAACCGGAAATTGCTTTGCATATGCTGGATGGATTACGCGATGCGGTGACGCAAGGCCTGAAAGACCGCGGAAAATATTGAACGCTATCTCGGCTGATCTCCACCACCTGTTTCCCACATAAAAATATTGCCAAAGAGTTGATTGCGGCCTACGATGCGCCTGCGCGTGCCCCCCTTCCCCAAGGTGCGCGGGCGGTAGCAAGTAAATTCACTGGCCCGAGGTGAATCAATGCATTACATGGACGTAAATCTAGTGGCGGTCTTGGTGTGCGCGGTGGCCGCGATGGTCGTGGGATTTTTGTGGTACTCGCCGGCGCTGTTCGCAAAACCGTGGGTGAAGGAGATGGGGTACGACATGAACGACACGGCGGCAATGGCGAAAATGAAGAAGTCCGCTGGCCCAGCATATGCTGCGTCGTTTGTGGGCAGCCTGGTTACTGCGGCGGTTCTGGCGAAGCTTCTGAATGCGCTGAGCCGGCATGGAGACACCTTGCCTTACCACCCCGTGGCGTTGGCGCAGCCGTGGATCTATGGCGTGAAAGTGGCGCTGTTTGTATGGCTGGGGTTTGTGGCGACGGTGCAGTTAACCGGTGTGCTGTTTGCGAATCAGAGCGCAAAGCTTTTTGCGATCAACACCGGCTACCAGTTCGTTTGTTACGCGGTGATGGGAGCGATTTTGGCGGTGTGGAAGTAGCGGGGCGAAACCTTTGCGCTCTTGTGCTAGTTACTAGTTGTGGCGGTTGCGGCGCAACTCGAAGATCAGATATACGACCACCGCGACATTGATCAGCAGAAAGGCAATTTTGAGCGGCGAGTATTGCTTGACCAATTCGTAGACTTCCAGTGGGATAAGCGAACTGGTGGAGATTACAGTGACGTACTCTGCCCAACGCTTCCCGAGGGCCAGTCCCGTGCCTTCTACCAAAAAAAGCGTGGCGTAGAAAAGCGTTCCGGCACGCAGTTCGCGCAGACGGTGTTCGTCGAGCTTGGCGATTTTCTCGAGGATCAAGAGGATGTAGCGGTTGTGCGGGTCGATGCGGAGCAGGTCGACCCAATGCTCGACGTTTGCAGCGAGATCGTGATTGAGCAAATGGCGCGCGCCAAAAGCCACGGCCAACAGCGCCACACCTTTGAATAATTTAAATACGGCGATGAGCATCAATCCGCTGGAACGGGAACCGCGGCGCGATGAGCTTTTCCTCACACTACTCGAATCATTCTTACCACGAAATTTTGCAGACATGCGTGCGGTTGGTCTCCGAAAGGGTCGCACACTAATGTGCCGTCGCGCGCATCGAAAGTACAGGAGATAACCATGACTTTCGAAAAGCCATTGCGATGGAGTAACTGGGCCCCGATATTGAGTGTTGGGTGCGTTACTGCGGCGATGCTTTTGGGCGGCTGCGGCTATTTTCAATTGGGCGGCAGCGACGCCGCGGCGCAAAAAGCACGTGATGAAAAAACGCGAGAAGAAGTGGCCAAGGCCACCGAGAATGCCAAGCCAGAATTGCAAGAAGCGGGACGCAAGGTTGGCGCGGCAGCCAAGACCGCGGCGGACGATGCAAAAGCGGCAGCGCAGGGAGTTCGTGAGGGGTGGAATCGCAACGGCCACGGACCGCTCGATGTGAATTCAGCCACTGAAGCGGATTTGGTGAGCCTGCCGGGAGTTTCCCATCGCGACGCGCAGCGGATCATCGCAAATCGGCCGTACACGGACAAGCATGATGTGGTGACAAAGGGCGCGCTTACGGAAAATCAATATCAAGATATTCGCGAAGGCATCACTGCCAAGTAAGCCGACGAAGTGACCCAACGAAATAACGTGATGCCGCGATAAGGGCGGCTGCCCAGCGGCGGACGTTGATTTCAACGTGACTTGCTGGTGATTTCGCTGCGGTGCAGCTAAAATTGCGGCTGCGTAGCTGGTGCTACGTCCGGAGCGACCTTGACGCACACAACAGATGCCAACGAGAGAATGAACCGTCCGCTGGAGGTGGTTGATCCCGCGATTTCAAATTTGCTGCGCGAAGAAGCGGTGCGCCAGGCCACCGGGCTGGAGCTGATTCCTTCAGAAAATTTAGTCTCCGAAGCAGTGCTGGAGGCCATGGGCTCGGTCTTCACCAACAAATACGCGGAAGGCTATCCCGGGAAGCGCTATTACGGAGGCTGCGAATTCGCGGATCAGGTGGAACAACTGGCGATTGACCGCGCGAAACAGATTTTTGGCGCGGAGCACGCCAACGTGCAGGCGCATTCGGGAACATCGGCCAACGTGGCGGTGTATATGTCCACGCTGCAACCGGGCGACACCGTACTGGGTATGAACCTTTCGCACGGCGGACATCTGACGCACGGGCATCCGCTGAATTTTTCGGGGCGGATGTACAAATTTGTCGCTTACGGAGTGCGGAAAGAAGACGAACGCATCGACTACGACGAAATCGACCGGCTGGCGCAGGAGCATAAACCGAAAATGATTGTGGCGGGAGCCAGCGCGTATTCGCGCATCATCGATTTTGAACGCATTGCAAAAGCGGCAAAGTCCGTTGGCGCGCTATTTTTTGTGGATATGGCGCATATCGCCGGATTGGTGGCAGCGGGAGTACATCCGAGCCCTGTGCCGCATGCGGACATTGTTTCGACGACTACGCACAAGACTTTGCGCGGGCCGCGGGGCGGACTGGTGCTGAGCAAAGCGGCCTTTGCGAAAGAGATCGACAAACTTACGTTTCCGGGGACGCAGGGCGGCCCGCTGGTACACATCATCGCGGCCAAGGCGGTGTGCTTCAAGGAGGCGATGGAGCCATCGTTCGCGGAGTATCAAAAGCGAGTGGTGAAGAACGCACAGGCACTGGCCGCTGCACTGACCAAACGTGGATTTCGAATCGTTACCGGAGGCACGGACAATCACGTCTTCCTGGTGGAAGTACATTCGCGAGGCATCACCGGGACCGACGCGGAAAAAGCGCTGGACCGTGCGGGGATCACCGTGAACAAGAATTCCATTCCGTTCGACCCATTGCCGCCAATGAAGGGCGGAGGAATTCGACTGGGCAGCCCTTCGGTGACCACGCGGGGCATGCACGAAGCGGAGATGGAATTGATCGGCGGATGGATCGCGGACGTTCTTGGTGCGATCGGGAATACGGAGAAGGAACAGTCCGTTCGGAAACAAGTGGCAGAACTTGCGGGGCGCTTCCCTATCTACGGCGCTCGGGCGCAAGGCGGCACGAAACCCGTGGAACACGCGGCGCACGGCGTTTGATATAGAGTCGCGGCCGGCATCGAATTCCCTGCGCATTCTGACTGACCCCTATGAACGTAATCGCCGCTACCGCGGAGTTTGAAAAATGGCTGGAGCGGCAGGTGCCGCTGGTCCGGCAAGACCTCTCCTTAAAACATGCTTTCATGGCGGAGGCGGTTTTTCCGTTTTTCCGCGCCACTTTTTATCGCTGGCTGCAGCTGTGGCCGGAGGTATGCGGCGAGCTCACACGCGCGCCGAAAGTGTTGGGCGTCGGAGACTTGCACATCGAGAATTTTGGTACGTGGCGCGATGAAGAGGGGCGGCTGATTTGGGGAGTGAATGATTTGGACGAGGCGTGGCCGGCGGCGTATACGCTGGATTTGGTGCGGCTAACGGCCAGCACGTACTTGGCGATCGAAGAAGAAAATTTAACGCTGACGCGGCGCGAAGCGGCGGACGCGATCGAAGAAGGTTACCGGGACGGACTTGCGGCTGGCGGCAAGGCGTTTGTTCTGGCCGAAGATCATCAGTGGCTGCGTCTGATGGCGCTTAGCAAATTGCGCGATCCGGTGAAGTTCTGGGGAAAGCTGAACGCCTGCGCAACGTACACCGCGAAGCCGCCAGCTGAGGTACGTAAGCTGATTGAGGCGGCGTTGCCGGCTCCCAAATTGGCGTATAGCTTGCGAAAGCGTATAGCGGGGTTGGGCAGCCTGGGACACCCGCGAATCCTGGCGATTTCCGCTTGGGAGGGAGCGCAGGTAGCGCGCGAGGCCAAGGCTATTCGGCCGTCCGCTTGGGTGTGGGTGAAGAAAAAGGCATCGGCAAACCTATACGGATTGAAACTGGTGCAGCGGGCGGTGCGGGTGCGCGATCCGTTCGTATTTTTCCATGGGCGATGGATGGTGCGGCGGCTGGCTCCGGATTGCTCGCGCATTGAACTGGCTTCCCTGCCGGCCGAGCGCGACGAGGCGCGCCTGTTGTATGCCATGGGCTGGGAAACCGCGAATATGCATCTGGGGACGCCGAGCGCGGTGCCGGATGTGCGACGAGATTTGGCGCGGCGCAAAGGCCGCTGGCTGCATAAGGCCGCCAAGGGAATGTGCAACGTGACACTGGAAGACTGGGAAGACTGGCGACGCGGTTGGAAGAAACTGACCAAGAGTTGACTGCAGGGATCCCCGCAAAGGCAATTGGAATGACTGTCCTCAACGAAGGCCCCACTACTCCAGTGCCGCTGTACCAAGACTGTCCCGCGGTGCAGTAGATTCGCGGCGCGCAGGCGCGTAGGTTGAAAACGGCCTGGAATGGATCTCCACCTCGCAACATTACTTCTCGCTGTACCGTGCCTGGCATGGATAAGCGGAACAATCTTGTCAAACGCGTCTGGCTCAGCGAAGACCGCTGGCTTGATGCAGTTGAGCGCTACGCGCGTCCGCGCGGTGCGTGATGTTAAGCGTGATGGCAGAATCCGCTCCAGAAATTCCTTTTTCCGTGAGGTGAACCAATGATGGATACGGACGCGTTTCGCGAGTTCAAAACCGGTTTGACGCTGTTGCGAGACAACTACGCCGATCGTGCCTTGCCGCACATGAAACGTGCGGCCGAGCTGGATCGCAACAACCCTTATTACATGTCGTACTTGGGCGTGGTGCTGGCCCGGTCGGAAAAGAAGTGGGGCGAAGCGGAAACGCTGTGCGACTCAGCAGTGCGCATGAAGCGTAATCAGGCGCAGCTGTATTTGAACCTTGCGGAGGTATATTCGACGGCCGGACGCCGCGAAGATGCCGTAGAAGCGATTCAAGCGGGGCTCAAGTTTGCCCGGAAGGACATCCGCTTGACGATCGCCATGAACAAACTTACGTCCCGACGGCCGCCGGTGCTGACGTTTTTGCACCGCAAACACCCGCTAAACCGGCAGCTGGGAATTCTGCGTCATCGTGCGCTGGGAGCGATCGGGCAGAGGTAACGCGGCGTTCGCATCGGCTTTGCACCACCAATTTGCGCCCATCGATTCGCACCACCCCAAAACGCAAAAAGGGCGAATGACTCCCGTCATTCGCCCTTTTTGTTTTCAGTAATCTGGTTGTCGCGGCCGGAAAACGAATCAGCGAAATTAACGAGGCGGCGCGAGGTGGTTGATGGTGTGCTGCATGCCCATTTCCATCAGCATTTTGATGCCGACGCCGGTCAAACCGTTCGAAAGAGCGTCGCGGCGCACGACTTCCGCGAGGTATTCGCGGTTCATGGCGCTGGGATCTTTCGAGTACGGCATGGTAACGAAAAGGCGCATGCCGATTTCGTAGCCGGTTTCGCTGCTGTGAAAGTACACGCCGGTACGAGAAACGCTTACGGAGCCGCGCAGATCCTCAAAGTGATCTTTTTCCGGGTCGGAAGGGCGCACGCGCATGAGTTGAGTGATCTTGCAGCGCCGCGTTCCGCGTCGCTCCGTCTGGGGATTGTTCGCCTTGGGGATATCGCCAGGAGTCAATTTGTCGACCATCACGTCCTGCTGGGTTGCCATGTTGCGGGATACCTCTTTGAAAAACCGATGATTCTGTACAGTAAGTGTATCGTCCGCCGCAAGAAAAAACCTATAGTGAAAACGTACCTAGCCGAAAGTTGGTACGAAGCGCTTAAGGATAGTACGAAAGTACTGGTTGGGAAAATACCGGGAATGTAGGACGAAAAGTTCGATTCGGAAATGGTCGCACGATTTGGTACCGAATCGGGACTGCGCTTTCGGGCTCCCTCTTGTATAGCAATCGCTAACGATTTTATTTTCTTCCATTTACGGCTTCCGCGACATTCCCTTGTTTCTCATTCCTGCGGCTTTCTAAATGCATTGCCATGAGGGTGCGCAGCGATCGGGTTGTAGCCGACGCCACATTCGGCATGCGGAGCGTGCCGCGAAATTCTGGCGCGAACGCCGGGAATGACGGGGGGCAAACTTATGGCCACTGCAGCGCGACAAAAATCGACCGCGACCTCAAGCGCGATGTCCGCAGGAACATTCGGTATTGGAAAAGCTATCGCGCGAGCTGCCATACGTGTTTTCGTTGCGGCTAACACGGAAGTGGAACTGGAGACGATTTCGCGGATCCTGCGCAAGAATGCGCAATTGCAACTCGTGGCTGGCCTCAAAAGCGGGCCACCGGATCTCGGTTTGCTAGCGAGTACGCATTCCGATGTGCTGGTGATGGCCTCTTGTGGCGATCAACTGGAAGATTTGTCGGTGATTCGAGCGGTGCGCGCCAATGCGGCAGGCGTAGAAATTGTATTACTGGGCAAGACCACCGAAGAGGCGCATTTCTTGCAGTGTGTGCGCGCTGGAGTGCGTGGATACCTTTCCGAAGAGGCGTCCTCCGAGGAAATTCTACAAGCCGTCTTGGAAGTGCGGGAAGGAGCCGCCGTTTGCCCCGGCAAGTTATGCGCAGGGCTCTTCCGCTACTTCGAAACGGAAGCGAAGTCCGTGCCTTCCGCCACAATTCATCAACGCATGGGACTGACGCGGCGCGAACAGCAACTGATTCCCCTGGTGGCCAAAGGACTCACAAATAAAGAAATCGCCAATCATTTTTCGTTGTCTGAACAGACCATCAAAAATCATCTTTACCGCATGAAGCATAAAATCGGCGCGGAAGATCGCCTGAGTATCGTGCATCTTTGCCGCGTGCAAGGCTTTATGGTGTGACGCACTGCGCGACACCTAGCATGTCTATCCACGTCGTTCGGGACTTAGGAAGCCGGAGCTTCCGAGAACCGGACTTCTGGCTCCGGAAATAGCTTCCGATTAGCTCGTTATCCAGTCCGCAGACGTTCCAAAATAGCGGTTCAAATTCCGTCGTAGCGTGGATACCCCGCTTTGCCAATAGTCCGAAGGTTCATCCTTAAGTCTGGATAATCCGCGTAATCGCTTTGATGTTCTTGAGGTGCTTTTCTGGGGTAGCAGACGGTTTTCAGCGGACGCCCTCGGGAGACCGTCCGGTTATCTGCGACAGGGCGTTTCCCAAGGTAAAGCGCACCTCTGCATAATCCGACCGGATCGCCCCCGTGGCATGAGCGTGCTTCCGCGGTTGCTAAAACTTGAACAGGATCTTGCCGCTACGATTCGACTTCAAAGATTGCCTGAATGCTTCCTTGAACTGGTCGAGCGGGTACACCTGCTCCACTGCGGCAGACAGCGATCCATCAGCTACGAGGTCTCCGAGCTTCTGGTATATCTCTTCGATCTCTGTACGCGGTGCGGTGCGTATCCAATTGATGAGCCAGAATCCGTGGAGGCCAAGACCACGGTAGATGAGCTCTTTGGGCGGCATCGCTGGGAACTGCCCACTTTGCATGCCGTACACAACAACCGACCCTCCAGGCTTAAGCGATTTGGCCAACTCACCCACGGCAGCTCCACCCACGGTATCGAGGACGAGGCTAAGTTTCTTCCCGTCGAGAGCCTTCTCAATATCGTTGTGTAGGTTATCCCCTTGGAGGATTACGCGGTCACCTCCCCACTGCCGCACCTGTTCGGCGGCTTCTTCTCGCCGCACGAGATTCAACGTCTTGACTCCTGCAAGCTTCGCGAGTGCAATGATGTACTGTCCCATGGCCGCGTTGGCTGCGGTTTGACCGATCCAGTCGCCGGGCATCAGGGAAACGTATCGGCTCAGCAGGAGATAGGCAGTAGCAGGGTTGATTCCGATCATTGAGAGCTGCACCGGGTCTGCTTCGTCGCTCATTGGCACGACGTTGCTCACTGGGGCAACAACTTGGTCTGCCCAGGTGCCCTGCTCGTAGGTCGGGATAATCAGGACTCGCTTGCCCCGCAGAGCAACATCAACCTTCGATCCGATTTTCGCGACTCGGCCAACACCTTCCGCGCCTACCGAGGATGGGAAGGCCGGCCGCACGCCGTAAGTGCCGCGCACAAACAGGAAGTCTGATGGATTGAGCGGGGCCGCTTCCATCGAGATAAGAACATCCTCCGGACCAAGAGCCGGTTCGGGGACCGTGTTGAGTTCGATGACATCGGAAGGTTCGCCGTGGGCTATTAGTTGCAATTGCCGCATAAGAAAACTCCTTTCATATTATTCGCGACCGACTTCACTGCGGATTTCCCTGGGCGCGAGCTTTTGCCAACTTCGGCTCGCTACCGAGCGGCCTAAATACGTTCTGAAAAATGGGAGCTCCAAACGGGGCACCCGTGAATCCGCCATCCACCGTCAGCTCGACCTCATTGACGTACGAGGAATCCTCCGACGCGAGGAAGAGCACGGCTTTGGCAATTTGTTCCGGCTCGCCCCAACGGCCCCTGCGGAACGGCTGAGGGGAAAGTGTCTCCTTTTTGGAGGACCGGCATCAAATATGATGACTGTCATAGATGGAGGGATACAAAAAATATGCGCTATCCCGTCGAAGAGACCGCCGCAAAACATAAACGGATTGTTCAGGAGGCTTCTCGCCTGTTCCGTGAACGGGGATTTGAGAACGTAAGCGTGAGCGAAGTGATGAAGGCAGCTGGCCTGACGCATGGCGCCTTCTACGCTCATTTCGGTTCGAAGGAAGAACTCCAGACGGCTGCCGTTGTCTACGGCATAAAGGTTTCGCTAGAGCGCCTGCAGCGCAGCAACGGTGTGGAGAGCAAAGGACCGTTTGCTGACCTGTACCTGAGCCGGTGGCACCGAGATAATCCAGGCGACGGATGCACCATGGCCGCCCTAGCCCAGGAGGTGGCCCGCTCGGCCCCTGAACTCAAAGCCGCGTTTGAGCAAGGACTTGAGAGCATTCTCTCCGCTAAGCGTGGCGACCGGAAAGAAGCCATCTTTTGGGTAGCGGCGCTGATCGGTGGCGTAATATTGGCCCGCGCCGTGCACGATCCGCGACTCTCCGACGAAATCCTTGGCAGCGTCCGACAAAAGCTCGGCTGAACATGCACTCGCGAATTCGAATCTCGCTCTCCGCTCCAATGATCTGGAAGCAACCAAGTTCGTGGCTGGTCGGCAACCGGAAGCTATCCAGAAACGGAGTTCTGGGACATCGGTCCTCCTCCCGGTGTCGGTGCGATTCTCTTGTGAACTACGCAAGTGTAGGAAAAGCGCGTGCTGAAGAAATTCAAAGACTTATCCGAAAAAGAAATTTCTGGCGCTGGCCATCGCCTGGAGGAGGAAGATGGCCGTATCTAGGCGAATTTGCCGACGCCCTTCGCGAGTCCTACTCCTGCAATGTTCGAAGAGATGCGTGAAGAGGAAGTCGTGCATCGCGACCGCTTGTTGGCCATGTTTCGGCAACGCTCGGTGACCGCATCCCGCTACAACGATCCGGCTTGCTAGAATTCGTTTTTAGCGCGGCGTTGATTGGGGCGGCACGGCAAATGGCGCGCCGCGGTCCGCGTTCAACTGCGCGGTCCTCTCAAAATCGATGCGCTCGAAGGGCACGGAGTTCTGGCCTCCATACGTGGTTGTGTAATGCAATTCGCCGTCGTCAACCCAATAGTCCGTGAGGCCGTACATGGATCCATCGCGCAACTGCAACAAAGTGATTCGCTGCTCGGCTTTCATACCACTCGGTGATGGCGAGCTGTTGCGGCTGGAGTCTGGTTCGGCTGGGGGATCGCCCGTTGAATCGGTTGTCTTCCCATCTTCAAACCATGTTGTGCCGCCAAATGCCCGGCCGTTGGGAAACGATCCGAAAAACCAGCCGGCAGAAAAATGGATCGAAAAAGAAGCCATCGTTAGAACAGTTCCAATGGTCGCCGATGCGGAAATTATTATCGAACCACCCGTAGGGGCATCCGCCAAAGCCGAAAACTCTGCGCCGGGGGACGAGCCCGAGGCGTGGCCGCGTCACGAACCGATTCTTCGGCTGACGATCTAATACCCGCAGGACGGATTCCGGTGACGGAGTAACTTCCGCGTGCTCCGGTGCTGCTCCTTTTAGCGCCGCAGGACTGGCTCCGTGGCCGTGATGTCCGAAGATGTGTGCGAAAGAGTGCCCAATCGAATGACCTGAGGAGTGCCCCGCAGAAGATCCCTTCGACGAGTGACCACCGTGTCCGCCGCCATGGCCGCCGAATCCACCGTGTCCCCCGCCCTGCCCAACGGCGCGAACACAAGTCGGTGTCATCGCCAAGAATCCTGCAAGGATGAGCGTCCATGCGCGAGCCGCGCACTTCATAACGAATTGCCCCGACTATCGGACAGGGTACTCCAGAGTTTTTGTGATTTCCACTGCCTACGCCGCGACCGCTCGAAGCTTGGCTTGCTCTAAGCTGCATAGGCTAAGTTCTGATAAACGCGCCAACCGAACTGACTCACTACTGGCTCCGCCGTAAAGGTGACTCCTCTCTGTGTTTGTGCGATTCTCTTGGACTACGTAAGTCCAGGAAAAGCGCATGCTGAAGAAATTCAAAGATTTATCCGAAAAAGAAATTCTGGCGCTGGCCATCGCTTCGGAAGAGGAAGATGGGCGCATCTATGGCGAATTTGCCGACGCGCTTCGCGAGTCCTATCCCGCAACGGCTCAGATGTTCGAAGAGATGCGCGAAGAAGAAGTGGTGCATCGCGACCGCTTGTTTGCCATGTTTCGGCAACGCTTCGGTGACCGCATCCCGTTGATTCGCCGAGAAAATGTGAAGGGTTTTATTGCCAGGCGCCCCACCTGGTTGGTCCGTCCCCTGGGCGTGAACGTGGCGCGAAAACAAGCTGGGATCATGGAAATGGAGGCCGCGCGCTTTTACGCCAAAGCGGTCACGCGCGTTCAGGACGCTTCGACACGCGAACTTCTGAACAAACTGGCCGACGAGGAACGCAAACACCAAGCTCACCGCTGGCGATCTGCAAGAAAAACACCTGACGGAGCACGCGCGTGCCGCGGAAGATAAATCGCACGAAAAGCTATTCCTTCTGCAAGTGGTGCAGCCCGGACTCGCCGGATTGATGGACGGTTCGGTATCGACATTGGCGCCACTTTTCGCGGCCGCGTTCGCAACGCACAATAGCTGGGATGCCTTTCGCGTCGGCCTAGCCGCATCGCTGGGCGCAGGTATATCCATGGGCTTTGCCGAATCGCTATCCGACGATGGCTCGCTCACGGGTCGCGGCTCGCCATGGATTCGCGGGCTAGTGATCGGCGGAATGACCACTGCGGGCGGCATCGGCCACACCATGCCTTTTTTGATTTCCAATTTTCATACTGCAACGGTGATCGCGGCCATCGTCGTGTTGTTTGAATTGGGAGCCATCGCCATCATTCGCCACAAATATATGGACACGCCATTTCTACAGGCAGCGTTTCAAGTGGTGGTTGGGGGGATTTTAGTGTTCCTGACCGGCTGGCTGATCGGCAGTTCGTAGAGAATATTCCAAGCACAGGAAAGATTAGTCGGAGTGGGCCGGTGAAGGAGCATGATGACTAGCTCCCAAAAACACTCGCCGCAGCCACGTCTGGAATCGGTCCATATAGATGTAAACGATCGGCGTGGTGTACAGCGTCAACATCTGGCTGACGATCAAGCCGCCGATAATCGTGATGCCCAATGGTCGGCGCAGTTCGGAACCCACGCCGTATCCAACCGCCAAGGGCAGCGCGCCGAGCAGCGCGGCCATGGTGGTCATCAGAATCGGGCGGAAGCGCAACAAGCAGGCCTTGTAGATGGCGTCCATCGGCGAAAGATCCTCTTCGCGTTCCGCCTGCACGGCAAAATCGATCATCAAAATGGCATTCTTCTTCACGATTCCGATCAACAAGATAATTCCGATCAGTGCGATCATATTCAAATCGGAATGCGCGATTTTGATGGCCAGAATTGCGCCGATTCCCGCCGAGGGAATCGTGGAAAGAATAGTGATCGGATGAATAAAGCTTTCGTACAAAATGCCCAGGACGATATAGACGGCGATCAACGCGGTGACTACCAGCAGTCCTTGCGAGGAACGTGCATCTTGGAAAGCCTGCGCGGTGCCCTGGAACGACGCGTGCACAGTCGATGGGACATGCAACTCTAGCTGCGCTTGCTGGATGTGCTCTACCGCAGGGCCAAGTGAAGCTCCAACAGCCAAGTTAAACGAAAGCGTAATGGCTGGAAAAATTCCCTGGTGATTTACGGACAAAGCGGTGTTCGACGGCTCGTAATGCGCGAAGGCGCTCAGCGGCACCAGTTTTCCAGTGTTCGACGGAACATAAATTGAACGCAGCGCTTCGGGATCTTGTTGCGCATCGGGCGCAACTTCCAGCACCACGTGGTATTGGTTCAACCCTTTATAAATCACGGAAACCTGACGCTGGCCAAAGGCGTCGCCCAACGTGTTGTCCACATCGGACATTTGGACGCCGAGGCGCGAAGCGGTGTCGCGGTCGACCACCAATGAAGTCTCCAGCCCTTTCATCTGCTGGTCGGAGTTCACGTCGCGCAATTCAGGAATTTTCTGCATGCGCGCCAGCATGATGGGCGCCCAGTGAGACAAATCTTCCAAATTATCCGCCTGCAACGTGTACTGATATTGCGCGCCGCCAAAGCGGCCGCCCACGTTCACATCCTGCACAGACTGCAGAAATAACGCTGCGCCGGGAACTCCCGCAGCGGCTTTGCGAATGCGCGCAATCACTTCGTCGGAGTTAATCTTTCGCTCAGCCAGCGGCTTCAACTGGGCAAACATGCGCGCGGTGCTGCCGCCGCTGCCACCACCGGTAAATGCCGAGACGTTGTCCACACCGGGGTCTTTCTGGACGATGTCGCTGAAGTGGCGCATCTTTTGCGACATGGCGGCAAAGGAAAGGTCCTGATCGCCCTGAATCAAGCCGTTAATACGCCCAGTATCCTGCTGCGGGAAAAATCCGGAATTAACGTGAAAGAACAGGTACACGCAGAAAATCGCAGTGGCGAAAGTAAGTCCCAGGATCAGCAACTGGCGACGGAGCACCCAACGCAAAGAGATGTCGTAAACATGCAGCAATCCATTAAATGCGCGCTCGGAAAGCCGATAAACCCAGTTGTGCTTGCCGGATTCATGGCGCAAAAACCGCGCGCACATCATCGGGGTAGTCGTCAAAGAAATCAGCAACGAGACGCCGATAGCCACGCTGAGCACCACCGCGAACTCGCGGAAGAGCCGCCCAACGATTCCAGGCATAAGCAAAATCGGAATGAACACGGCGACGAGCGAAGTGCTCATGGAAACTACCGTAAAGCCGATTTCGCTGGAGCCCTTCATGGTGGCTTCGTAAGGACTCATACCGTTTTCGATGTGCCGGGTAATGTTCTCCATGACGACAATGGCGTCGTCGACCACAAACCCGGTGCAGATGGTCAAAGCCATCAGGGACAGATTGTCCAGGCTGTAGTTACACAGATACATCACACCGAACGTTCCGACTAGGGACAGCGGCACGGCCACGCTGGGAATCAAGGTGGCCCAGACGTTTCGCAAAAACACGAAGACGACCAGAATGACCAGAATCACAGAAATAATCAGCGCGATCTCTACGTCATGCACAGACGAACGAATCGTCACGGTGCGATCCACGCTGACGTCCAAATGCAAAGAAGGCGAAATGGAAGCGCGCAAGCGCGGCATCTCCGCAAAAATGCGATCGACGGTATCGATCATGTTCGCGCCGGGTTGCCGGAAGATGGCGATAATCACGGAGTGCTTGCCGTTGGAAATCGCCAGATTGCGCGTATCGGCCAGCGAGTCCACAACCTCGCCAATATCGGAAAGCCGCACGATGGCGCCTTTGTTTCCAGCCACAACCAACGGTTGATATTCGTAAGCTTTAAATAGTTGGTCGGTGTCTGTGATCGTATAGGTGCGCGTGCTGTCAGCCACCGCGCCCTTTGCCAGGTTGGCATTCGCAGACTGCAAGGCCTTGCGCACCGTCTCCAGGCTGATCCCGTAACTATTCAGCTGCCGAGGATTGGCCTCAACGCGAACGGCGGGACTGGCGCTGCCCCACACAAAAACTTGCCCGACGCCGGAGACTTGCGAGATTTTCTGCGCCAATATCGAATCCGCAGCATCGTAAATTTCCGGCGGCTGCACGTTTTCAGAAGTCAGCGACAGAAGCAGAATCGGCGCGTCTGCCGGATTCACCTTTCGATAGGTCGGCTGCGAAGGAAGATCGGTGGGCAGCTGACTGCGCGCGGCGTTGATGGCCGCTTCCACATCGCGTGCCGCCGCGTCGATATTGCGATTTAGATCGAACTGCAGCGTGATGCTCGTCGACCCGAGCCCGCTCGAGGAAGTCATCTGCGTAACCCCGGCGATGCGCCCGAATTGCCGTTCGAGCGGGGTGGCCACGGCGGAAGCCATGGTCTCCGGGCTAGCTCCCGGCAAACTTGCGCCCACGCCGATCGTGGGGAAATCCACCTGCGGCAAAGGCGCCACTGGCAACAACCGGAAGGCCACGGCTCCCGATAGAAAAATGGCGATGGTGATCAGCGTCGTGGCGACGGGGCGTCTTACGAACGGAGCCGAGAAATTTGTCCCTGTGATCATCGCCGCATCAATCCCTTATCAATCCCAGTGCCAATCCTTGTGTCAATCTCTGGGTCAATCCCCGTGCGAAATTTCTTCCGTGGGGATAGAGTTGCCGAAATTAAAAGTAAAGCGGTGCGACAGCCAGTCAAACGCCAGGTAAACCACCGGAGTGGTGTACAACGTCAACAGTTGGCTCAGAATAAGTCCACCGACGATGGTGATGCCCAAGGGACGGCGCAATTCCGCACCCACGCCGGAGCCAAATGCGAGCGGCAATCCGCCCAGCAATGCGGCCATGGTGGTCATCATGATCGGGCGAAAACGCAGCAGGCACGCTTCGTAAATCGCGTCGAGCGGCGTCTTCCCTTCCTTGCGTTCGGCTTCCAGCGCAAAGTCGATCATCATGATGGCGTTTTTCTTAACGATGCCGATGAGCAGGATGATGCCGATCAGCGCGATGATGCTGAATTCCATGTGGAACAACAGCAGCGCCAGAATGGCGCCCACGCCCGCCGATGGCAGCGTGGAAAGGATGGTGATGGGGTGAATAAAGCTTTCGTACAGCACACCCAGCACGATGTACACAGTGACCAACGCGGCCAAAATCAAAATAGGTTCGTTCGATAGAGAATTCAAGAACGCCGCGGCCGTGCCTTGGAACGTAGCCTGAATGCTTACTGGCATATTCAGTTCCTGTTTGACGCGGTCGATGGCTTCGACCGCCTGGCCCAGCGAAGTATTTGGTGCGAGGTTAAACGACAGTGTCACTACCGGAAATTGGCCTTGATGATTTACTGCCAATGGTGTCGCGCCCGGCTCAAAGCGCGTGAACGCGCTTAGGGGGACCTGCGTTCCGTTGGAGGAATGCACGTAGATATTTTTCAGCGAATCGGGATCCTGCTGAAATTGTGGATCGACTTCCATGACCACGTGGTATTGGTTCAATTGCGTGAAAATCGTGGAGACTTGTCTCTGCCCAAATGCGTCGTACAGGGTGTTATCGATGTCCGCCGGAAAAATTCCCAAGCGCGACGCGGAATCGCGATCGATGGTCAACGTTGCCAGCAAGCCCTGATTGAGTTGATCGCTGGCCACGTCACGCAATTCCGGTTGCTGTTGCAGTTTGGCGATGAATCGCGGCGTCCAATACGCCAATTCTTTAGCGCTGACATCTTCCAGGCTGTACTGGAATTGCGTGCGGCTCACGCGGTCTTCCACTGTCAAGTCCTGCACGGACTGCAGAAATAACGAAATGCCGTCGACTTTGGCGAGGTTTGGCTGCAAACGCCGGATGACGTCGGACGAGCTGATTTTCCGTTCGGCGAGCGGTTTCAGATTGATCTGTATGCGGCCAGAGTTCAGCGTGAAATTCGTGCCGTCGATACCGATAAACGAAGACAGGCTCTCCACTGCTGGGTCCTTCAGAATTACGTCAGCGAGTCTCTGTTGGCGCTCGGCCATCGCAGTAAACGAAATATTTTGTGGACCTTCCGAGATGCCCAGGATTACGCCGGTGTCCTGCACCGGGAAAAATCCCTTCGGAACGTAGATGTACAGAAGAATGGTCGCCACGAACGTAGCCACCGTGACGATCAGGGTGAGGGTGCGGAAACGCAGCACGGTCTGCAGTGTGCGCCCGTAAAACGCGATCACCGCATCGAAGCCTTCTTCGGACTTGCGATAAAACCAGCCTTCGTCCTCTTTGCGCGTGTGCCGCAAAAGTTTTGCGGAAAGCATGGGAGTCAGCGTCAGCGAAACAAACGCGGACACCAGGATCGTCACCGCCAGAGTGATGGCAAACTCGCGGAACAGACGGCCAACAATGTCGCCCATGAACAAGAGCGGGATCAGCACGGCGATCAATGAAACGGTCAGCGACAAAATGGTGAAGCCGATTTGTTCCGCGCCTTTGAGCGCAGCCTGTAACGGCGAATCGCCCTCTTCGAGGAAACGGCTAATGTTCTCCACCATCACGATCGCGTCGTCCACCACAAAGCCGGTGGAAATGGTGAGCGCCATCAATGTCAGGTTATTTAGACTGAAACCCAGCGCGTACATCACCGCGAAAGTGCCGACGATAGATAGCGGAACGGCGAGCGCGGGAATAATGGTGGCGCGCACGCTGCGCAGAAAGAGAAAGATCACCATCACAACCAGCGCGATGGTCAGCATCAGCGAAAACTGCACGTCTTCCACAGACGCGCGGATGGTCACCGTGCGGTCGGTTAGGATTTCGACGTTTACCGCCGCCGGCAACGCCGTCTGCAGTTGCGGCAAGATTCGCTTTACGCGATCCACCACGGCAATGATGTTGGCGCCGGGCTGCCGCTGAATATTCAGAATTACGGCGGGCTTGGTGTTAGCCCACGCCGCTTGTTTCACATTTTCCGCGCCATCGAATACGGTGGCTACATCCGTCAGCCGAACTGGCGCGCCGTTGCGGTACGCGATGATGATCGGCGCGTAGCTCTGACTGGAAACTAGCTGGTCGTTTGCACCGATGGTGTAGGCCTGATGTTTGCCGTCGAATGTGCCTTTCGCCTGGTCGACGTTGGCGTTACCCAGCGCGGTTCGCAAATCCTCGAGGCTCAATCCGTACGAAGCCAGTGCGGTGGGATTTGCCTGGATGCGCACCGCGGGCCGCTGCCCTCCACTGATGCTGACTAGTCCCACGCCCGTGAGCTGCGAAATTTTCTGCGCCAGCGTGGTGTCCGCCAGATCTTCGACTTTGGAAAGCGGCAATGTCGCCGACGTAAGTGCCAGCGTAATAATCGGCGCGTCGGCCGGATTGATCTTGCTGTAAATCGGAGGATTCGGAAGCCCCGTTGGCAAAAGATTTGTGGCGCCGTTGATGGCCGCCTGGACTTCCTGCTCGGCGACGTCGATATTCAAGTCCAGCACGAACTGCAGCGTGATGATCGAGCTGCCATACGAACTTGTGGAGGTCATCTGGTTCAGGCCGGGAATCTGCCCGAACTGCCGCTCTAACGGCGCGGTAATGGAGGAAGCGGTCACATCCGGGCTGGCGCCCGGATAAAACGTTTGAACCTGAATCGTCGGGTAGTCAACTTGCGGCAATGCAGAGACAGGCAACTGCCGGTAGGCCACAAAACCCACCAGTAGAATCGCCACCATCAGTAGCGTCGTTGCGACTGGCCGAAGAATAAACGGCCGCGATAGATTCATTTTGGCGCCGTTGCCGCGGGATTGTTATGACCGGACGCCGCCGCGGGCTGTGGCTTGGAATTCATCATCGCAGGAGATTTCTGGGTCGGTGCGGCAGAAGGTGGAGCGGTTGCGGCGCTGATCGACGGAGTAGGAGCCTGACTCGGAATAATTCTCGTCCCGTCCTGCAACTTGTCCTGCCCATCGATCACCACGTTGTCGCCGGTATGTATTGCGCCTGCGGAGACGCCCACCATGTTGCCGGTAGTTTGCGCAACGGTCACCGGCTCAATTCTCACCACGTTGTCGGCGCCAGCCACGTACACGTACGTTCCCTGCGGGCCGCGCTGAATCGCCGCTACCGGCATCAACGTTAAATTGTGTTTGGTGTCTACCAGCAAATGAACGTTCACAAACTGGTTGGGAAATAAAGCATCGTTTTCGTTCCCGAAAATCGCCTTTCAGCTTGTAAGTGCCGGTCGTTACATCGATCTGATTGTCGATGGTCGCTAATTTTCCGCTGGTGATTTTGTTTGAGTCGTCGCGATCCCAGGCTTCCACCGCCAGCTGCGGGCCGCTTCCATGCAACTTGGACATCACTTGGGGCAGTTGATCCTGCGGCAAGGTGAAGATTACGGAAATCGGTTGCAGCTGCGTGATCACCAGCAGTCCAGTAGTGTCGGCGGCGTGCACGATGTTGCCGACATCCACTAAACGCAATCCGACGCGGCCGCTGATCGGCGCCGTAATGTGGGAATAAGTGATATTAAGTTTCGCGCTGTCGATAGCTGCATGGTCCGCTTTGATGGACCCAGTCGATTGCCCTACGGCAGCTTCTTGCGTGTCCACCTGCTGCTTCGGAATGACCCCTTCCTTGTACAGCAGCTGGTATCGACCCATGTCCACTTGCACGTCCTTCAGCTGCGCCTCGTCTTTCGCCAACTGACCTTCGGCTTGCTCCAGCGCTACTTGATAAGGACGCGGGTCAATCTCCACCAGCGCGTCGCCTTCGTGTACGAATTGTCCTTCAGTGAAATTGACTTTAACGATGGCGCCGTCGACCCGGCTGCGTACCGTGACGGTGTTGTAGGCGGTTACCGTGCCAAGCCCATTGAAGTAAACCGGCAAGTCTCCATGTTGCGCGGCAGAAACAACCACGGGTACGGCCGGCATTCCGCCCGTGCCGTGCCTATCAGCTCCTGCAGGATTTTGCGCCTTAGCCTGCGTCCCGCGGTAATACCAAATTCCGCCAACCACCAGGACAATCACCACCACCCAAATCCACCAATTGCTTTTGGGCGGATTACTCCTGGACAAACGGTCCGTTGGGGCGCTGCCCACCTCTGGCGTTTGCAGACCTGTAGAATTCAGCCCCATGCACTAATCTCCTGTCACTAACCAAAATCGCTAACCAATTGAAGTTGGGAGGCTTGCGTCCGTCTGAGGCCGCTCGACCCAAGCTCGGCAAGCGGAACCGCCAAACTTTCAAATACCTATAAATCTCAGCGTACCGGAAATCTCCGCCTTCGCCTAGTGAATGAGACGGCTTGGCGAAGGCAAAGGTTTCATACGCTGATTTGTTAACATCCAGCAACAGAGCCACTTACAACATCGCGAGAAATGCAGTGCCCCGGTTGCATTTTGGTGACAATGCCACCCATCGGCGGCACGACAATTCGCCTAAAAATTTTGCCCCGTATTTCCTTGATGCGCGAATCGCCCACATCCCTTTAGACTAGTCCCAAACGCGAAGGACAGCTTTGAAATAAATATTGCATCTACCTAGTCTTCATTTTGGGCCAGTACGTCAACGAATTGTCAAAGCAAGTAGTGGCGCACGTAACTTTTACTCGTTTCAACCGGAGGAACGATGTTCAAAGGTTTGATCTTGGGAATAATCCTTGGCGTGTTGCTCGTTGGCGCTGCCATCCATCTGTATTTCGCTACCGGCCAGGCCCCCGTTGCAGTGACCGCGTCGCCGATGCCCTTTGAGCGGCGGTACGCACACATTGGTCTCGATGCCTATTTGAATAAGCTTCCGCATCCCGAGCCGCAAACTCCGGCGGACGAGGCCAATTTTCTGGCAGGCGCGGAAACCTACAAATCGCATTGCGCCGTCTGCCACGGGTTACCCGGGCTGCCAAAAACATCGATCGCTGCCGGAATGTTTCCGAAACCTCCGCAGCTGTGGACCGGCGTCGGCGTAACCGACGATGAAACGTGGGAAACCTATTGGAAGGTCGAGAACGGCATCCGCATGACCGGCATGCCCGGTTTCAAGGGAACGTTGAACGAAGCGCAGATTTGGCAAGTGAGCGTTCTGCTCAAAAATGCGGACAAAGTGCCCCCCTCCGTGACGGCTGCGCTCGCTGAAAAGCCCGTCGCACCAGTAGGGGCGCTGCCAACCACGCCATCGACGACGATGCAGCCCAAATCTTTGGTTCAGCCCTGATCCCTGAATTGGAAATTTACGTTTTAGGGACCAACTGATCCGCATTGCGCAGTTCGGGAAACCACCACGCCCACAATCCGGTAACCACGATCGTTCCGATGCCGCCGAGGATCACGGCTGGCACCGTACCAAACCATTGCGCCGTGACGCCTGATTCGAATTGGCCAAGTTGATTCGAAGCGCCAATAAAAATCATATCGACCGCGTTGACTCGCCCACGCATTTCGTCCGGAGTGGCGACCTGGATCAGCGTGCCACGCACCACCACGCTGACCATATCCGTCGCGCCAACCAAGGCCAGCGCCAGCAGAGACAGCATTAGGCTGTGCGACGCGCCGAACAAAATTGTAAAAGCGCCGAAACCCGCAACGCACCACAACATTGTGGCCCCGGCCCGTTTGCGCAGTGGTCGATAAGCCAGCGTGATGGCCATCACCGCAGCGCCGGCGGCCGGTGCGCTCCGCAGAAGTCCGAGTCCCAACGGGCCGGTTCTCAGAATGTCCTGCGCAAAGACGGGCAATAACGCTACGGCGCCGCCTAGCAGCACCGCGAACAGATCCAGCGAAATTGAGCCGAGAATCAACTTTTTGTTCCAGATGTACTTTACGCCCACAAAAAAGGTCGCCAAGGTAGCCGGCTCGCGGGGCCTTTCCGCCTGCCGCGCTTTGATCATTAGAGCGAGAACCGTCGCCGCTACGGCCGCAAGCATACTCAGGGCGTAAACCACATCGGGCCCATGGAAAATTCCATACGCTAGGCCGCCAATCGCCGGACCAAGAATCGTCGCGCCCTGAAAAATAGTAGACGCCCACGCCACCGCACTCTGAAAATGTTCTTCGGGGACCAATTGCGGAAGCACCGCGCGGGTCACCGGCCCATTGAATGAGCGCACCGCTCCCAGCAGCACTAGAACGGAGTAGATTGCAGCAATATTTGCGGCGTGCTTCCAGGCAATAAATAGAAGCAGTGTGGAACAAACCGCAAATCCCGCATAACACACCGCCAACAATTTTCGCCGATCAAAGCGGTCGGCAACATGTCCAGAAACCAGAAAAAGCAGAATGCCGGGCAGGAATTGTGCGAGTCCAACCAGTCCCAAATCGAGAGCGCGTTTGGTGGTAGCAAATATCTGCCACCCGATGGCAACGGACTGCATTTCAAGCGCAATGATGATTAGGGAACGAGCCAGCTGAAAAATTCCGAAATCTCGATAGCGAAACGGTGCGAGTCCCGCGCTAGAGGAACCTGACGAGTCGGACATGCCTCAACACTCTGCCATAATTTTAAAAAAAGCGGTTCGGTACAAACGGTCGTTTGCGGCCGATCAATCTACGGAAATTGTTTGGACAGTTCTGTCTACGGTAGCGGCGTCCACGCCGAATTGTTTTGTGACGAAGCCAACACCGCGGTGATGAAGCGCAGCCCATCCACGCCATCCTGAATTCCCGGCACCAGCATCGCCGCAACGTCTGGCTGCCGATTTTCCAGCCGCGCATGAATCTGCTCCGCTAAGTCGGTATACAGCTGCGCAAATCCTTCCAGGTAACCTTCGGGATGTCCGCTCGGCAGGCGGCTGGCATGCGCCGCCACAGGCAGCGACCCGGCACCGTTGCGCGCGATAGTTCTCGGGGGTTCGCTGTAGGGAGTAAACAAAAGTTCGTTGGCTTTTTCCTGATTCCAGGCAATCCCCGCTTTGTCGCCGTAAATTCGCAGCCCCAGGTGATTATCATTTCCCGGAGCAACCTGGCTGGCCCACAGCATCCCCCGCACATTTTTTTCGAAGCGCAGCAACAGTTGGACGTTGTCATCCAATCTTCGGCCCGGAACAAACGCCGTCAAGTCGGCGGCAACCTCGATGCACGCCAATCCAGAAACAAAAGCGGCGATGTTAAACGCGTGCGTCCCGATATCGCCTAGCGAACCCGCCGGACCGCTGCGCGCCGGATCCGTCCGCCACTCCGCCTGCTTCTGCCCGGTCGCCTCCACCTTGGTCGCTCAGCCAATCTTGCGCGTATTCCACTTGGATCACGCGAAGCGTCCCCAACGCGCCGTCGCGCACCATTTCCCGCGCCTGCCGAACCATCGGATAGCCGGTGTAGTTGTGCGTCAGCCCAAAAATCTGCCCGGTGCGTTTTACGATCTCGGAGATTTTTTGCGCATCCGCCAGCGTCGTGGTTACCGGCTTATCGCAAATCACATGAAAGCCCGCCTCCAAAAAAGCCTTTGCCGGCGCGAAGTGCAAATGGTTCGGCGTCACAATCGCGACTACATCGATGCGATCCTGACGTTCCTTTTCCGCGTCGGCCATTTCCTGAAAATTGCCGTAACTGCGCGGAATATGCAGTTCATCCGCCGCAGCCCTGTTCCGCGCCGCGTCCGAGGTCAGCGCCGCGGCGACCAGCTCATACCGATCATCCAATCGAGCCGCAATGCGGTGAACGGCACCGATGAAGGCTCCTGGCCCGCCTCCCACCATACCCAGCCGCAAGCGTCGCCGAACTTTCGCCTTCGAAGTTTCGCTACTCATGTTCAATCCCTCTGCACAAATTCGCACAACGAAGATAATGGATTTCAGCTCGATATCCCAGCCTGGAAAAAACCTGCGGTGATCGGATTTGCCCGCGTTTCTTCTTTATCGGAAACAGATTGGTGTACTCTGTGCGTTCGCTGGAGGCAGGCGACCCGAGAGTTCAAGGAACGGGAGGACCCGGGACCCATATTTTTAGAGCCAAATCCGCGTCAGGTACATCTATGAAAATACTCAAGCGGATGGCGGTCCTCGCCGACAGAGACTGAGACTATGGACGCACCCAAAGAACTAAACGAGATCGTCCTCCCGCAGGGAGTGGTCGGACCGCTCACGCGCGCGGCGATTTTTCTGGTGGTCTCCATCCGCCCGGAGCAGGCGAACTATGCGGCAGTGCGCTCCTTCTGTGCGGATTTGGCAGGACTCGTCCGCGCGGTCGAGTTCCGCGACGTGGAAGCCGGCCTCACATGCGTCGTTGGATTCGGCTCAGACGCCTGGGACAAACTCTTCAAAGCTCCTCGCCCTGCCGAGCTCCATCCTTTCCAAGAAATTCGTTCAGGCGGCCGGCATGCCGTCTCCACTCCGGGGGACATCCTGTTTCATATTCGAGCTAAACGCCCGGACCTCTGTTTTGAATTGGCCACGCAGATTATGGACAGCATCGGCGACGCCGTTTCGGTTGTCGACGAAGTACACGGTTTCCGCTATTTTGACGATCGCGACGTGATCGGATTCGTCGACGGCACGGAAAATCCGCGCGGCGGCGCAGCGGAACAGGCCGCGATCGTGGGCGACGAAGATAAAGCTTTCGCTGGCGGCAGCTACGTGATCGTGCAGAAGTATCTTCACGACATGAAGGGATGGAACGCCCTCCCAACGGAGACTCAAGAGCGCATCATCGGTCGCAAGAAACTTTCGGATATCGAATTAAATGACGCCGAGAAGCCGGCCTTCGCGCACAATGCGCTCACGGTCATCGAGGAAAACGGGAAAGAAGTAAAAATTCTGCGAGACAACATGCCCTTCGGGCGGCCCGGCCACGGCGAATTCGGAACCTACTTCATCGGCTACAGCCGCACTCCGCGCATCACGGAAACGATGCTGCAAAATATGTTCGTCGGCCGCCCCCCCGGCAATTACGATCGTCTGCTCGATTTCAGCAAGGCAGTTACCGGGAGTTTGTTTTTTGCGCCGTCATCCACATTTCTCGACGACATCAGCGGCGACCCGCCAGATGCGAGCGTGGGCGACTCTAACTTAGGTGAACCACCGTCAGCGGCGGACGCGCCTGCGGCACCGCCTCCAACACCGTCTGCCAGCGACTCGTCACCGAGAACTCTCAACATAGGATCACTTAAAGGACAGAAACATGAATAACCTGCATCGCGAGTTAGCGCCAATCTCTGACGCCGCATGGGCGGAAATTGAAGAAGAAACCACTAGAACACTCAAGCGGTATCTAGCGGGACGACGGGCCGTGGATGTTCCCGCGGCAGGGGGCACTGCGTCTGCCCGGTGTTGCGACCGGCCACCTTCGGTCGATCGCGGCGCCCGCCGATGGAATCCTCGCAAGGCAACGCGAGGTAAAGCCCCTCGTAGAGTTACGTGTGCCGTTCGAACTGGCCCGCCAGACCATCGATGACGTGGAGCGCGGCTCGGAAGACTCCGATTGGCAGCCCGCAAAAGACGCCGCCAAGAAACTAGCCTTCGCGGAAGATCGCGCCATCTTCAATGGATACGCGGACGCGGGAATAAAAGGGATTCGCGAAGAGACCAGCAATCCGATCGAGACGCTGCCCGCCGATGTGCGCGATTATCCAGACGCAGTGGCCCACGCGCTCAGCCAGTTACGTCTCGTGGGCGTGAACGGCCCCTACTCCGTCCTGCTAGGAGCCGACGAATATACGGCGCTGGCGGAAACCCGCGATCACGGCTACCCCGTTCTCGAACACGTTAAGCGGATCGTCGAAGGCAATCTGATTTGGGCGCCAGCGATCGAAGGCGCCTTCGTGCTGACCACACGCGGCGGCGATTTCGAACTCAACCTCGGCCAGGACGTTTCGATCGGCTATCTCAGCCACACCGATTCCGCCGTGCGCCTGTATCTTCAGGAGACGTTCGTGTTCCGCGTGCTAACCACCGAAGCCTCGGTTGCGCTGTCGCCGTCACAAAAATCGTCGTAGCGGTGTTCGCCAGCTTCAACAGATTTCGTGTCACACTTATGGCACAGTTGTCGCAACGGCGATATGATTTGCGAAGAGGATTGCAATGACAACCGAGCGAATTGTCGTCGACCCGGCGGTTATGATGGGGAAACCAGTGATTCGAGGGACGCGAATCACCGTCGAGCTGATCCTGCGTAAACTCGCCGAAGGCACAAGCGAGGACGAACTGCTGAAAGATTACCAGCACATCACAACGGAAGACGTCCGCGCAGCGGTAGCCTATGGCGCGGCAAGCGTCGCCCACGAAGAAGTCGTCTTGCTTTCTAACGATCCGCTCGCTAGCAAATCCTGACGCATGAACTTCGTGGCCGACGAAAGCTGCGCTATGCCTGTAATTCAGATGTTGCGCGGAGCGGGTCACGACGTAATTGCCATCGCCGAAATTGCGCCTGGTGCGACCGATGATCAAGTGTTGGAGCGCGCGCTGCAAGAGAAACGAATGCTCATCACAGAGGACCGCGACTTTGGAGAATTGGTTTACGCACGCGGTCGTTCATCTGCCGGGGTAATTTTGGTAAGGTTTCCCAACCAAGCCCGCAACGCGAAGTCCGCAACCGTACTTGAGGCGGTGTCGCGGTTAGGTTCACGTCTGCAAGATACCTTCACCGTAGTGGAACCCGGCCGGGTGCGAATAAGCAGCAGACCGTAATTTCGCTTCTGCAAATCACCAAAATTTTGGCGGATGAGCCTGTAAGCCGGATTCTGTGCCGTCGTTACACAGCGTTCGCGATTTGCATCGCAAACACCGCACAACTACGCGGCGATCATTCCTCTAGGTCACGATTCGCACCGTGACTCCAGCAGCCTACCCGAGGGTCCAAACGAGCCGGGCTAGCTCTCCCCTCCTATTTGGCCTTGCACCACGCGGGGTTTTCCGTGCCTCCGATGTTGCCAGCGGAGCGGTGGGCTCTTACCCCACCTTTTCACCCTTACCGGAATGCGCACGCCAATCGAAGACGTCTCGCAGGTTTACCTGCAAGCTGCCACCGTGCGGCTCATTCCGGCGGTTTAAGTTTCTGTGGCACTATCCGTAAGCTGCAGCGCAAACTTTCGTTCGTACTACCGCTCCCCTGGCGTTACCAGGCGCGTTGCCCTTTACCCTGAGGCCCGCGAAGCGAGCCGAAGGGTCTTCTTCCTGACCACGCGCATCTTTCGACGCACGCTACGCAGGTGGTGTCCGGACTTTCCTCCCGTTTACCCTGAGGGACCGTTAAGTCCCGAAGGGCTAACCAGCGATCACCCGGCTCATCTGCCGATTCGATTATATCAGTTGTAGCGGCCGCCTTCTGAGGCGGTCGATTTTTTCGTAGCACAGGCATTCCTGCCTGTGGGTGGTATCAACCCCGCCGATCACTCACAATTCGGAGAGCAAACTTGCTCTAGCCACAGATCGTGCTACAACAACTTCTCAAATTCCGTTTCGGTAAGAACCGGCACCTCCAACTCGCGTGCCTTGTCCAATTTCGATCCGGCATCCGCACCCACCACCACGTAGTCCGTTTTCTTGCTGACGGAGCCCAAAACCTTCCCGCCATGCTGCTGCACCAATTCCCCCGCCGCTTCGCGCGACCGATTGGCCAACGTGCCGGTAAACACGAAAGTCTTCCCCGCAAACCTATCGCTCTTTACAGTGCGCTTGGCGGCCGTCGGTTTGATACCAACTTTGTCCAATTTCTTGATCAGCTGTCGATTCGCCGGTTCCGAGAAAAATTCCGCGATGGCGGCAGCCACCTTCGGCCCCACCTCGCCGACTTCCGTCAGCTGCTCCTCACTCGCCGCAGCAAACTCATCCAACGACGAAAAATGTTCCGCAAGCAGCTGTGCCGTTCGCTCACCGACAAACCGAATCCCCAGCGCGTAGATCAACCGCGCTAAAGGCTGTCTTCTTGCTAGCGGCAATCCCATCCAGCAAATTCTGCGCGGACTTCTCCGCCATCCGCTCCAGCCCAGCGATGTCATCCAGCTTCAGCGTGTAAAGATCGGCGACATCCTTCACCAATCCCTTGTCCACCAACTGATCCACAATCTTGTCGCCGAGCCCATCCACATCCATCGCATGCCGCGCCGCAAAATGCAGCAGCGACTCTTTCCGCTTCGCCGGACATGCGGCATTCACGCACCGATAGGCCACTTCGTCGTCCGCTTTGTGAATCGTGCTCCCGCACTCCGGACACTTTTCCGGCATGTGGAATGGCCGGCGCGACTTCCCTTCCTTGGTCACCTTCAAAATATGCGGAATCACTTCGCCGGCGCGCTCAATCAAAACCGTGTCGCCGATCTGCAACCCCAACCGATTGATTTCATCCATGTTGTGGAGCGTCGAACGCTTCACGGTAACGCCGCCCACCTGCACCGGCTCCAGATACGCCACCGGAGTCAGCGAACCGGTCCGTCCCACTTGCACCTGAATGTCGTTCACCACGGTAGTTTCCTGCCGCGCCGGATATTTGTAAGCGATCGCCCAGCGCGGCGCCTTGGCGGTAAATCCCAATTCATTTTGTATCGCGATGGAATTTACTTTCACCACCACGCCATCAATCTCATACGCCAACTTCGTGCGGGGCTCGTCCCACGATTCGCAGTACGCGATCACCGCATCGATTCCCTGACACAATTTCCAGTCGCTCGAAGAACGAAACCGCGCAGCCTTCAACGCCTCCAACGATTGCGAATGCTTCGGAAACGGCGCTTTCCCATTCACCGTCAGATAGTAGGCGAAAAATTCCAGCCGCCGCGAAGCGGTGATCGAAGGATCGAGCATGCGCACCGCGCCCGCCGCCGCATTGCGCGGATTCGCAAAAATCCTGCCGCCCGCCAACTCTTGTTGGCGGTTCAACTCTTCAAACGATCGGCGCGGCATCATAATTTCGCCGCGCACTTCAAAAGTTCCCGGCAACTTCGCCTTCTTCAGTACCTCGGCGTCAATCCACAGTGGCACGGAGCGAATCGTCTTCACGTTGAGCGTCACATCCTCGCCCGTCCGCCCATCGCCGCGCGTCACCGCTCGCGCTAACGCGCCATTCTCATACGTCAGCGAAATGCTCAATCCGTCAAACTTGTGTTCGGCAATGTACTCAATCTTTTCCTGGCCGCTGATCTCCCGCACGCGCCGGTCAAACTCCTTCAAATCTTCATACGAATACGAATTGTCCAGGCTCAGCATCGGCCGCGAATGCTGCACGGTTTCAAATCCCGCCCGCGGCGTGCCGCCCACGCGGACGGTGGGCGAATCCGCGGTAATCAATTCCGGATGTGCGTTCTCTAAATCCTTCAGCCGCGTCATCAGGCGGTCATACGCTGCGTCCGAAATTTCCGGATCATCCTGCACGTAATATTTGTATTCGTGATGCCGCAGCTTATCGCGCAGTTCGGCGATCTGCTTCTTTACCGCAGCCATCGAAGCCGGAGCAGCCTTAGCCATAGCAAATCATCCCAGAGCACAACAACAGAACATTAACTTGAATTCCCAGCATATTATATAGAATGGACGCTCGGGTTTAAGTAGCACAGGCATTCCTGCCTGTGCAGCGTTTCGACTGGCGCGGCTTCACCCAGCAAAGAAGCGGAGCATCACTCAAAAAATGACGACGTCCGACCTCCACAACGCCCTGCTCATCCACAACCCCAACGCGGGCTACAGCGGAAAAGCCCGTCGCAAACAGTTAGACGACGCCAGAAAAGTTTTAGCGGCGGCAGGCATCGAAGCCGAACTCGCCGAAACACGCGGCCCCGGCGACGCCACGGAAATCGCTGCGCGCGCCACACAAGAGGGCCGCCAACTGGTCATCGCCTGCGGCGGTGACGGCACGCTAAACGAAGTCGTCAACGGTCTCGCCGGCCACTCCAACGGCCACCGCGTCCCGCTAGCGCTTTTGCCCGGTGGCACCGCCAACATCATGGCCAAGGAACTGGATATTCCGTGGGACATTCCCGGTGCCACGCGCAAACTTTTGCAGTGCCAAGTAAAAGAGGTTGCGCTTGGCTTAGCCACACCGCTCGAAAATCCGGATCGCAAGCGCTACTTCCTCAGCGTTGCCGGAGCCGGGCCGGACGGCATGATCGTTTACGCCGTCGACCTCGAACTGAAAGCCAAAGTCGGCATTCTCGCCTACTGGTATCAAGGCGCGCGCGAAGTGCTGCGTTACAAATTCCCGCACTTCCGCGTTGTTGCCCAGGGGCAGTCGATCGACGCGTCTCTGGTCATCGTCGGTCGCACCAAGAATTACGGCGGCCCGTTCAAAATCACCACAGAAGCCGATTTGTACGAAGACCAGTTTGAAGTTTTGGCGCTAACTACGCAGAGCGGTTTAAAGTATTTGAGCTACCTTCCCACCCTTTGGTTGAACAAACTGCGCGGAACCGACGGCGTGCATTTCTACAAGTCGGATTCCATCGTCTGCGAACCGATGGACAGCAATCCTGTCTACGCGCAAGTCGATGGGGAACCGATGGCCCGTTTGCCCATTGAATTTAAAATTGTTCCCCGCGCGCTGAAACTGCTGGTCCCCAGTGCGACAGATAAATCCGTCGCGAACGTCGCCTGACCGAGCATGGACGTCACAACCCAAGGTTTGGCTTCGCTGGCGCTGGCGCGAGCCGCGTGGCCGCGCGCGCCGAAACAAGTGTGGCTCGTAGCGATTGCTGCGGGAGTAATCGCAGACATCGATGCGCTTAGCGCGTGGATCAGCGCGTCCGCATATCTAACCTGGCACCGAACATATACGCATTCCCTGCCGGCCGCTGTAATTTTCGCTGCGCTTTTCGGAATCGCCTATCATTTTGCGGGTAGCAATGATTTGCGCGCGAGATTTTCCGCTGCGAACGCATTCGCGATGGGGCTGGCGGCCGCGTGTCTTCATCTAGTGTTGGACGTTTGTGGCACACAGGGCGCCACGCTGCTTTGGCCGTTTAGTTCCCGACGTTTCGCACTGGATTGGGCGGTGGAGTTCGATCCGTTGATCATGGCTTTTTTGTTAGCTGCTCTGCTGCTGCCGGAATTGCTACACCTAGTGAGTTCGGAAATTGGCGCGCGCGATAAGCGACCGCGCGGGCGCATCGCGGCGCGCGTGGCGTTCGTGGTTATTCTGATCTACCTCGGGATTCGCGCTAACTTTCATAGCAATGTGATCGCGCTGCTGGGGTCGCGCACTTATCACGGCGAAGTCGCGGATCGTGTCGGCGCTTTCCCGGCGAGGTTTTCTCCATTTGAGTGGAGTTGCGTGGTCGATACGGCGCGCAGTGTGCAGACTTTGTCCGTGATGGAAGGTCCGGTGGAATCCTTCGATCCGGAAAGCGCGGAGACGCAGTTTAAGCCTGAGCCGTCGCCGAGCCTCGAAGCTGCACAGAAAACCACTGCGGCGGAACGATTTCTCCGCTTCGCGCAATTTCCCAAAGCTAGCGTGGAAACTTCGCCAACTGGAACGGTGGTGATACTTCGCGACATGAAGGCAGCCGCTACCGACGAAACCGCCCACGAAGTCGCGGCGGTAATCCACTTGGATAAATCCCATCAAGTCACGTCACAGAGAATCGCCTGGGCAGACCGCGTTTCGGAGGAATAGGCGACCCTCGCAGGGGCCTTTGGTAGCACGGACTTCAGTCCGTGAGCTTTTGACGTCCGGCGACGCCGCACAGAAGTCAGAGGAACACAGACTGAAGTCTTTGCTACCAAAGTCAAAAGCGCACACAGTGATGTGGTTAACATATTCGCCCCCTCCCCCGGTTTTTTTGTAAGTGCGCATTCTAAAGGGGTTATTTTGCTGAAATTCGTAAGTGCGCATTCTAAAAGACTTAGCGATGGATGAACACGTATGTGCGGATTCTAAAGGGCTTACGCTTACCGTGGTGCCGGGGCAATTCCAAAGCAGGCCGCTGCCGAATTCGAAGATTCGCCTTTCCATTTTTCAGCGCTACGCTTTGTGCTTTGCGACTTCCCTTTTGCGGAGGATCAGGCGTGAGAGCAGGTAGCTGACGACCACTAATGCCAACACAACCAGCGCTACCTGCAGTTTGTGTTGGACGAGATACGGCAGCGCGTAGTGGCCGAAGCGCATGGCCAGAGTAGCCGACGGTGAAATAGCGCAGGACGCGCGCGATGAAGATGGCCAGCGTAAAACTTCCGACGGGCACTTCAAAAACTCCGGCGGCAAATACGAACACTTTGAAGGGGGTCGGCGGAGGCAGCAGCGCAGCCAGCAGCATGCCCACGAAACCGTTTTGTTCGACCCAGTGGCGCACGGTGGGGCCATGCACCCCGGCATTTTTCTCGAAGAAGGCTTCCCCGCCTTTGCGCGCGATGTAGTAGAGAAGAATGCAACCAAGCACAGAACCGAGCGTCGCCGCCGCTGCGTACAGCGGCATGCGCGTCGGCGTATTGATGCGAGAGTTGGATCAGCAATAGATCGTTGATCACCGGAAAACTCAGGACCGAAGAATCGAGGAAGGAAATGAGGAACAATCCCGGAGCGCCGAGACTTCCCGCGAAAATAATTATCTTCTGTTTCCAGGCGTTGAGTTTGGAAAGCAATCAAATCCTCTATCGTTAGAAAAGTGTTTCGATTGCTTCTTGAATTACGTCGTACGCGCGGTGCAGTTCTTCCGGCGAAATTACATAGGGCGGCAGAACATAAACCACGTTGCCAAGCGGGCGCAACAGCACGCCACGCTCCAGGAAGAAATTATAAAGTTTCGGGCGCATGGCAGAGAGATATCCGGCGTCGTCCGCGCGCAGTTCGATTGCGCCAATGGTGCCAATTTGCCGGGTGTCGCCGACTTGAGGCATAGCGGCAAAGTGCGGCAGGCGCTCCGCAGTCAAACGCGCGATGCTGGCGATGCGGTCAAAGACGGGCTCATCGTCAAAAATCTGCAGATTGGCATTAGCCGCCGCGCAGGCCAGCGCGTTCCCGGTGTAGGAGTGCCCGTGATAAAAGGTGTGGGTGCGATTGTCGTCATTGAATGCGGCCGCGACGTGCTCGCCACAGAGCGTCACGCCCATGGCCATAAATCCGCCGGTAATTCCTTTTGAGACGCACATCAGGTCCGGCGCGACTCCCGCCAAATCGCACGCAAACATTTTCCCGGTACGGCCAAAGCCTGTCAGCACTTCATCGGCGATCAACAACACGTCGTGCGCGTCGCACAGTTTACGAACCTTCTGCAGAAATTCCACCGGGTGCACAATCATGCCGCCGGCAGCCTGTAGCAATGGCTCGACGATTACGGCCGCGATGTGCGGCCCACGTTCTTCCAAAAGCGTGGCCAGTTGGTCGACGCATTCGATGTGGCAAGTCTCGCGCTTCAGTCCCACAGGGCAGCGATAACAGTAGGCGGAATGCACGCGGTGCACGGGAAAGCGCATCGAGCGAAAGGGATCGGTGAACGGTGAATCATCACTGGCAGACATGGCCCCGGCGGTGTCGCCGTGGTAGCCGTGCTCCAGCGCGACGATTTCTTTTTTCTCCGGCCGCCCGGAATTGCTGAAGTGTTGCACGGCCAACTTCATGGCCACTTCAACCGCCGTGGAACCATCATCCGAGAAAAACATGTGCGTCAAATTGGGCGGAGCCCACTTGCGGAGACGCGTGGCCAACTCTTCCGCCGCGTCATGCGTGAAGCCAGCAAGGATGACGTGTTCCAGTTTTTGCGCTTGCGCGGCGATGGCCGCCGCGATACGCGGATTTGCGTGTCCGTGGAGATTGACCCACCAGGAGGAAATGGCATCGAGAATTTTGCGGCCATCTGCAAGATGAAGCCAAACGCCCTCGGCACGCACCACGTGCAACGGCGCAGGGTCAAGGGCCGAGTTCGTAAAGGGATGCCAGATTTTCAGGGTTGCAGGCATTACCTGGGATTATTGCGCGAATGCCGCGCGATCGAAATGGTTCAGAAAAACCTGCATGAGCGCAGTGCGGTGCAAATTGGGCAGCCGCGGAATTTCGCCAATCACGCGCACATGGCCAAAACGTTCGATGGTTTCGCGATTCTCGCGATTCTGGTCGCCGATCAGGACCACGCCGTGTACCGGCAATTCCGCGGCGTGCAGCGCGGCCAGCGTCAGCAGCGTGTGGTTGATGGTTCCCAAGCTGCTGCGCGCGGCTAGAATCACCGGCAATTTAAATTTAGCCATCATGTCCAACACAAATTGTTTGCCATTGATCGGCACGAGCACGCCGCCGACACCTTCGACCACCAGCCAATCGTTCATCAGGCTGGTGGGCATGTTGATGCGCCCCAGATCGATTTCCACTCCGGCCCAGCGCGCCGCCAAATCCGGAGATACCGGAGGAACGAACTGGTAGACCTCGTCGAGGGTGCGATCGTTGCCTATACCGGCGAGCCGCATGACCGTGGCGCGGTCCGAGCCTTCGAGCGTGCCGGTCTGAATGGGCTTCCAGTAGACCGCATCCAGCGCCGCGCACAACAGCGCAGACAGCGTGGTTTTGCCCACGCCGGTATCCGTGCCGGTGACGAAGAAGTGATGTCTCATGAATTTGCCGCAGCAACTCCGGCCGTCACTGGGACGTGTTGCAGCTCACGCCATCGCTGCAACGATTCGCCTAGCCGGACTAAATCTTTCTCGTCGAACGCTGCGGTCAACGAAAAACGCAGTCGCGCAGTTCCCGTAGCCACCGTTGGGGGACGGATGGCGCGAACTGCGAATCCTTCGTGGCGCAGAAACTCCGCAGCAGAGATCGCGGCGTCGTTTTGACCAACAATTACCGGAATAATTTGCGTCGCTGAAGCGGCGGTATCCCACCCTTGTGCGCGCAACGCAGCACAAAGCCGGTCCGCATTGCGTTGCAGCGAGGCGCGCTCGGCATTCATCGTTGCGGCCAGCGCCAATGCGGCTCGAATCTGCGCCGCCATGTACGGCGGCATGGCCGTGGTAAAAATAAAAGACCGCGCGTGATTCACCAAATATTCTTTTAGCGACTTGCCACCGCAAACAAATGCGCCCGCACTGGCTAGGGCTTTACCGCAGGTGTGCACCCTGGCGACAATATTTTCCGAATCTGCGAAGCCCGCGGCAATTCCGCGGCCGTCCGGACCGTGCACCGCGGTCGCGTGCGCTTCATCCACAATAATTCCCGCGTTATAACGCTCTGCCAAAGAAACCATCTCGCGCAGCGGAGCGACGTCGCCATCCATGCTGAACACCGTTTCCGTGACGATTAGCTTGCGGCCCCAATCATCGCGATACTGTATCAGCAGCGACTCCAGCATGTTGAGGTCGCGGTGCGCATAAATGTGCTTGCGCGCACCGGAAAGCCGAATGCCGTCAATCAGGCTGGCGTGATTTAACGCGTCGGAGAAAATGATGTCGTCTGGGCCGGCAAGCGAGGTAAGCAGCCCGATGTTAGCCGCATATCCACTGCCAAAATAGAGCGCAGCCTCGGTTCCGACAAAACTTGCGAATTCTTCTTCTAAATCATGCCAAGCCACATCCTGGCCAGAAAGCAATCGGGAAGCGGTGCCACTCACACGCGTGGCATTGGTAACTGCGTGGACCAGCGCCTCGCGCAACTTCGGGTGCTGTGCCAGCCCTAAATAATCGTTGGAGCAGAGATCCACGCCGCTCAGTTCCGTGAGCGAGCGGAGTTGATCGCGGGCCTCAAGGGCGCGAAGACCATTTTGCAAATCTGCGGAAAATTTCTGCGCGAAATCAGACGGCATGCGACTCCAGCGGCTTCAGGCCCAGGCTGTGCAGCAGCTGTTCGTCTTCATCAGGGCCAGGATTGGGAGTGGTCAGCAGTTTTTCGCCCACAAAAATAGAATTTGCGCCGGCCATAAAGCACAGTGTCACGGCCTCGGGCGAGAGTTGTTTCCGGCCAGCAGCAAGACGCACGCGAGAGGTCGGCATCAGAATTCGCGCGGTGGCGATGGCGCGCACCATCTCCAGCGGATCGAGCGCGGGCATGGAAGCTAACGGTGTTCCCTCTACGCGAACCAGCATATTGATTGGCACGCTCTCTGGATGCGGTTCGAGGGACGCCAACTGGTGCAGCAGCCCGACGCGATCTTCTTCGCGCTCGCCCATGCCCAAAATTCCACCGCAGCAGACGGTGATGCCCGCTTCGCGAACCGCGGCCAAAGTCTTCAGACGATCATCGTAAACGCGCGTCGTGATAATAGAGCCGTAGAATTCCGGAGACGTATCAAGATTGTGGTTGTACGCGGTGAGTCCCGCTTCTTTCAATTTCGCAGCCTGCGTTGGCGTCAACATCCCCAGCGTGCAACACACTTCCATGCCTGTTTGCGATACGCCGCGAACCATTTCCAGAACATTTTCAAACTCGCGGCCTTCCGGCGCCTGGCGCCACGCAGCTCCCATGCAGAAACGAGTGACTCCGCGTTCGGCAGCTTCTTTAGCGACTCCAATAACGTGTTGGGGATCCATCAGCCCTTGACGGTCCACGCCCGCGTCATAGTGCGCACTCTGCGGGCAGTAGCCGCAATCTTCGGGGCATCCGCCGGTTTTAATGGAAATAAGCTGGCAGGTCTGGATACGATCTGCGTCGTGAAATTGTCGGTGAATCGTTTGGGCGCGGAAAATCAGTTCCGGCAAAGCAGTGCGATAAATTGCGCCGACTTCCTGGCGCGTCCAATCGTGGCGCGTGCCGTCATGGCGCGTCCGGTCGTGACGCGAATGGTTGTCGTGCGTAGAATCAAGACGCGTCCGGTTTTCTGAGTGATTATTTACGCCGACTGCCGACAGTTGTTCGGGACCCATGCAGCTCCGTCCACCAAATGTTGCGCTACAGAACGATGCAGGCATGTTACCACTGGTTTGGGACTGGCGTTGTCGATGAGATTGTCGGAACTGGGTTAAGTCGTTAACTACGCTGCTGCGATCGCACCCACTGGAAAAGTCCCTACCTTCCCAATTTCACGACCGTTAAAGTGCGTGCAATTCCCCTGTCACGATGCCCCGCCACTATACCCCGCCAGTATCAGTCAGCGTTTGACCCGGCATAAGCGAAATGTTATAAAACTCGGGCTCGAAAGCCCGTGCGCTGAGGACGCGGGGTTCCGCCTGAACGCGAATGGCGGACGGATTCAGCGTACTCATTGCTGTGAATCCCTGCATTTAGCGGGAGCGGTTTGAACCCGGTGAGGTTGCTCCCCCGGCGCTCGTGAAAAACAGCGTCCGGACGAATTGGTGTGCCGGAAAGATTATGCCGGTGGAAATTTCAGGGACTGGATTGGCCCTGTATTCGAACTTGGACGGAGGATCGTTAATGAGAACTTGGCTTACGAAAGGCCGGTCGTGGATTCACGGCGCGGCAAGTCTCTTGAGCGCGTCGAAGTTGGGCGGCGTAGCTGCGGCGGCGATGTTGCTGTTAGGCGGCGCGTCGGCTTTCGCGCAAGACAAGGGCGACGTGGGCAACGAAGCCAGCCTGAAGTTGCCGGATCTTTCCTCGGTAAGTTTTCTGAGCGGCGCGATCAATGGCCACAAACTGCTGCTCATCGGCATTGCGGTTTGCGTTCTGGGATTGGTTTTCGGACTAGTGATTTACAGCAAGCTCAAGAATTTGCCGGTACATAAGTCGATGCTGGATGTTTCCGAGCTGATTTATGAGACCTGCAAAACCTATTTGTTGACGCAGGGTAGATTTCTACTGCTGCTGTGGTTGTTCATCGCCGTGGTCATCGTGCTTTATTTTGGTGTGCTTTCGCCGGTGCCCGGGAAATCGGTCGCTGTGACGCTGCCCATTATTCTGGCGTTCAGCTTGATCGGTATCGCCGGAAGCTACGGCGTGGCCTGGTTCGGCATCCGGGTAAATACGTTTGCGAATTCGCGGACGGCGTTTGCGTCCCTGCGCGGCAAACCCTATCCGATTTATCACACACCGCTGGAAGCGGGCATGAGCATCGGCATGATGCTGATCAGCGTGGAATTGCTGATGATGCTTTTGATTTTGCTGTTCATACCGGGTGACTACGCTGGGCCGTGTTTCATTGGCTTCGCGATCGGTGAATCGCTGGGCGCGGCGGCGCTGCGTATTGCCGGCGGCATTTTCACCAAGATTGCCGACATCGGCTCTGACCTGATGAAGATCGTTTTCAAGATTAAGGAAGACGATGCGCGCAACCCGGGCGTGATTGCGGACTGCACGGGCGATAACGCGGGCGATTCCGTGGGTCCCAGCGCGGACGGCTTTGAAACCTACGGCGTGACCGGCGTAGCGCTAATTACGTTCATCCTGCTGGCTATCGGGCCTTCGCACTTCCTGCCTGCCGGCGTCACTCTGCATACCGCTACTGCGTCCATGATGGCTACGGCGATTGCCATGGCCAACACCGTTCAGGTGCAATTGCTGGTGTGGATCTTCGTGATGCGCATTGTGATGGTGATTGCCAGCGCCGCGGCGTACTTCATCAACGGGCTGATCGCCAAGGCGAAATACGGCAACGTGGACAATATGAACTACGAGGCGCCGTTGACCTCGCTGGTTTGGATCACTTCGCTGGTTTCGATTGCGCTGACCTATGTGGTTTCTTACGCTGATTATTCCGACGCTCGGCGGAGACGCTTCGCAATGGTGGAAGCTAGGATCCATCATTTCCTGTGGCACTTTGGCCGGGGCGATTATTCCAGAACTGGTGAAGGTGTTTACTTCCACGGAATCGCGCCACGTGAAAGAAGTGGTTACTTCTGCTGAAGAAGGCGGCGCTTCGCTGGGAATTTTGTCGGGATTTGTAGCCGGCAATTTTTCGGCGTATTACATCGGACTGGCCATGGTGGTGCTCATGTCCGCTGGATATTTGATCAGCAACATGGGGCTGAGCGCGTTGATGATTGCTGCGCCGGTGTTCGCGTTCGGATTGGTGGCCTTCGGATTCCTGGGTATGGGCCCGGTGACCATCGCGGTGGATTCTTACGGTCCGGTGACGGACAATGCGCAGTCCGTTTACGAACTTTCTTTGATCGAGCAGATTCCGGGGATCGAATCGGAATTGAAGCGCGACTACAAGATTGACGTGAACTTTGCTCACGCAAAAGATTTGCTGGAAGCGAATGATGGCGCGGGAAATACGTTTAAAGCCACAGCCAAACCGGTGTTGATTGGTACAGCGGTCGTCGGCGCCACTACCATGATTTTTTCGATCATCATGGCGCTGACGCATGGCTTGACGGAAAATGTCAACAAGCTGTCGCTGCTGCATGCGCCTTTTGTGCTGGGGCTGATTACCGGCGGCGCGATGATTTATTGGTTTACGGGCGCTTCCACGCAAGCGGTGACCACAGGTGCGTATCGCGCGGTGGAATTCATCAAGGCGAACATAAAGTTGGATGGGGCGGCGGCGGCCAGCGTGGCGGACAGCAAAAAAGTGGTGGAGATCTGCACCAAGTATGCGCAAAAAGGCATGCTGAACATTTTCATCGCGGTGTTCTTCGCTACTCTGGCGTTCGCGTTCGTCGAACCGTTCTTCTTTATTGGCTATTTGTTCTCTATCGCGATTTTCGGTTTGTATCAGGCGATCTTCATGGCCAACGCCGGCGGCGCCTGGGACAATGCCAAGAAAATTGTTGAGGTCGAGATGAAGCAAAAGGGAACGCCGCTGCACGATGCGACGGTAGTCGGCGATACTGTTGGCGATCCTTTTAAGGACACGTCATCCGTGGCGTTGAATCCCGTGATTAAATTCACGACCCTCTTCGGTTTGTTGGCGGTGGAGTTGGCGGTGCAATTGACCGCATCACAGGGACAGAACCTCACGCACATTCTGGCGGCCCTGTTTTTCGCAGTTTCGTTCTTCTTTGTCTATCGTTCGTTCTACGGCATGCGCATCCGTGGCTCCGCGGCGTAGCATGCTTTGGAGTGCGGCGGCTTGACGCCGCTTTGACAACGTAAACGTGTCCACGGATTGCTGATATCGCGGTGGGCTTAATCGGACCGTGAGAAAGCGGCGTCAAGCCGCCGCACTCCAAAATTACGCCCGGATTAGATTGGCGAACTTATGGGGATTATTGTCGAAGCCGGGGAAGACCGCGGATAGATCTTTTACGCCTTGGTGTTTGGTGAGGATTTCGCCGATTACGGAGCGGAAATCGGTGGTCAGAGCGAGATCGCGACCATCATTTAATTGGTGATCTTCGAGGCCGGGCCATTTCCCGTAGACGTGGCCGCCTTTTACGTCGCCGCCCATGACGAACATGCAGTTGGCGTGGCCGTGGTCCGTGCCGCGATTGCCATTCTCTTTCGCGGTGCGCCCGAATTCACTCATGGTGACGACGACGATATTTTCCATGCGGTCGCCCATATCTTGATGAAATGCCGCGATGCTCTGCCCCAAATCTCGCAATAGATTCGAAAGCTGCCCTTGCGCGCCGCCTTCGTTGACGTGATTGTCCCAACCGCCGCAATCCACGAACAAAACCTCGGCGCCGACTTTCGCTTTGATGAGTTGCCCGATCTGCTGAAGGCTTTGTCCCAGACGATTATTCGGATACACTGCGCCGTTTTCTGGTGGGAATTTGCTGGTGTCGATTTTGCTGAGCATGTCGATGGCTTCGAAGGTTTCCGCGCCCGTTCCGTGCAGCGCGTGGTCGACCGACTGCGAATACATCGCTTCAAAACCGCCTTGCGCGACGTTGTTCATTGCCGCGGTTTGGGGAAGGATTTTAAATTGCTTCAGATCCGGCAATGCGATGGCACCGGAATTGCCCTGCAGCATTCGCGGAAGGTTGGGTCCCATGGCCACCGCGCGGAATGGCGATGCATGGTCCTCGGGCATAGTTTGCAGCGCGCGGTCCAGCCACCCGTCGTCGGTGGCTTTTATGCCTGGCGTGCCGGACTCCATGAAGTCCTGCGCGTCAAAATGCGAGCGCGTCGGATCGGGAGATCCTGCAGCGTGCACGATGGCTAGCTGATTTTTCCGGAAAATCGGCTCGAGCGGCGCCAGGCTGGGATGCAAACCAAAATAGCCGTCCAAGTCCACGACAGTGTTCGAGTCCCCCTTCTTGGGCTGCGGAATGGCGATCGTGGGGCGCAAACGGTAATAATTCGGCTCCGCAAAAGGCACGACGATATTCAGACCGTCGGCCGCTCCGCGTTGAAACAAAACTACCAACTGCTTCTTGTTCGGCATCGGCGTGGCCGCCACGGCCCGCTGCAGAAACGCCGGCATCATGCTCATGCCAACCATCGCCACGCCACCCTGCTTCAAGAAATATCGTCGAGAAAAATTTATCTTCCGCGAACCTTCGCAACAGTCGAACTTTGTGGCGAAACCCATGTGCACGTCTCCTAAGGCCGAACATCCTAAACATCTTTGCGGCTGCACTTCGCAAAAAATGCTGCGCGAAGAAACGCTGCAGGTTCAGCGGCGCTGGAACTCCGGTGCTCCTAGCACAAGTCCGGTGACCACTCCCAGATCCGTCTGCTTCGCCGGATCGTCCAGCTTGGCCTGCAAAACTTGCGGATTGTCCAACTGCTTCTGCAAAGTGTCGATGGTGTTCGGCGCCGCTGCTCCACCCAGAAACACATCTACCGCGCGGGTCAGCGCCACTTTCGGCTCTGCGCCGGCGTCCGTGCCCAGCAGCGAAGTCACGTCTGAGCGTGACCCGCGGATCTTATTACTGGCCAGCGTCAACGAAAAATTGAGGCGATTCAGCAGCGCGCCAGTATTCACCCAGGCATCCGCTTTGTCGGAATATCCCGTGGGCGGCTGGCATTGATACAGCGGCTCGCCGATTCGCCCGACCCACTGCACCAGCGGCATCGGCGTATCCACGTCCGTGCCCAGCGTTCGCACCGCGGAAATCACCAGCTCAAACGGCGTCTTAATTTTGGCGCGATACGCGTCACGCGACCAGAACTCCGGTGAATAGATCATCGTACGCATCACGGAACGAATGTCTCCGTCATCGGCAAGGTAGGTCTGCGCCATGCGCGTCACCAGCGCCGGCGGGGGCGTGTCGGAAACAAATCGTCGCGCCAGTTCCGTAGAAATAAACTTCGCAGTGCTCGGATGATGCGTCAGCAGATCGATCACCTGCTCGCCGTCTTTCATTCCGCCCGCATGAATCTTCTTTCCCATCACCACTTTCGGATTCGGGTCGTGCACCTTGTCATCAAATTTGAAAACGGGATTCTCTCTCGGCTTCTCGATACTCCACCCGGTAAAGCACCGCGCCACTTCGGTCACATCTTTTTGTGTGTAGCCGCCATCCACGCCCAACGTATGCAGCTCCATCAACTCGCGGCCATAATTCTCGTTGAGCCCACGTTCCTGTTTCTTTTTTTGCGTCTGCGGATTGGCGCCAGGCTTCGGATAAGGCCCGCCTAACCTGCCGTAACGCGCCTGCTGGCGTGCCGCTCGCTGCGCCGCCAATCGCGCTGCGGCCTGCGGATCAGCGCTCAAATAATTATCCAGATAAAAAAGCATCGCCGGACTTTCCGCGGTGGCCGTAACCAAATCTTTAAATTTCCCCAACGCGTGCGGCTGAATCACGTCTCGTTCGTACGCCGTCAGGTAATAGCGGTCTTCGCCTTTATCCGGCAAACACATTGAAATGATTAAACCAGAAATCGTCCAACACCTGCTGCAGCTGCCGCTCGCTGTAAATCGCGCGCGTCACCTTGGCCATTGCCAGTTCTTCCACGACCCTCTGTGGCTTCTTGCTATCGTCGGCAATCGCTTTAGGAACCGCGTTAGGGTCCGCGCCACTCAACGGGTTCTTCTTCCCACCTACACCGCGTGTCGCAACGTTGGCGGAGTCCGCGGCCACGGCTGGGTCTTCTTTCATTGGAGATGGCGCAGCAGAAATTGCACCCGAAGAATTCGCCCCAGTTGGATTATTCGCCGCGCCCAACCGATCTTGCTCCTTGGCAGGCGCCACCCCTGCGGTGTTCTCCGATGTCCCGCGCCCTGCCCATCTTTGGCGATCACCGCGACCGCCGCATCCGAACGCGCTTGGCTGCCCATTCTGGGCCTGCAGTTTGGCCGCTTGCTTCTCCGCCTGCTTCGGCTGCGGATACTCCTCGATCAGCTTCGTCGTAGACATCGCCAGCGTCGGATAATTCTCCAAACGCGCTTGCAGCGCCCGATCATCGATCGAATTAGGATTCAGCTGCTGATCGATCCACTTCGCCAAGCCCATTTGTTTAACGCGCTCGACATCACCCGGTCGCGGTCCATAGGCCAGTCGATTCAGCGCATGCAGCACTGCCTCATCAGCATTCAACTCCGTAATCGGCAGCCCCTTCAGCGTCGGATCTTGCTTGTTCTTTTTGCTTTTATCGGAAGGCGCCGCAGCGGAAAGTGCTGGAACATCCACTCCCAGCGAAAGCACGCACGCGATCGATAAAATCAACGCAAGCAGCGATTTTGGAGTGGTCCGAAGAGTCGCGCCGCCGGGAAATCGGGCGGGCAAAGGGTGCGGCGGCAATTTCATAAAGCTCCCCGGCGAAGAGTCAACATCGCGGTCAATAGCCTCAGCGGGCCATGCGGCATGCCTAGAATAACCCCTTGCTGTGCTCGAAGTTGCGGCCCCAAGCCCGGGTTGCCGCAATTGGCAATCCCATTAGACTTAGCCATATCAATGCGTTAGACGCACCATGACGGGGTGCCTCGGCAACTTCGAAGTTCAAAAACGCTGTTAAGGGATATGTACAGGAATCGTTTCAGCAGACATGCGGCTGGACATCGCCTCGCACACCACCACGCGCACGGCATAATCCCCCGAGCGCAAGATAAAATTGCTGTGCGGTAAATCTCCTTCAGGCATCGTCCCATCGTCACGGGGAGACCAGTTCAGCTTGAACGTTTTGTCCGAACCGGTCAGGTATTTGCCGTTGTTGTCGAACACCGCCATCACAATGTTCAACTCGTTGTTGCTCTTCCCTTCCGCTTGGCGCCCTGGCAGCATTGACAAATCGATCGTCGGCGCCACCGTGAACCGCGCCAGCGGCTTATCGTCACGCACAAATTGCGTGCGCAACTGCACAGGGAGATCGTGAATCGTGGCGGGAGAGAAAACCGCTTCCGTAACTTTTTCCTTCGCTACTTTCGCAGAGTCGGGTTGCCCACCTTCCGCATAATATCCGCGTCGCGCGCTGACCGTTAGCTTAGAATTGTTCGTCAATTCCACTTTTAAATGATGGAATTTCCCGTCAGCTTTCACATCCGCGGGAGAAAATCCCAACAAGTAAACGTATTCCGGAGCTTCGGCGAGGCGCTTCAATCCGACGTCAAGCCCATTGCTGTTGCGGAAAAATGTGCCACCCGTCGCACCGGCAAGTTCCAGCATCACGTTGGATTGCTGCAGGACGCCATTATTTTCGACGTCCACGTAGAGCCCGCGCGAATCCAGGGTATTCACGATGATCTTCTGGCGAACCGCCGATTCAATAATTCGCGCCTGTTCTTCGTCGCCGTCCGTCAACAAAAAACCGGGAGACACAAATACCAGGGTACGTTGCCCTGGGACGGCCGCCATCCGTTTGATGGCCCCGGCCAAGCTGCTCAAAACCGTGGTCCTCTCCAGATCGCCGCTTTCCAACCTCCGCTCTGCCGCATTGCGCGCCACGTGCTCTGCCGAGCGCGGGTCTTTCACGCCACACGCAGAGATAGCTTCCCCGATCGCCGCCTCCAGGGCCGCGCTATCTCCGTGGTTGATAATCATGTCCGCATCATAGTAAGAAACATCCGGGCAATCCCTCATGTTTGAGCCAGCCATCGGATGCGGGCGAAGTTTGTTCACCGCGGCGCGCAGGCCTGCCAGATCCGAAGAGAAATCCACTTGCCCCAGGCCGGTGCTGGTGAGCAGTCCAATGCGTTGATCGGCCAGATTGACGCTATCCAAATAGTGCTGCAACGCTTTCGTGACATGCGACAGTTGCGCCGGATCGAGATGAATGTCGTCTATGAAAAGCCCCGTAAAGCGTTCCGGCGGCACGAAATTCTTGACTGCACCAGAACTGCCAGCGGGTGCGGTAGCTGCCGAAGAGCTATCGACTTTCGCTGATTCTTCCAGCTGAAATTCCGTCAGGACTTGCGCATGTTTATTATCGCTGACGCGAAAGTCTTCCCGCTTAAGCGTTCCGATTGCCTTGCCAGAGGAATCCCGCACCACCACGGGTACCAAAACAAGATTCACTTTGACGCGCAGGGGCGCAACATCGGGCGCGGGAGGCGACGACTGCGCTGTGCTCCCATTTCCCGTAGTTGGTGTCGGAGGTTTTGGCGCGTCTTGTTGCGCGTGCAGCGCAGCGGACCAACCGCAAGCGAGCGCAGCCACAGCCACGCATCGGGCAAGCTGAACCCAAACCATGTTCTTCCGTCGAACTAGCCGCATTTATCCTGACCCAGGGCGCTGTTTCGCGCGTTCGCCACAGTCTGACGCGGCTCGCGTCATTTCGTTAGTCAGCGCTAATTGGTCAGATCCAGTAACACCGTTCGGTTCGGTGCGCGATTCCCGGCGTTGTCAATCGCCTCAAAGATCAGCTTATAGCTGCCCTCCGGGATATCCTTTACCGGCACCTTCAGTCCAACCGGAACCACCGTATTTCCCTTCTGAATAAAGCCGTCACATCGAATCGGCCCGCTCGAAAACGCTTCCTTCTCCGTGATCCGATTTATCAGGCGGAATCCAACGCCCACGATGGGCGGCTTGTCCGAAGCCAACAACGGTTCATACACCTCGGAATATAAAACCACGGTGTCGGTCTTGCGGAATCGGTTCGTGCCTGAAGGAATAATTTGCATGCCTTGCACCACCAGCGGCGTGCGGTCTTCCAGGAGTGCGGCGTCCAGTCCCGTGGAGATTTGACCGATGGCCTGCACACTATTGGTCAATGCCACTCCACCAAGCGTCAGTTTCTTTCCGTCGTACGGGTCGATCTGCAGCGGTGATTCAAATTTGCCGAAGGCGTCTCCGCCCGCGCTGAAAACTACAGCCAATTTATAGGTCCCGGGTGCGGCATCGAACTGATTTTCATAGTGGTAGGGAATTTTTACGAACTCCTTCATTTCATCTTTCTCGAAATCGAAATTCACCGTATCGCTAAAACGTGCACCCACGGTACCGTCCGGGTTGTAGGCAATGCCCAGCACATTTACGTTGGCGTGATATTTCCCTTTGTCCTTGTTGAACTGCAGAGTGTCGGCTGGTATTTCCATCGCCAGATTCACGCGCGCCACGTTCGGCGCCGTGTAAAAGTACGGCGCTTGCACGGTGCCGTGAATCGAGCCTGCTTCGGCTGCCACCGCGTGTGCTTCCAGTTGCTTCTCCAGCGGCTTCCCAGACAGGGGATTGGCAATTTTTTCGTTGCAGTAACCGCTGCGCGCCCGCACGCTAGTGCCCCCGCGACCAACCTTCACCTTCAGCGTGTGGCAACTACCCTCCGGCGAATCCGGCGGCGTGTAGCTCAGAACATAGAACTCGCTTTGCTCGTTGCCAATGCGCTGCAAACCTCCCAACAAATCGTTGGTATTAAAGATGGTAAATCCGCCAGTTCCCTCCGCGAGTGCCGCCAGAATTTGCTGGTTCGTGGCCGTCGACTCGAGGATGGGTGGCACGATTGAACGAGGCTGCGAATAAGGAGAGTTGTAGGGATTGGCGAACCCCGACGTGGTGCCGCGACCGGTGCCGGTCGTCCCTCTGCCCCCACCCGCACCAGTTCCAGGTCCGGTGCCAGTCCCGCCTCCCTTGCCTCCGCCGGTACCGGTTCCAGTGCCGGTCCCGCCTCCCTTGCCTCCTCCTGTGCCTCCAGTTCCACCAGTGCCGCCTGCGCCACCGCCACCTCCGGGTCTGCCTCCTCCGCCACCACCTCCCGGCCGTTGCGGATCGGCTTTGGCGGGATAGCTCGCCACCACCAGTCGCGGAACATGATTTGCTTTCGCGTCTATTTCAGATTTCTCAACGCGATGAACTGGCAGACCTACCATCGAGTACGAGTTCGCAGCGGACAACGGCGCATCCGTCGGCATCTTTTCGCTGCTGGCGTTGCCGCCTGGTGCTGTGGCCACCAGCCCACGCGCATCCAAAGCGTAGATCGCCACGTTGGCCTTGTTGCACGCGTCAATCGTCGCCGTCAATTCCGATTCACTTTGCGATGTTAGCGGGAATCCGCCTGAAAAAAGGATCAGCATCTTGCGGCCGGGAACACTCCGCAGATTTTTTGCCAGGCTGCGCACCGCCAGCAACATCGAACGCGCGCCAAAATCTGCAGCCGCAGTGCTGAGTGAAGAAATGCCCGTGGAGGCAATGGTCACCGGCTGGGTGGCGTTAGGGTCAACTGCCGAATTCTTGACTCGCGCCACCGCCGCCTGCAGGTGCGCCGCATCCGCCGTGAAATTTTGCACGATATTCAACGCACCACCGAAGTCGACTACGGCCATCAAATGATCCGCGCTGGCGTTGGCATCGATAAATTTGGACGCCGCGCCACGCGCCTGAATCTGTTCCGGGGCGTCCATCGTGGAATTGTCAAAGAAAAGGATCAGGTAGCGGCGCTGGTTGCTGCCCGGCGCGCTGGCATCGCTCTCCGCTGAAAAACTGACCACCGGCTGCTCTTTGTTATCTTCGAAAACCTTAAAGTCTTTTTGCGCCAGGTCTCGAACGTACTTGCCCTTTTTGTCGGTAACCACTGTGTCGACGAGCACCAACCGCGTCTCTTTGTGAATTACTGCTTCGGTCTGTCCGTTACCTGGTTTCGCGGAACTTGCCTGGGGAGGAGGCGCACTGGGAGCAGCCGCGTCCGGAGCAGGCGCAGCGGGTGCCTGCGCGAGACTTGTTGTGTTGAACGTCAAAAAAACAAAAGTAGCGGCCGCGACGTACTTTGCTAGTTTACGAATGCTCATCTTCGCCTCACACACACAAACGAAATCAACTAAAATGGAATCACGACGGCCCCGTTGCGCGCCGCCATCTGCGCGCCTTCGGAGTCGCGGACCACCAGCCGCACCATGTACGAGCCGGGTTTTACGTCGAAACTGGATTTTACTGTTAGCCCCGAGCGGCTCAGGCGCTCGATGGTATTGTCGAGCAGTTTCATTTCTAGGATTTTTTCTCCACCCGTGACGAAATTTCCGTTTTGATCGAAGATCGCCGTAGCGATCGTCACATTGTCGTTGCTGCGTCCTTCTGCCTTGCGAAAATGCACGCCTTTCAAATCGAAATGCATGAGCACCGCGATGCGCGCGTCATTCGCGTCTTTCTTGAAAAATTGTGTCTGCAACTGCACTGGCAGGTCCGTTATTTCATCTTGCGAAAAAATGGCTTCCTCAATATCGGCGTTGGCTGCGGCCTTGGGGTCCGCAATGGTGCGCGGAGCGTAATAGCCTCGGCGCGCCTGAATGGTAGCTTTGCGCTTATCGGTCAGCGTCACCTTAATATCGTGAAATTTTCCGTCGTTCTTGAGATTTTGCGGAGAGAAACCCAGTAGATAGGTGATCGCCGGAGTCGCTCCGGCCTGCTTCATCCCTTCTTCGATGTCATTGCGATTGTGAAAATACGTACCGCCTGTTCCGAGTGCCAGGTCCGCCAGAATTTCTTCCTGGGCGGACTGTGCTTGTACGCGGAACGAAGCCGTAAACCCGGCAGTGTTTCCGTTGAAGCGCGACGGGTCCGCAATATCTCCGCCAACGTCCGGAGTGTACAGGCCTCGACCATCGATGGTGTTGATGGTGATTTTGCTGTGGTTCGCTCGGTCGATCAGCGCGGTCATTTCCGACCACAGTCTGCTCGGGATAAAGCCCGGAGAAATAAACACCATCACCCGCTGCCCAGGCATTCCGGAAAGCCGCCGCGTGACATCGCTCAGGTGGCTGTAGCTGTAGGTGCTTTCCGCATCTCCTGTGGAAAGCGCGTGAAACGTGGCGGCGCGCGCCAAGACTTGCGCCTGGGCAATTTTCGTCTCGTCGCCGTTGAACGCGCACTGCACTGCATCTTCCGTAGCCACTGCAAATGCCTGCGTGTTCCTCACGTTTTCAATCTGATCCGCTTCGTAGTAGGTCACGTCCGGGCAGTCGTGAAAACCCACGCTGGATCCCCGCGGAATGATTCCGAGTAGCGCTTTTCGTAATGCCTCTCGGTCGTCAGTGAACTCCTGTGTCGTCTGCCCTGAAGTGGAGTAAATCCCCACGCGGTCCGAGGGTGCCAGCGAATCCAGAAATTTTGTGCCGGCGGAGCGAACGAACGTGGCGTCTTCCAGTGACAGGTGCACGTCGTCGAAAACCATGGCCACGAACCGCTGCGGCATTTTCGCCATCACCGCTGCCTTTTCAGCCTCCGAACTATCTCCAGTTTCGCTCGAAGTCGCTGCCACTGCTCGCGATTCCGCTGTGTCCACGGCAAAAGTGGACAGCAGTTGCGGCTTACGGTTGTCGGAAATCTGAAAATCTTCGCGGTGCAGGTTGGGGATCAGGTTTCCTTTGTCATCGCGCACCACCACGCGAACCTGCACCAGGTTGACCCGCACTTTAAAGGTTGTTGGGGCATCGTGTGTGGCAACTTCGTCGGTCGGGCGCTGTTCAGGAGCGTCTGCTGGTGAGGGCTGTTGCGCCACTGTTCCGGAGGCAGGTTGAGCGACGGGTCCTCTGCGGCGTGCGCCGGATTGTGCGGCGTTGGAAACCGGGGGAGGCGGTGTGGCCGGCGCGGGACTTTGCGCAGCCGCGCACCAACAAACAAACCCTAAGAATAGGTAGATAAAACCGCTTCGTCGAACGACGGCGGACAAACGCAACATGCGCATTGCTGGACCCCGATACGACCCACCTTAAATGCTAACCCCTCGGCTGTACCGCTAACGGCCAGGCTACTGCGCGACCACGTTAGTGTGACTATACGCCCCGGCCAATTTTAGTGTCAACGACTCGCCTGCCGTATCGAGCGACCTGCACTTGGCTTATCCCGGCACCATGGCCTTCGGCGCTTTTCCTCTATTGCGATCCTCCGCTCGTTCGGCGTTCCATCCGGCGCCAAGAAAAATCACGACGGCGGAAACCTGCATCCAGATCAGTAATCCGATAACCGCCGCCAATCCTCCGTAGACAAAGCTGTACGGCACCTGCCGAACATAAAACCCAAAAAGTACATCGGCGAGCCACCACATCAGCGTTGCGACCATGGCTCCTGGCAACACGGCCCGTAAACTCTCTTGCCGCGGACGCGCCACGCGGTAAATCACGGTCAGCGATACTGCCGCCAGAATAATCGCCACAATCGAAAACGACACACTCCAGACCCCTTGCGACCAACTCGGATGACCAAACGCTCTTCCATACCACCGCCGCAGAGGCCGTCCGAACACCCCAATGATCGCCGCAGACAATAGCGGCGCCATGGTCACAAGCAACAGCAACAAGGCCCGCAACTGTCTGCGGATAAATCCGGCGTTCAATTCGTCGCCATAAACCATATGGATGCCTTCCATCAGCAACTTCATGACCTGCGTGCCCGCGAACAGCGTGCCCGCCCAGCCCACAATCGCGATTTTCCAGGCATCCGGACCGCGCTTCACTAAAAATTGCGCCACGATTTGCTGGCTGCCCGGCGGCAAAAAACGCGTCAGGTCCGTAATTAAATTGAGCAGGCTGGTCTTTCCCCCAATCCGCGTGTTTGCGATTCCCACCGCCACCAATAGCGTCGGGAAAAATGCCAAAAATAGATTGAAGGCCACGGCTTGGGAAATAGTCGAACACTGCGGAAATACACGCGCCACCATCCGGTAAACTCGTTTTGCTAGGGACCTGGCAGAAAGCATCGTTCGGCATTATACATAGCGCCGGGTGCCCTCGCTTTGCAGTTGCTTGCTTACTTCGTTGAAGATTTGTCCCCGGACGCATACACGTCTTTGCTGAGTGTCCTCGTCGCGATGCTGTGGCAGACTGTTTTGCCCCATCGCGATATTCGCGATGCTGTTTGATCACTCATGGAGTTTCACATGTCCGCCTCTCGCTCGCTTTTCGTAACGGTTCGTCGTTCCACAGTTCTCGCGGTCTGCCTTACAATTACCCTATTCTTTGCTTGGGCCTGCTCCCGCAAGACCGCGCCCGCATCTCCGACAACCAGCGAAACCGCCCCAGCTCCAGCCCAGCCGTCCGCCACCCCACCACCAGTCGTGCCCGAAACTCCTACCAATCAAGTCGTCCAAGCGCAAATGCGCAACGTCCTGTTCCGCTTCTCCACCTCTATCGCCGCGAATATCGAGTTCCTCAATGGCGAATTTCTGCCCACCGGCAACAATCCCATGCCCAATTTCGACGACAAAACTTCCTTCATGGTCAAAGCAAAATCCGCTCGAATCAGCATCACGCCCGAAGCTCTCGCCGCCGTGATGAACACTTACGTGTTTATCAAACCGAGTTCTCCACTTGAAAGATTTGACCGTCACCGTCGAAGGCAGCAATGTGCGCGTCAAAGGCAAGCTACACAGCAAAGGCGATGTGCCCTTCGAAACCCTTGGCTCGCTTAGCCCCACCAAAGACGGCAAAATCCGCATTCACAGCGAAAAAGTCAAAGCCTTCAAAATTCCAGTGAAAGGCATCATGAACCTTTTCGGCGTCGAACTTGTCAACGTCCTGGACACCAGCAAAGTCGACGGCATCGACACCGACAAGAATGACCTAATCTTAGATTTGGCCCAATTGCTTCCCCCGCCTCACATCCAAGGCGTCGTCACCGCCGTGCGCGTCGAAAAGGGCAAAATCATCACGATTTTTGGCGCTGCTGAGAAAAATGATCCCTGGGAAAAAGGTAACTACATGGCCTTTCGCGGCGGCCGCCTGCGTTTTGGCAAACTCACCATGGAAAACTCCGACCTTTCCCTCTTCGATCTTGATCCCACCGATGCCCTCGATTGGTTTCAGGATCGCTACAAAGATCAGCTAGTCTCTGGATATTCCAAAATAACTCCCGACTTCGGCCTGCGTGCCTACGTTAAGGATTTCGCCCAACTTTCTCGCGCCTCCAAATCCGACAAATCCGACCAGAAACCGTCCGCTGCCGCGCCTCCGACCACGCCAACGACGTCAGCGCCCTCGCAGCACTAGCTTATCGCCAACTCGAGTTCCGGACCGCCGACGCGCAGACTTGCCGCTCATCCCTTCGCAGCGTAAACTTCATTTCGCCGCTCGCCACTTTCGCTGACCATGCCTAAATTCCTGCGCGTCCTGATTTTCGTTTTATCGGCAATCTGCACATCCCTGCCTGCGCGCGCACAGGAAAAGCCCGTTTGGAAATCCGTCAGCTTCGCCATCGTGAAACTGAACGACGGCCCACCCATCTCTTGGAACATGTATCACGCGGAAAAACGCGGTCAGCTTTTGCTGCGGATATGGAAGCGCTATCTCTTGATCGATCTGAATCAGCAGGAAGTTTACGACATCGACCCGAAAACCGTGGACGTCCAGAAAGAAAACGTCGCCTTCTCCAACTCGGACAAGCCTTCTGAACCGCTCGATGTCACTGAATGGAAAGAACGCGACGTTGGCTCGCTGGACCGTCTGCGCTTCCGCTTACCCAAAGGCGCCGTCGTCGAACTACAAATCCCGCTCCGCCCAGACGGAAAATCTCTCTATTAATTTCGCCACGCGATTCTTTCGCGCTACATCCTCAACTCACCGCCGGTATACTCCGTAATACCACGGTATCCCCAGCAGCCCGGGCTCGACGCCGACCACCACCGCATCGCCATCCTGAAACCGGTCGAAATCGTCCGCATCTACCGGCAGCCGCTCAATTTTCTGCCCCAGCCTCCAGCCATCCACAAACAGCCGCCGGCTTCCCCGCAACAGTCCCTTCATATAAAAACGGTTCTCCACCACCGTCGGGTGATACACAATGTTTTTCGGATTATCGAACTTGCCATTCAAAAACAGCGCCGCAGCCAAAAGCCACGGCAGCGGAATAAATCCGGAATAAATCCGCTTCAGAATTTCCAGCTCCTGCCGCTTGCGCGCCCGCCGCTCCAGAAAAAACGCCAGCGTCAGCGCCACAAAAAACAGCAGACCAAAAAACACCAGCATCAAATCCAGATCCAGCGGCGGATAAAGTTGGCTCACGTACGGAAACAGCAGCGAACCCACCAGAAATATCGCCGTCCGGTTCACCAGCCTGCGCCGGAATACCAACTCCGCCGCCGCGGAAGTTAATCCGCATGCTGGACACTGATCCGCGATTTTCTCCGAGCCACAATCAACGCATCGGGTCATCGGCACCAGTATAAACGTAGCCACGGAAAACGCCGCCAATGCAAACGGCTCGCCTCAGAAATAAATAGGAGGGAACATCTCTTACGGGTGTGAGGATGCGATTTTCGAAAGCAGTTCCTGATACTGCTGCTGCGTTTCCTTTTTCGAAAGATCTACAGTAACGCCCATGCCGCGTCCCGGTTCCACGCGTTTCACCGAACAATCCAGCTTCACCGGATGATCCACATTCAATCGCGCGGTAAATCCCGCGCCCACCCACAGCGTATCCGCCGCCTCGATAAACATTCCGCTCGCGCTTAAGTCGCGCGTGCTTCCGCGCAGCATCGCCGAGCCCCACTCGATTTCGAGTTCGGCTCGATAGCTGAAGCGCGCGGCACGTCTGCGCTCGGTTCGCCGCGAGAGAGGGTCGCTGGTCGCCATAGACCTGGTGAAACCTCCTGCCAGAGATTTCGTTCCGCGGCGCCAGGTCGAGATCGCCGCTCGGATGGCTACAGCATACGCTTGCTTCGTTCACAAGCATACGACGCCGCACGCGCGTGTTTTGTTCCCGCTACCAGTCCAATTGTCATGAAGCGTGACTTGTGTAGTGCGCGCGACCATCATCGACAACGAATAGCGTCGCTTCGGCAATTGCCCACCAACTATTCGCGTCTATCCGACCCCGCGGTCTTTGGCGCGTCAGAAAACTGCTTACCACGACTGATCCGCCGCGCCACTTCCGCCTGCAAATATTTCCGCAACGCTTCCGGCAAAATTCCCGGCGCAGCCAGCTCCCGTAAATCACTCACCGTCAATTCCGGCAAGTACGCCAACACACTCGCCAATGGCGCCAGCGGATGCCGCACCAGCGCCAGCCGCACATTATAAAGTTCCGACCATTTCCGGTGATGCGCGATCGCATACGGCACCGCCGCCGGGCTTTTCTCCTGCGCCAGCGCTTTCAAAATCTGCGCTTCCGTTAACCGCGAATTATCCAGCGCCACCGCCAACAGTTGCGTGTGCCCTTCCGCCACCAACGCTCCCGCTAGCCGCGCCGGACCTCTCCGCGCCAGCGTAATCTTTTGCCCCAACGGCAATTGCGGCAGCCGCGCCAGCAACTGATCCTCCGCCAACATTTTCAATTCCGTCGCAACCGCCGGCATCAGCGTCAACTGCACCAGATCCATCAAATACAGCTCTCGCACCATTCGCAGCCACACTAGCCGAGGCGCGCGCGCATGAAATACCAGCGCCTTCTTCACGCGATAACTCTTGGTCAGCGTCTTCCGCCGCGCCACTTCATCCAAAATCTCCGCCGACAGATTTTTTCGCTCCAGCATCGCGCACAATTGCGTCTCATCCAGCGCCGGATTGGCCACCAACCCAAGCAACACCTCTTCATCCGCAGAATGCACCAGCCGCGAAAGGTCCTCCCCCTTCGCCGTCCGCGCCAGCTCCCGATCCTTGAAAATCTGCTCGTCCACCACGAACTCCCGCCTCGCTTAGTCCCGCTGTTCTCTGCGCCCTCTGTGCCTCTGTGCCTCTGTGAACTCTGCGTTAAATCTTTGCCTCTTTCCGCACGAGTCACACCGCACACCGCTAGAATAACGCACGCCCGCGACCGCAAAATACCCAACGCTCCGCCCCGCACAAAAGGTAAACTCGGGCGCGATGCGCATCCATCCCGCCGACTTGTCCATCGTCATCGCTTACCTGCTCGCCATCACCGCCCTCGGCATCTATTTCCGCCGTGGACAACGCAACGCCACCGACTATTTTCTCGCCGGGCGCACCATCCCCTGGTGGGCGCTGGCCTTTTCCATCGTCGCCACCGAAACCTCCACGCTGACCATCATCGGCACACCGGCAATCTCCTACGTCGGTAATCTTGCTTTCCTGCAACTCGTCTTGGGCTATCTACTCGGCCGTCTGCTCATCGTCCTGCTCTTGCTGCCCGGCTATTTTCGTGGAGAATATCTCACCGCCTACGCGCTCATCGAAAAGCGCTTCGGACCGCAAATGCGCAAAGTCGCCGCCGGCACATTCTTAATCACCAGGGCCATCGCCGAAGGAGTGCGCATCTCCGCTATCGCGTTGGTTGTCAGCGTCGTACTCGGCACTTCGGAAACCGCCGCTGTCATCATCGTCGTCGCGCTCACCGTCCTCTACACCTTTGAAGGCGGCATGAAAGCCGTCATCTGGACGGACGTCGCCCAACTCACTCTCTACTTAATCGGCAGCGCCGCCACGCTCTTCGTGCTCATTCATCGCCTCCCCGGCGGCTGGCACGAGCTCACCCAGGTCGCCGCCGCATCTGGAAATAAATTGCAAATTTTCGACTTCTCCACTCATCTAGCCACGAAATACACCATCTGGTCCGGCGTAATCGGCGGTGCGTTCCTCACCATGGCCACCCACGGCACCGATCAATCCATCGTGCAAAGGCTCCTCGCCGCGCGAAACGAAAAAAGCGCCCGCCGTGCTCTCCTAACCAGCGGAGGAATCGTCCTCGTCCAATTCACCGTTTTCCTGCTGATCGGCGTAGGCCTCTACGTTTTTGCGCAGCATACCCCGCTACTCGCACCCGGTGATCGTACCGACCGCATCCTTCCGCTCTTTCTAGTAACACAAATGCCCGTTGGCCTCGCCGGTTTGCTCCTTGCTTCCATCGTCGCCGTGGCCATGTCCAACGCCAGCGGTTCACTCAATTCCCTTGCCGCCAGCAGCGTTCTGGACTTTTCTCCGCGGCGGTTCGCAGCCGCAAATCAATCTCAGAGCGGATCCGACGCGTTGTTGCGCACTTCCCGTTTCGCCACGCTCCTCTGGGGCGCGGTCCTCATGGCCTTCGGCTTCGTAAAATGGGGACAAGTCCTCGAAACTGGTTTAACCGTCGCTTCTCTCCCGTTCGGCAGCCTCCTTGGATTATTTCTCCTCGGCACCATCGACCGCCGTGCCAACGCGACTGGCGCGCTAGTCGGAATGTTTGCCGGACTGCTCACTATCCTCTCTGTCTTGCGTTTCACCTCGGTTGCGTTTACGTGGTACGTGCTAATCGGCTCGTGCACCACGTTCCTTGTAGGTGCCGTCGTCAGCCGCCTAAACGGCAACCAAAATTTCGGCACCGAAAAAACTTTTGATCGCTCGTCCACCATCGACCCACTCAAAGACAATCCGACCCTGTCATCCCGAGCGAAGCGAGGGACCTGCTTTCTGCCGCCACACGTAGGCTCGACCCCGGACCTCCCATGACCACCCGCCGCCTCGAACTCGTTCGCGGTCTCGGCGCATGGGCGTCCATGGCCATCGTCGTCGGCACCATGATCGGCACCGGTATTTTTCTGAAGCCCGCCGAAATGGCCCGCGAAGGCCGCTCCGTCTCCATCGTTTTCGCCGCGTGGATCGTGGGCGCCATTCTTTCGCTCTTCGGCGCTCTCTCTTACGCTGAACTTGGCGCCATGCTCCCGGAAGCTGGCGGAGAGTACGCCTACCTGCGTCGCGGCTTCGGCCCGGTTTGGGGCTTTCTCTTCGGCTGGATGCACTCCATGGTTGGCCGCCCAGCTTCCTTGTCTTCCATTGGCGCCGGCCTGGTCCGGTTCCTAAGTTTCCTGCTCCCGGTAATTGCCTCCCCCCTCTTCACTGTGCACATTGCAATTCCTGGGCTAACCAACTGGATCGCACCCTACGATTTCGTTTTCACCTGGGCTCAACCACTCGCCGTCTGCTGGATCGTCTTCATGACCGGCATCAACTATCTCGGCGTTCGCCTCGGAGGCGCTGTTCAGGTTTTTCTTACCGCCATAAAAATAACTTCCGTCGCCATCGTCATCGGCGTGGCGTTCTTCTCTCCCGCAGGACCACCGCACGCGCCCGATCCCTTCTGGCCCGCCGCCAGCCAAAGCTTGCCTACCACGCTAGGCGCATTTTTCGCGACTCTAGCCGCCGCTCTCTGGGCCTACGACGGATGGGAAGATTTGAATTTAGTTGGAAGTGAAGTTGAAAATCCGCAGCGCAATTTCCCCCGCGCACTCATTGGCGGCGTAGCATTCGTAGCCTTGATCTATTTCGTTTTCAGCGCCGCCTGCCTCAAGGTGTTGCCGTTCGCCACCGTGGCCGCATCCCCACACATTGCCAGTGACGTAGTCCAGCACGTCGCGGGGCACAGCGCCGCATTGTGGATCACCATCGCCATGGCCATCTCCGCCCTCGGCTCCATGAACTCCAGCGTCCTTAGCGGCGCCCGCGTCCCCTACGCCATGGCCCGCGACAAAATCTTTTTCAAAATCGCCGACGGCATCCACCCCAAATTCCGAACTCCCGCCCGCGCCCTTGTTTTCCAATGCGTGCTGACCTGTCTGATGGCCCTCACCGGCACCTTCGAAGAACTAACCAATCTCTTCATCTTCGCCACCTGGATCTTCTACGGCGCCGCCGTCCTGGCCCTATTCCGCCTCCGCACCACCAAACCAAATCTCCCCCGCCCCTACCGCACCGCGGGCTACCCCTGGATCCCCGCAATCTTCGTCGCCGGTGCCGCCGCCCTAACCATCAGCGAGTGGCTCCAACGCCCCGCCCGCTCCACCATAGGCCTCCTGATAATCGCCGCAGGCCTCCCCTTCTACCGCCGCTGGAAACGCCGCCAAGCTCCGTCTACCTAGCATTCGCGCGGCTCGGCGGCTCGGTTTTCTCTGCGGTCCTCTGCGCTCCTCTGTGTCTCTGCGTTAATCCTTGCCTTGTTCCTCATCTTCTCGAGACTGCTCAACAAGCCAACCCCGTCCTCTGCTTCCCGTCCCACAAAAACGGCAAAACTCCCAATGCCAACGCCAATGCGGGAAAAATCACCCACGGAACTAACGTCGCTCCGAAATGCAATGGATGACCAATTACGAACTGATTTCGCTCCACAAAAACCGCAACCACGCCAACAATCGTAAGCGTCACCATAAACATCAGCGCAGGAAAAACCCCTGCAACTACGCGGGCCCGCGGCTCTCCACCCCCGCGCCGCGACAAGTAAGCGCCTAAGGCTCCAAAGATCGGCTGCGCCAGAAGCCACAACACATACGGCAGCGCCATTGTGTAGGTCTCGATCTGCGTATCCCAGAGTCCGCAAAGGCTGTGCGTAAGTCCCACCTGCGGTGGCGTCAAACAACCCTTCGGATACCACGGAAGCTGAATAGGAATGCTCAACTGCAAAACCATCAGCAACACCATGGAAGCAGTGAAGCAGACCAGCCCCGGTAGCCAATAGCCCTTGGTCCGTTCGTTCATGATTCCCTCCTCGCACTTCGCCAATCGAATCCGTCGCGCCAGCTCTTCCCAATCCGCCACCTGCGCCAGTGTTTCCTGCACCGCTGCAGATTCTGGCAAACCATGCGCACGTCTTTCCAAGAACGCATCTTCCAGATGTCCCGCCAACTCTCCGATAATCTCCGCTCGTTGTTGCTCATCCCCGTCAAGCGGTCCCATCCGAGCCCAAACCAGCGCCTTCTAGTCAGGCATTTGACACCTTCCCCAACTGCCGCAACGCGTGAAATAATTCCTGCCACTCCTCGCGCATCGGAGAAAGCCTCTTCTTCCCCTCCGCCGTCAATTCGTAGCACCGTCGCCGCCGCCCGGTTGGACTTGTCTCCCACGTGCCGCGCAACCACCCGCGCGACTCCATCCGATACAGCGTCGGATACAGCGCCGCCAGCGTGAATCGCAACGTGCCGTGCGTTTGCTTCTCGATGCGGCGAGCCATCTCATACCCGTGCAGCCGCCCCTCCTGAAGCACGCTCAAAATGGCCAACTCCGCAGTCCCGCGCTTGATGCTCGTAGCAATCATCGCTTCTCCCTACATATAAGACTCTTATATATAATCGAAGTAAAGTCAACTGTCCAGAGGAACAGTGCGTCCAAAACAAATCATGTCCGCGCCCGACTCATGAATCCCGGCCTACAAGGACGCCCCACGAAACGTCCGTCCGCCTATGTGAGCTTAAACCCATAAGAATCTATCTCTTACGAATTCTCGGGCGTAACTAGTAGTGAAATGTATCTCTTACGAAAAAAGGGGGGAGGGGTGGGGTATCGATAAAGTTAACAGTGGAGTTGACGGACCGAGACTAACCCTATTGTTTCCTGAGCCTTAGAAAATCGACCGCCTAGGCAGTGACTGCTTCGCTCAAAGGCTCGATGGGAATTGCCGCGCCTTCAGTCAACAACTGAATCCCAACACCGGGATGAAAAATCTTCGCCATCGCCGCAATCCCCGTCACCAAACGCGGGCCCGGCCGGCTCCAGTAGCTATTTGCCTCCAGCGCATACACGCGATTATTTTGCACCGCTGGGATGTGGTTCCACTCCGCCGACAGCGTCATTCCGCGATACTCGTCGCGCGCTTGTTTTGCAGTGTAGCCGCACGGAGCGATCAGCAAAATATCCGGCGCAGCTTTGATCACATCCTCAATCGAAACGCGAAACGATGGCGTCCTCGGACTCCCAAACACATCTTCCCCGCCCGCCAGCTGAATCATCTCTGGCACCCAGTGCCCGCCCACATAAATGGGCTGCAGCCATTCGAGGCAGGCCACGCGTGGCCGCTCGGTGGCGACGCTCAAATCGTGCGCCAGATCGCCTAAATTTTCGCCCAGCCGTCTAATCAGCGCTTCGGCTTGGCGCCCGCGAAAAGTCTCTTCGCCGACCCACAAAATATCTCGCCACACATCACGCAGATCCTGCGGATTCAAACACAAAACTTCCGGACGGTTTTCAAAGCGCGAAAGCGCCGTCGCCAAATCTTCCGGCGACGCCGCGCACACATGACACAGATCCTGCGTAACAATTAAATCCGGAGCCAATTCTTCGAGCGCCTCCGCGTCCACGGAGTACATGCTCTGCCCTTGCGCCACTTGCTCTCGCACAAACGTATCGATCTCAGAGGGTGTAGCGCCGTGCGGCACCCGCGAATGAATCACCACTCGCTTGCTGTGCGCCTGCGCAGGAAAATCGCACTCGTGGCTGACGCCGACAATTTCCTTGTCGAGCCCCAACGCAAACAACATTTCCGTAGCCGATGGCAAAAGCGAAACAACGCGCATTCGCTGACTTTATCACAAAATTTGCGCGGTGCCGCCTCTGGAAACTTGCAGAGCAGGGCGACGTGTTTGTTTTAGTAGCACAGGCATTCTTGCCTGTGCAGCAGCTGCAGGCATGACGAAAACTGAAGCGGTTATCCGCTGCTGGCGCAGAGACACGCGCAATTGTGACGTCACACCAATCGCGCACAGGCAAGAATGCCTGTGCTACTAAAACAAAATGCTTGCGCTACTTATAAATGAAATATTTGCGGCGCTTGGCGTCGAACTCTGTCAGCGATGTGGTCCAACTCGCGACGATTTGCTGCGGCGGCGTATCGTTCTGCAGCGCGGTAATGGTTTCGTCATTGCCTATCAGAAAGATCATTTTGCTGACGTCAAATTTCTCTGGGTATAGGCGCTTCAAGACCGCCGCGACTTCGATCCCTACCGAAACCGAGCGCACCGCGGCGCGATCAGTGATGCGCACCGCAACGCCTCCAGAGCGCTGCCCCGCGTAAAGCCCCGAGACCGTAACGAACGGCTGTGCAACAAAACGCACTCCGGGCAAATTGCGCTCGTTCAAAGCTGCCGCGACTTCGTCGCCTTTGATCCACGGCGCGCCGAATTCCTCGAACGGCGTTTCCGTCCCACGTCCCACGGAAACTCCGGCGTTCTGAAGAATCTCCAGCCCCGGATAGAGAATCGCGCCTTTGCTGGTCAGCAGACTTGGCGAAGGCGGCACCCAGCGAATGCCGGTGCTATCCCAAAAATAATTGCGGTGCCAATTTTTCATGGCTACCACGTGCAGGTCCGCGCCGATCTTATTTTCGGTGTTTAAGAATTGCGCGAGCTCGCCGATAGTCAAACCGTAGCGAATCGGCAGCGGAAAATATCCCACGAAACTCGTCTTGTCCGCATCCAAAATCGGTCCTTCGATAATTTCTCCGCCAATCGGATTCGGGCGATCCAAAACGTAGAAGGCAATATTCCGTTTTGCCGCTTCCTCCATGCAATACGCCATCGTGGTGATGTAGGTATAAAAACGCACTCCGGCATCCTGCACATCGAAAACGAGCGCATCGACGCCCTGCAGCATTTCGTCCGTTGGCCTGCGCGAGTCGCCGTACAAGCTGTAAACGGTGAGGCCGGTAGTCGCATCTTTCGACGATCTGATTTTCTCGTCGTTGCTGCCGCCCGCCAAGCCGTGCTCCGGACTAAACAGCGCCACCAGTTGCACTCCCGGCGCGCGTGAAAGCAACTCCGCCGTGGTGCGCCCTTGCGCATCTAGTCCGGTGTGATTGGTGATCAATCCCACATGCTTGCCGCGCAGCGGCGCAAACTTCTGCGCCTCCAGCACATCGATTCCCGTCTGCACCAGCGGCCCATGCGAGCGCTTTGTAGCCGCATGCTTTTTCGTTGTAGCGCCAGACGAAGCGGAGGCGCACACTACGGTCACGTTTAATGCCAACAGCACGCAGCAGGCCGCAGTCGCGCAGAAAGGTCGCGAGCGCGCTGGCTCTCGTGAAACAGATAATTTTTCGCCGCGGGATTTTTGCCCGAGACGCATCGTGCTACTCCATCGACTGTAAATTTTTCGCGTCACGATGCTCCTGAACTATTCGAGTGTCTCGTCGTCGCAATGCTGCGTAGCGCTCAATGATATTCTGGAACGACCTATGCCAACCATCGTTGTGACCATGTGGTGCCCGTGCTATATACAAACGAGGAACCCAATCGCTCGTACGAAGATCGACATTCGATGAAAGCACGCCGCCGGCGCTTTCTACTGCTGATTCCCTTTTCGATCGCACTCGTCGCCATGGTCAACAGCTTGCAAAGCCAAACCAAGTCGCAAAGTCAAAGCAACACTCCGACAGCCAAGCCCGACGCAACCAAACCGGACGCGAAGAAGGCTGACGCCACCAAATCCGCCCTCACGCATTCCACAACGCTGGGCGAAGCGCAAAAGTGGGCCGACGCCACGTTACGCGGCATGACTGTTGACGAAAAAATCGGCCAACTCCTGTTCACCACGTATCACGGCAGCTTCACGCCGCGCGATGCCTTCGCCTACAAGCAAATGATGCACGACGTGGAAGACCTGCACGTCGGCGGCTTCATCAACATCACGCAAGGTTCTCCGCTGGGCATTATCAAAAGCCAAGTTTATCCGACCGCCGTTCTAACAAATCAGCTGCAAGCCAAATCTAAACTTCCGCTGCTGATCGGCGCGGACTTTGAACGCGGCACGGGCATGCGCCTCGATGAAGGCACCTCCTTCCCCACCGCGATGGCGCTCGCCGCCGCCGGCGATCCGCGAGATGCCTACACCATGGGCAAAGTAACCGCGCTCGAAGCTCGCGAGGTGGGCATCCACTGGCTCTACGCGCCCGACGCCGACGTCAATAACAATCCCGGAAATCCCATCATCAACACGCGTTCATTCGGCGAAGATCCCGCCAAAGTCGCTGAATTCGTAGCTGCCTTCGTACGCGGCGCGGAAGAAAACGGCGCCCTGACTACTGCCAAACATTTCCCCGGACACGGCGACACCGCGGCCGACTCGCATCTCGATCTCCCCGTAATTCATGCAGACCGCGCGCGCCTGGAAAGTTTGGAACTGGTTCCCTTCCGCGCTGCCATCGCCGCCGGAGCCAGCAGCATCATGACCGGCCACCTGTCCGTGCCCTCGCTCGAACCGGACGCGAATACTCCAGCGACTCTTTCGCAAAATATTTTGACTGGCGTGCTGCGCCACGAATTGCACTTCGAGGGTTTGGTGGTTACCGACGCGATGGATATGGGCGGCATCACCACGCGGTTCGCACCCGGCGAAGCTGCGGTTCGCGCGGTGCTGGCCGGTGCGGATGCCCTGCTCATGCCTCCGGTTCCCGACGCTGCGTTCGAGGCTTTGCAACAAGCCGTAAAATCCGGCCGCATTTCGCACGAACGTCTGGACGTTTCGGTGCGCAGAATCCTCACCGCGAAAGCGAAACTCGGGCTGAACAAACATCGCCTGGTCGATCTGGAAGCCATTAACGAACATTTCGGGACCGTCGCGCGGCAAAATGAGGCGCAGGAAATTTCCGATCGCGGCGTAACGTTACTACGCGACACCAACCATCTGCTCCCCTTAGACGGAACAAAACCGCAGCGGGCTTTACTGTTGGCTTTTTACGCCGATCCGGAAACTTACCCAGGCGAAGATTTAGAGCGTGAACTGCGCTCGCGCTTTGATTCCGTCACCACGCTGCGCGCCGATACTCGTTTCATAAAAGCGGACACGCTAAAACTTCCGTCGCCCGATACGTATGATGTGGCGCTGCTGGCGCTTTTCGTGCGTGTCAGCGATCGCAAAGGCAACGTGGACGTTCCCGCTGAGCAACAAGTAGTCGCCGACCAGATCTACAAATCCGGAAAGCCAGTCATCACGTTGGGTTTCGGCAGCCCGTACCTGATTGAAAGCTTTCCGCAAGCAAATACTTGGTTAGCTGCGTTTGGTATCAGCGACGTGGCGCAAATTTCCATTGCGCGCGCCCTGTTCGGACAAATTCCTATCAAGGGCCATGTCCCGGTGACGATTCCTGGTCTGCAGCTTAAAGCCGGATCCGGCATTGCAATGCCCGCGAATCCCATGACGCTGCAGCCCATGGACGTTCGCGTCGAGGCTGGCCTGCAGCCCGCTTATGACGTAATAGAAAAAGCGATCGCCGCCAAGGCTTTCCCCGGAGCAACTCTCGCGATTGGTTATCGCGGAAAAGTTTCCATTCACGCGTTCGGGCACCTGAGCTATGACGCCAAATCGCCAGCCACGGTGGCCAACACCATCTATGACGTGGCTTCGCTGACAAAAGTCGTTGCCACCACCACCATCGTAGAGAAATTGGCGGAGGGCGATTTCCCGGTCGGCATCGATCTCGATGCAAAAGTGGAACGGTATCTGCCCGAGTGGGCACCCACCGGTACATCACCAAGCGCCTTGAACGGATTCTTCAAAGAAAATCCCAACGATCTGGCGTGGCGCCACAAAGTCACGGTTCGCCATTTGCTGACGCATACTTCCGGCCTTCCGGCGTTCAAGGAATATTGGCGCACCACACAAAATCGTCACGAGGCCTTGAATAGAATTTTCGCAGAACCGCTCGAATATGAGCCGGGAACCAAGGAAGTCTATTCGGATTTAGGAATTATCTTACTGGCGGAAATAATCGAACGTTTGACGGGCAAGCCACTGGATACCTTGGCCAGCGCCGATATTTTTTCTCCGCTGGACATGAAGAACACCATGTTTCGTCCACCGCACAAATTGTGGCCGAGCATTGCTCCCACGGAAGTCGACAACAATCTGCGGCACAAGTTGTTGCAGGGCGAAGTGCATGACGAGAACGCGTTCGTGCTCGGCGGAGTTTCCGGCCACGCGGGACTTTTCAGCACGGCGCCGGACTTGGCGGCTTTTTGCCAAATGCAACTGAACGGCGGCGTTTATGCGCATCACCGCATTTTGAAGCGGGCCACGATCGCACAGTTTACGAAGCCGCAAGAACTGTCCAATGGCACGCGGACGCTTGGCTGGGCTGTTCCCACCGAGGGCAGCTCCAGCGGGCATTATTTTTCCAGGAATAGTTTTGGGCATACTGGATTTACGGGGACGTCCATTTGGATTGATCCGGACCGGCAATTGTTTGTGGTGTTTTTGACTAACCGCGTGAACCCTACGCGGGAAAATACGCAGATCCAGCAGGTGCGTCCGGCGCTGCATGACGCCATCCTGCAGGCATTGGGGTTGGCCACCGCGGCCCCCGCCAAATAATTTTTCATCTGTGGATTGCTTTTAAAGTACCCGGGCAAGCTGGGCCAGGACGAAATTCCCGTATTCAGAATCCTTGATCGAAAATTCTCCCTTACGCAAATCAGGGTTGATGTTGAGAAAAACCTGACCTTCATCGTTCTCACCGATGAAAATCTTCATTGGTGTCCAACCTCCAGCTGGTTTGTAACAGAAACCGCCGTCGGGACTTCGCGATTCGTTTGGTCCGAAACTTACGAATGTAAATAGAAGACTCTTTACTCTCGATGATTTTCTGGGAATTACTTTGGCTTCCAAAACCCGCCGGAGCTCGACGAGCATGGTCTGCGCATCGGATCCTGCCTCAGCGATAAATCTGCCTTCTCCGCTCTGCGTGTCGAACTTGCGCGCGTCTTTGTCGTCGATTGGTTTCGCCGAATCGAACTCGATTCTGAATTTTGCTGTTGTACCGCGTGCAGTGTACGTGGCGAGCCAGACCTTCTTAGATCCATCACTCGGAAGCGGTTGGATGTCGAAGCCCAAGGAGGTGTTGTTGGCTACGTAGGGCTCCTCAGATTTTTGCTGCACCTGTACAACCGGTGGACTGCACGCGCACAGTGCAGCGACACCGGTGACGCACATAGCGGTCAGAAAACGCCGAGTCTTTAAAACAGTTGGTCGTTTCTCCGCTGCGAATCGAATTCCCAAGCGGTGCGCTCCCCACATCGTCGAACTTAGTGCGACAGTCTAGCCCAAGCTACTCTTGTCGTCCAAATCCAACGTGGCTCGCTGTAGGTCTTGCAGGCTGCCCAAGTCTCTCCAGTAATATTCGTCAGCGCGAAAGGCGGTGATTTTTTCTCCTGTGCCAGCGAGTCGCAAATAACAATTGACGATTGAGAAAATGCCGTCTTCTTTCATGAGGCCTAGTAGGCGCGGAGAAATCATGTGGATGCCAGTAAAAGCCAGCGGTTCCAGATGTTCCGCGCGGCCCACAATTTCTGGCTCTTTGTCTTTTCCTGCGCGGCGTCCGCACAGTTGCATTTCGTCGTTAAATAAGAGTTGGCGGCTGCTTTCGCGCCGGTGCACGGCCAGAGTCGCCAGCGCCTGACTCTGTCGGTGCGCCTGTAACATTTTGGTGAAGTCGATGGTGCTGATCACGTCGACATTGTGCAGCAGAAATGGCTCGTTCTGATCTCGATGTGGGTCTCTCGAGTTCTCCAGGAAAAACCAACCAGCGTTTTTTAGGCCGCCACCGGTATCCAGCAACACATCTTCGTACGAGACTTCTATGCGCATTCCGAAATTGTCGCGGGCCTTGAGGAATGCGGCGATCTGGTCTGCAAAATGATGCGCGTTTACGATGACCTCTTGGATACCAAATCCGCGCAAACGTAGAAGGGCAATTTCCAGCAGCGTGCGCCCGTTCACTTCAACCAGAGCTTTTGGGCGATCGTTGGTCAGCGGGCGCAAACGAGTGCCCAGGCCTGCGGCTAGAACCATGGCTTTCATTGCGCGACCTTCGTAACCAGAGGGCTCTTCACTTCCCCATCTTTTCGAGTTCGACGTGGCGCAGCGTTACTTCGACGCCATTTTTCGCCCGTAAATGCCTGGCGAGCTGTTCGGCTAAAAACACCGAACGGTGCTGTCCGCCGGTACATCCAAACGAAACCATTAAATTTTTGAACCCGCGCTTGCGGTAACTTGCCGCGCTGGCATCCACCAGGGACATCGCGCTGGCTAAAAATTGGTGCACGCTTTCCTGCTGGTTCAAGTACTCAATGACCGGCACATCTTTTCCGGTGAGCGGCTTGAAACGATCTTCGCGGCCGGGATTCGGCAGGCTGCGAGCATCAAAAATAAATCCGCCCCCGTTGCCGGTTTCGTCTTTGGGCACTTCGCGGTGAAACGAAAAACTGAAAATGTGGATCGTTAAACGTTGCGTTTCGTTGGCCAGACTTTGCGCTTCGTTGGCCACGCCCTGCAATTTCTCCGACGCCAGCATGTCTCGAAACGCGGCCATCAGCGCCGGCAAGGCGATCGGCAACTCAACATTGTGGAGGAGCCAACGCAAATTTTTCATTGCGTACGGCACGCTCTGGAGAAAGTGCGTCTTGCGCTCGTAGAATCCGCGAAAACCGTACGCACCCATGGCCTGCATAAGCCGCACGTAAACGTAGGCATAGTAGTGACGCAGGAAGGCCTCGCGATCAACTTTCACTTGGCTACCGAGCGCGTCGAGATAGTCGTCCAGTAAACTCTGGCGCAACTCCGAAGGTAGGTCGGCTTTAGAGTCGAAGAGCAGTGAAGCAATGTCATATTGCAGCGCGCCTTTGCGCCCGCCCTGATAATCCACGAAAAAGGGCTGGCCGTCGCGCAGCATGATGTTTCGCGACTGAAAATCCCGATACATGAAATAGTCGCGGTCCGCGCTCATCAGGAAATCGGTTAAACGGCTGAAATCGTTTTCGAGGGCCTGTTCGTTGAACGGGACGCCAGCCAGGCGCAAAAAATAATATTTGAAGTAATTCAGGTCCCACGCCACAGACTGGCGGTCGAAGCTAGCAATGGGATAGCAAACGCTGTAATCGAGATCGCGGCCGGCTTCCACCTGAAATCGCGGAAGCACCGCGACCACTTTGCGATAGGCGTCCGCAACCGGTGCGGCAATCTGCTCGGCTTGGCGATTTTTGGAGAGAAACTCGAACAGCGTTGTATCGCCCAGATCTTCTTCGAGGTAAGCGCCCTGTTCCAGATCTTCGCCGTAAATTTGCGGGACGGGCAGACCGCGCTTGTAAAAATGTTTGGAGAATTCCAGAAACGCGCGGTTTTCTTCGCGCACACCATACACAATTCCGATCGCGGTGGCGGGTTCGCCCGAGAGCCTGGTGATTTTTCGACCAGAGCCGCCGAGCTCGCCCTGTAGCGGCCGCACTTGCAGCGCCGGGGAGTGGAAGTGCGCCTCGAACAGCTTTTTCAGAACTTCTATCGACATGGATTGTTCACTTAGTCCGACGCAGCATTTGCAAGCGCGACGATTTTCCATCATAGCTGATTCGAGATAGCGCTCCCGAAAAGGAAACGCGGAGTTTCGGCGAAGGCGTTACTGGTTTGTCTTTGTCGGCAGAGGCTGTTGTTTCCCGGCACGGGCGGCGGAATTGTTGTGGTGCACAGCTATACTTCAAAGATGCCTTTTCGACCAAAGGAAAAACGGCGGACGGAGCAACAGCTTTCGGCGTCGAGGAATCTCGATCGCATGAGCGCGCTGCAGATTGTGCGGCTGATCAATCGCGAAGATCGCAAGGTCGCGGACGCCGTCGCGCCAGAGTTGCCGCGGATCGCCCAGGCCGTAGAGGCCATCGTGCGCGCCATTCGCGCAGGCGGACGGCTGATTTACGTTGGCGCCGGGACGAGCGGACGGCTGGCGATGCTGGACGCCGTCGAGTTACCGCCCACTTACGGAATTGGAAAGGATGCGGTAGTTGCGTTGATCGCGGGTGGAAACAAGGCGATTACAGGGGCGGTTGAGGGCGCCGAGGATTCGGCGCGCGACGCGGTGCGGGATCTTCGCGCAATCAAAGTTGATCGGCGGGATGTGGTGGTTGGCATCGCGGCGAGTGGGACGACTCCATACGTTCTGTCTGCGCTGCAGTTCGCACGGCAGCGACGCGCTGAGACGATTGCGGTCACGGCCAATCGGCGTTCTCCGTTAGCGAAACTTGCCGGCATTTCGATCGCGCCGGAGGTTGGCTGCGAAGTGGTGACGGGGTCCACACGCATGAAGGCGGGGACGTCGCAAAAAATGGTGCTCAACATGCTCTCTACGGCGGCGATGGTGCGACTGGGTCACACGTATGAAAACTTGATGATCGATCTGGTGATGAACAATAAGAAGCTTACGGGACGCGGGCTGCGCATTCTGGTGGAGGCCAGTGGGGCGCCGGTGTCTGCGGCGGAACACGCGCTGCGTCAGTCTGGACACAATTTGCGGGTGGCGTTGGTGATGTTGAAGAAGCGCGTGTCGGCGACGGCGGCTGCGCAGCTACTGAAAGCTGCGACGAATGATTTGCAGGTGGCGTTGGGTTCGCGAATTTAGAGAGCGATCGAGGCAGGACGAAAGGATTCATGGATAAATTCAAGATCACGGGCGGCAAGGCGCTGAAGGGTAAAGTGGCCATCAGTGGAGCGAAGAATTCGGCGCTGCCGGTCATGGCGGCATCGTTGCTGACCGCCGAGCCGTTGCGTGTGCATAACATCCCGAAGGTTCGCGACCTGATTACCATGAGCAAGCTGTTGACGTTCATGCACGTCAATGTGGCGATCAAGGAATTTCCGGCGAGCGATTATATTTTGCAGGCTAGCAAGCTTAATGATGAAGTGGCGCCGTACGAACTGGTGAAGACCATGCGGGCCTCGATTCTAACGCTGGGGCCGTTGATCGCGCGGGTGGGCGTAGCGCGCGTTTCGCTGCCCGGCGGTTGTGCCATCGGAGCGCGGCCTGTGGATCTGCACTTGACGGCGCTGGAAAAAATGGGCGCTGATGTGGTTACGAAGAACGGTTACATCGAAGCCAAAGTTGCCAATCACGGGCGGCTGAAGGGCGCGCACATCGTCTTTGACAAGATTACGGTAACCGGTACGGAAAACATTTTGATGGCGGCGACGTTGGCCGATGGCGAAACTATTCTGGAAAATTCCGCGCGCGAACCAGAGATCACCGACTTGGTGATTATGCTGCGCAAGATGGGCGCGAAGATTACAGGCGACGGCACCAGCGTCTTGAAAATTACCGGGGTGAAGGAATTGCACGGCACGGATCACACGGTGATTCCCGACCGCATCGAAACCGGCACGTTTTTGGTGGCCGGCGCGATTACTGGTGGCGATCTGACGATTGCCCAATGCGCGCCGGATCATCAAGGCGCGATCATCGCCAAAATGCAGGAAACCGGAGTGCCCATCGAAATCGTGAACGAGACCACTCTACACGTAGGCGGCGCGAAAAGACTGGTCGCCTCGGATATGACCACCGAGGAATATCCCGGCTTTGCTACCGACATGCAGGCCCAATACATGGCGCTGGCTACGCAGGCGGAAGGCAGCTCCATCATTACGGAAACAATTTTTGAGAATCGCTTTCTGCATGCCAGCGAGATGCTGCGCATGGGGGCGAATATTGCCATCGATAATCGGCGCGCGGTGGTGCGCGGGCCGGCAAAATTGACCGGGACCACAGTACAGGCCAGCGATCTCCGAGCTAGCGCAGGCTTGGTATTGGCAGCGCTGGTGGCCCAAGGCGAAACGTCCATCGAGCGCGTCTACCACATCGACCGCGGGTATGAGCACATTGTGGAGAAGCTGCAAGATGTCGGCGCGCAAATAGAACGGATTCATCCGCCGACCGGCGCGGCAGACTAAATCTTTGCTTCAGGTGTGGAAAGCCGCCCGCCTCAGAAGGCGGCCGCTACAACTACAGTCTCACAACCGGGTACGACACGCTTTGCGTGACTAATTCTTTTCTACTATGTTACGGTGGCGGCGGTTTTACTACAGTCCTCCCACATTCGTACCCTGGCGTCCCCCTTATCGGAGGCAACAACTTATGTCCGCCGCTACCACTATGGCTATGGCCGAGTCTCAGACCTACGTCTCCGCCGGCTGGCGCAAGCGCGTGATCGCCATCGCACTGATGCTGGGGATAGCCGGGTACTTTTGGATCGACTCTCGCTATCCGGCGCTGCTGCGCAAATACAATTCCGGCACGCACGTGAAAGCCACCGGTGCGATTACCTTCGACGCGATCTATCCTGTCGACAAAACGATGCCGCTGTATCAGCGCGTGGGCCGCACTTCCGTGAACTGGCTGGCGGCCAACAAAAACGGCATGACTTTTGGGTTTTTCTTTGGCGCGGCGGCACTGACATTTCTCTCCACGCTGCGTTATCGGCGGACGCGCTTCCCGCAACTCAATGCACTGATCGGGGCGCTTGCCGGGATGCCGCTGGGGGTATGCGCAAATTGCGTGGCGCCGATCGGACGCGGGTTTTACGCGTCGGGCATGGCGACGGAGTCGGTGCTGGCTTCGATGTTCGCCTCGCCGACGTTGAATGTGGTAGTTCTGGCCATGACCTTTGCGCTCTTTCCGCTGCCGATTGCTCTGCTGAAACTTGGCACTGTGCTGGTGATGCTGTTCGTTTTCGCTCCGCTGATCGGCGCGAAATTCTCCACACCAGAAGCCGAGTTGGCGTGCCCCATCGACATTCCTATAACAGAAACCTGGAGACAAGCCTTCATCTCGGCTGCCAAATCTTACGGTCGGAATTTTTGGTATATCGCAAAGGTGGGAATTCCCTTGATGCTACTGGCGGCACTGCTCGGTGCGCTGGTCGTCGAAATTGTCCCGCAAGCGGCTTTAACGAGCCCCGCGACGACACTTGGCATGATCGCAGTGTGCCTGGTCGGCGCGTTCCTGCCCGTGCCGATGGCCTTCGATGTGGTCATCGCCTATCTGGCTATGACGCATGGCGTCCCGATGCCTTACGTCGTCGCAATTCTCTGCACGCTCGGTATTTACAGCGTCTATTCATTCTCGGTGATCGGCAAAACCATCTTCTGGAAGCTTGCCACAGCTACCTACGCGGCAGTCGCCGCCCTGGGATTGGTCGCGGCCACAGTAGCCCGTTTTCTGAGCTGATCTACAGTCTTAACCTTACCCGCTGCCATACGATCGACGCTCGGAACCTGGCCTCCCGTGTAGGGCATTTCGCGGGAAACTCTGTTACAATTCGCGTCTCGAATTTCTAAGCAGCGCGCCGACCAGAAACGGCGCCTGCGGAGGATGACCATGGCGAACACACAACTGCTCGAACAGCTCGACGCAGCGATCGCGAAGAAAAATCTTCTCAATCATCCGTTCTATCAAGATTGGCAAGCCGGCAAACTGACCAAGGAAAATCTGCAACTGTACGCCGCGCAATACTACCGCCACGTGGAAGCGTTCCCGAAACATTTGCGCGTGCTGGCTGCACGCACGGAAGGCTCCATCCGCGCCATCGTAGAAGAAAATCTGGCGGAAGAGGAAAATCCCGCCGCCTCGCATCCAAAGCTGTGGCGCGATTTCGCGGGCGCGCTGGGTGTCGACGAAGACGACATCACTTGCTGCCCAGCCATGCCCGGCACGCAAAAAGTGGTGCAAACGTTCAGAGAAATTTGCGGTGACCGCTCGGTTCCAGAGGCGGTCGCGGCGCTCTACGCTTACGAAGCGCAGGTACCCGAAATCGCCACCACCAAAATTGACGGCCTGAAAAAGTTTTACAACATTTCGCAGCCGGAAGCCCTGGCCTATTTCGAGGTCCACGAAGAAGCCGACAAAGCCCACCGCGCAGCCTGGCGCAACTGGCTCGCCGACAACGCCACGGAAAATCACGAAGAAATCCTAGCCACCACCAACGAAGCGCTGGACGCCCTGTGGGGCGCTCTGGACGCCGTCTATCACACCAAAGCTTGCTCCGCCGTCACCAACTAACCGTCGGTTTAAAAAAGTAACTCTTTTGCGCTACTTTCGGCCGGCCGCCTGTCGTTGAAGCAACTCAACCGGCCCGCGGACGCCCTGCGCTTCTACCAAACCGCCCACGCCTCCGCCGTGCCGCATCTGGACTGGAACTCCAACATACAGTCTGGCATCGAGGCCGCGAAAAAAGCCGCCGCCAACTCGCAGGTCCCAGCTCTGCGTTCGTGAGCACAGCCCAAAGGTTACAGGTCACCGCGGATTTGTGGAGATCAGCCAAGTCCGCGGAACCATTTAGCGGAGTGCCGCGTCCAATCGGCGGAAGAGGCAGAACCAGCAAAATGAGCGCTACTGCGAGGACACTCTTTTCTCGAAGCGAAATATATCGGGGCGCGCATAGTGCCCGGAGACGTCCAGCGTCATCGCTTCCTGATCGATTTGCCTTAAGTCCAGATCCGCGATGATCAGTTCCTCACGATCGAACACTGGCTCGACAATGTATTGGGCGTCCGGGCCAATCACCGCGCTGCCGCCGCGCTCGACCCATTCTTCGCCGCTGTGCGAGATCTTGCAGGTTTCAGAGAATTCAGCCGGAAGGTCACTGGCGCGCATCATGAGCCCGGCAGCCAACACGAAGCAGCGGCCTTCAAACGCATAATGCCGGCTCGCGAGCTGGTGCATCTCATGAACCGTGGGCCATGCCGCAACGTGAATCTGTTCTCCAGCATTGTGCATGGCCATGCGCGCCAGGGGCATCCAGTGCTCCCAGCAGATCAATCCGCCCACGCGGGCGGCGCCGGTCTTGGCTGACTCCAACCCGCCGCCATCGCCGGCTCCCCACACTAATCGCTCGCTGAAAGTAGGAACCAGCTTGCGGTGATGGTTCAGCAATTCCCCGCGCTCACCAATCGTGAGCAGCGAGTTATACAAGGTTCCGTTTCCAGGGCCGCTGTCGACGCGCTCGTTGATTCCGACTACCACTGCCACGTGCGCCTGCTTCGCCGCATCGCGCAGCGCAGCTACTTCGTCACCCGAAACGAGCACGCTGTTGGCCCGCAATCGGGCGAACACCTTTTTTGTAGCAGGGTTGTCCCACAGCGCGGCGCCGGAACAATGATCCAGCCACGCTGGATAGCCCGGCAGCCAGGTCTCTCCAAACACCATCAGATGAACGTTCTGTCGTCCGGCATCGCGAATCAAGCCGAGGGCCTTCTCGATGCTCGCGCGCAGATCGAGGTAGACGGGCGCCACCTGGACAATCGCCACTCGCAGCCGGCCTGCACCGCTTTCCGCCAGCGACGACTTTTCTGCCATGTTGCGAAGCTCCTTGGGCAAAATTGATGCTTCAACGAACAAAGCAGGCCCGGCATAGTCGCCGAGCCTGCTTTCGATGCCCGCTCATTTTCGAAACGCGGCCCTGTTTACTCCGTGCCGCCGGAATGCTCGTCGGAACCACCGTGACCCGCAGTAGCTTCCTGCTCGGCTCCGCCATGCTGTTCGGAGCTGTGCTGAGAAGCGCCGCTGTCGGCGCTTTGGGGTCCGCCTGAAACTCCCGCGGCTTTAGCCTGCTTCTCACGCGCTTCCTTGATCAGCGCTTTGCGCGAGAGCCGCACTTTGTTGCCTTCGATAGACAGCACTTTGACCAGCACCTGGTCGCCCAGTTTCAATTCGTCGCGAACGTCGCGGATGCGATGCTCGGAAATTTCGCTGATATGCAGCAAGCCGTCCGTTCCCGGGAAGAGTTCCACGAACGCGCCAAACTCTGCGAGCCGCACAACTTTGCCGAGATACGTCTTGCCGATTTCCGCGCTGGCTGTAACGTCGCGCACCATCTGCAACGCCGCGTCGCCGCCGGCTCCGCTGGTGGAGAAGATATGCACCGTGCCGTCTTCCAGCACGTCAATCTTCACGCCAGTCTGTTCGATAATCGACTTGATCTTCTTACCGCCCGGCCCGATCAAATCGCGGATCTTGTCTTGCGGAATGCTCAGCTTGTACAAACGCGGAGCGTACGTGGAAATCTGTCCGCGCCCAGAGCTGAGCGTTTTTTCCATTACGTCGAGAATTTGCAGACGGGCTTTCTTGGCCTGCGCCAAAGCTTCGCGCATCATCGGAATGCTTACGCCCAGGACCTTGATGTCCATCTGCAGCGCGGTGATACCTTCACGCGTTCCGGCAACTTTGAAGTCCATATCGCCGTAATGATCTTCCGCGCCCGCGATGTCCGTCAGGATGGAATATTTCTTGTCGTCTTCCACGACCAAGCCCATGGCAATGCCCGCGCAAGGAGCCTTCAACGGCACGCCCGCGTCCATCAGCGCCAATGAACCACCGCAAACTGTAGCCATCGACGATGATCCGTTCGATTCCAAAATATCCGAAACCAACCGCATCGCGTACGGGAACGATTCATTCGGCGGCAACAAGTTCGCCAGCGCTCTTTCAGCCAACGCACCGTGACCAATTTCGCGACGTCCCGGTCCACGCAGGAATTTCACTTCGCCCACGCTGAACGGCGGAAAATTGTAGTGCAGCATAAAACGCTTGAACTGGTCTTGCTCGAAAGAGCAAGTCCAGCCGCTGCATGTCTTCCTTGGTGCCCAAAGTCAGGGTCGCCAAAGCTTGCGTCTCGCCACGGGTGAACAACGCCGATCCGTGTACGCGCGGCAGAATGCCCACTTCGCACCAGATGTAGCGAATCTCGTCGAACGCGCGGCCGTCCGGACGGCGCCGCTTGTTCAGCACATCGTCGCGGAAGATCGTCTCGCGCAATTTTTCAAAGGCGCGCTTCGCCAATTTCAACTTTTCTTCGTCATCCTCAGGGATCGAAGCCTTAAGCTCCGCCTTTAGCGCGTCGACCAACTCGTAGCTTTCTTTCTTGGGATGCTTTTGCGTGTCCAAAGCATCGTGCAGCTTGGCGCCGTATTTCTTGTCGATGTCCTTGTACAGCGCTTCGTCAAAGGGCAGCGGAGCCACGGTAACTTTCTTGGGCGCTACTTTGGCATGCAGCTCTTTAATCGCTCCGACGATCTTCTTGATGTTGGCGTGACCAAATTCCAGCGCCTCGACCACTGATTCTTCCGAAACTTCCAGCGCGCCAGACTCCACCATCACAATTGCGGTTTCCGTGCCGGCGATCACGATATTGAGCGAGCTCTTCTTCTGCTCGCCCACAGTGGGATTCGCAATCAGTTTCCCGTCAATCATGCCTACGCGCACGCAGGCGATCGGCGTCACAAACGGAAGATCCGAGCAATACGCCGCCGCCGAAGCGCCGGTCACCGCAATCACGTCCGGATCGTTGTCGCTATCCGCGGACAAAACCATAGCCACAATCTGAGTTTCATTGCGCCAAGACTCGGGAAACAGCGGGCGCATCGGACGGTCGATCAAGCGCGAAGTCAAAACTTCTTTTTCCGAAGGGCGGCCTTCGCGCTTGAAAAATCCGCCGGGAATTTTTCCCGCGGAGTAGGTATTTTCCTTGTAGTCCACCGTCAGCGGCAGGAAGTCGCGGTCGTTCTGAGTGGTGGCCATGCACGCCGTGGTCAGCACCACGGTGTCGCCATAACGCGCCACAATCGCGCCATTCGCCTGCTTCGCAATTTTTCCCGTTTCCAGAATCAACGGTCGTCCGCCCACTTCCACGGTTACGGAATGCGGTACGGGAATACTATTTTTATCAGCCATTTAATTATTTCCTTTGGCTCCGCGTTCACGCGGAGCAGGTATGCAGCCTGGCAAGCCGCCCAGCGGCCCACCAGCCAAAACTTCCCTTAGCAATAAGTTGGAAGAAGAGAGGAGAAATCCGGTCGTTCCCTGTGAAAGCAAAACCCCGCCGGACCAACTACACCACGAGAGCAAGCTTTGTAACATCCCCGAAAAGCTTTTCTGTAATTGTGATTGTGCCAAGACGCAAAAAAACCGGCCCCGAAACCTCGGGCTGCCGGCTTTTACTTGCGCAAACTAAGACGATCAACAATCTCGCGGTACCTTACTGGGTCGCGGCGGTTAAGATAGTCCAGCAGACGCCGCCGCTTGTTCACCATCATGATCAAGCCGCGTCGCGATGCATGGTCCTTCACGTGAGACTTGAGGTGCGAGGTCAGATAGCTGATCCGCTCGCTCAAAAGCGCAATTTGCACTTCCGGCGAGCCCGTATCCTTAACATGGGCCCGGTATTGTTCGATCAACACTGATTTCGTTGCGCTCAAGTGCCCGTCTCCGTCGTTTCCCTAATTTTTTTCTTTTCTCTTCGACTAACCAAGGCTAACACAATCCTTACAAATGTGTAAAGAATTGTAGGTGCATCGCGACTCGCCGATGCTGTCCGAATTTGGGACGACTAATCCCGCAAGTGGCCGTGCATTCAGCGTGTCTAGCATCCGAGATTCCTGCAATGAACACAAAACCAATGCCCTAGCTCGCCTTCTGGTGGAACCTCAAATGCACCCTATGTCGCGAGGCCATTGCACGCATGACCGTGATTCCGACACGCATTCTCATAGCCGACGATCAGCCCGACGTGCTGAAGGCGCTTCGCCTATTGCTCAAATCCAAGGGCTATGAAATCGAGGAAGCCACTTCGCCGGTTGGGCTCTTGCGCGCTTTGGAAGAGCGTCCATTTGACTTGCTGCTCATGGATTTAAATTATGCGCGGGACACCACGTCCGGCCGCGAGGGGCTAGACTTGCTCGCGCGACTGAGGCAAGTCGAGGACGCCCCGGTGATCGTGGTGATGACTGGCTGGGCCACCGTCGGGCTCGCCGTGGAAGCCATGCAAACTGGCGTGGCGGATTTTGTCGAGAAGCCCTGGTCCAACGAACGCCTCCTCGAAATCCTGCAAAAGCAGCTGGCCATCGGACGCGAGCGCCGCGCTATTCGCCAGCGAGCAAAGCAGGAAGATCAGAAGCACCAGAAGCTCGCCTCGCAGTTTCATCACCAGGTGCATGAAGTCTCAGAGGCCCGGACTATCCAGCAAGGGTTCCTGCCGAAAACCATTCCCCAACCGACGGGTTACCAGATCGCAGGAATTTGGCGCCCGGCGCAAAATGTCGGTGGAGATTACTATGACGTCTTGGAGTTCGAGGAAACCAGGCTGGGCTTGTGCATCGCCGATGTGGCCGGAAAGGGTTTGCCTGCGGCGTTATTGATGTCCAATCTCCAGGCGTCCGTCCGTGGACTCGCTTCAACGTCTTTGTCGCCACACGACTTGTGTACGCGTTTGAATTCCCTCGTCTGCCACAATACCGCCGCGGACCGCTTCATCACGTTTTTTTACGGACAACTCGATTGCGAAACGCGGCTGCTGCGCTACACCAACGCCGGGCACAACGCCCCGATTCTTCTGCACCGCAATGGCTCGCATGAACGGTTACAGGACGGCGGCGGAGTCCTTGGTATTTTTCCAGACCAGCGATTCACGGTAGGCACCGCTCAGCTTGCTCGCGGCGACCGCCTCCTGCTCTTTACCGACGGAGTGACTGAGGCTGGCGATGCTGACGGCGAGGAGTTTGGTGAACCGCGCCTGCTGCAATTGTTGCAGGATCACAGCTCGGCCTCCGCCTCTGCCCTGGGGGAAACCATTCTCGCGTCAGCCGCCAGCTTCAGCCGCGGCCATTGGCATGACGACGCAACGTTGCTTGTTCTCGCCGTCAGCGAAGATTAATTGCATCAAAAATGGTCGACGAGACCGCAATCCTTGGAAAGGCACATCGACCCGCGGCGCCCGCTCTATAAAGGCGCCGGCCTTCCCATCCAAATGGTCCTCACGGTTTTTGGGCGATAGCTGTCTCGGAAAAACCGGTGTGGAACGAACCACGCATAGACTTTTTTGGCTATTAGACTAAACTAGCGGCGTTCGATTGGAGGCGCACTCCTGTGAAAAATCTGGTTATAGTTGCCGCCCTCTGTCTTCTCGTCGTCGGCGTATTCAAAGGCATGCACGCCGCGCAAGCCCAAAAGCCCAGCCCTGCCGCAAAAGCCTCGTGCGATCTTGGCGGAGGCAAAACCCTCACCGTGGACTACTCCAGCCCGCGCATGAAAGGCCGCAAAATTTTCGGAGGCCTAGTGCCATACGGCGAGGTGTGGCGCTCCGGAGCCAATGAAGCCACTACCTTCGTGACGGACGCCGACATCACGGTCGGCAGCAAGACCGTGCCCGCCGGCAGCTACACCATCTTTACCATTCCCGACAAAGACAAATGGACGTTGATCATCAGCAAGAAAACCGGCGAATGGGGCACTCCCTACCCAGGCGCTGACCACGACTTCGCGCGCATCGACATGACGCCCTCGACGCTCCCCGGTAACGTGGAAACTTTCACCATCGCCTTCGATAAATCCGCCACCGGCTGCACCATGCACCTCGACTGGGAAACCACCCGCGCCAGCATCCCCATCGCCAAAAAATAGTCACTTTGGAGTGCGGCGGCTTGACGCCGCTTTGCGGCGTAAATTCCGCGCAAATTTCAATCTGGGGACGCACGGCTGAGCCGGATCAATCGCGAAAAACTCTAGCCAACGTCCAAGCGTCATTTGCGTCTGTCGAAGCCGATTACTCCCCAAAAGCGGCGTCAAGCCGCCGCACTCCAAATTACTAAGCGTTCGTCGCGCGCTGCAATTGCGACGTACCGCGATCCACCAGCATAACCGCCGCGATGATCACCGCGGTCGCTATGATTACGTTCAACGTGATGGATTCCCCGGCGAACCACCATCCCAGCAAAACCGCCACGATCGGATTTACGTACGTATGCGTGGCCACCAGCGTTGGCGAATAGTGTTCCAGCAGCCAGTTGTACGCTGTGAACGCGATCACCGAGCCGAACACAATCAAGAACGCCAGCGCCCACCAGGAGCGTGCGGAAACCGCCGCGAACGAGAAACCGCGATATTCGCCGAGCAGCGTCCCAGTTGTGAGCAGCAATACCGCTCCAGAAAGCAATGACAGCGCAGATAGCAACAGCGGACTGCCGGATAGTTTAGAGCGCCGCGAATAGACGATTCCACCGGCCCAAGAAGTGGCTCCGAGCAAAATGGCGATGCCGCCCCAAGCCATGCCCAGGCGTGGAGACTAGCAAGCTCCTACCCAGCAGCAGCGCGACACCCGCCAAGCCCAAGAACACGCCTGCAAGCAAGGTAGCGTTCACTTTCCAGCTGCGTTGTACCAACGACGAAAGCGCAAAAACGATAATTGGCTCGATCGCGATCAATAACGCGGCAAGGCCCGATGGAACGTGCAATTCTGCCCAGTGCAAGGAGCCGTGGCCAATCAGGAAAAACAATATTCCCAACACGAATCCGGCTTTGATCTGCGCCCACGTCGGCTTAAGTTTTTTCGCGATGCACCAAACCAGAAGAATTGTTCCGGCGCAGAGATGGCGCAACCCCGCGGTATACAGCGGCGGAATGGTTTCAATGGCAAAGCGGATGGCCAGGTACGTGGATCCCCAAATAACGTAGAGAGACGCGAATGCAGCGATAACCGCGAGGCGGTTGGGAATGGCAGCCGCACGTTGCGACGGAGTGACGATCGCGTCTTGCAGCGCTTGTTCGCTGGCGCTCATAAGAATCCTTTATTCTTGCAGCTTGATGCGAAGAACGTCCGCCTTCCTTACGTAACCCAGTCGAGGGTGGCC
>CAWAZN010000025.1:0-32184 GCA_963786485.1 uncultured Acidobacteriota bacterium
CCCCGGGGAGGATTCGAACCTCCAACATTTCGGTTAACAGCCGAACGCTCTACCATTGAGCTACCGGGGAATCGCAGAGGTATTCTCTGAGCGGTTTAATCAGTCTAACGAACGCCCTGCAATAGTGTCAACGCGGGCGCTATTTTTCACGGTCTGCCAGGTGCTGGCCGCGGTCCGCGTCGTCTCTTCTGTTATTCTGAATAGCTGCAGGGTCGACACACGCGGCCTCTGCCGTAACAGAAAGCCTATCCCGAAAGGAATTGTGATCGTGACTTCATCCTCCGTCGCAACAAGATCCGGCGCCACCGTTAAGCGCGCCTTCAATTTCAACGCTGGCCCCGGCGCGCTTCCCTTGCCCGTCCTCGATCGCATTCACGAAGAACTTTTTGACTGGCGCGGCAGCGGTATGTCCGTGATGGAGATGAGTCACCGCTCCAAGGAATTCGAAAGTATCATCGCCGAGGCCGAGCAGCGGCTCCGTCGCCTGCTGGCCATTTCCGATGAGTACGCAGTGGTCTTTTTGCAGGGCGGCGGGAGTATGCAATTCACCATGGCGCCGATGAATCTTTGCCTTCCGGGCAAACCGGTCGATATTTTGCACACCGGAATGTGGACGGCCAAAGCCATCGGCGAACTAAAAAAGGGTATTCCGCATAACATCGCCGCGACTACGGAAGTCTGAAAAGTTCTCGCGCGTCCCCCGCGCCGACGAAATTAAATTTTCGCCGGACGCTTCGTACGTCCACATCTGCAGCAACAACACCATCGAAGGTACGCAATGGTTCAACATGCCGAATACTGGAACGACTCCGCTGGTCGCGGATATGTCTTCGGATATCGCCTCTCGCGTGATCGACGTCTCCAAATTTGGCGTCATCTATGCCGGCGCGCAGAAAAATCTTGGTCCCAGTGGAACGACCGTGGTGATCATCCGGAAAGATCTGGCCGAGCGCGCCGATAAGAATCTGCCTACCCTGCTGCAATACCGCACACATATCAAGGAAAAGTCGCTCTACCATACGCCTCCTACGTTCGCGGTCTATATCGTGGGACTGGTCCTCGAGTGGCTCGAAACCAGCGGTGGGGTAGCGTCCATGGAACAACGCAATAACGCGAAAGCTAAACTGCTTTACGACGTTATCGACGCTGGTTCTTTTTATTCCGGCCAGGTGGAAAAATCCTCTCGATCGAAAATGAACGTGGTTTTCCGTATCGCCGGCGGTGATGAAGCGGTCGAAAAGGAATTTGCGAAACAAGCCGAAGCCGCCAATCTTGTCGGCACGGTTGGACATCGTTCTGTAGGCGGAATGCGTGTTTCCCTGTACAACGCCGTCACTTCCGAAGCTGTGCAGACTTTGACTAGCTTCATGCAGGAATTTCAACGCACCCGCGGCTAGATGTTTCGAGAATGCTTGGTTTGAAATGAAAAAACGCCGCGCAAGTTGCGCGGCGTTTTTATTTTTTGTCATTCGTGCGTGATCTTCAGGGCAGATCAAACAGCAACACTTCCGCATCCTTCACGCCGGCCAGCTCCAGCGACTTCTCGGAAGAGACGGCGGCTCCGTCGCCTTCGTCCAGCGTTTTTCCGTTCAACTTCACACTTCCGCGAGCCACTTGAACATAGGCATGCCGTTCCGGCTTCAGCTCGTGCCGCACGACATCCCCATCACCTAGCAACGTCGCGTACAACTCATTGTCCTGGCGAATTTTCACCGAACCATCGCGCCCATCCGGTGAAGCCACCAGCCGCAATTTCCCACGCTTTTCGTCGGCGGAAAACATCTTCTGATCGTAAGCAGGCTTCAGTCCCTTCTCTTTGGGGAACATCCAGATCTGCAACAGGCGCAGCGGCTCCGTCTTCGAAGGATTGAATTCGCTGTGGGTCACGCCAGAGCCCGCGCTCATATACTGCACATCGCCCGGCCGAATTACGGAGCCGTTTCCCATGCTGTCGCGATGCTGCAGTCCACCCTCCAATACATAGGTAACAATCTCCATGTCGCGGTGGGGATGCTCGGGAAACCCTGCTCCCGGCGCCACGCGATCATCATTCAGCACCCGCAGCGTGCGAAACTGCACATGCTTCGGGTCAAAATAATCCGCAAACGAAAATGTGAAATGCGTATCCAGCCAGCCGTGATTGAAATGGCCGCGCTCTGAACTCTTGCGAATCTGAATCATGCTCATCCTCCTAACCACCGATGGCATAATATATGTTATAACGACTATTGTCAAGAGGAATATAATGCAAGCCCTTAAGCTGCTGATCGACAAGGCCTTAGACGTCGTTCAAGAACCACTGTGCGTGTCCCGTGCATCGTTCTTTTGGGAACCGCAGCGATCCGCTACGTCCGTCACGCAGCAAAGTGATCTCCCGTCACTCTGCAACTCGGACGCGATGGCCCTGTCCCCGCCCGATTCCCCGTCGCCCCACGTTTGGTGTACAGTAAGAATGAAAACCAATTCGCATTCGCAATTCGCCAGAGCCCTCAAAGGATCGACTCAATGGATTCCGCCACCTCATCGGCCACGCAACTGAAAAAGTCCGACGAACCTGTAGCCGCCCGCCAGTCCCTGACAATCACCGACAATCGCACCGGCAAAAATTACGAAATCCCGATCACCAATGACGCCATCCGTGCCGCCGACCTCCGCCAGATCAAGGTAAACGCCGCCGATTTCGGCATGATGAGCTACGACCCGGCGTTCAACAACACAGCCTCGTGCATCAGCCGCGTCACATATATCGACGGAGACGCCGGTATTCTGCGCTACCGCGGCTATCCCATCGAAGAGCTGGCCGAAAAAAGCACTTACTTAGAGACTGCTTACCTCTTGCTGCATGGCGAACTTCCCACTGCGGCGCAGCTCAAAGACTGGACCAGCCACATCTCTCACCACACCTTCATTCACGAGAGCATCAAAAAATTTCTCGACGGCTTTCACTACGATGCCCACCCCATGGGCATGCTTATCTCGGCCGTCGCCGCTTTGTCCACTTTTTATCACGACGCCAAAGAGGTTTTTAACGCTGAGTCTCGGAAGCAACAGATCTATCGCCTGATCGGCAAAATGCCCACGATGGCCGCTTTCTCTTATCGCCATTCGCTGGGCATGCCTTTTGTCTACCCGGATGGCGAACTGAGCTACCCCGGCAACCTCTTGAATATGTTGTTCCGCACCACCGGTACGCGTTACCGCCCCAATCCCACGCTGGAGCACGCTCTCGACGTGCTGTTCATCCTGCACGCCGACCACGAACAGAATTGCTCTGCCAACACGATTCGCGGCGTAGGCAGCTCGCACGTTGACCCTTACTCCGCGACCGCCGCGGCCATTGCTGCGCTTTACGGCCCGCTGCACGGCGGAGCCAATGAAGAAGCGCTGCACATGCTGCTGCAGATCGGTTCCGTACAAAAGGTTCCCGAGTTCATCAAGCGCGTAAAGGCCGGCGAAACCAAGCTCATGGGTTTCGGCCACCGCATTTACAAAAACTACGACCCTCGCGCCCGCATCATCAAGCGCGTGGCCTACGAAGTTTTCGATGTAATGGGAAAAAATCCGCTGCTGGAAATCGCCCTCGAGTGTGAACGCATCGCGCTCGAGGATGACTATTTCGTGAAGCGCAAGCTTTACCCCAACGTGGACTTCTATACCGGCCTGATCTACCAGTCCATGGGCTTCCCCATGTCCATGTTCCCGGTGCTCTTCGCCATTCCACGCACCAGCGGTTGGTTATCCCAATGGCAGGAAATGCTGCTGGACCCCGAACAAAAAATCGCCCGGCCGCGCCAAATTTACCTGGGTTACGACACGCGCGGCTATGTTCCCATCACCGACCGCCAAGCGGCCGCTGCGCCTACGAAATAAATCGCAGGCAACCTTGCGACCGGCGACCCTACGACCGGGCAACCCTACGACCGCCCATCCGTTCGTACCATTATCTTTCTGGAGTCTTTAGTACCGCTGGGTCCTCGACACATTTCTGGCCCCGTGTATAGTTAATCGAGAGAGGTCGTATGGCCCAAGTTTCAAATATCTCCACACCCACCGGAGCGCGGCGCCGCAGCCAGCGAGTTCTAATGCAAGTGGCGGTGCGCGTTACTGGCACGGATGCGCAAGATCAATCCTTTGCGGAAGAAACAGAAACTCTGGCGATTAACGGCCATGGCGCACTGATCCTCATGACTACGCGCGTAACCAGTGGCGGCAAACTAACTCTGATCCATCAACGCACCAAAGAGCAGCAGGAGTGCCACGTAGTGTTCCTGGGCCCGGTCCGCAACGGCAAAGCAGAAGTTGGCCTGGAGTTCTCCGATTCCCGTCCAGCGTTCTGGCGCGTGGCCTTCCCACCCGAAGACTGGACTCCCAAACATCCCGAAGCCCGCACCGCTACCCGCACGCCCGCCCGCCCTTCAGAAAAATAAGCGGTACAACTTTTCCTGTTAAGTAGGCGGCATCACGCTCCAGCCGTCGTCTGCCTGTCGTAGGCGCCGGACTTTAAGTCCGGCCCCCGTAAGATTCGCGCGCATCTTGTTCGTCAGCCGCAGCCTGCTGAATTTTGTCATCTACGCAAAATCCGCATCTCCAATCCAAATCTCTTGTCAAACCCGGCCCAACGCCTTCATCATTTTCAAGAGTCACAAAGGAACGCCAGTGCCCAAACTTAGAGTCAACGCCTTCAGCATCTCCCTGGACGGCTTCGGAGCCGGGCCCAACCAAAGCCTCGAAAATCCGTTAGGCGTCGGAGGACAGGGCGTCCACCAGTGGTTCTTCCCCACACGCACCTTCCAAAAAATGCAAGGCAAAGAGGGTGGCACCACAGGCCCGGACGATGATTTCGCTGCACGGGATTCGAAAATGTCGGAGCCTGGATTCTCGGCCGCAATATGTTCGGCCCCGTTCGTGGTCCTTGGCCTGACGAGTCCTGGAAAGGTTGGTGGGGCGAAAATCCCCCTTATCACACCGATGTCTTCGTCTTAACCCATCACGCGCGCGATCCAATCGCGATGGCGGGCGGAACTACTTTTCACTTTGTTACCGATGGCATTCACGACGCCTTGGATCGCGCCTTCGCATCCGCCAAGGGCAAAGACGTCCGCGTCGGCGGTGGTGCCATGACGATCCAGCAATATCTTCGTGCCGGCTTGATTGACGAGTTGCACTTCGCTATCTCGCCCGTTCTGCTCGGCTCCGGCGAAAGTCTTTTCGCCGGCATTGACCTAACGAAACTTGGCTACAAGTGCACCAGCCACGTCCCAACCGAAAACGCCACGCACATAATTCTCAGCAAGTAAGCAGCCTCTGGGAGGTGTTCTTTTATGGGGAATTTCTTCTCAGGAAGCCCGGCCTTCAGCTCCTGAGCCTAACCCTACAACCCTGCCGTATTCACCGCCAACAACCGCGGCTCGGTCATCTCTTCAATCGCGTACCGCAAACCCTCGCGGCCCAGTCCGGAATCTTTCACTCCGCCATAGGGCATATGATCGATCCGGAACGCGGGCACTTCTCCTAGCATTAGGCCGCCAACTTCCAGCGCCTCAAACGCTCGCGTAATTCGGACAAAATCCCGTGTGAACAATCCCGCCTGCAACCCAAAATCCGAATCGTTGATCGTCGCCAGCGCTGCATCGAAATTTGAAAACTTCTCCACCGTCACCACCGGCCCAAATATCTCCTTGCAGTTCACTTGCATCCCAGCCGCGGTCCCAGTCAAAACCGCCGGAGTAATCGTTGCGCCCTCGCGCACTCCGCCACACAAGAGTCTCGCCCCGCCTGAAACCGCCTCCCCAATCCACTCCACCACTCGCTTCGCCGCATCCTCGTTGATCAACGGCCCCGCGTCCGTCCCCTCATCAAGCACGGCGCCGACTTTCAATTTCCCCACTCGCGCCACGAACGCCGAGAGGAATCTATCGAACACGGTATCTTCCACCAAAATCCTTTGCACCGAAATACACGTCTGCCCCGCATACGTGAATCCGCCCACGGCGCAGCGCTCCACCGCATATTCCAGATTCGCATCCGCGCAAACGATCACTCCGGCGTTTCCACCTAACTCCAGCAGCACTTTCTTTTTGCGCGCCTTAGCCTTCAGTTGCCAACCTACCGCAGTGCTTCCCGTAAAACTGAGCAACTTGATCCGATCATCTGTAACCAGCGCACCCGCATCTTCATTTGAGAGCGGCAAAACATTCAGCGCTCCCGCCGGCCATCCTGCCGCCTCGATAATTTTAGCCAAATTCAAAGACGTCAGCGGAGTCTGTGGCGCCGGCTTCAATACGATGGTGCAGCCAGCCGCAATCGCCGGAGCAAGTTTGTGCGCCACCAAATTAATTGGAAAATTAAATGGAGTAATCGCCGCAATCGGCCCCACGGCAAAGCGCCGCACAATTCCCCACCGCCCGGCTGTGGAGCTTTGCCAATCCAGCGGCAGGTATTCTCCGCCAACCCGCGTGGCTTCTTCCGCCGCCACCGCGAACGTGAACGCCGCCCGCTCCACTTCGACGCGTGCGGCCTTGAGCGGCTTACCGGCTTCTAAAGCCAGAGTGCGCGCCAGATCCTCTCGTGCCGCCTCAATTCCCTTAGCCGTCTCCCGCAGGATGCGCTGTCGCTCAAACCCGCCCATCTTCCGGGTGATCTCAAACGCCCGCACTGCGGCAGCAATCGCCGTTTCCAGCGCTGCAGAATCCGCCCGGAACGTGGTGCCAACCAACTCGCCAGTGCCCGGCGAACGAATCTCAATCCGCTCGCCATCCGACGCCCACCGCCCATCTACATAAAAGGGAAAAACGACATTTGTGGTCATGATTTTGCGGTGGCCGCCTTCTGTTTGTCCCGTCAGGGGAAAGGCGGGCCCATTCCAAAAATTCAACAGTAGCCGTAACCAGATGGACTAAGCGTGCGACAATTCCGTCGCCCTGCGCTCCGCCACCGACGAAATCGCCGCCTCCAGCACCGCGAGGCCCTCGTCGAACTGCGCATCCGTAATTGTCAGTGGCACCAAAATCCGCATCACATTGTTATAAGTTCCCGCCGTGATGGTAATCAGTCCGTGTTCGTAGCAGTAATGCGCAATATCCTTCGTTTCTGTGTCCGCCGGCTCGCGTGTCTCGGGATTGCGCACCAATTCAATTGCACACATTCCTCCCAGCGCACGTACATCGCCGATCAACGGCCATTTTTTCTGCCACGCCCGCGCTTTGATCTCAAAATGCTTTCCCATGGCAGCGGCGCGGTCGAGCAATCCGCCATTTTCAATCATATCGATGGAAGCCAGCGCCGCAGCGCAAGACAATGGATTGCCCGCAAATGTGCTGCCCAGCCCGCCAACCGCCGGCGCATCCATAATTTCCGCGCGACCAGTGACCGCCGCAATCGGCAATCCGCCGCCCAGCGATTTCGCCGTAAGAATCAAATCCGGCTCAATACCGTAGTGTTCGATGGCGAAGAATTTCCCGGTGCGTCCCAGACCAGACTGCACTTCGTCTACGATCAACACGATGCCGTGCTTGCGGCAAATGTCTCGAACGATCGGAAAGAATTCCTTCGGCGGATATACAAAGCCGCCCTCTCCGAGAACCGGCTCGACAATCACTGCAGCCACGGCATCCGCCGGCACCACGCGGCGAAATGTATCCTCCAAATGCTGCGCGCAACTCACTCCGCAAGATGGATACGTCAAACCGTAAGAGCAGCGGTAGCAATAGGCGTATGGCACGCGGTAAATGTCGGTGGCGAACGGCGCAAAACCGGCTTTATACGGATTGCTTTTGCTGGTCAGGGACATCGCCAGCAAGGTGCGCCCGTGAAATGCGTCCTCAAAGCAAATCACCGCAGATCGCTTGGTATACGCTCGTGCAATCTTCACGGCGTTTTCCACGGCTTCCGCACCGGTATTCACGACGAATGTTTTTTTTGGCGATTTTCCGGGTGCCAAGGCGTTCAGCTTTTCGGCCACCGCGACGTACGGCTCATACGGCGTAACGCTGAAACACAAATGCATATATTTTTCGAGCTGGCTTTTGACCGCCGCAGTCACCGGCTCCGCTCGATGCCCCATGTTCAGGCAGCCGATGCCGCCGGCAAAATCGATGTAACGATTGCCGTCAACGTCCTCGATCATTGCACCTTCCGCTCGGGCAGCGAAGATAGGTGTGGAATGGTAAGGTCCGCGCGGCACCGCCGCTTCGCGACGCTTCATCAATTCCAGCGACTTCGGTCCAGGCACCTTTGTTTTTAATAGAATCGTCGACATTTCTCTACCATCCGGAAAGTTTTAGCGCCGTCGCACGTAAATCGACGTCGCAGCAGCTCAAACAACTTCAATCAATACCAGCCAATCGGCGCTTCATCCAAATTCACAAATACCTGTTTCGTCTCCAGATATTCCTCGATGCCAAAAGGGCCAAGCTCTCGACCAAATCCGGATTGTTTGTAACCACCCCACGGCGCTTCCACATACGTGGGCTGCATGTGATTCACCCAGATAATTCCCGCGCGCAGGGACTTCACCACGCGGAAGGCCTTGTAAATGTCCCGCGTCCAGACGGCGGCCGCCAAGCCGTACGGCGTATCGTTCGCGATGCGAATCGCTTCTGGCTCTCCGTCAAACGGAATCACCGAAGCCACCGGACCAAAAATCTCTTCGCGCGAAATGCGTGCGGAGTTGTCCACGTCGTAGAAAATCGTCGGTTCGACGTAATAGCCTTTCCCAAACGCCGCGGGTCGCCCGCCGCCAATCGCCACCTTGGCTTCCTTCTTTCCCAGCGCAAGGTAAGAGCTAACGCGATCGTACTGTTCCTTGCTGACCAGCGGCCCCATCTTGGTTTCGCGTTCGAGCGGCGGCCCGAGCTTGATGCGCTTCGCTTTTTCCGTCATTGCCTCAACGAATTTGGAGTAAATTTTTCGCTCAACCAGGATGCGGCTACCTGCCGAGCATACTTCGCCCTGGTTAATAAAAACGCCAAACAACGCGCCGTCGACCGATGCTTCCCAATCCGCATCGGCAAAAAATATGTTGGGAGACTTTCCCGCCAAGCTCCAAGGTCACGCGTTTCAGAGTGTCGGCCGCGCTCTTCACAATAATCTTGCCCACGGCGGCACTGCCGGTGAACGCCACCTTGTCTACACCCGGATGTGCCACCAGCGCAGCACCCGTTGTTTCTCCGGGCCCGTTCACCACGTTCACCACGCCGACTGGCACGCCGCATTCTTCAAACCACGGCGCTACTTCCATCGCCGTCAGTGGAGTTTGCTCCGCGGGTTTCAGAACGCAACAGCAGCCCGCCGCCAGCGCCGGTGCCAGCTTCCACGCCGCCATCACCAGGGGATAATTCCACGGCACGATTTGACCCGCGACGCCCACCGGCTCGCGCATGGTAAAACTCAGCGCGTTCGCGGGAACCGGATTCACGTGGCCTAGAACTTTGTTGGCCATTCCAGCGTAATATTCAAAACAAGTAGCCGCATCCGCGATGTCGTATTCCGCCTCTACAATCGGTTTGCCGGAATTTCTCGATTCAATCTCCGCTAGGCGTGCGGCATTCTGCCGAATCTTATCGGCAAATTTCAGAAGAATACGTCCGCGATCCTGTGCCGTTGTGGTGGCCCACGGACCAGAATCAAAAGCGGTACGCGCCGTTTTTACCGCGCGATCCACATCCGCGGCGCTTGCGGAAGCGACGTTCGCAATAACTTCTTCCGTGGAAGGATCGTAAACCGGAAATGTCTCCCCCGTGGATGAATCCGCCCACTTGCCGTCGATATAGTTTTGATACTTCTTCACGTCTGGCTTGCTACCCACCGCCATGACAACCTCCATGTCTGCAAACTCTTGGATTCGCTCAACCCGCGTTCCGGACCGCCGCGGTTGCCGCTAAACTTCTGCCCTGGCGGACGCCAACCGCCGCGCCGTCTTCCGCTTGCCATAGATAAAGAAAAAATACGCGGCCAAGCCCACAAAAAATATTGTCCCGGAAACCATTTCAAATTCGTAGGTACGCAGTGAGGTGATAAGCTGCGGCGGAAAATATTGCAACAATATCCCCAGGATTGTTGTCACCAAACCGCTGGTGCCCGCGAGGATCAGCACCGGCTTGCTATAGACGCCACTAGTTTGTGGCTTGCGAAATGCCAGTTTCAGCAGTGCCCCGAATACATAAATGTAGGGCACTAACTGAAGTACCACTGCGAGCGACAGCATCGTTTGAAACGCTTCCTGCACGCTTGAGAATCGGAAGAAGAATACGCACAACAGCATTGAAATCGTCGCGTGCACCAGCAACGCCGCATACGGCGTCTTGTACCTGGCATGGACATTGCCGAGCCATGACGGCATATAGGAATCGAGCCCTGCCACAAAGGGAATGCGTGCCGAGCCGCCGAGCCACGCGGACGCAATACCGGCAATCGACAGGCTGAGCACCAGCGCAAACACCGGCACAATCCAGGCAACTCCCACACTACTGGCCATGCCGCCAACCGCCTGCACAATGCCCTGCAGAACGCTCATTTTATTTTTGCCGAGTGCGACGAGCAGCGTCAGCGTAGTCCCGATATAGAGGATGCCCGAGATAACTCCACCCCAGGCGACCGCGCCCGGCAAAGTCTTGCGCGGCTCTCGAATCTCGTCGCCCATTATGGAAGCCAGCTCCAGCCCCACCAAGGCAAAACAGATCACTCCGAACGAATTCAGAACGAATCGCGGATCGTGCGGAATCTGAAAATCCGCCGAGGTGACCGTGATCCCGCTGCGCGAGACGACGATGATGCCCAAACCAATGAGCGTAACCGCGGCGATTCCCGTGCCAATTGCTCCCAGGTTGTTGATCCACTTGCCGACGCTCGACCCGACGATATTCAAGATCGTCAACACCGCAAGGAGTCCAAGGGAAATCCACAACGCAAAAGATTTGTTGTCCGCCAGCCCAGCGTGGCCAGGGCCGGCGACAAAAACAGATACGCCTACGAAATACAGCATGATCGTTGGTACGTACATCATGTTGTTCGTCCAATAGCACCAGCCCGAAAGAAAGCCGTGGAAGTCTCCGAAGATTTCCTTGGCCCACAAATAAACGCCGCCTTCACCAGGAAAGCGATGCGCCAGTTCGATCACCGCGATCCCTTGCGGCCAAAAAAACAAAACCAAGGAAATAATCCACAGCCAGACGGTAACTCCACCATTGGCGGCGATCGAGGGAACAACATTCAGATTGAAGACCGCGACGACAAAAAGCAGAACCAGGTCCCAGCGCCCCAACACTCGCTTTAAATCGGGGGCATGTTGTATTTCCCCGGAAATGGCCCCGCTGGTGATCCCCGTAGACAATCGGTAGCTCCGGAATGCTTCTGTCGTCGCAGTCGTTACAAACTAATGCCCGGCTGCACCGACGAACGCCAGGCCGCGCGAGGCCTGCGCTTTTGTCAGGGCAGGCGCGATTTCCTCGAATACCGACAAATGTTTGTCGATGTCGGCTGCTGTGTGCTGCACGGAAATCGTCCACTGCTCGTCCCACCAATACGGCTGCGCCAGCACGCCGCGATTAACCATGGCGAACCAATATTGCCGCCACAGGTCGACGTCAATTTTGGTCCAGTCGCGATAGTTTTGAATTTCTTTCGGATAGAACATCAGCGCACCGTTGACACCGGCGCTCACTACGTACGCCTGCAATCCCGACTTCGCCACTATCGTGCGATAGCCTTCCGTCAATTTTTTGCTGAGCTTGCCGGTGTGCTCGTAATTTTCGCGCGTCAGCACTTCGCGAAATGTGGCCAGCCCGGCAGCCATCGCCACGCGATTGGTGTTGTATGTTCCCCCGTGAAACACTTTGTGATCGCTGATCAGGTGCATCACTTGCTTGCTGGCGCCAAACGCACCGAGCGGCAACCCGCCGCCAATCGATTTCGCAAGACAGATCATGTCCGGCTTGACGCCAAAATAATCGCTGGCACCGCCCCAAGCCAATTTCGCTCCGGTTTTCACTTCGTCAAAAATCAGCAATGCTCCATTTTTTGTGCATAGCTCGCGCAGACCTTCGAGAAATCCTTTTTGCGGCATGCACAGGCCGACATTCATAAGAATCGGCTCCAGAATAATCGCCGCAATCTGCCCCGGAAACTCCTTGAAGCGCCGCTCCACGCTGGACAAATTATTGAAACTCGCCACCGTCACATTCGCGATGGTGGATTTCGGAATTCCGCCGCCGCCCGGAACAGAATTGGGTGCTTCGGCGTCGCCCCAATCTTCTTCCTTGGGTTTGACGCTCACTAGTGCGGTGTCGTGCAGCCCGTGATAGGAGCCTTCAAACTTGATGATTTTGTCTCGACCCGTAGCGGCACGCGCGATCCGGCAAGCATGCATCGTCACTTCCGTCCCGCTGGAACCAAACCGCACCATTTCCACCGGATAGCGCTTGCAAATTTCCTCCGCCAGTTCCCATTCCTGTTCGTGAGGCATGCCGAAAGTGGTGCCTTCGTGCAGTATTTGCTCCACGGCTTTTACCACCGCAGGGTGACCATGCCCAGCCATCAAAGCGCCGAAGCACAAGTTGTGATCGACATACTCATTCCCATCGATGTCGTGAATGCGGCTGCCTTTTCCGTCTTTCACAAAAATCGGATAAGGCTCGTAGTGCCGGTAGTTGCTGGCGACGCCAAGCGGAATTCTTTCTAAAGCGCGTTTGTGCGCTGCCGCCGATTTCGGCGTGCGCTTTTCGTATGTGGCAATTTCTTTTCGCAGTTCGTCGTGCATGGTACTTCTCCGTAATGGCCGACCGTATCGTGGTCAGCCGGCAGGACTGTTCCCTGCGGTCAGTGTATTCATTTTTCAGACAGGCAAAAGCGCAGTCCCCGCGGCCGCGCTATATGCTTCTTCAAGCATAACAGCTGGGCTAGAACCGGAACTTCAAAGCCAGTTGAATGAGCCGGGGATCGCGCACGTGCTGCACTTGACCGAACGTGCTGCCCTGATTGGTTACGTCGCCATCCACGCTGTAAAACTGCGCGTGATTCCAGACGTTGAAGAAGTCGCCGCGGAATTCCATGCCAAACCGCTCAGTAAGCTGCGTAGTCTTGTTGAAGCTGATATCCCAATTGTTGAGTCCTGGGCCGCAGCAAATCGTGCGCGGAGAATTCCCAATGGTTCCGAGGGCTGGGCCGGCAGCGGTGGGATCATTGTCAAAAATCGATGGGTCGAACGCGAAACCGCCGGTTTTGCGGATGTTCGTTCTCTTGAAAGGAGCAATGAGATTCGGCTCACCGGGCGCTTCGAAGAGGAACGTGGAATCAAGTTGTTCCACGTCGTCTTGCGAAGTGATGCGAATCGGGAAGCCGCTTTGGAAGCTGATAATTCCGGTGATTTCCCAGCCATCGAGAGCCCTGCCTTTGAAACCCTCGAACTTGGGCACCGGCAAATCCCAAACGTAGTTGAACACAAAGCGATTTCGCGCATCGTACGCAGAAGGACCGTAGGTGGCATTGAAGTTAAGCGGATTCAGAGCGCTTTCAAAACTGGAAGCATTGTCTAGAGTTTTGCTCCAAGTATAGGAAGCCTGGAATTGCAAACCGTGCGAGAAGCGCTTCTCAAATAGCGCTTGCAACGAATTGTAGTTGGACTTGGCGACGGTGTTCTCGGTGAAAATTCCCGAAAATACCGGCGTGCCGTTAACCGGGCACCCTTGTCCGGTCGTTGGCTGGCAAAGCGGAGAAGAGAACGGTCGCAATCCGACTAAAGTGATGGGATTGGCATTGGGACCAGTCACCGAGGAAACGTTGCCGTAAGGCAAATGAACCGTAAACCCGGCTGGAATCGAATTCGCCGGTAAAGTATAAGCGCTGTCTTCGCCGAATGGCCCACAGGCAAACGCGCTGGAGAGCGACGAGTTGGTCGGCGCGTAAAAATTGGAGATTGCCTGCAGATCGTTGCAAGACTGCGCCGTCACTGCCGACGTGTTTAATTCATAGCTGGCCAACAGGCGATGCCCCTGCGAACCGACATAACCCAGCTGCAGCAAGATGTCGTGCGGCAGCTCGCGCTTAATCGTCAAATTATATTGGTCGGAATATTGCAAACGGAGGTTCGCGGGAAACTGTCCGAAGAACACGCTATTCTGAAAACGCGTCCAATCGATGGCTGTCCCACGCGGTGGATTTAGAATTCCCGTGAACGGATTGGAGAAAACGTTGCCCCCTTGGTCCACGAAGGGGGTTTGAAACAGCGGATTGGAAATACTGTTGCTGCCACCGAAGGGTGGCTCGGCGCTGAACTGCTCAAGCACCAACTGCTCGATGGGGTTGTAGAAAATGCCGTAGCCGGCGCTGATGCTCATTTTGCCGGGACCGCCGCTGAGCTTCGAGAGCCAGCCGTCGTGCCAAGCTGGGCTCCAGTTGATGCCGAGGCGCGGAGCAAAACCTTTGTAGTAGGTGTTAGTCAAGCCCTTGGGTACTCCTTTGTCGCCGGGAAAAACCAGGCCGACCGGAGTTACACCGGCGGCATCGCAACTGCCCGGGCCGGTGCCGAACTGCGCGGAGAGCGGATCGTCCGCGGAAAGTTGGCACGGATAAATCGTGGACACCTGACCGGGCCGGAATGTCTGTACTTTTTGACCAATGTCAGAAAGAGGGGTATTTAATTCCCAACGCAAACCGTAGTTCAAGGTGACGTTGGGTTTGATCTTCCAGCTGTCCTGCGCGAAAAGATAAATGGAATTGCTGCGCACCAGTTCATGCTGCGCAGAACCTTGCGTGTACAGGTTTGGCAGGCCGAGCAGGTAGTCCGCATAAGAATCCGCGAAGCCCAGATCGTTTCCGGTGGGCGCGCCGGTGGAGGAAGTAAAGGTGTAGCTGCCGTTTACGTTGAAAAAGAGCAGCTGGTCAAATTCCTGACGCCGAAAATCAGCGCCGAATTTCAAGCTGTGATTCCCGATGATCTTGCTGAAATTGTCGCTGACCTGGAAGGTCTGCCCAGTCTGCGGAAGCTGGCCTTCAAAGTTGTTGCCAGTGACGAAGCCGCCGTCCACGCTGATGTACGGCAAGCCCTCTTTGCTGGCGCCCAGGCCGGTGTGAATTCCGAAGTCGGGATTGGTGCCCAACGGGTTTCCTGAATCGTCGACGAGCGGAGTGTCTGAACCGCCGCCGAAGCACGCGTTAGCCAGAGCGGCACTCAGGCCGACGCAAGAGGCCTGAATAGAGTTCGTGCGCGAAGGCGTATTGAATTTCGGCTGGGCCTCGCGGAAATAGCTGAAGCGAAATTCGTTTACGGAAGTGCTGCCGATCGTGGACGTGTGCGTAGCGTTCAACTGCTGGACTTTGGTGTCGAACACGCCAGGGAAATTACCGAGGGTCGCGCCAGCAGCCTGGAATTTGGAGTAGGGATCAACAGTGTGATCGTTGTCGAAATAATAGTAGATGGAAGTTTTTTGATTGTTCGACCAATTGTGATCGACGCGAACCTGGAATTGATCGCCGCTGTCGGTTTTATTGGGAACCTCGGTCTGTTGGGGGTTTAAGCCAGCGCTTCCGGCACCTGGGATATACTGCAAAAGATTTACCGCGACCGGATCGAAGCAAGAGGTGGGTACCTGAAGGTTGGGAAATATTGCGCTGTAGAGCTGCGCGGTACCGCCGATTACGGAAGTCAATGCAGCATTAGCTCCGGGAGAAAGCTGGCCGCCGCAGCGATTCTGCAGAATGTTGGCGACGGTGCCGTCATTGAGGGTGCCGGTGAAATTGCTGATGCCTCCGGCCTCTCCGACCGGAGCGAAATTCCCCGCCAGTTCGTCGGCGGAGGGAACAGTTACCGGTTGCGAGACTTGGCCTTGAATAATACGGCGGCCTTCATACGAAACGAAGAAAAAGGTCTTGTCTTTCTTGACGGGACCGCCAAAGGTGCCGCCGAATTGATTTTGCTTGAAGTCGGGCTTGGGCGCCTCGGTGAAAGAGAATGGATGCGCGTCGAGAACGTCGTTGCGGAAAAATTCATAGAAGCTGCCGTGATAATTGTTCGTACCGGATTTGGTCACCACGTTAACCACCGCGCCGGAGTTGCGACCGTACTCGGCGTCGAACGAATTCGTAATGACGCGAAATTCTTCGATACTGTCCGGTGACGGCTCGATTGCGGGCAGGTTAGCGAAAAGATCGTTGCCGTCGCCACCGTTCACAGAATAGTTGTTGGAGCGGCCGCGGCCGCCGTTTACCGTCACGACTCCGGGCTTGTCGGAACCGTAGAACGTGTCGTTGCCAAGCTGAGATTGCACCCCGGGCTGCAATTGCAACAACTGGTAGACATCGCGCTGATTCAGCGGCAGCTGCGTGGAAGCGCGTTCGTTGACCACCGCGCCGAGCTGCGTGGAGGTGGTGTCGACCACCGGTGGCGCACCCGTGACTTCGACGGTCTCCGTGGAACCGCCTAATTGCAGAGCGATATCCACAGAGATGACTTGGTTTAGATCCAGCGCTACGCCTTTGCGAATATATTTCTTGAACCCTGCCTGCTCCACATCGATCTCGTAGCTGCCCACTGGCACTTCTATAAAAATGTACTCTCCATTTTCGTTGCTCTGCACCTCTCGAGTGGCGTGCGTGGCTTCGTTAATCAGTTGAACCTGGGCGGCCGCCACGGTTGCTCCGCTCGAATCCATAACCGTCCCGCGAATGCGCCCTCCTGTGCTCTGCGCGGTGGCAAATGGCGCCAAAACAATCAGAGCGACGACCGCAGCAACCAAACATGTCAGTCGCGAAATTCTCAGTGCAGCGCACGAATGCGCGAAAAACCGTAAATCCGATGCCTTCATGAACCCACCCCCTGCGGCGTAAAATATCTTTTCCAAATCACTTCTTCGAGGTTGCTTGCGTGCACCGAACCTTACTATAATCCCGCAAAGTTAGAGAAAGCCGGCACCGGTGTCAAGCATAAATAATTCATACGACAAATCGGCGATTCGCGCCGCACCCCGAGCGCTGCGTATTAGCGAAGTTGCCAGCCGTGTAGGGATCTCTTCTTCCGCGCTTCGCGCGTGGGAGATTTTGGGGCTTGTTTCTCCGCAGCGTACTGCCAGTCACTACCGCGTATATACGGAGGCCGATGTTCGATTGTTGCAGCGCGCCGTCTTCTTGCGCCGTGCGCGCGGCCTGAATCCCGCCGCAATCGTGCATGAACTGAAGCGACAAGGCGTCGTATCCCACCCTAAGGACTCTGCTCCTCACCCCGGGCAGCGCTTCCGCCGTTTGCGCGCGCGCCGTGGATTGTCCCTAGCGCAAGTGGCCCGCGCCACCGGAGTGTCCATCGGATTTCTCAGCGCGCTCGAACGTGGACAGATGCGTTCCTCGATCGCTACATTGCGCCGGGTAGCGCGTTTCTATCGCACCAACATTCTTTCTTTCTTTGAAGCTGCCGAAGAAAACCCCGGCGTAGTCCGCCGCAAGCAACGCAAGATTCTCGAAACTAGCCCGGGAATTCGCATGGAGTTACTCGCCTGGGGGCGCACTGCGATGGAGCCGCACCTGTTTCGCATCAAACCCGGCGGCGGCAGCGGTGAATCGTATGTTCACGAAGGTGAGGAATTTTTGCACGTGCTGCGCGGACAATTCGAAATCTGGCTGGGCAGCAAAGAGCATCATGTGCTGAAAACCGGCGACAGTTTGTACTTTGACAGTTCGACGCCGCACCGTTGGAAAAACCCGGGGCGCACGGAAACTTCGCTGTTATGGATCAATACGCCTCCGACGTTTTGAACCATTCGTGATTGCAGGAAATGGATCGCCAGGGGACATCATGAAGCGCTTCGCTACCGCATGGGGACTACTCGCCGTACTGATTTTCTGCGCTGCGTGCCAGAAAAAAGAAGAGACGTTGAGCCTGCTGGTATGGGAAGGCTACGCGGATCCTTCTTTCGTTCACGCCTTCGAGCAAGCGCACCACTGCAAGGTCGTCGCCAGCTACATGGGTACCAGCGATGAACTGGTCGCCAAACTGCGCGGCGGCAGCGCCGCCAATTATGACGTGATCTCCCCCTCCAGCGATGTAGCAAGTTCGATCGTGCATGCGGGTTTGGCTGTTCCGCTCGACATTTCCCAGTTGCCCGCCTATCCGCAGCTTTCCGCACGGCTGCGCGATATGCCGCTCGTGAAGCAAGACGGAAAAATTTACGGCGTTCCCTTCGTCTGGGGGCCAAACCCGCTACTCTACGACACGACTGCCTTCTCGCAAGCTCCGGCTTCCTGGAACACTTTGTGGGATCCCGCGTTAAAAGGAAAAGTTTCCGCGTGGGACGATCTTTCCAGCGTGTTCATGGCCGCGCAGCTTCTCGGCTACGATCAGCCCGATCCTTCGCAGCTTTATAACCTCAGCGACGCGCAACTCGATGCCGTGAAGAAAAAATTGCTGGAGCTGAAACCCAACATCCGCAAATTGTGGAGTACGGGCGGTGAACTAACCAATTTGTTTCAGAACCATGAAATTGTCATAGCCATGGGCTGGCCGCTCATGACCAACAATCTACGCAAACTCCACTTCCCTATCAACGAAACGATTCCCAAAGAAAATACCACCGGCTGGATCGACCATTTGATGATCACCGCCGCCAGCAAGAACAAAGATCTGGCGCGCGCCTTCTTGGCCTACATGATCGAGCCGGAAACCCAGAAACAAGTAACCGATGTGACCCACTACGCGCCTGCTAACCCTTCGGCTGCCCAATTCATGACCGACGAAGAAAAGCGCGGCCTGCATCTCGACAATCCTGACGCCTACATGCAGCGCATTTATTTCTGGCAAGACGTGCCGCGGCGCGCCAAGTACAACGAGATTTGGAATGAGGTCAAAGCCGCGCAGTGAGCGTTTCGGCCGCCAATTCGCTGGTCGTTACTCCGGAAGGCGGCGCACTGCTGGAAGTTCGCGCGGTCTCAAAACAATTCGGCGCCGCCACAGTCTTAAAAAATATGTCCCTGCAAATCGTCGCAGGAGAATTCTTGACACTGCTCGGCGAAAGCGGCTCCGGGAAGACCACGCTTCTCCGCTTGATCGCCGGTTTTGAAGCTCCGACTTCCGGTGAAATCTGGATGAGCGGCAAGCGCCTCGATACACTGCCGCCGTATCGCCGCCCGGTGAACACCGTTTTTCAGCACTACGCGCTGTTCCCCCATCTGAACGTTCGCGAAAACGTCGCGTACGGCTTGAGCGTGACAGACACGGCCTCCCCCGAAATCGCCACGCGCGTCGAAGAGGCGCTGCGCATGGTGAAAATGCACGATTTCGCGGCCGCCCGGCCCGCTAAACTCAGCGGCGGTCAACAGCAGCGCGTTGCCTTGGCTCGCGCATTGGTCAATCGGCCGCAAGTTACTTCTGCTGGACGAACCTCTCTCCGCGCTCGACGCCAATCTCCGAAAGCAAATGCAGAGCGAACTGAAATCCCTCCAACGCGAAATCGGCATCACCTTTCTGTTCGTCACCCACGACCAGGAAGAAGCCATGGCGCTTTCCGACCGCATCGCTCTGTTGCGCGGCGGCGCGCTCGAGCAAATTGCCTCTCCGCGCGAAATCTACGGACGCCCCGCCACCGCTTACGCCGCGCAATTCATCGGACAAACCAACCTGCTACAAGCGGAAGTGCGCGACGGCTGGGCCGTTTGCGGCGTTTTGCGCTGGCCCACAACCGAACCCGCCGGTTCCCTGCTTTTTTCCCTACGACCGGAAGCCATCGCACACGCCCCCCAGGCCAACGGCGCGCTTCCGCACAACGCTATTTCCTTTCGCGGCATGATTCATCAGCAACTCTACGGCGGAGCCAACGAAACGCTGGAGATTTTCTGCGGCAAGAATCAAAGTCTGCGCGCCCGCATCGCCGCCACCGGGCCTTTGACGGGCGAACAACAATTTTATTTTTATCCGGCTGACGCGATTCGCGTCAGCGCATGAATCGCTACGCATCGAAAATATGTACTCGCGCCTCTACAAAACGCTGATCTCCCTTCCGCCGCTTCTGTGGGTGAGCATTTTTCTTTTGCTTCCCTACGCGCTCATGTTCGTCCACAGTTTCTGGCTGGTGCGCGATGGTTTCATCGTCCATCAATGGAATCTCAACAACTACGCTGCTCTATTTACCAAGCCCGTCTATCTGCAGGTCCTCCTGCGCACCATGCGCATCGCCGGCTCCGTGACGCTCTGCTCCCTGCTGCTCGGCTACCCTTTGGCTTACTACCTCTCGTTCCACTCCGGCGCTCGCAAAGAACTTCTCTATCAACTGGTCATTGTCCCGCTCTGGGTCAGCTATCTCGTCCGCGGCTACGCTTGGAAAACCATCCTCGGCAGCAACGGCGTCTTGAACGGTTTTCTCGAATACACGCACATCACCCACGCGCCCGTAAGTTTTCTGCTGTACAGCCCCTTCGCGGTAATTCTGATGCTCACGCACATTTACACGCCATTCGTTTTCTTGCCGATCTATGCCTCGCTCGAGAGTATTCCCCGCCCGCTCGTCGAAGCTTCGCAAGATCTCGGCGCCACTCCTGCCAAAACTTTTCTTCGCGTGATTCTTCCGCTCTCTATGCCCGGACTCGTCGCCGGAGCAACCTTCGCCTTCGTCCTGTCTCTCGGCGATTTTCTCGCCCCTCTATTGGTAGGCGGCGCGTCCGGCACCATGATCGCCAACGTGGTGCAAAGCCTCTTCGGCGCGGCGTATGACTGGCCGCTCGGTGCCGCAGTGTCGGTCTCCATTCTGCTGTTCACCATGCTCTTGCTGTTCTGTACCGAAGCCCTGGAAAAACGCTGGTCCTTCAAATCATGAGCGCAACGAAATCATGAACGCCACCACCGCAACTCGCCGCGCACCAGTACTCGCCACTTATGCCGCGCTAGTCTTCGCATTCATTTACCTACCAGTGGTCGTGCTCATCGCCTATTCCTTCAATCGCGATGGCGTTGGCGGCTTCCCTCCACGCCATTTCACTCTCTATTGGTACAGCCAGCTCTTCGCCGACGGCGCCATCTGGCAAGCGGTGCTCAACAGCCTGATCGTCGCTGCCTGCAGCGTCGCGCTGGCGCTCACCTTAGGTTTACTGGCAGCGCTCGCGCTCGACCGCGCCAACTTCCCAGGCAAAGCCCTCTTTCGCAGACTCGTTCTGCTCCCACTGATTCTGCCCGGCATCATCACCGGCTTGTCCTTGCTGATGTTCGCCGTCTTCGTCGGCGCCCCGCTCAGCCTCCTCACCGTTTTTCTCGGCCACGGCACCGCGCTAATTTCCGTAGCCACCACCGAACTCTTCGCCGGCCTGCAAAAAATGGACCGCGCCCAGGAAGAAGCCTCTCTGGACCTCGGCGCCACCCCATTGCAAACCTTCTGGCGCGTCACCCTGCCAAATCTAAAACTCTCTCTGGTCGCCGCCGGCCTCCTGATCTTCACCCTCTCCATGGACGAAATCGCCGTAACTTTTTTCCTGATCGGGCGCGACAACACGCTTCCCATGGAAATTTGGGGACGCCTCCGCCAAGGGATGACCCCGGAGATCAACGCCATCTCCACCCTGATTTTTGTAGTGTCCGTAGCGCTCATCAGCATTTGGTATCGCTTGCGGATGCGCGCATTGCACGAAGCCAGCTGATTTGATCAGTCTGGCCGTTCGGCTACGTATTGCTTTTTACCCGGAGGAACTCATGTCGCAGTCGCGTCGCGAATTTATCAAATACGTAGTCGTTGGCTCCGTCGCCGCGGGATGTCCCATCAATTCCACGCTAGTCGCTGCGCCTAGCGAAACTCCTACTGTTCCCCGCATGGACGGCGAACATTTTGAAATTTGCCATCAAGTCCGCGACGGCCACAGTTTCGATCGTCCCGCGCCCACAAGGGAAGTTGGCGTCGCCATCATCGGCGGAGGTGTCGCTGGTCTTTCCGCTGCCTACTTTCTCGGTGGCAGCAAAGACTGGTTGCTCCTCGAAAAGGAGGATCACTTCGGCGGCAACGCCTATCAGGAAGACTACGCCGGACAACCCTTCAGCACCGGTTCCGCCTACGCCTACAAAAACGACGACGGCGATCACTTAGCCGCCGAAATCGGCCTAAAGCTCCTTCCCGTCAACAACCCCGACCCCACCATCCTCCACCAAACGTTCATCCCCGATACCTGGAAAGCCGGCCTCGATCATCTGCCATATCCCAAAGACGTAATCGCCAGCTTCAAGAAATTTCGCGACGATGTAATAAAAATCGATTTGAAATCGCGACAGGATGAACTCGACGCGCAACATTTCACCGACTTCACCGCCGCCTACGCTCCCGAAATCACGCACTGGTGGGACAGCTACGGCCCCTCCAACTGGGGCGCCACCACCAAAGACACTTCCTCGCTGGTGGCAATGGACGCTCTGCAGGGCCTGATCAATGGCGACGACGCCACCCGCGTGATTTTACCCGGCGGCCTGGGATGCATCACGCATCGTCTCGTCGAAATTTTGCTGCCCAAATACAAAGACCGCATGCTCGGCGAAGCCACCGTAGTCGCCATCGTGCCCGAAGCCGACAGCGTGCACGTCACCTACTTCCATGCCGGCCAACTCACCACCGTAAAAGCCAAAGCCGTCATCATGGGCGTTCCAAAATATATTTCCTCGCGCCTAATCACAGAAATTCCCGCGGAACAGAAAACCGCCATGCGCCGCACCCGTTACGCCCCATACCCCGTCGTCAACGTGATTTTTGACAAGCCCGTCTACAACCGCGGTTACGACACTTGGTGCCCCGGCAACACGTTCACCGATTTCATCGTCGCCGATTGGACCGTGCGCGATCAGCCCGGCTACAAACAGAAAAACAACATTCTCTCTTTCTACACGCCGCTGCGTGAATACCAGCGGGCGACGTTACTGCAGGAAGAAGGCTGCAAGTCCCTCGCCGCCAATGTTCTCGCCGACTTCCAGAAAGCCTTGCCGGAGTTCAACTTGAACCCCGTCGAAGTCCGCATCTATCGCCGCGGTCATCCCATGTTCATGGCCACGCCCGGCCAATTCACCAAAAATCGCCTGGTCGCCGCCCAGCCCATGGACCGCATCTACTTCGGCAACGCTGATTCCAGCGGCCCGGAATCGCTAACCAGCGAATCCGTGCGCCTATCCCGAGTAGCCGCCGAATGGTGCGACCTCGTCCTCGCCGGCAAACCAGGAGCCAAGGACCTGGCACAAAAAGCGCTTCTCGCCGCGCACATTTGAGCCCCTGCCCGCGGCCGCGAGATTTCTTGAATTGCACTGAAATAGGTAATAATGTGCGTTCAGCAGTCCCCGTTTGGAACGACCATGCCCTCGAACGCCAACCCAGCTCCGCAAGTGGACTCAGGCTCCGCCGCACCCACCCGCGCGATGAAACAACACGTCGGGGCAAGATCGCCATCCGAAAAATTGCTCCTCGCCAGACTGCGCAACGCCGCCATCGTTGCCCTCTTCGCCATCGCTCTCCTGATCCCCAAGATCATTCACCTGCGGCGCAGCGAACGTTCCTGGTTCGCCTTCCGCATCGCGCTTGGGATTTTCGGAGCCTCGCTGGTGCTTCTGCCCCTCGCGTTGTGGGGTAGCTACCTGTTGGGGGTAGTTGGACTGGCCATGTTCGTTGGCGCCATCCTGCTGCCCTCCGCTCGGCCGGACACCACGGCCGACGAAAAAGCTCGCGAACTTGGCGCGCTCGTGGTCGTAAATGGCGGCGAGTATCAGCCCGGCAACGCGGCCGCCGCTCCAGTGCAACTTTTCACCGGCGTGGAAAATATCTGGGCGCTTGACCGCCACTTCCAGCCTCTGCTGGTAATTCCCGTTCGAGAATTGACCGTCGCCAAAGTGGAGAACCACTCCGGGGTCTGGCTGCTGCAACTTCACTGGGCAGATCATTCCGCGGAGTTTACCTACCGCGGTATTTTCGCCGAACATCTGGCTCGCGTAGCCGAGACCACCCTGCGCAGCGTGATGCGCCCAACCCTGCCGGTAATCCCCCAGCGCCGCGCCGCCAGCGCCTAATTTCCTTCAATACCGTCGAAAATTTCGAATTCTGCACGTTCCCCAAACCCTCAACAAAACCCGCGTCATAATTCCCTTCCGGGTCACAAACTATGCCAAAATAGAGGCATGGCCCGAGGATGGGAAAGTAAAGACGTAGCAGACCAGGTTCAAGCCGCAGAAATCCCGAAGTCCAACCCCAACGCCGGCAACAAGTCCGACGCCCAGGTTCGTCACGAGCAGGAAAAGAAGGACTGGAACTCTCGCGTACCCGCATCGTGAACGAACTGCAAGCCGCCTCCCACCCGCAACATCGCAAGTCTCTGGAAGCCGCCCTGGCTTTTCTGGATAAAAAGATCTCCGACATGGAGTAGCACCCGGCCGCTCTCTCGCCCACCAGTCATCTACACCCAATCCTTACTTAATAAAATCTCCCGCTAGTCCCCAAAAATCATTCACGTAGTAGTGCGACAGCACGTTTCCAAACAGGTAGCAGATTCCCTGGCACGGTGGAATATCCCCATGCAGCTTCTTGCCGCGTGCGAAAATTCTTCGCAGCGAACCATCCTTCATCAAATTCCCCGCAATTTGGCGCAGCGGCTCGCAAGGATAAAAGACATCTCCGTTGGGATACACCCGCGGAAACATCGTCGGATAACACTGAAAATCTCCAAAACGCAGCAGCGTTTCGATCGTGCGCGGCGTGCCGTTGATCGGCTGCAGCCCATCGCGCCGCCGCGCGATGATCGTGTCCACCAGTTCGTGGTAGCGCGGATTCTTCAGTAGCGCCAGGTTCGGCATCTTCTCCAGTTGCGCTGACTGCGCCGCGAACACAAAACCCTGTTCCCCGCACCAGTCCAGCAACCGGCCCACTTCGCCGATGTTCCACTCCTCGATTACCGTGCTGATGGTAATTCGCGAAGCGCCCATGCGCGCCTTCGCCATCATCAGGTTTTCCATGACTTTCGGCAGCGCTGCCGGTTTGGAAAGCGCATTGGTCGGATCAGCGGCCAACGCATCCAGGCTCACGATCAATCCCGTCACTGCATCCATGATCCTCGGCTTGCGGTCCAGCAACGTGCCGTTGGTGATTAATAGCAGTGAACGAAACTTGCATTCGTAACGCGCCCACTCCACCAGCTCCTCGATATCTGCACGCAGCGTCGGCTCCCCACCGGTAATCACGATGGAGTCCGTTTCCTTCCGTATCTTCCGCAGCAGCCGTTTGGTTTCCGCTGTTGGCAGTTCCGCGCTGAAAACGTCCGGCTCTTTCTGCGTGCAGTAGCTGCAGTCCAGGTTGCATTTGTGCGTCACGTAGAACGTCACGGCGTACGGCGCCACCACGTTGGTCCGCAAAATGTGCCGGCGCCACGCATTTTGAAAATACAACCGGAAATTCTTGGCCACAAAAGGCGCCTGCCGTACCATCCCGCGCAGAATCTCCCTCTTGCTTGGAGGACGATTGGTCAAGACGCTGGCAGGTACAAAATTAGCCGTCTTATTCGCGGTGAATTTCACTGCTTAAGTATCGCCTATCGTTGCGTGCGTGCACAGCGGTGCGGACGCACTCCAATTAAGCCCACATAGAAGATTTTGTAACAAAGAGTGCTTCGAGGAGAGAAAATCTCAATCCGTAAACACCACGCCCACGGCGTTCTGGCCTTTTTCAAACCCCGGTTCCGCGCGCACCACATAGCCGCGCAGCACCATCGTTTTCTTGCCTTCCGACCCTGGCGCTTCCATGGTCAACAGCAACTCAGACTGCAGCCGCGGCGTGTGTTCCAGCGAAATCAGCGCGCCCTGCAGCGCCAGATCTCGCACCTGCGTCTCTTCTTCAAAGGGCCTACCGCCTTCCGTCGTTCCGCTCACGCGCGCGCGGAATTGTGCTTCCCTTCGCATCGCCGTACGCGTTCCTGGCAAATGCGCCTGCACGTGGTCGCCGGGCGAACCCAGCGTGATCACCATGCCTTCGCCAGCCGCAAACACCGAATCAAATTCGTCTCGCGCATTCCGCAAAATCGTGTCCACCACCCGATCCGTGGAATCTGGGTCGTGATGAAACAGCACCAGCGTCTTGGCTCCCGCATCGCGCGCCGCCAATACGCCTTCTCTCCACGAAGAGTGTCCCCACCCGGCTCGCGTCGTCGCCAGCTGTTCAGGCGTGAACTGCGCGTCATTGATGAAAATGTCTGCACCAGCCGCCAACTCGCGCAAATTCTCTTCCAGCTTCTTATCTCCGGGCTCGTTGTCCGTGGCGTACACCACCGTCCCGGCAGGCGTTTCAATCCGATAGCCAAGACAACCCTGCGGATGGTTCAGCCACCGCGCGGTAATTTTGTTTTCTCCCACGTTAAATGACTGCCCGCCTTCCACTTCATTGAACTTTCGTTTGGCAGCCATCGCCGTAAGGTCCACAGGGAAATAAGGCATGGCCATCTGCGCTTCGAACACCTGCTTCAAACTGTCCTGCCCCAGATATTTTGAGCGGAAACTATAGAAGTGAAACGCATTCTCCGGCGAATACAGCGGAGAAAAAAACGGCACGCCCTGAATATGATCCCAATGATAATGCGTGACTAAAATGTGTGTTTCCGCGCCGGACTTTCCCTCGGGCTTCGACCAGCGTCGCCCCAGCATCCGCAATCCCGTGCCGCAATCCAGAATAAATTGCGTTCCGTCCGGTGCTGCCAATTCCAGGCAAGGCGTGTTTCCGCCATACCGCCACGTTGCGGGGTCCACCGTCGGCGTGGAACCGCGCACGCCCCAAAAGCTCAGTTTTGCAATGGGAACCGTCATTAGATTTGTTTCATAGTCGACGTGGCCGAACCCTGCGCTACGCCCGCACCGCTAGCCCACAAATGGCCCTTTGAAGCCCTTTAGGCAATGTTGGCAGTCACCGCCATGACCGTCAATCTCTTCCCCGCCCCGAAGTGTCAAACTGCCCAACAACTACCCGAACAAGCTGCATCCCGTTTCCCAACCGCGTAACATAGGTAGTGAAGGCCATGCACAGCCACTCCCCAGAGACGGCTCACGACCACGCCCAAGAGCATGATTGCTCACCGAACGGCGAGCAACACAGCCATGGTGCTCATTCGCATTCCCACGCGCACGGTCACGCCGGCCATTCTCATCCGCAAATGCGTCCGGCCGTCCTCGGCTGGGCTATCGCTGCCACCTTGGGACTTGTAATCGCCGAGGTTTTCGGCGGTTTGCTGGGACGCAGCGTAGCCCTTCTCAACGACGCTGTCCACAATCTATCTGACGTTCCCGCGCTGGGTATCTCCTACCTGGCCATGCGCTGGGCTGAGCGTCCCGCCGACGCCGAGAAGACCTACGGCTACCACCGCGCCGGCACCTTGGCCGCATTCACCAATTCGCTAGTCCTAGTGTTTTTGTCCATCTGGCTGGGCTACGAAGCTGTCGCGCGTTTTAGCGCCCCCGTCGACGTCGTCGAAAGCTGGATGATCTGGACGTCTGTCGCCGCCTTGGCAGTCAATGGTGGCATCACCCTTTCCTTGGTGCGCGGCCGTGGTGATCTAAATCTTCGCAGCATCCTCATTCACAATTTGGGCGACGCCATCTCCAACATCGCCATCATCGGCGGTGCGTTCCTAATCCACTTCACCGGTTTGCGTTGGATTGATCCCTTACTCGGTTTAGCTATCGGTCTGCTGGTGTTGTGGTCCAGCATCGGCATTCTGCGCGAATCCGCACATATTCTTCTCGAAGGCCGTCCGCGCGAAATGAAAGTCGAACAGGTTGCCCGCGCCATCCTCACCGTCGAGGGCGTCTACGAAGTTCACGACCTGCACATCTGGTCGCTTAGGCGGCGGCCACAATGCCCTAAGTCTGCACGCCCGTCTTCCAGACATGCACATGGACGAATGCGAACGCATCCTGCAAGCCATCCAGGCCAAAGCCGCCGCAAATTTCGGCATTGAACACACCACCGTCCAGTTCGAGCGCGCCGGCCTCCCCGCCCAATCCGGCTACGTCATGCCCGAACCCCTCAAAAAAGAAACCAAGCAATAGCATTTTGTGTTTTTTGCGAATTTTAGGAGATCAGAGCTTCCGTCTCTTAGGAGGAGTTTTCGGCCTTCAAGGGGTCGGAGCTTTCAGCTCTGCCATAAATGCTTGACCAAGAACGGGGAGTTAGCCCCTGAGGAACTGCCAGTCAAGATCACGCCGGCGCGCGAAACGTCAACCCTCTCTGCTCATTAAACTGTTGCGTCGCATCCATATCCAACACATCGCTCGTCACGCTGCGCCGCAAACCATCCTGCGTCACATAAAACAAATTTCCCGCTTGCCACGAATACGCCACTGCAAAAAACACCGTTCCATCGCGGCGCACAAATACATACTGCTCGCTCTGTTTCTGTGGCGTCACCACTACATCGTAAGGAGCCGTTGCTGCATGCAAACCATATCGCGACGAAGGTCGTCGGTCGTCAGACGAGGTTCGCCGGTCGTCACTGGGCGCGTTCTGCGCATCATTCGCCGCATCCGCGCTATATTGCGGAGCACTCGGCGCGCTCGAAGCGTAACTATCGTCCGCCGACGTATCCGAATACCCATACCCGTAGCCATAAGGCAGCAGAAATCCAGAATCAAAAAACGGAAAGAATCCGGCATTGCCATTGCGGAAACCGTGCCGCCCTCGTTGCTGGGGATGAACCGCCGCCAAATGTGCGTAATCGAATCCCAATCCTGGCACGCCGGTAAAATCTGGTAAAGAAGCAGGTCGATCTATGGAAGAATTGGCTCGGTTGACAGGGCGTCCGACGGCCGTTCCGCGCGACGCGGTAATCACTCCCGGCGTACCGCGAAACACCGTAGTCCCTCGCGCAATTGTCCCGCTGGGACGTGGCGCCGTCCGAATCCCACCCCCAGCATTCGTCGCCGGACGTGGCGCGCTGACCGCCACATGTCCGCCACCGCCAATGCCACCACCACCCGCCCGCGCACCTCCACGAACCTGCGCATCAGCAAACTGCGGAACCGCCGAAACCGCCAAAAATCCGAATCCCAGAACCAGGGCCAAGCGGCGCATATCGAACTCCTTTGCACCGAACCAGAACTGCTTATATCACCTACACATATAAAGATGCGCCCCCCTACCTGGGGGTTTCATCAATCGCTCGTCGGTTGAAGCTCTCTCAATTCCCAAACTCCCATAACTTAGATATCAACTCGCCTGCCGCGCAACAGCCCTTTTTCGCAAATACCGTACTACCTCGCTTTTACGAAGCATCAGGTATGTGCTATAAACTTCAAGCCGTGGAAAGCTCTGCGAAGCATCTCCCGAAAGCGGACGCGTCGGCTCGTGTAGCCACGCCGCAACTCGTGCCGCCTTCGGGCCAGTCCTTCGCGGAAGTCCCGGTTCAGCCCTTGGCCCCGGGTGACGACGTATCGCGCTATTGTCCCGTCTGTTCGCAGCGGCTTATTCCCCGCCGTTGCAAGCTGATCTGCGCGGTCTGTGGCTATTACATGTCTTGTGCGGACTATTACTGACCCACCGCAAGGTCAATTTTGTTTTTTCACCGCTGCATGGCGAAGCGCAGTTACGCCGCGCAGCGATGGTACGAAATCTGATAAGCTTTGTGGCTCCAGACGGGACACCCGTTTCTGGCGGCCGACGAGGAGGAAACAAACGTGGCATTGAAGATGACGAATCGCGAAGTGGATGGCGTCTCCATCGTTTCTATGGACGGCCGCATCGTGCTCGGCGAAGAAAGCAACGCGCTTCGCGAGAAAATCAAATCCTTGATCGCCGAAGGGAAAAAGAAAATTGTCCTCAACATGGACAACATCACCTTCATCGACAGCGCCGGCCTCGGCACTCTGGTCGCCGCGCACCATAGCGCCAAAACCCAAGGCGCTGGACTCCGCCTCTGCCACCTCGGCAGCAAGTTCCAGGAAGTCCTGCAAATCACCAAGCTGCTCACCGTCTTCGAAGTCTTCAACACCGAAGCCGAAGCCGTAGCCAGCTTCTCCAAATAATTTCAGCCGTCGCGGAACTTCGCACGTTCGACAAGAAGCAAAAGGCACGCCGTTGGCGTGCCCTTTGCTTCTTTCTTCGCGTTTTTGCTTTTTTTTTTGCGTTGCCTTGATTGTCAGGAGGGCCCGACTTCAGTCGGGCCGTAACCAGCCTCAAAACGGAGCTTCAGCCCCTGAAGCACCACCGTGGCACAGCCAATCTTGGCTGTCCGTTTTTGGCCGCTATTACCCATCCACCCGATACATAGTGATCCCGCTCATCAGCTTCGGGAAAAAATCCGTCGATTTCTGCGGCATCACCTCCCCACTCGTCGCAATCTCCATCACCTGCGCCACATCGCACGCATTTAAGAAAAAAGCCACCTGAGCCGCTCCTGAATCCACCGCCTCCATCGCCACCAGCGCATCCCGCTCGTACGTCAAATTCGCTTCCGCCACGAGCGACTGCGGTGTAATTCCCAGCGCCGGCTCCAGAATCCCATCATGCAGCAGCACCACATCCAGCCCGCGTTGCAAAGCAGAAACGCCGGGCAGCAACCGCGCCAAATCCGCTCCCGGCCGCAGGGTCAGCACATAAAACGCCCGCTTCCCATCTTCCGCCACTGGGTACGCCCCTATCGCCCGCATCTCTCGCGCCGCCACTAGCCGCGCCAGAAATTTCGTACGAGCTTCCCGCTTGCTGGCATCATCGTGAAACGAAAATGCCTCCGCCGCGAACCACGGCTCCAGATGCCGCCGCGTTTCCGTCCAGTCAAAATCGTGCAGACGCGCCGCCACGCGATGCGTCGGCAAAATCGTCAGCCCTTCGCTGTGCGTATTCACGAACGTCATCATCGCCCGTTCGTACGGCGCATCCTCAACTGTTTTTCCCGCCGCCGCCCGCCGCTCATTCCGATAATTCAATGCCGTCTCATACCGGTGGTGCCCATCCGCAATCACCAATTTCTGATCGCGCATCGCTTCCTGAATGCTCGCCACCAGTTTCGGCCCCGCAAACATCCACAACCGGTGCACCACGTCGTACTCATCCCGCATTTCCGTCACCGGCATCGCCGTTGTTTCCGCTTCCTCCAGCAACCCGTCCACGCGCCGCGCCGAATCCGCATACAACATAAACAGCTGCCCCGTGTGCGTCTTCGTATTCCGCAACATCTCCAGCCGGTCCGCCTTCGGACCAGACAGCGTGTGCTCATGCCGAAAAACTACGTGCGCTGAGTATTCCTCCAGCTTGCCCGCACCGATAAAGCCCCGCCGCGTTCGCCGCTCCTGCGTTCCCGGCACTGTGTACTCCTGCGTGTACCCATAAAATGCCGGCGCATCATCTTGCGTCACCACCGTTTTCGCGATCCAATCCTGCAAAGCTGCCGCCGCCCGCGTGTACACATTGTTCCCCGCCCCATCGTTCGGGTACGCTCGCCCCTTCTCTACCACAATTAAATTGTGCGGATCCGCCGCATAATATTTCTCCTGCATCGCCGGCGAAATCTTGTCATACGGCTGCGTCAGCAATTGATCGTAAGGCGCGTGCGCCTTCTCCGTGTTGTAGCGAAACGCGCGAAATGGATGAACCTGGGCCATGTATTCTCCGGATAGTGTCAGTGCACAACAATGAGACCTCTATTTTACGTGAAGCGTTAAGAATTACGAAGGAACCGCAGCAAAAAGGCCTCTCTCACTGGACCGATCAGACCCAGACCATCAACATCGCCGTGTTAACGAAAGAAAAATTCAAAAGAAATGTCGTTGTCCTGAATTTGGCTAGAATTTGAAGATTGCATCATGCGCGAACCGCGCATCTTACTGTAAGGAGCGATCAATGCGTCCAAAAATGAGTGGCATTCTTGAATCCGCACTCTACGTCAGCGACGTCTCTCGCTCCGCCCGCTTCTACGACGAACTCTTCGGCTTCCCCGTGATCGCCGACTTCGGCGAGCGTGGCTGCGCCATGCACGCCGGCCCGCAGCAGGTACTGCTTCTGTTCAAAAAGGGAGCCTCGCGCACAATTCAATCCCCGCACGACGGCGACGGCGAGCTGCACGTGGCCTTCGCCATCCCCTCGAACGAATTGACCGCCTGGGGATCGTGGCTCGAGGCCCAAGGAATCTCGGTGGAAGAAAAACATAAATGGGAATTGGGAGGCTGGAGCCTCTACTTTCGCGACCCCGATCGCCACCTGGTCGAACTCGCCACCCCAGGCGTGTGGTCCGTCT
>CAWAZN010000026.1:0-79460 GCA_963786485.1 uncultured Acidobacteriota bacterium
CTGCGCGCTTGCCGCGGGGAGGCGGTACCTCGTTTGCCGGTGTGGATGATGCGGCAGGCGGGGAGGTATTTGCCGGAGTATCGAGAGATTCGAGCATCGCGGCCGTTTCTGGAAGTTTGTAAGACGCCGGAGCTGGCGGTGGAAGTTTCGCTGCAGCCGTTTCGGCGGTTGGGCGTGGATGCGGTGATTGTGTTTTCGGACATTTTGATTCCGGCGGAGGCGATGGGGTTGAAGTTGGAGCTGGGCGATGCCGGGCCGAATTTGCCGGAGCCGGTGCGTAGCGAGGCGGATGTGGAGCGGCTGCGGATTTTCGATCCGGGAAGCGAGACGGAATTTTTGAATGAGGCGATTCGGCGGATTGTTCGCGAGGTGGGGCCGGATGTGCCGGTACTCGGGTTTGCGGGAGCGCCGTTTACTTTGGCGTGCTACATGATCGAGGGTAAAACCAAAGAGGGATTCGCTACGGTCAAGAGCTTCATGTATCACCAGCCGGCGGCCTTTCAGAAATTGCTGGCGAAGATTACGCAGGCGACGATTGGTTATTTGAAGGCACAGATTGCCGCGGGCGCGGCGGCGGTGCAGCTGTTCGATACGTGGTGCGGGGAGTTGAGCCGCGAGGATTATGAGCGCTACGCGCTGCCGGCGGTGAAACAGATTATTTCGGCGTTGGCGGGTACGGTGCCGGTGATTTACTACAGCAAGGCTTCGGGGCACTTGATTCCGGCGATTGCGCGGTGTGGCGCGGACGTCTTGAGTGTCGACTGGCGGGTAAATCTGGGGGAGCTGCGAAAATATATCGGGCCGCGGATGGCGCTGCAGGGGAATTTGGATCCGGCGATTCTGTTTGGTCCGGCGGAGAAGATTCGCAGTGCTACTTTGGAGACTGCGGCTTCGCTGGGCGGACGCGGCCACATTTTGAATTTGGGGCACGGAATTTTGCAACACACGCCGGTGGAGAATGCGCAGCTGTTCGTCGAGACGGGGCAAGGCTTTGCCGTGCCGGAGCCAGTGATTCCTCCGCCGCCGATTCCGATTACCGCGAAGGCGATTCAATGAGCTTGCTGAATACTTCGTCTGACAAATGGGCAGAAGGCGCGCGAGGAGTTGCACGTCAGCGAAGAGTTTCTGGCGAAGTATAATCGGCCGGGGCCGCGATACACGAGTTATCCGACGGCGCCAATCTGGAATGATTCGTTTGGCCCGGATGATCTGGAGCGTGTGCATGAAGAGGCGAATGCGGCGGGGAGTCCCGTTTCGCTGTACATGCATATTCCCTTCTGCGAGAGCTTGTGCCTGTTCTGCGCCTGCAACGTAATCATCAATAAAAATAAAGCGGTGGCGCCGCCGTACTTGGGCGTGCTGAAGCAGGAGATTGCGCGAGTAAGCCGCGGCGTTTCGCGCGAACGCGAGGTGGTGCAGTTTCACTGGGGCGGCGGAACGCCTACGTATTTGACGCCCCCACAAATTGAGGAATTGTTTGGCTATGCGAGGGAACGATTTACGTTCGCCGCGGATGCCGAAGTGGGAATCGAAGTCGACCCGCGAGTGACGAATCGCGCGCACCTGGAGACTTTGCGCAAGCTGGGCTTCAATCGCCTGAGCATGGGCGTGCAGGATTTTCAGCCGAAGTGCAGCAGGCCATCAACCGCATCCAGCCCTATGAGATGACGCGGGACCTGATTGGCAATGCGCGCGAACTTGGTTTCGACAGCATCAACGTGGATTTGATTTATGGGCTGCCGTACCAGACGCCGGAGCGCTTTGCGCACACGGTGGACCAGATCATTTCTTTGGCGCCGGATCGCATCGCGCTGTTCAGCTACGCGCATGTGCCGTGGCTAAAGAAACAGCAAGGTGCGTTTGCCACGCATCTGCCTGAAGGCATGCAGAAATTCGATATTTTCCGCACAGGACTGACGAAATTCCTGGACGCCGGATATTTGTACATCGGCATGGATCATTTTGCGAAGCCGGGTGATGAGCTGGCGGTGGCGCAGACGAATCGCACGCTGCACCGCAACTTCCAGGGCTACACGACGAAGGCGGGCGCGGACCTTTACGGCATGGGCGTGACGGCCATCAGCGGAATTCAGAACTCCTACGCGCAGAACCATCGCGATCTGGCTTCGTGGGAAGCGGCGGTGGCTCAGCCGTGGCATTGCGACTATGCGCGGGTACCGACTATCCGAAGATGATCGGCTGCGGCGAGCGGTGATCAGCCGACTGCTGTGCCATACAGTGGTGTTTAAAGATGAAGTGTCGCGCGAATTCGGTATCAACTTCGACGAATATTTCGCGGATGCGCTGCGGAAACTGGATGTCGCCCGGGAAGACGGGCTACTGACGGAAACCTCCAACGAACTTCGTGCAACGTGGCTCGGGCGGATTTTCATCCGGAACCTGGCTATGGCGTTTGATCCTTATCTCGAGAAACAACAACTGGACAGCAAGCCGCTCTTTTCCAAAACGCTGTAGCTTTATGCCTGCCGACGGATTCGCGCGATCGTGACTCCCACTTTCTCTTCGAGCTTTGTTCCGGCCATCGTGATCGGCGGCGGAATATCTGGACTGGTGTGTGGGCACACGCTACGACAGCGCGGGATTGACGCACATGTTTTTGAGATCTCCGATCGCGCGGGCGGGGTTATCCGATCTGAGCAACGCGACGGATTCTTGTTTGAGTTGGGGCCGCAGAGTTTTGCGTTCACAGACTCGCTGCGATTGCTTTGTCGAGAGTTGCGCATCGAGAGCCAGATGCAATTCGCGCCGGAGAAATTGCCTCGGTATCTGTTGATTGGTGGAGAGTTGGTGGCGGCGCCGCTGAGCCCGCCGGCCTTTTTCTTGAGCCCAGTATTCAGCGCTAAGACCAAGTGGAGCGTGGTACGGGACATTTTCGGAAATACCCGTCCGCCAGTCTCGCCCGCCGCGGGCGACGAATCCGTCGCTGGATTCGTTCGGCGCAAATTTACTCGCGGAATTGCTCGAGAAACTGGTGGGGCCGTTCATTTCCGGGATTTACGCCGGCGATCCAGAAAAACTGGGTCTGCGCAGCGCGTTCCCGCAATTGTGGGATGCGGAAAATACGAGCGGAAGCGTGGTACGCGGATTGTTGCGCGCGCGAAAGTCGGGGACGGGTTCGCGAACGTTGGGGTCGTTCATAGGCGGGAATCAAGTTCTAACCGATGCCCTCGCGAATAGCCTTGGCGAGCATTTGCATCGCAACACTAAGATCACGCACGTGCTCCCGGCGTTTCCGACCGGCACCCGGACGTTTGCCATAGAGTTCAGCACCGTTGATGATCCAGCGGCGATCTCAACCACTCTGCACACTAGTCATTTGCTCGTGACGACGCCGGCCAACACCACTGGGACGCTTTTGAAGGAACTGGACCCGGGCTTTGTTCCTCTGTGCGAGGCAGTTTCTTACGTTCCGATTGCGGTGGTATCGCTCGGCTACCGGCGGGCGGCCGTGAAAGACACTTTGCGGGGATTCGGTTTTCTCGCGCCACGCAACGCCGGGCTTCGCGTGCTCGGTTGCGTATGGAATTCCTCGCTATTTCCGCAACGCGCTCCAGACGATTCCGTGCTGTTGACCAGCTTCGTGGGCGGGGCCTTCGACGTGGCGGCTACACAGCTTTCGCCTCAGGAGCTGCAAAACCTGGTGCACCAAGAACTGCGCCGGGTGCTGGGCATCAGCGAGGCGCCCGTTATCGCGAATGTGCAGGTGTGGCGCCAGGCTATCCCGCAATATGACCTGCGGCACTTCCTTCGCGTCATCGCCTTTAGCCAGAAAATCGCCGGGATCCCTGGTTTGGGCTTCGCCGGCAACTTCCTGGACGGCCCCTCCGTCGGTTCCGTGGTTGACCGGGCCCGGAAAGTCGCGGACTATGTACTGGACGGACCCGTCCGTTAACTGCAAGAAAATACATCCAGTACTCGCTGTATACCGTAATTATAGGTGCAGCGGTAGTGTGCGGCAGGAGAAATTACCCAATTAGCCTGTGTTTTTAGCCGCTTTATTGCCGAAGCAGAATGGTGAAGCTGCGCTCGACGCGTCACTCGTCCAGCAGCTACTGCAGAGGGATATGCGCGCGTTCGAGCAGATCTACGACCGCCACAGCCGGCTGGTATACGGGCTGGTGTATCGCATCGTGCAGCAAGCGGGAACTGCGGAAGAGGTAGTCCAAGACGTTTTCCTGCAACTGTGGCGGAATGCTGCGCGATATGACGCGTCGCGCGGTCCGTTTTTGCCCTGGCTTTTGACCATGGCCCGCCATCGCGCGCTGGATACGTTGCGGTTAAAGAGCGAGCGGCAGCGGCGGCGCGAAGATCAGACGGAAGAGCTGCCGGGTGTGTGCGCCGCGCCGCAATTTGAAAAACAGTTGGATGAAAAACGTCGCGCCGTGCAGGTGCGGGAATTGATGACCAGCCTGCAGCCGCAGCAGAAACGCGCGATCGAACTCGCCTACTTCGAAGGCTTGAGCCACACGGAAATCGCCGCAACTTTGAAGGAGCCACTGGGAACCGTCAAGAGTTGGATTCGCAACGGACTGATGCGTTTGCGGGAAGGATTGCAGGAAAAGACCACTTGAGCAGCACAGACCAATTCGGCGAATTGCTGCAAGCCTACGCGCTTGGCGCGCTTGACGGCCAGGAGCGCGAAGCGCTGGAAGCGCATCTGGCTGCCGGCTGCCCAGAGTGCGCGGCGGAGCTTGCCGAGGCGCGATGGGTGGTTAGCCAGTTGGCGTACGCGGCCCCGGAGGCGGCGCCTTCGGACATGTTGCGTGGGCGACTGATGCAGATTGTGCGGGCCGAGGCGGCGCAAGGTCGCGACGCTATCGCAGCGCCTGCGGCGGCAAAATCCGCAGTGCCCTTCTGGATGTGGGCCGCTGTGGCGGCTTTGCTTCTAGTGAGTTTCTATTCTTTTTGGAACGCGCGACAACTGCAGGAACAGATTCGTGACGTGAACGAGCGGGCTACCGCGCAGCAGCGGAGCCGCGAAAAAATCGAACAAGAATTAGCAGCGGCGCGCCAGGAAGCCGCTCAGGTTAAGCGCGAAGCGGACATTCTGGCCGACCCCTCATCGGTAAAAATCGCGATGGCTACCACTGCGGCGGATTCCGGTCCGTTGCAGGCAAATTGGAATCCGCGATTGGGTTTGGTGGTCAGCGGCAGTAAGATTCCGCAGCCCGCCGGCAGCCGCGTGCTGCAACTGTGGATTATTCCCAGAGCGGCCGGCGCGAAGCCGGTTCCGGTGCAGGTCGAGCGTCCGAATGAAAACGGTACGTTTGTGATGGTGGTGGCGAATCCGCCGCAAGCGCTGACCGAACGCGAAGGCCTTGGCCGTTTCGGAAGAACCGGCTGGGGGCAGTCCACAGCCGACGACGACGCCGAAGTGGGTTGGCGGAGTTAGCCTGTTCCCGCTCAAGTCGCCGTAATTCTCTAACTCGGCTACTCATGCTTCTCTTATTGCGCGCCCGCAGTGCCAACCGTGCTTTTCTGCGATCCGCAGCTTCCATGAAAGCGGCGTTTTTCTTCTGTGGTCTTCAGAATGAGAGGGCGGACCGGTTTGGGTTGGCGGGTCTTCTCGTCGATCGCAACGAAGGTGACGAACGCAGAGGTGGTGTGCTTCCGTTCGCCAGTCAGAACATTTTCGGAGAAAACTTCCACACCGATCTCCATGGAGGTGGTAAACACGCGATTTACCTGCGATTTCAAAATCACAATTTCGCCCAAGTTCACGGCATTGCGAAAATCGATGGAATCAACCGACGCGGTCACCACGTAACTATTGCAATGTCGACAGGCGGCCATGGCGGCGGCGATATCCACCAGATGCATTACGTGTCCGCCGAGCAGCTTCCCCAAAGCGTTGGTCTGCGCGGGCAAAACCACTTCAGACATTTCCGAGCGTGAGGCGCTCACCGGTTTGCCCGGCAACGCGGGATCAACAACTAATTTCTTGCTGGCTGGCTTGCTGGTCATTTTTCCTCGTAAAGAGAGCTAGTTGTATCGCCAGATTCGGCATTTTCTGCCTGCTGTATAATACGAGAGCTTATGACTGAACAAAAGAAAAGCCGCCGCCAAATGCTGGAAGAATTTATCGCCAAGAAGCCGGATGACGCGTTTTCGCGCTATGGACTGGCGCTGGAATGTTCCAATACCGGCGATACCGCTGCGGCGGACACGCATTTCCGGACCCTGACCGATCAATTCCCGGACTACATTCCCGCCTATCTGATGTACGCCCAAATGTTGGCACGCATCGAACGTGCTGACGATGCGCGCCAGATATTGACCAAGGGAATCTCCGCAGCTGCGCACAAGGGTGATGACCACGCGCGTTCCGAAATGGAATCGCTTCTGGCCGATTTGAGCTGATACCTTCCAAGAGTGAAGCGAGCGACTGCCAGTTTCTCTACGCGAAATAGTTAGAGCACGCATGATGGGCCCGCATCGCAGTTTGGCGCGCTCTGTTATGATGGAATCGAAATATGCGGCCAGAACGCATTCCGCTTTTTCCTTTGAACGTCGTCCTACTTCCCGGCGCCGAACTTCCCCTGCACATCTTTGAGCCGCGCTATCGCGAAATGGTCAGACGTTGTCTCGCGCGAAAACTGGAATTTGGGATGCTTCTGTCCTTGCCCAAAGGGCTGGCTCGTACGGGCTGTACGGCCGAGATTCTGGACGTGGTGAGGCAGCACGAGAATGGCAGCATGGATATCCTGACTGTGGGCCGCGCGCCTATCCGAGTGCTGGACTTCTTCACGGAAACATCGCTGCTAGAAGGCCGCGTGGAGTATCTGCAAGACCGCGAGCCGCCGGCCGATGCACCGACGGATCGCAACCTGATCGAACTGTACGAAACCTGTCATACGCTGGTCTTCGGCGACTACCCCAAAAATCTGGATGGACTGGGCGCCACGTTTCCTTCTTACATCATCGCCGGCACTCTGCCGATGGACCTGCCCTGGAAACAGCAAATCCTGGAGCTGCGCTCCGAAACGGAACGCCAGAGGCGACTGGTGAAGTACCTTCGCGACTGGGCCCCGCATCTACAAAATGCGGCGGCGACGCGCGCGCAAGCTGCGGGCAATGGCCACGGATTGAACTGAGCGCGCATCTAAATGTTAGTAGGCACTCAGTGGGCTGTCAGTGGCAGTTAGAAACGGTACTCTTCGATTTTCTTTAGCAGTAGACGATTCTGCCAACGAATGTGCGCTAAATTTTACGGCGCGGAACAGGGCCTTATGACCGTATCCTCCGCTTTACATTCCAAGCCGCGAACGCTGGGCGAGCTCAAACGTATCCCGGATTTCGACTCGCAAGGCGCATCGCGGTCTGTGAAGAACGAGATACGCCGCAATCTTCTGCGCGCTATCGAAAAGGGGGAACCACTCTTCCCCGGGGTGCACGGATACGAAGACACGGTGGTGCCGCAAATCGTCAACGCGCTGCTGTCTCGCCACAATTTTATTTTGCTGGGGCTGCGCGGGCAGGCCAAAAGCCGTATTCTGCGCGGTCTGATCAATTTGCTGGACGCCGAAGTTCCGGTGGTGGCTGGATGCGAGATCAACGACGACCCTCTGAAGCCAATTTGCCGCGCGTGCCGCGAGCGCATCGCGGCGGAAGGTGACAGCACGCCGATATTCTGGATGCCCCGCGAACAGCGCTATATCGAAAAACTGGCTACACCGGACGTAACTATGGCCGACATCATCGGCGACGTGGATCCCATCCGCGCGGCGCGTGGGGGACGGGATCTGTCTGATGAGTTGACGATCCACTACGGCCTGCTGCCACGCGCCAATCGCGGCATCTTCGGTATCAATGAACTCCCCGATCTCGCCGGAAAAATCCAGGTCGGCCTATTCAACATCATGCAAGAGGGCGATATTCAGATTAAGGGCTACCCGCTCCGCCTGCCGCTGGATGTTTTGCTGGTGTTCACCGCCAATCCTGAAGACTACACCGCGCGCGGCAAGATCATCACACCGCTGAAAGACCGCATCGGTGCCGAGATCCGCACACATTATCCGGCCACTGTCGCGGAGGGGATGACCATCACCACGCAGGAAGCCTGGGTGGCGCGAGACCTTGGCCGCAAAATCGAAGTGCCGGAATATCTGCGGCACGTCGTGGAAGAAATTGCTTTTCAGGCACGGGAAGACAAACGCGTAGATCGCCGTTCCGGCATTAGTCAGCGCCTGCCGATCACTACTCTAGAGAGTGTTGTCAGCAACGCCGAACAGCGCGCTGTGCGTACGGGTGAGGCAAATTCCGTCGCACGGGTGACGGACGTTTACGCCGCGCTGCCGGCCATCACCGGCAAGATGGAATTGGAATATGAAGGTGAATTGAAGGGCGCCGATTTCATCGCGCGAGAGTTGATTCGCACCGCGGTTGGCCGGGTGTTCTCCAAGAATTTTGGAGAAACCAATTTTCAGCCGACCATTCAGTGGTTCGAGGCCGGAAGCGAATTGAAGCTGCCGGAAAACGCCAGCACGGCGGAACGCTTCACGCAACTTTCTAAGATCCCCGGGTTGGTTGATAACGTGAATCGGTTGGGTGTGGATGATCGGAAGAATGCCGGCACTGTGGCCGCGGCGGCGGAGATGATCCTGGAAGGTTTGTGGGCGCATCGCCGAATTGGCCGAACCGAAGAACGTGGCTACTACGCCGAGAGACAGCGACAACCGGAGCCGCGCGATCCGGGCAGCAGCAATCGCCCCCCGCGCCGCGGCTTGAATTAATTTGGAGTGCGGCGGCTTGACGCCGCTTTTCTTGCTTTTGCCAAATGCGGCACTGCAAAGCGGCGTCAAGCCGCCGCACTCCAAAGAGGGTTTCGTTGGGCCAGAGGTAAGTGATGAAATTTATTCGCTACGGAAAATACGTCGGTGAGGCCGCAGACGCCGTTGACCTGGAAGAACTCGTCAAGCGCCTGGGTGACTTCTTTTTGCAAAGCGGCTTCGAATCGCAATATTACGGCGTGAACGAAATGGACCCGGATCGCTCGATGGAAGCGCTCCGGGAAGCTATTCTTCGCGCGCTTCAGGAAGGCGACATTCTCCCCGATGACGCGATGAGCGACGAGTTGCGCGAAATGCTGCAGGATCCGGGCGCGATGAACAACCAGGAAGTGAAAGACCTGATCGAGAAGTTGATGGAGCGCCTGGGGCAGGAAGGCTTTATCAATCCGCGGCAACCGCCGCAAGTTACACCGCCCAACACCACCTCGGCGCGCGGGCAGGTGGGTGACGCGCAGGAACGGCAGCAGGAAGTGCGCTTCGAAATTACAGATAAGACCATCGATTTCTTAGGCTTTAAGACCCTCCAGGATTTGCTTGGTTCGCTGGGCCGCAGCAGTTTCGGTCGACACGATACGCGCGATCTAGCTACCGGCGTAGAGTCCGGCGGCGTTTCGCGTCCGTACGAATTTGGCGACACGCTGAACATGGACATCAGCGCCACGCTGTTCAATGCTGTTCGCCGCGAGGGCGCGAAAGTGCCCATCGAGATGAACTATTCAGACTTGATGGTGCATCAGTGCGAATACCACAGCTCGTGCGCCACGGTGGTGCTTCTGGATTGCAGCCACAGCATGATTTTGTACGGAGAAGACCGCTTCACCCCTGCGAAGCGGGTTGCCATGGCGCTTGTCTCATTTGATTCGAACGCAATATCCCGGCGACACGCTGAATCTGGTGCTATTCCACGACAGCGCCGAGGAAGTTCCTATTGGCGAACTAGCACGCGTACAGGTCGGTCCGTATTACACCAATACGCGCGAAGGTCTGCGCATGGCGCAACGCATCTTGTTGCGCCAGAAAAAAGATATGCGGCAGATTGTGATGATCACCGACGGCAAGCCCTCCGCGCTCACGCTCGAAGATGGACGGATCTACAAGAACGCGTTTGGCTTAGACCCGTTCGTAGTCGGTCAAACTTTGGAAGAAGTGAACAAGTGCAAGCGCGCCGGAATCATGATCAATACTTTCATGCTTGCCAGCGACTACAGCCTGGTCCATTTTGTGCAAAAAATTACCGAGATGTGTAAAGGCAAAGCGTATTTCACCACGCCCTACAACCTCGGCCAGTACCTGTTGATGGATTACATGCAGCGTAAGACCAAGAATATCCACTAGACTGTGGCCTTCGAGCTCGTTTACTGCTCTTTCGGACTGCGTTAAACTTTGCGTATGGCACTGCTGGGCCGTCTAGCGCGAATGCTGGGAGCCGCCGAATCCATGACCAATCTTGCTTCCGGGAGTATTGCTCCCGGCTTTTCACTTCTGTCGCTAGAAGGCCGCGAGTATTCGCTGGCCACGGAAATGAAGCGCGGTCCGGTGGTCGTGGCATTCTTCAAGGTGTCTTGTCCCGTTTGCCAATTCACGTTCCCTTTTCTGGAGCGCCTGTATAAACGATATGGCGGCGAAGGCGTCACGTTTCTGGGTATTTCGCAGGACGACGCGCGCGCCACGCGGCGCTTCGCCGAAGATTACGGCGTCACATTTCCGATGCTGCGGGATGAAGAAGGCTATCCTGTTTCGAATGGCTATGGGCTCACCAATGTGCCCACAACTTTTCTGATCGACGGCGACGCGAGCGTACGCGTGGTTTGCAACGGATTTAACAAGGTTGACCTGGAAGCTATCGCCAACGAACTGGCGCAACGCCGGAGGGTTCCGTTAGCCGCGCTGTTTCAGCCTGATGAACGCGTCCCCGCCAATAAACCTGGTTGAGGCTCCAAAAACTAGATCCCGGTCGGGATCTTCGCAGCGCAGAGGTTCTGGTAGCACAGACTTCAGTCTGTGTTCTTTTGATTTTGTAAGATAAGCCACTAACCCAAACTCCGAATTCGGTGGCGAATTCGGCCGAAATCTTAAGATGTGGGATTTGGCTTACGAATTCAAACCAACACAGACTGAAGTCTGTGCTACTAAAATCGCAGCGATTCAGTCCACCTCTGTTTCTAATTCCCTCTTCTTGTGTTTTGGCGGAAGCAACCGCTTATCGACAATCACTCGCGTAGCCGCCGCAGGTGCTGCCGAATTTCGTGCTCTGCGCCGCGCTTCCTTAGCCGGATCGATTCCGTTTTTCTTTCGTCTTTTCATGTTCTTCCCGCCGAAACACGCCAGTGAACGGCACGCACTGTGCGGCCTCACCGACAACAGAAGCTTAGCTGAAGACGATGCATCGAGGAAGTGAAAGCAGCCGCGGTTAAAAACTGAAGAGTACCTGCAAATCGAGGCGACGGTTTGCCGTCGCAGAAGAGTACGGTCGGCCCGCCAAAGCGTTCGCTTCACCGAAGATCGGCGACGTCACAACGCCGACGGGCGCTGCCACGTTCACGTTGTTGAACAAGTTTTGCGCGGCAATGCTGAACGTCAAATTGTAACGGTGATCGGTAGCGGGACCGCCGCCGAAGCCCCCCACCCCGCCGCCTCTGGGTCCACCTCGTCCGCCGCCACCACCACGGCCAAAAGTACCGCCGCGCGGGCCACCCAAATCACCCGCCGAACCCTTTTTCTCTGGACCGAAACCAATCGATTTGCTCAAGCGCAGATTAAAAGTGAAGCGCCCAGGGCTCGTCCCGAAATTGATCGGCACGAGAGTTTCTCCCGCAGTGGGCTGCGTATTCAGGAAGCCGTACTTTGTTTCAACGATGCCCGTTCCGGGCCCTGAAGCGAACGAAGGGCGATCGTTAAAAATAGAATCGTCGTTGTTGTCCTGTCCTGTGGTGATGTTGAACGGAATGCCCGAGCTGGCGATCATAAATGGGCTCAAGCGAAAGGCATGAGGCAAACCAACCGTGCCGCCGAAAAACAAGCGGTTTCGAATGTCGTACTGTGACCGGCCATAATCCAGCGCCAAATTGTTTGAATCTGACGCGAACGTCGTGGGCCCACCTGTGTCGCTGTTGGCGTAATTCAGCGTGTAGTAGCCAAATAGAGATACCTTGGTGCCGATACGTACGCTGCTGTTTACGATCAACTGGTTCTGCTTAAAAATTCCCTCCGATTGATACTGATAGATATTTCCTTCCCCGGGATTCGGCGGAGCTGGATCCGCGCAGCCGGCCACCACGCAGACGGGTGAATTGATGTTAGTGGTCACAAATTGGTGCACGCCGCGCGAACTCAAATACGTCACCGCCAGATTCGCATTCTTGGTCAGCTGCCGCTCCACGCTGACGCCGGTCTGCATGGTGTACGGTGTTCGTAAATTCGGATTGACGCGATAAATCGTGGGCAAAGAACTGGTGGTGCCGCCCGAAGCAAGACAGGTATCGGGGCCGAAATCGCCGTTGATGTTGGCCGTAGGAAAGCAGGCGGGATCAACCAGGGTGGTCTGATTTTGCGTAATTCCGTTCAAGCGCTGCTGTTGCAATACCAGATCTTCGGTGAAACGGTCGTAAAAAATTCCAAAGCCCGCGCGGATCACGAATTTCGGCGCCTTCTTCGCACTGCCGCCCACGCCCCAAGCCAGGCCAAGGCGCGGGGCAAAGTCCGCGTGATCGCCAAGATTATTCTGGCTCTCATAGCGCAGCCCGGCGCTTAGCGTAATGTTCGGACGAATCTTCCAGTCGTCCTGAATATATGGTTCAACGTCGGCGTAGGTGTTCACGATACCCGGCGTCCCGGTGATGAGCGTGTACTGACTCGCACCGCCTCCCGCGGCGAAAATCTGCGCCGGCGTGGCTCCGCTCGCCAACAGCGCCACTGTCGTTTGAAACGCCATGAGCCCGGATATGGTAGGGCAAGTGTTCGAACTGATTTGCGCCGGGGTACATCCCGGAATCAGTCGTGAGCCGAACGTAAATTGACCGTTGAAATTCTGCGCCACACTGTTGACGTCGTGGGTGATGCGCAGGCGCCCGCCAAATTTCAAGAGGTGATTATTCAGCGTCATAGCCGTGTAATTCTGCAGCTCATAGCGATTCTGGTCGTCAAGCTGGTTGCCCTGATTGCTTGGGCCGAACGTAAACGCACCTTGCACATCGATCGTCGGATTCGTGATATCGAACGGCAAGCCCGCTGCGGCTACTAATTGATTAGAGTTTTCGTGAATATATTGGAAACGCGTTTCGTTTACGGTGCGCGCGCCCAGAATTTGCGAATCGACAACTTGCAACGTGTGTTCCGTATCCAGGGAATTGAACGCCTGCGTAGCCAAATTAAAGCCGCCGACACCTTCGTTCTGCTCATTGTCACGAAAATATTGGTAACGCACGGACAGCGTATTGTTCGGCGTTAGCTGAAAATCGAATCGCGGGCTCAGATTGGTGCGCGTCTGCGGATTGGGCACTGCCGCGGTAGGATCCGGCGGGTCGACGGCGCTTACGATATTGAGGTTGTTTTGGTCCCGGCGGTCAATGGTGAAAAAAAAGGATGCTTTCTTTCCGAGTGGACCACCGACGTTTCCATTGTAAAAAGTAGTTTCATACCCCGGCTGCGAAGCGTCGCCAAGGAATGGATTTTTAGAATTGAACGACGACGAGTTTCCGGTTACCTGCGCCTGGCCGTGCCAGCTATCGGTTCCTGGCTTGGTGAGAATTTCGATACGGCCGTACCCCAGCTTGTCGTATTCCGCCGAGAAGGGATTCTGGTTTAGTCGAATTTCACGAATCGAAGACTTAGGCGGAAGCTGCCCGGCGGTAAATCCATCGATGTAAATCTGACCGCCATTAGGGCCGGCGGACGGACCGGCCAAAGCCTGGAGCTCGCTGGCGAACTCATCGGGGTCGTCGGAAAGCGCCTGCAAATCCTTGTCTTTGAGCACAATGCTGCTGGCGTTGTTCGCGGGATCGGTGTCGACCTTAGTGGTGGAATCGTCGACGGTTATTTTTTGTTGCTGAATTTCAATGGTCACGGAAATATTCAAACGCTGAATCTGTCCCGCGGTGATGATGACGTTTTCCTGTGTGAATAGCTCGAATCCTTGAGCGACCGCTTTGACCGTGTATTTCCCCGGCGCCAAATTCTTGAACTCGTAAATTCCATTCTTGTCGGAGGTGCTGTCGACCGAAGCTCCCGTCGGAGTGGTGAGCAAAATCGTTGCACCAGCGACGAACGAACCTGAGGGATCGGTGACTTGGCCGCGCAAACCACCGGTCGGAGCTTGTGCAGATGCGGATGCGATAGCGAAAAACAAAAGCGTCACCACCACCGTTCTTACTCTTTGCAAAAAACCACCTGCTGACGAGAAAATATTTCGAAGCCGCTGAGAGCTACATAAGACGGTAGAGATAGGGGTGTCCGAAAACCGGGCGATCATTACATCTCCTGAATAACGTTTGCCTGCGTTTTGATTCCAGACGAGCAGTGACAGATGCCTCACTGTGTACCGCTGTCGCCGGCGGGCGCGGCGCCCAAACTCCACGGCGAAAGAATAGAGGCCTGACTCTTGGGCGATGCTTCCAAAATCGGTTCGACGCCGGCGAGCAGGGTGATGGCGGTTGCCGCTCCTCCGGCGCTGCCTTCGGTGGTTACCAGCATCACGGCATCGCCTTTTTGCAGATCGGCGAGCGTAGCGGGAGGCATGCGCGTCAGCATCTGCTGAAGATCGCCACCTTGTCCTCCGCCTTGCCCTCCTCCGCCACCTGATGCACCGCCGGTGCCCGCCGACCGATGTTCTGCGGCGTTAGAACTGCCGCCGGTGACCGGGGTGCCCGAAGTATTCGAAGGGGGCGCGGCCTCGCCTTTCAAGCGAGCGGCGATACGTTGCGCGACCGGCGCAGGCAGCTTTCGCAACTGCGAATCCGCACTGATTTTTACCGTCACTGGCTTTTTGGTGGCCAAGTCCTGCACCACGATAGTTCCGGCGCTGGCATCCAGCGACGAAATCGTTCCTGAAATATTTCGAAACGTACCGGACACAACTTCGTCGGCCGCCAATTCATTTCCGTCGGCGCTTCGCGTGCCACGCGCGCGCAACTGATCGCCGACTTGAACTTTGTCGAGTGCGGCGAGCTTGGCATCGTCGAACTTTACGGAGTCCGATGCGTATCTACGCAACACCGTGCTCTTCGAAATATTTACGACTACTGTTTTCTTCTGTCCTGCAGCGGTGACGGATAGTGTGATGGTCGACGCCACAGGATCGACTGCGCTGACAATTCCGCCGAGGCCGTGCCGCTGCCACTCTTCGCGGTCCTTGGCTTGTTTGGCGGCTACATCCGTCTTGGCCATGGCGATGACGGACGCGGCGGCCAAGGACTTGCCGTCTTCAGCAGTTTTACCTCGGACCAAAATCCGGTCTCCCGGCTGTAGATCGCCCGCGGCGATAGGAGTGGCTTGCTTGAGATCCTTTTGCCCCGGAGCGACGCGAACAATTTTGGTAGTGTCTTGGACGAGCACCGTAGTCTCGCCACCGGCGTCCAGGGTTAACGCAATGGAATTACCAGTAACGCTCTTCACCGTGCCAACTGCCCGCGCGCCAGCGGGATCTTGGGTAGCGGAAGCTTCCTGAAATGTAGAAGGAAGCGCCGCCGCAATACCCGATGTGCCGGCGACGGCAAACATCACGAGGCCCACCGTCCACAGAAGCCTTGCAATCTCGAGACGCATCCGATCGTTCTTCATATTTTGAACCTCAGGCCAACAACGACCCCGCGCGCACACAAACACAGAAACTCAGCAGCGAGCAACTGTTTGACGCAGCGAAAGGGGTGTTTTGGTACAGATCAGAACTGAATTACCGAGGGTTCGATTCGACCATTTCCAATCAAGGTGCGACAGCCATGCCGCTCAACGAAATAGCGTGCGGACTCCCCGCCGCGTCATCAAGTACAACAATCTGAGCGCTCTTTCCTCCCGCATTCAGCGGAGCGAAAATCACGGCGATGGTGCAACTCGTCTCAGGTGGCAACTGTCCGCTTGCTTCCGGACAAGCGTTAGAGCCGCGTTGCAGTTTGAATTCACTCGCGTCGGCGCCGCCGAGAGTAGCCCCAGAGGTGATATTCAGCGTGGAGCTTCCCGTGTTGGTGATGGTGACTACCCGCACAGGAGAGCTGCCTCCGACGGCTTCATTGCCAAAATTGAGAGTCTCCGGCGTTATGGTCATTCCAGGAACAGCGGCGGACGGCGTACCAGTAAGGGTCACTGCTCGAGGGCTGCCCGCAGCGTTGTCAGAAATGGTTAACGTGGCGGTCAGAGCGGTGCCCGTGGTGCGCGGATGAAAAATCAGGCGGATCTCGCAACTCTTTCCAGCCGAGAGTATGGCAGGAGTGATGGGGCAAGTGGTGGTTTCCAGAAAATCGCCGCTGTTTTGACCGCTTAACGTGATGCTGGTGATGGATAAGTCCGCTTGCCCGCTGTTGCTGAGAAGTACAAACTGTGGACTGCTGCTGGTTCCTTGGGCTTGCGTGCCGAATTGCAACTGCGTGGTCGAGAGTGTGACGAGCGGATCGCTGGCCAAAACGGTGAATGGCGCTGTTAGCAAAATGAGGAAAGTCCAACACAGTGAAGCTCTTGCTTTAGCAGGGGCAGTCTGCATTTTTTCTCCTTAAGATTCCTACTTAGCGATTGGTTTGCGTCCGTCTGCCATTCCCCATTCTATAAAGAACTGGGCCGAGCAAGAAAAAGGGCCCGGCTTGGCCGAGCCCTCGTTTAGATGCAATCCGCAGGACGTGGATTACGATTTACTAGCCGTTCTCGCCCGTTCGCGCTTGGCCGCGTTCACATCGCTCTCGCGATCGAGGTCGGCACTCGATGCGTTGTACGACTTGGTGAATTCGTCCACTTGTTTTTCCGCGACATCTTTGGCGATGCCGTAACGTTCCTGAATCTTGCCAACCAACTGATCCTTCTTTCCGGCAATGACCGTTAGGTCGTCGTCCGTGAGTTTGCCCCACTTTTCCTTCACGGCTCCCGTCGATTGTTTCCACTTTCCTTGGATTTGATCCCAGTTCATGACCCCTCCTTGGGTAAAATGAAATTCTTTGACCAGGCTGGCAGAAAAGTGCAAACGAAGATGCGCCGGGCCTGTACGCTGAGAAGACCATGGCAAGACGCAGGCGGTAATACAGCGGACCGTGCAGGCATCGCTCGGGCAAACCTGAGGGGCTTAATACGCAGATTGCTGTAGATCAATACTCCAAATGGAATCGCCGCCGCGCTCGTTTTGTCCCTCAAAACATTTACAAATTTCCTACGCTCCGGCGCTCGCACGCGGCCATCCCTGCGCTAACATAGCGTAGACATGGCGCGCCGGCGAAATCTCAGCAAATTTCCGCATGTCGCAAGCCGGCGCGAGTTTCTGGTGCGCTTCACAGAACTAGCTGCCGGATTGCTGGTGGCGCCAACATTTCTTCGCGCCGCGCAGGAACCAGCTCCAGCCGATCCACTCCCGGCACTTCCACTGCAAAACACCGCGTTAGCGCCACCTTTGGCACTAAGTGATGACACGCTCCTGGAAGAGATTTGCAAGGCTTCCGCACAATTCTTCTTTGAACAATCAAACCCGGACACTGGCCTGACCAAGGATCGCAGCTCCGCGGAAGGTAACGATTCGCGCGACGTCGCAAGCATCGCGGCTACCGGCTTTAGCCTCAGTTCCCTTTGCGTTGCGGATCAGCGCGGGTGGGCGGATACTTTGCAAATTCGCCAGCAAGTCCGAAACACGTTGCGCTTTGCGTTAGAGAAAATTCCCCACGAACGCGGATTCTTTTATCACTTTCTGAACATGCGCACCGGAGAACGCGCGTTGGCCTCGGAAGTCTCCACCATCGACACGGCGATTTTCCTTTGTGGCGCCTTGACAGCCCGCTCGTACTTCGAGGATGACGAGATCCATGACCTCGCCACAAAAATCTATCAACGCGCGGACTTTGCCTGGATGTTGGACAACAAGAAAGTCGTGTCGCAGGGCTGGATGCCGGAGACGAAATTTTTAGGCTCTTCGTGGGACGCCTACAGCGAACTGATGATGCTGTATTTGCTTGGGATCGGGTCTCCCACCCATCCCCTGCCACCGGAAACCTGGGATGACTGGGGCCGCCCGATGTTCGATTTTTACGGCGTGCGCTTCATCGGCTCCTTCGCGCCACTTTTTGCGCATCAATTTTCGCACGCCTGGTTCGATTTTCGCGGCAAGCGAGACAAGTACGCCAACTATTTCACAAATTCTATTTTAGCCACCCGCGTGCACAAGCAGTGGTGCCTGACTCTCGCCCATGAGTTTCCCGATTACAGCGAAGATTTGTGGGGCATAACGGCGTCGGATTCTCCGCACGGATACGAAGTGTGGGGCGGACCGCCGGTGATGGGTCATGCGGACGGTAGCGTGGTGCCCTGCGCCGCGGGCGGTTCGCTGCCATTTCTGCCGCAGGAAACCATTCGCGTGTTGCGCACCGTCCGGCAGAAATTCGGCGAGAAAGCGTGGCGCAAGTACGGATTCGTCGATGCGTTTAATCCGCTCACCAACTGGTATAACCCGGACGTCTTGGGTATCGACGTGGGCATTACGCTGCTCATGGCGGAAAACACACGCACTGGCTTCGTCTGGGAACAGTTTATGAAGAACGAGGAAGTGCAGCGCGGAATGAAACTCGTCGGCTTCCGCGACGAGAACGAAGCTGCACCTCCGCCACAAGCGCCCAACTTGTCACTCTTTCCGCTGTGGCCGTCGTGATCTTACGGCGCGATTTCGACCAACGCCAGCGCGTGGCTGTGCAGTTGTAGCCTGAGCGCATCACCGGTAATCGGCATGGTCACGGCACGCCGGCAATGCCGCCGCGGCGCGCAGCTCTTTGATTTGCGCTTGCGTAGGATATCGCGGGCTGCCCATCTTCTCCCACGCCGGCAACGGCGAGCCGTGCTGGTCGTCAATGATAGTCACTTTGGCAGATCGCTTACCGGCCAGTCCTTTGAAGCGCAGCGTAACGATATCGCTGCCGCTCGGTGTCTCTTCGGGCGCTATGATCTTGCCCCACACCGCCAGCACAATGCCTTTGTCTCTTTTCCTGGTGACCACGACAGAGGGACTGTCGTCCGCAAGACGCACGTCCCCAAGGCGGTGCAGCAAGGTAAAAGCGTTGAATACCGGCTTGTGAATACCATCCTCTGCAATCAAGCCGAAGCCGCCATAAAACGGTGTTTTCACCACCCCCTGCTCTTCGAAAACGTCCGACAACGTCCAGTAACTCATCATCTCCGTCAAGCCATCGCACTGACCGATGGTGCTGGCCATCCACGGCCCCATATACGCGCTGTCCGTTACCGAACTTTGATTGTCATATGCCGCGTTGAATTCGCTCCAGATCAGCGGCATTTTGGGATACGGCGACGCCAGAATCTGTTCGTGAACTTTCTTTACGGCGCGGCACACCATCTGGTCTCGTGGAATCGCTTCGTGGGTTCCAAACACGTCCTCAGCCTTGTCGTTGCCATAGACGTGCGAAGAAATAAAGTCCACGGGAACGTTTTCCGCCTTGCAATGGGCCAGGAAGCGATCCGCCCACGCCGCCTGCGCTGTCGTGGGGCCGCCGATGCGCAACCTCGGGCTGACACGCTTCACCGCACGTGCAGTGCGATCGTAAAGTTCGTAGTAGGAACTTTCGCGCGGTTCGCCCATCCAGAAATCCAAGTTGGGCTCGTTCCACACCTCGAAATACCATTGCGAAACTTCATCGAGACCGTAACGCTCCACCAGATGGCGAGTAAACGCCTCGATTAACCCTTCCCATTTGCTCCAATCTTTCGGCGGAGCCACATTCGGTTTGTACCAAAAAGCCTGAATCGATTTCGCATCGGACGTGAGCTTGTTGGGCATGAAGCTCAATTCCACAAACGGCCGCGCATGATTCTTCAGCAGCCCGTCATAAATCTGGTCGACATAGGAAAAGTTGTAGACCGGCTTGCCATCTTTGTCTTCGTCATACAATCCGACCTCATCCATAAAAATCCCGTGAAAGCGGACGAATTGAAAATCAGTAGCCCGCTTCACTTCGCGCAAATCATCGCGATAACCTTCTCGTAGAGAGAGAACCGCCCGGCCCGATCCATACATCTGCTCCCAGAAATGCGGGAATGGGTGCGCGGGAGCACTAAGATCCACCGTGATTGTGCTAACGCGGTCCGCGGAAGTGTCAGCCACCGGGGCCTTGGATTGCGCCTCGGCGGACGAACAAACACCCGCAAAAAACAAAACGAGCACGGCCATGTACAACCGCGCTCCGCGAACGGAAATCTTCCCGGTCTTGCTCCGCTGCAACAATTCAGGCGTCATCAAGCAACTCTCCTCAAGAAAAACACTGTTAAGACAATACCCATTCATCGCTGCCCAGCACGGCGGTATCACTGTTCGTGGTCGAAGGCTTGCGCTCATGCAAGATTCTTTCCGTTGAGGCCACCATAACTTCCTCGTGAAACAACCGCTGAAAAACGGAATCCGAAAGTAAGTTGGCAACGGACAACAAACTCATGCCCTGATGATGCGCCATCCAACTCCGCACCACCACCGGCTTCAGCGCCTCCCCACGCTTCGGTCGTCCATAGTCGGCAGACTCGTAAAATCCCAGCGGGCCAACCCAGTTCTGCGCCTGCATTTCCTTGAGATTGCGCACGGAATTTGCCGGATCCACATTCAGCGCCAGAAACGCCGCATACGGAGTAATCACCAGCCGCTTCGGCACATCCGTCTTCAGTGCCAGCGCCCTGATTCCGAAGGCGTGATAATCATAATGCCCCGCCTCATTCCGAACGCTGGACGCGCCCTCCGAAATGCCCCACGGGATCCCCAGTTTCTCGATAACCGCGCGTTGCACGAAAACCGCTGCGCCCATGCTATTTTCCAGCAGCGTCTCCGGGTACGCCTTCATCCACAGCATCGGCATCAGGTACTCGAACATGGTGCCGGTCCACGATTGCAGAATGCTGCGTTTATCGACGTGCGTGTGCACGCGACCCAGCTGGAACCAGCTATCTTGTGGAATATCTCCCTTGGCGATGGCCACGAAGACCGCACTGCGCGCTTCGGAAGCCAGCAGGTCGTAGCAACTCTCCAGCTGTTCGTTGCGTCCGACGTCGAAACCCACCGACAACATTTTTCGCTTCGGATTGTAAAGGAATTTGAAATCCATTTGATGCACAAAGACGTCGGCATCCTGCGCGATTTGCCCCAGGCGTCCCAGCAGTTCGCTGGCGCGTGATGAACATTTTGGCAGGCGTTCCCGTAGGTCGCGCAGTGCGCCGTGTTCTTCCGTCCAAAAAGAGTATTCTTCGAGCTTCTTTTGTAGTTTCCCGACAAAACCGGAAATTTCCTGAAGCGTCAGCCCCGCAGTGACGTCGCCATACAGCATCTCGCCAACCTGATTGCGCACGGCGGCATACTCGGGCAGCATCCAGGGCATTAGCCCGCTAACCAGTTCGTGAAGGTCGCGAATCCGGGCGCGAGACGCGGCCAGCCACCAGTGTGCGGACGCTGCGGCTTGGCTCGATTCAACTCCCGTCAGTTGCGCCGCGATCTCGCCAAGCGATTCGTCGATATCACGCAAAGCGGCGAACCACGGTGCGGGCTTATCGCCAAGGGCGGCAACTTCCGCCTGCAGCTTCTGGCTTCTGCTGTGCGCTTCGGAACCCTCCGCCGCCAGCCCGCATTGTTCTGCGAGGATTCCCAAATGTTCACGAATCACGCGCAAATAGACGGCACGGAAAATCGGGCGCTTGGCGATATCCGTGCACCCTTGTTTCACGCACCACAAAGAGCAAGCCAGGTTGCCGCTGTCCACGCTCGAAACAAAGTGCGGATCCAGGGCTTGCAGCGTGACCGTGTCGAACCAGTTGAGGAAATGTCCACGGAAACGCGGCAAACGCCGGGCGCTGTCCAGGGTTTTCTCGATGGCATCCAGATAGGAGATCGTGTCCAGAAACCCCAGATCGTACGCGGCAAACTCCGCATTCAGCTGCAGACCTAAATTCGTCGGCGAGAGGCGATGGGCGATACTCAGGGGTTCTTCCGTAACGTTATCGGGCACCAGCCAGTTGCTGTGTTCGTTGGACAATTCGCGGAAATAGCGCCACGTTTTCAGCGCGCAAACGCGCAGAAAACTTTCCTCGGCATCACCAATGTCGCTGCGCACGCTGTGCAGCGGGCGATCCAGCCATTGGGCGATCGGCCTGGCGAGCATCCACAGCCCAAGAATCGGAAGCGAGGCCAGCAACGCCTGCGGACGAAAGATGCTTTCGGCAATGGCAATGGCCACCGCGACGATCGGAGCCCAGCCCATGTAAACATCCGCCGGCGTGCGGGCTTTTTTTGCGTCCATCTCAGACTGCGCGGCCGTTTCCCATTCCAATAAATTTCGGCGGCTCACCGTGAGCCGGAAGACCGTCCGGAAAATAGCGTCCAGCGTCATCAACGTCTGGTGCGCCAGAAAAGTCAGCATAGTGAGGACCGTAATCTGTCCGGAAGTGAAATCGCTGAAACTTTGCCGTACAATCCCGGCGCGATCGTTGGAGCGCCACACACGACCCAGCGATAAGAACAATTGTGCATAGCTCGGAACCAGCATCAGAGCTACTGTTGCGGCAGTCCATGCCGCAGGCGATCCCGGAAGATAAAACCACGCCGCCAGAAAAAGCACGAACGTAGCCGCCTCGATTACGCTGCGCCGCAAATTATCCAGAATTTTCCAGCGCGAGACGACGTCCAACGGATTTTTGACCAGCTTACCTTGCGCATCCGGCACACGCGGAAACAGCCACCGCAGAATCTGCCAATCTCCGCGAATCCAGCGGTGTTTGCGACGGCTGTGCGCGCTGAAATGCGAGGGATAGTCGTCGATAATTTCTACGTCGGAGGCCAGCCCGGCGCGGGCATACGCGCCCTCGATCAAATCGTGACTCAGAATGGCGTTCGAAGGAAACCGGCCAGCCAGCGTTTCGCGGAAGACGTCCACTTCGTAAATGCCTTTGCCGGTAAAGATTCCTTCGCCGAACAAATCCTGGTAAACGTCCGACACCGCGCGCGCGTAAATATCCAGGCCCGTCTGGCCGGAATAAATGTACGCCAGGCGCGACCGGTTCGCCGACTGCACGCTGATGCCAACGCGGGGTTGTAACACGCCGTAACCTTCATCAACGGTCTTCGTAACGGGATTCACGGACGCGCGATTCAAGGGGATGAGCTAGTGTTGAGACTAGACGGTGCGCCGATTCGCGAGGTAGCTGTGTGTCCGAATCCAGAGTGATGACGTAGCGCACGCGTTGCAGAATGGAAAGGTCGCCAACTTTCACCGGAAAGCGATCGTATTGCCCCCGCAGAAAATCATTGAAATCCAGCAGCTTCCCGCGCTTGCGTTCCCAGCCCATCCACTTATTTTCGATTTCGTTAAAAACGCGGTGCCGGTGGAAATGCAGGAACGGGCCTCGCCCGCCGCGGCCATATTTCTTGTTCAAACCTTCGATCAGCCCGGAGCACAACGACACGAATTGATCTCGTTCATCAAAACGTTGCTCCGAATCCGGCGGATCAGTAAGCAACGCATAATAAAGGTGCGGATCGTTATTTCCGATGTAGCGGATTTCCAGGCTGCGCACCAGGTCCCGAATCTGCTCTTCGTTAATCAGCAGCGTTGGGACCGCCACGATGGTCAAGCAGTCTTCCGGAATCCCTCCTGAAAAATCCAGCCGCACCAAAGCGCGCACCGGAGTCAGGAACGTGACCAGCTGATTTACCACTTCTACCGCCGCCTCGCTGGCCGGCAAAATCAGCAACAGCGCCGCAGCGATGATCGGCACGGTTCCGCTGACGCTGGTCACTACAAAAAACATCATCACGAACACCAAAAACTCCAGCGTCAGAAAATAAAACGCTTCCGGTGAATCGCGAAATGTCTCGATAAACGCCCCGGCGCCGCGCGGCTTATAACCGATCTGCTGCTTCATCAACTTCTGTCCGCGGTCAATCAGGTAAAAGCCCACATGGCAGCGGCGATCCCGCGCACGGTCGTTCGGATGCTTTTGCGTCACTGCCTGGCGGGAAAATTCCACCGCCAGCCGCGCAATCTCAAATTCATCCGCCTCGGATGAGCCCGCAAGCTGTTGAATGATGTTGCGATACAGTTCGCAACTGTCAAAATCCATATGGCGGTAGGCATCGATCGGGTCCTGCAACAGCGTCGTATGCGTACGGCTCAGCACCGGGAACGATTCCTTCAAATGCGTGTGGCTGAGTCGATGCAGACTCTTGATCAACGTTCCGAACGCGATGTCCGCCACCGCAAGATCCCGCTCAATCGGCAGCACCGCTTCCGCAACCGCCGCGGACGCCCCCACCTTGGCCGCCAGGCACTCCACCACCACCATTTGCATGGCCGGCTTGAGGGCCCAAATTTCGTGCATCTCGAAGAACGACTTTTCTTCGAACGCCTGCATGTACTCCACAAAAACGTCTTCGTCGAACAACGCTTTCGCCGCCGATAGATAAGCTCGCGCCGCCACATAAGGCCGCGGAAATTCAATGGTGGAGTCCGTCGCCAGCTTCAGCTGCCGAATAGGAATCTCCACCTTCAACATCTCGCGCACTTCCAGCGCGGCGGCGCGCATCAGCCGAACGTTGTTAAAGAAGTCTCGATCGTCAGCGCTTAGCTCTACCCCCGCATCATCTTCAGCGGACATACGCTTCGCCGCCTCGCCGATAATTTCCATCGCCCGCTCCAGCCGAGCGTACAATGCGGCGCTGCCCAGTATCCTCTCTCCCGGCACCCATTCCGCCGCACGCGAGCGCGCGTGCTCCAGCAGCGGCGAACCCATGGAGGCGCCGTCGCGCGCAGGCACAGCAGCGGTTGCAAATGGCTCAGCGGTCACATCCACTCCGCGTTCCACTTCAATGAGATCTTCGTCACTCATAAAAGACTGCTGAAAATCTTCCATCCATCAACGATAGCTCGAGGCCTGCAACTCAAACATCTCCGCGTACCGGCCGCCCCGCGCCATCAACTGTTCGTGCCGCCCTTCTTCAGCAATCTGACCTTTCTCCAGCACCACAATGCGATCCGCCATTTTTACCGTCGAAAATCGGTGCGAAATCAGCAGCGCCATCTTCCCTTGCGTCAATTCCGCGAAGCGTTCGAAAACTTGGTGCTCAGACTTCGCGTCCAGCGCCGCCGTGGGTTCGTCCAATACCAACAATTGCGCATCGCGCAGATACGCGCGCGCCAGAGCAATCCGCTGCCACTCGCCGCCACTCAGATCCACACCCGTTTCGAACCGCCGTCCCAGCATCTGGTCGTAGCCCAACGGCAGTTTGTCCACCACCGACGCCGCTAGACTCTTCTTCGCCGCAAGCTCAATATTTGCCAGATTCTTCCGCTCGGAGATTTGCCCCATGGCGATATTTTCCCATGCGGTCATGTCGTACCGCATGAAATCCTGAAAGATCACCGCGATCTGGCTGGAATAATCTTCCAGGTCGTACTCTCGCAAATCCACGCCATCCAGCTGTACGCAGCCGACGGTTGGATCGTAAAGCCGCGTAATCAATTTGACGATGGTGGTCTTGCCTTCGCCATTTTCTCCAATCAGCGCAATCCGTTCGCCCGGCGTCACCCGCAGATTTAGATTCTTCAGCACCAGCCGCGTGCTGCCCGGATACGAAAAACACACATCCCGAAACTCAATTCCCTCTTTAATCGGCCGAGGCGCTCGCAGCGCATTCGGCTTGGACGTAACCAGCGGCCGCAGCGCGAAAAATTCCAGCAAGTCGGTGAGGAACAGAGACTGATCCGCAATGCTGGAGAACGTAGAAAAAATCATCTGCAAGTTCGAACTGGCCCCGGCGATCGCGCCAGTCAAAAATACCAGCATGCCAACCGTCATCTTTCCGGCTAACGTTTCGTAAATCACGTAGACGTACCCGCTGTAATATCCCAGCGTTGTAATTAGCGAGAGGAACGCCGTAGCGCCCAGCCGTCGTTTGGCCAGCGCCACATTATCGCGATACACGTCATCGGACAGTTCCGTAAAACGATCCGTCAGAAATCGGTTCAACCCAAAAAGCTTGAGCTCTTTAGCGGAATCCTTACTCGCTCCCAGAAATCGCAGGTAGTCGATTTGCCGTTTCACCGGCGTCAGACGGAATGCCAACGCGTAGCCCAGAAACGCAAAGTGGCTCTCCCCCAGAAACGCCGGCACCACACACACCACCAGCAGCAACAACAGCCAGGGAGAAAAAACCAAAATGCTGGCGGCTAGCGTAGCGGTTGTGATCACCTGCTGGACCAACAATCCCATCTGCCGCATCATGCCCAGCCGGTCAGTAGCTTGCACCCGCGCGCGTTCCAGCTTGTCTTGGAAGCTCGGATCCTCGTAACAAAACAGATCCAGCCGTGAAGCGTGCTCCATGATCCGGATCGAAATATGTCTTGCGAACTTGTCGGCGAGCAAGGTGTCGCAAAAATCGACCGTACGATTCAAGATCGTCGCGAAGGCGGCCAGTCCGAATTCGGCGCCTACCAGCCACCAGAAGTGCGGTTTAAGCTCCTCGTTTCGGGCCACGTGCCCAACCACGCCATTTATAATCAATCCCGTGATCGCCAGCAGCCCTGCCGGCACGACGGCTACAACCGCACGCAGCACCAATTCCGACGTCACCACCGCCGGACTCGAATCCCAAATAATGCGCAATACCGGAGGAATATTCTTCAGCGCTTGCAAGCGCTTTCCCCAGGCATTCTGGAAATTGGATGGAGCGGATTCGGAAGTTACGGCCACGGTTGGATGGCGTTACGTTCTCGGAAAGTTCGCGACGTAAGCAAACACATTGTACACGCAGCTCCTGATCATGGGCCACAAAACCAATACACTCTTGAGAATTCTAGGGCGTGATTCGCTGCAGGACTACAACATTGAAGAGCGTGGGAAGCAATACTGCCGAGACCTTAGGCGCGACTTTACGCCAGAGCTTACGCGCGAAGACGCGTAGCCAATCCCACCGTCGATGCCACTACAAATACGCCGACCGCCGCCGTATTGAAAAAGTGCGCAACGCCGGAAACCAAGCTGCCTGAACCAAACATCACCGCCACGATCGCGATCACTGCAAAAATTCCGGCAATCTTGAAGTTCAATTTGTTCATGTGCGCCCCCGCACTTCGAACATCCGTGTTACTCCTTACGACACTGCAGGCGCCATACCACATTTTGTTGTTGCAATCACGGCACTTACACCAAAGCTGAATTCCCGCGCCGCGCATTTTCTGTATATTTCGCGTAAATCTTGCTACCTCATCAACTTATGAGGACCGCGAAAACTACAGTATCAACTGTATGGAAGCGCTGTATGGATGCGCTGGAAGCGGGCGATCGAGCCGCCTCGTCCCTAAGAATTTCTCGCGCACGCACTACACACTCCCATGTATTGCCCGTTCTCTCCGTGCACCGTATACCTGTTACTACGTTCCGCGGCCCGGAACTGCGGACATTTCGAAGCCGCTACGAGTCCCCCGAGTCCAGCGCCGTAATTCTGCCCGGCGCAATCACACACGGCAACCATCGCCGAAGGAGCAGCGGCTATCATGGAAAAACCTTATCCGCAAAACGAGGAAACCGGACTCATTGGTCGCGCCAAACGCGGAAATTCCGATGCTTTCTCGGAGCTGGTGCGGCGCCACTCACAACAAATTTACGGTGTGTCTCTGCGTATGCTGAAGAATCATGAAGACGCTGAAGATAACGTCCAGAACGTGCTCTGCAAGGCTTTCAACAATCTAAAACAGTTCGAGGGCAACTCCCGCTTCTCCACTTGGCTCGTCCGCATTGCCATAAACGAAGCTTTGATGAAGCTGCGCAAGACCCAGTCAGATCGCGCCGCGAAGAGTTCCGAAATTTTGCGCCAGGATAGCGACGAACCGATCATCCCGGAAATCGAAGACAACCGCCCAAATCCCGAGCGCGCCTATATCGCGAAAGAGCTCGCCGACAAGGCATTCTACGGGCTGCACCCCTCCCTGCGCGACACTTTCATACTTCACAAGGCCGAAGGTTGGACCAATCGCGAACTCGCCCGCTCCATGGGCATCACCGTCGAAACCGTCAAATCCAGAATCTTCCGCGCACGCGTGCGTATGCGCAATCAACTGCTGGCCATCTCCAAAGAACCCGCAGTGGCCATGGAAGCCTAGCGTCCATCACTTCGGTTCCATCACTTCGCGTCCATCACTTTCGCTTTGATTTGAATTACAATCGTCATGGTTCCCATTTCGGTACTTGACAATAGTGTACCTAATGCTGTATGCTGTGGTGCAGACCTGCACTCCACGAGGTCGCCCGATCCAACGGGTCGGTACAGATTTATGTGAAAACGGGAAACCGCCAGGAAGGGTAACTCACCAGTTAACAAAATCGACAGCTAACCCGCACAAAATCAACACTTACGAATCGTTATCAAAACAAAGAACTTCAAGTCCTTAAGAATCACAACGATTCAAGAAAGGTACTACCGGCTACCGCCGTCACACCGTCTTCCGTGGCCGCAAATAGTAATGAATCGCTGGAGTGAACGTAAGAGACAGCACCATCGAGCTGAGTAACCCGCCGATCACCGCGATCGCCAGCGGCTGCAGCATCTGCGACCCGGCACCCAAGGCAAAAGCCAGCGGCAACATTCCCGCAATCGTAGCCAGCGCCGTCATAGCAATCGGCCGCAACCGTCGTCGCCCCGCTTGAATCATGGCTTCTTCCGGCGAAAAGCCCAGCTGTGTGAACCGCTGTTCGGCATCCAGGATCAAAATGCCGTTCTTCGCCACGATGCCCAGCACCATGATCATGCCCATGAAACTGGCGATGTTGAAACTTGTGCGCGCTATCAGCAGCGCCAGAAATCCGCCGAACGTAGAAAGAAGAGCCGAAGCCAGAATCGCTGCTGGCGCCGAAAAAGTCCGAAATTCAAAAAGCAGCACAACGAACAGCAGCGCCAGCGCCAGAATAAGCACCATCGATAAATCGCGGAAAGATTTTTGCTGCTCTTGGTAGGTTCCGCCATATTCCACGCGGATAGACGCAGGCAAATGCAGCGCGTCAACAGCTTTCTGCACGCCGGCGATTCCCGTGCCCAAGTCCGTGCCTTCGAGGTGACCGGTGACCTCCACCAGTCGCTGCAGATTCTCTCGCGTGATTTCTGTTTCGCCAGGATCGTTGGTAATTTGCGTCAACGCTCCCAACGTCGCACTTTTCCCCGTGCTGCCGACGAGCAAAGTATTTTGCATATCTTCGATCGAGGCGCGGTTGGCTTCCGGAAAGCGCACGCGAATGGTGTACGCACGGTCGTTCAGCACCACCGGAGTTGCCGCCGGTTCGCCTTCCAGAATCGCGCTGGAGTCCACGCCAATTTCCTCTGCCGTAAAGCCGGAGCGTGCGGCCACCGCCGGTTGCACGTGAAACGTGGTCGCCGGTCCGCTGGTGGTGTTTTCAATTCCATCCAGCACATCCACAACGCCGGGAACTTTGCCGATCGCTTCGGCCACTTTCGGTGCAGTGCGCGCGAGCAAATTCTGATCCTGCGAAAAAAGCTTGATCACGATCGGCTGCGGCGCATTGCTCAAATCGTCGATCATGTCCTGCAACACTTGCACGAACTCCACTTTCACGCCTGGCTCGGTGGTCTCAATATCGTTGCGTACGTCCTCCATAATTTCATCGATGCCGCGCTTGCGATCGCGTTTCAGCTTGACCGTAAAGTCTCCGCGATTCGCTTCGGTAACCGCCGCAATGCCCAACTGCAAACCGGTGCGCCTCGATGTATTTTCCACTTCCGGCGTCGCGTGCAGTATTTCTTCAATGTGATTCAGGATACGATTCGATTCGGCCAACGAACTTCCCGCCGGCGTGTAGTAGTCGAGAATGAATCCGCCCTCATCCATGCTCGGCAATAAATCCGAACCAAGTGCGCGGTAACAAACAAACGACAGGATCACAATCACCACGGAGGACGCCGCAAGCACCAGCGGACGCTTCAGCACTGCCTGCATCACTCGCCCATAAAACGCCACAATGCGCCCGAAGAAACCGGAAAGGTGATGTTCCTCCGCCGCCAGCAACGCTGCGGCATCGGGTTTCTCGAACTGCCGCACTTTCATTTGCATCACTATCGCCCTTACGTCGCACGAAGTATTGGCTGAGCGTCGGCGTCCAGGAAAGCGCCAGCAGCAGCGACGTGAACAAAGAAACGGTCATGGTCACCGCCAAAGCGCGGAAAAAAGTTCCAGTCACTCCCGTGATAGAAACCAGCGGCAAAAAAACCACGATCGGCGTAATCGTCGATCCGATCAGCGGAATTGTAATTTCGCTCAACGCACTTTGAATGGCCTGCAAACGCCCTTCGCCGGCATCGCGATGCAAAACAATATTTTCCAGAACGACGATGGCGTCGTCGATCACCAACCCGACGGCGGCAGCCAATCCACCCAGCGTCATCAAATTGAACGTCTGACCCGAAACTTTCAGAACGATGAAGGTAATCGCCAAAGTCGCGGGAATCACCAGCGCAGCCACCAGCGAGGTGCCCCAATCCCGCAAAAACAAAACCAAAATAATCGACGACAGCACCAGCCCCAGCAGCACCGCGTCCCGCACGCTGGCAATCGAGTCGTGCACAATCGTCGACTGGTCGTAGAACGCTTCGAGGTGCACACCCGGCGGCAGCGTCGCACGCAGCTCTGCGATTTGCGCGTGCACTTCGTCCGCCACCGCCAGCGTGTTGCTCTCCGGCTGCCGGTTCACGCTCAGCAGCACAGCAGCTCTTTCCGTTGGCCGTCACGATCGTGTACACCGGCGCGACCGAAGGCGCCACGGTCGCGATATCGCCGAGCCGAATGGGCACGCCCGCCGCGGAATTCTTCACCACGATCTGCCCAAGTTCCTGCGGCGTTTGCACCTGGCCGCTCACCAAGCCCATCACCAACTGGTGATTGCTCTCGATCAGTCCCGGTGAATCGATCAAATTCGTGCGGCGAATGGCTTCCAGAATATCGGCCACGGTAACGCCGGCGGAGAGCAGCCGGGCCGGCTCAGGCGTCACCTGAAATTCCGGCACGCGTCCGCCTTGCACCACAATGGACGCCACTCCATCCAACCGATTGATGCGCGGTTTGATGTCGTACGTGGCGATTTCCCACAATTTGTTTTGCGGAACGGTGTCGGACGTCAGGCTGTACCCAATAATCGGAAATGTCGCAAAGGTTAGCCGGTGCGTTTCGAGTTTCGCGGTCGGAGGAAGTTCCGGTTGCACGCGCGCAACGACGGAATCGACGCGCTGCAACGTTTGAAACATGTCCAGATCCCAGTTAAAAAAAAGGTCGACCTCTGCCGAGCCGCGACTCGTGGTGGACCGCACGCGCGCCAGCCCCGGCACGCTGTTCACCGCTTCCTCGATCGGACGGGTGATGGTCACCAGCATCTGATCGATGGGCATCACGCCGTTGTCGACGCCAATTACAACGCGGGGAAAATCAGTGTTGGGAAAAACGGAAACAGGAATGGTGAACGCCACATAGCCGCCCACCAGCGCCAGCCCGGTAATCAAGAAAAGTATTGGGCTGGATAGCCGGCGAAACCACGGCACCCGTGCCCGCACTTCATCCTTGGGAGGTTCCGGCAAAAGCTCCACGCGCCCTACTCCTTCTCTTTCTGCGCAGGAGTCGTAGCGGCTCCGCCTTCTTTTTTACCGCCAGCGGTGTCGTCCGCTTTATCGCCAGCGTCTTTTTCTGGAGCGGCCGCCTCTTCCACCTTGATCGCCGTGCCATCCGGCAACGCATAGCCACCCGAGCTGATCACTTTATCGCCGGCCTTCACGCCATCAACAATTTGCGCGGTAGCCGCAGACCGAATCCCGACGGTCACCGTTTTCAGATGCGCTTTATCGTCGCTGCCCGCCAGCATCACGAAGTCCGCGCCTTCGGCATTCTTGAACACCGCCGCTGCAGGCACGACCAACGCATCTTTTACGGTCTTGGCAGTAAGCGCCACATGCACGCTGATTCCCGGTTTCAACGCCGGATTCGGTTTTAGCGATTCCACCCACACTTCCACCGTAGTACTTCCGGGATCGAGCGCAGGACTAACCAGCGTGACATGCGCTGGCACCGCCTCATTCAATCCCGCCACGCTAATCTCCGCGGGCACGCCAACCTTCAACGTCGCCGCTTCCGTCTGCGCGATGTGCAGCTTGGCAATCAACTTAGAAATATTCATCACCGTCATCAGCGGCTGGTTCGCCGTAGCCAGTTCCCCGGCAAATTGCGGACGGTCAGTAACGACCCCATCGATCGGACTGCGAATCTCCGAATAGTGCAGCGCCGCCTGCGCCGCCAGATATTTGCCCTTGGCCGCCGCCAACTGCCCGGACGCTGACTTGAGTGCCTGCTTCTGCCCGAGACGCTTGCGATCCTCCAGTTGCCGCTGCGCCACTTCGTACTGATTGCGCGCTTGGGACAACGCTACTTCGGCGGTATCCAGGTCGCGCCGCGGCAGCGCACCCTGCTGAAACAGATCTTTGCGGCTGTCGTAGACTTTCTGCGCGGCATCCAAAGAAATCTTCGCAGTCGTCGCATCCAGCTCGGCTTTTTGCAGATCCTGCGGGATGCTGGCGCCGGTGCTCACGTCGTAGCCCGCTTCGGCCTGCTCGAACTCGCCTTTGCTCTGTTCCGCCGCGGCCGTCAAATCGGCATTCTCCAGCACCGCAAGAAGTTGTCCTTGCCGTACACGGCTGCCGCGCTGCACCAAAAATGTCTTGATGGTAGACGTAATTTTTGGCGTGATGATCGCCTGCTGCAGCGGCGAGAGCACCGCCTCCGCGGAAATCACGTCAGAAATGGGCGCGACGGTAACAGGTGTAACCTGCACGGAAGCCACCAGCGGTTTTTCTTTTTCTGCCGCGCTGCAGCCCACCAACGAAGCGCAAAGCACCAAAGCCACCGCGCTTCCGAGCATGAACTGGAAATTAGCGCGTGCGCGCTCCTTCAACGTAAATCTCACGGCGTGGTTTGCACTCCCGTCAAAGTCTGCAAATTGGCCAGCGCCAGCCGGTAACGTACCGCGCCATCCTGGTATCCGGCATCCGCCAACGTCGCGCTGTTCTGGGCATCCACCACTTCCAGCACCGTGGATTCGCCATTCTTGTAACGCAAAGTGATCAGCCGCAAACTATCCGCCGCTAACTCCGCAGAACGTTGCAGACTAGCCAACTGGCTCTGCGCGGTTTCCGCCTCAGCGTATAGAGACTGAATTTCTGCTAACAGTTTCCGCTGCGCCAAAGAGAGCTCCAGCTTCGCCTGCTTCTCTCGCACTTCTGATTGCTTGACCTTGCTCTGCGTGGCTCCCCAATTCCAAATGGGAACATCCACCGAAACCACAATGCTGGAGCCCAGGTTGGGAAAGCCGTCCGTCCTGGTGGCAAAACGCGTGGCGTCGATCCCGTAAAAGTAATCGATGCCCAGGGTCGGCAGATATCCAGCGCGGGTGGCCGCCACCTCGTGGCCGGCAGCCTCTGCAGCGGAAAGCGCCGCGCGCACATCGGGATTTTCTTTGGCGGCCTGCTGCTGCACTTCGCCAAGCGTCGGCAGCGCCGGGCTGACGTGCAAATCATCGGCCAGCTCGAATGAGTTGTTGAAATCGTGAAACAGCAGGACACCTAAATCCAGGCGCGCATTCAAGAGCGCCAATTGCGCTTCTTGCATCTGACGGTGCCGGTCATTGGCCTGCAACTCCGCTTTGATCACGTCGGAATGGGCCACTTCGCCGCCATGTTCCAGGTCCTGCGTTAGCTTAAAAAATCGATCGCCCTCGTCGGCTGCTCGTTTGGAGCTTTCCAGCTTGGCTTGTGCGGCCAGCGTGGCGTAGTAGCTTTGCGTGACCGTCACGACCAATCCGCGCGATGCAATCTCCGCCTTCGCACGAGCCACCGCGGCTAACGCCGAAGCTTTATGCAAATCCGCGAAGCCTGCTACCCCCAGCGTTTCATGCACATTTCCCTGGCTGATGTATTCGTGTACGGCATTGTTGGCGATATATCGCACCGGAAATCCTACTCCGCCGCCCTGCGTGTAAATTCCGGAATTGTTGTAGGTCACGGTGGGCAGGAGTGCGTCGCGTGCTTGTGTACGGTCTTCGTGGGCGATAGCCGCGTCGCCGGCCGCCGCTTGAAACACGACGCTATTGTGGCGGGCGCGCTCCAGTGCGTCTTGCAGGGTTACACGAATCGGTACGGCCGTAGCATCTTGTGCCACTGCGGGAGCTGGCGTTTGACCGTAACTGCGCGAAGCGAGCATGCCAACGGCGCCGATTACCAACGCCGATGTCATCACGATGCTCGACGCGGTCTTTCGCGATTTTGCCTTATGAAATGTATACATATAACGGTAGCGGTGCGCCAAGACGAGGCTATCGGCCAAGAGATAAACGGAGGATTAACTCGCAAACAGACAAATGATGAGTGCCAAAACCGTTAACTGGGTCGCGAAACGGTGGGTTCTTCGATGCCAACCTGCGGAGCTGTTCCTTCGGGATTCGGCATGGTGAACGCGAAGACGCTCCCGGAGTTATCTGATCGCGTCAATTCCAACCGGCCGTGATGCGCCTCGGCAATCCAGCGGCTGATGGACAAGCCCAGCCCGGCGCCGGCGCCATTATTTTCCGAGCGTGCCCGCGCCTTGTCCGCGCGAAAAAATCGTTCGAAGATGCGCGGCTGGAGTTCCACGGGAATGCCCGAACCGGTGTCGCTTACCGTGAGCGAACTTACACCATCACCCGTCTCGCACGCGACGGAAACTGAACCACCCCGCGGAGTGTATTTGATGGCGTTATCAAGCAAATTCAAAATCATACGGCGCAGCAACCCCTCGTCCGCGTACACCGGCGTTTCCTTTACCGCGTCGCATATTCAGCGCCACACCCTTGGCCATCGCCAGCGTGCGCACCGTGCGGCAGCAATCGACGGCAAGTTCGTCCAGATAAAAATGCGTACGCGTCAGCGGATACTGCCCGGCGTCCGCGCGCGCCAGGGTGAATAAGTCTTCGACGATCAATTTCAGGCGCGTCGCTTCCCTTTCGAGTATTGCCACCGATTCGCGAAACTCACTCGCGGAGCGGTCTTTTTGCGAAAGGGCTACTTCCGCTTCGCCGCAAAGCACGGCGACCGGTGTACGCAATTCGTGGGAGGCGTCGGCAATAAATCTGCGCTGCCGCTCGAAAGATTGATCCAGCCGATCCAGCAAACCGTTGAAAGAGGTGGCCAACTGCCCCAACTCATCTTTCGCATTTTTTATCGCCAGGCGGTCGTGCAGATTCGCTTCGCCAATGCGGCCGGCTTGCGCGCTCATGGCCACCACGGGCGCCAAACTCTTACGCGCCAACAAATACCCGCCGACCCCTGTGAGCACGATCACCAGCGGAATAATCAGTGAGAAGCTGGCGCCGACTCCCGACAGAAATTCCTGCTGCTGGTGCAGCGATTGCAAAACAAGCAGAGTGTATTTCTGATTGCGGACGCTGAAGGGGCGAGCGTAGCCACGATAGGCCTTCCCTTCCAGATGAATCGTATGAAAGGGACGTTTGGAGCCTTCCGCCTCTTCGCGAGCCAACCTGCGCTGAAATTCGCGCACTCCAGCCGCAGGATCAAAATCCGCATCCTCACTATGCGACGAGACGGCGATGTGCTGATTTTCGTCGACGACAAGAAACTGCACGTCGCGAAAATTATGTTCGGTGATGGCGGCCTGGGCGGAACTTTCCAGCGACGGCTGATCTTGATCGTGCAACTCATCCATCAGCGTGGTTAAGAACGATTCCGCCAAATCCGAAAGAGATGCGTCGGTGCGGCGCATGGCGTTCTGGCGGATTCCAAAGTAGGTGACTAAGGCGATGCCGACCAAGACGCAGGCCATCAGCGTGCTGTACCACAACGTCAGGCGAACGCGAACGGAATCAAACATGTCCCTTCTTCGCCTTTAATTCCGGCTTTTGTTTGGATTCCGTGGCCACAGCTACATCTCCGCCATTCGGCTGGATCAGTGCAGAGCTCAACACATAGCCGGCGCCGCGCCTCGTATGAACCAAAGGATCGCTGGAGCCCGCATCGATTTTGCGGCGAATTCGGTTTACGTACACCTCGATCAAATTGGAAAATGGGTCGAATTCCTCGTCCCATACATGTTCGGCAATTTCCGCACGGCCCACCACGCGGCCGGCGTTGCGCGCCAGAAATTCCAGCAACGCGTACTCTTTGGTGGTCAGCGGGATTTTTCGTCCCCCGCGGGAAGCGTTCTGCCCCGCGGTGTCCAGGAGCAAATCTCCAACGACAATGCTTTCCGGACGCAGATTGGCAGACCGCCGCTGCAGCGCTCGCAATCGCGCCAGGAGTTCGCGAAATTCGAAAGGCTTGGTCAGATAATCGTCTGCGCCGTGGTCGAGTCCGGTGATGCGATCTTCCACGGCATCGCGCGCGGTCAGCATCAGGATGGGCATGCGCTGCCCGGATTTGCGGAGTTCACGACACACCGCGAAACCATCCGGCGCGGGAATCATTACGTCCAGAATTGCCAAATCGTAGGGATTGATGGAGGCTTGATAGAGCGCGTCCTCGCCGGACGCCACTACGTCCACTGCATACGCATGTTCGCGCAAACCCTTCGCCACGAAACGTGCGATTCCGGGATCGTCTTCCACCAGCAACAGGCGCATCCCAGCATCATAAGGCCTTTTTCGTGATATGCGAGCCTTGGCTCCGGACGGCACAAATTGGTCGCCTTATTTGTGTCTGGGCGCGCCAAACCAATCGTGGCGAAGCTGCATCGAAGATGTACGCGCAAAACTACATTCATCCTGGCTGAAAGAGCGGATGCTGCAAGCTGGTAAGGGTACAAAAACAGTTTTGGTATTTATTGTAGTGCTGGCGTTCGCCGCGCTCGGTTGGCTTTTGGCGGCTCATAATTGACGCGAACTATGCTCCATCGAGATCGAAATCTCCATCCGCAGTGGACGCGGCTCTGAGAGCGTTGTGCCATTAAAAGATAACTTGCGCGAAGCGAACAATATTCCCGGATTAACAAGTGTGCGATTCTTTGCCGCCATTTGGGTGGTGCTCTTCCACCTTTTGAGGAGCTGGAGCGCCGTAGGATACGTTGGCGGCTTTCTGAAATTTGGATATTCCGGCGTTTCGTTTTTCTTTGTGCTTTCCGGTTTTATTTTGAGCGTCAATTATTTGCAGCGGGCTTTTACATCGCGCGAATTTTGGATCGCGCGAATCGCGCGAATTCTTCCAGCGTATCTGGTGGCGTTGGCGGTCGTTCTGCCCTTCACCATTCTCGCCGGCCATAAAACCGGAACGCCTTTTTTTCCGAGTGCGCTGGCGCCACTTTTCCTGCTGCAAGCCTGGATTCCGAAAACTGCACTGTTCTGGAATTCCCCGGGATGGAGCCTCTCCTGCGAAGCGTTCTTTTATCTGTTATTTCCCATGATTCTCGTGCCCGCCGCCAAACTCTTTCGACGAAATTTCACGGTGATGTTTGTGGCGATATGGATACTCTCCGCGGTCCCAGTGATCTGGTACGCGATGATGCAGCCGGAAGGTTTTGTGGACGACACCACCAGCCATCTAACGCTGCTGTCCATTGTGAAATTCAATCCGCTGTTACGCCTGCCGGAATTTCTGCTGGGTATCGGGCTGGGCGTGCTGTATCTGGGCGGGACTAGAGTGCCAAAGCCGCGCACCGTGGCGCTGATCTGCGTGGCCAGTTTGCTGGCGATATTCGGTGTGCTGGCAGATATTTCGTATCCGGCATTTCACAATGGGCTTTTGGCGCCGATCTACGGATTGTTGATTTTCGCTTTGGCCTCGAGCCCGAACACGCTGAATCGACCGCTGCTGGTTCTGTTGGGCGAGGCCAGCTACAGCCTCTATTTGTTTCACATTCCCGTGTATTACTGGTGCGCCGCGGCGGCGAAGCGACTCGGATGGGACCACTACGACGCATTCTTTTTGGGATATTTGATAATCGCGGTGTTGGTTTCCGTCGTGAGTTACAAGTTGATCGAAGTTCCGGGACGAATTTTTATTCGTTCACGCTTCGCGAACAGCAAAAGGTCCAAGCAACTGGAGGCGGTACCTTCGGCCTCGCCCACATCCTCGTAGAACCAATCGGAGTCAGCCTGCGTCTTTAAAGTCCGCCATGGCTGGCTCGCGTGAGCGCGGAAATCTCACAGGCATTCCGCATACTCGGCTTCCAGATGGAATGGCCGATATTTGCTGTGTCGGGCAGGTGTGTGGGCTTAGTCGCAACCGCTTCAGGGCTGCGCGCTGTAGCCGAGGCCGTTCAGAACACCGCGCATGTAGGCCAGACTCGCGGTGACGCCTGGCATTGGGTCGTCGCCGTGGACTTCATATTCCAGATCGACGAAGCCCTGATATTTCATAGCCGCGAGAGTTTGGAAGATTTCGCGAATAGGCATCTTGCCTTCCCCGACGGCCACCTGGCTATCCTTCTCGTGAAAATCCGTTAGGTCTTTGATGTGCATGTTGAAGAGGCGCGGGCCGACTTCGTGAATGGCTCGCACCACGTCGGTGCCGGTGCGCACGGTGTGGCCCACGTCAATGCAGCAGCCCATGCGCGGATCCATGTTCTGCACGGCTTTTAGAACGTCTAGAGGAGACGGCCACAAGTTTATCTTCGGGGCCGTGATTGTGGATGGCGATGCGCATGTCGAATTGTTTCGCGAATTTTTCGACGCGTGGGAGAGTTTCGGGGTTGGGTCCGGCGACGATTACGTTGATGTTGGCGCGCTTGCAGTATTCGAATTTGGCGCGGATGTCGGCGTCTTCATCCTTATCGAAGTAGATTACTCCTGCGGCGTGCGGAATTATGCCGGCAGCGGAGTACTCGGCAAGCGCGGCTTGCTCTTGTTGCGGGTCCGTGGGGAGGTGATCCTTCACATCTTTCGCATTGAGACCGGAAACGTGGAGCTGCTTCATGAATGCGATCATCTGGGTGCGAGAGAAATTGCGGAAGGTGTAGCTGGCGATGCCCAGGCGGATGGGAGCTGCATCGGACGGCGACGCCGATGACGAAAAGCTCACCGCGCTTCCCATTAGCGTGTTGGAGAACGCCATTGCGCCGACACTCACGGCAGCGGTTTGGACAAAATTGCGGCGCGTTAAATGGGTAGTTGGCACTTGACCTCCCGGTGAAATTATCGAGATGAGCTATCTAGACGCGCGGCGCCCAGCCAGCTTCGTATTCGCGCGACCAGAACTTCATGGCCTCGGCGTCGTTCTGGATTTTGCCGTCTTTCGAGTCCAGATGCAGCTCACGGTGCACTTCCCACGCGATGTTGGAAAGCTGCAGCATAGTGACCGCTACGTTGCCGACGGTGATCGGAGCGTTGAGTTTTTCGCCTTTGCGGATTCCGGCGATAAAATTGGCGAAGTGCAAATCGGTCATGGAATCCGCGCCGACCAAGTCCGCGGAAGAAGTTTGGCTCCCGGCTTTGACTTCGCTTAGTTTTTTGCCGGCAAGATCATAAATCTCGTAGCCGCCGCGGTCGACGATCACGCTGCCGGTGGTACCCATGATGGCCGCGCCGCGATCGCGGCCGTAAATCTTCATGCCGTTACAGCTTTTGCCTTCCCAGGAAAGCATGGCGTCGTCGTACTCGAAGCTGGTGTTGAGCGTATCGTAAAATTGCCAGTCATCCTGGAATTGGTAGCGGCCACCAGAAGAAGTGACGCGTTTGGGATAGTCGACGGCCAGCGCCCAGCGGCAGACGTCCACTTCATGCGTGCCGTTGTTCAGAGTTTCCCCGGTGCCCCAATGTTTGAACCAGTGCCAATTGTAGGGATGCAGATTGTCTTTGTACGGACGGCGCGGCGCGGGGCCTTGCCACAGATCCCAATCGAGTTGCGCCGGAACGGGCACTTCCTTGCCGGTGCCGATAGATTTGCGGGTGTTGCTGTACCACGCTTTGGCGTAATACGCTTTGCCGATTGCGCCGGCGTGAATTTTTGCGATGACCTCGATGGTGTGCGGCGAAGAGCGTTGTTGCGTGCCCATTTGCACTAGCTTTTGATATTTCTGCTGGGCGGCGAGAAGCAATTCGCCCTCGGCCGGATTGTGGCTGCAAGGTTTCTCCAGGTAGACGTGCTTGCCCGCTTGCAGCGCGGCGATGGCCATGGGCGTGTGCCAGTGGTCCGGCGTGGCGATGGTGATGGCGTCGACATCCTTTTAGTTCGAGGATGCGGCGGAAGTCTTTTTCAGGCGTGGCGGCTTCGCCCATATTGCGTTGCGTGGTGTCCGCAAATTTCTGCAGGATGGCGCTATCCACATCGCAGACATGCGAAATGCGGGCGGCCGTCTTGTTGGCCTTCAGTCCGGCGAGGTGAGCGTAGCCGCGACTGTTTAGGCCGGCGATGGCGAAATTCAGGCGCTCATTCGAGCCAACAATCTGGGAGTAACTCTTTGCCGTGGAAGTGAGCGCGAGGCTCGCGGTGCCCACGGCCACCGTGTCTATAAATTTGCGTCGAGTCATCATGCGTTTCCCTCGAGAGCAGCTTCAAACAAATTGCGCCTCGATACTCTATCAGAAAATGGTCAGATCAGCAGGCTATCCCGGCGCTGTCCAGAGCTTTGCGCAATCCCGCCATGCTGGCGCGGGTGGAAGCTTCTGGAGTGCCTGCGCCGCGCCAGTGCGTTTCGAGACTCAAGCCATAACGAAAACCGTCATTTTTTAAAGCACGAAGTTGTCCGACCCAATCGACGGATCCCGCGCCTACGGCCGCCCAATCATATTTGTGGTCCGGCTTTACGACCACATCTTTGCAATGGCAATGGCCGATGCGATCTTTGGGCAGCAGTTTGTAGCCATCTGGGTAGGGTGTGCTACCGATGGCCGCAGCGTTGCCGGGATCCCAGTTGAGCATGAAGTTCTTGTCGGGAATCGCCGCCAGGACTTCCGCGGATTCTTCGCCGGTGGCGGTATTGCAAGACATTTCGTTTTCCAGCAACAGGATCAGATTGTCTTTGGCGCAGCGCTGTGCTGCTTGCTGCAGTTTGCGATTGATTGCCGCGCGGTACGGTTTCTGGTCATCCAACCGCCAGAAATCGAAACAGCGAATACGATCGGTTTCAAAAAACTTCGCCAGAGAGATGCAATGTTCGAGAAGTTTGTCCTGAGCACTGGCATCAAAATTTGCGTGAAACTGGTCGCGCGTTTCGCTCTGCGGAGAGCGCGGCGCACCCGGCCAGTCGGTCTTAAACAAAGGGCTGGCGATGTCGGTTACTCGCAAGTTGTGCTGTTGCAAAATTTTCTTCGCGTCCTGCAACTCTTTTTCCGTCAGCTCAGTGACGTTCTTGTTCCACATGCCTCGCAGCTCAATCCACTGCAGGCCAAAGTCTTGCGCGACGATCTGGCACACTTTCTCAAAATCCTGTGAGATCTCGTCGTTAATCACCGCGAGCTTAAAGGGACACGCAGAGGTGTCTGCGGAAGATGATTCGCGCGTGGACGCGAAGAGCTTTTCGAGAATGGATGGGATGGCCGCGTTCGCTCCGGACAATCCCAAGCCGGCAAGGATGGTGCGTCGTGTAAAGTTCATCACTCAACCCTGCTACGGTGCCGGAATTTTTTCAACTGAACTTTTCGCCGAGGCCTTTCGCCGTAAGGCGTTACCGCTCCAGAATATCCTTGTAGGCGTTCAATACGACCTTTTTCGGTGCGCGATCCAGCAAAAAACTTACCGACCGCGTGTTGTTGCCCACGATGGGCACTTGCGCCAGCCGCACCATGCCGTTGCCAAAATCGCCGTAGACGGGAACGAACATCGCGAAATTCTGATCCACTTCGCTTTGTGTAATCTCCGCTTTGATTCTGACTTTGCCGCCCTCAGCTTGCTCGGTCTGGTATTTGAAGGCGTAGCGCGGAACCTCCGTGCCCATGATCCACTCGCGGAAAAACCAGTCCATGCGTCCATTTTTCTGCAAATCGAGGTTAGCAGGCAGATGTTTGTTAACGATCGCTTCAAAGGACTCCGTCGACGCCGGCGTGTTGCGATGGGTTTCCATGAAATCGTGCATCATGTCGATAAACGCCTGGTCCGGATCTCCGGAGCCACCGGCATCGGAGCGCATGAGCGAGCGCAGCATCGATAGCACGTACGCGCCCTTGGCATATGTAACGCCTTGGTAGGCGCGCGCGGTGTGCGGCGAGACTAGGCGAATTCCCAACCAGAGCGGCCCCGCATCATTTGGCGAAATGCCGAAATTATTCTTGTCCAGGACGCTGCGATGTTGTCGGTCCCAAAACTCGATATAGTCTTTCTGCCACTTGGGGCCCATGGCCTGCTGCAGAAAAAGTGATGCGGCAAATTCGGCGAATCCCTCCGAAAGCCACTGGTCGTGGTACGACGCCCATCCCACGCTATGGCCAAACCACTGGTGCGCTACTTCATGCGGGGTAACTTCCTGCACGAAGCCGGTAAATTTCGTATCGATTTGGCCAAACATCATCCAACGCTGCGTGGAATCGATGTACGCGGAAATCGGCAAATACACCAGGTTTGGCCAGGACTGCCCGAAATTAAAATTGGGTTGTTCGGTAATGTAAATATTTTCGTACGGCGCGCGTCCGAAATAAAACGTGCAAACCTGCATCTGCGCTCGCGTTTGCTCCAGGGCGTATTTAGTCATGGAGCCCGGCGCAAGGCCATTCAGAGCCACTCCACGAAGATCGCCTGTGCCTACCTGCGATGAATTTCCCTGGTAGGAATGGAGGGCGTCCGGCAATTCCGTTAAATAGTAACCAGAGATGTTGTAGTGGGTGATGCCGTCGGCCATGTCCATCTTTTTGTACTGGCCATAGTTAAAGCCAGCCACGGCGATGGGTACCGGCGTGGTCCAGTGGGTCACGGCAAAGCCCGCTTCGGTGTGCTGCTCCACTAAATTTCCGACGCTAATCACCGTGTTCGACGGGGGAACCTTGAAGGTGAGATCGTACAGGGCCTTCTCGCCGAAGCCGTTCAGATTCGGATACCAGGAATCGCGCGCACCAACGTAGTAGCTTCCATTTCCAGCATTGAAGAGGACCTTGTCACCGCCGTAGTCTACGGAAACGGTATGCGTCTGCCCCATCGCCGGCGCTTCATCGAGAATCACGTAAAAAGAGCCATCCTGTTTGCGATCTTCCTGAACGAAGTGCAGATCCTTGCCGTCCTGCCCCGTCACGCGAAGAACGCGGAGGTTGGGCAGTAAGCCAAATTTCATGACGCGTTCGCCGGCCACCAGCGGTTCAAATTTGATCGACGCACGACTGAAGAGGTGTTCGTTCTTGGCGATCACCGTTTCAATCGTGTAACCGCGCGTGGCAAAAAGGCGGCGGTCCTCCAAGGAACTCGCGGTGTGCGCCTTTAGCTCTGAAACCAAATGCTGCGAATACCAGATGCCGTCGTCCGAACCGTCGCCATTGGCGTTGATCAGAGCAACTTCTTCCGGTGAATCAATCTGCGGGATAGCGCCAGTCCTGGTTCGCACAAAAAAACGCAAGTCCTTGTGCGGAGAGCCATGCATGTAGGAATTAAAGAACGCCGGATGTTTCGGATTGTAGACTGCCGCAAGGACGTCAGCGTCCACGTTGTCGATCGTTTCGCTCTGCAGCAAACCTTCGGTTAAGCCCTGCGGAACCTCATTGCGATGGCGAAGTCTTTCTTTCCAGTGCTGGAAGGCCGTCACCGCTTCCGGCGGTACGGGCGTCACTGCGCCCAGGGCAGGGGTAAATACGGAAAACTCTTCCGGTGAAAACCGGAAGACCACTTCAGAGAAGTCTTCTTCCACGACCGCAGCCCCCGCGCGCCGCAACAATTCGCTCGCGTCCAGGGAAGCCACGGGCTTCATCGTAAAGTGGCCGCGCCCGGTGAAAACCACACCAGTCTCGAATTTGTCAACGAGCGCCAACAACGTAATGGTGCCCGATTGCAATTCGAATGTGCCGACATCCATGGGAAACTTAAAATTTTCGCAATGAAACGAATTGGTCAATTGCGCATCACGCAGCTGCCGGTAGTAGGGATCGGAATTGGCGAACGCTGCGTTTTTGTCGGTGACGGTGACGCTGCTTTGTTGCGCGCTGATAGACAACGTAAGTGAAATTTCCGCATTGCCATGGACTTCGACCGGTTTCACTAGCTCGCTGAAACCTTCTTTCAGGACTCGTACGCTGTACGTGCCCGGCGCCAAATCGGACGTCACAAACCTGCCCGCCGCGTCAGAGACAAGCGTGATCAGTTGGGGCAGGTTGTTGCCGGTAATTTCGATGCGCGCGCCTGTGACGAACGCCCCGCTGGGGTCTTTGATCGAACCGGAAATAGTATCCGCCCGCACCTGTGCCGCGGATACGAGCAATACGAACGCCCACATCCCCACGCACCAGAGCCAATGTCGCCGACGTCTTGGAAATCTTGTGGCGGCCGCACTTCGCAGTAAACTAATCGAATCGCGTACTTCTCTGTGGTAGGGCATGGGCTCCCTTGCACAACGAGTCACAGTTCCGCGGTCTGCATGGCGATCATTCGAGGCACAAGCATCCGGACTACGGAACACGAGCCTACTACAAAACGATAAGTAACGAGAGCGCCACGGTAGGCTGCGTGCCCACCCGGCTTATGGGATTAGACCGTCAGAACGACTTTGCCGAATTGTGCACCGGATTCGAGATATTCGTGCGCAGCCGCCGCTTCTTTTAGCGGGAAAACACGGTCGACGATGGGGCGAAGACGGCCGCCAGCTACTAATCTGATGACGCTGTGCAAATCCGACTTGGTGCCCATGTACGAGCCCATCAACGAGAGTTGCTTCGCAAAGAGTGCTCGAAGATCGAGTTTGGCGTCGTAGCCGGTGGTTGCTCCGCAGGTGACCAGCCGCCCGGCGTAGGCGAGGCTGGCGAGGCTATCGTCCCATGTGGCGGTGCCCACGTGCTCGAAGACCACATCCACTCCGCGTTTATTGGTGATGCGGCGCACTTCCTCGCGAATTTTCTGGGTTTTGTGATTGATGACGTAGTCGGCACCAAGTGCCGTGGCCTTTGCAAGTTTCTCCGGTGTCCCCGCAGTTGCGATTACTCTCGCGCCAAAAAATTTGGCAATTTGAATCGCCGCAATTCCCACGCCGCTGCCGGCCCCCAGAACCAAAACGTCTTCGCCGGGCTGCAACTCGGCGCGTACCAAAAGCATGTGCCACGCTGTTTGGAAAACCAGCGGGATGCTGGCGGCTTCCTCCCACGACAAATTCTCTGGATATGGCAGGCAGTTTACTTCCGGAACTTTGACGAGTTCCGCGCATCCGCCGTCGATCATATAGCCCAGGTTCGTAAAGCTACGGCAACGGTTGTCGTGCCCGGAAATACACGCCGCGCATTTACCACAAGTCACGCCCGGAGCCAGCACCACTTTTTGCCCGGGCCGAACTGTAGTTACGCCCGCGCCAATTTCCGCCACTTCCCCGGCAACGTCGCTGCCGGGAATGTGCGGTAACGGGATCGCCACGCCGGGCAATCCGCGGCGCACCCACAAATCAAGATGATTCAGCGCGCAAGCCTTTACGCGAACCAGCACTTCGTTGGCGTTAATTACCGGATCGGGCGCATCTCTATAACACAAAACATCCGGAGCGCCGTGTTTTTCAAATACGATGGCTTTCACTCGAACTCACCTCAAGCTACCAAGGGTAACTCTTTGCGACTAAAAAATTTAGTTTGATATGCTCGATACGGTGAAAACTAAAGCGCAAAATGATCTGCGCATCGTGTCGCTTGCACCCAGCGCCACCTCTATCCTGCACGCGGTTGGTGCGCGGCGCACGCTGGTCGGCGTAACCAAATGGTGTGCGGACGTCGCCGATGTCTCGGGGTTGCCGCGTGTGGGCGATTGCTGGCACATGGGATCCGTCGACGAAATTCTGCGGCTGCACCCGTCGCTGGTGATCGGCTCGGTGCCTTACAAAGCTGAGACGGTCGGCAAGTTGCTTGAGCACCCCATAAATTTCCTGGCCACCAACCCTCGCACGCTGGCGGACGTTTACCGCGACATTCACATGCTGGCCGCGTTGGTGAACCGCGTTTCGGCCGGCGAACACGTAATCGCGCAAATGCAAAAACAGTTTGCGATTACCGCCCTTCAAGCTAAGCGTGCGATTCGCGCCGCAACGCCTCGAAAACCGGTGCGCATCTACTGTGAGGCGTGGCCGAATCCGCGCATCAGTTCCCCGCCGTGGGTCGCCGAGTTGGCGCAATTCTGCGGCGCGGAAATGGTCGTCCCCGCTGGCCAGCGCGTAAGCGATGGCGACGTCGCCGCCGCCGCGCCGGACGTGATCGTCCTGGCCTGGGCCGCGACTGGAAACAAAGCAAAAATTCAGCGGGCGTACGATGTGCCGTCATGGAAGAGTGTCCCTGCGATTCGCAACCGGCGCGTATTTGTAATCGCCGACGAGTTGTTAAATACTCCCGGACCGCCGCTAGTCGCGGGCGCCAAACAACTCTGGAAAATTGTGCAGGCCGTTCTGGCTGGCAAGAGCCCTATAGCGCAGGTTTACCCTGAGCTTCGTAGGGGCGACAGATTTTTGAGGCTTGCTCGCCCCTGCGGGCTTGGCTTTTGCCATACTAAGGTCACAATCGAAGTAATCACCACACAGGTCCAGTCCGGATTTATTGACGGAGCCGCACTTGATCAAAGTAGTTGTTGCCGCAGTCATCGAACGCGCAGACCGCCGATTGCTGATCGGCCAACGCCGCAGCACGGACACGTCTCCGCTAAAATGGGAGATTCCCGGCGGCAAAGTGGAAGTGGGCGAAGCTCCCGAAGCCGCGCTGGCCCGCGAACTACGCGAAGAACTTGGAGCCACCCTGCGCAAGAGCGTGGAAATCGCCCGCGTCAAACACACCTACGCCACCTATGCCAATGAGCTGGAAATTCGCTTCTTCGCGGTTGAACTGGACAACGAGGAGGTCGTTGGCAAAACTTTCGAGCGTATCGCGTGGGTACTTCCGCGCGAGCTAAGCGATTACGACTTTCTCGCCGCCAACGGAAATTTGATTGCTGACTTGGCGACGGGGCGTATTAAGGCGCGAGAGGTTTTGGAAATGGATACAAATCGCTAGTCAACGCGCTTTGGAGTGCGGCGGCTTGACGCCGCTTTTACTACCGCAGAAGCAAGCAGGATTTACCGAGCAGCGTTGCTCGAACGAACTCACGTCTTTCTAGTTTGAATGCGCGGTGATCGTTGCGACCGCAAAGCGGCGTCAAGCCGCCGCACTCCAAAGTACTACGATACGACCGGGTTCAATTTCTCCGGATTGATTCCCAAATCCTTGATGGCTTTGTCCACCACGCCGCGTTCCACTTGGCCTTCCAGGAACAGCTCGTGCAGTGTGGCGAGACTGATAAATCTCGCGTCGACCTCGAAGAAGTCGCGCAGAGACGAACGTCCTTCGCTGCGGCCGAAACCGTCCGTGCCCAGGACGCAAAGCCGCCGCGGCATCCATTTGTCCACCATGCTCGGCAGCGATTTTAGATAGTCGGTGGCGGCCACCAGCACGCCCTCGGACTTGGCCAACTGCTCCGTCAGATATGGCACGCGCGGCTTGGCGCCCGGGTGCAAACGATTCCACCGTTCGCACTCATTACCGTCCACGTACAATTCTTTGTAACTGGTGACGCTCCAGACGTCCGCGGCCACTCCGTACTTCGTCTCCAGAATTTCCTGTGCCCGAAGCACCTCATTCAAGATTGCCCCGCTGCCAAATAACTGGGCGCGTAACTTGGATTTTTTATTGTCGGACGCGCGGTAGCGATACATTCCGCGCAAAATGCCATCTTTGACTTTCTCCGCGGGGGCCGGCATCGCCGGCATCGCATACGGTTCGTTCATCACCGTGATGTAGTAGAAAAGATTTTCGCCGTCCTTGTACATCCGGCGGATGCCATCTTGAATGATCACGGCAATTTCATACGCGAACGCCGGATCGTAGGCGCGCAAATTGGGAACCGGCAAAGCCAGAACGTGGCTGTTGCCATCCTGGTGCTGCAACCCTTCGCCGGAAAGCGTGGTGCGCCCGGACGTCCCGCCCAGCAGGAATCCGCGTACACGCATGTCCGCCGCGGCCCAGATGAAATCCGCGATTCTCTGGAATCCGAACATTGAGTAATAAATAAAAAACGGAATGGTGTTGATGCCGTGCGTCGCGTACGCCGAGCCGGCGGCGATAAAGCTGGCGACCGATCCTGCTTCGGTAATTCCCTCTTCCAGGATCTGACCGTCTTGCGCCTCCTTGTAATAGAGCAGCGTGCTGGCGTCTACCGGCTCGTATTTTTGTCCGACGCTCGAATAGATTCCGACGGTGCGGAACAGCGACTCCATACCGAAAGTGCGCGCTTCGTCAGGAACGATCGGTACCACGAACTTGCCGATTTCCGGATCGCGCAACATTTTGCGCAACATGCCCACGAACGCCATGGTGGTGGAAACTTCCCGGCCTTCGCTGCCTTCGGAAAATTCCTTGAAGAGTTCGTCGTGATCCGCGGCGATCGGCTTGGAGCGTATCGCGCGTTTGGGCAAATACCCACCCAGCGATTCCCGACGCGCGCGCAAATATTCGAGTTCCACGCTGTCCTCTGGCGGACGATAAAAAGGCACTTCGATGCAATCGTTATCGTTCAGCGGTACGCCAAAGCGCGAGCGGAATTCTCGCAACTCTTCTTCATTCAATTTTTTCTGCTGGTGCGTGACGTTCTTGCCTTCGCCAGCTTCGCCCAGCCCGTAGCCTTTGATGGTGCGCGCCAGAATAACCGTCGGTCCGCCGCGATGTTCCGTTGCCGCTTTGTACGCCGCGTAAACCTTGCGCGGATCGTGGCCGCCGAGTCGCAGACGCCGCAGCGCCTCATCCGGCAAAGGATCGACCAGCGCCAGCAACCGCGGATCGCTTCCAAAGAAATGTTCGCGGACGTATGCGCCAGAGGAAACCACCAGCTTCTGGTATTCGCCGTCCACCAATTCGCCCATGCGCTTCACCAGCAAGCCTTCGGTGTCGCGCTCCAGAATGGGATCCCACTCGCTGCCCCACAAAACCTTGATGACGTTCCAGCGCGCGCCGCGGAACGCCGATTCCAGTTCCTGAATAATCTGTCCGTTGCCGCGCACCGGACCGTCCAGCCGCTGCAGATTGCAGTTCACCACAAAAATCAAATTGTCGAGCTTCTCGCGAGACGCCAGGGTAATCGCGCCGAGCGATTCCGGCTCGTCGGTTTCGCCGTCGCCGAGGAACGCCCACACTTTCGCGTCCGTGGCCGGCTTCAGTCCGCGGTGCTCCAGATAGCGATTAAATCGCGCCTGATAAATGGCCATCAGCGGGCTCAAGCCCATCGACACCGTCGGAAATTCCCAGAAGTCCGGCATCAACCAGGGATGCGGATACGAACTCAATCCCCCGCCCGGTTTCAGCTCCCGTCGGAAATTTTCCAATTGCTGCGGGCTCAGCCGGCCTTCCAAAAAGGCGCGCGCATAAATTCCCGGTGCAGCGTGTCCCTGAAAATAAACGGTGTCGCCCTCGAACTCTGGCGAACGTGCGCGGAAAAAATGGTTGAAGCCGACTTCATAGAGCGTGGCCGCCGAAGCGTATGTCGAAATGTGCCCGCCGATGTTGTGCTCCACGCGGTTCGCGCGAACCACCATGGCCAACGCATTCCAGCGAATCAAGCTCTTGATGCGCCGTTCCAGTTCCTGGTCGCCGGGAAACAGCGGCTCGAGGCGCGCTGGTATGGTGTTCGCGTACGGAGTATTCGCCGTGAACGGCAAGTGAATGCCGGCGACCTTGGCGTGCGCGCGCAACCGCTCTAGTATTTCCGCTGTCACTTCCGGGCCGCTCGATTCCAGCACGGAGTCCAGCGACTCCAGCCACTCCTGAATCTGAACGTCGTCCATTCCCTGTTGTGTATACGTGTCGTTATCCATGAAGTTCGTACGTCCCTTTAGTCCCCAAAATCGGCGGCTAGAAAAATTATAGTCGCTATAAGCAGAATAAACTACACCGATGAAGGAATCAGTGCACGGGGCAATTCTGCTCGCGCAAAACCGGTTATCGCGAAGGAGTTCGTTAGGAACTTTGTGCGCGGAGGTTTACGAACGGAAAGCGTGCGGAAATGCAGGCTCATCCTCCAGGATCCCCATGGCTCGGAGGCGTTCTCGAGCCATGCCGTAACCGCGGGCATTCAACGGGCGGTGCCGCTTCACGATGGTGCAAAACACGCGGTCAAAGACGAAAAAGCCGATTCCGAAATTGGCGTCCATGCGGCCATCGTCACCGATGGAGCGGTGATGAACGTCGTGCAGGCGTCGCGCTTTGCGAAACCAATATTTCAGCAATGGCGTATCCGCCATCCAGAATTCGACCAGGTGCATGCGGTCATGCAAATAACTGAACATGAAGAGGGGCCAAAGCAGTAGCGTCGAGAGAAACAGTACTTGGCAAGAGTTCGGCAGTCCCAGCGCGTGAACCACCGAAAAGCAAAACAACAGGATAATTCCCGAGGGAACCAGCCACTCCAGCCCAATGTTCCCCAGCGATAAGCGATCGGTTGTCGAGTCCGCATACTCGCGAGAACGCAACGCCCCATTCGGCGGATACGTTTTGAAATGGTGGTCCAGGTGACTTTTGCTGAGCCAGGTAACGCGGTGGCTATGCAGCAGCCGGTGCAGCCAATACCCGGCAAATTCGGCGATGACTACCGCCGACACCAGGCTCATCACCAATATTCCGTAGAACGTCCTGGAAGCGTCCGGGGCGAAACTTCGAGAAGCTAGAAGCATCATGGCAATGTCCTTTTCTTGAAAGCGCGCGACCGTGCGTGCGCCGGAAGACAGCTAAGCCGCCTGAGTGCGGCGACTCCAGAGATGGCCGCGGGCCGGAAAAACTCCAGCCCACGTCGAAGTGCAAAGTTCGCGTTCGCGAGATGTCATGCTATTTGCCGAAGCGAAATACGATGCCCACCGAAGCGCGCACAGAATTAAGCGTGTCTCCGCTCGAATGAATACCGAGGTAGTCGACTTGCGGCCGCACCGCGAGGCGCGTGGTCAGACCAATGTCCAAGCCACCGCCGGCGCTGAACGCGAATCCGTTGATGGAGCCACCATTCCCGGAAACGTGAGCGCCGCCGAGCAACACTTGGGCAAATGGAGTGACGCGAGAGTGCGATCGCAGGTAAAAACGCGGCCCACCTTGGTAGGTAAATGTGTTGGCGCTGCCACCGAACGGTGCCGCGTGGAAGGCGCTGAAATCGCCGGCCAAACCGAGCCACGGCTTCAGCGTGAAGGCGCCGGAAATGGTTCCACCGTTCGCATTGATCCCGTTGCTGAGTCCTTCGCGGAGGAAGGAATAGCTGGCCGCAATGTCGCCGGCAGGAGTGTCCTGAGCTCGAACCAGCGGGACGCAGGTAAAAACTAGAATTGCCAGGGCTGCTAGGTAACGCACGTGAACCACCTCATCTATGAATTCCGGTTCGTGCTCCGGTAGGTGCACAGTACGAGGTGCCGAAAACGACATACAACGGGCGACGAGCGACAAAAGCAGTGAGATAGCCGCGAAGTCGCGCCATGTCGCATGAAGTCGTCTGGTAAGAACGGTTGGGATGGAGCGGAAATGCCTGCGCGGTCAGAACTCAGCTACCCGAACTGCAGATTCAGGAATTACATAAACCACGGCAGCGCAAGGACTTGAGTGAGTAAACGGGTGAGATGCGCCGGTCTGAACTAATCGGCGGTATGAACTTGCTGCATCAACGCCGAAAAACGGGGATCTGCGCGCAGGGGATCGGAAATGGGGTCTTCGCGCAAGTAAATCAGGCGATCGTTGCGCTGCTGAACTGCCTTTTGCAACCAGGCAAAAGCGTTGTCGAGATCTCCCAGCCCCGTGTAGATGCCGGCAAAATAGATTGCCGGTATGTAGCGGTCGCGAGCCATGGCCTGTAGCTCCGCCAATTTTGCCTTGGCCCCGGCGTGATCGCCCGAAACGGCCAGCGCGTGCCCGTAGGCCATGAGCAACGCGGGATTCTTGGGAGCCAGCGTCAACGCGTGCTGGAAATGCGTCAAAGACTCGGGATACATCTTCTTCTCTCGATAGGCACTGCCCAGCCAAAATTCGCCCAGAACAAACTGCGGAAATTGCTGAACGGCGATCTGCGCGTGCGAAATGGTCGAATCAAAATCGCGCGCGTAGTAAAACGCTTCCGCGCGGGCAGTAATAAATATCGGTGACGCTGGATCGAGTTCCAGCGCCTGGCCGGTTTCGCCTTGCGCCTCCGGAATGCTGTTCATCACCATGAAGTACTGGCCCAGCCACTGATGGGCCGTCGCGTTCCCAGGTTCCAGCGCCATTGCTTCGCGAAACTCTCGCTCTGCCGTTGGGAAGTCCCAGTCATAACTAAGGGCCAGGTTGCCCAACACGCAGTGACTCTCGGCGCTCCGGGGATCCAGCTGTAGCGCGATGTGCGCCTCTTTTACAGCCATGGGAGCGGACTGTCTTGGCTCCATGCCATCATTCGGCGACTGGCCCATTACCGCGTAGGCGGCCGCCAGCCCTGAGTGCGCCGGAGCGTAGGCCGGCAGAAGCCTTGCGGCTTTCTGGAACGCGGTGACTGCTCCGGGCAGATCGCGGAGCGCCCACGCGATGCGGCCCGCCAGATAGGCGTCGTACCCATTGATGTCCACCGGGGGCTTGGGGAGGAACCTTCGTCGCGTGCTTTGGCTTTACATTCAACGCACCGGCGACGCCGGCGACCAACCGGTCCTCGACGTTAAGAATGTCCACTAGACTGCCAGTGTAACCGTCCGACCATTTTAAAGTTTCGTCTGCGGTCGTGATCAGCTGCCCATCGATATGCACTTCATCTTTGTCTTTGGCCCGTCGCACGCTGCCGTCGAGGACATAGTCGACCTTCAAGGTCCGCATCAACTCGGAGATTGTACTGGCCGAATATTTTTCCGCCGTTGTGGGAGCGATGACCGCCAAGTGATCTGGATCGAGCCGCACCAACTTGCTGGTGATTTCAAGGGTCAAGCCTTTGGTGAACTCATCGTCGGCTGGGCCCGATAGATTTTTGAAGGCCCGCACGAAGAGCCGTACCTTGGGTGTTGGTACGGCAGGGGGAGGCGTGCGAAACCACAACCAGAAGAAAACGGCCAGTCCGCCCAGCAGCACGAGCCCCGCGCTAGCAACCGCGATTTTCCATTTGGGGTAAGCGTCTGATGGGTCTGAATCTGGTGGTGGTTCAGGCGTTGGGTTTGGCGACGGCTCAGGCGGGTCTGGGGCCGGATTCGGGTCTCGTCGAAGCCATTCGTCTAGTTCAGAACGATAGGCGTAAACGGTGCCCGTCGGGAACCGGTGCACTGGCAGCTTAGCCGTTTGTTCATAACGCTGTACGGTGCGTGTCTCGCGCTTCAGATAAAGGGCAATCTCGCCCCAGCCTTCCAGGCGTGGCTCACCGGGCGGGTCGTCAGACTTGGGCCCTCGGGGGTTCTGGGCTGGGGGCATTTAAAAAAAGAGGCAGCTCCGGAGTACTCGGTAGGTGCCGGGTAGTTGCGGGGAGTATACACAGCGAGGCCTTAACGGGCAATGTCAGGCAACGCTCTATAGTGTGCGCCCGCCATCCACAACCAGTGTTTGTCCGGTGATGAATTTTGCATGAACCAGAAATAACACTGCGTCAGCGATGTCCCTTGGCGTTCCAGTGCGCCTCAGCGGCGCTAGCTGGATAAAATCGCGCTCCCACGCCGGAGGATCGCCGGGCATGGTGATTGTTCCTGGAGCGATGGCGTTTACGCGCACCTCCGGTGCCAGTTCCTTTGCCAATGCGCGCGTCATCAGGATTACCCCGGCTTTCGAGATGCTGTGAGGAATAAAACCAGGCCATCCCAGCATGCCGCCTATGTCCGCGAAATTCACGATTACGCCCTGTGCTTCGCGCAGCATGGGCGTTGCCGCTTGTGCGCAAAAAAAAGGCGCCTTTAAATTGGAGTCCAGCGACGCGTGCCACTCCTTCTCCGTAGTCGCCGTGAATACGGACTCTACAAACGTAGCCGCGCTGTTCACCAGCACATCCAATCGCCCAAAGCGCTCGTTAATCTCCTGGAACAATTTTTTGATTTCTGCAACGCTGTTCAAGTCCGCTGCAATGGCCACCCCGCGGCGTCCTAAGTTTTCGATCTCGCCAACAACCGCCCGCGCATCCGCTTCAGACGACCGGTAGTGCACCACCACATCGCAGCCATCTTCCGCCAACCGCAGCGCCACCGCCCGGCCCAGACGTTTTCCCGCCCCGGTAACCACCGCCACGCGCTTCTGCAGATTTTCAGTCACGCCAGTAAAAGTAACACACCTACCAGTCGATCCATTTTACGGTGACGCACCCACTGGTTTTGTGGGCGCGGTTTTTGAATTCCCGTCATCGCTATTCCCGTTCCTCGACCTGCTAGAATGACCCGCGAGGATATTTCAACAATGAATCTCGATGTTCTGGCCATAGCCGCTCACCCTGACGACGTGGAACTAACCTGCGGCGGCACCTTATTGAAAATGGCGTCGCGCGGATATAAAACCGGAATCCTGGACTTGACCGCAGGAGAAATGGGTACGCGCGGTACACCGGAAATTCGCGCGGCGGAATCTGCGAAAGCAGCAAAGCTCCTGCGCGTAAAGTGGCGCGGCATTTTGGGCGTCCCGGACTCCGATGTGCAACCGAGCCGCCAGCACAAACTGCGTCTTGCGGAGAAAATCCGCGAACTGCGTCCCAAGACGGTGATTCTTCCCTACTGGGAGGCGCGCCATCCGGACCACTATCACGCCTCGACACTGGGCTACGAGGCCTGCTTCCTTGCCGGTTTGAAACAATTGGTCGCCCACGGCGAACCGTATCGTCCGTTCAAAATTCTGTACTCGACAGCCTTTGCACAAGTCCGCCCGACGTTCGTCGTGGACATCACTTCGCAATATGCGCAGCGCCGAAAAGCCATCCTGTGTTACGGCTCGCAGTTCAGACCGCAAAAGAACGAGAACAAGGCCAAAGTGTATTTAGGGCTGGAACAGCTGGAAGAAGAAATGCACCGCCTGGCGACGCAGTCCGGTCATCTGGTCGGCGTCAAATACGGGGAACCGTTTCTAATGAAAGAGTTGATGAAAGTCGATGACGTTGTGAAGATGGATGTGCGGTCGATTTAGCCGCAAGCGAGCGCCTAGAAGCTTTCTTCTTCCTGCGCCGGCGTAAAGCCCGGAATCGTCTGGCCTTTAGCGTTGCGTTCCACTTTCACGCGAATCAGTGGCTCAGATTCGGCGCCAGACTTGCGCAGCATCACCACCGTGCTTAGGGCCTCGGTGTACACCCGCGTGACGAGGTAAATGTCGTCCGAGTCGTTCTTCTTCCACAACTGGCCACTCTGCACCTTCATTGCGCTCATAAGGTTGTCATGCTCATAGGAGGAACTTTGAATTTAGTTGGGCTGCGGGTGGGTGTCAACAGGCGCGCACTCTGCGCTTTCCGGGCACGAAACCGGGCCGAAGGATCTCCGGCATCCAATTTGGGGCGGTTTTCTGCGACAAACGGTGCCTCACAGTGGCATTCCAGTGATCGGTCTGGCCAAGGCCCGCTGCGCTGCGAGGATTTGGCGATTAAAACCTTTATCTGGAAAGCGATGGGAAACCTTCTCCATAGGCCTGACATCATAGAATTCGAGTACGTTCTCGGGGACTGGTCCGGCCGCGAGGTGTATACTGCGGACAGTTTGGAGGCACGGGTCATGCAACAACTCTTTCGGCAAATCGCCACGCTGGCGCTAACGAGTCTTCTGATCGGCAGCCCCTCGTTTGGCGCACAGAATCCCGGAACCGCCCCCGGCAGCACTACGCCCGGATCCACACCTCCCTCAAGCACACCTTCTACGACTGCGCCGCTTCCTCCGAATACGACTGGCCAGACACCGCCAACCACTCCCGCACCGTCGAAGCCGGCGCCGCCTTCAGCAGACAAAAACGCGCCACCGACGGACACACCGGTGCAACAGAAAGACACCGTTGATCCGAAGAACACCAAGGACGACGTGGAAGCCATCGGCAACCGCAACGTCAGCGGCAAGATAAATTTTTATTCGCTGGAAAAAGAAATTGCCCTCGGCAAAAGCTTGGCGCAGGAAGTGGAACGCTCTTCCAAGCTGATCGATGATCCCGTCGTTACGGAATATGTGAATCGCGTAGGGCAAAACTTGGTGCGCAACTCGGACGCTAAGGTTCCCTTTACGATTAAGGTGATCGATTCGGATGAAGTGAACGCCTTCGCCCTACCTGGTGGATTTTTTTATGTGAATAGCGGATTGATTCTGCGAGCGCAGGAAGAGGCGGAACTAGCCGGCGTAATGGCGCATGAAATTTCTCACGTCACCGCGCGGCACGGAACGCGGCAGGCGACCAAAGGCGAGATCGCGCAGTTGGCGACGATTCCTTTGCTGATTTTTGGGCCAGTGGGTCTGGCTGGTTACGCGCTGTACGAAGGCTTGAACATCGCGATTCCCTTGTCGTTTTTGAAGTTCTCTCGTGACGATGAGCGCGAAGCGGATTTTCTGGGCCTCGAATATATGTACAAGGCCGGGTACGATCCCAACGCTTACGTGACGTTCTTTGAGCGCATTCAAGCGGACGAGAAGCGCCGTCCAGGAACGATCCCCAAGGTATTCTCAACGCATCCGCCGACGCCGGAGCGCATCGAGCGCACACAAAAGGAAATAGCGCGGATTTTGCCGGCGAAACAGGAATATATCGTTACAACTTCCGAGTTCGATTCGGTGAAGGCCCGCCTGCGCAACGTCATGTTCACCCGTAAGGCGCAACCCGCGGCCAACAAGCCGACGCTGCGCACCAAGACGGAGCAGACGGACAAGAACAAGACCGATCCCAATTCCACTTCGACGGATCCAAACAGCACGGATGATGATCGTCCGACGCTGAAACGGCGGCCGGACAACCCGTAGAACGATTCGAACACAGTACAGACTGATCGGTAAACAAAAATGGCGGCCAGTCTGGCCGCCATTTTTATTTCTGAATCATGCAAAAGCCGATGAAGGATTGTGGTCAGTAAGCGTGGCTGGAATTGCGTTTGTGCTCTTCGGGAGCGGCGGCTACACCCATGCGGCGGAGTTCCTCGGAATAATATTTGCGATAGAGCAAGTCCCACTCTTCGCTGCCTTCGATGATTTCTTTTTTCTGGGAAGTGATGCGCTTGCGGGCTTCCAGCTCCGCTTTTTCTTCTTCGCGCAGCGTGGCGGTGAGGATTTCGACGATCTGGCGGCGGATGGTATCGCGGTCGTCGACGAATTCGACGTCTTCGCTGGCCACCAATACGTCGGTCAGTTGGTGCGAGATGCGGACAATTTTTTCACGGCTGAGTCGCATTATTTGCGGGTTCCCCAAGTTCCTAAGATCGTGCGGCCAGCGAGCACGGCATGCCGTGCCCTACCTGAGAATCAGTTTTCCGTCGCGTGCTAGCTGCGCTTTCACTTTTTTGAACATATCCTGATACGAGACGTTGGTGCGGCGCATTTCCTCGGCGTGGTCGGTCAAAATCTGGCGCGCCTGTTCGTTGACGCGATCTTCCACGGATAATTCTTCCGCCATCCTCTGACGCAGACGCAGCGCTACGACTTCGGCGGCCTTGGTTTCGATCAACTCGCCTTCGACGAGTTGCTTCACGACTTCGGTGGCCATGTAGCCGACGTAATCACGGTTCAATAGCATCTGTGCTGTGTGCCCTCGTCAACTGGAGAATACGAGTTTACTGGCTGCAGAAACAAAGTGCAACAAAGGTGGCATGTGGTCCGAAGGTGAGCGACTGGCCCCCGGGGTATTTTTGTAAGTGCGCATTCTAAAAGAGTTATTTTGCGATTTTTCGTAAGTGCACATTCTAAAGGAGTTAGCACGGACTAAATATGTATGTGTTCATTACATTGAGGTTACGTGTACAGTGGCGCCCGGTGAATTGGAAGGGCGACTCGTGTGATCGGACCCGGGCAATCCGCGCACGGTCGGCCGCGGACTGGCGCAACCATGGATGGGCCAGACGAAACTGGAGATTCGGCACTACAACTTCGTATGGGGAATTGGTATCTTGGTAGGACTTGGCGCGTTGGCGCCATCGGTGATTGGTCTTGATGGGCGCTTAGCTCAGCGGTTAGAGCGTTCGGTTTACACCCGAAAGGTCGAAGGTTCAAATCCTTCAGTGCCCACCATTTTTGGATTCCCTTCCTGCGGTAAATTTCGTAAACAGTTTCACATGTGGTGTGCAGGAGTTGTCGAAGCCCAGCTCGTGTCGCCCCTACGGGGCTCGCGCCCGATTGGCCTGCGGACCCAGCGCTTACGGGCTGGGCTAACTTGTGGCGCGCCTCCGGCGCTTAATGCTGCGCGAAGCGTCGTGGTGCACGAAGCGATGATGCTCGTGGCAAGTGCAGCGGCGATGCGCAGCAGACATTAAAAGGAACACAGACTGAAGTCTGTGTTACCCAAGGGCAAAACCACGTTGGCGAGGTAACGGTTCGACGGGTCGATGATGGCGACATGTTGCGAAGAACGGTGACCGACGTTGAAGAGTTTACTCGTGGCGGAGGGCGATGATGGGGTCGACTTGGGTGGCGCGGCGGGCTGGGAGGTAGCTGGCCAAGGCGGCTACGGCGGCTAGAGTTAGCGCAACAGCCGCAAGGACTAGGGGATCGCTCGGGGAGACGCCGACTAGCATGTGACCTAGGAGACGCGCGGCGGCGAGGGCGCTAGGAATGCCTACAGCTAAGCCCGCTGCGGTAACCACGAGCGTTTCCTTGGAGACCATGCGTAGAATCGCGACGCGGGAAGCGCCCAACGCTACGCGGATGCCGATTTCGTTGGTGCGGCAGGCTACGGAATACGAGATGACACCGAAGATGCCGGTGGCAGCCAGAATCAAGGCTACGGCGGCGAAGAGCGTAAGGAGCAGAGCGCCGAAGCGCGATTGCGCCATGGAGGCATCAACGACGTCGGGCATTTGCGCGATATCGGTTACGGGCAAATCTTTGTCGATACTCGCCACTTCCCTGCGGATGGCGGCGGAAACAGAGGCGGTGCTGTTTTCACTTCTGACGAGGATGACGGCTCCCCAGAACGGGGATTGCGCGTAGGGCACGTACATCATTGGGCCGGGATCTTGCCCAATGCCCACGTCTCGGACATCGCCGACGATTCCAACAATTTCACGAGGGGCGCCGTTATCTGGAGGCAAACCGAATTTCAATCGTTGGCCCAGTGGATTTTCGTTTGGGAAATAAGCGTGAGCCATCGACTGGCTAATGATGGCCACACGGGGCGCGGACACTGCATCATGCGGATCAAAGGCGCGACCGGCAAGGAGTGGTATGCCCAGGACCTGGAAATAGTTGGGGCTGATGGTGGCGTAGTCCGCGGTGCGCGAGGTACCGGCAGAAGCTTGCGGTTGGCCCACGATGTCGAAACCGAGATTTACGAAGCCGTCCGCGATGGGGGCAGGAACCACGATGGCGGTTTGCTGCAGACCGGGCTGCGCCTGAAGTCTAGCGAGAAGTTCGTCAGAAAACGCCGTCCACCGTTGCGGCGTGGTGTATTGAAATTGCGGCAGCGAAATTTCGGCTTTGACGACGTGTTCGGTCACGAAGCCGGGGTTCATGCCAGTGAGTTTGGCGAAACTGCGCAGCATAAGCCCGGCGGCGAGCAACAACACCAAGGCCAGAGCGATTTCCGCAGCGGCTAGCACGGAACGCGCAGTGCGGCGGTTGCGGCTTTCACCGGCTCGCGCGCCGCCTTCAAGCAAACCGGATTGCACGTTGCCGTTGGCAGTGAAGAGGGCGGGAACCAAACCAAAAATGCAGGTGGCTGCGGCCGATAGCAAAATCGCGAAGAGCAAAACCGAAGTGTCGACGCGAATCTCGTTAACTTGCGGGACGGTCGCCGGCATTATGGAGTGCAACGCCTGGATGCCCCAGTAGGCCAACGCGACACCGCTGAGACCACCGAAGGCGCCAAGCACCGCGGTCTCCGTAAGGAGTTGGCGGGCAATCCGGGAGCGCGTCGCACCCAGCGTGGTGCGCACAGCAATTTCGCGAGAGCGCGAAGTGGCGCGCGCGAGCAATAAATTTGCGATGTTGGCGCAAGAGATCAGCAGAACCAACGCCACCGCGCCCAGCAGAATCCATAACGCAGAACTTACATTGAAGACAAACAGTTGCCTCAGCGGCGACAAACTGATCGTCCAGCCGGAGTTTTCTTCGGGGAATTCCTGATCGAGACGCGCAGCTATCGCGTCAAGTTCAGCCTGAGCTTGCGGCAACGAAACTCCGGGCTTGAGCCGTCCGGTGATTTGTAGCCAATGGCCGCCACGATTGGGCATCCACGAACCGAAGAGCGGATCGTTGACGAGCGGAATCCACAGCTGTTCGCTTTGGTTGATCTGGGGGAAACGGAATTTGCCCGTCACGATGCCAATCACGGTAAATGGACGCTTATCGAGGTTGATGGAGGTGCCGATTATTTTTGGGTCGGCAGCGAACATGGCGCGCCAAAGATTCTCGCTGAGCACAGTGACGGGGGCAGCGCCGGGCTGGTCGTCTTGCGGCGTGAAGATGCGGCCAACGAAGGGCGTTTGACCCAGCAGCTCAAATAGCTCTGGCGTAACGACAGAGGTTTTGACCACGGTGGGGTCGCCGTGCCCGGTCAGAGTCAATTCGTGTTGCTGGCTGCCGGCCATTTCGCTGAAGGACTTCGATTGCTGACGCAGTTCGGCAAAATTGGCGAAGGAAAAACCGGTGGCGGCGACTCCCTCCTGGGGCTGGACCTGGAAAATGTTGAATAGTTGCTGCGACTTGGGATATGGGAGCGGCTTTAGCAGGACAGCATAAACGACACTAAAGATTGCGGTGTTGGCGCCGATGCCGAGCGCTAGCGTAAGAATCGCCAGAGCAGTAAAACCAGGGTTTTTGCGGAGGGTGCGCAGAGCGTAGCGTGCGTCTTGCAGGAGAGTTTCGAGCATGGGGAGGCCTCGATGTTCGCGATGCGATTCCAGTAGTTGGGTTTGGCCGCCAAGGGTGATGCGGGCGCTGCGTTCGGCTTCCGTGGGAGCCAGGCCGCGACGAAGATTTTCTTCAATCAGTAGATCGAGGTGGGTTTGTAGTTCTTGGGCGAACTCTTGATCTTGCTGGCGGGGCGAGACCCATGCGCGCATTCGGTGGGCGAGCGTGAATAATTTTATTAGCGGTGCGGGCATTTTGATTAACCTCGCTCGGCGGTGCGCAGGACGCGGGCTACGGCTCCGGAGATACGCTGCCACTTTTCCGTTTCGGCTTGGAGCTGTTTACGGCCAGCGCGGGTGATGGAATAAAACTTGGCCTTGCGATTGTTTTCGGAAGCGCCCCAGGCGGCGGAGATGCGGCGTTGCTGCACAAGGCGCAACAGCGAGGCGTAGATAGTGCCTTGGTTGAGCTGCAGGGCTTGTTCGCTGATTTGTTCGATGCGGCGGGCGATGCCGTAGCCGTGTTGCGGGCCCATGGCGTCGAGAGTTTGCAGGACCATCAGGTCTAGGGTGCCTTGGAGGATGTCGGATTTATCGGGAGGCATTTTATTAGGTAACGCTCCTGTGGGATGGTTACAGGAGTTTGGCGCGAGTTGTGTGGGATGTCAACAGGAAAGGCAGCGGGACCCTTCCTTTGTCGGCGTGAACTAACGCCCGGCCGCTACAAGATCGATGAGTGCGAGTATTTTACGTTGGCCGGACTAAAGTCCGGCGCTTACAACTTCAAAGGCACGGGTCTGAAGACCCGCCGCTACAACGGCGTTGCGAACATTGCGAACGCTACTGGGATTTGGGAGGGCCGATGGTGGATTGGAGTTTTTGGAAGGCTTGGAGTTCTTGCTGGGCTTGGGCGGTTTTGCCTTGTTTGCGGTAGAGGGCAGCTAAAGCGAAGTGGGATTGAGCGGCTAGCTCGGTGGTTTTTTCCAGGTCGATCACTTTTTGGAAGGATTGCTCGGCGGTGGCGGCTTCTGTAGATCCGACCAAGGCAGCGGCTTTGCCTAACGAATAGAGAGTTTCGGACATTTCTGGGCGCAGCGCGTCGGCGCGTTTTAGTTCCGCTAGCGCTTCTTTGGGTTTGCCTTGTTGGAGTAAGGCATTGCCCAGGCGATAGGCGGCCTCGGCTTTGCCGGGCTGGAGTTTGGCTTCGATGCGGTATTCGGCTTCGGCTTTGGGCCATTGGGCGGTGTTGCCGTAGACCTGGCCGAGCTCGAGATGGAGATTGGGGAGATCGGGGCGAATACGAATGGCTTCGAGATATTCCTTTTCGGCCTGAGGCATCTGGCGGAGGGCGAAATAATTTTCGGCGAGCGCTTGATGACTGCGGGCGGAATCTGGAAATTTGGCGATGAGTGTGTCGATGGCGGTTTTGGAGAGGAGGCCGCTGGCGTGGCCGAGGTAATAAAGAATGTCGGGATCGTTGGGGCGCTTGGCGAGGACCGCGTTCAAATTGGCTACGGAGTTGGCTAGTTGGCCGGTTTCGATTTGGGCGATGGCCAGGGCGTCGAGTGCACCGACTTTTTCGAGGTGCGGGATGGCTTCGGCGGGATAGCCTTGCGAAAGGAGCGCGAAGCCGAGGAGTTGATCGGCGACGAGGAGGTCCGGGCTTAGCTCGAGTGCGTGTTTGAGTGGAGGGATGGCTGCGCCGTAGTCGTGCTTTTCCATGTAGGCTTCGCCGAGATTTACGGCTGCGTCGGCGGAGTTAGGATCGAGTTCGGTGGCTTTTTGAAATTCGGTGATTTCTACGTCGACCTGTTTTTGTTGGCGGGCGGCCAGGCCGGCTTGTATGTGCCGAAGGGCTTCGGAGTTGACGGTTTGCGGGGCTTCTTGTCTGCGCGCGCGTCTTCGGGTGGTCTTCCCTGCTGCCGGGCTCGCCAAGAGCGCTAGTGCCAGAAGCCAGATCATGGATGCTCCGGTTCGGTGATTTCGAGAAATTGATTGGCGCTGACATCGTTCATAACTTGTTTGATGCCGGATGGCCAAGTGATTTCTATTTTCGCTTTTGCGGAATCGCCTAGGCCGAAATGGAGGCGCTTGTCGTTGGCGCAATTGTAGCTGCCGGCGCTGGTGGCGAAGCGTGTTTGATTATTGACGACTACTTTGGCGCCGAAGCCGTCGCGATTGCTGCGTGTGCCTTTCAGCGTGATGGTCAGCCAATGATTGGATTTGTTCGCGGCGCGATTTAATAGAACGACGGGCGGACCGCCTAGCGTGGCGATGAGGACATCTATGGAGCCGTCGTTGTTGAGGTCGCCGAAGGCCGCGCCACGGGCGGCTAAGGGTGCGGTTACGCCACTCTCGGCTTTCTCGAAATGGCCTTTGTTGTTCATAGCCAGCAGCGGAAGCTGTTTGTAACTGAGCGAGGCGTCGATTTTTTGCACGTTGTCGAGCACGTGGGCCTGCGCTACGAAGAGATCCTTCCAGCCATCGTTGTCAAAATCTTCCAGGCCGACGCCCCAGCCGGAGCTGAGCGAGGTCATGGCGCCTACGCCGGTTTCGAGGCTCTGGTAGGTGAACGCGCCTTCGCCTTCGTTGTGATAGACGGCGAAAAGTTCGCGCGGGAGGACGGTGACGATCACGTCGGGCTTGCCGTCGTTGTCGTAGTCCTGGAAGACGGTGCCCATGCCGGAGAGGCCTTTGCCATCGCTGGTGAGCGCTGCGCCGGATTCGAGCGCGCACTCGGTGAAGGTGCCGTTACCGTTATTCTTGTAGAGATACTGCTGCATGCCATCGTTGGAGACGAAGATGTCAGTGAAGCCATCATTGTTGTAGTCGGCAAAGCTGACGCCGAGTGCGCGGCCCTTTTTTGCGGCGATGCCGGATTTTTCGCTGACGTCGGTGAAGGTGCCGTCACCGTTGTTGTGGAAGAGCAAGGTTCGTCGTGGCGGGGAAAGCGGCGGGCGGGCAATAGGTTTTCCAGTCGCCGCCGCAGATTTTATTGTGGTCGGCGTCCCATTCCATGTAGCGGGTGACGAAAAGGTCGAGGTGACCGTCATTGTCGTAGTCGAAGAAGCCGGCGGAGACGTGCCAGCCGCGCGCCGGCGACTCCGGCTTTGGCGGTGACGTCGGTGAAGGTGCCGTCGCCGTTGTTGTGGTAGAGGATATTTTTTCCGTAGCTGGTGACGAAGAGATCGGGATGGCCGTCGTTGTCGTAATCGCCGACGGCTACGCCCATGCCGTAGTTGCCGTTGCCGGCGTTCGCGAGGCCGGCGGCTTGCGTGACGTCGGTGAAGCTGCCGTCTTTATTTTGGCGATAGAGGCGATTCCAGTATTTGGGATTACTGCGATCGAAATTCTCTGGGTCGTGGAGATTTTCGGTGATGTGGCCGCCGTTGACCATGAAGATGTCGAGGAGGCCGTCATTGTTGTAGTCGAAGAGGGCGATGCCGCCGGGCATAGTTTCGATGAGGAATTTTTTGGCGGTGGGGGAATTTTGCAGGAGGAAGTCCAGACCGCGCGGGAGTTTTACTTCGAATATGGGTGCGGCGGCGGCCAGGGTGGCGAGGCTCAGGAAATTGCGTCGGGTGAAGCTGGCGGGCATTTAGCGGTGGGACTCCGAGTGGTGGTGGAGGGCTGGGGCTTGGCGTGGGAATTTAGGATCAGCGATTTTTCGCGCGAGAAACATTTCTGGAACAGGCTAGCACGAATTGAAGGTTAGTTGAGATTGCGTCAAGCCCTATGCGGGCGATTTTTTTCAGCGGAAAAGAAAAAGCCCGGAGTCGATGTTGCATCGTCCCCGGGCTTCTCTAGTTAGCTTAGAAAACCAGTTTTAGACCGAACTGGATCAAGCGTGGGTTGGTGTTCGGATAGGAAGATGTGACGGTACCGAAGTTGGAGCTGCCAAACGAAGTGTTTGGCGGCGCGAACTGAGTCCGGTTGAAGATGTTGAAGAACTCAGTTCGAAATTCGAGACCGATTTTTTGGTCGGGTCCAAATTTAGTGCGCTTGAAGATGGAGAAGTCAAAGTTTCTGACGCCGTCTCCGCGTAACGTGGGATCGGTTCTAGACTCGTTGCCGAATGTGAAGTCCGCAGGGGCGGAGAAGCAAGCCGTGTTGAACCATTCGGTAAGGCTCCTGCCGCCAGGTGCACCCTTGCTGCAGGTTGGGTCGACGTTGGGACGAGAGCCGCCGCCGTATAGGGTGGTGAAGTTTGGCACGCCATTGGAAAACACCAGCGGGAAGCCGCTCTGGAAGATAGTCACACCATCGACGCCCCATCCGCCGATGACTTTATCGACGAAACCGCTGGCGTCGGACATGAAACGCTTGCCATGGCCGAAGGGCAAATCAAGGACGTAACTGATGACTAGGCGTTGCGGAACATCCTGAGATGACAGTGAGCGCTCGGCCTTGTTGTTGTTGTTGTCTTGAATTCCACCGGCCGCGACTTCCAGCCAGTTGGTGAGGGTGTCGGTGTCGCTGAGGAGCTTGGAGTTGGTGTAAGCGACCAAGAGGGAGCCGGCAGCCGCAAAGCGACGTTCGACGGTCAACTGGAACGATTCGTAGCTGCTGTCGTAGGAGCCTTGGCCGGCGTATTGGAGACCAAGATATTGCGGAAAGGGCCGGGCGAGTTGGCCGACAGTGGTAGTGTTGGTACCCAGAGCGAAGGCCGTTCCGGTCGTCGGATCGAAGAACGGGTTGGCGACGGACTGCAAGAGGGTTACACCCGAGGCGTCGCAGCGGGCACCAGTGACGGCTTCTTGAGCAGCGCATTGCGTCGCAGCTTGGCCCAAGAAGTTATCGCCGATCTGATTAACTTGCTGCGAATACGACTCGAGATGGGTGCCCTTCGAGCCGACGTACGCCGCCGATACGAAGAAATTCCAAGGCAGATTACGCTGAATGTTCAGATTCCATTGTTGCAAGTAGGCAGCCGGGTGGTCGCCGCGGTTGGCGATGGTCACGTTCTGCACAACTTGGGTAGCGTACTGCTGAGTGCCCAGGGCACCCAGAGTGCGGCCGACCGGCGGGACTACTTCCGGTATGAACGGAGTGGCGATGGTATTGATGGGATGAGTGCCATCGATCGTACCGTTGTAACCCGTGGTGGCGTCGTTGACCAAATCGTTGTTGGGATTCAAGCCGAACGAAACGTAGTTTGGAACGAAGAAGATGCCGTAACCGCCACGAATGACAGTCTTCGAGTCCAGGGCATAGGCGAAACCGACGCGCGGCTGAATGTTGGTCTTGTCCAAGGGAATGTTAGTACGGTTATTCGGGGATACAAGCGATACGTCTCCCTTGAGCCCGGGCAGTCCAGGAACGTTGGCCAATCCTGCGGAAGCGGAGGGATTCGCTAGCCAGCTGACTGCGGAAGGATCAAAAAAGGATTGATTGTTGAAACGTTCGGACCAGGGACCCTGTAGGTCGTACCGCAAGCCGAGGTTCAGGGTCAGTTTGTTGGTGAGGTGGAAGGTGTCGTCTACATAGAAGCCCTTGTAGATTTGTTGCCCAGCAACGAGAGCGGGAACAACGGCTTGGCCGAAGAAGTGGTTTTCCACGTTTTGCGGGTTGTCCGCAAAACCAAGCAGGAAGTCCGAGAGACCGAACCCGCTAAAGCAGGAGAGACCGGAGCCGCAGAAGGCGAAAGCGCCGCTGCCGACGTTGGTCTGAGCGTAGTTGTCGCGGCCGATTTCCAGTTGGAAGCCGAGCTTAATCGAGTGCTTGCCACGCAGCAGGGTGATGTTGGGCGAAAAGTTGAACTGAGTGTTGCGGTCAGTGATGAAACTTTGGCCCTGGGTGCAGGTGATGTTGTCCGCGAACTGGAAGATGCACGGCGTGGGTGGCGTCCTAGCGGCCGACGGAATGGCATCGTTGTATTGACTCGGATAACCGATGGTAGTGAGGTCAAAGCCGGAATTGATTGGCGAACGATCGTAGGCGAAGCGGCTCACACTCGCGTCGATACCGATGATCGTGGTTGGAGTCAGAGTCCAGTTGTAGCCAATAGCTGCGGCGTTGCTGGAATAGGTTTCCGCGCAGCGATCGGCGCAGAGGCCGGTACCGAGAGGATCAACCGGCAGGTCCAACACGTTCCAATAGGTGTCTCGGAAGAAAATGTGCTGGGTGGCCGAAATGTTCTGATCCAAACGTCCCACAACTTGGTTCTGGTTTCCGCCGGAACTGGTCGCCGTATTGAAGTTGTTGGCATCAATTCCGGTGGCCGGATCCGGATTTACAGTAGTGTTCGGAAGCGGGTAAAAGTTTAACAACGCCAGTGACGTGGGATTCAGGCGAGCAGTCGGGATAACGTTTCCGGGAAATGGAGTGGCTGGCCCGGTGTAGTTCGGGCAAGCAACTGCGGTGGTGACGGTGCCGCCACAAGGATCCAAGATCTGCTGTTTGATCGCGGACAGGTTGCCAGACCGTTCCGCGTCGGTTGGAACCGTGGTGGAGAAGACACTGCCGGTGCGCAGGCGGAAACCTTCCCAACTGAAGAACCAGAAGGTCTTATCGCGGCCATCGTACACGTGAGGAATCCAGATCGGCCCGCCGGCATTCACGCCAAATTGATTCTGGGTAAACGGGGGCGCTTTGTTCGGCTCGCCGTTCTTAAGTTCACTGGAGATGTTAAAGGTGTCGTTGGCATTGAGAACGCGGTTACGGAGATATTCATAAGCTGCGCCGTGCAGGCTGTTGGAACCGGATTTGGTGACAAGGTTGATTACGCCGCCCGAGAATTTGCCCCAATCGGCGCCCAAGTTACTGGTCTGGACTTTAAATTCCTGAATGGAGTCTTGCGTCGGGATAACCACAGGTAAGTTGATGTAGCCGATGTTGAGCGGCTGACCGTCGAGATACTCGGCGCTTTCGTTGCCGAAGGATCCGTTGATTTGATAGTTGCCCCAACCGAAGGGATTTTCGCCGACCGGTGTGCCATTTGCGCCGCCCTGCGCGATGACCGAGGGGGCAAGTGCGACCAGGTTGAATACGTTACGGCCGTTGAGAGGAAGCTCGTTGGCTTTCCGTTGCTCGACTACTTGACCGAGCGAAGAAGTCTCGGCCTGCAGCAACGGCACTTCGCTAGTAACTTCGACCGTCTGCGTAACGTCGCCAACCTGCATCGAGAAGTCGATACGCGCTGCCTGGCCGACTTCGACAATCACCGAAGGGCGTGCGGTGCGCTTGAAGCCGGTCTTTTCCACTTCGAGCCGGTATTCACCCGGCAGTAAGTTCACGAAGGAATACAGGCCATCTGGGCCAGCGGTGGTGACGCGCTTTTCACCGGTGCCGACATTGGTCAGAGTAATTTGGGCGTCGGCGATAGCGGCGCCAGAGGCGTCGCCTACTGTTCCGGCGACGGAGCCGTAGTTGTTTTGCGCAAGAAGCGGAGGGGCAAAAAGACCCGACACGCATACAGAAAGCGCGAAAGCGATAGATACGATCAGTGCAAAACGCCAGTTCTTCATCGAGAACGCTCCTGAGCTACAAAAGATCAAGACACCCACACGTTCAATCAAAACAAACACACATCGACCAGGGCACACCTACGGCAAAAGCCCCCGAAACGGGCAAAATGCTTACACACCAAACACCTCGACAATTGTGCTGATTTACCTATCAATACGCGGACGGGGAGGGATGTGTACCATGCATTGATAATATAAATGAATTAAAGATAGATTTCGGACGTAAGCGCTGCAAATTCGGGCGATGGGATAGAGACTGGGCGCGCGAATTCCAGAAATGTTTCGTAAATTGCAACTAAGGAATTGGCTAGTAAACCGTTTAAGTAGGTGAGGCCCTACGGATGGTTCGCTTCATTGCGAAGCAGCGCGTACAAAAATGGCTTGCTGGTGGGTTTGTGGCTGCCGCCGTGCGGCTCGACAGTCACGAACACGGCATCAATATCGGTTAATTGTTTCTGCTCGTCGAAACGCATCACCCAGCGACGATTGGTCTCGCTGTCGCGATACAGGATGCCCAGATTCATTGGAGAGGCCTGTTCGCCCTGCGGAGTTTCACGCTGGCCCCAGACTTGAAAGGTGCTGGCGTTCACGACGCCCGGTTCGCGGTCCAAATCGAAAGCGTAAAAGATTAGCGATTTGCCTTGCGTGTAAAACACACGCCCAAAAGGCTTCTGTGTGCGGCTGGTTCCGTCAACGTCAAACACATCCGCGATATACAGCTTTCGCGCACCCATGAGTTCGCGAATATCTTTATCGGAAGTAAGGTATTGCTGGGCGTCCTTAAGTTGCCGTTCCTGATCGCGATTGGCGGCGGTCAGTTCATTCAGTTTAGCTTCCAAGGTAGCCGTCTGCGCCGCGGACTTATCATGTTCTGAACGCAAAATCGCCAGCTCAGATTTTTGTGCTTCGTAGCTCTGGCTGAGCGTCTGGAGTTGCACGCTCAAAGTATCGCGTTGCTGTGCGATGGAACGATACTGCGCCTCCGATTGTCCACTGGCGGCTTGCAGGCCATTTTCGCGATCTTCCACCGCGCGAAGGTCCGCGCGCAACTTGGTCAGCTGGAATTCCTTTGCGGAATTATCTGCCTCTAGTTGCTCAAGCTTATCGGTCTGAGTCGCTAGCGTCTTGTCCGCAGCGTGCTTTTGCTCGGCGAGCCGCTGCAAACGGTCCTGAACGTACGACGCGGTAAGACTCGTGGTACTTGGCGCTGGCCGGCGGGCACCAAGGTGATAAGCACCGATGCCTACTGCGAAAATGAGCCCAGCTGCGATGGCCAGCTTCACGGCGGGATGGGTGGAAATCTTGCGGGACACACCAGACTGAACGGGCAGCGTAACCAAGGTGGTGGAGTGAACGGTTTTCTGCTCAGCACGGACGGCGATCATTAAGCGCGCGCGCGCAGAAGCTTCATCAAACGCGGCGTCAGCGGGCCCATCGACGGAACCCACAGAATACTGCTCAGCCAGCGCGGCAATGCCGCCGCTCGCGATGCTACGGTACTGGACCAGCAGTTCTCGGCACTCCTCGCAAGACTCTAAATGCGAGCGCAGTTCCGAAACTTCGATAGGCTCCAGGCAGTGCGACACGGACAACGCGCACAACCGTCGGAACTTCTCGTGTTCGTCCCCAAAACCCTCGACCTTCAGCATCTTTTGGTTTCCCGAAGTTTCTGAACAAACGCACTCTTACGGAGCCGCTCTAACCCGCGGTAGAAGTGGTGGCGCGTATTTCCCAGAGGCTCGTTAAGCTTCTCGCTGATTTCCCGCAATTCTAACCCCTCGAAGTAGAACAACTCAAGGGTGGTACGCTGGTTCTCCGGGAGTTCCGCGAAAGCCCTTTCGAGCCGAAGTCGGTTGAGTCGAGAGCCGACTTCCCTTTCCAAGTCCGTGTTCCCTAACAATGTATCGCCCGCTGCGCCCACTTCTGTACCAACATAAAAACCGCGGCGAACCAAATGGGCCTTACGGTCGAGCGCCCGATGGAGCGCGGTTTGCAGAATCCAGTTCTTGGCGGAACCCTTGGAGGCATCGAACTGCGCGCACTTCTTGAATAAGTGGATGAAGGATTCCTGAACTACGTCTTCGGCCTCACCAACGTCGCGCACAACGCCACGCGCGATGCGGAAAACCAGGCGCGCGTAACGATCAAAAAGAATCTCTAAGGCACTAGAATCATGGTCTTGCAGGCGGGCCATCACCTCTTCATCGGTGGGAACGCGACGTTCGGAGGTGGCAGGAACGGAAACGGACCGCTCCTGGGTTCCTACCCAGGCGACGGTAAGCGGGAGTGCACGCCCAAAGCGAGGCGCACTCATGTGGCGCCTACTTGTGGACAGTATTTGCCCGAAAGCTTCAGTGCAACACCCCTGGAATCGCCAACACCTTCGGCGAAGCTGCGACGCTTAGACGACGATACACCAGCTTTAGACGGGGGAGAAGATTTTTTGATGATACGCAGCGCTTTTTTGCCACGGCGCCGGCCGGGTGAACTTCGGGTTAGAACAGAAACTTGAGAGCGAACTGTACCAACCGCGGATTCGTGCCCGGCGCCGTGGCGGTGACCACCCCGAAATTGGGGTTGTTGGATGCACAACAAATTGTGTTCGGAGGGGCAAATTGGGTCTTGTTGAAGATATTGAAAAACTCAGTGCGAAACTCCAGGCCAAACCGTTCGTTGCCGCCAAAGCGCGTTCGTTTGAACACCGAGAAGTCGAAGTTCTGTATGCCTTGCGAGCGCAGACGAGGATCGACACGGGGTTCGTTACCGAAGGTAAAATCGGCCGGCGCAGTGAAACAGGAAGTCGTGAACCATTCTCCGAGTTGCGATGTGGAACTGCCCACCGTGTTGGGGTTGCAACCGGGCACAAAATTTGGGCGCGAGCTGCCACCGAACAGGGTCGTACCGTTCACCTGGCCGTTGGTGAAGACCAACGGAAAGCCGCGTTGAAAAATCGTCACGCCGTCAATTCCCCAACCACCGATGAGCTTGTCCGTGGTGCTGCCTATGCCACCGAGATATTTTTTCCCGCGGCCAACAGGAAGATCCAGAACGTAACTGATCACCAGCCGCTGCGGAACGTCCTGCGAAGACAAGGACCGCTCGCCCCGCAAATTATTATTGTCCTGAATTCCTCCCACGCTGGACTCCAGCCAGGCCGTGAGCGTATCCGTGTCGCTGATGAGTTTCGCGTTGGTGTAAGCAACAAGCAGTGAACCTGCACCGGCAAAACGTTTTTGCATCGTCAATTGGAACGAGTGATAGATGCTGTCAAAAGAACCCTGACCCGCCAATTGCACGCTGGTGTATTGCGGGAAGGGCCGCGAAAGTTGCCCCACGGTCGTTGTCGGGCCGGATAGCGCCAATGCTTGTCCATTGATAAAGAAGGGATTGGGGACCGGTTGCAATAACGTCACGTTTTGCCGAGGATTGGGAAGTGCAGGATTCACTTCCGCCGCGGCATCCGCCAACAACCCGTCAGAAATTTGATTAACTTGCTGGGAATATTGCGCCAGATGCGTGCCCTTCGACCCCACGTAGGCGGCAGAAACGAAAAATCCCTCGGCCAGATTGCGCTCGATGTCGAAATTCCACTGTTGGACGTAACCCTGCGGATGATCGCTGGGATCGGCGACGGTGATCGATTGAACGACTTGCGTCAGGAATTGCTGCGTGCCCGTGGTGCCGAGGGTTCTACCCGGCGGCTGCGAGATGCCTGACGGAAACGGTGTCGCAATGGTGTTGACCGGATGCGTTCCATCCACAGTGCCGGTATAAGTAGTGGCCGCGGCGTTCACCAGGTCGTTCAACGGGTTGAGGCTGAAAGCGACGTAGCTTGGGATCCAAAAAATTCCGTAACCGCTGCGGACCACGGTGTTCGGATCCAAGCTGTAAGCCAAGCCGAACCTGGGTGAGAAATCCAGTTTCTCTAGAGGGAGATTGGTGCGATTGTGCGGAGTGACGAGGAACACGTCGCCTTTGACTGGCGGAGAACCAACAGGCAGGAATTCCGTCAGATAATTTGTTGCGTTCGGATCGAAGTGCGACAGGCGATTAAAACGCTCTGACCACGGACCTTGCAAATCGTAACGCAAACCCAGATTCAGCGAGAGACGCGTGGTGGCGTGCCAGGAATCTTCAAAATACCATGCGCGATATATCTGCTGGCCGGCCGTAAATGCCGGAACCACCGCCTGAGCGAAGAAATGATTTTCGAGGTTATTAAAGTTGTCGGCATAACCCAACAGGAAGTCGGCAAAGGAAAAGCCCGTGCCTGGCACACCCGGCAACCCAGTGAAACAAGCCTGGCCGGAAACGCAAAAATCGAATGCGCCGGTAGCCACGTTGGATTGCGTGTAGTTATCCCGGCCGACTTCCAATTGAAAGCCCATGCGAAATTCGTGATGCCCGCGCAACATGGACATGCTCGGCGACAAATAGAATTGCGTGTTGCGATCCTGAATAAAACTTTGCCCCTGCGTGCACATGATGTTGTCGGCGAAGTTCGCCACGCACGGAGTCGGCGGTGTGCGCAGCGCGGACGGCACGGCGGCATTGTAACTTGCGGGCCAGCCGATGGTCGTTAGATCAAACCCGGCATTGGTGGGATTTCTGTCGTAGTTAAAGCGGCTGACGCTGGCGTTGAATCCGAAAATGGTCGTCGGCGTCAGGCTGTAGGTATATCCCGCCGCCAGCGCGTGGCTGTGGTAATCCTCGGCGCAACGGTCTGCACACAAGCCGGTGCGCAATGGATCGATCGGCAAATCGATGACGTCCCAGTTGCTGAATCGCAAGAACAGGCGTTGGCGGCTGGTAATGTTGTGATCGATGCGCGCTACCACCTGATTGTGGTTACCGCCGGTAGGCGCCACAGTGGTGAAATTATTGGTCGTAGCCGCGTTGTTCGGAGCCGGCCACAGGTATAACAGTCGCGAGGAAGTTTCGTTGATGCGACTGCTGGGAATTATATTATTCAGAAACGGCGTCGGCGTGGCCGAGCTTCCCGGGCAAGCGCCATTCGCAGTGACGGCGCCTCCGCATGGATCGTAAATTTGATCAATGACTACCGGTTTGCCGCTGGCATCGACGCCGCGGTCGTTGCAGATCCCCGCGGTAAAGCCAGACTTACAAATTTCGGAAAAATTGCCGGCCCGTTCGGCGGCGTCCGGAACGGTGGCCGTGAACGGCTCGCTGGTGCGCAAGCGAAAACCCTCGGCGCTCAGAAACCAAAACGTCTCGTTACGCCGTTCAAGCCGCAAGACGTTGAGGGGCCCGCCAGCGTTACCTCCGAATTGATTCTGGACCCACGGCGGGCGATTAATTCCCGCCGCATTCAGAAAATAATCGTTGGCGTTGAAGATTTTATTGCGAAGGTATTCGTACAATTCGCCGTGCACGTCGCTGCTTCCCGTTTTGGTGCTGAGGTTCGTGACGCCACCGGAGAATCGGCCCCACTCCGGACCCAGATTGCTCGTCTGCACCTTGAACTCTTGAATCGAGTCTTGCGTGGGGATCAACACCGGCAAATTGATGTATCCGATGTTTAATGGCTGGCCATCGAGATATTCCGCGCTTTCATTCCCGAACGAACCGTTCACCTGATAGTTTCCCCAGCCAAACGGATTGACACCGACCGGTGTGCCCGTGGAGCTTCCCTGCGGAACGACGGAAGCCGCCAGCTCGATCAGATTAAATACGTTGCGGCCATTCAACGGCAGCTCATTCACCTTGCGCTGCTCGACGACCGTACCGATGGTGGAAGACTCCGTGTCCAGCAGCGGCGCCCCGCCCTGCACCGTGACGCTCTCCGATGCGGAGCCGAGCACCATCTCAAAATTCAACTCCAGCACGTCTTGCACATGCAGAATCAGATCCGACTTGATGACCACCTTGAATCCGAGTTTCTCTACTTCAATGCGATAGGAACCAGGCGGAAGGTTTGCCACATAAAAAATGCCGGCGTCGTTGGTGATGGTTTCATAACGCACTCGCGTGCCGGTGTTGATCACGATCACTCTAGCGTTGGCCACCACCGCTTTACTGGCGTCGGTAATGCGGCCCGTCAGCGAGGCATTCGTGGATTGGGCTTCAAGATGAAAACCGCAGGAAAGGAAAATGAGTACCGCGAGAAATACCGTGGACGCGCTTCGATACGAGAAGACCTTACCGATGGATAGCGAGTTCACGATAAGAAATTTGCCAGAACTTTCCTGGGCCCACCTCGATGGAGTCCATTGCAGATTGCGTTGCTATAGGTATACCAGAATTTGCGGCGAAGGGGCCGTTCACGGGCGCTAGGCGAACCTGGCCTGGGCGGTCGGCCTGAAGCGTCCAGTTTCGCAAACACTCGTCCCACAAGCGGTCACTCTGTGACTAAGAGAATCACGTGGGCTCAATCATTACCCTTTTATTTTGATACGGTTAGCAGTGCTATAGCCTCTGGGCAAGTGGATGCAATTCCCTTCCCTGAACTTCGAACCAAACAGTGTTTCGGCCAACAACGGAGGAATTTCAGCATGTTAGCGGCTGCGCAAACCGGCGACCAGCAAGCCTTCATGTCCTTGGTGTCCCCCTTCACGCCAGGAATGCAGCGCTTGGCGAACCGATACACCCGCAACGTCACGGATGCGGAAGATATTTGCCAGGAATCGTTGCTGAAGGCGTATACCAAGCTGAGTCAATTCTCTGGCGAAACGGAGTTCCTCTCCCATGAATTTCACGGATGGCTCACCAGAATCGCTGCGAATTCGGCGATCGACTTTATCCGCCGCAAGCATGCCAAAAAGCTGATCGCTCTGGACGAGTGCCAACTAGTGTCCGAACCTTCGTCACGAAGCTGGCCCCGCAGGCTGGGGAGAAAATCCCGAGCGCACATACGTGCGAAAAGAGCGCCGTGCGTTGCTGGTTCGCGCCATCAGAAATCTTCCGGTGGAACTCCGCCGGGTGTGTTTGTTGCGCAGCGTGATGCAATTTTCCACTAGTGAAGTGGCTGCCAAGTTGGGCATTTCTACCACGGCCGTGCGCCTCAGGTTGTTTCGCGCGCACGGGCAGCTTCGCAAAACCCTTGGAGGCGAAGTGTTCATCGACAACATTCGCGCGCGTAACAACCGCATGGCGGAGCAAGTGCCGCGTCGCCATCGCCGTCGAAACGCAGACAACGCTCATCTGTGGGCGGATCGCTCCGCCGCGAACCGGGTTGCGCTGCAGGCTGCTTCCCGTCTATAATTCTTTCATTCGCGCTTCGCAAGAATTTGAACGGTGACAAGAAGTGCGAACCTACATCGCTACAGACACCGCCTATTCTCGGGCTTCTGTAAGTTGTTAAAGGGGACGTAGTTCAGTTGGTTAGAACGCTGCCCTGTCACGGCAGAGGTCGCGAGTTCGAGTCTCGTCGTCCCCGCCATTCTTTTTAAACCACTTAGGATAAGTTTCTGTTTCCGCTATTTCGTCCGAAAAAGGCAATGTGTCAGTTTTTGTGTCAGTTTTGGGAACCTGCCGGCCAGCCTCAATTTTCCGCGTTGCCTCAATTAGGTCCGCTTCTCCAGTGATGTCATAGCGCCGAAAAATATTTGCGGTCTTGTGGCCCGAGATCCTCATTGCGACCGTTTCGCTAACTCCGCGACGCGTCATGTTGCGAACGGCCGAACGTCGGAAGTCGTGAAGGATGAGCCCTTCGTACCTTTCGTAGTCTTCGCCGTTCTCCCGCTTTGCCTTAACGAAGTGGCCCAGGCCCGACGCGACGCATAGCCGATACCAGCTTTTCCTCGGATCCGAAACGTGCGTACCATCCTCGCGAGTAAACACGAAGTCGTCCGGGTTTTTTCCAGACGTACACGCGAGCATTAAATCAAAAATTTCGGCCGTCATCTGTACTTTTCGCGCTTCGTCGTTTTTGGTCGTTCCCTGCCGAAGTTCAATCCAGCGGTCAAAGAAATCCACTTGGCCGACGCGGAGGTTCAGGAGCTCACCACGGCGGAAGCCGAACGCGTAAGCGCACGCGATCAGGCAGCGAAGCCAAGGTTCGTTTGCGTTGGCAGCAAGCGTTGCGTATTCGGCATCGGTCACAAAGCCGGCGCGTGGCGCGGACTCTTTTAGCTTCGCCGGAAAAACCGGAACGTACGCCAGCAATGGTTTCCCGTCCTCCACTGTCACCTTAGCGGCGTGAAACAATGCAGCACTCAACGCAGAGAGCTCACGGTTAACCGTCGCATTCGACGCGCCTTCAGCCTGGCGGCGCTCCTGATATGCCGATAGTTTCGCTGTCGTGAGTTGACTCGGCAACATCGTGCCGAACACTGGCGAAAGATGCAGCCACGCGGCTGCCTGGCGCCATTCGGCTTTCCCTCCAGCGTTTCGGTAGGCCCTCAGATACTCCAGCCAAACTTCGGTGAGCGTGTAGCGGATCTCGACCGGCGCCGGCTTGCGGGATTGTTTTTTCTGGTAGGTGCCCTGGCGCACTTGGCGCCGAAAAATAGCCACTTGCTCTTTGGCGTAGGCGACACTCACTTCCCCGAGTGACCGGATTTCAATTTTTCCGCACTCGCATTCGGGAATATGCTCTCCAGCGGAGCATCGAACATCCCTGAGCGCAAAACTCACATACAGGGAATCGGAGTCCGGGCGGCGACGAACCCCGCGCGGCAGTTTTTCTTTCGGTTTCATTGGGTTCATCCTTTCGACTCGACCCGAGGCCACGCCCAGGGACCGTCATTCCAAAGCGCTACTATGTGCCTCAGACAACCCAACTGCGCCTCATCGTCACCGATATGACCGTTCAGAACATCTCCGATCCACCTCTCTTTCGAGAGACCCGCTCCCGCGGACTTCACGGCGTCAGATAAAAGCGCCTGAGCTGCCTCCGACAGATGTTTGGCTTTCGCCTCGATTTCTGCATCGACGGAAGTCACCAACGCGGGGTCACCTTCTTCCCGAATCGCTTCTGCCAATAGATCGCCCACCCTCTTATTTTCGAGTTCAGCCTCGTCTTCGGTGACTCGACAGTCACGAAGAGCTTCGATGTTATTTTGCAGATCTCGAATTAACGGAGAGGATGCCATAGCGTCATCGACTGCATCCGAGCCAAGTTTGTCGCGCATTTCGCGCAATTGGCGCTTCAACTCTTTGAAACACAGAACGGCCTCGTCTTTTTCGGTCATCGCGAATTCATATTTGAAGCCGGCTTGTGAAGTCACACTTTGCCTTCCGCGTCGAAATATTCCCAGGACTCCAGTACCTTGAGGTCACGCGCCCAACTTTCGAGGTCGATGTTCTTGTGAGAACATCCGCCGGACTCCACATCCACGATGAAGTACTCGCCAAACTCCTGCCGCGCCCGCGTTTCCACAATCCGCCCGGCGGCGTCGTTCCATCGACCAGGGCGCGTCTTTATCAACTTTTCTCCCTGTTGTCCAACGCCCGATTTACGCGCTGCTCTAGGGCTCGACTGCTGACCGGTACGCCTTTGGGTGCCGACTTCTTCTTACCCATCTGAATGGCCTCCTAGTCTCTTTATACACAGCCTGAGCGGTTAAGTCAATAAGATAGTGAGTGTTGAGTGAGCGAGCACGCAGAAAGTCGAGCTACGTCAGCTATCTGATGTTTTGCGGGCAAACTTCTCGACTGCATCGGTGGGGATGAGGCATCGCCGGCCGATATATTTCGATGGCATTTTCCTCGCGCGTAGCAGGTTCCGGATGGTTCGCTCGCTCACGTTCAACAAGAGCGCAGCTTGCTGCTGGGTTAGCAGTAGCGGCCGTGCCGGCTTCCAATCGGGTTGGACGGCTTCGGTCAATGCCTCACCGTGACCCACGACGTGTGCGCGTTGCCGATCCGCGCCGAGCTGAAGGCGGACTCTGCCGCACACGATCCCAGTAAGGACTCCCACAACGAGGACAACGAACCGGCTTGGCAACAGCGCGAGGGTGCCAATGATGGTCGCATCTCCGGCAGTCGTAACTCGGCAACACAATGTCGGCCATAAGTCCCCCCGGAAAATAAAAAAAGCGCACCCCCCTCTCCAATCTCTTGGAGAAAGAGTGCGCTTGGCTCGTTCTGCGCTCTCGACCAGGCCCGAAGGCGCGCGCATTTCCTCTGCGCTAGTGGTCTGGCAGCATGCTGTCACAGCTTCGATTTACTGTCAAACACACGAACATTCCCCCATCAAAATCAATTGCAAGGGGCTTGAATGCGGTGCTTTTTTAGAGTGAGACATAGTGTGGTATTACCATTCTATATCTAAATTACTTAGGGACTAGGTTTCGGAGGAAGCGGAATGGCTATGACAACGAGGGCAGCGCGACTACCAATATCAGCCCCGACAGCGGCAGCACCATCGGTCCGTTGGCGCGCCAGTGCGTGATGTTGCCGGTATCGGCCCGGGAGTACGCACAAATGCGCCGGACGGCCGCGAAGCAACGGATGTCGTTGGGCAATTGGCTGACGAAGTTGGCGCTCGATGAGGCACGCCGAAGTTCCACGCTCTAAAAAAGAAAAAGGCCGACGTTTGTGCGGCGCCGGCCGGTAGTTCTCTGTTCTAAGGATCGCGATGGATAAAATAGCAGCCCACAAATCTCCTCGCAAGACAAAAAGGTTCGTCATCCGCGATACCCCAGCTTGGCTCGACCAGCGCCAGCCCTGGATCAGCGACGGCGCGCGCCAGCTCTACAAGACGCTCCGCACTCTGGCCGACGTAAAGACCGGCCGACTGCTCATTCCTGGCCGCGGCTGGATCAAACTCAACACCATCCAGCAAAAAGCCGGAATGTGCACTCGCACACGAAAAAAATATATGCGTGAGCTCGTCACGCTGTGGTGCTATCATCGTTCATCGTGACTATGTAACTCGTTCAATCGGCGGCCGTAACCGGAAGGTTCTCGGACAATCGCAGTTCACCGTGGTGCCGCTGCAGCCACAAAACCCGCATGAACAAAGCT
>CAWAZN010000027.1:0-25105 GCA_963786485.1 uncultured Acidobacteriota bacterium
TTTCCATTATTTTCCAATTACTCATCGTTCAGATTTCCGCAAATGCCGCCGTTCCAGCGTCTTATGTGATATGATCGAACCTTGCCAAGGTTCAGGTGTCGGTTCGATTCCGATAGGCCGCTCCATAATTCCCTCCAGTTGTTTTTTTCAACCAAGCTTTTTCGATGAGATTTTCGCCTCGACACAGTTCTATGTGCGCGGCTTTGCGGCAAAACCTGGTGTAAGGGTGATCATGATTATCGAAGCCAAAGCGCCGACGCGAGTGGACTTTGCGGGAAGCACGCTGGATATCTGGCCGCTGTATCTGTTTCATCCGGGAGCGGTCACGATCAACGCGGCGATCTCTCGCTATGCTTATTGCAAACTGGAAACCCGGCCGCGTGGCGACCGGCGCGTCGAACTCGTTTCGCGAGACACACAGCGGAAAGAGTCATTCGCATCTTTCGCGGCTATGGAGCGGGCCGCGCGATACAAGCTTCCGCTGCTGGCGGAAATTGCGAAATTTTTCCGTCCGGAAGGCGGCTTTGCGCTAACCACCGATTCGGAAGCTCCGGCTGGGGCGGGAATTGGCGGATCGAGTGCGATGGCCGTGGCTATTTGCGCGGCGCTCGACCGTTTTACGGGGGCCGGGAAGAGCAAAGAGGATTGGATCCATATCAGCCGCGATGCGGAAGCTATCGTGATCAATATTCCCACGGGGACGCAGGATCACTATCCTCCCGCGTTCGGTGGGGCGGCGGCGATCGAATTGCCTCCGGGTGGCGAACATCGCGTGGAATTGCGGATCGATTTGGACGAACTCGAGAGGCGCATTTTGGTTTGCTACACGGAAAAGCCGCGCCAGCATGGGATCAATAATTGGGAAGTGTTCAAGGCGCACTTTGATGGCAAACGCGCGGTGCTGCATGGCTTGGAACGTATTTCCGACGTGGCGCAATCGATGCGCAAAGCTTTGGAGCGCGCGGACTGGAAAGAGGCGGGCGCGCTGATGCGGGAGGAATGGTCTTTCCGTAAGAGAAACCTGCCTACGATTTCTACCGCCATGATCGACCGAGCCATCGCGGGTGCGCGCAAGAATGGTGCGCTGGCTGGTAAGGTGTGCGGCGCGGGCGGTGGCGGATGTGTGGTATTTCTGATCGAGCCGGGCGCTCGGGAGCGCGTGGAGCGGGCGATTGGCGAAGCTGGGGCGAAAGTCCTGCCGGTGAAGATCGATCGGCAGGGAGTGCAAGTGGTTTCTCGCTAGACGTTGCGCCACGGGACCGTACGCAGGGTCAGCCCGTCTCGGCAGAGCGGCCAGTTATAAAACTAACGTCGCAGGGTGGGTTGGGTATCTGTTCAAGGCCTCCTTTGCATCATAGGATAGTAGAGCTAGGATATTCGGGTTGCTGGGGATAGCCGGGATAGCTACCGGTTTGTGCTCTATGTCTCTTTACCTCGCATGTTTCTTATCGTTGTTCATGTTGGCGATTGCGGACATTCCGCGAATCAACAGCCTGCGTCCAGCGACCGATGAGGCGCCGGTTTTTGGCCGAGGGGATGAGATTGCCTTGTTCCCGGCGGTTGATGCGCCATCGGGCGCAGCACAGCAATCCGCTGGGGCCGTGCCAGCGCCTGCTCCTGCCCCGCTGAAATTGAATGGCACGCTGCAAGACAACTCCAAGCTACTGCTGATTCGCTACGTTTCTGGCGAGTACGCCAAAGCCACCAAAACTCTGCCGGCGGGAAAAGACGGCTTCATCGTGTTTGTGGGGAATCCGCCGAACGCGGAGCAGCTGGAGCGCGCGGTGGCGACGCATGGAGCGGCCATCAAGTCTGGCGATAACGTACAGATCAGCAAGCTGGAGTTTCAAAAGAACCAGATCGTGGTGGATTTGAACGGCGGTGGTCGCGGCAAGACGCGTTTGCGCGATCGCATCCATCTGGAAATGAGCGGAATGCCCAGCGGGCAGGTGACCGCCACGAATCCCAACCCGGATCCGGACGCGGGGCCGGCCGGAATACAGCCGGGCAAAGGCACTACTTTATTTATCGAGTTCAACCGGCCCGTGCCGGATCTTTCTCCTGACGATTTGAAGACACTGCTTTCACCTTACCTGGATTTCAACAAGCAACGCTCAGCGTCTGTGCAGTGGATTGACACGCTGCCGCCCGATATTAAGAAAGCGATTCAAGAGCGCCATCCGGTTTTGGGAATGGACCGCGACATGGTGGTGGCGGCGGTCGGAAAGCCGGACCATAAGGTTCGTGAACGGGATGCGGATGGCAATGATATTGAAGACTGGATTTACGGTCAGCCGCCGTCGAAGACGGTTTTTGTGCGGTTTACCGGCGAGCATGTGACCAGCATCAAGCAGTTCCCTAAATAGCTTCGATTTCCCGCATTCCTTGTCTAGTGCTTGTTTCTGCGTGATTTCCCCAGGTGATATGGCTTGCCCGTGCGCTGCGTACTATACGCAACGGGGAATGTGTGTGCGGAGACGTTTCGCCGTGACAGCCGAGAATCAGTACGATAGGCTTTGCGAGACAGACTGAAGAAGGTGGTTGCGAAAGTGCTGCGCCCAGGAGCCAACGATGAAACAACAGATCAGTGCGATCAGCATAGTCACTTCGATTTTGTGGGCTACTGCGGTTGTCGCTGCGGCCATCATCAAGGCGCCAGAGTTCTTTACCATGATTCTGCTGCCGTTACTGGGGTTTGCGTCGTTGCTGGCGGTGCAAACAATTGGTCGCCGAGCGGTAAAGGCGTAAGCAGCATAGCCCGGTCGCGCTTTTACACCAGCCTGCCTGTAACGTTTTGTGGTTGCTGCACGTCTCTTTCGTAGGTCCGGCTTTACATCTCAAAAAATCTTCCGGCGAGGCTCATTCATGTGAATCTGAAATTTGATGCGCGAGGTTCTGGCGCGTCAACAGATTCAGGTGCGATGCGGTGTGCGCCGGATCGAGGTTGAAATCGTTATGCGATGCAGGTACTTCGTTTGTTTGGCAATGCTGCTGATGGCCTGGGCTTCGATGAGCGCTGCGCAGAATTTAAATACGGGCGGCGTTGCCGATGGTACCGAGCACGGCTCGGTGAGCGGCTGCGCGAATTTTCAGTCCGGCGACGCAGCAGGCGGGCAAAAGCAAAGCCACGGCTTCGACTTATCTAACCTGGATCGCTCGGTTTCTCCCTGCGACGACTTTTTCAAATTTGCCGGCGGTGGATGGATCAAAAACAATCCCATTCCCGCGGCTTACCCGCGGTGGGGCAGTTTTAACGAATTGGCGAATCACAATCAGGACGTTCTGCATGGCATCCTCGAAGATGCGGTGAAAGACAAGACGGCCAAGCCGGGCTCCAACTGGCAGAAGATTGGAGATTTCTACGGCAGCTGCATGGACGAGACGGCGATTGCCGAGGCAGGCACCAAGCCCCTGCAGCCGGAGTTCGACCGCATCGCGGCCATTACAGACCCTGCCGGACTGCAGGCGGAGATCGCCAGAATGCATCAGATGGGGATTCGCGCGGTGTTCGCGTTTCACTCGGAGCAGGACCAAAAGGATTCGACTCAAGTGATTGCCGGGGCCGACCAGGGTGGGCTGGGCCTGCCGGAACGCGACTACTACACGCGAGACGACGCGAAATCCGTGAAGCTGCGCGAACAATACGCACAACACATTACGAATATGTTCAAGCTACTCGGAGACGATGACGCCACGGCTTCTGCGGAAGCCAAGACAGTGCTGCAAATCGAGACTTCGCTCGCGAAAGCTTCGATGACGCGCGTGGAGTTGCGCGACCCGGACAAGACCTATCACAAGTTACCGCTGGCTGAAGTCAGTGCACTGACGCCGCATTTTGATTGGAGCAAATATTTTGTGCAGGTGGGGTCCCCGGTAGTTTCGGTCGTAGATGTTGGGCAGCCAGAATTTTTCAAGGTGGCCGACGCGCAACTTGCTGCTGTGCCACTCGCAGACTGGAAAGTGTATCTGCGGTGGCATTTGGTGCACAGCGCCGCAACGGGCCTCCCAGCCAAGTTTGAACAAGAGGATTTCGACTTTTACAGCCGCACGCTGCAGGGCACGCAGGAGATGCTGCCGCGTTGGCGGCGCTGCGTAGCGTCCACGGATCGGCAGTTGGGCGAAGCGTTGGGGCAATACTACGTCGAGCGCGCGTTTCCCCCGGAAGCCAAAGCGAAAGCGACGCAGATGGTAAAGAATCTCGTTGCAGCATTGCGTGCGGATTTGGCAACGCTGGACTGGATGAGTCCGGAGACGCGCAAGCAGGCCATCGCCAAGCTGGATGCCATCAATCTGAAGATCGGATATCCCAGCGAGTGGCGCGATTACTCCGCGTTTCATGTGACCAAAGGCCCGTACGCAGAGAACGTGGTAGCGGGTTCGCGCTTTGGCGTGGCCTGGAATCTCTCCAAGATCGGTAAGCCTGTGGAGCGGCAGCGCTGGGGCATGACGCCGCCTACGGTGAATGCTTACTACTCTCCCGTGCTGAACGAAATCGTTTTTCCCGCTGGGATTATGCAGCCGCCCTTTTATGACCCAAATCGCGATGATGCGATGAACTACGGCGGCATGGGCGCGGTGATCGGCCACGAAATGACGCACGGCTTTGACGATCAGGGCGCGAAATTTGACGCCAAAGGGAACCGCAGCAACTGGTGGACCGCGGAAGACCTGAAAAATTTTCAGGAGCGCGGCGATTGCATCCAGCACCAGTTCGACGAATACGAAGTGGAGACCGGTCTGCACGAAAACGGCAAACTCGTGGAAGGCGAAAGTATCGCGGACTTCGGCGGCTTGACGATTTCCTACGCTGCGTTTCGCAAAACACTTGAAGGCAAGCCGGAGCCCGCTCCCATCGATGGGTTCACCGCGGACCAAAGATTTTTTATTGGCTGGGCACAAATCTGGAAGGGAAGCAACCGACCAGAAACGGCGCGACTGCGCGTGAACACCGATCCGCATCCGTTGGAGCAGTTCCGGACGGATGGGCCGCTATCGAATATGCCGGTGTTCCGTAAGACGTTCGGTTGCAACGATACGTCCGCAATGGTGCGGCCGGAAGCCAAGCGCTGCCGGATCTGGTAAACGTCTAAATTCAGGCCGAAGAAGATCAGTCGGAGCGAAGCGCTTGCGTCACGTCAATTCGTGCTGCACGCGCAGCAGGCAGCGCGCTGGCGATAATCGCGGCGGCGACGAGTATGCAGGCGGAGATGGCCACGACGATTAAGCCCGGCATCTTTACGTCCTGGAAGTAACTGCCGGCCAGTTTGGCGACGGCGAAACCGCAGACTACGCCTGTGACCACCCCGGCTCCGGCCATTATCGCGCCCTCGCCGATTACCGTCGCCAGAAGCCTGCTTGGCTGAGAGCCGATGGCGAGTCGAATGCCGAATTCTCGCGTACGGGCGCTAACCGAGAAGGCCAAAACACCTGCGACGCCCACCACGGCGATTAACAAAGCCACAGTCGCGAATCCCCCAAATACGATGGAGTTCAATTTATCCGGCGTCAGCACTTCGGCGCGGACGTCCGTCAACGTGGCGGCGTGTTCGACGGGTTGATCTGCGGACATTTCGCGAACGATGCGCGTGATAGGCGTAACGAGGCCGTAGGGATTGGCTGAAGTATGCACAAACATGCGGCCACCCCACATCTGCTGTTCGAAGGGATGATAGACGGAGAGCGCCGGGCCGGGGACCACGTGTTCGTCGTCCACATCGGCGGCGACCCCCACGATGCGGCGTGGGTCGCTGCTGATACCGACGAACTTCATGACCGGATCGGTCCACATGAGATGGCGATTGATGGCATCTTGATTTGGAAACATGCGCTGCGCCACGGTCTGGCTGATGATGACCACAGGTTCGGAGTCTTTGCGATCGGTGTCATTGAAGTCCCGTCCCGCGATGATGGGCACGCCGAGAGAAGCAAAGAATCCAGGAGAAATGGCGCGCAGCTGGGCGCGCTGATCATCTTCACCGGCGCCACGAACATAGCCTTCGGCGGTGAACTGAAAGCCCGGGCCGAACGAGCCTGCGTCGCGCCAGGGAACAATGGTGCCAACGGAGACTTTGTCCACACCGGGAAGCTCAGAGATGCGGCGAATCGCCTCGCGATAGAAAGAAGCGACCTGCTCGGGCGTTTTGCCGTACGTCATTACTGGAACGTTTAGAGCGAGGACGCGATCGGTGTCCAAGCCGGTTTGCGCGGATTGTAGCGCCAGCAGCGTTTTGAGCAGCATGCTCGCACCCGCCAGCAGCAGGAACGATGCAGCAATCTGCGTGATGGCAAAAATGCGGAGGCGACGCCCAGTGCTTCCCGTCATGCGCACGCTGCCGCTCGAAAGGCCGGTGCCGCCGGAAGCGTCGGAAGAAGGAAGGCGCGGTACATAGGCCAGCAGGAATGCAGCGATTACGGCGAGCCCGGCGCCGACCCACAGCATGCTGAAATCGATGCTGAGATCCAGAGCACGCACGGAGAATCGCGAAGCGTACCGGGCGAGAATGCTCACCATTGGGCTGGCGATGACGATGCCCAGCAACGCTCCCGCAACGCAGAGCACCAGGCTTTCCGCCAGGAGGGTGCGGCGCAGCGCGGAAGTTGTGGCGCCCAGCGCCGCGCGAATGGCCAATTCACCCTCGCGTCGAACGGTGCGCGCGAGGATCAGATTGGCCACGTTGGAAACCGCGATGATGAAGACCAGCGCGGAAGCCGCGAGCAGAACCAGGAGTACGGTCCTGGCGCGCGAAGTAACCTGATCACGCAAGAGCCTGGCTTCGATGCCGAACTTGGCCGTGGGCGAATAAGCATCTGGATGATCTTTCACTATCGTGGAGTGGACGCCCGCGAGTTCGGCGCGGGCTTGCTCCAGCGTGGCGCCGGGTGCGAGGCGGCCAAAGAGTTCGGTCATGCGATGGACGCGCCCTGTAACCATCGTGGCTGAAAGGTGATGCGGACTGGTGACGACGTTGGCCATGATTTCGGTTTCCGCGGGGTAGGGCACGGACGGCTCAAGAACGCCGATGATCGTCGCGCTACGCGTGCCAAGATCGCCGCTGCCGAGGCGGACGATCTTGCCCATCACGGAGGGGTCCTTCTTGAAGGCGGCGGACCAGAAATGATAGGTGAGCACGACGGCGCCGGCCGCATTGGGCCCGTCATCCTGGGGGCCGATCAGGCGTCCGAGCACTGGGCGCAAGCCCATGACTTCAAAATAAGTGCCACCGACGACGCCGGCGCGGACTTCGCGCGGCTCCCCAAGGCCGACCATGGTGAATCCCATCGTGGAGAAATCGCCGAATTCGCTCACGGACTTGATGCTGGTGCGGAGATCCTGCAGTTCCGGCACGGAGAAGTTGGCGTTCTCGGCGCCGATGCCTGGCGCGGTCTGACGGATGTAAATGAGGCGGTTTTCGTCTCGATTGACCAGCGGCCGGAGGAGCACACCGCGCACCAGGCTGAAGATGGCGGCGTTGGCGCCGATACCGAGGGCCAACGTCAGGATTACGGTGATGGCCAGGCCTTTGGTGCGGGCCAGCGAGCGGAAGGCGATTTTCAGGTCGTTGAGGAATAGCGCGGGGCGAAAGTTCATGTGGCCGGCTCCTTGTGCGTCAAGTTATCAGACGGACGGCATGCGCAATAGTGGCATGCTCATTCATACGTCGAATGGGGCGGCAGCATTTCGACATTTCGGAGTAACAATATCAGAGAAAGTTGGGAAATCGCCGGAGCGAGGCGGTTTCTAGGCCGGACCGGGTCCGGCTGACCCTCTAAGTAGCCTGGCGTACGGTGAATCCAGGTCAGCTCCAGTGTCTGTGCGCTGCTGCGTTGACATTTGTTTGCTTAGCCCATAGCATTTTGTGTTCGGCTTCGCGGAATTTACCGCGTGTAGCGAGAGGCGCCGAGCGATTTTCGTTTTGACGCAGGCCGTGCGCGGCCCGCGAATCTGGACCGGAGGAATGATGGCTATCAAGGTAGGAATCAACGGGTTTGGGCGCATTGGGCGGAACATCATGCGCACCGCGATCGACGACAAGGAAATTGAGTTTGTTGCCGTGAACGACGTCACCGACGCCGCCACGTTGGCGCATTTGCTGAAATACGATTCGGTCCTGGGGAATTTGCACCACCGCATGTCTCACACGGAAGACTCCATCACTGTGGAAGGCAAGACGTTCAAGGTGTTCAAGACCAAAGATCCGGGAGAGATTGATTGGTCCAGCGTTGGCGCGGACATTGTCGTCGAGTCCACCGGACTGTTCACGAAAGGTGCGGACGCTAAGAAGCATTTGCGCGGCTCGGTGAAGAAGGTGATTATTTCCGCTCCTGCGGACGGCCCCGACGCTACTTTTGTTTTGGGCGTGAATGACAATACCTACGATCCAGCGAAGCACAACGTGGTTTCGAACGCCTCCTGCACCACGAACTGCCTCGCGCCGGTGGCGAAAGTCATCCACGACACGTTCGGCATCACTGCTGGCACGATGACGACCATCCACTCTTATACCAACGATCAGAAATTGCTCGATCTCCCGCACAAGGATTTGCGTCGCGCTCGCGCCGCCGCCCTGAACATGATTCCGTCTTCGACCGGCGCGGCCAAAGCGTTGCATCTGGTGATTCCGGAGTTGAAGGGAAAGCTCGACGGCTTCTCCATTCGTGTGCCCACGCCAAACGTCAGCGTGGTGGACTTGACGGTGTTCGTCGAGAAACCGGCCGCCGTAGCCACCGTGAACGAAGCCTTAAAACACGCCGCGCACGGCCCGATGCGGCACATTCTCGGCTACACCGAAGAGGAGCTGGTTTCCTCGGACTTCAAAGGAAACTCTCATTCCTCCATCGTGGATGCGGGTTACACCAAAGTCGTCGGCGATAAATGCGTCAAAGTTTTGGCGTGGTACGACAATGAGTGGGGTTATTCCTGCCGCTGCCGCGACCTGATCAAACTCATGGCGTCCAAGTTCTAAATTCCCTTGGAGTGCGGCGGCTTGACGCCGCTTTTACGGCCGCCGCACTCCAAAAAACATTCACATCGCATCGCCCAACCAAAACCATAAATCATGACCAAACTAACCATCCGCGACCTCAATCTGACCGGCAACCGCGTCTTCATCCGCGTTGACTTCAACGTCCCTCTGAAAGACGGCGTGGTCACCGACGACACGCGCATCCGCGAGACCATTCCCACGCTCCGCCTGGCGATCGAAAAAGGTGCACGTGTTGTGCTCGCCTCGCACCTTGGGCGACCTAAGGGCGGTCCCGACGCGAAATTTTCCCTTTGGCCCGCCGCCAAAAAACTGGAAGAGCTTCTCGGCCAGCCAGTGGCCTTCGCCAAAGATTGTGTCGGCCCTGGCGCCTTGGAGCAGAGCAAAGCCTTGCGGGACGGGGAAGTGTTGCTGTTAGAAAACGTACGGTTCCATCCCGAAGAAGAAAAGAACGACGAAGCGTTCTCCAAAGAACTTGCCTCTCTTTGCGATGGCCTCTTCGTCTGTGACGCGTTCGGTTCCGCGCATCGCGCACATGCTTCGGTGGTTGGCATCACGCGGTTTGTTAAGCAAGCCGCGGCGGGGCTGCTGATGGAGCGCGAGCTGGCTTACCTCGGCAAAGCGCTTACGCAGCCGGCGCGTCCTTTCGTAGCAATTATTGGTGGCGCGAAAGTCAGCGACAAAATTGAAGTAGTCGAGAACTTGATGAAGGTCGCCGACTCCATGCTCATCGGCGGCGGCATGGCCTACACTTTTTTGAAATCGCAGGGTTTGCAAATCGGCAAATCGTTGGTCGAAGAAGACAAGTTGGATCTGGCGCGCAAAATTTTGGCAGACGCCAAAGCGCACAATTTCAAGTTGCTCTTGCCGGTTGATCACGTCGTTGCGCCAGAGTTCAAAGCCGACGCCCCGGCGACCGTCGCCTCCGTCATGGACACTCCCTCAGATCAAATGGGACTCGACATTGGCCCGAAGACCGTTGCCGCCTATTCCGCGGAAATCGCCAAAGCGAAAACTATCTTGTGGAACGGGCCGATGGGCGTTTTTGAAATGCCTGCTTTCGCAGCGGGTACTTTGGCGATCGCCAAAGCCGTTGCTTCCGCGACCGCCCAAGGCGCAATCTCGATTGTGGGCGGCGGGGATTCCGTGGCCGCGGTTCAACAATCCGGCGTTGCGAGCGGTATTTCCCATATTTCGACCGGCGGCGGCGCGTCCTTGGAATTTCTGGGTGGCGCAAAATTGCCCGGTGTTGAAGCATTGACGGACAAATCATGAGCAAACGACGGCGCGTAATGGCTGGCAACTGGAAGATGTTTAAGACGCTCGCGGAGACGCGGGCGTTTTTTGCAGCCTTTCTGCCGCTGGTACGGGATGTAAAAGATCGCGACATTGTGCTAGCGCCGCCGTTTACCGCGATTTCCACGGCCGTCTCGGAAGCGCAAGGCAGCGCGGTGACTATCGCTGCTCAGGACGTTTACTGGGGTAAAGAGGGCGCGCTGACGGGCGAAGTCTCCGCCGGGATGCTCGCCGAAGCCGGCTGCCGCTACGTCATCGTCGGCCACTCCGAACGCCGCCAGTTTTTCCACGAGACCGACGACTGGGTGGCGAAAAAGTCCCTCGCGGTCCTCGCCGCGGGCATGACCCCTATCGTCTGTATCGGGGAATTGCAGGAAGATCGCGACGCCGGACTTGCCGACGAGGTCTTGCGCCGGCAATTCGCGGCTGGGCCCGGTTCGTTGACCGCCGATGAATTCTCCCGTATTCTTATGGCATACGAACCTGTTTGGGCCATTGGAACGGGTCGCGTGGCGACCCCGGAAATTGCTGCGGCCGCCCACAAGTTCATTCGCGGCTGCGCCGCTGAGCAGTACTCGGCTGGACACGCCGCCGCCTTGCGCATTCTTTACGGCGGCAGCGTTAAGCCCGACAATATAAACGGGTTGATGGCCCAGGAAGAACTGGATGGCGCGCTGGTTGGGGGCGCCAGCCTGGATGCCAAATCTTTCGCGGCCATTGTGAATTTCTCTTAGTTTCTAAGCGGAGATTGCCCCCGCGACGCGCCGACCAGGCTTTGGGCAAACGATTTATAGGAAGAATGAGGTGCGGTAATGGAAGGCATGTCTGGATGGATGAAGTGGGCGATCGCGCTCTTGGCGGGATTTGCGGTCATTGCGCTAGGTTTTAGGTTTGCCGGTTGGCTGCTGACCGCATTTTTCATATTGAACTGCCTGGTGCTCATCGTCGTGGTGCTGCTGCAGAGCGGTAAAGCCGCGGACTTAGCGGGCGCCTTCGGCGGCGCTGGGAGCCAGACGGCATTTGGTCCGCGGGGCGCCGCAAACATCCTCTCGAAAGCCACCACGTGGTGCGCCGTGATGTTCATGGTTTGCGCCATGGCGCTGGTTTTGCGCACCGACAAGGCTGCCGAAAGTGGCGGATCGATCCTGCAACAGTTTAGCAAACCCGCCGCCAAGCCGGCCGCCCCTCCGAAAACCGTGACGCCCAATCCCGCGCCGCAATCGTCGGCTCCGGTGACGCCCGCACCGACTGCGCCTACGACCCCAATCAAGAAGCCGTAATTCGGCCTCTCAGTCGCAGTCCGTCAGATTTATTTCTCTTTCACTAATTAGTCGCGCGCATCCGCTGATTTTTAGCCGCAGGTTTGGAGGAGAACAACGCGCTGAGTCCCTCCACAAGGGTCGGGTGCGTCAGCACAGCGTCTAGGAACGCCGTGTAGGGAAGCCCGCCGATCATGGCCATCTGGACGGATGTCATGATTTCTCCTCCGCCGACGCCAAACGCGGTGAAGCCCAGGATGCGATCACCCTCCGCTTCAACCAGCGCCTTCAAGAATCCGCGTGTTTCGGACAGTGTGCGCGCGCGTAGCACCATTTCCATCGGAATTTTGAATAATCGATAGGCAATGCCTTGGGCGCTTGCTTCCTTCTCACTCAAACCTATGCGAGCGAACTCCGGATCGGTGAAAAGGCAGAAGGGAACTTGCCTGCCGGTGGTCACGTGGTTGCCGCCGTTTATGTTGTCGCGCACCACATGGGAATCGTCAACGCTGATGTGTGTAAACTGCGGACTGCCTGCTACTTCGCCGATGGCCCACACGCCTGGCGCGGTAGTCTCCAGCCGTTCGTTGACCTTGATGTAGCCGCGATCTGTGAGTTGCACGCCAGCCAACTCTAACCCCAGAGCCTTCCGTATTCGGAGTACGACCCGCCGCAACGAGCACATGACTGCCTTCGATAGTTTTCTCCACTCCATCTTGCTCGACAACAATTCCCACCGAATGGCCCGGATTTCCCCGTGACGCGCTTGATACGCGCGTTAACCACCACCTCGATTCCCTCGTCGCGGAACAACTCGCGGAGTCCCTCCGTCACATCGTCGTCTTCGCGATACACCAATCGCTCATTGCGTTCGATCAATGTCACCTTGCTGCCGAAGCGACGCATGGCCTGAGACAGCTCCACTCCGATGTATCCTCCCCCAATCACCAGGAGGTGCTCGGGAACCACGTCCAGCTCAAGCGTTTCGATGTGGGTAAGCGGTTTCGCCTCGGCAAGACCGGGGACTTCGCCCAAGGCTGCGTGGGTGCCGGTGCTGACGATCACATTGGTGCCTCGCAGCAGGCGAACTTTTCCGTCGGGCAGAGTGGCTTCCAAAGTTCGCGGGCCGACGAACCGCCCGGAGGCTAAAATAAATTCCGCGCCCGTCTGTTTGTAGTTCTCGAGGTATACGGCGTTCAAGTCCGACACCATCTTCCGTTTGCGATCTCGCACAGCAGACATGTCGATCCGAAAGCCTTCTTTAGCGATGCCAAATTCTTCGCTTCGCCGTACGTACGACGCCACTTTCGCCCCGTGGATAATATTTTTGCTGGGCAAACAGGCGATGTTCGGGCACGAACCGCCTATGTATTTGCGCTCGATCACTGCTACCCGTTTTCCCTGTGCGGCAAAGGTCCATTGCAGCGACTGTCGATCCCGTGCCGCCCCCGAGGATCACAAGATCAAACTCTTCCGCTTGGATATTCGTCAGGGGTTGAGCCGAAGTAACGTCTTTCGCGGTATTCATGTGAGCTTCTCCTTCTGTCCCGGGTGTAAGTTGCTGATAAGTCTGGAAGTCGATGAAACACTGAGGCATCGCCAGCGGGACCGCAGGGTTGCGAGGCACTGAAGTCTGCTACGGTTCCACTAACGGATTTCACCGGAAACTTCGCCCTTCGAGCAGCATCAGAACATAGTCAGCAGATCAGTTACGGAGCTTCTCTATGTCGAATAAGAAAACGGCCATCGTTACTGGAGCAGAGCAGGGCATTGGCGCGGGTTTGGTGGAGCGTTTCCTAGAGGAGGGCTACAACGTCGTGGGAACCTCTCTCCACGCGAGCCAGTCGTCACCTTCCTCGTCTCGCCTGATTTTCGTGGAAGGCGACATAGGCAAACAGGATACCGCCGCCAAAACCGTCGACGCCGCGATCCAAAATTTCGGAACGATCGACGTTCTGGTGAACAACGCCGGCATCTTTATCGTCAAGCCGTTCACGGAATATACCGCCGAAGACTTCAACGCCCTGGCTTCCGTCAATCTGTTGGGATTTATGTACATCACGCAGCTCGCCGTGAAGCAGATGCTCAAACAAAAATCAGGCAACGTGGTAACCATCACCGGCGCGCTGGCCGACAATCCCATCGCGGGCGTCAACGCCTCAGTTGCGATGATCACAAAGGGTGGACTGAACACCATAACCCGACACCTGGCCATCGAATATGCCAAAGAGGGCATTCGTTTCAACGCCGTGGCTCCCGGCGTGGTGGACACTCCGTTGCACAGGAACGATCCTAAGGAGCAGCTTCGAACACAGCAACCCATGGGGAAAATCGCCAGCATAAAAGATATTGCCGACGCCGTTCTCTACCTCGCGCAGGCAGAACAAGTCACCGGCGAAGTCATCCACGTAGACGGCGGCGCTCACTCCGGCCGTTGGTAGTAGCCCGCCCACCGAAAAAACGCTATGCGGGCCTGTGTCACGTTGCACAGATCCAACTTTTTCCTGAGACGTGTTTGATCGACACGTCCGTGAATCCCGCTTGCGTCAGCAGGTCGCGGTGCTCTTCTTCGCTCAAGAACGCGGCCCCAAGCAGCGGCATGACCTTGACGTAGAGGAATCGTGACGGCCCGCCACGATAAGTTTCGGCGATTAACGCCAACATGCCGCGGTTTGAGCACCCTCAGAATCTCTCGCACGTTGGCAGGCAAGTCCGGCCAGTAATAGTGCGTCTCCACGGCAGTGACGACGTCGAAGGTGCCGTCCGGGAATGGCAACGCGGCAACCGAGCCTTCTTCGATGTGAACTCGCCCGGCCGCGATGGTATCGGCGTTGGTGTTTCGCGATACGGCAACGCTCGCCGCGGAATAATCCAGGCCAACGATTTTGCCCTCCGGTGCAAAGTCGGCGAGCTTCTGCACCGTCCTCCCGCCACCGCAGCCGACATCTAGAATCGTGGCGTTCCTCGGCATGGTCACTTGCTGCAGCCCCCAATCCGTCATCGTGGAATGACCGAGATTCATCGCGCGTACCACGCGACGGCCCAGTGGGCCGCTTGGCTTCCGAACCTGCCTGAATAACCACGCGGTCAACCGGAATATTCCGGCGATCAAAAGGATCGCGAGCGTCAGTTTAAATACCCAGAACATTCAACGTATCTCCTTGAAAGATTCAAACGATGGCCTGCAAATTGCGCATCAAGTCCGGTAGTGAAAAAAAAACCGCGCTCTATTTTTCTACCCCAGCTGGGACGAATCCTAATATATTTCGCCAAATCCCGTGTTGCGCGCTGGCCGAACATAAGGGACGGCGGAAAGTTCGTTGGTGAGCGGAAACCACTTTGGCTTGTTTGTGGCCTGCAAGGTGCGATCCGCGAATCAATTGCGCGTTCAATGTCGCTGAAACGGAGACGAATCGCAGTTCCGAGAGTCTATTCATCCAAGTGGGAGTTAGTTACATTGCGTGACCAATCTCGGAAGTGGCTGCCGTCATTGCTTGCGTTCTGCGCGTTTTCGTTCCCCTGCGTGGCATCTTCGATCCCTTCTAGTGGCACAGCCCCCTTTGTTCTTGAGGGCAATCGTATATATGCGGAATTAACTCTCGTCCGCCCCGACGGCACCTCGCGCAACGTTCTCGCCTTTGTGGATCTTGGCAGCCCATCGATGATTTTGTCCCAGGCGCTTTTCAAGGAACTTCAACTTGACCAGCAGAAATCGTTACTCTTCAAGGTGGGAAACCTACCAGTGCGCGTCGATTCCAGCGCAATAACCACTGACACTTGGTTCCCATTTTCCATCGCCGATCATCGCAACGTAGAGGCGCTGCTGCCGGCCGGAGTTCTCCGGCGCTACCAACTCATCCTCGACTACGCGAACCACAAGTTGACGCTGGCGCAACCCGGGGCACTCAAAACGGAAGGCGCCCCGGTGCCGTTGCGCATCAATGAAAAAACTGGGCTGATTGTGGTGGATGTCAGCGTCGACGGAGAAATCTATCCAGCGACAGTGGACACTGGCTCGGCCTACACGTGGCTCCGAAAGGGCACCGCGCAGAAGTGGCTGCAGGTCCATCCAGACTGGCAAAAGGGCATCGGCGCTGTCGGGCCAAGCAAGATGAGGATGGCTGCTGACGGCATCGAGTCGCGCGGTATCTTACTTCGCATAACGGAGGTCAAGCTGGGCTCGCTGCGCGTGCGGCAGATCGGAGCGCTGGCCATTGGCCCCAGCGATACCAATTGGGACTTCATGGATTGGTATTCGCAGAAAAATCCTGTGGCGGTCATCGGCTGGATCGGTGGCAACGTTTTGCGAGGGTTTCGAATCACCATCGACTATCCGAATCGAATGAGCTATTGGCTCCCGCAGACCGAACTTGACGCGCACGATTTGGACCAAGTGGGGCTGACTCTGGAAGCTAGAAGCGGCGAATATTTTGTGGCCGCGATCGTCACGCAAGATGGCAAGCCCACAGTAGACGGCGTTCAGGTCGGCGACAAGTTGCTGAGAATTGACGCGTTGTCTACCGGCAATGCTACTTGGGGTGAAATATTCCACGCGTTGCACGGCAAACCAGGGGAGGTCCGCACCCTGCTGCTCGAACGCACCTCCAAGCAATTCACACTGCAAGCGACGATCAAGGCTTTCTAAGCTGTCGCCGCGAAGAGGAATTCGGTGTCGCTTCCTGCTAGTCTCTTCCTCGAACTTTAAGAAATGTAATCACCGTTAAAGCACGCCGAGCGGAACCAAGAAAAGGTGAAAAATGGCAGCGGAAGTCTGCCCAGCGCGAGCGCAGGTCAACGACGATCTGCTAACGGTCTGCGCCATCAGCCTCTTCGCCGCGATCCTCGGCAATGTCTTGCACGAAGGTTTCGGTCATGCAGCAACAGCTCTGCTCACCGGCGCAAGGTCGGGCGTGTTGTCCACCGTCGCGTGGTCCAGCGACTTCGACTCGCGTCTTGTTGCCGCAGCGGGAACACTGGCGAACCTGGCTGCCGCCATAGTCTTATGGATGGCGTTGCGAAGCGCGACACACGCATCCGTTCGATTGCGCTTTTTCCTATTTATCAGTTTTGCGTTTAACCTTCTTGCCGGAACCGGGTATTTCTTTTTTTCCGGCGTCACCAATTTCGGCGACTGGGCAGACGTTATTGCTGGCTTGCCCATGCACTGGCTGTGGCGGACGCTCCTCGTTGTCGTTGGCATAGCGTCCTACTACGGCGCCGTTTTGCTCGTGGGCATAGCGCTGGTGCGCTACGTCGGAGTTCCGAGAAACAACCTCAGGCGACTGCGGAATCTCACCTTCATTCCGTACGTTTCAGTTGTGCTGCTTTTCACTGCCGGTGGATACCTGAATCCGATCGGAATTCAGCTAGTGTGGCAATCCGCGCTGCCGGCAGCGGCTGGCGCGCACTCCGGGTTGCTTTGGTTGAGGTACTACATTCCGAAAGGAACAGTTCCTGAACAACAGTCAGATGTCATCGCCAGGAACTATGCGTGATCATCGTCGCTATAGCTCTCTCGCTCGTTTTCATTTTGGTGTTGGGCCGCGGCATTGTTCTGCACCGCTAACTTCTGCGCGTCAGATAGGAGACGACACTGTCTCGCATGCCCACCCGCGTTCCCTTTTCCCTGCGGAAGACAATCCAATTTCTATTGGTTTGACCATGGTGGGGCGACGCCAGTCATGCGGGCATACGCGATAAGTTGTCCCATGTGCTCGTTAGCATGCACAATAATCCGCAGGTACATGCCATCCACGGTGGCGTCGCGATCGGCAATGTGCACTTTGCGCTGAAGGTCCTTTGGTTTCATCTCCAGGTGTGCCTGCTTCACGGCGTCCAGCGACCGCTTAAGCCAATGGATTACTTCCGTTTTCGATGTCACGCTCTTTTCCAGTTCCGGCTTCAACTCCGCTGGCATCTCAGGTCCCGTCACGCGAAGCAAATAAAAATTGGCTAGAACGATGTGCATGTACACTTCGCTGGTCGAGCGCACCCCTGGTGCAGGACGCCACGAGAATTTTTCTTCGGGTGTGGCCTCGGCAAGCGCGACAAGTTGCTGCGTCACATGCAACCATTCTCCGTAATAGCCCTGCCACAACCCTTCAGGAGCTTTCTGCGCGAGTGCCGGCTGCGCGCAAATCAAAACGAACGCTAGAAGCATTAATTTCATCTCTGACCCTCCATGCAACCCGTCCTGTACCCGATAACTCTACCTCCGATTTCTTTGCCACACTTGCGAATTGACACGCTTCCGAACAAACGGGGCGATCGCTCGGCGCAGCAACCCCGTGATGGCTCCTTTTGTGTTAAAACACCATCGGATTTCTGTTCAATCGACCTCACCTTGAAAGGTGTGCTCATGCACTTCACGTGGATTTTTTTGGCGGCCTTGGGAGCTTTCGTAGCCTATTTTGCACTCGGTGGGTTGCTGTTTGGTTTGCTGCCCATGATGAGGAATGAATTTATGAAGTACCCCGCGGTTTATCGATCGCAGGAAGCGATAAAAAAGACTATGCCCTTCGGAATGATCGCTATGTTTTTTGCCATATTAGCTCTCGCGGTTATCTATGCCTTGCTATATCAGGGTGGTTCAGGACTCGCCGAAGGCGCGCGTTTCGGGGTCTTGATCGGAGTTTTTTCCGTTGGCTCGTTCGTCATCCACAACCACGTTAATCTGAACATCGGAGCGAAATTAACGCTCCAGCAATCGGTTGCCTATTTCGTCGAATGGCTCGCCGTTGGAATAGTTATCGGTCTTATCTACAGCCCCCTCGCGAGACCGTAGTCCCCGGAGCTTCGAGATGTGGTTTTATTCTTCGCGCAAGACTTGCATGGTTCCACGCGGGACGCGCGAAGGGAGGGGACGAGAGAGCAACTCCACCGACGACCACGATGACAGTTAGGGTTCAACTCCCTGGGAGCGCCAGTCTCTACGCAAGGAAATCACTAATGGTACGAAAAATACTAGTGAGACGAGCAATAGAAACATCAAGCCAAAATTGAAGAAAAGTCCGTCGGGCATACACAATTCAAACCAAGCTCCGCTTTTGGCTTCGCTCGGCACTTGAATGTGCCACAAAATACAAATCACACTTGCGAAAAAATAATAAGGAATCGGAAACAAGACAGCGGCGGCCCTGATTTTGGTTTCCTTGCTGAACGTTTTCGCAGTCACTCTATGGAGTGTGCGATCTGCCTTGACGATTCTTCAATGGGCTTATGCCAAGTATGTATTGAAATAGTAATACTTATGGGGATCAACGCCCGTACCGGAAATGTGAATACGGAAACGGCAAATTGTCCGGCGTGTGCGACACACATACACGGCTATTCTTCGCGGAGGACTTGCATGGGTTCTACGCGGGAGGCACGAAGAGAGGGAACGAGAGAGGCCACTGCGGCGACCATGAGAACAAGCAGGATGACGGCCGTCAGCGTGCGAAGTCGGTGGGGGAGACACCGTAGAGAAGGCCGGCGAGAACGCGAGTGGAGGCAACGGCCAAGGCAAAGCCGGCGGCGCAGCCCACGAGGCAGACCGTTAATCCCTGCCAGAGGAATCCCTTGACGATCTGCCCGGGTAGTGCGCCGAGAGCGAGCCGCAGGCCCACTTCACGCAGGCGCAGATTAACGTTGTAGCTCAATGTGCCGTACAGTCCGATGCAGGCCAGCGAGAGCGCCGTCGCCGCGAAGAAAGATAGCAGCACGGTATGCAGAAAATTTTCCGCCAACGCATCTGAATAGTGTTGTTCTAGGGGAGCGAAATCGTACGCGGAGCGCATTGGCTCGATATCTGCGAAGCTGGCGGCGAATCGTTTCCGCCATGGTCATAGGGGCGTTACGCGTGCGGACCAGGAAGTACGTGCCCGGTTCGGCGAGAGGAGCACACCAGTAGGCGGTGGGAACGGGCGCGTGGTCCAGACCAGATTCGCGTGCGTCGCCAGCGATGCCGCGAATTTCGGCCGCGCCGGAATAACCCAGGCCCACGGGCGCTACGTGATGGCCAATCGGCGAGGCTCCTTGAAAGTAAACTTCGGCGAAAGCCCGATTCACTACCACGGAAGCGATGCCTCCGGTTTCGCGGCAAACTTCGCCGGCCAACAAAGGGATGCGCATCGTCTGGAAATAACCGGCGGAGACGAAGCGATTCTCCGCGACGATCTTAGGCTCCGATTCAGCGCGCCCCTCGAGGAGCTTTACTTCGGTCTGGTATTTGAAAGGCGCGCCGGGGACCCCCACAGAGATGGCGGCATCTTCGACGCCCGGCGTCGCGCGTAGCGTTTCGAGCATCCGGTCACTGAACTGACGAAGTTTTTTTACGTCGCCCGTTTCCCCATAGTTCATGCTGAGCTGGAAAGTGAGAATGTGGCCGGAATCGAAGCCACGTGAGACTCTGCCAAGCTCTTGAAAGCTGCGCAGGAGCAGGCCGGCACCTGCCAGACAGCGTTACCGCAAGAGCTACCTGGACGCCGACGAGAAGCCATTGCACGGGATTTCGTCCGGACACCTGTGATCGGCTGGTCTGCGCAAGAGAACCCGCCAGGCTCGTGCGCGTGCCGCGGATGGCGGGGAATAGCCCGCAAATAAAAGTCACAACAACGGAACAGGCTAGCGAGTAGAGAACGATGCGTGCGTCGAGGTGAATCTCTTCCACGCGCGGCAGTTGCGCGGCGAGCGCACGAAAAAGGCCGGACGCCCCGGCAGCGACCGAGAGCCCAAGGACCGAGCCGATCAGCGCCAGAAGAAATGTCTCCGTGAGCAATTGCGCCACCAGCGCACCGCGAGAAGCTCCAAGAGAGAAGCGAACCGAGATTTCGTGTTGACGCTGCGCCGCGCGAGACAAGAGCAGCGCAACAATATTCGTACAAGCGATCAACAAAAGCAGAGAGACGGAGCCGAACAGCAGCCAGAGAGACCGCCGTGAATCTCCCACCGTGATTTCCTTGAGTGCCTGAATGCCAACGGAGAGACGCCCGTCACTCTTCGGAAATTGTTGCCCCAGTTGCGCCTGCACGGTAGCCAGATTGGCACGGGCTTGCTCTATCTTGACGCCGGGCTTAAGGCGCCCAATCACCGTAAACCAGTTATTTTCCCTAGGCTCGCCATAAGAAATGCCCGCGGGAATGGGGCACCACAAATCCGTTTCACGATTTGGAAAAAGGAAAGAGGGCGGCATGACACCCACGATGGGATACGCATGCCCATCAAGCCGCAGGTTTTTCCCGACGACGTTTGTATCAGCGTTGAATCGGCGCCGCCAAAAACGGTCGCTAATCAGGACCGCGTTCGGACCGTTGAGGGCTTCCTCTTCTAAGGTAAATTCCCGCCCCGGCGCGGGCACCATGCCCCACACTTGGAAAAATCGCGGAGAAACCCAGGCGCGAGTCACTTTCTCCGGCAGAGCGCCAGTGGATTCGGAGACGTCCTCGGTGTAGTAGCCAGTGAGCGCTTGAAACGTGGAATTGAGGCGATTCCAGTCTTCGAGGCGCGCCGGAGCGACCAAATTCAAAGGCCGCGGATTTTTCGGATCGTATTGGTCGACGCGCACCAATTGATCCGCTTGTGGGAAGGGCAGTGGCTTCAAGAGGATCGCATCGATCGCGGAAAACACGGCGCTGTTCGCGCCAATGGCTAAAGCGAAAGTAAGGATGACGGTTAGCGAGAACGTGGGAGATTTGCGGATAAAGCGGAAGGCCGATTTGAGATTGGCGAGCGTGGCGTCCATAAAGCGGACGCGGTAAACGTCGCGCACTTCTTCCTTGAAGTTTTCGTGGCCGCCGAATTCGAGCTTGGCGCGCCGATGCGCCTCTTCGGGCGCCAGCCCTGCCGCGATGTATTCCTCGGTAAGCTCGTCCACGTGAAAACGGAGCTCCGAGTTCATTTGCTCATCGGACGCGCGCTTGGGGAAAAGCGATTTCCACCAGGGCATGACAGACTCCTATTCCGCGGTTTGCAGAATGTTGACCACCGCTCCGGCCAGCCGATTCCAGTTCGACTCTTCGCTCGCCAGTTGCTTGCGGCCCTTCGCCGATAACTTGTAAAACTTGGCCTGCCGGCCCTTTTCGGATTCGCCCCACTCCGCGGCCAGCCATCCTCGTTTTTCCAGCCGGTGCAAAGCGGGATAGAGCGAGCCTTGCTGAACCTGCAGAACCTCTCGCGAAATCTGGCGGATCCGCAGCGAGATGCCGTAGCCATGCACCGGGCCCAGCGCCACGATTTTCAGGATGAGCATGTCCAGCGTTCCTTGCAGCAGGTCCGATTTTTCGATGGGCATCGCGTCTCCTAGACAATCGACATATTAAAACGAAGGATAGGTAGAATGTCAAGGAGAGAGAAGAAACTAGCAGAGAGAAGTCGATTTCGGTGCTCCGACTTATCAGAAGTTGGGGCGACGATTGTCCTGATTGGCCTTGGCACCTACATACGGCTGTTCATGTGAGCGCGAGGTTGCGCCAAGGCAGTGTCTGAATCGGTGCGGTTACCAACTTTTGAAATCCTAGTCGCGGGCCCAGCACGTCGAGAAATCAGGCTAAACGGAACAGAACAGGGCCCTAATAAAGACAAAGAAGAACAATGAAAGTTGGTGGCAGTTAGAAGGCGAAAACATCAACGATCAGATTCGTTTTGCGGTTCAGCAGAACGATGTGGCCGCTGATCAAAACGTGTGCGCAATCCGGCGGAGGCGGAGGTAAACGGCGCTCCAGCTCGACGGGAGCAGGATAGAAGCGCTTTCGCAGACCTGGGGGAAGAGTTCCGTTGCGAACTAATTGCTTTTCGAGTCCGGGAGGCAGGCGATCCTTTTTAGCGAGGCCAGGAGGAAGATGGTTCTCGTTTTCAGAGTACCAGCCGCGGATGGCTTGCTTGTGATAATTGTAGTGGTTAGCATCGTGGTCATCCCGGTCGTCGTTATCGTGTTGTTTGTCGTGCCCTTTGCCGTGGCCATGCCCCTGACTGTTGCCTTGAGCAAACGCCGGGCTACCAGACAGCAAGAGCATGCCCAATAGTGCCGTGGAAATAAACTGCGATGCTTTCATGATCTTCTCCCCGAAGTGGTGGGCTAGATACAGCGTAGCGACCAACTCCCTAGCAAACAATCCGCACGCTGGCCGCCGTGTCGCGACGGTGACATGGCCATTGGTGTAGGTATTGAACTTCCAGTGAATTTGGCTGCAACCGCTGAACAATCCGGGAAGCCGCCAGACGCAACGACCGCAACCTTTCTGTTACGTCTCCGCACGCATCTCTTGGTACGCCTTATAAAATCGGAAGCCACTGAACCAGGAAATTCCCACTGCATAAAGAACTCCGAGCAACAAACCAAACGCTGTGCCGGACTGTCCCCCTAGCATCCCTAATATCATTCCTACGATTACCGCGGGGATGCCGACCACGATCGGCGAGAAGACCGCATACCAGAAAAGTCCCGACATAAAGCCGCGTGCGGGCATCAGGAATGAGGGCCCTTGCTCTGATTTCACGCCAATGATCACCTGCTTCCGCAATAGATGGCCGTACGTGAACATGCGCACCTGGTCGCCGAGAACGATATTTTCCGCAATCTCTCTTCCCAGCTGATCGTTGGCAACTAGGACCTTTTTCAACGACGTCTCTCCCACCTGAATTATTGGAAAAACCATGCGGCTCTTGTACCACGATTGCTTGATCTCACTCGGCGACCCGTCTGCATACACATATTTCGTCTGTTGCACATGCACGCCACCGCCGACCGGGTTCGACATTTCTTTCACTTCGCCGCTAATCATCGTCATCACGCCCTCCATCTAAATGTTTTTGGACACACGCAAGTCTCGCAATGCAAGCTTCAACCCAATTTTCCATGGACCAACTGATTTCACTGTTAGGAGCAGCGGGGACTATGATGCGGGGGAAATTCCTTGCTAGCGGAAATTAGGACTATGTTCGTTGCACAGAGAGGAAATGCAAAAGGTCGGTCGCCGATCGTGACGAGCTGGCACCAACGAATTCCAACTGCTGCTCTCGCGGTTGGGCGGTCCCTTTTTGTTGCAGGAGATATAGCCGCGCTATCGGAGGTCTTCCATCAGCATCACGAGGTTTGACCGGGGAAGAATCAGAAACTGTCTGGAGCGTACTCACGTAATCGTTTGAGGTGTCGTCCTGCAACTGGAAGAGTTCCGCCACATCCAGGCAACTCAAACCGCAGCACGTCAGGCAGGCGAAGAGGATCGCCCGCAAACGCAAGCTCCTGACCAGACGTTCTCCGCCGCTGCGGACCGGATCGTTTTGCACCGGCTAACACCTCAACAAATTCACGAGAGGACTCAACTTATACACCTCATCTCTGCATTGAATCAAGAGCGCGAACTCTGTCGCCTGCTTTGTGGAGGAGCTCCAGCCAGCGGATTCAAAATTGACTTCTCCGGTAACGTGAGCAATCACACGTGGCCCTCGGATTTCGTCGTAAACTACTCGCCGTCACTGGCTATCTCACCGTCACTCGCCGCCGCCGGAACGTGTGTGGGTGCAGCTAGCGGTTCGGAGTAACTTTCATGACCTTCCCGCAATTGGCTCCATTCACCGATATTGCTCTTCTGCTCCTGCGCTTGATGGTTGGCATCGTGTTCGTCACCAGCGGCTACAATCATCTTCAAGACCCGGCTACGCGCAGCAAAGACATTGGCATGAGCAAGAGCGTCACAATTTTTCTGGGTGCAGCCGAGTTCGCTGGTGGTCTTGGAGTAATTGTCGGCGTTCTCGCACAACTCGCCGCCATCGGTTTGATTTTGGTTATGCTCGGCGCCATGCAAAAGAAAATATTTACCTGGCACACCGGCTTCTGGGGCAAATCGGGAACCGACGGCTGGAGTTACGAGACCATGCTCGTTGTTATGAATCTGGTTATCGTCACCACCGGCGGCGGAAACCTGACTCTCACTCACCTGATCAAGTAAAACCCTCGATCCTGTTAGGAGGCTCAAGATGAACGATCAACAAAAGAAGGACCAGTATTCTTCAGTGCGAGATCAAGAAATCCGTGCGGCGCTGGATCAGCATTGGGCCGCGTCCGATGCCAACGATTTTGCAACGGAGCACCTCATCTATCACGAGGACGCCGTGCTGGAATATCCGCAGTCAGGCGAGCGAACCCGCGGTCGGCGCAACATACAGGGCCAACGCGCGAGTCAGCCGAACAAAAAGCGGTTTTCTATCCGGCGAATCATCGGCGGCGGTGATCTTTGGGTCACCGAATTCATCCTGACCTATGACGGCAAGCCGTCCTACACCGTGAGCATTATGGAATTCAGCGACGACAAAGTTGCGCGCGAAACACAATACTTTGCCGATCCATTCGTGGCTCCCGCATCGCGCGCTCGGTGGGTCGAACGGATGGACACGTAATCTCGAAGCGCGATAATTTGCTACGGACACCGCCATTTGCCGTTTGTAGGAGTTCTATTTTGTAAAGAAATCGTCGCACAATCTTAACGAATCTTTTCAACGAGTGAATGCAACCGACGCGGTGCACGCCGCGTCTGAAATAGTGCGCAACAAGTGGAGGCTGCTGACTTCGGGTCGGCGCCTCCGTCCAATTTT